>CAWHMO010000011.1:0-139686 GCA_963830565.1 uncultured Pseudomonadota bacterium
CATCCTGCAGCTCCTCGATCACGTTGGGCCAATCCACCGCCTCGTTCAGGCGCTCGCCCGCCGCCAGCCGGCGCAACAGCGCGGCTTGCTGCTCTGCCCAGCTCAGGATGTCGCGCTCGTACAAGCCATCCGGCATGAACCCGCCTCGCCTCCCTAGAACGCCGGCTGCGCAGCTCCGCCTTTGATCCGCGGTGCGGTGCATCACCCGCCGCGCGGTTGCGTCGAACGGATCACGACGGTGCATGGTGCAGCGATTGTCCCAAAGCACGAGATCGCCAACCCGCCAATCGCTGTACCAGGCTCAGCAGTTGCGGGTCGCGTGCTCCCACAGCGCATCCAGCAGCGCCTCCATTCCTGCAATCCCAAGCCGTCCATGTAGGCATTGCGCCGCCGGCCCAGATAGAGCGCCCCGGTCTCCGGGTGGGTGCAGACGAGCGGGGTGGAGGGTGCCGGGCGAGGTCACCGGATCGTCGGTCGGCGCGACGCCGGGAACGTAGCCCCCGCTGTTGTACGTGCCGTCATGCTTCACGATGCGCCCGTCGATGCGGCGCTTCAGATCCCTCCGGCAGCTCGGCATAGGCGCGATACATGTTGCAAACCCGGTCGCGCCGCCGATTGCGGCATCTCCAGCGCGTACAGGATGCTCGCCTTCGGCGGGTCCGGTAGGTACGACATGTCGGTGTGCCACACCGCTTCCCCGGCGCCGAGGCTGCCGATCGCCACCCCGTTCTCGACCACGTTGGAGACGACGTAGATCTCCGGCTTGCCCTCCACGAACCGGCGGCCGTTCTCCTGCACCGGCGCCCAGTCGAGCGCCCCGAAGCGGCGGCTGAACGCGATCAGGTCGTCATCGGATAGAGGCTGGCCACGGACAGCACGACCAGATGATCGAGCCAGGCATGGTGGATGGCGGCGAACGCCGAATTGTCCGCCTCGCGAAGGTCGATCCCGCGCAGCTCGGCGCCGAGCGCCGCGCCGCTCGGGAGAACCTCGATCCGGTCACGGATGGCACTTCTGGCGGCTGCGTGCGACATGACGCGCTCCCTTGTCGACCTGATGGCGAAGATGCCCCGGCGAGGCGGCCCACGCAACGCGGCGCCCGAGCAGAGTTCGCTTGCCTGTTCACGCGCGAGCCGATTAATGACAATTGGCAATGGGAGCGGCGCATGTCGGTCTGGGGGGCATCTTCAACCCTGACGCCGCGCGAGAGGTGGATGACAGCCTGCTGCGTCGCATGACCCTCGCGCTGGCCCATCGCGGACCTGACGGTGACGGCTTCCACGTCGAGCCGGGTGTCGGCCTTGGCCACCGCCGCCTCGCCATCATCGACCCGCGCGCCGGCCAGCAGCCGATGGTCAACGAGGACGGCTCGGTGGTCCTGGTATTCAATGGCATGGTCTATAATTTCCAGGACCTGATGCCCGAGCTTCGGGCGCCGGCCTACGTGTTCCGCACGCGCTGCGACACCGAGACGATCATCCACGCCTGGGAGGCATGGGGACCGGATTGCCTGGAGCGGCTGGACGGGATGTTCGCCTTCGCGCTGTGGGACCGCCGCGCCAGACGCTGTTCCTGGCGCGCGACCGGCTGGGCAAGAAGCCGCTCTATCACGCGACCCTGCCCGACGGCCGATTCGTGTTCGCCTCCGAGATGGCGGCATCGCGCCAGATCGACGGCTTGTCGCGCACGCTCAGCGCCAGCGCGATCGAGGACTTCCTCGCCTACGGCTACATCCCCGACCCGGCGATCATCAACACCGGCGTCCAACGGCTGGCCGCCGCGCATTGCCTTATCCTGCGCCGGGGCGAAGGATCGCTCCGCGCCGCTACTGGCGTCCCGCCACCGCGCCGCGCGCCATCAGGGAAGTCGAGGCGGTGGCCGAACTCTCCGAGCGCCTGCGCGCGGCCACGGCCGCGCGGCTCGTCTCCACGTGCCCCTCGGCGCCTTCCTGTCCGGCGGCGTCGATTCCGGCGGCGTGGTCGCCGTCGCTGCCGCGTTGCGCGCCGCGCCGCTCGATACGTTCACCATCGGCTTCGAGGGCGCCGAGGATGAGACGCGGTATGCCGAGATGGTTGCGCGCCGCTACGGCACGCGCCAGCACAATGATCGCGCCGCCAGAGATCGACATGATCGGTGCGGCGCACTTGCAAGGCCGCATCTTCGGCGAGCCGTTTGGCGACCAGTCCTCGGTACCGACCCATATCGTCTGCGGGCTGGCGCGGCGCCATGCGACGGTCGCCATTTCCGGCGATGGCGGCGACGAGGTGTTCGCCGGCTACCGCCGCTACCGCTTCCACAAGCTCGCCCAATCGGCGCGCGCGCTGTTGCCCACGCCGGTGCGGCGCCGCGTCCTGGTAGAATTGGCGCGGCTCTATCCGAAGTCGACCGCGCGCCGCGCTGGCTGCGCGCCAAGGCGACGCTCACCGAGCTAAGTCTCGACAGCGCGCTCGGCTACTTTCGGACCGTGGCGCGCGTGCAGGACGAACGCCGACGCGCGCGACCGTCCCCGCGCTTGCTCGGCGAGCTGGACGGCCACGACCCGGCCGCCCGCCTCGCCGCCCTGATGGCGGAGAGCGGCACCGAGGATCACTCGCGCAGGCGCAGTACGCCGACCTGCAGACCTGGCTCTCCGGCGGCATCCTGGTGAAGGTCGATCGCGCCAGCATGGCCAACTCGCTCGAGGTCCGCGCGCCGTTGCTCGACCACCGCCTGGTCGAATGGGGCCTGTCGCTGCCTTCGGCACTGAAGCTTCGCGGCGGGTCCGGCAAGCATGTCCTGAAGCGCGCGCTGCGGCCGCTGCTGCCAGCCGAGGCGCTCGACCGCCCCAAGCAGGGCTTCGCCACCTCGCTCGCCTCGCTGTTCCGGCGGGAGACGGCGCGGGTGCGCGCCCACGTCCTGTCGGACACGATGCGCGACAGCGGCTTGTTCGACCAGAACGCGCTTGGCCGTCTGCTTGACGAACACCAATCGGGTCGCCTCGATCACAGCATGCCCATCTGGCTGCTGCTGGTCTTCGATGGCTTCCTCGCAACCGAACTGGCCGGCTCCCCGGCTACCCAGGCGCAGGAGATGATGGCCGCATGACCCCCGTGATCCAGTTGGATGCGCCCGAAGCCAGATCGGCTATGAACCGGCCGATGCGTCTGCTGTTCGTGAGCTACTGGTTCCCGCCGACCAACGCCATCGGCGCCGTCCGCGCGGGCAAGTTCGCCAAGTACATGAGGGAGTCGGCGACGAGGTCCGCGTCATCGCCGGCCCGCCCGGCGCGCCGCTGACCCTGCCGCTCGAAGTGCCGGAGGCGACGGTGAGCCGTCCCGAGATGCCGCCGGATGCGGCGCCCCGTCCGCTGATCGCCTCTGCCGGTGCGAGGGGGCGGAAAGCGTCGGGCGTGCTCGGAATCGGCCGGGAGCGCACGATCGAGGCGCTGCGGCCCCATTGGTACGCGGCGAGACACATCCCCGACAAGCAGACCGGCTGGCTTGCACCGGCGGTCGAACTCGGACGTGAGCTTGTGCGCGACTGGCGGCCCGATCTGATCGTGGCAAGCGCGCCTCCTTACTCTGGCCTGATCGCCGCCGCCCGGCTCGGTGCCAAGACCGGCATTCCGTGGGTGGCTGAACTTCGCGATCCGTGGTCGGGCAACGCCTACAACGATCGACCCGCATGGCGCGACCGGCTGGACCGGATCATGGAGCAGCGCACGCTGCGCGGTGCCGCGGCGCTGGTCGCCGTATCCCCGGTGGTCGCGCGCGACTTGGGGGCGGTGTATCGCCAGCCGATCATCACGGTCCTGAACGGGTACGCTCCCGAGGATTTGCCACCGCCGCACCCGCCGGCGCCGCACGACACGCTCAGCATCGTCTACACCGGCACCATCTACGAGGGACATCGCGACCCCTCGCCGCTGTTCGCCGCGATCGCCCGCCTGCCCGAGGCCGCGCGTCGGCGGGTGCGGGTCGCGTTCTATGGGCCCTCGGAGCAGCAGGTCCATGGACTGGCTGCGCGCCACGGCGTGCGCGATCAGGTCGCGGTGATGCCGAGCTGACCTACCGGGAATTGCTCGCGCGGCAGTCGGAGGCGGACATCCTGTTATTGCTGCAGCGAGATCACTCGAGCGACGAAGGCAACGTTCCCGCCAAGGTCTTCGAGTATCTCGGCGCGTTGCGGCCGATCCTGCTGCTCGGCTACGAGAAGGGCGTGCTCGCGGGGATGATCCGCGAGCGTGACGCCGGGCTGATTTCCAACGACCCCGCCATCATCGCCGCACAACTCGAAGCCTGGATCGCCCAGCTTCCGGCAGGCGGCGTACCCGCCCTGCCCGAGACGGCGCGCGCCGGACTGAGCCGGGCCGAGCAGTTCGCAGTGTACCAAGCGTTCCTGCGCGCCCATGCGCTCGCCCTGTACGGGCTGAGAGCCGCGAGCGAGGCCCCCTGCGAACCCCCGGTTCCGTTCACCTCGTCGTGACTTGCCAGGGCATCCCCATGCAGGTGGGGTGGCCGGGTCAAACCATCGAAGAGGCGGATCATGCGTGGATTCATCGTGGCTGCTCTGCTTTCACTGGCAACGACCGCCGCGTTCGCGGATGCGAGCGTTGCCGGGCATTGGAAGGCCAATGCGGGAGGTAATGTCACGATCGACATGCAAGTCATGCCCGATGGCAAGTGGAACAGCGAGACACGGCAAGGCAACGAGATGGTCCGCCGGATGACGGGCACCTACACGCAGAGGCCGCCATCGGGCAACGGCACCGGCGAGATGGTCTTCACTCCCACGAGCGCGTCGGCCAGCAAGAAGCGAGTAGCGACGGAGAGGGACAGCTACACGATTTCTCAAGACGGGCAGGAACTGCGACTGACCTCCGGAGGCGACACGATGGTGTTCCAGAAGCAGGCACCCTAGCCCGCTGCTGTCCACTTTGCGATCCGGGTAGCGGCGCGGTCGCCACGATCGGCGAACCCCACAGCCGCCGCCGAGCAGAGCGAGTGAGGCGTACTACATGACGGGTGTCGTCCTACCCGTCGTTGCCAGGGAGCCGGGCTGACGGAGCGGCGGCGGGACCAAATCGGGCAAAGCCTCGGCCCCGCGGAGCATGCCGCTAGTGCGCTGCTTCACCAGCAGCGCCCGCGTCCGGTGCTGGGTCAGCACCGCCTGCTGCTCGGGGGTCTTGACCGGCACGTCGCGCATGGCCGGACGGGTCGCGGCCTCGCGGATTACTCATGGGCCAGCACCCAGTCATTGACGAAGCTCGCCAAGCCATGCGCGCGGAAGGCCTGACGCAGCGCCACTTCGTCATAATCTTCGCGCACCCAATCCAGGAAGGGCTTTCGTCCTTCCCCTTCGCGGGCATAGAGCAGGAAAAAGGCATCCAGCACGCCCGTGCGCGAGCGGCGCATATGGCCGAAGCGCGGCGAGAGCTGGCGCAGCGCCGCGGCCGCCGTGCCGCCCTCGAACAGCACCCACAGTCCGGCGGCGAGGCCGGCGCGGTCGGCGCCCGACTTGCAGTGGATCAGCGCCGGCTCGCGCATCGTGCGATAGACCTCATGCAGTCGCAGAATGCGATCGAGTTGCGGCGCGCCGCGGCTTTCCATCGCCATGTCGATGAAGTCGAGCCCGAGCCGGGCCGCCATGTTGCGCGACAGCGCATCCGACCCGTTGCGCGCTTGCCCGCGCAGGTTGATGAGCGTCTTGAACCCGTATCGGCGAGTCAGCGCCGACAGGCGCCCCGGTGTCGGGTGGTTCATGCGATACAGCCGGCCGGGTGCCACCACGGCGAAGTTCGAGTAGAGCAGCCGAAACACCGCATGATCGACAAACAGCGCGTCGACCCAAGCCAAGGCGCGGCCCCGGGGGGTGGCGATGTCTCCTCGAAAGATGGTGTCCATAGGGGTGCGAGGGATCCTTTGCGCGAGCGTACGCTTTGAGCATCGGCGGGCGGCGCTGACAACCTTCCCTGATACTCTCCCTCAGCCGGATACCGGCCAGCCGGATACCGGCACCAGCGCGGCGACGTCGTCCCGCCCCTCCGCCGAGAGTCCCGCGATGACGCCGGCGCGGTCCGCTGGCGGCCGGTTCTGGCTCATCTTCCGCTTGCCCTCCAGCCGCGTGATCGGAATTTCGAACCCGACGATGCCGCGCAGCATGCCGGCGATGAAGTCGGCCGGCGCGTCGACGACCGCCCAGGGCTTGGCCCGTGGTGATTTGTGACGCTCGGTCAGTCGCGTGACGATTTCCAGCAATCGCGCGGGATCATCGAAGAAGCGGAGCGGGCCATAGGCGTGGACCGCGACGTAGTTCCAGGTCGGCACGACCTTTCCGGTTTCGCGCTTCGTCGCGTACCAGTTCGGGGTGATGTAGGCGTCCGGCCCGTGGAAGATCGCCAGTGCTTCCGGTTCGGCCTGGCTGCGGGTCGCCTGCGGATTTGGGCGCGCGAGATGGCCGATCAGCGTGCCATAGGGCGCTGGATCGGCGTCGAGCATCAGCGGCACATGGCTTGCCACGAGGCCCTGATCCGTGAGGGTGACGAGCGTAGCCAGACCGGTATCGCGGATGACGGCGTGCAGCACGTCGAGCCGGTCTTCCCGGAAGGCTGGAGGCAGGTACACGGTCCTCTCTCCTCTATGTCAGCACGTCGCGCAGCACGGCGTTGAATGAAGCCGCGGCTTCATAGGCGACCCAGTGGCCGGCGCCTTCGATCGCGCGAAACCGCAGATTGGGCTGCAACGCGCGCATGGCTCGTTCGCGGGCGCCGATGTCGGGCAGCGAGGGCGCATCCAGGGCGCCCCAGATCCCGTTCACCTGGCAGCGCAGCCCGCGCAGCGCATCGCGCAGCCAGGTGCCGCGCGAGATCAGCGGGCTCTTGAGGCGCGAGTGGCGCGTGTTCCAGTCCTGGATCAGCAGCGCGAGGTCGTCGATTTTGGCCGGGTCGGCAAACATCAGCGTCGTGAGATTGACACGATGCGCGGCGATGCGTGCCTGCCCCTCCAGGTGCCGTACTTTCACCAGTTGGGTCTGCCCACGCTGGAGCCCGAGCCCGCCCGATCCCACGATGGTGAGCGAGCGCACCCGTCCCCGGTCTCGCGCCGCGAGCACCCCGGCCATCACGCCCCCATAGGAGAAGCCCGCCAGGTCATAGAAGCTGTCCGGCCCGATCACCTCGTCCAATCCGCGCGCGAGGATCGCGGCCATCGCCGGCGGGTCCTCGGCATCGGGCGGCATGTCCGAGCAGCCCAGCCCCGGCAGGTCGGCGCAGACCACGAGGCGATGGTCCGCGAATGCCTCGATGTTGCGCACCCAGTGCCGCCACGACCCGGTGCCGCCGTGGAGCAGCACCAGCGGCAGCCCGTCGCCCCAGGCGTGCCACACCATACGCCCGACGCCGCACGGAGTTTCGTGCCGCACGGCCATGCCTTGCAGCCGGTCTAGGATGGCCTGCGGGTCGAGAATGCTCCCGTCTCCTGCTGCGCGCGTCGCGGTTGCCCGGAGCCACCGGGCCGGTGAATGGCGGCATCAAGGCTAGAGAAGACGCAGGGCTTGCACAAACGCGGTGTGATCATGTGTGGGACGCCGCCACATCGTATCAAACGACCGCGGTCAGCGGCTCGCGTCCCGCGAAATGCGCCTCCAGGTTCCCGAGAACCAGATCGGCCATCGCCTGCCTTGTCTCCACTGTGGCGCTGGCCTGGTGCGGCTCGAGCACGACGTTGTCCATCTCCCAGAGCGCCCGCGGCACTTCCGGCTCCTGGGCGAACACATCCAGCCCAGCGCCCCCGAGCCGGCCTTCGCGAAGGGCGGCGACGAGGGCGGGCTCATCCACCAGGCTGCCACGGGAGACGTTCACCAGAATGCCGGCGGGACCGAGCGCATCGAACACGGCCGCGTTGACGATGCCGCGCGACGCCGGCCCGGCAGTGGCGGCGATCACCAGGAAATCGGCGTTCCGGGCGAGGTCCTCGAGCGCCGGATGGTGGCGGTAGGCGACATCCTCGGCCGCGCGGAGGTCGGTATAGGCGATCGTCATGCCAAACCCCTCGGCCCGCCGGGCAACAGCGCGGCCGATCCGGCCGAGGCCAAGGATGCCAAGCCGCTTGCCGCTGACCTTGGTGGCCAGCTTCGGCCCGCCGGACGGCCACCGGCCTTCGCGCACGAGGCGGTCGCCGACGACGATCCGCCGCGCCACCGCGAGCAGCAGCGCCAGCGCCATGTCGGCCACGTCGTCGGTGAGCACGTCCGGCGTGGTCGTCACCCAGATCGAGCGCCCCCGCGCCCGCTCCAGATCGACCGCGTCGGTGCCGATGCCGTTGATCGCGATGATCTCCAGCGCGGGCAGCGCATCGACCACCGCGTTGCTCGCCCCCAACCTGCCGCCGGTTACGATGGCGCGCACGCGCGGGCCGATTTCGGCGAGCAGGGCGGGGGGATCGCTCGCCTGGAATAGCCGATGCACAAGATAGGTCGCGTCCAGCCGGGCCTCCGCATCGCGCGTCAACGGCTCGATCATGAGGATGTCGGGTTTCATGCGTCCTCCTGCGGGTTCGCGTTTGGGATCGGACTTCGCAAGGTTGCGTTTGGCACCCCAGCCTGCGCCAATGTCGGTTAACGCGGGAGAGCGGGCGGGGTCAAAAGGAGGAACGTCCTGATGCCTTCCGAGCGCAAATACGGGAGCCGCTGGGCGCGACTGGTGCCGGTGGCGTTCATCACTTACAGCCTCGCCTACGTGGATCGAGCCAATTACAGCATCGGCTCGGCGGCGGGCCTGGCCAAGGATCTCGGCATCACGGGAAACGCCGACGCGCTGTTGGGTGCGCTGTTTTTCCTTGGCTATTTCATGTTCCAGATCCCAGGCGCCTGGTACGCCGAGCAGCGCAGCGCCAAACGGCTGATCTTCTGGAGTCTGCTGCTCTGGGGCGTGCTGGCCTCGCTGATCGGCGTGATCACCGACATCCATCTCCTCTACCTGGACCGATTCCTGCTGGGCGTGGCGGAGAGCGTGGTGCTGCCGGGGATGCTGATCTTCCTGAGCCACTGGTTCAGCAAGGCGGAGCGGTCGAGGGCCAACGCCTTCCTGATCCTCGGCAACCCGGTGACGGTGCTCTGGATGTCGATCGTCTCCGGCTACCTGGTGCACGCCATCGGCTGGCGCGGCATGTTCATCGCCGAAGGCGCGCCGGCGATCATCTGGGGCTTCATCTGGCTCTATCTGGCCCAGGACAATCCGGCGCAAGCGCGCTGGCTGGCGCCGGAGGAGCGGGCGGCCCTCGAGGCCAGGCTTGAGCAGGAGCAGCGCGCGCTGCGTCCGGTCCGCAACTATGGCGAGGCGTTCCGCTCGCCCGTTGTGATCATCCTGTCCCTGCAATATCTCTGCTGGAGCGTCGGCGTCTATGGGTTCGTCATCTGGCTGCCCTCGATGCTCAAATCCGGCAGCACGATCGGCATCGTCGAGGTGGGGTGGCTGTCGGCGGCCCCGTACTTGCTCGCCACGTTGCTGATGATCGCCGCCTCGCAGCTCTCGGATCGGGCCGGGCGGCGCCGGCCGTTCGTCTGGCCGTTCCTGGTCGTGGGCGCGCTCGCTTTCGTGGGCTCCTACCTGCTCGGGCAATCGAGCTTCTGGCCGGGCTACGTGCTGCTGGTGATCGCGGGGGGCGCGATGTACGCGCCCTACGGGCCATTCTTCGCCTGGATCGCGGAGGCCTTGCCGCGCAACGTCGCCGGCGGCGCGATCGCGCTGATCAACAGTTGCGGCGCGCTCGGATCGTTCGTCGGCTCCTACGCGGTCGGCTGGCTGAACGCGGCGACCGGCAACCCGGACCTGTCGTTCCTCGCGATGGCGGCGGCGCTGCTGCTGAGCGGCGTGCTGACGCTCGCCGTGCCCGAGAGGGCGTGATCGTGGAGGCGGCGTTGAGCATCGGAGGCGTCGAGCGAATGAAATCCGGGGCTTGGTATCCGTGGTGTAGGTCGGTCCGTGGTGGATCGTGTTAAAAAGCCCACCATAAGCCCGGGTAAGTCTCTCAGTTCGAAATATCAACAACTTGAACATGGTATTGCTTCGTATAATCGTTGCGCTTTATGCGCGGAAGGGCGGCCCAAGACTTCCGGCGGCCTTTTTCAACAGAATCGGTGAAAACCGGGCATAGCAGAGTGCTGATATTCGGGGCCGCCTTGCGCGGTAGCCGGTCATTTTCCGACCAAAGATCATTGTCCGTAAGCAGTCACTGCACGCCCAATCTCTGGCCAGGTAGCTAGCCCAAGTAGCGATGCCGAGGATAGGAGGCGGACGGTGGCGTCATCCGTCAGCCTCGCCTGACTCTCCTCCAGACGCCAGCCGCAATCGATCGGGCAATGCCTGTGGATAACCCCTCCTGCTCTGGCATATGAGGAGACCCAAGTGCTCGCCCTGAATGCCTGACTGACTTACCGGGCGCCCGCACCTGCCTCCCTGGCCAGTTGGTGCGGACAGCCCTATCTCGGCGAACCATGAATGCAATTCGGGTGGAGCGGCTGACCAAGCGCTACGGCGATGTCCTCGCTGTGGACGTGATCGAGTTCGGCGTGCCGCCGGGGGAGACCGTGGGGCTGCTGGGCGGCAACGGGGCGGGGAAGACGACCACGATCGCCATGCTGCTCGGGCTGCTGATCCCCACTGCCGGGCGAATCGAGGTGCTGGGACATGACATGGCAACCGATCGCTTTGCCGCGCTGGCCCGGATGAACTTCTCCTCGCCCTACGTCTCGCTGCCGCAGCGGCTGACCGTGGCGCAGAACCTGCGCGTCTATGGCCATCTCTACGGCGTGCGTCACCTGGAACGGCGCATCGGCGAGCTGGCCGAGGAACTCGACATGACCTCGTTCCTGCACCGCCGCGCCGGCCAGCTCTCGGCGGGGCAGAAGACCCGGGTGTCCCTGGCCAAGGCATTGATCAACCGGCCGGACGTGCTGTTGCTGGACGAGCCGACCGCGAGCCTCGATCCCGATACCGGGGACTGGGTCCGCACCTGGCTTGAACGGTACCGAAGCGAGACCGGCTGCACCATCCTGCTTGCCTCGCACAACATGGCCGAGGTGGAGCGGCTCTGCTCCGAGGTGCTGATGCTGAAGCAGGGGCGCATCGTCGATCGCGGCAGCCCGACCGCGCTGCTCGCCCGATACGGGCGCGACGATCTGGAGGAGGTTTTCCTCGACATCGCCCGCGACCGCCGCCTGGCGAGGGCGGAGGCCACGGCATGAGGCCATCCCCGCTCCGACGCATCTGGGCGATGATGTACCGTCATCTGGCGCTGTATCGCGGCTCCTGGCCCCGGCTGCTGGAGCTGGCTTACTGGCCGGTGCTGCAGATGCTGATCTGGGGCTTCACGGCGAGCTACGTGGCCGGGCGCATGGGCACCGGGGCCGGTACGCTGGCCGCCGCCACGCTGCTGGGGGGCGTGCTGCTGTGGGAGGTGGCGCTGCGCAGCCAGATGGGGGTCGCAATCAGCTTCATGGAGGAGATGTGGTCGCGCAATCTCGGCCATGTCTTCGTCTCGCCGCTGCGCCCGTGGGAGCTGGTGGCGGCCCTGCTCGGCATGTCGATCATCCGGATGCTGGCAGGCGTGCTGCCGGCGATCGGCGTTGCCTGGGTGTTGTATGCTTTTAACCTGTTCGCGCTGGGGCCGATCATCGTCCTGTTCTTCGCCAACCTGATGGTCATGGGCTGGTGGGTGGCGCTGGGCGTGGTGTCGCTGATCCTGCGCCATGGGGCGGGCGCGGAGGCGCTGGCCTGGTCGGTGCTGTTCGGGCTGACTCCCTTCGCCGCGGTTTTCTATCCAGTCGCGGTGCTGCCGCGGGCGATGCAGGTGGTGTCCTTCGTGATCCCCGCGTCGCACGTGTTCGAGGGGATGCGTGCCGCGCTGCTGCATGGCGTGATCCGCTGGGACCAGTTGCTCGCCGCCATCCTGCTGAACGCGGCCTGGTCCGTCGCTGCCGGCGTGCTGTTCGCCCGCCAGCTCCGCCAGGCCCGGCTGCGCGGCGCCCTGCTGAGCATCGGCGAGTGAGCATCACGTCGTTTTGGTTGATCCGGCACGCCGTGGTGGAAGAGAACGCGCGCGCGTTCCTGTACGGTACGCTGGACGTTGAGCTGTGCCCGGCCAGCCTGATCGAGCAGGCGCCCATGTACCGGGCGCTGGCCCGGCGCTTGCCGCGTCCGGCGCACTGGATCGTCACGCCGCTGTCGCGCACGCGGCGCACCGCCGAGGCGATCTTCGCTGCCGGTTATCCGGTCACGAAGCTGGCGGTGGAGCCCGCGCTCATCGAGCAGTCCTTGGGTGAGTGGCACGGACTGCCGCATGCCGAACTGCCAGCGCGTCTGGCGCAACCGGCCCACGCCTTCTGGCCGCTGGCCGGCAATGAGCGTCCGCCGGCTGGCGAGTTGATCGCCGACGTGATCGCGCGTGCCGGGACGGCAATGGAGCGGTTGGCGTGCGCGCATGGGGGTGCCGAGGTTGTCGCGGTGAGCCATGGCGGCACCATCCGCGCCATTGTCGCGCATGCCCTCGGCATCGGGCCGGATAACGCGCTGCATCTGGCCATCCAGAATCTCTCGCTTACCCGACTGGAGCACCACCCGTCTGGCTGGCGGGTCATGTGCGTGAACGAGCTGCCGGGATATTGAACGACCGCACTCGCCGACTCGGGTCCCTGTGGTAGCGCTGGCCTGGGGAGACCTATTCATGAGACGCATCCTTCTCGCCGCCCTGCTTCTGGTCCCGATGCTTGCCCAAGCGCAGACCGAGGAAGAGCAGGCATTGGTTGACCGCTCGACCATCACCGTTCAGGAGATGATGACGCAGCGGATCTCGCAGACCCCGCGCATGATGCTCGGCCGGGCGCGGGCGGTGCTGATCTGCCCGCGCATCTTCAAGGCGGGGTTCTTCCTGGCGGGCTCGGGCGGGAATTGCGTGCTGCTGGCCCGCGCCGGCAACGGCACCTGGTCCTATCCCGCGTTCTTCACGATCGGCAGCGCCAGCTTTGGCCTGCAGATCGGGCTGCAGGACAGCTCCTTGATCCTGATGGTGCTGACTAATCGCGGGCTCGATGCGTTGCTGAACAGCCATTTCAAGCTGGGCGGCGACGCCTCGCTCGCGATCGCCACGGTCGGCGGCGGCGTGCAGGGCGCGCTGACCACCGGCCTGACCGCCGACATCGTGGCTTTCCAGTCCTCGCGCGGCGCCTTCGCCGGCATTTCGGTCGAGGGCAGCGTGCTGAGCTCGAACCTGGATATGGATCAGGCCTACTACGGCCAGCGGCTGGATACGCGCCAAGTCGTCCTTGCGATGCAGGGCGCCAATCCGGGAGCGGATCCGTTGCGCGGCGTCCTGACGCGGCTGGGGGCGTCGGTCACGCCTTATCCGCAGGCGGGATACCCGCCCCAATCCCGTTATGCTCAGGGCTCGCCTGGGTATACTCCATCCTATCCGCCGGCCGGCACCGGCTACACGCCGATGACCGGGTATCAAGCGCAACCTGAGAGCCGCGGAGTCCAGCAGCAGTCTCTGCCGCCGCCTCGCTGAAGGGCAACTGAGCTGGAACGTTGCGGGCACGGTTGGACTCGAACACACGATCCCAGGATCAAAGGTTTTAATCTGATATAGAAACTACACCTTGCAACCGCTCCCTATTGGTTCCTGATTACCCACAAACCTCAGCCTGTATCAGGAGCCGCTAGGGCATGGGGGTGGTACGCACGCCTGCCCGGTACAGGCGCGGGATCTTGGCGGCGAGATGGTATCGGCGGTTGAGGCGGTATTCGAACTCGGCGAGGTAGCGCGGGACGTGGTTGCTGCTGATTGCACGGTAAGTGCCGGTGACTGGGTGAAGGCGGATGTTTTCAAGCGCATGTTCGACGCGGCGTCCGACGAGCCTGACATGGAATACGCGATGATCG
This sequence comes from uncultured Pseudomonadota bacterium, assembly GCA_963830565.1. Lineage (GTDB taxonomy): Bacteria > Pseudomonadota > Alphaproteobacteria > Acetobacterales > Acetobacteraceae > DATFDN01. Next base: position 13,913 of record CAWHMO010000011.1, read on the forward strand.
ATGCCACGACCGTCTGGGTGCATCGTCAGGGAGAGGGCGCAAAAGCGACTGTCTTGCCTGTCAAGCGTTTTGCCATGGGGTTTTGGTCTGGAGGATTGCATTGAGGATGCCGAGAAGGCGCCGCATGCATGCGACGAGCGCGACCTTCTTTGGGCGTCCGCGTCCGACGAGGCTCTCGTAATGTTGCCTGATGACCGGGTTCCAACGTGTTGCGGACAGGGTTGCCATATAGAGAGCATCGCGGACGACGGTTCGGCCGCCGGCGATGGTTCGCCTGCCGCGCATGTGTCCTGAATTGCGATTGACCGGGGCGACACCGACGAGGGCGGCAATGCGCCGCCGATCGAGCTGGCCGAGTTCGGGCAGGTCGGCGATCAGGGTTCGCGCGGTGACATCCCCGACTCCGGGCACCGATGTCAGGAGATCATCTGCGTCGCGCCAGACCGGCGAGCCGCGCACGGTGTCGTTGATGTCGCGGTCCAGCTCGGCGAGTTGAGCTTCAAGGGTTTTCGACGTGGCCCTGATGGTGCGTTGGACGCGCGGGCTACGCGCCTGACGGAGACGGTTGGATTCCATGCCGATCATTTCCACCACCTGACGGCGGCGGGAGACCAATTCGGCGAGAGCCTGGCTGTCGGCGTCGGCTATCGCGCGCGGTTCGGGACGAACCCGTTCGGCGAACAGGGCGATGATCTGGGCATCGAGTGCATCTGTCTTGGCGAGCCGCCCGGTGGCGCGAGCGAAATCCCGGATCTGGCGTGGGTTGACCACGGCGAGCGGCAAGCGGGCGCTGGCCAAGGCCGCGGCCACGGTGATCTCGAAGCCGCCCGTGGCTTCGAGCACGATCAGGTCGGGGCCGAGGGCACGTAAATCCCTTGTGAGCCGTTCCAGGCCTTCACCGTCGCGCGCGACGGCGAAGGCCTGACCGGACGGGCGAACGTGGACATCGAGGCGATCCTTCGAGACATCAATACCGGCGAAACTTGGCGAAGTGGAAGGCTGGTCCATAACCCGTCCTTGCGAATGCGGGCTCGCTTTGCGGCCCAGGCGACTGTTCGGGTTCCCGATGGAACCGGTGGACGGGGCGCCATGCTTTTTCACGGGCTCGATCGCCCTGGGAGGCTGCGGGCTCCCGTCCCCCGATAGCCTCTCCGGCTTCGTCGCAGCCGGCAACTGAGAGATACAAGGAGAACTGCGACGGCTCGGCACGACCATACCAGCCGCGTCGCCATGGCGACCATCATCGCCTCCTATCCCCTCTGATTACCTATGAAGGAGCAGGGAAGCTGAACAAGAACCTCCTTTACGGCGCATGGCACCCAACTCCAGCGTTGGCGCGGTCTTACGGGTCGGTGGCTCCCGTTCCGGCGCCGGTGCTACCTCGGCCATACCGCCTCAGAAAATCGAGATCAGGGCCATGCCGCCCACCATCAGCGCGCCCCCGATGATCCGCCAGATGTTCAGATGGTGGACCTCCATCCGAAACATCCCGAACTGGTCGATGACCAGCGACATCAGGATGTTCGCTGTGATGGTCAGGCCGGCGAAGGCACCCGCGCCGACCTTGTCCACGAACAGCAGCCCGGCGACGACGGCGAACGCGCCAACCAGGCCGCCCAACGGCGCCCACCAGGGCATGGTGTCCATGCCCTCCGCGGTGGGCGTTGGGCTGGGCAGGCAGAACCAGACGACCGCGAGAAAGAACACGACCGGGAGGAAGGAGATAACGCTGGCTAGCCAGGGGTTGGTCAATGAGAGCCGCAGCGCGCCGTTCATCGGCGGCCCCCACGCCTGCAAGACGCCGCAGGCGAGGATGATCGGGTACAGCAATAGCGCGCTTATGCCTTGCATTGCTTCGTCCTCCAGGTGGGATCAGGTCATCCGGTCACGAACAGCGCGCCGATCGCCAGTGCGAGCGCGGGCGGCATGACGACAAGGCCGAGCTTCAGGAACGTCCAGGCGCCAACGCTCTGCCCGTCGCGTCGCAGCGCCGTCAGCCACAGGATGGTCGCGAGCGATCCCGTGACCGACAGGTTCGGCCCCAAATCCACCCCGACCAGCACCGCGCCGCGCACGCTCTCCGGCACGTGGGCGATCTCGACCACCCGGCCCGCGACCAGCCCGGCGGGCAGGTTGTTCACCAGGTTGCACCCGACCGCGAGCACGACCCCCGACGCCCACGCCGCGAGCATCGCCGAGCGTTGCAGCAAGCCGTGCAGCAGCGCGGCCAGGTCGTTCACCACGCCCGTCTTCTCCAGCGCCTCCACAAGCACGAACAGGCCCGCGACCAGCGGCAGCACGCCCCACGAGATGTTCTTCAGCACGCTGAGCGGGCCGCACCTGGCGCGCACGAGCACCAGCACCGCCGTGACGGCGCCCGCGACGAAGGTCGGAAGGCCAAGCTGGAAGCCGGTCGCCGAGGCGCCGAGCAGCACGATCGCGGTGCCGATGATGCCATAGGCCGCCATCCGCCCGCTCGCGGACAGCTCCGGAACTTCGATCTCGGAGGCGACCTCCTGTCGCAGGCGCTTTCCCTGGGTCAGTCGCAACACGACGTAAGTCGAAACAATCGAGAGCGCGGCGGACGGCGCGAAGCGCGGCAGCCACTGCATGAGGGGCGGCATATGGCTGCCGTAGATGACCAGGTTCGCCGGGTTGGAGATGGGCAGCACGAAACTCGCCGCGTTGGCGATGAAGGCGCAAATGAAGAGATAGGGCAGCGGGTCCTTCGCCTCGGCCGCGCGGACGACGGCGGCGACCGCGGGCGTCAGCACCACCGCGGTCGCGTCGTTGGACAGGAACGTTGTCACGACCGTGCCCACGCCGAAGACCAGCGTGAACAGCCGCGTCGCGGAACCCTTGGCCAGGCGCGCGGCGCGGGCGGCGAGCCAGTCGAACAGCCCGTGCTGCCGGGCCAGCTCCGAGAGCAGCATCATCCCGGTGAGGAACAGGTAAACGTCGATGCCTTTCTTCACGCCGGCGAGCGCGTCCGAGAAGGGGAGCAGGCCGAGCACGACGAGCAGCACGGCGCCCGCCACCACCCAGACGAACTCCGGCCAGGAGAAGGGACGGACGATGACCCCGGCCGTGGCCACGGCGGCGATGCCCCAGGTAGGCCAGGAGGAGGAGGCGAGCGCGCCCATCATGCCGCGATGCCCAAGACCAGGCCGTAGGTCGCTGTGGGCGCGCTCATCCCCCGATCTAGAGCAAGCCCCATGCCATCCCGAAGTCATGCGTCGGTGGCATCAGGAGCTTGATCCGGGTCGAGAGGTGTCCGGAATCCCGGCTCCGTCCGTCCGCTTCCCGGACGCCTCCAGCCCGTATTGCCGCACCTTCGTGTGCAGGAGCTGGCGGTGGATGTTGAGACGGCGCGCCGCCTCCGTGCGGTTGCCGCCTGACGCCTCCAGCGCCTTGTGGATCATCGCCGCTTCAAGTCGCGCGACCGCGCCCGGCAGATCGCCGTCCAGCCAATCCTGCTCCTCGCCCCCGGAGTTCGGCGCAAGGAACGCGAGATCCGCGGCGATCACGACGGGCTGGCGCACCATGGCGGCGACCCGCTCCATGACATTGCGCAGCTCGCGCACGTTGCCGCGCCACGGATGCGCGAGAAGCCGGCCCGCCGCGTCGGCCGCCAGCCGCTTCGGCGCGGCCTCGGCGGCGGCGAGCGCCAGGAAGTGCTCGGCAAGCGGGACGATGTCGGCCAGCCGATCGCGCAGGGGCGGCAGCTGCACCGGCACCACCCCGAGCCGGTAGAACAGGTCCTCCCGGAACCGTCCCTGCGCAACCATCGCATGCAGATCCTGGTGCGTGGCGGCGATGATCCGCACGTCCACCGGGACCGGACGTCCGCCCAGCGGCGTTACCACGCGCTCCTGCAACACGCGCAGCAGCTTGGCCTGCATCGGCAGATCCATGTCGCCGATCTCGTCCAGGAATAGGGTGCCCCGATCCGCCTCGCGGAAGCAGCCGAGACGGTCCGACACCGCTCCCGTGAAGGCGCCCCGCGCGTGCCCGAACAGCTGGCTTTCCAGCAGCTCGGCGGGGATCGCCGCGCAGTTGACCGCAACAAACGGCCTGGTGGCGCGATTCCCGTGGCGATGGATCGCCCGCGCCACCACCTCCTTGCCGGTGCCGGTCTCGCCGGTGATGAGCACGGTCGCGCCGGTATCTGCCAACAGGCCGATTGCCTTCTGCACCTCGCGCATCGCCTTGCTGGACCCGACCAGCTCTCCCAACTCCGGAGTGGCGGCGGCGGGCGCGGCGGACGCGCGCGGCAATATCCGGGTCAGCAGTTCTTCAAGGTCGGTCCGGCCGATCGGCTTGGCGAGGTGGTCCGCGGCGCCAAGGCGCATGGCCTCGATCGTGTTGTCGGCCGTCGGGACCGCCGTCAGCACGGCGACGGGGGGCGGGGCCGGAAGCGCGCGGATGCGCCGCAGCACCTCCAGCCCATCAAGGCCGGGCATGCGGAGGTCGAGCAGGACGGCGTCGATGCCGGACTGACCGAGACGCGATAGGGCGGCCGCACCGTCCTCGGCCTCGACCGGCGTGTGGCCGAGATCGCCGAGGGTCTCGGCGATGCTTTCGCGCAGGGCGGTGTCGTCATCGACGATCAGGATGCTTGCCACGGCAGCTCCAACGCGAATGTGGCTCCGCCCGCGTCGCCGCCCCCGGCGCTCAACAGCGTCACGCGCCCGCCCTGCGCCTCGGCGAACTCGCGCGCGATCGCGAGGCCTAGCCCCGTGCCCTCGGGCCGAGCGGTCACGAACGGCTCGAACAGGCTGCCCCGCACTGCGGGCGAGACGCCAGACCCGGTATCGGCGACGAGGATACGAAGCGCGTGGTCCGCAAGCCCCGCCGAGAGGCGGACCAGTCCGCCCGCGGGCGTGTGCTGGATCGCATTCAGCACGAGATTGCCGATCGCCCAGCGAGCCAGTTCCGGATCGAAGCGGCCGGTCAGCCGCCCGGCATCCACCTCCAGCCGGACGCCGCGCGCCGTGGCGATGTCCCGGTAGTCCTCCGCCGTCGCGTGCAGGAAAGCCGCAACGTCAACCGCTTGTTGAACGGCTTCGCGGCGCTGGGTCATGGCCAGGAGCTGCGAGACCAGCCCGTCGAGGCGCGCGACCTGCGTCAGCACCAGCCCCAGCGCGGCCCGCATCCGCGGGGGATCGCCGGCGAGCGCATTCTCGGCGCGCAGCCACATCGCGGCGATCGGATTGCGGATCTCGTGCGCGACGCCGGCGGCCACACGGCCCAGGGCGGCCAGACGCTCGGATGCCGCCACCCGGGCGGACAATTCGTCGGAGCGTCGGCGTGCCTCGGTCAGCCGGCGCCCGGCCTCGTTCAGCGCGGCGATGATGCGGTCGAGCTCCCGCTCGCCCGTGCGCCGAAGCTCCGGCAACCCCTCGCCATGTTGCCGGAGCGCCGTCTCGAGTTGCCCTACATGACGCGACCAGGAGACCACGATCCAGGTCAGCCAGGCCGACATGCCCAGCATGAGGGCAAGGAGTCCGCCCAGCCCGGCGCGCAACCGCTCGTAGCCGGGCGTTGCCATCACCCGCGTCATCGTCCAGCCGGTCAGCCCAGGCAATGGGCCTTCGAGTGGGCAGGCATAGAGGAGCAGCGTCTGAGAATACGATGCAGAGCGAGTCAGGACGGCCTGATCTTCCCGCGCCGCCTGCTCGTTGGCAGCCTGGATTCGCCGCCGTTCGGCGGCGGGCAGGTCGGCCTTCGGGCCGGTGCCCGGATAGGTCGGGAAGGCGTAGGCGAGCGGCCCGGTTCCGGCCTGCCAGATCCCGCCCTCGATGCCGTCCTGATGGGCCAGGGCCACCCACACGACGGCGCGCAGTCCGGCCCGCACCGAGGCAGTGATCTCGCCTCCCGGCGGACCGCTCCAGCCCGTCACATAGAACCCGTAACGGTCGCTGATCATATCGCAGGAGCGGGCAAGCACCGCCTCGGCCCGTTGCACCTGGGCCGAAGCGGATTGAGTATAGAATTGGACCAGCAGGAAGCCGACCGCCACGCATGTCGCCAGTGCGAGCACCCAGAGCACGGCCAGCCGAGAGCGGAGCGAATGCACGGGTTCATAGTGCCAGGTTACGACGCTTCCGCGGCTGGCACCCTCGCCCCCTCCCCTCGCGAGAGCTTGGGGAGAAGGCGAACAGCTCAGCAGCGGCGGCCGCGGTGCTAATTACTGTGCTGCGGGGGCGCCGGGGGCTCCCGCCGGCCCAGGGCCGCCGCCGGGGCCTCCCGCGGGTCCATGACCGTGGTGGGGTGGAGGCGGCGGCGCTGCCAGCGCCACTGCCTGGGACTGGCTGGGACCGATCGACCGCGCGGCCACGACCTTGCCGAGCGGGCTGGCGATGCCATTCCCTTGCGCATAGACCTGCTTCCCAGGCGCGAGGTCGGCTGCCAGACGCTGCGCCTCGGGCGGCGGCAGGCGCACGATGGTGCCGTCCTGGAGCAGGACGCCGTTGAGCTCGCCGCGCGGCCCATGCAACTGCTCCTTCACCTGCCCCTGGACCTGGAGGGTCTGGCCGCCCGCATTCGGACCGTGCCTGCCGGGACCGCCGGCGGGAGGGCCGTTATCGATGACGGTCTGACCCGACGCGTCGTTGGTGATGGACGTCGCCTGCACCATCGGCACGGCCTGTGCCTTCAGACCGTGAATCGTGACCGCGTCGCCAGGCTTCACCGTGAAGACGACCTGAGTGGAGAGATGCGGCGGAAAATGCACCTCGGTCCCGTTGTCCAGGATGAAGCCGTCGACATCGCCGCGCGGGGTCAGGCTGTATTGGGCGACCTTCCCCTTGATGGTCGGAAGCTGCTCGGCCTCGGAACTCGCCGGCTGTTGGGCGTACGCGGTGACGCCCCCAAGGCCGGCGGCCAGCGTCGCCGCCAATAGCGCGTGTTTCAACGTGATCGGCATCTTGTCCTCCATGAGTTGCGGGCCGGTATGCGCCCGTGACCTCATGGATGCATCCTCCGTGCCAAGACCTGCCCCGCTGAATTCGAGGTGCGGTCGAGGCTTCATCGGCGTCAGCGCGTCCGCTTTGCGGACGAGGCTGTCCGGGTTCAAGGCTGGCGGACCACATCCCGGAACTCCGGATGGCGCTCGATATATGCGGCAAGGAACTCGCAGGTCGGGACTACGCCGACGCCACGGCGTCTTGCCTCTTGCAGAACGGCCTTGGCGAGCCGCGATCCGACTCCCTGGCCGGAGAGGGATCGGGGAACCTCGGTATGGATCAGCTCAAGCCCGTCCCCGGCACGCGGCGCGTATTCGACAAACGCGACCGCGCCATCCACCGTCATTTCGAACCGACGTTGGGCGGTATTGTCCGTCAGCTCAGTCATCGCACGCTTCCTTTCCGCATTTCGAGCCACCTAACGGCAAGATTGACATGCTGGTTCAAGGCACGGTCAGGCAAGCGGATAGACAAGGGATCCGTCCAGCTCGCGGGCTGCCGGCGTCATGGCCGCCTGCTCGATGTGTCGAGGCCCGAGAATATGCAGCACCTCATCGCCCGCCGCGATCAGGTAGTCGGCGATGATCCGGCGATGGCAGCGCCACCACACCGCCTCGGCGCACATGATCGCGCAGCTATGCTGTCCGCTCAACGCGCGGAGTTCGGACAGTCCGTCGCGGAATGCCGCCGACAGGGCATAGTCCGCGTAATTCCGGAAACCGAGGTTGGTCCAGAACAGGTTCACCGACGGCTGATCCCGCCGGCGCCCCCGCAGGCCGCCAAGCGCCGCGAGGTGCCGGTAGCCGACACCATGCGGCGCCAGGGCGGCCGGAAGCACATCGCGGTTGAACTGCGGGTTGGTGCGTGACCGAGGGATCGAGCGCACGTCGGCGACGAGATCGGCACCCGCCTCGCGCAGCAGAGAGGCGAACTCCTCGATGCCGCGGGTCGAATGCCCGATCGTGTGGAACCGGGAGGTCATGGGCGGAGCCTCATAGGCGCGAACTTAAGAGGGGAACCGCCGGATTCGACCCCTTAGCTGACCCTTACGGCAGCAGCCTCGACCCGCTGAAATTGGGCCGATAGCGGAACGGCAGCTTCCTGTGGGCACCGTGGCACCTGCGACGGATCTCGATGTCGCCAGTTGCGTGATCCTCACGGCCGCCGCTCACGAGTCAATGCGGCACCTGCACGACCGCCAGCCAGTCATTCAACCCATAGGTTGACTTTCTGAAAGCGCGGTCCTATATTCAACCATATGGTTGAACTAGAGACACATCAGCTGGATCCCGTCTTTCATGCCCTCGGTGACGCCACGCGCCGACGGATGCTTCGCGAACTCGCCCGCGGCGAGCGAACGGTGGGCCAGCTTGCGGAACCCTTCGCTATCTCGCTCGCGGCAGCCTCGAAGCACATCAAGGCGCTCGAGAGCGCCGGGCTGATCCGTCGCGAGGTGCGCGGCCGCACCCATCTGTGCCGCCTCGACCCCGGACCGCTCGCCAGCGCCCATGAGTGGCTGAGCTTCTACGAGCGCTTCTGGACCGACCATCTGGATGTGCTCGAACGGCTCCTCCGCAAGGAGGACGCACGCAAATCCCCCACCCCCAAAGGAGACGACCAATGACCGAACTCGCGGCCCTGGATGCCTATGGCGTGCTGACCGAGCCTGCCACGTTGAAGATCCAGCGCCTTCTGCCCGGCCCGATCGAGCGCGTCTGGGCCTACCTCACGGAGAGCGAACTGCGCCGCCAGTGGCTGGCGGCGGGCCAGATGGAGATGAAGGTCGGCGCGCCCTTCGAGTTCGTCTGGCGAAACAACGAGCTTACCAACCCGCCCGGTCAGCGTCCGCCCGGCTTCTCCGACGAGCATCGGATGCAGAGCCGGATCATCGAGCTCGATCCGCCCCGCAAGCTCGCGATCGCCTGGAATGGCAGCGGCGACGTCTCCTTCGAGCTGGAACCTAAGGGCAACGAGGTGCTGCTCACCGTGATCCATCGTCGCCTACCCGACCGCGCAACCATGCTGATGATCGGTGCAGGCTGGCACATGCACCTCGACATTCTGGTCGCCCGCGCGACAGGCAAGGACCCGGAGCCATTCTGGGACGGGTGGAGCCGCCTGCGGAAGGAATACGACCGGCGGATGCCGGCCTGACGCAAGCGGTATGGATACGCAGGGGGCCATTTCGCAGCGTGGGCTGACGCCGCAAACGTAACAACGCGAAGGAGAGAGAGCGATGGCGAAGCACATCACCGGGACACGTGAAGAGTGGCTTGCAGCCCGGCTCGGGCTGCTCAAGGAGGAGAAGGAGCTAACGCGGCGCAGCGACGAATTGGCGCGGCGACGTCAGGAGCTGCCGTGGGTCCGGGTCGACAAGGAGTACCGATTCGAGACCGATGAAGGGAGCGCCTCGCTGGCAGACCTCTTCAGAGGGCGCTCGCAGCTCCTCGTCTACCACTTCATGTTCGGGCCCGACTACACGGCGGGGTGCCCGTCCTGCTCGGCGATCGCGGACGGGTTCGACGGCTTTGTCGTCCACTTGGCAAACCACGACGTCACGCTTTCGGCGGTGTCGCGGGCGCCGCTCGCGAACCTACAGGGATACAAGCGGCGGATGGGATGGACGTTTCCCTGGGCGTCCTCGCTCGGAAGCGACTTCAACTTCGACTTCAACGTCTCGTTCACCAAGGAGCAACAGCGCGAGGGAGTTGTTGAATACAACTACGAGCGCGGCGGCCACGCGATGGACGCGACGCCGGTCCCGGGGCCTGTCGCCGAGTTCGCGGCCATGTCCGGAACCGACGTGGCCACGTACATGCGCGATAGGCCGGGCATGAGCGCGTTCGTGCTCGAGGACCGTGTCGTCTACCACACCTATTCCGCTTATTCGCGTGGACTGGATGGCCTGTGGGGCATGTACCAGTGGCTTGACCGCGCACCCAACGGGCGCAACGAGACGGGCGTCTGGTGGCGCCGCCACGACGAGTACGACAAGGGCTGAGCGACTTCGTGCAAGATCTCACGACGCATGACTTCCGAGCGAGCCTCCCAGCTAGCTTTTTTGCCGTCTCGGCGGTGCTCTCTGCTGCCAGCACGGCGCGAATAAGTCAGGGCGCCGGATAGGCGCTGCCGTCCTCCTCGCGCGCTGGGTGGCCGACATAGCGCCCGTGGCTTGGCACCGCGATGCCGTCGAAATCCTGGGCGAGCTTGTGCAACCCGCTGCGCAGCTCCTCGCCATGTACGGCCGGGCCGTGGCCGGTGACGGCGACCTCCGGTTCCAGCTCCGCGAGCTTCTGGACCGAGACCTTTGCCTTCTCCCAGTCCGGCGTGAAGTACATCGGCGGCCCGTGCAGCTCCGGAGGCTGGTTGGGCGCCGTCGCCGCATAGGCGGATTCCTGGCGCGTGGTGATGAACGCGTCTCCCGCGAGCAGCGCGCGATCATCCTCCCGCCACAACGAAACGTGCCCCGCCGAATGCCCTGGGGTGTGAATCCAACGCCAGCCAGGCATGTGCGGAAGGGTGCCGTCCGATGAAAGATCCTGCAGGCGGGCGCCGACATCGACCGGCCCGCGCGGGTAGAGCGGCGAGAGAAGCGACATCAGCCCGCCGCCGACCGTGGGATCGGGCGGCGGATAGGCGGCGCGGCCGTCGAGATACGGCCGCTCCAGCCGGTGCGCATACACCGGCGCGTCCCATCGATCGGACAGGTCCCTGACCGTGCCGACGTGATCGAAGTGCCCGTGTGTCAGTATGATCGCCGCCGGACGCGCGCCGGCGCCAAACCGCTCGGCCGCCGCGGAGACGATCAGCGGGCCGGTACCCGGAACGCCGGTGTCGATCAGCACCCACCCACGGTCGCCGGCGCCGGGCTTGCCTACGAAGGCGACGTTGACCAGCAGCAGCCGACGATACGCGACATCGCCAGCGATTTCGATCGTCCGTCCTTGATCGGCCGCATGTCCCGCCAGCGCGGCGGTGTCGAGCGGTATCTGCTGGGCCATCGTGTGACTCCCGAATGGTGTCGCCGCGCGAGGCGTTGCCCGCGCGCTGCCTCACCGGCTGCAACGCCGTCGGCCGAAGCCGAGTTCCGGAAGCCGCCGGCAACGGAAAAGGCCGGCCGGCGTTCGCTGGGAATGGGCGGCGATTGGTGGAGGGGAACATGCGCGATCTGACGAACGCGACGGTGGTCATCACGGGCGCCTCGTCCGGCATCGGCCGCGCGGCGGCGATCGCCTTCGCGCGCGAGGGGGCCAATGTCGTCCTTGCTGCGCGCGACCGCCGCGCCCTGTCGCAAGCGGCGCGAGAAGCGCGCGGGGCGGGCGGGCGGGCGCTGGCGGTGCCGACCGATGTGACGCTCCCGCGCGCCGTGCGCCGTCTGGCCGATCATGCCGCGCGCGCCTTCAACGGGCGGATCGATGTGTGGATCAACAATGCAGGGGTCGGCGCCGTGGGCCGCTTCATCGAAACCCCGGTGGAGGCGCATGACCAGGTGGTGGAGGTGAACCTGCTCGGCTACCTGCACGGCGCGTACTCGGCGCTCGAGCACTTCCTGCGCCAGCAGGAAGGCGGGGTGCTGATCAACAACATCTCCTTCGGCGGCTGGGTCGCCGCGCCGCTGGCCGCGGCGTACAGCGCGAGCAAGTTCGGGGTGCGCGGCCTATCCGAGAGCCTGCGCGCCGAGCTGTCCGACTCGCCCAACGTCTATGTGTGCGACGTGTTCCCGTCCTTCATCGACACACCCGGCGTGCAGCACGGTGCGAACTACACCGGGCGGTTCCTGAAGCCGGCGCCGCCGGTCTATGCCGCCGAGCGCGTCGCCGAGAAGATGATCCGCCTGGCCCGCCATCCCGAGACGAGCGCAGCGACTGTCGGCTCGGTGGCGACCCTGGCGCGCATCGGCTATGCCGTCGCCCCGGCGCTGGGGCGCTGGGCGATGAACAAGTTCGTCGGCGGCTATCTGAGCCAGGCAGCACCATCGAAAGAGACCGCGGGCAACCTGTTCAGGCCGCTTGCGGCGGCGGGGGTGTCAGGCGGCTGGCGCTGGATGGCGCTGCGCGGCGGCCTGCGCATGGCCTCCCGGCTTGGCCTCGGCAGCATCGCCGCAGCCGGCGCGCTGCTCGCCTTGCAGACGGGCCTCGAAATGGCGCGCACGGGATCGAGCAAGGGCGGCAGAGGTCCCGAGCGGTTGGAGTACACGCTGTAGTCAGGCTGCCCTTCGATAGCTGGTTGGATCGGCATGACAGCCGGGATGCGGCTTCCAGCATCTGAGTCGCCGCGATGCCGGTCTTATTCGCGGCCCGGCTCACGCCGGAGAGCATCGCCGGAGGCGACGCGCAGCGGCCTTGAGCCAGGCGAGCACGGCGGCACCGCCTCATGCTCCACCGCCTCACTCACCCCAACCGCAAGCGACTTGCAGCCCCGTAGCTTTCAAAACAGCCTGTCAGGCGCTCCGGCAGGTCGCAGCGGCGTAGCAGTCCCGCACCTCCGCCCGCAGCCACGACAGCTTCAGCACCCGCTCCACCTGGCCGGCACGTGGTCGTCGGGGACCAGCTCGCGCAGCGAGCCGGCCATCATTCTCGTGCAGCCGTAGCCGATGAACCCGCGGATGGCGACGTTGACTTGCGGCGCTCGCGCCTTCATCGGCAACTGGCCGCAGTCGCCTCGCAATAGGATCGCCAGCCCTCAGAGGATACAAACGATCCTTATCCTGTCCAGCCAATGTCACCGAAAAACCGAGTTCTTCAACAGGCCCGGGAGAATGGCATTACAGCGGAGATGTGTGAACACCGCAGCCCCCCGTTTCCGGGGGGAGAGGGGTTATTTCGGCGCCCTGGGGCGTGACCAGGCCCAACGCGGCTTCGCGCACCGAGGCGAGATCGAGCTTATCAAGGGACGGGCACCGCAGGACGGCGACATGCGAGCCGCGCGGCGCGCACAGGGTCGGGTCGGAGTCGTGCGAAAACAGCACGACAGAGGGGCAGCCCGTCGCCGCGAAAAGGTGCATGGGGCCGGTGTCGTTGCCGACCGCGACCTGGGCGGCGCGGGCGAGGCTCGCGAGGTCGCCGAAGCCGGTGCGCCCGGTCAGGTCGATGACCGGCGCGGCCCGGGCGATCTCGTCAATCAGCGAGGCTTCATTTGTCGAGCCCACCACCACCGACGCAAGCCCCTCGGCTGCGAGCGCGCGGGCGAGCCGGCCGTATTGCCGGGCGGGCCAGCGCTTGGCGGAGCGATGCGGGGAACTGCCCGGCACCAGTAGGGCGAAACGGTCAGGCAAACCGAACCGGACGATGTCGCCGGCGCACCAGTCGAGATCCGCCGCCGGCACGCCATCGATGCCGGCCTGGCGAAGCTGCCCGGCCTGGCGATCGGCGTCATGGATCACGTTGCGGCGCGGGTCCCGATCGGGGTGCGAGCAGCCGGGCGCGATCCCCGACCATTCCGGCCGCGCGGTCCGGGGCAGAAGCTGAAAGTACCAATTGCTGCGGCTCGAGGTTTGCAGGTCGTACACGCGGTCGAACCACCCGCCGACCAGCCGCCGGCGCAGCCGCAGCCAGCCGCGCACATTCCACCACCCGGGTCGGTCGTCGATCCAGACCTCGTCAAAGTAGGGCGAAGCCGCCATCCATGAGGCATAGGGCGCCGTGGTCAGCAGCGTGATGCGGGCGCCCGCGTGCTGGCGCCTGATCGCCGCGAAGGCTCCGAGCGAGAGCACGACATTGCCAAAGGCTCCGAGCTTGATGACGAGGACGGAGGATGGCCCCGGCACGCCGTCACCCCGGCTTGCGCGCGAGATAGAGCCACTCGGCGCGCAGCAATCCGTAGCGGGGCTCAAGCTCGGGCGGCAGGCGGAATGTCTCGACCGCGAATCCTGCCTCCTTGAGGCGGTCGGCGAAATCGAGGCCGTAGTACCGTTTGTGGTCGGGAGCGGAAAAATGCACCTCGCGCTCGGCCGGATCGGTGATCGCCGGGTTCTCATAGGTCTCCCGGCGCGAGGCGTTGATCGGCACGCTCAGGATCGCCACTCCCCCCGGAGCGAGGATGCGGGACAGCTCGCACATCGCCGCCCGGTCATCGGGAATGTGCTCCAGGACGTGATGCGCCATCACCACGTCGTAGCTCGCATCCGGGAGAGGAATGCGGGTGATGTCCAGGCGATGCGTGACCCCCGGCTGGTGCAGGTCCGCGGTCTCATACAACGGGTTGCCGCGCATTTGTCGCTGCACCACCTTCTCCGGCGCGAAATGCAGGATGCGCTTGCCGGCGAGCCGGTTCCCGCCGCCCTCGGTCGCCCAGAGATGCGCGAGTCGGTGGCGCTCGCGCGAGCCGCAGGACGGGCAGCGCACGTCCCGTCGCGGCGGCCGGCCGACGGAGACGAACACGCCCCGATAGCCGCAGATCGGGCACAGGCGGGGCAAGCGACGGCTGGCGAACTGGCCCGGGTCGCGCCAAGCGGCCGCCAGAAGCCGTCGCAGCACGCGCCAGCCGGGGGCTGGTTGGGAGCCCGGCATGAAAGCGGGCGCGGGGGACGCGCCTGCAGGAGCGGTCATCGTGACGCGAAGGATCATCCGGGCCGGAATTACCAGCCGCCTCCGGTCGCGACAATCGGCCCAGCCGGCTGGACCTTCGCCGGCGGCAGGACTGTGCGGGCAAGCCGCGTCCCCTCGTTATCGTTCAGGACGATAGCTTCGACGTGGCGGCACGGAAAGCTTAGAAGCTCTGACCTAGTTGCGGCATTGTAATTCGAAGCAGCCGTAATTGATTGCCGCACGGGCCGTCGATCACCCAGGGCGGTAATTGGCCCAGATTGGCCAAGGTGCGTTTCTTGACCTGGCGCCCCTCGCGATAGCTTTCGCGCAGCAACACCGCTGGCGCCAATCGGCCGTTCGGCACAACGTCGATGAACATAACCGAATCGAATCACGCCAGCTCGCGTCGACGCAAGCCCCGTGTATGGACACATCCAGCCAGCAAGTGACCCAGAAAAGCGACGGAAACCGCAGGGAATCAGGTCGGGGTCAGTGAAAACTTCAGGTTAGAGGCAGAGGTGAACCTGACGTTATTTAATGGTGAGCCCGCCCAACTTGACCAGCTTACCCGGGGTTTGAAGTCGGCACCGGTTTCCGTGGACAGTTTTCACTCCTGCCTGCTTGAATGGAACCGAGAAAGCGATCCGGGTCGAGTGACGGAAATCGCCAGTGACGCAGCATTCGAGGAACCCGATCCGCGCGAGGCGCGCTCGCGGCGCTTGTTATCCGAGAGTCCGGTAGATGCGGTGTGGTCGCGATTGGTCTACCCGACCTGCCAATCGCCCGGCATCTCGATCTGCACCTTGACCGAGGCGGGCGGCATGGCTTTGGCGAAATCGAACGCCTCCACACTGTCCTCGAAGGCGAAGCGGTCGGTAATCAGGGGCTTCACGTCGATCTTGCCCGAGGCGAGCATCGCCACCGCGCGCGGGTAGACATGGGCGTAGCGGAAAGCGCTCTCGAACTCTGGCCTCCTTCACCTGCGCCTTGCTGACATCGAACGGGAATGGCTCAAGCGGGATGCCAACCAGCGCCACTTTGCCGCCCGGGCACACGAGATCGAAGATCTCCGCCATGGCCGGCGCGAAGCCCGAGCACTCGAAAACCAGGTCCGCGCCCCAGCCCTCGCTTTCGCGCTTGACGACGTCGTGAGACTCTCGCGGCGGACATTGACCGGCAGCACCGGCCCCAGTTTCCTCGCCAGCTCAAGCTTCGGCTCGTGAATGTCGCTGACGATTACCCGGGCGCACCCGGCCGCGAGCGCTGCGAGCACCGTTACCATCCCGATCGGCCCCGCGCCGATCACCACGGCAAGGTCCCCCGGTCTGTACTTGCAGCTTGGTCGCGGCATGGACACCGACGGCCAACGGCTCGACCATCGCGCCTTCGGCGTAGCTCACATTGTCCGGCAGCTTGAAGGTGAAGTCGGCGGGGTGAACCACAGTCGGCCGCAACACGCCGTGCACTGGTGGTGTCGCCCAGAAGCGCACTGCCGGGTCCAGGTTGTACTTGCCGATCCGCGTCGCCCGGCTGGCCGGGTCGGGAATCCCGGGCTCCATGCACACCCGGTCACCGGCCTGCAATTCCTTGACCGCGGCCCCGACCTCGATGATGTCGCCCGCTGCTTCATGCCCGAGGATCATCGGCTCCTTGACGACGAAAGGACCGATTGCGCCATGCGTGTAATAATGAACGTCGCTGCCGCACACGCCCACTGTCCGTAACGCGACGCGCACGTCCCGAGGCCCGAGCTTTTCGTCGAGCTTGATGTCCCTGAGGCTGAGTTCGTCCTTGCGCTCCAGCACCAGCGCATCCATTGCCCGACCCTTCGAGGACTGCCCTACGACGATAGGCCCGGCGCCCGCTAGCCCGCAAGCCAGCCGCCGGGACTTAGAAGCGTAGGCTTCGCACGATGCCACGCTAGAGCGCCGGGCACGAGCGGAGGCCGCCGCTCCGCCCCGTGTCGCCGGCGGGGATGCCTTATCGGCTCGCCGCGTCCAGCGCTTCCACTGCCTCTCGATCCAGGGTCAGGGTCGTGGCTGTAACCAAGTCCTGCAACTGCTCCAGGCTGGTGGCGCTGGCGATCGGGGCGGTGATGCCGGGCCGGGCGATCTGCCACGCCAGCGCTACCTGCGCCGGTGTCGCGTGCAAGCGGGCCGCCGCCGCATCGAGGACCGCAAGCACCCGCATCCCGCGCTCGTTCAGGTGCTTGCCCGCGCCGCGGGCGCCGCGCACGCTCTTCGAAAGGTCGGCTTCGGACCGGTATTTGCCGGTCAGGAAGCCGGCCGCCAGGGCGGCGTAGGGGATGACCCCCAGGCCGTGCTCCCGGCATAGCGGCAGCAGGTCGGCCTCGATCCCCCGCTCCATCAGGTTATAGGGGGGCTGCAGGCTCTCGTAGCGCGGCAGACCCAGCCTCGCGCTCGTCTCCAGCGCCGCCTTGAGACGGGGAGTACCGTAGTTGGAGGCGCCGATGGCGCGGACCTTGCCCTGTTCGACCAGTCGAGCGAAGGCGCCAAGCGTCTCCTCAAGCGGCGTCGCCTCGTCGTCCTTGTGCGCCTGATAGAGATCGATGACATCGGTGCCAAGGCGCGTCAGGCTGTCCTCGACGGCCCGCGCGATCCAGGCGGCGGACAGGCCCCTGCCCCGGCCCGGCATCTCCATGCCGACCTTGGTCAGAACCAGCACGTCATGCCGCCGCCCACGGGCTCTCATCCACTCGCCGATGATCGTCTCGGACTCGCCGCCCGCGTGGCCGGCGACCCAGGTGGAGTAGACGTCCGCCGTGTCGATCGCGTTAAGCCCGGCCTCCACCAGGGTGTCGAGCAGGCGGAAGGAGGCGCTTTTGTTCACCGTCCAGCCGAGGACGTTCCCGCCGAAGATGACAGGCGGCACCGCAAGGCCCGACCGGCCCAGACCGCGCTTCTGCATGAGTTTCTCCCTCATATTCTGTCGCTAGTCTATTCTGTCGCCAGTCTGGCGCGCCGGCAGCCTGTGGGCGAGCGGTTTGGGGGGTGGCGAGAGCGCCCTGACCAGAGATGGAGGTCAAGGGAAGGTGCGGCGGCTTATGACCAGCCCCTTGGCGCAGAGCGCCAGCCACAGCGCCGCTCGCTGGCTCTCGGCCAGGCTCGGGCCGGTCCTGGCCTCCACCCAGGGGATCGCCTAGTCGGCGTCGATATCCGGCCATGGCGGGCGACCAAGGCGTGTTCGTGAATAGCTTAGCCTTATCTGCCGGCGGATGGGGTGGGATTCGAACCCACGAACCCGTTGCCGGGTTGGCGGTTTTCAAGACCGCTGCCTTAAACCGCTCGGCCACCCATCCCGCGCGGTGCCATGCCGCAGATTGCCACCGCGCGGGATGGACGCGCAATCGCGCTATTTTGGGTCCTGCGGCCGCCCTGGCACGCCGTCGGGGCGGCCGCACCCGTCACGCCACCGTCGAGCGTACCTGAACGTTGTTGCGGATGGCGTTCGAATAGGGGCATACTTGATGCGCCTTCTCCACCAGCTCCTCGGCCTCGCGGTGGTCCACGCCCGGGAGCGCGACCTCCAGCCCCACGTCGATGCCGAACCCGCCCTCGGAACGCGGGCCCATGCCGACCGTGGCGGAGACCGTCGCATTATCCGGCACCTTCTTGCGGCTCTGCGAGGCGACGAACTTGAGCGCGCCAAGGAAGCATGCGGCATACCCCGCCGCGAAGAGCTGCTCGGGATTGTTGCCGGATCCCCCCCGCCGCCCAACTCCTTCGGCGTGGACAGATTGACGTCGAGGGCGCCGTCCTTGGTCGCGGCGTGGCCGTCCCGGCCGCCGGTCGCGGTGGCGGTGGTCTTGTACTTCACATCAACGGACATTGTGGCTCCTCCTGAGTTGTCGGTTCGGCTCCGGAAGCGCAAGGATGCGGTCGGAACCCAGACCCTCGTGTAGCCCCGGCCGGCTCCAACGCAAAACCGCGCCCGCCGAGCGGATGGCAGCGCGTTACGAAGCCTTGCCCTCCGGTTGACGGCACCGAACTCGGATGCCAGATTCGGAGCTAGCTGGTGGCACGCCCGCCGCGCTTTTTGTTGTCCGGCCCCGATGTGAGCTGCACCCGGCAGGCTCAGCCGCCGCGTCGGAGCGCGCGGGAGCTGGCCGCTCTCAGGAGGAATGGAACATGACTGACGAACGGCGCATCCTTACTACCCGTCAAGGCCATCCTGTCTCCGACAACCAGAACCTGCGCACGGTTGGCGAGCGCGGCCCGACCACGCTCGAGAACTACCAGTTCATCGAGAAGATCACCCATTTCGACCGCGAGCGCATCCCCGAGCGGGTGGTGCATGCGCGCGGCACGAGCGCGCATGGCTATTTCGAGGCCTACGGAAAGATCGGCGACGAGCCGGCCAGCAAGTACACGCGGGCCAAGGTGCTGACGCAGGCGAGCAAGCGCACGCCGCTGTTCGTGCGCTTCTCCACCGTGATCGGCAGCAAGGACAGCCCGGAGACGGCGCGCGACCCGCGCGGCTTCGCGGTGAAGTTCTACACCGAGGACGGCAACTGGGATCTGGTGGGGAACAACCTGCGCATCTTCTTCATCCGCGATGCCATCAAGTTCCCCGACATGATCCACGCCTTCAAGCCCGACCCGGTGACAAACCGGCAGGAGGCTTGGCGCTTCTTCGACTTCGTGCAGAACTCTCCGGAGTCGCTGCACATGGTCACCTGGGTAAAGAGCCCCTGGGGAATCCCCGCCACTTACCGCGAAATGGAAGGCTCCAGCGTCAACACCTACAAGCTGGTCAACGACCAGGGCGTCGCGCATCTCGTCAAGTTTTCCTGGGTGCCGAAGCAGGGCGCGCGCAACCTGACCAGCCAGCAGGCCGCCGAGATCCAGGCGCGCGAGGTGGGCCACGCGACCAAGGATCTGTATGAGGCCATCGAGCGCGGCGATTATCCGGAGTGGGAATTCTGCGCGCAAATCATGTCCGACGACGAGCATCCCGAGCTCAGCTTCGACCCGCTGGACGACACCAAGCGCTGGCCGGAGGACAAGTTCCCGCTGCTGCCCGTCGGGCGCATGGTTCTCGACCGCAACCCGGAAAATTTCTTCGCCGAGAGCGAGCAATCCGCCTTCGGCACCGGCGTGCTGGTGGACGGCATCGACTTCTCGGACGACAAGATGCTGCAGGGGCGCACGCTGTCCTACTCCGACACGCAGCGCTACCGCGTCGGCCCGAACTACCTGCAGCTTCCGATCAATGCGCCGAAATCGGCGCAGGCCCGCACCAATCAGCGGGACGGCCAGATGACCTATCGGGTGGATGGCGCCGGCGAGAACAAGCACGTCAACTACGAACCGAGCTCGATGGGCGGTTTGCAGGAAGCGCCGAAGCCGTCGCAGGACTATCATCAGCGGGTGGAAGGCGAGCTCGGCCGGTATGCCATCAGCCGCACGGCGGACGACTATACCCAGGCCGGCGAGCGCTACCGCACGTTCCAGGACTGGGAGCGTGACGACCTGATCGCCAACCTGGTGGCCGACATGAAATCGTGCCCGGAGCAGATCCAGCTCCGGATGGTCTGGCACTTCTGGCATTGCGACGAGGAGTACGGGCGCCGCGTGGCCGAGGGCGCCGGGATCGATCTCGAGAAGGCGAAGGCACTGCCCCCGCTGCCCGGCAGGCCCGCGCCGAAGCAGAACCGGCCGGCGCCGAACGTCAGCAGCCTGCATAGCAGGGCGGCCGAGTAGAAACCCAGGGTGGGGAGCGCGCCGCGCTCCCCACCCGCGCGTCAGGGCGGCCGATCCGCGCACGGCTCTGTCGGACCCGCGGCGTTGACAGCCGGTGCGCGGCCATATCTGCTCGGCAGCGCACCCGAAGGCCTCTCGCATGCTTGCATTAAGTGAACACGCTTGAGCCGGCGCGTCCTTCTCCTTGCGATCATGGCGCTCGCCGTTGCGCTGGCTCGTCCGGGGCGTGCCGATCCGCAATCTTACCCGAACCGGATCGTCACGCTCCAGGTCGAGAACGATGCCACGGCCGGCACCGACCGCTACTACACATCGGGGCTGCGCCTCGGCTACACGACTCCCGCCGGCGGGCTCCCGGACAGCTTCGCGCGGCTCGGCCAGGCGCTGTTTGGCACGGGCCAGCAGCGGCTGGCGCTCGGCCTGTCGCAGTTGCTGTTCACGCCGCGCAACACGCAGATTTCCGCGCCCGATCCGCTGGACCGTCCCTATGCCGGACTGCTCCTCGGCAATATCGCGCTGGTCCAGGATACCGACCGCGCGCGCAGCGTGCTTGACCTCGAGCTCGGCGTCATCGGGCCAGGCGCGGCCGGCAAGGATGTGCAGGACGCATTTCATCGGCTGATCGGCGAGGGTCCGAACCGGGGCTGGGACAGCCAATTGCCCAACCAGCCGGTAGGGGAGGTGCTGGCCAGCCGTATCTGGCGGTTGCCGGTCGCGAACGCCGGGCCATTGGAGTTCGACGCGCTGCCGACGCTCACCGCCGGGCTCGGCACCTGGCGGGTGTACGGGCTGGCGGGTGGGCAGGTGCGGCTAGGCCAAGGGCTCGCCTCGGATTTCGGAACGCCGCTGATTGCGCCTGGGCTGAACGGCTGGGAGGCCTACAGCGCCACACGCCCGGTCGCCTGGTACGTCTTCGCCGGCATCGACGGCGAAGCGGTCGGATTCGACGAGACGATCGACGGCGAGCCATTCCGCTCCACACCCCATGTCTCGCGCATTCCCTTCATCGGCGAGTTCCAGGCCGGCATCGCGGTCATGGCGTTCGGGGTCCGGATCAGCTTCATCGACGTGGTCCGCAGCCACGAGTTTCACGGCCAGGCGGGCGGCCTGTTTCAGTACGGGTCCGCGGCAGTATCCTTCAAGTTCTGAGAGCCGTCTCCGATGCTCGATGCGGGCAGACGAATTGCGCGGCGTGGGGGGCGTCAGTCCGCCGCGACCTGGTCACCGTGACGCATGCTGCCGCTGCTGCCACTCCAGGAAACGCTGGAAAAGCGCCTGTTGCTGGGCCTCGGTCATGCCGGTGGGCGAGACATTGGCATGCGAAAGGAAGGTGTTGAATTCAGTCTGTTGGGCCGAGCTTGCCGTGGTGACCGAGGGCAGGCGGTTCAGTGCTGCCTGGGCGGGTGCGAAACGGGTCCATCCCGGAACCTGGGCCGCCAGGTTGACCTCGCGCCATTTCGGATGCCGAGGCGGCTGCAGGAATTGCTGGAACTTGGAGAAGAATGCGTCGACGAACCGGCTCACCCGCGCATAGCGATCAGTGCGCGGAGCCCAGGCGAACACCGCCATCACCGACCCGACCGCGATCGTATCGACCGGCTTTCCTGTGACCAGGGCCGGGTACGCATCATGGTCGAGTTCCGCCGGCAGATAAGTGTCCACCAGCCCCTGCGCGAACGGCACGGACAGGAAATGCAGCCTGCTGTCGGCGCCCAGTCCGGAGAAGAGCTTGGCCGGCTTGCCGGTGACGTACACGAGCGCCGCGATCTGCCCGTTCTTCAGCTTCTCGAGCGCGGTCTCCTGATCGTCGTAGGTCGGATCCACGGCGACGCCCAGGCCTTGGAACAGAACGGACGAGGTCATGGCCGTGCCGCTGCCGCGCACGTCCACGTTCACCTTCTTTCCGGCGAGATCCTCGATCGCGTTGATGTCGGGACGGGCGAGGATGTGGACTTCCTCGTCGTATAGCTTGGAGATGTATTGGAGCGACTTCTCGAGGCCGGGATAGAGATGGTTGAGCTTGGCATAGGCCAGAACGTCCGACTGCACGAGGCCGATGTCGATGCCCTTCAGGTATAGAACGTCGGCGACGTTCTGCAGCGAACCCTTGCCCACGATCGTGAGCACGCGGAGCTGGTCCTTGGAGTCGAGCACCGAGGAAAGATCGGAGGCGATGCGGATATATGTTCCATCCACTCCCCCTGAGATGACCCCGACCGTGTTGGCATTGGCGCTCGCCACCTCGGCGGCGGTGGGATCGAGCGGATTGGCCGCCTGGGAGGCGGCGGGAACCAGAAGGGCGAGCATCAGCGCAAGGGCGCAGAGGCGTCGGCAAAGCAGTCCCGCGTTCATGAGGTCCTCATCGATCTGGATTCGCTCCGAGCCGCCGCAGGAGCTGGGGAGCTTCGGTGTCTCCCAGCCCGGCCGCCGTCCGGTACCACGAAGCGGCGGCGTTCGGATCGGGCTGCATGCCCCTTGCCTTGATGGTGGCGAGGAAGGCCGGGTCGTAGGTCTTTCCGGCGGCGGTGGCGGCACGTGCGCTGCCGCCGCCCGCCGCTCGTTCGTAAAAGAGCCGCGCCGCCGAAACGTCGCCCACGGTAAACAGGGCATCGCCTCTGGCAAGCAGGGCATCGACCATCGCCTGCGGCATGCGCCTGGCCCCGCTGGCGGCGCCCACATCGGCGGCGGCGGGCGCGACGCCTGGTGGGCTCGAGGGCCTTGCCTGGGGCTGAGTAGAACGCGGCGGATTTGCCAATGCTTCCTTCTGCGACGTCGGAGCCGTCGTTGCGGCGAGCGGTCGCGTTGCGGCAGTTGCCTCCGTTGTCCCCCGCGCTGGGGCCGCGGGCGGCTGACCAGCCCTGGAGCCCAGCGTTGTAATATTGGGCTCCGGGGCCGGCGGCTTGACGGTGATGGTCGCGGCTGGTGCGCCATTCCCGGCGGAGCCGGCGGGCACTTGCGCTCCGGCTGGTGCGGCAGAAGGAGCAGCCGCGACGGAGGCTGTCGACGCGGGCCCGGAAGGTTGCGGAGGCGTGGGCTGCGCGCCGGCTTGCTCCGCAGGCGTCGGGCCGGCCTCTTGCGTGCCAGGAGCCGTGGCGGGCGCGGGAGTTCCGATGCGGTCCCTTGTGCCGGCTTGCTCGGCGGGTGCCTGGGTGGTCTCCGGCGTGGGAGCGGCGGCTGTCGGCGCCTCCGCCGGACCAGGCTGCGCGCCGGCTTGTTCCGCGGGCGCCGGGGCTGCCTCCTGCGTGCCGGCTTGCTCGGCGGGTGCCTGGGTGGTCTCCGGCGTGGGAGCGGCGGCTGTCGGCGCCTCCGCCGGACCAGGCTGCGCGCCGGCTTGTTCCGCGGGCGCCGGGGCGGCCTCTTGCGTGCCGGTTTGCTCGGCGGGTGCCGGGGTGGTCTCCGGCGTGGGAGCGGCGGCTGTCGGCGCCTCCGCCGGACCAGGCTGCGCGCCGGCTTGTTCCGCGGGCGCCGGGGCGGCCTCTTGCGTGCCGGTTTGCTCGGTGGGTGCCGGGGTGGTCTCCGGCGTGGGAGCGGCGGCTGTCGGCGCCTCCGCCGGACCAGTGCTGCGCGCCGGCTTGTTCCGCGGGCGCCGGGGCGGCCTCTTGCGTGCCGGTTTGCTCGGTGGGTGCCGGGGTGGTCTCCGGCGTGGGAGCGGCGGCTGTCGGCGCCTCCGCCGGACCAGGCTGCTGCGCGCCGGCCTGTTCCGCGGGCGCCGGAGCGGCCTCTTGCGTGCCGGTTTGCTCGGTGGGTGCCGGGGTGGTCTCCGGCGTGGGAGCGGCGGCTGTCGGCGCCTCCGCCGGACCAGGCTGTGTGCCGGCTTGCTCCGCAGGCGCCGGGGCTGCCTCTTGCGTGCCGGTTTGCTCGGTGGGTGCCGGGGTGGTCTCCGGCGTGGGAGCGGCCGCTGTCGGCGCCTCCGCCGGACCAGGCTGCGTGCTGCCGGCTTGCTCCGCAGGCGCCGGGGCAGCCTCCTGCGTGCCGGCGGGGGTGGTGGGCGTGGTTGTCTCGGCGGGCGCGGCCTGCGCGCCGACCCGCGCCGGTTCGGGGGGAACTCCGGCCTGCGGCATCGGCATTTCGGGCGTTGATGTATCCCTGCCCGTGTCGGTGACCGTGTCGGCCGACGGCGCCGCCGTATCGGTCGTGGGTCGTGCGTCCGTGGCGTCCGGCGGACCCTCATGCTCGGTCCTGAGCAGCTTGTTGGCCTCGGCGGCAGCCGCGGCGAGGTCGGCGGGTACTTCGGATGCCGGCGCGCTCGCACCTGGCGTTGGGGAATCAGATGTCGGCCCAGCCTCGACCGGCCTTTCGTCGGCACCGTCCGCGACCAGGGCGACGAGCCGCTGCGAGGCGCCGCTCACCCGTAGCCGGGTAGCCGATGTGGCGGTTTCGGTCGGAAAACCGGCGGGCAAGGCCTTGATGCGGTCGGCTTGCGCATAAGCGCTCCGAACTCGGAGCCTCATTTCGGGCGACTGGCGTTCGTAGTCCGCCGGCCGGGGCTAGCAGCTGCCACCCGGCCAAGCCGACAGCCAGCACCAAGACGCCGCTCACGCCACCGACCGATGTCCGAAGCCATCGATCCGTTGCCGGAGACTCGGCGCGCTCCGGGCGCATTTGGTCGAGCACCGGTCGGATGGCGCCGCCAGCGGCGGCGCTGGCGACGACCTCGCGTGTGATGACCCCTTGCGCGCGCGAGGCACTGATCGCGCACGCGCTGTCAAGCAACTCGGCAAGGCGCCCAGGTAAGCCCTGACCCAACTCCAGCAGAAGAAGCAGTGCGCCGTTGGCGATCACCTCTTGCAGCGAGCTTTCGGGCCGGCCGAGATGGTAGGCAACGAACGCCCGCGCCTCCGCGTCCGTCAGACGATCCAGCGAACGGCGGATTGCAATGCCCGCTCCGATTTCCCGCATATTTTCCAGCCGGACCGTGTCCCAGAACTCCGGCCGGCCTGACAGGATCACCTGCCAGAGCGGCTCGTCCGCCGCCGGCCATGTGGCCAAGCGGTGCAGGAACTCCAGCGTCTCCGGCAGCAGCCGGTGGACATCATCAACCACGAGGATCTGCGGCCCGAGGTCACGCGGCGCGGCGGCGACCTTCCTGATCAGGGTATCGAGCGCCGGCTGCATCACGTGCACGGCGCTGCGGCCGAGTGCCTGCGCGGCGACGTCGCGCAGCTGAACGCGATCCGAACGCGGCAGCTCGATCCCGGTGATCCGCTCACCGAATGCGCTGAGTTGGCCCGAAGCCTCGCGTAGGACGGTCGTCTTGCCAATTCCCGCCGGCCCGGTGAGGGCGACCATAGCGTACCGGTTCAGGGTGGCCCGCACAATCTCGGCGATGGCGTTCCGCTGCGCTGAGCCCAGGAACGGAACAGCAAAAGCTGTCGTAGCGGGAGAAATGGCGCCAGGCGAGCGGCGCAGGTTCGGAGACACGGCTTCCTGCCCCACAACTAATGGTTATATCCTCGTTAATCTGCAGTTGTCCGCAGGAAGAGTGCGCCTGTCAAGCAAATGCCGATATAGGCCCGCTACCGATCGCATCTGTCGGGCACACTGATCAGGCGCGGGCGGCGGTTGGCGGCGAGCAGTGCGGTCTTGTTTTGTTCTAATCCGGTGGTATCGTCGGGATCATGACCGATGAGCCGGACCAGCTTCGCCCTGCTACGCCTGACGAGATCGCGGAGTCGCTCTCGTTTGCGCTTCGCTACGATGGCCGCAAGCGCGTCCGCCACGCGGATGATATGATGGCGCGGATCACCGCGCAGCGCCTGGTTGAGCACCTGACCCGGTCGGGCTTCGTGCTGATGAAGCGCCCGCCGCGGGCCGCGCCCTCGGTGCCCGCGTAAGTGCCTTCAGGCTGAGTTCAGCTCGAGCGGGTCCAGCAGGTCGGCCGTGTCGTTCTTCGGAGAATTGACCCGTGGGCTCACTGGCCAGAGCTTCAGTACCTCGTTCCCAGCCGGCCGCAGCAGTGCTGCCGGATCTCCGCCCTGCTCGCCGAGCCACACCGGCCAGTCCGCCGCCTCGAGAACGACCGGCATTCGGTCATGGATCGGCCGCATCATCGCGTTGGCCGAGGTGGTGACGATGGTGAAGCTGCGTGCGATCTCGCCGGAAGGCCACCGAAAGCCTTCCCACAACCCGGCGAAGGCGATCGGCTGGCCGTCCTGCCGGGCGAACGCGAAGGGCTGCTTCGGGCCGCTGGTCTTGCGCCACTCGTAAAAGGCCGCAGCGGGGACGATGCAGCGGCGCGCGTGGAACGCGCCCTTGAACATCCCGGATGTCACGACCGTCTCGGCGCGGGCATTGATCGGACGCGGCGCCTTGGCGGGGTCCTTGGTCCAATAGGGAAGCAGCCCCCACGTGAGCAGATCGAGATGCCGCTCGCCGTCCGGATGCCGTCGCACCACCATCGCCGCCTGGCTTGGCGCGAGATTCCACGTCGCCGCGGTGTTCGGGACCGGGTTCACCGTGCCGAAGATGCGGGCGAGGGCTTCCGGCGGAAGTGTGGAGGCGAAGCGGCCGCACATGGGTCTGGGTGTAACTCCGAAGCGAGATAGGGCGAACAACGCATCAGCGCCCATATCCTAGAAAAGGTACCATCGTGTCAGACATACTTGCCCGGTCCCGATCGCACCCGTCACGCATGCGCCGTCAACGGCCCCTTCGCCCCCTGGTCATCCGCCTGACCCATTGGGTGGGCGCCTTCGCCATGATCTGCATGATCCTGAGCGGCTGGCAGATCTACAACGCGTCGCCCATCCTGCCTTTCGCGTTTCCGCGCTGGGCGACACTCGGCGGCTGGCTGGCGGGCGCGCTCGCCTGGCACTTTGCCGCCATGTGGCTGCTGGTGATCGATGGGCTGGTCTATCTCGGCTACGGCCTGATCAGCGGCCATTTCCGTCGTGACTTCCTGCCCATCACCCCGGCCGGCGTCTGGCGCGACCTCAAGGCGGCCCTGGCCTTCCGCCTGCGCCACCAGCACGGCCAATACAACTCCGTGCAGAAGCTGCTCTATGCCGGCGTGCTCCTGGTCGCGATCCTGACCGTGCTGACCGGGCTCTCGATCTGGAAGCCGGTCCAGCTCCATCCGCTGACCGCGTTGTTCGGCGAGTACGACATCGCCCGGCGCATCCATTTCGCGCTGATGGCGTTGATCGTCGGCTTCATCGTGGTCCACCTGGCTCTCGTGGCCCTCGTTCCCTCCACCCTCGTCACCATGATCACCGGCGGCCGTCAGCCCGAGCACCTCGGCGTGGACGCGGTGGATGCGGAGGTCCGGCCATGAGCATCATTCCCCGCCGGCGTCTCCGGCCGGCCGAGGCCCGGCCCGACCTGGTCCGGCTGGAGCGCCGCCTGCTGCTGCGGGGCGGCCTGTCGCTCGGCGCGCTGACCCTGCTGACCGGCTGCGATCTCAGCGATCATGACGCGGTGGACCGGGTCCTCGGGCGCATGTCGCGCTGGAATGATCGGGCGCAGGCCTGGCTGTTCGACCCGAACCGGCTGGCGCCGACCTATCCGGCCACCGCGATCACCAAGCCGTTTCCCTTCAACGCCTACTACCCGGAAAGCCAGGTGCGCACCGTGGACGCGGCCTCCTGGCGGCTGGAGCTGTCCGGGCTGATCGCGGACAAGCGGCCCTGGTCACTGCAACAATTGCGCGCGCTGCCGCAGGCGAGCCAGATCACCCGCCACATCTGCGTCGAGGGCTGGAGCGCCATCGGCCAGTGGTCCGGCGTGCCGTTCCGCACCTTCCTCGAACGGATAGGGGCAGACACGCGGGCACGCTATGTCGGGTGCAAGTGCTTCGACGACTACTGGACCAGCATCGACATGGCGACCGCGCTGCACCCGCAGACCATCATGGCGCTCGACTATGGCAATGCGGCGTTGCCGCCGGCCTACGGTGCGCCGCTGAAGCTGCGCATTCCCACCAAGCTCGGGTTCAAGAACCCGAAATACATCGCCGCCCTGTTCGTCACCAACACCGACCCCGGAGGGTACTGGGAGAACCAGGGCTACAACTGGTTCAGCGGGTCATGACGGATCGGCCCCTGCGATGGCGAGCGATGACCACCTACCAGCGGGCTGCTGGTCGGGTATGATCCTCCTCCCTTGCAGCGGGCCGGTCGGATGGCGGAGGCAGGCAGAGCCAGCGCGGGAGTCGAGACACGCCTCGCGACCTTGATGAGGGCGGCGCAGGACGGCGATGCCATGGCGTACCAGGCGCTGCTGCGTTGCTGCCTGCCCGTGATCGCCTCGTCCGCGCGGCGCCAGGGCGTGCCCGAGATACAGGTGGATGACGTGGTGCAGGATGTGCTGCTGACGATCCATCGGGTGCGGCACACCTACGACCCGGCGCGCCCCTTCCTGCCCTGGTTGCGTGCGATCGCGCAGCGCCGGGCGGTTGACGCGCTGCGCCGACATGGGCGCCAGCGCGGGCGGGAGATGCACGAATTCCGCCGCCTACGAAGGCTACGCCGACACGACCCAGTCGGCCGGGCAGGCACTGGAGAGCGCCGACCACGCACGCCACCTACGCGCGGCCATCGCCGCCCTGCCGGAAGGGCAGCGCGAGGCGGTCGAGCGGCTGGCGCTGCGCGAGCAATCGCTGGACGAGGCGGCGGCGGATACCGGGCGCAGCAAGGGGGCGCTGAAGGTGAACCTCCACCGCGCGCTGAAAGCCCTCCGGGGCAAGCTGACTGGCGGGGCTGACCGGGATGTCTGACATCGTGGATCATGAGGGGGGCCATGATGGGCTGATCCGCTCGCTCGCCGCCAATCTGCGGCCCGTGCGCCGGCTCATGCCGCCCTGGCTGCGTGCCCTCTGCTGGCTTGGCGTCGTGGCGGCGCTCGGCGCGGTGCTTGCCAACGTGGCCGACTTGGCCGCGCTGCGGCAGCGCCTGGACTCCGTGCCGGACATGTGGCTCGCCGTCCTCGGCTCGAGTCTGACCACGCTGCTGGCCGCCTTCGCGGCGTTCCAGATCAGCGTGCCGGATCGCAGGGCCGCCTGGGCGCTGCTGCCGATGCCGGCGGTGCTGCTCTGGATCGCCGCGAGCGGGCTCGGCTGTCTGCGGAGCTGGATCGTGCCGGGCACGCACGCCGCCTCCCTGACCGAGGCGCGGAGCTGCCTTGTCTTCATCGTCGGCGTCTCGGTGCCGCTCTCCGCCCTGCTGCTGGCGATGCTGCGCCGCGCCTGCCCGCTGCGTCCCGACCTGACAGCGATCCTGGGCGGACTCGCGACCGCATCGGCGGCGGCCACGCTGCTGAACTTCTTCCATCCCTACGATGCAGCGGCCACCGACCTCGCCGTTCATGTGCTGGCGGTGCTCATCGTCATCGTCGGCAATCGCGCGCTCGGCGTGCGCGCTTTCGGCGCAAAGTGACGCGGCGGCAAAGCAATGCGTGAGGGTCAGGCCACCCCGTAGCGGCGGAACCAGGCCAGCATCCTTTGCCAGCCGTCCTTGGCGTCGGCCTCGCGATAGCTGGGGCGGTAGTCGGCGTGGAAGCCGTGGCCGGCATCTGGATAGACGATGATCTCGACCGTCTTGCGGTCCTGTTTCGCCTCGGCTTCGAGACGCTGGATCTGCGCCTGCGGGATGCTCTGGTCCTGGCCGCCATAGAGGCCAAGCACGGGGCATTTCAGCTCGCCGACCAGATCGAGCACGGTCTTCGGCTGGATCGGCGTGGGCTTGCCATCGAGCGGCCCGTACCAGGCCACGGCCGCCTTCAGGGCAGGGTTGTGGGTGGCGTACAGCCAGGTCTGCCGGCCGCCGCGACAGAAGCCGGTGATGCCGAGCCGGCCGGAATCGCCGTGGTTGCTGGCGGCCCAGGCGGCCACCTCGTCCATGTCGGCCATCATGCGCCCGTCCGGCGCCCGGGCGACCACGTCGAGGAACTGCTGCATCGCGGTCATCTTCGACAGATCGCCGAGCCGCGCGTAGTACTCGGCGGCAACCGCGAGATAGCCCTGCTTCGCAAGCCGCCGGCAGATATCCTTGATGTATTCGTGGACGCCGAAGATTTCCTCCGTCACCAGCACGATGGGGAACGGGCCGGCGCCGGCGGGGCGAGCCGCGTAGGCGGGCAGGTTCCCGCCTTCCACCGGAACCTGCACCTCGCCCGCTTCCAGACCCGCGGTGTCGGTGTGGATCGCCGGTCCCTCGGCGCGCGCGGTGGCGAGGGTAAATCCGGCGATCAGCGAAGTCGTCAGGAAGCCGCGGCGATCGAGTGCGTCGGTCATGATGGTGGCCTCCTGCAACTTCACTCGTCATGCCCGTGCTTGGCACGGGCACCTACCGTGGATGCCGTCAAGCGAGTTTTGCTTCCATGGTTTTTGCCGCAGGCGATGGCGTTGGCGACGACGAGGAGTTTCCGCATGACGGCGCAGAGTGCGACTTTACCGGACCGCTGGTCTTGCGTCACGAGCCGGTCGTAGGACCGTCGCATCGGCAAGGGATGGCGGATCGCGGCGCGGGCGGCGCTGAAGAGCGCGGCGGACGAGCGGACCGACTATCCCGAGAACGCAGCCATCACCAGCGGATTTCTGAATCCCCAGCATGGAACTGATCACCAAGCCATTCGCACTCGATGCGCTTGCCGTCCGGCTGCGTAACATCATCGATGAACGTGCCGATCGGTCATCCAATTGATCCGCACCTAGCTCACTTTTCCTAAAATAACGTTTACCTAAAAGGTTAATTGGATACAGGAACGTTTTCACACCGGATTATCTTGGAGTGGCTCGCGAAATCGTGAGATCACTATCGTAACGGACCGCTTGGTGCGGACCGGAAGCGAGGTGACATCATGGCAACGCAGACGAAGCCCACCTTGGCTCCGACTTTCGATGACGAGTTCAACAACGGCCTGAGCTTGTGGAACGGAACCAGCGGAACGTGGCAACCCGCCTACTCGTGGAGTCCGAACGGGTACGCTGACTCGACCATGTCGTCGTGGATGGTCAATCCGAACTACGGCCCGACATCGCAGGCGGACGCGGACCCGTACTCGGTTCAGAATGGTGTCCTGAACATCGCGTTCGAGCCGACCCCGGCCGACGTAAGTCCGTCCAATGTCGGCGGGCTTTCGTTCATTTCCGGCCAGCTTACGACGAAGCAGTCGTTCTCGCAGGAATACGGCTATTTCGAGATGCGGGCCGAACTGCCCGCGGCAGCCGGCCTGAACTCCGCGTTCTGGCTTCTGCCGTCGAACGGCTCGTGGCCGCCGGAACTGGACGTCGAGGAGGTGCTCGGCAACGACCCGACCACGCTGGTCATGACCGCCCACAGCTCCAACGGCAGCGGCGGGGATAACGCCACGCCGCAATGGGCCACCATCCCGGACGCATCCCAAGGATACCATACCTACGCAGTGGACTGGGAGCCGAACACCGTCACGTGGTATTTCGACGGCAAGCAGATGGCCCAGATCGCCACGCCGGCAGACTGGCACCAGCCGATGTACGTGCTCCTCGACACGCTGTCCGGCACGCCCGGCTCGTGGGCCGGTGCGCCGACGCCTGGCGAGAGCGCCGACATGAAGATCGACTACGTCCGGGCCTACGCCACGAACCCCTATACGAACGGCGCGACCAATCCGGACTGGAGTTCCACGGCTCCGCCATCGGGAACGTCGTCCGGAGGTTCTTCAGGTTCGGGCGGGAGTTCCTCGGGTTCGACGCCATCCCCCGACAACACCGTGATCACGGCCGCTGCCGGCGGCTCCATCACCGATGCCAGTGGCAACGTGTGGTCGATCATCAACGGCGATGTCGCGGTCAACGGAACACCCGATGGCCAGTCCGCGAACGTCATCGAGTTGGCGTACGAGAAGGGTTTTATCTGGCAGGAAAACACCGCTCACATGTGGTGGAGCAAGTCCAGCCCGAGCGGCACCTGGGGTCCGACTTACGGCACTGCCACAAGCCCGGTGCCGAGCGGTCCCTCGCCGTGGAACGATCTGTCCGTGGTCGTTCCCACCGCGCCGGCCAGCGCTACAGCCGGAAAGGCTGCTCCCATCAGCGGCATCTCGATCACCGATCCCTGGGCGGCAACCGCCAGCGGTAACATGACGTTGACCGTGTCCGACAAAACAGGGTCGATCACGATCGGCGGCCAGACCTTCGGTGCCACCGGCGGCACGCTGACCGGCACCGAGGCGCAGCTCAACGCCGATCTCGCCGGGCTCACCTACA
The DNA here is from genome assembly GCA_963830565.1 of uncultured Pseudomonadota bacterium. GTDB lineage: Bacteria > Pseudomonadota > Alphaproteobacteria > Acetobacterales > Acetobacteraceae > DATFDN01. The sequence goes on from CAWHMO010000011.1 coordinate 46,311, forward strand.
AGGCCACCGCTGCTGGAACAGACACGCTCACCCTCGGTGTCACAAATCAGGGCGGGGCGGAGGTGACGAAAACAGTCGCCCTCACTGTCGCCCCGGCCCTCGGTCGTCACGCCCGACAAGCTCGCGCTGGTGCTCTCGGAAGACGCCTATCTCGGCAACGCGCAGTTCATCGTGAAGATGGACGGCACGAAGCTTGGCGCCGCGCAGTCGGTCACGGCTTCGCACAGCGCCGGCCAGACGCAGACCTTCACCTACTCGGGAAATTGGGGCGCCGGCGCGCACAACGTGGAGATCGACTTCACCAACGACGCGTATGCCGGCCCCGGCAAGGACCGGAATCTGTACGTCAACCAGGTCAATTACGACGGCCACGCCGCGATGAGCCAGACGGCGCCGCTGTTCGGTAACGGCAGCGTCGTTGTTCACGTCGGCCAATAAGGCCGAGCTGGACGGGGCGGAGGACGGCTTTCAGTCGTCCTCCGCCCCGTAGCGATGCGAGAACACGGTTTCCGCGCTGGTGATGAATTCCAGCAGGCAGGCCCGCCCCGCCTCGGTCTGCCGTCGGGCACGCAGGATCGCCTCGCCGATCTCCGCCGGGTTCTCGACGCGCTCGCTCCAGCCGCCCAGATCGCGGGCCAGGTCCGCATAGTTGCCGCCGATATCGCGGGTGCGATGTCGCTCGTGGGACAGCTTCATGTGCGACGTCTCGATCGCCATCGTGGCGTTGTTCAGCACGATCGTCAGGATCGGGGCATCGCAGCGCACGGCGGTTTCGAAATCGAGCCCGGTCATGCCGAAGGCGGCATCGCCCATGAAGTTGACGCAAAACTTGTCCGGCGCGGCGATCTTGGCGCCGATGGCGAGGCCAAGCCCGGTGCCAAGCTGGTGCGACTTGCCCCAGCCCAGATAGCCGCGCGGCCGGGTCGCCGTGTAGAAGGCCAGCATCTGGTCGCGCGGGCTGCCCGAATCATGCGTCACGATCGCGCCGGCCGGGTCGATGACGCGCATGAACTCCGCGATCACGCGGTACGGGTTGATCGGCGCCTCGGCGCAGCCGAGCTTGCCTTGCCAGCGTGCCAGCCAGGACCGGCGCCTCTCGGCGATCTCGGGCGCCGGCGAGCGATCGAGCGTGCGCCCTCCCAGCCGGTCCCGCACCGCCGCGATCAGGTGCGCGATGGTCAGGCTGGCATCGCCCAGCAGCGCCACCTCGGTCGCATACGACTTGTGCAGGTCGCGGGGATCGTTGGTGGCGTGGATCACGCGCATCCCGGCGGGCAGCAGCGGCGTCGTCAACTGGTGGCGGTTGAGCCCGCAGCCGATGGCGAGCACCACGTCGGCGCGCGCGTGCAGGAAATGCCGGCCCTGGCCGGTGAACACGTTGCCCCCCGAGCCCAGCGCCAGGGGATGGTTCTCGGGAAACGCGCTCTTGCCGTCCACCGTGGTCATCACCGGCGCGCCCAGCATCTCGGCAAGCCGGATCAGTTCGTCGGTGGCCCCGGCGTAGAGCACCCCCTGCCCCGCCAGGATCATCGGACAGGACGCGTCCAGCAGCAGCCGTGCCGCGCTCTCCACGTCATCGGGATCAGGTGCGGACCGGGTCGGGCGAAGCGGCTGGTAGTCGAGCGTGTCGGCGCCGATGTCGAGCGCCACGATGTCGCGCGGCACCTCCACCATCACCGGCCCGAGGCGGCCATTCTTGAGCGCGCTGAACGCGCGCCGCATCACCCCCGGCACGTGCTCGGGAAGCACGATCTCCTCCACCGACTTCGTGACCGAGGCGTAGGTCCGCGTGGGCTTGAACAGCGGGAAGAGCTGCGCGCTCTCTCGCGCGTGCCCAAGCGGCAGGAACAGGACCGGCACGGAATCCGAGAACGCGGTGGCGATGCCAGGAAACGCGTTCTCCGCCCCCGGCCCGTACTGCATCGCGAAGACGCCGACCGGCTTGCCGTTGGTCACGCGGGCGAAGCCGTCCGCCATATCGACGCCGACCCGCTCCTGCCGGCAGATCACCGGGCGCATTCCGGCCGCCACCGCGGTCTCGATCAGCGGGGTGGTGGGATAGCAGAAGAACGTGGAGACGCCTTCGCGCCGCAGGATCTCCACGATGGCTTCGGCGGCCTGCATCTTGGTCCTCCCCAGGGCGGCTTATCAGGCTACCGCCGCGATCGAGTCACCGATGATCTCCACGATCCTGTCGAGCGTGGCCTCCGGCGTCATCAACGGCGGCGCGAGGCACAGCGAATCCCCGCTCGCCGGCCCACCATTATAGCCAGGCGTGCCGCCGCGCGCGCGCAAAATCAGGCCGCGCTTCATCGCCTCTGCCACGACCTTTCCGCCGAGCCCGATCGCCGGCTTGCGGCTGGCCTTGTCCTCGACCAGCTCGACCCCAGCCAGCATCCCAAGCCCCCGCACGTCGCCCACCGACGGTAGCCCACGCAGCGTCTCCAGCCCTTCCAGCAGATGCTTGCCCATCACCGCCGCCCGCCCGACCAGACCCTCGCGTTCGATCACGTCGATATTGGCAAGTCCCACGGCACAGCAAACGGGATGCCCGGAATACGTTGCGGCGTGCATGTAGCGTTCATCCGTCGGCGCATCCTCCAGCGCGCGATGCACCTTCCGCGACAGGATGATGCCGCCAAGCGGCAGATAGCCGCTGGTGACGCCCTTGGCGAAGCTCACGATGTCCGGCTCGACGCCCCAATGGCCGAGCGCGAACCAGCGCCCGGTGCGCCCGAATCCGGTGATGACCTCGTCGGCGATCAGCAGCACGTCATGGCGGTCGCAGATCTCGCGCAGGCGCGGAAAATAGGTATCTGGCGGAACGATCACGCCGCCCGCGCCCATCACCGGCTCGGCGATCACCGCGGCGATGGTCTCCGCGCCGTTCGCCTCGATCGCCTGCTCCACCGCCTCGGCCGCGCCGATGCCCGCATCGCCGTTGCCCGGCCACCGATACGGATAGGGCGGCGCGACCTGCAGGAACTCCGGCACCAGCGGACCGAACATCTTTTGATAGCCGGGCAGGCTGGTAGCGCTCATCGCCGCTATCGTCACGCCATGATATCCGTACTGGCGGGAGATGATCTTCACCTTTCCCGGCCTGCCCATGCGCTTCCAGAAATAGCGCGCGGTCTTGAACGCGCTCTCGTTTGATTCGGCGCCGCTGGTGGTGAAATAGACCGAGGCGGAGCTTGGGTACGCCGAAACTCACGATCCGTTCGGCGAGCCGGATCGCCGGCTCGTTGGAAAATCCGGCATAGGCCGAGGCGTAGGCAAGCTGCTCCATCTGCCGCGCCGCCACCTGCGCCAGCTCCGCGCGGCCGTGGCCGGCGTTGACGTTCCACAGCGCTGACAGGCCGTCGATATACTCGCGGCCATCCGCGGTGGTCAGCATCGCCCCGCGCCCTTTTACGAAAATCCGCGCCGCTGCGTGCTCGTGCGGATGATGCAGCGGATGCACCAGGTAGCGTCGGTCGAGGTCGAGCAAGACATCAGCTGTCGCGGCATGGTCGTCCATGATCGCACCTTCGGTTCGCAGGCAGAGACAGTACGAGCAAGGCACGCGCGCCTCAAGCCGGGCGGCTTGACCCGGCCGCATCAGGGGTTTCCCTGGTCGTGCAGGCAGGAGACGCAGTATGAATGCCCCGCTTCTCGTGATCGGCTTCCCCCTGGACCCGAGCCAGCGCGCCCTCGTCAGCGAGGCGGCGGGCGAAGCCGAGATTGTCTACCTTGCAGATCTCGATCCGCCGGCGCGGCAAGCGGCCCTGCGTTCCGCCACCGTCCTGCTGGCGCGCAACACCGCGCGAGAGCTGCATGCCAACGAGGCCGTGCTGCTCGGCAATCTGCGCCTGGTGCAGTTCATGACGGCCGGGGTGGACTACATTCCGCTCTCCAAGCTTCCGGATGTTCCGATAGCGAGCAATGGCGGCGCCTACGCCGCGCCGATGGCCGAGCACGCGTTGGCGATGGCGTTGGCGGCATCGAAGCGCCTGCTGGTGGAACACGCGAATCTCGCGCGCGGCGCGTTCAACCAGTTCACGCCGAACCGGATGCTGGCGGGGGGCGTGTGCGGGATCTTCGGGTACGGCGGAATTGGGCAGGCCACGGCGCGGCTCGCGCGCGGGATCGGGATGCGGGTCCATGCGATCAATCGGCGCGGCCAAGCCGACGGCGATGTGGACTGGATCGGCACGCCCGATCGATTGGACGAACTGCTTGCGGCCTCCGACGTGCTGGTGATCTGCGCGCCGCTGACGCGCGCCACCATCAACTTGATCGGCACCGCCCAGCTCGCCCGCATGAAGAACGACGCCATCCTGGTGAACCTCGCGCGCGGGGAAATTGTCGAGGAGCAGGCGCTCTACGACCATCTGCGCGCGCAGCCGCGCTTCACCGCCTGCATCGACGCGTGGTGGATCGAGCCTGTACGGCACGGCCGGTTCCGCATGGACCACCCGTTTCTGGAGCTGCCGAACGTGATCGGCTCGCCGCACAATTCGGCGCAGGGCGGACCACGCGACGGCGGGCTGCGCAGCGCCCTCGCCAATTGCCGTCGCGCCCTGCTGGGGCAAACGCCGCTGCACCTGATCGGGCCGGAGGAGCGGCTGATCTAGCGCTGGCCAAGCCCATCCGGATCCGTTCCGCGTGGGACTACACGCAGGAGCAGACCGCGGCCGGATTTCCTAGCCGCTCCCCAGCCCCAGGACCTGCGCGCGCACGCTCAGGCCCAAGGCCGTGAACAGCGTCCCGGCCTCGCGATACTCGTCGAGCAGCGCGCGCGTTGTCTCGGTCGGGCCAAGCCAGGCAGGCGTCAAGCCCGCGTTGGTCAGCTCGGCGCGCAACCGCGGGCTCTCCATGATGGTCCTGAGCGCCGAGCTGAGCTGCTCGATCGCTTGGCGCGGGCTTCCCGCCGGAAGCGCCAGCGTGCGCCAGGCGCCAACGGCGATGTCGAAACCCGTTTCGCGCAAGCTCGGGACAGCGGGCATCTGCGGGACACGCACAGGGCCGGACACCCCGAGAACGCGCAGCCGGGCGGCGACGCCTTGATCAAGCACCTGGCCCAGCGGGGCAAACGCGAGATCGACGTCGCCCGCCAGCAACGCGGCCATACGCTCCGCCGGCGTGGTCAACCCGGCGACGGAATGGACGCTCAGCCCGGCGCGGGCGACAAAGAGAGCCTGTCCGACCTGCGGCGGATCCCAATCCGACGGCGCCGGCACCGCCAATTCCTCGTGCTCGGCGCGACGGGCCAGGAGGTCGGCAACCCCCGCGTAAGGCGCGTCCGCGCGTACCGCGAGCACGGCCGGGGAGAAGCTGATCCGCCCGACCGGGGCGAAATCGGCCGGCGTGCAGTCCATCCGGCGGCTGAGCCAGGGAGCGAGCGTCACCGCCGGCGTGAGCAAGGTGAGGGTCGTCCCGTCGGCAGTCGCTTGCGCCCCCGCCGTCAGCCCGACGATCCCGCCGGCTCCCGGCCGGAAGTCGAGCACGACCGGGCGGGCCAGCGACTGTTCCAGGTAAGGCTGGAGGATACGCATGGTCGCTCCCGCCGCGCCACCCGGAAGGTCGGGCACGACGATCGTCAGCTCCCGCTCCGCGCGCGCGCCCCGAGCGCGGAGCGCGACGGACGCCGACATGAAGGCCGAAAGCAAGTCCCGACGGCGCATTTTTGCCGCTTCCGTTGAACACCTGAGAAAGCGACCCTAATCCTGCAGACCCTAACGATTGGTATAGGCCAGGCATGTCGTTCACCTTCCTCATGCTGCCGCCGCAGACCGACACCACGCGCGCGTGGGGCCGAAGACTGGAAGCCGAGGTGGGCGAGGCGCGCGTGATCGTGGCGGAGACCGAGGATGCGGCAACGAAGGCGATCGGCGAGGCCGATGCGGCCTACGGCGTGCTGCCGCCGGATCTGCTGTCCCGCGCGGGCCGGCTGCGCTGGCTGCAATCGCCCCAGGCCGCGCCGCCGGCGGGCTATTACTACAAGGAGCTGGTCGCGCATCCGCTGGTCGTGACCAACATGCGCGAGATCTACAACGATCACATCGGCGCGCACATCATGGCCTTCGTGCTCGCCTTCGCGCGCGACTTCCAGACCTACATCCCCCGGCAGCTCCGCCGTGAATGGAAGCCGAAGCCGCTCGATACGGGCGTCGTGCATCTGCCGGGGGCGACGGCGCTGATCGTCGGGATCGGCGGGATCGGGGCGGAGGCGGCGCGGCTCGCCGGCGCCTTCGGGATGCGGGTGATCGCCACCGACGCGCGCCGGACCGAGCCGCCGCCTGGTGTCGCCGAGCTGCATCCGCCCGAGGCGCTCGACGAGCTTCTGCCCCGTGCCGACTTCGTGATCCTGACCGTCCCGCACACACCGGCGACCGAGGGTTTCATGGACCAGGCGCGCTTCAGCCGCATGAAGCGCGGCGCCTTTTTCATCAATATCGGACGCGGCAAGACGACCCGGCTCGACGATCTCGTTGCGGCGTTGGAGGCCGGCCAGATCGCCGGGGCCGGTCTCGACGTGTTCGAGACCGAGCCGCTGCCGAAAGATCACAAACTTTGGACCATGCCGGGCGTGCTGATCACGCCGCACACAGCGGGCTACGGCCCGGACCTGGATGAACGCCGCTATGCGATCATACGGGATAATTGCCGCGCCTTCGCGCAAGGGCGCGCGCTGCGCAACGTCGTCGACAAGGCGAACTGGTTTTGAGTTCGCCCCCGGCGCGCACCGGATCGCTCCGCGCGCTCGACTGGCTGAATTTCTTCCTGGCCGATGTGCAATCCGGCCTGGGGCCGTTCCTCGCGATCTTCCTCATCACCTCGCAACACTGGAACGCCGCCGACATCGGCATCGTGATGACCATCTCCGGCATCGCCACGCTGGTCGCGCAGACCCCGGCCGGCGCGCTGATCGATGCGACGCAATTCAAGCGGCTGGCGATCATGGTCGCCGCCCTGGTGATCTCGGCCGCCGCCTTCGTTGTCACGATCGCGCCGAGCTTTGGCATCGTCGCCGGGGCGCAGGTCATGCTCGGCGCATCGGCGGCGATCTTCCCGCCCGCGACGGCGGCGATCGCCCTCGGGCTGGTCGGGCGACGGCGCTTCACGCATCGCATGGGACGGATGCAGGGGTTCAATCACGCCGGCAACGTCGTTGCCGCGCTGATCGCGGGCGCCCTCGGCTACTTCATCACCACCGCCGCCGTCTTCTGGGTGGTCAGCGTCTTCGGCTTGCTGGCCATCGCATCGGCGTTCTGGATCGATCCAAGCTGCATCGACAATGACGTCGCGCGCGGCCTGGAACGGGACGGGCATGCCGAAAAGGCCGGCCGGCCCTCCGCCTTCACGACCCTGCTCAAATCCCGGCCGCTGCTGATCTTCGTGTGCGCGATCACCCTATGGCAGCTCGCCAACGCGGCGATGCTGCCGATCGTCGGCCAGAAGCTCGCGCTCAACAACACGGGCGAGGGAACGATCTTCATGTCGGCCCTGATCGTCACCGCGCAGGCGGTGATGGTCCCGATGTCGATTCTCGTCGGCCACCGCGCCGATCGGTGGGGCCGCAAGGCTATTTTCCTCGCCGGCTTCGCCGCCCTGCCCATCCGGGGCGTGATGTTCAGCCTGGTCAAGGACCCGTATCTCGTGGTGTCGATCCAGATCCTCGACGGCGTCGGCGCCGGGATCTTCGGGGCGCTGTTCCCGCTGGTGATCGCCGACCTCACGCGTGGCACCGGACGCTACAACACGACACTCGGCGCGGCGACGACGATACAGGGGATCGGCGCCGCGTTCAGCACCACGCTGGCCGGCTTCATCATCGTTGGCGGGGGCTACGGGCTCGCCTTCCTGACCCTCGCCGGCATCGCCTTGCTGGCGCTGCTGATCTTCCTGTTCCTCATGCCAGAAACGCTGCCCGACGCCGGCACGGCAAAGGCGGCAAAGGAGCGACATCATGGCGCGATCGCATGACAAATCCTGCGGCCAGTGCTCGGGCCGCGGTCTGGCCGGATCGTTCGGATGGGGGGTGGTCGCGGGTGTCGCGGCGGCGGCCGGCGCGCTGGTCGGGCGCAAGGCGGCGGCTCAGGCCAATGTCGGCCATGGCCACAGCCTGAAGCACCGCGCGCTCGATCTGGCCGCGTCGGTCATGCAGCGCAAATACCCGCTGGATGCCATGAGCACCTTCCTGAACGGCTTTCATTTCTACGCCGACGATATGGGCCGGCAGGTCGAGGCGCACCATTTCTGCACCCACCTGGCGCACGACATGCACCAATGCGTCATCTACGATTCCAACCAGCCGGGCGCGCGTCTGATCGGCATCGAGTACATCATCAGCGAGGAACGGTTCCGACGCCTGCCGGAAGAGGAAAAGCGGCTTTGGCACAGCCACCACTACGAGGTGAAGTCCGGCGAGCTGATCGCGCCGGGCATCCCGGAGATGGCGGAGCACGCCTATTTCGAGGATCTGGTGTCGACCTACGGCAAGACGTTCCATACCTGGCAGATCGATCGCGATGATTTCCCGTATGGCATCCCGCAACTGATGATGGGCTTCACGCAGGACGGCCAGATCGACGAAGCGAAGCTTGAGGCCCGTGACCGCAGGATGGGCGTGTCCTGGAGGCGCAGGCGGCAGGACCGGGCGGACATACCCATGCCGACCCTCGTTCCGGGCGCCAATGCCTGGGAGAGCGGGCGGACGGTCCAGACCCGGCTGGAGGAGGTGGAGTTCAGGCGATAACTGGCGACCTGGGCGCGTCGTGCCGCCTGATCCCCGTCCACCAAAACAGGGAAGGTCATGTCGGTAGGAGGCGGAGTGATCCAGCCCCGGGACGCCAGTTCGCGCGTCGCGGCCGGCCGCGCGGATGGGCGGGAGGCGGCGCACGGGGGAGGCGACGAGGTCCAAGCGCTGGTGCAGCGAGCGATCGCGGCTTTCCAGGCGGGCCGCCTTGGCAGCGCTGCGCGGCTCGGCAAGGCCGCCCTCGAGAAGGACGCGCGCGCGGACGGGGCTCTCCACCTTCTTGGGGCGCTCGCCTTCCGACGGCGGGACCACCGCTCGGCGCTGGCGTTCTTCGAGGCGGCGGCGCGGGTGAGGCCGGTGGCGGGCCACGTCTGGGCCCGCGGCACCGCATTGGAGGGCCTCGGCCGCCTGGACGAGGCCGCCGAGGCCTACCGATGTGCGATCGCGTTCAAGCCCGACGACCCGGAGGGGCAGGCGAGCCTCGGGGTTGCCTTGCGCCGGCTTGGGCGCTTGGAGGAGGCTGCGGCGGCGCTGCGGCATGCGGCCCGGCTCGCCCCCGAGCGCGCGGCGGCGCATGACGCGCTCGCGCTGACCCTGCGCCAGCTCGGGCGCTTCATCGAGGCGGCCGAGGCCGCCCGCGCGGCTCTCGCGCTCGACCCGGACCACGCGACGGCACACAGCAATCTTGGCCACGCGCTGATGCGGCTCGGGCGCTTCGCGGAAGCCGCGGCGGCCTTCCGCGAGGCGGCGCGCTGCGATCCGGGCGACGCGGAGGCGCACATCAACCGGGGCGCGGCCCTGCTCGGGCTGAACCGCTTCGGCGAGGCCGCCGTCGCCTGCGCCGAAGCCGTCCGCCTCGCGCCCGGCGATGCCAACGCGCACGCCAACCTCGGCTTCGCGCTGGCCGGCCTCGACCGCCTTGATGAAGGCGTCGCCGCCTGCGCCGAAGCCATCCGCCTCGCGCCCGGCCACGCCAACGCGCACGCCAACCTCGGCTTCGCGCTGATCGGCTTGGCCCGCTTCGAGGCGGCGATTGCCGCGCTGGAGGCGGCGATCGCGTTGGATGCCGGCCATGTGCAGGCGCATCGGAATCTCGCGATGGTCCTTCTGCTGCTCGGCCGCTTCGAGCGTGGCTGGGCGGAGTACGAGCACCGGGGGGACCACCTGCTGCCCGAGGGTCGGCGGGCGTTTGTGCACGGCGGTGGGAGGCGTGTCGCGCCATCCCAGTGGCGCGGCGAGGCGCTGGCTGGCAGGACCATTCTGCTGCACGCCGAACAGGGCCTGGGCGACACGGTGCAGTTCGTGCGCTACGTGCCCGAGGTCGCGCGACGCGGCGGTCGGGTCCTGTTGCTCGTGCCGCCGACTATGGAGCGCCTCCTGCGCGATCTGCCCGGCGTCCACCGCTTGCTGACCTTTGGGCAGGATCTGCCGGACGTCCATCTCCACTGCCCGCTGCCGAGCCTGCCCTATGCCCTGGGCATGACGACGCTCGACGCGATCCCAGCCCCCGGGGCCTATCTCCGGGCGGAGCCCGAGGCGCGTGAGCGGTGGCGCCAGCGCCTCGGCGGCTTGCGGGGCCTGCGCGTCGGCCTGGCCTGGGCGGGGAACCCGGAGCAAGGCAACGACCGCAACCGTTCCGTCGCGTTCCGGCGCCTCGCGCCCCTTTGGCAGGTGCCGGGCGTGGACTGGGTCAGCTTGCAGGTTGGCCCGCGCGAGGCCGACCTTGACGACGCGCCCGAGGGCCTCATCCGCAACCTGGCCCCGGACCTGCACGACTTGGCCGAGACGGCCGCGGCCATGAGCCAACTCGATCTCGTTCTGACCGTGGACACCATGGTCGCCCACCTCGCCGGGGCGTTGGGCCGGCCGGCCTGGGTCATGCTGGCCTTCGTGGCGGACTGGCGATGGATGCTGGAGCGCGAGGACAGCCCCTGGTATCCGACCCTGCGCCTGTTTCGCCAGCCACGGGCCGGCGCCTGGGAGAGCGTCGTCGAGCGGGTCGCCGGCGCGCTCAAGGCACTGTCGGGCGCAGTCGTCCGCCATCCTGGATGCTGACCCATACAAGGTAGGGCGGAAAAGCGCAGCGCCTTCCGCCACCGGCCCGCACCTTAGTGGAAGGCAGAATGCGCTGCGCTTTTCCGCCCTACGACGATGGGTGTTCAGCAACGCCGGGCCGGTCGCTGAGGTGGTTCAGCGTCGGGTCGCTGGTGTGGACGGCGACGGTGTTCAGCCCCGCCTGGAAGTGGCGGTAGCCGTGTAAGTCCAGCACGGCACTCAGCGCGCCCTTGTCCGTCTTGAGATGCTCGACGATGATGATGGGCCGGTGGCGGCCGATGGTCTGCCGGGCGCCGGCCAGCACCTCCAACTCCATGCGCTCCACGTCGATCTTCAGCAGGTCGAGCCGGTTCAGGCTCAAGCCGTCGATCGTGATGGCCTGGACGGGCACGAGCCGGTCCTCGGCATAGCTGACCGCCTGGCCGATAAACTCGGTCTGCTCCGACCGTTTCAGTTCCAGGCTGCCGAAGCTGCCCGGCGAGAGATAGTCGGGCACCGGGACGCGCAGCACGCCCGCTTCGGCGGCCACGGCCGCGTGCATGGCCTGCGCGTTGAAGCAGTTGTTGATGACGATGTTGCCGGCGAGCGCATAGAACAACCGCTGCTGCGCCTCGATCGCCAGCACGGAGCCCCAGCCGGTCATGGCCTTGGCCCACTCGACGGTGAACACACCGATGTTGGCCCCGCAATCGATCGCGAGGACTCCGGCGCCGAAGTAGCGGCGGCGCAGGGTCAGCAGGGCCTGGGCGTTGCTGACCTCCCGGGCGTCATAGCTCGCGGTGTTGAGCAGGCTGTGACCAACCCCGAAGCCCCGCGTTCGACTCTCCATCTTGTAGTCGAACCGGTTGACGATCAGCGTGCCCTGGTCGGTGGAGGCCAGGACGAAGCCGAGCTTGCGGGGTGGGTGGGGCATCGGCGGTTCTTGCCATGAGCACGCCTCCGGTTGCGAGCGGCGCCGCGGCCGCGGGCCGGCGCCACACACGGAGAGCGGCGGCCCTGACCGTCGGGCACCTCGTCCAGCACGGCCAGGGCCCCGCCCCGACGCCGGTGGCCCAGCAGCAGACCGGGCAGGCGAGCGGCTGACGCCGGCGCCGGCAACCCCCGCCTCCCCCGCGGGAGGGGAGGGGGAGGGGTCGCGAGCCGCACTGGCGCCCCCGTAGGCCGGCGCGAAGGCTTGCGCGACCTCCCCCGCCCTTGCGCGATCTGGGCACACCGCCCCGGCGGATCGGACCCATCCAGGCAGGTCACGACCGCGTTCCAGCCCCCCGCCGCCGTGTCTCGTTCGGATGCTCGCCGAATCGTTTGCCGTAAGCCGCGATGAAGCGGGACGGGTTGGTGAAGCCGAAGCGCCGCGCGATGCTCGGGGTCGAGTCCTCGTCGTCGGCCGCCCGCAGCGCCTCGCGCACGCGCCCTAGCCGGATGGCGTGCAGCGCAGCGAGCGGCGTCGTGTCCCGGAACTGACGGAACGCGGCATACAGCGTCGCCGTCCCACAGCCGGCGGCGGCGGTGACATCGCCCATGGTGATCGGCTGATCGGCCGAGGCGTGCATGAACGCCTCGGCCCGTCGCAGATGACGGGGGACCGCCGTGCCGGTCGGGCGCTCCAGCCGCGGCGTGTGGTTGTGCGGCAGCCGGCTCAGCACGGTTTGCAGGAACAGGTCGGTGAACGTCTCGCGCGCGACCGGCTCGGTGAGCAGGCCGTCGGGGTCGCGCAGCTCCTCGAACAGCCGCACGACCATGCGCCACACCACCCGGCCCGGGCCGCTGCTCCAGTCGATGCCGGGTACAAAGGCGAGCCTCTCGCGCGGCGGTTCGCCAAGCCGGGCTTGCAGTGTACGCTCCAGCCGCCCCGCATCCATCCACACGACCAGCCGCAAGTTGGCGTCGCTGGTCACGAGCCGGTTGCCCGGCAAGCTGCGCAGGATCAAGCCCTGGGTTCCATGCGCCTCGACCGTGCCGCTGGGTCCGGCGTGCTCTAAGGAACCGGAGAGCGGCGCCAGCAGGCAATAGCACGCACGGCCGACGTGCAGGACTTCGACCTCGGTGCCGAAATGGTCACGGGTGTAGCGGGGCGACAAGTCGCCCTCGCGGCCTCGGGCATGAGCACTTAGAACCTCGCGCCGGCTTGGAACGGCGTGGCGGTTCCGCAGCCGATACATGTTGGTGCCCTTCGAGATGTTGACGGTGCGCATGCACCGGCCGCCGCTGTCGAGATCCTCGATGCGCGTTTCGGCTGTCTTGAACGCATCGAGCAGCGACCGATCGAACCCGATCATGGGAAGCCTGGAAACATAATCGTCCTGACAATGCCACGATAGGTACAGATCCTACAATCTTGGTACGATCCTTCCGGCAAAAACCGAGCCACCCCGAAATCGCGCTATGCGCAGCCGCCGCGGCGCGAGTTTGCTGTGCGCCGACCAGCACCGGGGAGCAGGCCATGCCCACCTACGGCCACACCGGCAAGGTTGCGAGGCGGCCCGCCGCCCTCCCGCCGCGCTGCCCACACCCCGGGGTGTGGCGGGCCGTGCCGGCGGCCGGCCCCCACCGGAGGCCCCGTTGGCGCCGGTGTCCGGCGCGAGCCGGTTCGCCGCCCGCGGGCGTGGCCCGGGAACCGAGGGGGCGCGCAGCCGGCCTTCGCCGAAACCCGCCGGCGCTCAACACGGGCGCGGCGGCCACCGGGGCGGCGGCCGGTGCCGCGTTAGCGTCGCGACCGCGCCGCGAGCGCTGGCCACGGTGTTTCGGCCGCGGGCGGGGGCGCCGCGCGTGGTCGGCGCCGCGGCCAGGGTGGGCGGCGGAGCGCACCGTTTCGGCCGGGGCCGTGACGAAGCCGATCGCCGCCGGGGCCGGGCCCACGCCGGAGGCGGCCGGCTGGGGCAGGGGACACCTTTGGGGAGGTACGTGAGATGGCTCTGAGCATCGTTGATCCCGGGGTGGTACAGACACTCCAAAATTGGCTTGATAACCCGCAGTACATAACGGACCCATCATCCTGGACCGACAGCGCGGACGCCGCGCCCACGTTCGACACACAGCATGTGGTCTACACGAGCGCCCCCCAGGACGCTGCGTCCCAGAACTCCATCGGCGACAACAGCAACGGCCTCGAAGACCCGCTGCACGTGGTCCCGACCCTCTCGTACGCCTACACGATCGGCTACGGCCTCACGCACACCACAAGTGCGGCACTCACCCTCGGGATAACCCAGTCGTTCAACTACCAGTTCGTGCTCGGAGGGGGGGGCGCCACCACGCTCAGCGCCTCGGGGACCTTCAGCACGTCAGACGCCCAGACCATCAACAGAAGCACCACCGTCACCAACTCGATCCAGGCCCCGTTCGACGTCCCCAAGGGCAAGATCTACGAGGAGAAGCTCCTGTTCTCCCAGCAGCAGGCGCAAGTTCCCTATGTCACGACCATTCATCTCCACGGCTATACCGCCTACGTCGACAATACTGATTTCGAGGGCATAGGAAATGTTTTTGCTTTAGCACATCAATACACAGCTAGTCCCAACCCCGGTACTAACAATGACGGCCTCGGTCCCGTCCCTTCCTACAAGGACGTAAACTGGCTTGACGTCGACGCCGCCGGCCAACCCACCTACACCAGCTCAACCCCACCCATTCCAGTCTACCTTGACGGCATTTATAACCTGCCCGGCACGATGACGATGTACGCGGCGAGCACCGCTTACGTTAAGATCTACGACATTACCAACCAGACCAACCAGAACACGAGCACGGGCACGCTCGTCACGCAGTACGCCGTGCCCGACGCCTTCAGCAGCACCCCGCAAGGCGCGGCCCCGGCGCAGGGCCTCCAGCCCGCCGCGCCCGGCGCCGCGCAAGGCACGGACCCGGCGCAGGACACCCCGGCGCCGGCGGTCGGCGTGGACCACACCATGGACGATGCCGGGCGCACCTTCTACGACACCCCCAACGACGACCTGGTCACGGGCGGCGCCGGCGACGACCACATCTTCCTGAGCGGGGGACAGGACATCGCCCACGCCGGCGGCGGCAACGACACCATCGTGGCCAACGGCGACGGGAACAGCCTGCTGGACGGCGGCGCGGGCAACGACACCATCCTGCTGGACTCCACCCAGCCCTTCAACACGCTCGAAGGCGGCGAGGGCAACGACTTCCTCCAGGCCTACGCCCCCTGGAGCATGGTCTATGGCGGCCCGGGCGACGACACCTTCCTGTTGCGCGAGGACACCTCGGGCGGCTCGGTCATCACCGACAGCGACGGCGCCAACAAGCTTTACATCAACACCGCCGACGGCGCCCCGGCCCAGCTCGGCTTCCAGCGCATCCAGGGCAGCGACACCCTCTACATCCTGCTCAACGGGGACCAGAACTACGACCAGGGCCACGACGTGGCCTGGACCGACTTCTTCGCCGACCCAAACAACCAGGTCAACGGCCTCAGCGCCGACCAGGTCGCGGCGCTGGCCCAGGCGCCACCCCCGCCGGCAGCGACCGACACCACGGGCACCACCGATACCACGGGCACGACTGGAACTACGGATACAACAGGCACGACCGGGGCCAGCGGTGCCACGGACACGAGCAGCGCCACCGGCACCACGGGTACGACGGGGACTACGGACACGAGCGGCGCCGCCGGAATCGTGGCGCCCACGGGGATGAACCAGACGGTGTTCGCGGATGCCGAGCAGATCGCCTCTGGGGCGAATCTCTCTGCCGGCCAGGAGCAGGCCCTCGTCATCGGAGCCAACGACATCTCGAAGGTGCTGGCCGGGTTCCAAACCGTGCTGCAGTTCGTGCCGTCGGACGTCCTCCAGACCGCAATCGCCGACCTGCTGCACGCGACCTCGCCCCTCAGCGACGGGCAAAGCCAGGAGTTGGCCGGCGACATCATAGGGAACTCCTACGCCGGCTGCCTGTCGAGCGCGGCCCAGTCAATCCCAACGCCGCCGCTGGTCGGGTCGGACAGCACGAACCCAAACACCGTGGGCAACATGATCTTTGCCTTGGCGCACATGTTGAGTCTCTGCCTGAACATGATCGTCAAGAACGAGGCGGCGCTGATCGAGCGCTGCCTCGCCTCCGTGGCCGACCACATCTCCTGGGGGTGATCGGCGAAACCGGCTCGGTCGACGCGACACCCAACATCATCACCGGCTTCGTCCGCCAGCATGGCGTTCCGGGCGAGCTGCACCGCTTCCCGTTCGAAAGCGTCGAGCAGGCGCGCGACGAGTAGCGATCGGCTTGACGGTGCGGAAGGCCAGATAACCTCCGAGGCCTTCGCGAAGCCCTTGCCGGCCCCCGCCCATTCGCGCGAAAATCTCCTCCCAGCGACCGTCCGGAGGAGACGAAATGGCGCCGTCGCGGCGGACGGAGGGCTTCACCTCGCCCAAGGAACTGATCGACACCTCGCCGTCCGTTAGCGACGAGGTGAAGACCACCACCTGCTACATGTGCGCCTGCCGCTGCGGCATCAACGTCCACCTCAAGGACGGCCGCATCCGCTACATCGAGGGCAACCCGGATCACCCGGTGAACCACGGCGTGCTGTGCGGCAAGGGCTCTGCCGGCATCATGAACCAGTATTCGCCGGGCAGGCTGACCAAGCCGCTGCTGCGCGTCGGCCCGCGCGGCGCGGGAGCATTCCGGGAGATCGAATGGGACGAGGCGCTCGCCGTCGCATCCGACTGGCTCGGCCAGGTGCGCGCCACCGATCCCAAGCGTCTCGCCTTCTTCACCGGGCGCGACCAGAGCCAGAGCTTCACCGGCTGGTGGGCCAAGCAGTTCGGCACGCCCAACTTCGCCGCCCACGGTGGCTTCTGCTCGGTCAACATGGCGGCGGCGGGCCTCTACACGCTGGGCGGCAGCTTCTGGGAGTTCGGCGATCCGGACTGGGAGCGCACGAAATACCTGCTTATGTTCGGGGTCGCGGAGGACCACGATTCCAACCCGATCAAGCTGGGGTTGGCGAAGCTGAAGCAGCGCGGGGCGAAGTTCGTCTCGGTCAATCCGGTCAAGACGGGATACTCGGCGATCGCCGATGAATGGATCGGCATCCGGCCGGGCACCGATGGACTGTTCGTGATGGCGCTGATCCACGAGCTGCTGGCGGCCGATCGCGTCGATCTCGACTTCCTCGCCCGCTACACCAACGCGGCCTGGCTGGTGATCCAGGAGCCCGGCGCGCCGGACCACGGACTGTTCGCGCGCGATGCCGGAGGGCGTCCGCTCGCCTGGGACCGCGTGCAAGATGCCGCCATCGACGCCGCCACGGCGGGGATGCAGCCGCGCATCGTGGGCGAGGCGCGGCTGGCCGACGGGCGGCAAGCGCTGCCGGTGTTCCATCTGCTCGCCGAACGCTACATGGACGGTCGCTACGCGCCCGCCTCGGTTGCCGAGCGATGCGGCGTGCCAGCGGCGACCATAAGGCGCATCGCGCGCGAACTCGCCGAAACCGCCTTCGATCACGCGATCACGCTTGACCAGCCCTGGACCGACACACAAGGGCGTCGGCACGAGACGATGCTGGGCCGGCCGGTCGCGATGCACGCGATGCGCGGCATCTCGGCTCATTCCAACGGCTTTCATACCTGCCGCGCCATCCACCTCCTGCAGATGCTGCTGGGAGCGGTCGATACGCCCGGCTCGTGGCGCTACAAATCCCCCTACCCTCGCCCAATTCCACCCGGCCCGCCGCCGGCGGGCAAGGGTTCCAGGCAACTCGCCATGATGTCGGGCATGGCGCTCGGCAATCCGCGCGGCCCCGAGGACCTGCTGCTGGAGGACGACGGCACCCCGATCACGGATCGACAAGGCGTTCAGTTGGGATGCGCCGCTGGCCGCGCACGGGATGATGCACACGCTGATCGCCAACGCGCATGCCGGCGATCCGTACCCGATCGACGTCTTGTTCATGTACATGGCCAACATGGCCTGGAACTCCGCGATGAACCCCGGAGAGGCGGCGCGGATGCTGGCCGACAGGGACGAGGCGACCGGAACATACCGCATTCCGCACGTGATCTATTCGGACGCCTTCGCCTCCGAGATGGTCGCGTACGCCGATCTCGTGCTGCCCGACACGACCTATCTTGAGCGGTGGGACGCCATCTCCCTGCTGGATCGCCCGATCGGCAGCGCCGAGGGACCAGCGGACGCGATCCGTCAGCCGGTCCTGGTTCCCGATCGCGATGTGCGGCCGTTCCAGGACGTGCTGATCGACCTCGGCGCGCGCCTGAAGCTGCCAGGCTTCGTCAACGAGGATGGCAGCGCGACGTATCGCGACTACGCCGACTACATCGTGAACCATCAGCGACGGCCGGGCATCGGGCCACTGGCCGGCTTTCGCGGGCCGGAAGGGACCGAGGCGGGCGTCGGACCACCCAATCCGCGCCAGCTCGAAGCCTATGTCGCGAACGGCTGCTTCTGGTCGTACCATCTGCCGCCCGAGCAGCACTACTACAAGCACGCCAACGCCGCCTATCTCGATCAGGCAAAGCGGATGGGGTTCACGGATTCCACCGACCAGGTCGTGCTCCAGTTCTACAGCGAGCCGCTGCAGAAGTTCCGCCTTGCCGCTGACGGGCACGGTGCGATCCAGCCGCCCGAGCGGCTGCGCGCCCGCATCCGGCGGTATTTCGACCCGCTGCCGATCTGGTATCCGCCGATGGAGCAGGCCCTGATCGAGCAAGCCGCGTATCCCCTGCACGCGATCACGCAGCGGCCGCCGGCGATGTATCACTCCTGGCACTCGCAGAACGCGTGGCTGCGCCAGATCTACAGCCGCAATCGGCTGTTCATGAACCGCCGCACCGGCACCGCGCTCGGGCTTGCCGACGACGACTGGGCGTGGGTCATCAGCCGGGTCGGACGGGTGAAGGCGCAGGTGAAGCTGATGGAAGGGGTGAACTCCGACACGGTCTGGACCTGGAACGCCATCGGCAAGCGCGCCGGCGCATGGAATCTCGCGCCCGACGCACCGGAGGCGCGACAAGCGTTCCTGCTCAATCACGTCATCGCGGAATTCCTGCCCGATCAGGGCAACACGGGGCAGGACCGCGCGCGGCAGGCCAACGCCGACCCGGTTACCGGACAGGCGGCGTGGTATGATCTGCGCGTGCGTGTCGAAAAGGCGGCGGGGGCCGACCAGACCGAGCCGCAGCCGGCGGCGCTGCGTCGCCAGGCCGGGCTTCGCGGGCGTCCCCGCATCCTGCGCTATGGCGCGCCCGCGGCAGCGGAGCAAGGCCGATGACGGACATTCCAGCGCCGCAGCCGGGCCAGAAGAAGCTTGGCTTGGTGATCGACCTCGACACCTGCGTCGGCTGCCACGCCTGCGCGGTGAACTGCAAGGAGTGGAACACCTCCGGCCATCCAGGGCCGCTCACCGATTTCGATCCGTATCAGAAAAAACCTCAGGGCGTATGGCTGAACCGCGTCCATACCTACGAGGCGGGGACGGGACAAGACAGCCGCACGGTCCATTTCCCGCGCTCCTGCCTGCATTGCGAGCAGCCGGCCTGCGTGAGCGTCTGTCCGACCGGAGCCAGCTACAAGCGCGCCGAGGACGGGATCGTGCTGGTCAACGAGGAGATCTGCATCGGTTGCCAGCTTTGCGCCTGGGCCTGCCCGTACGGCGCGCGCGAGTTGGACGAGGATCAGGGCGTGATGAAGAAATGCACGCTCTGCATCGACCGGATCTATAACGAGAACCTTCCCGAAGCGGCGCGCGTGCCGGCCTGCGTCGCGACCTGCCCGGCCAGCGCGCGGCATTTCGGTGATCTGGGCGATCCGGACAGCGCTGTATCAAGGCTGGTGGCCGACCGGGGCGGCTACGACCTGATGCCGGAGATGGGCTACAAGCCGGTCAACAAGTACCTGCCGCCTCGCCGGCGGCCCGTCGCGCCCGCCGCCGTTGCGGTCGAGGAGCCCGCGCCTTCCGGTGCCGCCGGCGGTATCCTGCGCTGGATCGACCGCGTGCTGAGCCGATGAAGCCGGCGCTGTCGGTCATTTTCTTCACCACGGTCTCGGGTGCGGGCTACGGGATGGTGTTCTGGCTGGGAGTGCTGGACGCCGCCGCGGCGCTGCCGGACGCGCGCTGGTTCGGGGCAGTCGCAACCGGGATAGCGATGGCGCTGGCAAGCGCCGGGCTGCTCGCGTCCACCGCGCATCTTGGCCGGCCGGAGCGGGCTTGGCGGGCGATCTCGCAATGGCGCAGCTCGTGGTTGTCGCGCGAGGGCATCGCCGCGCTCCTCGCGTATCTGCCGGCGGCAGGGTTCGCCACCGCCTGGCTGCAAGCCGGTTCCTTCGCGCCGCTGACCCGCGCCCTTGGCCTGCTCGGCGCGGTCGCGGGCTGCGTCACGGTGATCTGCACGGCCCTGATCTACCGCTCCCTGCAGCCGGTCCGGCAATGGCACAACGGGTTCGTGCTGCCGAACTACCTGCTGCTGGCTGCTTCCAGCGGCGCTGCCTGCTTGGCCGCGACGGTGGTGTTCTGGCAGCCTGGCCCGGCGCGTATCGCCGCGAGCCTCGCCGTTCTCGGCTGCATCGCGGGGGGCATAGGCAAGCTCGCCTACTGGCGCTTCGTCGATCGCGGGCACCAGGCCAGCACGATCGAGAGCGCGACTGGGCTCGGATGGCTTGGCCCGGTGCGGATGCTGGAGGCACCCAACACCGAGGAAAATTATCTGCTTCGCGAAATGGGGTTCCGCATCGCCCGCAAGCACGCTGGCAAGCTGCGGCGCGTCGCGCTGGCACTGGGCTTCGCTGTCCCGGCACTGCTGCTCGCGATCGGCGCTGCGCTGGCCGGGACTGCCGGCCGGGTCATGCTGCCCCTGGCGGCGCTATGCATGTTGGTCGGACTCTATGTCGAGCGATGGCTGTTCTTCGCCCAGGCCACGCATACCGTGACCTTGTTTTATGGACAGCCTGACATATGACTCCCTCTCCCCCGTTTACGGGGGAGAGGGAAATCGGCGGCCCGCGGCGCCTCTATGCCGCGGCCTTGATCTGATGCGCCGCGGGTGGGGCGAGGTGGTGGCCTTCGCCCATCATGTACGCGCGTAGCTGCAGCCGGGCGCGATGCACACGGCTTTTTAGGGTACCGATGGCGCAGCCCGTGCGCTCGGCGGCGGCTTCGTAGGGAATTTCCTGCACCGCGATCATGAACAGCGCCTCGCGCTGATCGGGGGGCAGACGGGTGACAGCCCAGGACAGCTCCCGCAACGCGGTCCGGTCTTCGTGCGCGGCCGCAACCGGCAGTTCCGGCATGTTGTCCATGTCGGTGAACTCGCGCTTGTTGCGAACGCTGCTGATGAAGTGGTTGATCATGATCCGGTGGACCCAGGCGGAGAAGTTGGTCCCCGGCATGAAGCAGTCCTGAGCCAGGAGGGCCTTGGTGGCGACGTCCTGCGTCAGGTCATCGGCGGCAGCCCGATTGCGGGTCAAGGCGAGAGCCCACACGCGCATCTTTGGAAGGAAGGAGATCAACAGGTCGTTGAATTCTTGCGGCACGATCGGCACTCCTTGCGCGAGTATCGCGGCTGCGGGCAGACCTGTGTTGCAAAGTGGCCGCTCGCAAGGACAAATGACACGAGCTTGAACCGAGATGAAAACCGGGCCGATCACGAACCGTCAGGCAGCGGTTTCCCCCTGGAATCCCCCGTCCCTCAACCAGGGATACGCGCCCTCACCCAAGCGTGAAGAAGTGGTTGCCGGCGAACCGGATTGACCTTATCATAACGCCTTCGACCCAGTCTGGCGCCGGCCCAGCGCGGCCATGGTCGCCGGGGTGGGTGAGCGAGAGGGACTCCGATGAGCGTCGGATACGGTCAGCCCTGCCCCGCGACAGCCGAACCCGAGCCTCCTCGGATGCTCCTGGTCGAGGACGATCCGCACGTCGCCGAGACTCTGGCGGAGCTGCTGGAATTGGAAGGCTTTCGCGTCGTCGTGGCGCACGAGGCCGAAGCCGGGTTGGTGCGCGCACGCGCCGAGCCGCCGCACATGGTGCTGTGCGACCTCACCCTTCCTGGCGCACTGGACGGGCACGGCTTCGCCCGGGCCTGCCGTGCCGATCCGGCCTTGCGCGGATTGCGCCTGGTCGCGGTCTCGGGGCGCTGCCGGGTGGAGGATCGGCGGCGGGCCATTGAATCCGGCTTCGACGAACTGATCGGCAAGCCGGTCGAACTCGCGCGCATCCACGCCGCGTTCAGGGAGGTCCGCGGCGCTGCTTGAGCGGGCCGGCCGACCGCGCCAGGCCCACGACGACATGGCCCGCTCCGGTCAGCTCTCCCGCCATTTGCGGACAAGTCCTAGGCAGAGTGCCCCGACGACGGCGCTGGCAGCGGCGATCATGCCGCGGTTCTCCGTCATCCAGAGTGTGGGCGTCGAGCTGCTTGACCGCTGATCGAAGCTGCCGTGCGCGCCCTGGCGGCCGGGGACCGTCTCGAACAGGTTGGACGGCGGGTTCGGCCCGATCGGCTCCTCGCGCATCTGGCTGCCGAAGCCGGTGCGGGCGAGGTAGCGGTCGATCAGTCCCGGCGCGATCTTGTTTCCGACGATCGCCTGCCAGGTCGGGCCGCCAAGCCAGATCTCGCGCCGAGGGTGGAAGGCGGCGAACACCACGGCTCGGCCGACCACCTCCGGCTGAAAGATCGGCGGCACCGGCTGCGCCTTCTTCGGCATCTTGGTCAACGCCCAGTCGAATTGCGGCGTGTTCACTGCGGGAAGCTGGACCATGCAGAGATTGATGGGGATCTGGTCGTGCAACAGCTCGGTGCGCAGGCTGTCGGTAAAGCCGCGGATCGCGAATTTCGAGCCGCAATAGGCAGCCTGGAGCGGGATGGCGCGGTAGGCCAGCGCCGAGCCGACCTGCACGATGCTCCCTTTGCCGCGCTGGCGCATCCGCCGAAGCGCGACCATCGTGCCATAGACGGTGCCGAGATACGTGACCTCGGTCGCGCGCCGGAACTCGTCGGGGGAGATCTCGTGGACGGGCGCGAACACGGTCACCATCGCGTCGTTCACCCAGACGTCGATAGGCCCGAGCTTGCTTTCCACTTCCGCGGCGGCGCGCTCCACGGCGTCGGGGTCGGAGACGTCGGTCGGCACGGCCAGCCCGCGCTGGCCTCGGGCCTCGATTTCGCTTGCGGCCA
The DNA here is from genome assembly GCA_963830565.1 of uncultured Pseudomonadota bacterium. GTDB lineage: Bacteria > Pseudomonadota > Alphaproteobacteria > Acetobacterales > Acetobacteraceae > DATFDN01. The sequence goes on from CAWHMO010000011.1 coordinate 69,252, forward strand.
CGGCGAGGCGCTCCGGGTCGCGCGCCAGCAGTCCAACGTCGCAGCCCGCGTCGGCGAATGCGCGCGCGATCGCCCGCCCATTGCCCGCGCTTGCGCCCGTGACCACAACCGTTGTTGCCATGTCATTGCTCTCCCGCCTTGTCCGGCGTTGAACTGCTCCGCCGGGCTCGCGTTCCACCACGATGACAAGGAGGCCAAGCGCATGATGTCAGAGCACCGTGACCAGCGCGGCATGGGCAGGGACGAGCCAAAAAATCAGGTTGACCGTGCCTCGGCCGACAGTTTCCCGGCGAGCGATCCACCTGCTCGCACCGCCGTGACCGGGGCGGGCGAGCCGCCAAAGAAGCCACTGCCGCCGCTTCAGGACCGCGACGCGGACGCGGAGCCGACCGGGACCCCGACCTCGGATCGGCACGCGACGGAAACGGCGCAACAAAACGAGAATCAGGAACGGCCGGACACGCCGGCGCGCGGAAGGAGTTAGCCCCCGCCCGCGCTGGACAGACCGGTCGAAACGCGGGCGCCCGTGAGGCGCCCGCGTCATCGGCGTCAGGAGGAGACGACCTTCAGCCCGTGTGTGTCTCCAGCGAACGTGATGGCCGTGCCGTCCTTGAGTACGACGGTGCCGCTTCCGGAGGCCAGCGCGGAGGAGACCGCCGCGGCCGCACGTCCCGAACCACCATAGAGCGGATCGTAGCCGGTGAGCGCCAGGGTGTCCCCGGCGTGGACGTTGTAGAGGAAATCCTGGCCCGGCGTGACGGCGGTGTTGGTGATCGCGCTGAGCAGGCTGGTGCTGACGACGTAGAACGTGTCCTGACCGCTGCCGCCGATCAGCGTGTCGTTGCCAGTGCCGGCGATCAGGGCGTCGTTGCCCGACCCCGCCACCATCAGGTCGTTGCCGCCGTTGAAGTCGCCCCAGAACTGGGCATTGCTCTGCGAAGCCGCGCCGAACAGCGTCTCGTTGCCCGATCCGGCGACCAGCAGAGCGCCTTGCACCGAACCCGCGCCAGTCTCGGCATAGACCACGACGTTGTTGGACGCACCGACGAGGGTGTCGCCGCCAGTTCCTCCGACGACGAGAGCTATCGCCTGGCTGCTGGACGGGCCGGCGTAGAAGAACACCGAGCCGGCGCCGCCATCGATGGCGGTGGGTCCGGAGTCGGCGGCGGCGAAGATCGTATCCGCGCCGGTGGCGATGCTGACCGCGTTGCCCCCGTTCCCCAGACTGACCTGCCCGGTGCCGCTCAGGGAGTAGGTGCCGCTGGCGGTGCTGGCCGTGAAGTCGTAGCTCCCCGAGAGGGTGACGGCCCCGTTGTCGTCTCCGGGCGGCTGAGCGGGAGGCGAGTCCGTTGGCCCGGTCGGCCCTATCGGCCCAGTCGCGCCGCTGTCTCCGGTCGGACCCGTCGCTGCGCTATCGGTTGAGCCGGTGGCGCCTGTCGGACCGATCCCTTCAGTATTGCCGGTTGAAGCGGTCGCGCCTGTCGGGCCGGCGCCTCCGGTAATGCCGGTCAAACCGCTCGCGCCTGTCGGGCCCGTGACTCCGGTATCACCGGCCGAGCCGGTCGCGCCGGTCGGGCCCGTGTCTCCGGTATTGCCGGTCGAGCCGGTCGAGCCGGTCGGGCCCGTGCCTCCGGTGTTGCCGGTCGATCCCGTCGGACCGGTGGCTCCTGTCGTCCCAGTCGGACCCGTGAGACCTGTTACAGTTATGAGCGTCCCTCCGGCTCCGTCGGAGGCGACGGAAAAGACGCCAGTCGCGAGGGTGGAGGCCTGAAATTGCAGACTCGCCGATTGCGTGGCGCCGTTGGTGATTTGCAGCACGCCCGTTGAAGCGTCGTAATTCAGCACCGCGCCAGCGGCATCGAACGCCTTCAGATCGACGACGTCGCTCGCATCGAAGTTCTGAAGGAGCGGTCCCGCGTAGGTTGCGGCGCCGGCGTTCACGCCGAAGGCCGCCGTATTGTCGACGATCAGCTCGCTCGTGGGCTGGAACTCTATCTGGGTGCCGCTGCCCGGTGCGGATGCCACTTCCAGCGTAGCCCCGCTGGCAAGCTGGAACAGGCCGGCGCTGGCGGGATCGATGGCCGTCGAGACATCGAGAGAGCCGGCGATGGCGATACTACCGTCATTGCCGACGGTCGCGGCGGTGTCGGACCCAGCGAAAGCCCACGAGCCGCCCGCATCGATGTCGATTGTGTCGAAACTGGCGAAGTGCCAGGTCTGCCCGTTCTCGGCAACAATGCCGGACCCGCCCGCGACAGCGCTGAGCGTGCCCGAGCCGCCGGCCAGCTCCAGCGTGTCGCTGGTCAAGGTTTGTCCCTGGACAAGGCCGTTGAAGGCGGCACCCGGATCGACCACGAGTCGGTTGTCCACGGTCCCGAAGAAACGAACCGCGTAGCTGCCGCCGGAGATCGTGCCCGCGTTCTCCAGCGTGCTGGAGCCACCTGTCATGGAGACGCCGGTACTGGACGCCGGAGATGGATCCGCCCGCAAGGTTAGTGACGCTGCCGCCCAACTCCGCGTCAGCCCCCGCGCTGGCGGTCCCCGTCGCGGTGACGAGGCCGGCATTGGTGAGCGATGCAACGCCGTTCTGGAAGAGCACGCCGCCGGAAATCATCCCGTTCGTATCGTTCACGACGGTGCCGCCAGCCTCAAGGGCAGCGCCGTGAGCACCGGCGATGGAGCCATCGTTCGTGACCGAACCAGGAGAGCCGGTAACGAACACGCCGAAGCTTGCGCCGGTAACCAAGCCGCCCGCGGCATTGGTAAAACTGCCGCCCAGGCTGAGATCGGCACCAGAGCCGGTCGTCCCGGTCGCGGTGATGAGGCCGGCGTTGCTGACTGATCCGCCAGCCTTGACGTAGACGCCGTTGCTGACGCCTGAGATAGACCCGCCGGCATCGTTCACGATGGTCCCGCCAGCATTCAGCGCGATGCCGCTGTATTTTCCACCCGCGATGCTGCCGTCGTTCGTGACGCTGCCAGCGGCACCGGTGATGAAGACCCCGTTCTCGTTGCCCTGGATAGTCGCACCGACCGCGTTGGCGACGCTGCCGCCCGATCCGAAATCGATGCCCGCTCCGCTGGTTCCGATCGCCTTGATATCTCCGAAATTAGTGACCGAGGCTGCCTCAGTGCCATGAGCATAGATCCCGATGCTGTCGCCGGCGATGGAACCGCCGACCGCGTTGCTCACGCTGCCCCCACTGGCAAGATCGATGCCGTGCGTCCCGGCGACGGTGCCTGCGTTCGCGATCGTGCCCGCACCCTTGATGAACGCGCCGAACTGCCGGCCGAAGATGCTGCCCGATGTGGCATTCGTAACGCTGCCGCCGGCGGCAAAATAGACGCCGGTGCCGTTGGTCCCGGTGGAAGTGATGCTGCCGCTGTTCATCACCACGCCCGTGCCGCCCTTGACAAAGACACCTTCGGCGGAGCTGGTGACCAGGCCGGAAGCGGCATTCGAGACACTGCCACCGGCAAAGAGCGCGATCCCGATGTTGTCGGGACCGGCGATGCTCCCGTAATTCGTCACATCACCGGATTGGCCATTGATGTACACACCGGCTGCGGTAGTCCCGGAGCCGGAAATAGACCCGGCAGCCTCGTTCGTGACCGTGCCGCCTTGGAAGAGGCCAACGCCGTCGTCGCGAGTCGCGAGGATGGTTCCTGAGTTCATGACCGCGCCAAGAGTACCCTGGATGCGGACGCCATCCTCGGCGCCGAGAATCGCCCCGGTATTGGTAACCTCACCGCCGCCGTCCAGCGTGATCGCGTATCGGCCCAGCCCAGCAATCGTGCCGGCGTTGCTGATCGTGCCGGTTGCGTGGGTGATCTTGACGCCGCTGCTGGTGCCGAAGATGAATCCGCCGGCCTGGTTGTCAACAGTGCCGCCTGCCTGAAACTGGATTCCATCCCCGCCGGCGCTCATGGTCGTGCCGGTCGTGGTGATCGTCGTCGTGGCGAGAATGCTGCCGGCATTCGTGACCACGCCGACTACGCTCTTCGCGACCACGCCCGTGTCGGTACCCGTGATCGTGCCCGTGTTGGTGACTGTCAGCGGGTTATTGTTGTTCGAATCGAGATCAATCGGACCCACGCTGGTGCTGATCGTACTCATTCTTGTTCTTCCCTGAGCCGAGCGGTTGGGTGCATCCCGGTGCCGACCGCCGCCGGTGGCGGAACCTCGGTCCAGGGATTTCGGTGTCCTCAGGGAAATTTATCTGTTTCGAAATAGTTTCTTAATCCTGCCTTTCGGCCTAAGCCGCCAGACGGGAATATGCTGATCGGCCGGAACTTCCGCCGCTAGCGCAGATAAACCCGCACCTCGGGGCCGCGCGCCGTCGGGTCTGGCCGCGCGCCGAGACTGATGCGGCTCTCCGCAACCCCGGCCGCGATCAGCGCCTGGGCAACATCCGCCGCGCTGGCGCGCACCGCGTCGGCGGCCTTGACCTGCTCGGCGAGGGTGCCGCTCGCCGGCACTACGCTGATCACGTCGAACCGCACCGCCGGGTCGCGGGCCTGGGCGGCGCGCACTGCGGAGCGCAACAGCGTCTCATAGGTCGCCAGTTTGGTTCCCGGCGCCACGCTGATCAGTGGCGTACGGGTCTCGGTGCTGCTCGGGGCGACAGGGGGCGCGGCCTCGGGGGCCGGGGCGAAAGTGCGCTGGTCGATCAGCTTGCATCCGGCCACCGCCAGCAGGCCGGACAGGACGAAGGCCGCGGCGCGCGGTCTGGGCAAGCTCGGCATCGCGGGGCTCCGTTGCGGCAAGAACCTTGCAGGACGCCGCCCGGCGGGCAAGATGCCGGCTCGCATGGAGGACGCCATGACCGTGCAGACCAACCAGCGCATCGACGGGCGCCGGCTCTGGGACAGCCTGATGCAGCTGGCCGAGATCGGCGCAACCAAGAAGGGTGGCGTGCGACGCCTCACGCTCACCGACGTCGATCGCCGCGGGCGCGACCGCTTCCGCGCCTTGTGTGAAGCGGCGGGCCTGGGCGTGAGGGTCGATGCCATCGGCAACATGTTCGCCCGGCGGGAAGGCCGCGACACGGTGCGGCCCCCGGTGCTGGTCGGCAGCCATCTCGACAGCCAGCCCTCGGGCGGAAAGTTCGACGGCGCGCTGGGCGTGCTGGGCGGGCTGGAGGTTATGCGGACCTTGAACGATCTCGGCCTCACGACCGAGGCTCCGATCGAGCTCGTGAACTGGACCGACGAGGAGGGCAGCCGGTTCGGCCACAGCCTGATGGGGTCCGGGGTCTGGGCGGGCGTGTTCCCGCTCGACAAGGCCTATACGCTCGCCGATACCGAAGGCACGACGGTCGGCGCCGCGCTCGATCAGATCGGCTATCGCGGAGAGCAACCGGCCGCTTCATTCCCGGCGGACGCCTATTTCGAGCTGCATATCGAGCAGGGCCCGATCCTGGAGCGCGATGGCAAGGCCATCGGCATCGTCACCGGAGCGCAGGCCCAGGTCTGGTACGATGTGGTCGCGACCGGCCAGGAGAGCCACGCCGGCACCACCCCGCCGGACGCGCGCAAGGACGCGCTGCTCTGCGCCGCCCGCGTCATCGACCTGGTCGACCGCATGATGCGCGCCCGCGGCGAGGCCGGGCGGGGCACGGTCGGCCAGCTCCAGGTATTTCCCAACAGCCGCAACGTGATCCCCGGCGAAGTGCGCTTCTCGGTGGAATTCCGCCACCCGGAGGAGGCCGAGGTCGACCGGCTCGACGCCCAGTTCCCCCGCGAGGCCGGGTTCATCGCCCGCGATTGCGCGGTGAAGCTGGACATCGCCCGCCTGTTCCGCATCCCCGCCCAGGCCTTCGATCCGGCCTGCGTCGATCTGGTGCGCCAAGCGGCGGCGCGGCTCGGCTATCCGGCGCGCGAGATCGTCTCCGGCGCCGCCCATGACGCCGTGTACGTTGCCCGCCATGTGCCGACCGCGATGATCTTCACCCCCTGCAAGGACGGGCTCTCGCACAACGAGGCCGAGGACATGCTGCCCGAGCAGGCGGAGGCGGGATGCCAGGTCTTGTTTGAGGCGGTGCTGGCGCGGGCGAACCGGATAATCTGAAGAGAGGATCACCCTCGCGCCCTCGATATCCAAACCGTCATGCTCGCCTCCGAACTTGATCGGGGGCTGGCGGCCGGACCCAGTCCGGCCATGACGGGTGTGGGCTTGCCCCCCGCCCCGCCCCTCGCCTATGACCGGCCTCTCCGCTTCAGGAGTTGTCATGGCCGACCACGCCGAGCTGCAGGCGGACAACCCCGCCCTCGCCCGCCAAGCCGAAATCCTCGCCCGCCCGATGACCCCGGTGCGGCGAATGGCCGATGCCATCCGCGCCTTGGCAATCGACGCGGTGGAGAAGGCCGGGTCGGGCCATCCCGGTCTGCCGATGGGCATGGCCGACGTCGCCACGGCGCTGTGGACCCGGTTCCTGAAGTTCGACGCCGCCGATCCGCTCTGGCCCGACCGCGACCGCTTCGTGCTGTCCGCCGGGCACGGCTCCATGCTGCTCTATGCGCTGCTCTATCTGGTTGGCGAGGAGGGCATGGGGATCGAGGAGATCGAGCAGTTCCGCGTCCTCCATTCGCACGCTGCCGGCCATCCCGAGTACGGCGAACTGCCGGGCATCGAGACCACCACCGGCCCGCTCGGCCAGGGCCTGGCCACCGCCGTCGGGATGGCGCTCGCCGAGCGGATGCTGGCGGCGCGCTTCGGCAAGTCGCTGGTCGATCACCGCACCTGGGTGATCTGCTCGGATGGCGACCTGATGGAGGGGATCAGCCACGAGGCGATCGGGCTGGCCGGCCATCTGCGGCTGGAGAAGCTGACCCTGCTCTACGACGACAACCATGTCTCGATCGACGGCGACACCGCGCTCGCGCGGAGCGAGGACACGCTGAAGCGGTTCGCCGCCGAGGGCTGGGCGACCAAGGCGGTGGATGGCCACGACCCGGCGCAGATCACCGCCGCGCTGTCCTTCGCCGTGCGGTCGAAGAAGCCCACCCTGATTGCCTGCCATACCATCATCGGCCTCGGCGCGCCGACCAAGGCCGGGACGGCGGCGGTCCACGGCACCGCCCTCGGCGCCAAGGAGGCGGCGGGCGCCAAGAAGCTGCTGGGCTGGACGGCCCCGCCCTTCACCGTTCCCGACGACATTCTGGAGCGGTGGCGCGCCATCGGTCATCGCGGCGCCTCGGCACGACGCGCCTGGCTCAAACGTCTCGCGCGGCACGGGACGCGCGCCGAGTTCGAACGCGCCATGGCCGGCAAGCTCCCAGATTCCTGGTTGGAGGCAGTGGTCGCACTGAAGCAGCAGATCGCCGATGAGAAGCCCAAGCTCGCCACCCGCGCATCGAGCCAACGGGCGCTGGAGACGTTGGTTCCCGCGACGCCGGAACTGGTCGGCGGCTCGGCCGACCTCACCGGTTCCAACCTGACCTACGTGAAGTCCATGGGAGAGGTGGCGCCAGGCAGCTACAGCGGGCGCTACATCCATTTCGGCATCCGCGAGCACGCGATGGCCGCCGCCGCCAACGGCATGGCGGTGCATGGCGGCCTCATTCCGTACACCGGCACGTTCTTCATCTTCAGTGACTACATGCGCCCGGCGATCCGGCTCGGCGCGATCATGCGCCAGCGCGTGATCCATGTGCTCACGCACGACTCGATCGGCCTCGGCGAGGACGGGCCGACACACCAGCCGGTCGAGCAGTTGGCGAGCCTGCGCGCCATGCCGAACCTTTACGTCTTCCGGCCCGCCGACACGCTGGAGACGGCGGAGTGCTGGGAGCTCGCGATCCGCCGCACCGAGGGACCGAGCGCGCTGGTGCTCAGCCGTCAGGCAGTGCCCGCGCTGCGCAGGGACGCCAGCGAGAATCTCTGCGCGCGGGGCGGCTATGTGCTCGTCGAGGCGGAGGGGCCGCGTCAGGCGACGCTGATCGCCACCGGCACGGAGGTCTCGATCATCGCGGAGGCGCGCGAGCAGCTCCGCCGCGAGGGGATCGCGGTCGCCGTGGTCTCGCTGCCGTGCTGGGAGCTGTTCGAGCTGCAGGACGCGGCCTATCGTGAGGGGGTGCTGGGCGGCGCGCCCCGCATCGGCATGGAGGCCGCCTCGCCGTTCGGCTGGGAGCGCTGGCTAGGGCCGGACGGGGTTTTCATCGGCATGACCAGTTTCGGCGCCTCGGGCGCGTGGCAGGATGTCTACAAGAACTTCGGGATCACTGCCGAGGCCGCCGTCGCTGCGGTGCGCAAGCGGCTCGGCTGAGCCGGCGACAAGAAGCACAAGAGAAGGAACGCATTCATGGCTGTGAAGGTCGCGATCAACGGGTTCGGCCGCATCGGGCGCCTGGTGCTGCGCGCCATGGTCGAGAGCGGGCGCGACGACCTCGTGCCAGTCGCGATCAACGATCTCGGCAGCCCCGAGGCCAACGCGCATCTGTTCAAGTACGACAGCGTGCATGGGCGCTTTCCCGGCGAAGTCGAGGTCTCGGGCAACAGCCTGACCATCCGCTTCGGCGGGCGCACCTGGGGACCGATCAAGGTCTCCGCCGAGCGTGATCCGTCCAAGGTGCCATACCAGGGCGTGGACGTGGCCATGGAATGCACCGGGCTGTTCACCAGCAAGGAGAGCGCGGCGCAGCTGCTGAAGGCAGGGGCGCGCAAGGTGCTGATCTCGGCCCCGGCCGACGGGGTGGACGCGACCATCGTCTACGGCGTGAACCACAAGGCGATCACGCGCGACATGACGGTGATCTCCAACGCCTCCTGCACCACCAACTGCCTGGCGCCGATGGCCAAGGTGTTGCATGAGGAGTTCGGCATCCTGCGCGGCTACATGGTGACGATCCACGCCTATACCGGCGACCAGCGCACGGTCGATACGCTGCACAAGGACCTGCACCGCGCCCGCGCCGCCGCCGTCTCCGCCATCCCCACCACGACCGGCGCCGCCCGCGCGGTCGGCCTCGTGCTGCCGGAGCTGAAGGGCAAGCTGGACGGCACGGCGATCCGCATCCCGACACCGAACGTCTCGCTGGTTTCGCTCGACGTGAACCTCTCCAAGCCGGCGACGGTGGAGACCATCAACGCGGCGATGAAGCGCGCCGCCGAGGGCGAGATGCGCGGCATCATCGACTACAACACCGCCAAGCTGGTCAGCGTCGATTTCAACCATGTCGCGGCGTCCTGCTCGTTCGACGCCACGCAGACGGCGGTGGTGGATGGCGCGCTGGCCCGCGTGATGGGGTGGTACGACAACGAGTGGGGCTTCTCCAACCGCATGTCGGATACCGCCGCGCTGTTCGGCAGCCTGTAGGCCGTGGCCTTCCGCACCCTCGACGGGCTGGACGTGAAGGGAAAGCGCGTGCTGGTGCGCGCCGACCTCAACGTGCCGGTGCGCGACGGCAGGATCACCGACCTCACCCGCATCGAGCGCCTGTCGCCCACCATCCGCGAGCTGGCGGGCAAGGGCGCCAAGGTGATCGTGTGCAGCCATTTCGACCGCCCCAAGGGCAGGCGGGTGCCGGAGATGTCGCTCGCGCCGATGGCGCAGGCGCTGGGCGAGGTGCTGGGACAGCGCGTGCGCTTCGCCGAGGACTGCGTCGGACTGATCGCCCAGCAGGCCATCGAGCGCATGGGCGAGGGCGACGTGCTGGTGCTGGAGAACACCCGCTACGACGCGCGAGAGGAGCGGAACGATCCCGGCTTCGCCGCCGAGTTGGCCAGGCTCGCCGACATCTACGTCAACGACGCCTTCTCGGCGGCGCACCGCGCGCACGCCAGCACCGAGGGCGTGGCGCATCTGCTGCCCGCCTATGCCGGGCGGCTGATGCAGGCCGAGCTGGAGGCACTGGATGCCGCGCTCGGCAATCCCGCTCGCCCGGTAATGGCGATCGTCGGCGGGGCCAAGGTGTCCACCAAGCTCGAGCTGCTCGGCAACCTGGTGGGCAGGGTGGAGGTACTGGTGATCGGCGGGGCGATGGCCAACACCTTCCTCGCCGCGCAAGGCGTCGCGGTCGGGCGCTCGTTGCAGGAGGCCGAGATGCACGTCACGGCGCGCAGCATCCTGGTGCGCGCCAAGCAGGCGGGGTGCGAGGTGGTTCTGCCGGTCGATGCGGTGGTCGCGGCCACGCTGGCCGCCGGCGTCGCGACCAGTACCGTGCCGATCGCGCAGGTGCCCATGGACATGATGATCCTCGATGTGGGCCCGGCGAGTGTGGCGGCGCTGACCGCGAGGCTGGCCGGCATGCGCACTTTGGTCTGGAACGGCCCGCTCGGCGCCTTCGAGACCCCGCCCTTCGACGCGGCGACGGTGGCCTTTGCCAAGGCGGTGGCGCAAGCCACGCGGAGCGGCGGCCTGCGCAGCGTGGCCGGCGGCGGCGACACCGTCTCGGCGCTGCGCCACGCCGGCGTGCTCGATCAGATCAGCTACGTCTCCAGCGCCGGCGGCGCGTTCCTGGAGTGGCTGGAGGGCAAGACCCTGCCCGGAGTGGCGGCGCTTCAGGGGTAACACTCGCGCGAGGTCGTTGCGCTTCCGGCGTTCGTTCATCTAGTGTTAACACATGCGCTGGATGATCCTGAGCATGTTGTCCTCCGCCTCCCTCTCCGCCTTCTCGGCCTCCGTGCTGAAGGCCGGGTTCGGCACCGTCCAGCCCGGCCCGGCGCTGCGACCGTTCGGGTTCAGCCCGCAGAGCCAGTCGGCCGCCCCTTCCGCCTCGCCGCAACTGCCGGCACAGGCCGCACCCGCGCCGTTCGGGGCCATGCCGCGGGGATCGCTGCTTGATCTTTCGGTGTAGGGCGCCGGACCCGTTCCGTCTGTAGGGCCGTGTGTTTACTGGATACGATTGCGCCTTTGAGGCAATCTCTGCGGAGCCGAATCGAGAGCTGGAACGTTACGGCTTAACCCCGTCTGAGAGGTGTTGGTTGCAACTCAGACAGGTGGGCTGACGGCTCGTACAGCTGCGGCAGTTTAGCGTGAGCGCAGGGGAGTAGCATGCCACGTATTACGGTCGAGCAGGTCGAAGAGGGACTGCATCCGAGCGAGGTTGTGGTGACGATACGCACCGCCGACGGAAAAATGGAAGAGGTTGCCGTTGACCGGCAACTCGTCGAGCAAGGCGGGCTGAGGGTATATCCCGTCAGCTCCGGCAACGAGGGCATCCTTGTCGAGCTCCCGCGCGAGACGCTGAGCGGAATATGGCGCGTCTTGATGCCGAAGGCTTCGGTTTCCGGCATGGAGGAGGTCGCCATTTGATCCTAACTGATCGGGAAATCCGCCTGTCAATCGCGGAGGGGGTAATCATCGTCGATCCCCCGCCCGGCGCCTCGGCCTATAGCTCAACGAGTCTGGATCTGACGCTCGACGAGAACTTTCGTACCTTCACCGAAGGCAAGGTCGGCCTGGAGTTGACGATCGACCCGGCCAAACCGGGCTACAAGCTCCAGGATGCACTGGCTCAAGTTTCCAACCCTCAAGTGATTGATGCTAATGACGGATTCGTACTTGGAAGAAATCGGTTAGTGCTTGCCTGGACGAAGGAGCGAGTTCACCTCAAGCCCACGGCACGCGTCGCTGCCCGCGTGGAGGGGAAAAGTTCTCTGGCCCGTCTCGGCTTAGCAATCCATGTGACGGCACCGACGATCCATGCGGGCTTTCCCGGCCAAATCCAGCTCGAAGTCATCAATCACGGGCCCCTTCCAATTCGGCTAAGGGCCGGAATGCCGATCTGTCAATTGATTTTCGAGCAGACACTTGGGTTTCCCGAAACCGGTTACGGAGGGCAGTTCAGCGGTCAGCTCAGCCGATAAATCTTGTTCCCGCCATCATTAAATCCGACAGCAGAGGCATCGCCTCCTCAGCGAACCCGGCGATCTGCCGATCCCGCTCCTCGTATGGCCCGACGAAATCCAGCACGACATGGCGCACCCCCGCCGCGTGGAAGGCGCGGATGCGCTCGGCCACCTGCGCCGGGGTGCCGAGGGCGCAATAGCGGCGGGCCGGGTTGCGGAAATCCATGGCGTAGCGCACCGACAACGACGCGGAGGCGGCGTCCAACGCCGCCTCGAAGCTCGAATCTAGCCGGGTGAAAAGCAGGTGCCCGGTGCCAAAATCCTGCAAATCTCGCCCGGCCTGGCTCGCGGCATCTTCGATCTCGGCCAGGGCCTGCGCGTACATCTCGGGCGTGACGACATACGACAGATACCCGTCGCCCAGCCGCGCCGTCCGCCTCAGCGCCGCCTTGCTCCGCCCGCCGAACCAGATCGGCGGGCCACTTGGCTGGCGTGGCGGCGGGCGGAGCGCGACATCCTCGAACCCGCCGTAGAAGCCGCCCTGGCGCGTAACCGGGGCGCCGGTCCAGAACTCGCGCAGCAGCCGCACCCCCTCGCCTAGCCGCGCGCCGCGTTCGGCCATTGGCACCCCGCACACCGCGTATTCCTGTGGGAACTCGCCGCCTACGCCGACCCCGAAGATCAGCCGCCCCTCGGTCAGGTGGTCGAGCGTGGCAACCTGCTTGGCGACCGGCGCGGGATGGCGCAGCGGCAGCAGATAGACGCCGGTGCCGAGCAATAGCCGCCGGCTGACCACCGCCGCCTGCGCGAGTTGCAGCAGCGGGTCGACGACCGGGATGGCGAACGAGACATGATCGCCAGCCCAGAGCAAGTCGTAGCCGGCGCGGTCCACAAGCTCGACCAGGGCCACCAGCTCGTCGATGCGCGGTTCCCAAGGTCCGCTCGCCGGCTCGGTCCGCCGATGGATGGTCTGCACGCCGATGCGCAGGCGCGGATCCAGGGTCAGGGTCATGCCGGAGGCTCCCAGTCTGCGAAACCCGCGAAGACGTGCGGGATGCGCTTGATGTCGCCGACCAGCTCGCGCGCCAATCCGACAGGGGTGCCGGAGGAAAGCTGGAGATCGAAGGCGTCCGCGACACCGCCGAACCGCCGCTCGATGGCGGCGCCCAGATCCTCGAACGTGGCGCAGGCGGCGAAGAGGTGCACCACGTCGTCGGAGATCAGCGCCGGCATCTCCGCCCATCGGCCGGTGACCGAGAGCCGATGCAGCGTCGCTCCCAGCTCCTCCAACCCATGCAGCGCCAGGATCGGCAGATAGGTGCGGGTCGAGCCGTAGAAGGCGACGCGCGCGCGGACCTTCTCCATGGAAGCCGCCACGCTCGCCTCGTCGGGGCCGGTGCAGACGAATCCGCCGCCGTGGATGTCGAAATGCGCGCGCTGGCGCCCGCCGCGCTGTATCCCGGTGTGCAGGTTCGGCAGGCAAACCTCCTCCAGGTAGCGGCGCGAGCAGAGCGGGTGCAGGCGCACGCCGTCGCAGTGCTGGCCGGCCATGCGCAGCATCGCCTCGCCGACCGCCGAGACGGTGACGGGCACCATGGCCAGCCCGGTCGGCTCGGGCGAGAAGTCGGGGGTCATCAAGGTCAGGGTGTAGTGCTCGCTGTGGTAGTCGAGCCGGCCGCGCGTCTCCCAGCAGCGCCAGATGGCGCGCAACGCGCCGATATAGTCGCGCAGCCGCGGCGCCGGAGCGGTCCAGGCGACGCCGAAGCGCCGCTCGTTGTGGCCCTTCACCTGGCTGCCCAGGCCGAGCACGAAGCGGCCCCTGGAATTGGCCTGCAAGTCCCAGGCCTCAATTGCCGTCACCGTCGGACTGCGCGGAAAGGCGACCGCGATCGAGGGGGTCAGCTCGACGCGCTCCGTGGCGAGTGCCGCGAAGGCGAGCGGCGTGAACACCTCGTGGCCCAGCTCCACCGTCATCAGCGCGTCGAACCCGGCCGCCTCGGCTTGCTGCGCGGCTGGTGCCACGTCGCGCCAGTCCTGCATCGGCAGCACCGTGAACACCCGCATGACCCTCTCCCTCCCCGCTGGCGCGAGCTTGCCTGTGCCCGCTGCTCCAGCCAAGCTCCGGGAAACGAGAGAGGGATGCGATGTCGGACGTACTGGAAACCGTCGAGGACGGCGTCGGCATCCTGACGCTGAACCGGCCCGACCGGCTGAACGCGCTGTCGCAGCCGATGCTGGCCGGGGTGCGGGAGGGTCTGGCCCGGATGGCCGAAGATGAAGCGGTGGGCGCCATCGTCATCACCGGCGCCGGGCGCGGCTTCTGCGCTGGTGGCGACGTGAAGGACATGGCGAGCCGCACGGAGCAGACCTACGAGGAGCGCGTCACACGCCTGTCGCGGATGCACGAGCTGCCGCAGATCATGCGCCGCCATCCCAAGGTCATCGTCGGCATGGTGAACGGCCCGGCTTTCGGCGCCGGCCTCGGCCTCGCGATGGCGTGCGACCTGCGCGTGGCGGCGCGCTCCGCCCGCTTCGGCACCGCCTTCGCCAACATCGCCTACTCGGGCGACTTCGGCGGCACGTGGCTGCTGACCCAGCTCGTGGGTCCGGCGAAGGCGCGGGAGATGTATCTGCTCGGCGATCCAATCGACGCCGAGCAGGCGGCTTCGATCGGACTGGTGAACCGGGTCGTGGACGATGCGGCGCTGGCCGAGGAGGCGATGGCGCTGGCCCGCCGCCTCGCCGCCGGCCCGCGCCTCGCCTATGGCTACATCAAGCGCAATCTTAACGCGGCCGAGACCGAGACGCTCGCCACGGTGTGCGACCTGGAGGCGGTGCATCAGGCGCGGACCGGCCTCTCGGAGGATCACCGCGAGGCGGTAACGGCGTTCGCCGAGAAGCGCCGGCCGGTGTTCCGGGGACGCTGAGATGCGCCTCGCGACCGCGCTGCCGCAGGACGATTTGCGGCGCGTGCCGGACGCGGCGCGCGCGGCCGAGGCGGCGGGCTACGACGCGCTGCTCACGATGGAGAACAAGCACGACCCGTTCCTCGCGCACGCGCCGGCGGCGCTGGCGACCGAGCGGGTGGAGCTTGCGACCTCGGTCGCCATCGCCTTCCCGCGCAGCCCGATGGTGGTCGCCAACGCCAGCTGGGATCTGCAGATCGCCTCGCGCGGGCGTTTCGTGCTCGGCCTCGGCCCGCAGATCCGCCCCCACAACGAGCGCCGCTTCTCGGTGCCGTGGTCGCCGCCGGCACCGCGCCTGCGCGAATACGTCCACGCGCTGCGGGCAATCTGGACCAGCTGGCAGACCGGCGAGCGGCTGCGCTTCGAGGGCCGGCACTACGCCTTCACGCTGATGCCGCCCTACTTCGTCCCGCGGTCGCGGAACATGCGAATGGTCCCCGTGACACTCGCCGCGGTCGGCCCGCATTCGCTGCGCTTGGCCGGGGAGGTGGCGGACGGGGTGCGCCTGCACGGCTTCTGCACGCGCCGCTACCTGGAACAGGAGGTGATGCCCCGGTTGGCCGAGGGATTCGCGCGCACCGGACGCGACCGAGCCGCCTTCGAGATCGCCGGCGGCGGCTTCATCGCCACCGGGCGAGACGAAGAGGAAACGGCGCGAATGGTCGAGGTGGCGCGCGGCCGGATCGCGTTCTACGGCTCGACGCCGGGGTATTGGCCGGTCCTGGAGGCGCACGGGTTGGGCGATCTGGGGCGGAAGCTGAACGCACTCTCGAAGGAGGGGAGATGGGCGGAGATGAGCCGCGAAATCCCCGACGGGGTGGTGCATCTGTTCGCCGCCGTCGGCACCCACGCGACGATCGCGCGCGCCATCGAGCAGCGTTTCGGGGGATTGGCCGATACCGTCTCGCTGGCCGGCAACGCGCCCGTGCCTGCGGATCTGCTGGCGGAGATACAGCGCATCCCGGCGCGATTCGAAGGCTTCAGGACCGCGTGGTAGGAATGATCTTACCTGCAACGTGATGCCGCCGCAAGAGTCGCTTGTGAGCGCGCCTTCCCGCCACTATAGCTTCCTGGCATCCAGGAGTTGCCGGTCGCTCGATGTCGCAAACGCCCGTCTACAAGCGCGTCCTGCTGAAAGTCTCCGGCGAGGCGCTCATGGCTCGGCGCGACTACGGCCTGGACAATGATAGGGTGCGCGCGATCGCCGCCGATATCGGCGACGTGGCCGCGATAGGCGTGCAGGTCTGCCTAGTGATCGGCGGCGGCAACATTTTCCGTGGCGTCTCGGCCGCCGCCGCCGGGATGGAGCGGGCGCAGGCCGACTATATCGGAATGCTGGCGACGGTGATGAACGCGCTGGCCATGCAGAGCGCGCTGGAAGCCAGGGGCGTGCCGACGCGCGTGCAGTCGGCCATCCCGATGGCCAGCGTGTGCGAGCCCTATATAAGGCGCCGGGCCGAGCGGCACATGGAAAAGGGCCGCGTGGTGATCTTCGCCGCCGGAACCGGCAACCCGTTCTTCACGACCGACACTGCCGCCGCCTTGCGCGCCGCGGAGATGACGTGCGACGCGCTGTTCAAGGGCACGCAGGTGGACGGGGTTTATTCCTCCGACCCGCGCCGGACGGCGGAAGCGGAGCGCTACGACGAGCTCACCTACCAGGATGTGCTGGCTAACCAACTCGCGGTGATGGACGCCGCGGCGATCAGCCTGGCGCGGGAGAACGCGTTGCCGATCGTCGTCTTCAACATCCACGCCCCCGGCGCATTCGCCGCGGTGGTCCGCGGCGAGGGCCGCTTCACCAGGATCATCGAACGGCGCTGAGACGCGCGGGAGGACCGAGATGCCAGCCGATCTGAACACCCTCAAGCAGGACCTGACGCGGCGGATGGACGGCGCGCTTGAGACGCTGCGCCGGGAGTTCGCCGGCCTGCGCACCGGACGCGCCAGCCCCGCCCTGCTGGAGCCGGTGCGCGTTCATGCCTACGGCACCGAGGTGCCGCTGAACCAGGTCGGCAACACTGGTGTTCCCGAGCCGCGGATGCTCACCGTCCAGGTGTGGGATCGCTCGCTGGTCGGCGCCGTCGAGAAGGCCATCCGCGATGCCGGCCTTGGCCTCAACCCGGCTTCCGACGGACAGCTCGTCCGGGTGCCGATCCCGCAATTGACCACCGAGCGCCGGACCGAACTGGTCAAGCTCGCGCACAAATACGCCGAGGGCGCCAGGGTGGCGGTGCGGGCGGTGCGCCGCGACGGCATGGAGCAGATCAAGACCTACGAGAAGAAGCACGAGATCGGCGAGGACGTGGCCAAGACCTGGCACGACGAGGTGCAGAAGCTGACGGACCAGTACATCAGGCGCACTGACGAGTCCCTGGCCGACAAGGAGAAGGACATCAGGCAGGTCTGAGGAACCGGCGTGCCGCCGTTCATCCAGGCGCTCTCCGCCGGCGAGGCGGATGAGCAGACCCAGCCAAGCCCGCCACCTTCCCACGTGGCCATCATCATGGACGGCAACGGCCGCTGGGCGCGGTCGCGCCACCTGCCGCGCGTGGCCGGGCATCGCGAAGGCGCGCGCGCCGTCCGCCGGACCATCGAAGCGGCGATCGGCCACGGCGTCGGCTGGCTCACGCTGTACGCATTCAGCAGCGAGAACTGGCGCCGCCCGGCCGGGGAGGTGATCGATCTCACCGGATTGCTGCGCCACTATCTGCGCAGCGAGATCGCCGAGCTTGACGCCAACGGCGTGCGCCTGCGCGTCATCGGCGACCGCACGCGCTTCGATGCCGAGATCCAGCGCGATCTGGCGGACGCCGAGGCGCGCACCAGCGCCAACCGCCGGCTCAATCTGATCGTGGCGCTATCCTACGGCTCGCGGGCCGAGATCGCGCAGGCAGCGCGCGGGGCCGCCGAGGCGGCGCGCGACGGCCGGCTTGATCCGGCGACGCTCGACGAGGCGAGCTTTGGCGGATTGCTCTCGACGGTCGGAATACCCGATCCCGACTTGCTGATCCGCACCTCGGGCGAGCAGCGTCTGTCGAACTTCCTGCTCTGGCAGGCCGCCTACGCCGAGTTCCTGTTCATGGACGTACTCTGGCCGGATTTCGGCGAGGCGCATTTCGCCGCCGCGCTGGCCGAGTATGCGCGCCGGGAGCGACGCTTTGGCGGACGGCCTGGCTGAACGCGTGATCCGTCCCCCGGCGCGTCGCCCCTGGGCGGATCTACGCGCGCGGGCGGTCTCGGCGCTGGTCCTTGCACCTCTAGCGCTCGGTGCGATGTGGGTTGGCGGCCCAGTGTTCCTCGTGCTGGTGGCGGCGCTCGCCCTCGGTCTCGCCTATGAATGGGCCAGCCTCTGCCGCGCCGGTGCCCTCCGGCGCGAATCGCTGGCGTGCGGAATATTCGCCATCGCCCTCTGGGCGATTGCCCTGGTCTGGCTGCGGGCGGACCCGCTCGTGGGGCGCGGGAATGTGATCGGGCTCGCGCTGGTGATTTGGGGCAGCGATGTCGGCGCCTATGTCGCCGGGCGGCTGATCGGCGGCCCACGTCTGGCGCCGCGCATCTCCCCCGGCAAGACCTGGGCGGGAGCGGCTGGCGGCGTGCTGGCTTCAGCCTTGGTCGCAGCATGTGCAGCCAAGCTACTTGTCTTAGAAGTTAATATCCCGGCGGCGCTTTGCCTCGGCGCCGCGCTTTCCGCCATCGGGCAGGCAGGTGATCTGGCGGAGAGCGCCGTCAAGCGCCGCTGCGGGGTGAAGGATTCCGGGCGGCTGATTCCTGGCCATGGCGGGCTGCTGGACCGACTCGACGCGGCGTTGGCCGTGGTGCCGGTCGCGGCGGTCCTATCGCTCGCGCTCGGTCGTGGGGTAGTGCTGTGGCAATGACAGACGCTCCTCGCTGGGTCACCGTCCTGGGCAGTACCGGCAGTGTCGGAACGCAGACCATCGAGCTGCTGGCCGCCGCGCCCGACCAATTCCGGGTCCGCGCGCTGGTCGCTGGCCGCAACGTCGCGCGTCTGGCCGAGCAGGCCATCGCATTGCGTGCCGAGCTTGCCGTCGTGAGCGATCCCGCCTGTGGCGGGGCGCTCCGCCAGGCGCTCGCCGGCACCGGAATCGAGGTCGGCGCGGGTCGGGAGGCGGTGATCGAGGCGGCCTCGCGCCCGGCGGACTGGACCATGGCGGCGATCACCGGCGCTGCCGGCCTCGCGTCGACCCTGGCCGCCATCCGCCGTGGCGCCTGCGTGGCGTTGGCCAACAAGGAGGCCCTGGTCTGCGCCGGCGAGGTGATGCTGCGGGCAGTGCGCGAGGCCGGCGCCCGCCTGCTGCCGGTCGATTCCGAGCACAACGCGATCTTCCAGTCGCTGGCCGACGGCAACCGCGGCGCGCTGGAGCGGATCATTCTGACCGCCTCGGGCGGCCCGTTCCGCACCGCGAGCATGGAGGAGATGGCCCGCGCGACGCCGGAATCAGCCCTGAAGCATCCGGTCTGGTCGATGGGAGCCAAGATCTCGATCGACTCCGCCACGCTGATGAACAAGGGGCTGGAGGTGATCGAGGCGGCGCGGCTGTTCGATCTGCCCGAGACGGCGATCGACGTGCTGGTGCATCCCCAGTCCGTCATCCACGGCCTGGTCTGCTACCAGGATGGCAGCGTGCTCGCCCAGCTCGGCGCCCCCGACATGCGCATCCCCATCGCGCACACCCTGGCCTGGCCCGCGCGCCTGCCCACAAGCGCGCGCCGGCTCGACCTGGCCGCGGTCGGCCGGCTGGAGTTCCTGCAGCCCGACCCGGTGCGGTTTCCGGCGCTGCGCGTGGCGCGCGAGGCGCTGCGCGCGGGCGGCGGGGCGCCGACCATCCTGAGCGCGGCCAACGAGATCGCCGTCGAGGCGTTCCTCGCCCGCCGGATCGGCTTCCTCGACATCGCGGTCACGGCCGAATCGGTTCTGGACCGGATGGGCGCCCCGCCCCTCGATACGCTGGAGGAGGTCGTGGCGCTGGATCAGGCGGCGCGGCGCGCGGCGCATGAGCGGATCGCTTCGGCGCGCGCGGCGTGATAGGATAAGCGGTAAATCTTCCGAAGGCTCGCGTGCTTCAGACCGTTCCCGATTTCGCCCGCACCGTTGTCGCGTTCCTCGTCTGCCTGGGCGTGCTCGTGTTCATCCACGAACTCGGACACTACCTCGCCGCGCGCTGGCGCGGGGTGCATGTCGAGGCATTCTCCATCGGCTTCGGCCAGCCCTTGACGAGCTGGGTGGACCGGCGCGGGACCGTCTGGAAGGTCGCGTGGATTCCGCTCGGCGGCTACGTGAAGCTGCACGGGCAGGAGCGGGTGGAGGATGTTTCGCCCGAGCGGCGCGCCTCGCGCATCCCCGGGCGCACCTTCCAGGAGAAATCGGTCGGCTCCCGCGCGATCGTGGTCGCCGCCGGGCCGGCCGCGAACTTCTTTCTGACCTTCGTGCTGTTCTTCGCCCTTTTCGCGGCACTGGGCCGACCAGTGGCGCTGCCCGTCGTGACCGATGTGCTCCCCGGTTCGGCGGCCGCCAAGGCCGGGCTGACCGCCCAGGACAGGGTCGTGGCGATCGACGGCAAGCCGATCGCCACGTTCGAGGAGCTGCAGGCGGCCGTCGGGGCGCATCCTGGGGCACCGATGACCATGATGGTCCGGCGCGACGGGACCGAGCGAACCGTCTCGGCCACGGTGGGAACGCACGACGAGAACGGCCGCAAGACCGGCCTGCTCGGCATCAAGGGGGGCGTGGTCGAGTATCGGCGGGAGTCGGTCCCGGGCGCGCTGTGGGGCGGGCTGACCGAGACCTGGCGTGTCACCGCTGAGACCGTACGCGGCATCGCGCAAATGGTGAGCGGCCACGGCGGCGCCGGAGAAATCGGCGGGCCGCTGCGCATCGCCCAGCTCTCGGGCGAGGTGGCCGCGCTGGGAGCGGCGAGCTTCGTGTCGTTCGTTGCGGTGCTGTCGGTCAATCTAGGACTGATCAACCTGTTCCCGATCCCGGTGCTGGATGGCGGGCACCTGCTGTTCTACCTGTTCGAGGCGATCCGCGGCCGCCCGTTGCCGCCTCGCGCACAGGAATACGGGGTCCGCGCCGGATTGGCGCTGCTCGTCGGGCTGATGGTGTTCGCGACGTGGAACGACCTGAGCCATTTCGGTCTGTTCCGCTGGGTGATGGGCTGAAGCTGGCCAGGAGTTGCGGCACTGGGCCGTTAAGCCTGCCCGCCACAAGGACTTGGGTGGCCGGACCGAGGTCCGGCCATGGCAGAATAATGATACTGGGGGGCCCTATGGACCAATCGATTGAATGCCCTTCCCGCAGCAAGGAGAGGGGGAGAAGCAGGCCCCGTCTCTAAACCCCTGCCGGCGCGGGTTCGGCGACGGCATCCGGGTCCTGCGGCTTGGCCAGCCCTTCGCCCAGGGTGAAGCGAGCGAAGTCCGAGACGCTGGCGCCCGCCTTCTTCAGCACCGCCCGCACCCGGCTCTCGCCGTCATGCACCCAGACCTGCTCCAGCAGCACGACCTCCTCGTAGTATTTGCGGATACGGCCCTCGACCATCTTCTCGACGATGGCGTCGGGCTTGCCGGACTCGCGGGCCTGCGCCGCCAGGATCGCCTTCTCGCGCTCCAGCGCGGCGGGATCGACGCCGCCGATGTCGACCGCCTCCGGCCGGCTCGCCGCGACGTGCATCCCGATCTGCCGGCCCAGCAGCTCCAGCCCCTCCAGCTCGTCCGACGCCTCCAGCGCGACGAGCACGCCGATCCGCCCGAGCCCCGGCCGCACCGTCTGGTGGACGTAGCTCGCCACCGCACCCCGCTCGATGCTCAGCACGCGGGCGCGGCGGATCGACATGTTCTCGCCGATCGTCGCCACCAAGTGCGTGAGCTGCTCGCCCACCGACCGGTCGGCCCCCGGATAGGGCGCCCCCTTGATTGCGTCGAGATCCTCGCCCGCTAACAGCGCGGCCTTGGCGACCTCCTCGACGAATGCCTGGAACATCTCGTTGCGGGCGACGAAGTCGGTTTCGGAGTTCACCTCCACCATCGCCGCCCGACGCGGAGCCGAGGCAATGCCCACCAGTCCCTCGGCGGCCAGCCGGCCCGACTTCTTTGCCGCCGCGGCGAGGCCCTTCTTGCGCAGCCAGTCGACCGCAGCCTCGAGATCGCCTCCGCTCTCGGAGAGCGCCCGCTTGCAATCCATCATCCCCGCGCCGCTCTTCTCGCGGAGTTCCTTCACCATCGCCGCCGTGATTTCGGCCATAACCCTTCTCCGTACCGCTGAAATGTCAGAAGCCCTATTCAGGCGGCGGGTTGCTCGGCCGGCGCCTCGATCTCGGGCAGCGCCTCCGGCGGCAGCTCCTCGGCGGCGCCGATGTCGGCGCCCGAGGCGGCCATCTCGGCACTGATGCCGTCCAGCACCGCCCCGGAGACCAGGTCGCAGTAGAGGGTGATGGCGCGAATCGCGTCGTCGTTGCCGGGGATCGGGTAGGTGACGCCGCGCGGGTCGGAGTTGGAGTTGAGCACCGCGACCACCGGGATACGCAGCTTCGCCGCCTCCTCGACCGCGAGCTTCTCCTTGTTGGTGTCGATGATGAACAGGATGTCCGGGAGGCCGCCCATGTCCTTGATGCCGCCCAGCGCGCGTTCCAGCTTGTCGCGTTCGCGCGTCAGTCCCAGCACCTCCTTCTTGGTGAGGCCCTGGATGTCGCCGCCCAGCATCTCGTCGATCTGGCGCAGCCGCCTGAGGCTGCCCGTGATGGTCTTCCAGTTGGTCAGCGTGCCGCCGAGCCAGCGATGGTTGATGTAGTACTGGCCACACCTTTTGGCGGCGTCGGCGACGTATTCGGCCGCCGCGCGCTTGGTGCCGACGAACAGCACGCGCCCGCCGGCGGCGACCACGTCGCGGACGGCGCGCAGCGCGCGGTCGAGCATCGGGGTCGTCTGCTGCAGGTCGATGATGTGGACCTGGTTGCGCACGCCGAACAGGTACGGCGCCATGCGCGGGTTCCAGCGGCGCGTGTGGTGGCCGAAATGCACGCCAGCTTCCAGAAGCTGGCGCAGGCTGAAGTCGGGCATCGCCATGATGCGATCCTTTCCGTTCGTCCGGTTGGGCCTCCGCAGGGCTCGCGCCAAGCGCACCGGATCCGGATGGGAAAGGCGCCCTGCATGTGAATTACCGCTCGCGCGCTGGCGCGGTCGGCGGGCGGGATATGGCGGAGCCGGCGCCGCTTGGCAAGCGCTTCCCCGCACCCGATCTGGATAGCCGGAAGGAGCGTGCCATGCAGACCCGAAATCTTGGCCGTGCCGGCCCTACCGTCTCCGCGATCGGCCTGGGCTGCATGGGCATGTCCGGCATGTACGGGCCGGCGGATGAGGCGGAGAGCGTGGCCACGATCTGCGCCGCGCTGGAGGCCGGTATCACGCTGTTCGACACCGGCGATTTCTACGGCATGGGCCACAACGAGTTGCTCATCCGGGAAGCCCTGCGCGGGGGCGGGCGCGACCGCGCGGTGATCTCGGTCAAGTTCGGCGCCTTGCGGGGGCCGGAAGGCGGATGGCACGGCTACGACGCCCGGCCGGCGGCGGTGCGCAATTTCCTGGCCTACACGCTGACCCGGCTCGGGGTGGATCACATAGACATCTACCGCCCCGCCCGCCTCGATCCGGCCGTGCCGATCGAAGACACGATCGGGGCAATCGCCGACCTCGTTCGCGCCGGCTATGTGCGTCATATCGGCCTGTCGGAAGTCGGCCCCGAAACCATCCGCCGTGCTGCCGCAGTGCATCCCATCTCCGACCTGCAGATCGAGTATTCGCTGATGAGCCGCAGCGTCGAGGCGGTGATCCTGCCGACCTGCCGCGCGCTCGGGATCGGCGTCACTGCTTATGGCGTGCTGTCGCGCGGACTTCTGGGCGGTCAGACGCCCTCGGGCGAGCCGGGCGATTTTCGCGACCAGCGGATGCCGCGCTTTCAGGGCGAGAATTTGCGCCGCAACTTGGCGCTGGTCGAGGCCCTTCGGCGCGTGGCGGAAGCCCGGGGAGCCAGCCCGGCCCAGGCGGCGGTCGCCTGGGTGCTGTCGCGTGGCGAGGACATAGTGCCGCTGATCGGCGCGCGGCGGCGGGCGCGCCTGCCGGAAGCGATCGGCGCACTCGATTTGCAGCTCGACCCCGACGCGCTGGCCGAGATAGAGGCCGCGGTACCGGCCGAGGCGGTTGCCGGGACGCGCTACGACCCGGCGCAGATGGCGCATCTGGACAGCGAGCGATAGCAGCTCCGTGCTGGTCAGGGCTCCTGCACGGAGTGCAGGAAGGCCAGTATCGCATGGAACTGCTCGTCGGACAGGATGCCGCTCCAGTTCGGCATCCCTTTGTTGACCCGGCCATGCGTGACCGTGATCATGAACGTCTGATCCATCTCGCCCTCATAGCGATGCAGCAGCAGGCGAAGATTTCTCCGGCGCTCTCCTTGCACGGCGTCCGGACCGTGGCAGTGCGCGCAGTTGTCGTTGAAGAGCTTGTGCCCAGCGGCAATCTCTCCGGAACCTGCGGCGGCGTCCGAGGCGGCAGGTGCAGCTCCCGTATACCGGCTGCCGCCCCAGCGTTCGCGGCAGTCTCGGTGGCCGGCGCCGGATTCCCTTCGGTGCCGGCAAGGCGAAGCGGCGCGGCATCGGGAACGCCATACTTTGGCTTCAGGGCATTGATCGAGTCTGCCGAGGCCGTCGAGTACCCGGTTGACTTGGTCCCGCAAGGCGGTCTGCCCGCGCGGAAACCCAATCGCAGCATTCCACTGC
This sequence comes from uncultured Pseudomonadota bacterium, assembly GCA_963830565.1. GTDB lineage: Bacteria > Pseudomonadota > Alphaproteobacteria > Acetobacterales > Acetobacteraceae > DATFDN01. Next base: position 93,800 of record CAWHMO010000011.1, read on the forward strand.
ATGTGATCGCCCTGAACCGGCACGACCTTGTAGGCATCCCCGAGCGCGGTCTTGTTGATCCAGCCGGCGGACGGTCCCCAGACAAAGGCCGCGTCGGCCTTTCCGTCAGCCAGGTCAGCCATCGCCTCCTGCGGGGAGAGCGCGGTGAGTGTCTGGACGTCCGCCCGGTTCGCCAGCAGGCTCTGTGGCGGCGAGGCGAACTGCACCGCCACGCGCCGGCCTTTCAGATCGGACAGACTTGCTACCGCCAGGTCGCGCGGCACCACGAGTGCGTAGCCGAGCCGCAGGACCGGCCGTGAGAAGATGAGGCGCGGCCCCATGAAGGCGGGATCGTCGGGCAGCCCGACGAAGCCGTCGCAGCGTCCCGCGAGCAGCGTCGTGCGTATCGTGCGCTTGCCGAAATACCCCAGAAGTCCAGACCGGCTCAAATGGCCGGCCCAGCCGGTCAGCGATTTGCCGTCCAAGTTCGACATAGAGGCCCGGCGTGGCGCCGTCTGAGATGCCGAATGGAGGATTGTCGGCCTCTGGTACATAGCCGGAACGGCGCCGCCGTCTCGTTCGCCGCGACCGGCCCGGCGAGCGGTGATGCCAGAAGCAGCGCAGCCAGGAGGAACGCGGGGCAGCGCCGCGCCGCTCGCCCGTTGGGCAAGCGGTCGATGCAACCATCAATCCAGCCCGTCATTCCGGCTTCCTTCCGTCCCCGCCCGCCCCGTCGCGCTACAGCGAGAACACGAACAGAGTGCCGCCTTCCGGCGTCGCCGCAACGATCTTCTTGCCGATCTCGCCCATGGAGGCGGGCGGGAATTCTGCACGGCCGACCAGCACGGCGACATACTGCTTGCCGTCAACGGCGAAGGTCATCGGCCCGGCGCCCACCCCGCTGCCGACGTTGATCTTCCACAACTCCTTTCCGGTCTTGGCATCCAGCGCCCGGAACCACCGGTGATGTCGCCGAAGAACACCAGGTTGCCCGCCGTGGTCATCGTCCCGCCATTCCAGGGCAATGGCAGGTTCATGGTCCAGGCCGGCTTCTGGGTCGCCGGGTCCAGCGCGAGCAATTGCCCGAGGTAGCCGCCATGACCCTGATGCACGGAGAAGTCATTGCCGAGGTAGAACATGCCCCGCCGATAGTTGACCTCGGTCGCCTGCATGTCCTGGCACATGTTGTTCGCCGCGATATACGCCAGGCCGGTTTGCGGATTGAACGAGATCGGCTGCCAGTTTTTGCCGCCCATCCAGCTTGGGCAGATATCGGTTGCCTTGTAGTCGATACGCGGCCGCTTGGCGGGGTCCTCGACCGGCCGCACGTTCGCCACGTCGTAGCCTTTGGCCCAGTTCACCGGCACGAAGGGCTGCGCCGAGATCAGCTTGCCGCTCTCGCGGTTCGCGACGAAGAAAAAGCCGTCGCGGTCAGCCTTCATCATCACCGGCGTCTGCTGACCATTGATGGCGATGTCGGCGAGAACGAGTTCGTTGACGCCGTCATAGTCCCAGGCGTCCTCCGGCGTGGATTGCAGATACCACTTGATCTTGCCGCTGTCGGGGTCGAGGGCGAGCGTGCTCGAACTGTAGAGATTGCGTAGCTGGCCGTAATCGCTCGTCCCGGTGCTGCGCACCGCGGCGTTCCATGGGCTAGGGTTGCTGGTACCGAAGAATGCCGTGTTGGTTTTCGGGTCGTACGAGCCGACCAGCCAAGCGGCGCCGCCGCCATGCTGCCAACTGTCGCCCTTCCAGGTCTCGTTGCCGGGCTCGCCCGGACCGGGAATTGTGTAGGTCTTCCACACCTGCTTCCCGGTACCGAGATCATAGGCCTGGATCGAGCCGCGCGCCCCATACTCCCCGCCCGCGAAGCCGATGATCGCGAGGTTCTTGACGACCAGCGGCGGCGAGGTGATCACCGCGCCTTGCTTGTAGTCGATGACCTCCGCCTTCCACACCTCATGGCCATCCTTGGCGTCGAGTGCGATCAGGTGCCCATCGAGCGTCCCGAACAGGACCTTGCCGTCGGCATAGCTCACGCCGCGGCTGTCCAGGTCGCAGCAGACATACGGCTCGAAGTCCTCGGGAAGGTCGGGCTGGTACTGCCACTTGATCACGCCGGTTTTCGCATCGAGGGCGTACACGCTCTTCGGCCCGGAGGAGCTCGGGATGTGCATCGTATCGCCAATGACCAGAGGCGTCGCCTCGTTCGAGCGCAGAGCCCCCAGTTGGAAGGCATAGACCAGCTTGAGTTGGCCCACGTTCTGATCGGTGATCTGCTTCAGTGGGCTGAACCGTGTGTTGTCGTAGGTTCGGCCATACATTGCCCAGTTGTTTTCGTTCCGCGCTGCCTGATCCAGCGCGTCGTCCGCGATGCCAGTGCCGTATGAGGCGGCAAGGGCCGCGAGCGCAAAAGCCGCCCCGCCCAGCCATTTGGCGCGATTTGTTTTCATGACGGTTCCTCCCGATTTGACCGTGCGGCTCCTGCGGGTGAAGGTAACGGCTCACCCCGCGCCCAGTACCTCCTCCAGCAATTGCAGCGCCCGCCAGGCGAAGGCGCGCATGTTGTCCACCCGCTCGGCGCTCGCGGTGCGCAGTGTCGTCGCGCGCGCCGCGGGTCCGTCCACCGCTATCGCGCTGTGTCCGGCCGGGTCGCCGTAGCGGTTGCCGGTGGGTCCGGTGGCGCCGGTCTCGCCCAGGCCCCAGCTCGCCCCGGTGCGCTCGCGCACCGTGCGCGCGAGCAGCGCGGCATAGGCCTCGGTCGCGGCCCGCATCCCGCCCGGCAGTGGGTCCGGGATGTCGAGGAAGGCGCGGCGGGCCTGGCGCGTGTAGATGACACCGCCGCCAAGAAAATAGGCGCTGGCGCCCGGGACGGCGAGCAGCGCGGCGGAAACCAGCCCGCCGGTCGAGGACTCGGCGATGGCGATGGTCTCGCCGCGCGCCTTCAGCCGGGCGGCGACCCGCTCGGCCAGCGGCAGAAGCGTCTGCATGTCCCCTCCCCTTTCGAGACCCGGACCGTACGCTTGCATGCGGCCCGGCAAGGATCAACGAGCCGGGGCTGGCGCCAAGCGGCACGGGCGGGCAGAGTGCCGGGAAACCGCTCGAAAAACGGAGGATGCAACCATGAAGGCGGCCGTCCTGCAGGAAGCCAACAGCCCGATGACGATCGAGGATATCGAGATCGAGAAGCCGAAGCGGCGGGAAGTGCTGCTGCGCACCGCTTTTGCCGGACTGTGCCACAGCGATCTGCACTTCATCGAGGGGCTCTACCCCTTCCCCATGCCAGTGGTGCTCGGGCACGAGGCGGCCGCCGTGGTCGAGGCCGTCGGCGACGACGTGACCTATGTGAAGCCGGGCGATCACGTCATCACCTGTCTCTCGGTGTTCTGCGGCGAGTGCCCGCAATGCATGACCGGCCATCCGAACTTGTGCGAGAACACCGAGGTCAAGCTGCTGCCCGGCGCGGCGCGACGGCTACGCTGGCGCGGGCAGGTGCTGAACCAGGCATTCAACCTCTCGGCCTTCGCCGAGCAGATGCTCGTCCATGAACACGCGCTGGTGAAGATCAAGGAGGCGATCCCGCTCGACATCGCCGCCCTGGTCGGTTGCGGCGTGATGACCGGCGTGGGCGCCGTGTTCCACGCCGCCAAGGTGGAGCCGGGCAGCACGGTCGCGGTGATCGGCTGCGGCGGCATCGGGCTCTCGGCGGTGAACGGCGCCGTGATCGCCGGGGCGGAGCGGATCATCGCCATCGACACGGTCGCTTCCAAGCTCCAAACGGCGCGCGACATGGGCGCGACGGACACGATCAACGCGTCCAACATCGACCCGGTCGAAGCGGTGCGCGAGATGACCGGCGGCGGCGTGCCCTATTCCTTCGAGGCGATCGGGCTGAAGCAGACCGCCGAGCAGTCCTTCCAGATGCTGCGGCCGGGTGGCGTCGCGACGATCATCGGCATGATCCCGCTCGGCACGAAGATCGAGCTGCACGGCGCTGATTTCCTGCGCGACCGCAAGATCCAAGGCACCTCGATGGGCGGCAACCGCTTCCGCGTCGACATGCCGCGCTTGCTGGAACTGTGGCGGCAGGGACGGCTCCAGCTCGAGCACCTGATCTCGGGGCGGATCGATATTGGCGCCATCAACCAGGGCTTCGCCAACCTGAAGTCGGGTGCGCCGGTGCGCCAGTTGATCGATTTCGGGGTGGTGTGAGGCTTCACCCGTTATGGCCGGGCTTGGCCCGGCCATAACGGCGACAGGACTTGCGTAGAGGGTTTCGGAATGTCGGCAAACGGCACGGAGGTCAGCGGCTTGTCCTTCGAGGATGCGCTCGGCGAGCTCGAGCAGATCGTGCGCGGGCTGGAGAGCGGCCAGCAGAAGCTCGAGGACGCCATCAAGGCCTATGAGCGGGGCGCCGCCCTGCGCCGGCACTGCGAGGCCAAGCTCGCCGAGGCCGAGGCCCGCGTCGCCGCGATCGTCGAGCACGCCGACGGCACGGTGACGACGCGGCCAGCCGATTGAGCACCTCCAAGACCCGCGCCGACGAGGCGCTGGTCGATCGCGGGCTGGCCGAAAGCCGCGCGCGAGCCCAGGCACTGATCCTCGCCGGCAAGGTGTTCAGCGGCACGCGGCGCATCGATAAGGCCGGCGTGATGCTGCCGGCCGGGGCGCCGGTGGAGGTGCGCGGGCAGGACCACCCCTGGGTCTCGCGCGGCGGGCTGAAGCTCGACCACGCCCTGACCACGTTCGGCCTCTCGCCCGCAGGGCGGGTGTGCCTAGACATCGGTGCCTCGACCGGCGGCTTCACCGACGTGCTCCTTGCCCGCGGCGCGGCGCGGGTCCATGCGGTCGATGTGGGCCACGGCCAGCTCGCCTGGAAGGTGCGCGCCGACCCTCGGGTGGTGGTGCATGAGCGCATGAACGCGCGCTATCTGACCCGCGCTGACATCCCCGAGCCGATCCAGGCACTGGTCTGCGACGCGAGCTTCATCGGCCTCGCAACCGTGCTTCCGGCCCCGCTCGAACTCTGCGCGTCGGGCGCTTGGGCGGTCGCGCTGATCAAGCCGCAGTTCGAGGCCGGGCGCGCGCTGGTCGCCCACGGCAAGGGAGTGGTGCGCGACCCTGCCGTCCACGCCGAAATCTGCGAGCGGGTGCGACGATGGTGGGAGAGCCTACCGGGCTGGCGTGCGACAGGGCTGATCGAGAGCCCGATCACCGGCCCCGAGGGCAACCGTGAATTCCTGATCGGCGCAGCGCGCGCCGGGTGAGGCGGAGCCGGCAAGGCCGCGCTGCTGACTGGCGCCGGTCAGATCGCGCTGCGCGATCTCGGCGAGCAAGGACCAGACCTTCGCGGGTTCCATCGGCACGTCCGGGTCGTTGAGCAGCCGATCAAGCTCGTCCAGCGTCCGGGCGTACTCGGTCTCGGTCATCGCCTTCTCAGCCTCCGCGAAATGCCCCTGAGATGGGACTGACCCGGAATGGTGGCAGCCGCATGGCGAATTCTTGAACGCGCTGAGACGCTTGGAACCCTCTCCTGCGCTTCAGGACGGCATCCGAAACGCCGCCGCGGCGTGCGCGTTCGGGCGCATATCAAGGAGCGCCGACGTCATGGAGAACGACAAAGGCCCGCCTGGGGCCGGGATCAACACAATTATCGTGCGGCCAAGCCGAGCCGAGGCCACGCCACAACCAGCCGAGCAAGCCCCACAGGCGTGGGAACTTCTGGCGCGCTTCCGCTCCAGCGAGGCGCTGGATCATGCGATCGTGACCCTGGAGGCTCACGGTTTTGGTCGCGAGGAACTCGGACTGCCTGAAATCAATCCTCCGCCGGAGCACGCCACTCCGGAGGCGGGCTCCAAGGCCGCCGATACCGGGGTGGAGGACCAGCAGTCGCGCGTGTTCCACTCCGCGGTGGGCGGCTCGTTCGCAGCCATGATGGCGGCGACCGCCGTGGCCGCCACAGGCGGCGTCGCAGCGGCGGCTGCGGGGGTGGCGCTGGGCGCCGGAGCGGCGGTGGCCGGCGTGGAGCATCTGCTGAACCGCGGACTCAGCCATTCCGAGCAGTTGGACCGCGAGCGGAAAGCGAGAGAGGGCACCCTGGTGCTCGCCGTCCTGGCGACCTCTCCCGAGCGGCGCGAGCGCGCTACCGCCGTGCTCCAGGAGAGCGGGGGCGAATTGCTGAACTGATCAGCTCGCCTCCAACGCCGCCGCGATCCGCTCGCGCGTGAACGGCAGGTCGCGGATGCGGGCGCCGAGCGCGTGCGCCACGGCGTTGCCGATCGCCGCGGCGGTGGGCCCGATCGTGCATTCGCCCATGCCGAGCGAGGGCTGGTCCGCGGCCCCGATCAGTTCCACCGTGATCTCGGGCACCTCCGAGAAGCGCAGGATCGGGTAGCTGTCCCAGTCGAGCGAGCTGATCCCCTGCGCGTCGAAGCGCACCTGCTCCTTCAAAGTGAAGCTCGCCGCCTGGACGATGCCGCCCTCGAGCTGGTTGCGCGCGCCGTCCGGGCTGATAATCAGGCCGCCGTCTCCCGCGCACCAGACGCGCCGCAGCCGGACCTCCCGATCCACCTCGACCTCGGCGACGACTGCGGCGTAGGCGGAGCGGTTCTTGTACTGGGCGAACCCGATCCCCAATCCCCTCCCCGTCCCCACGGCCCCCCGCTCGGCCCAGCCTGACAGCGCGGCCACCCGCTCGATCACCGCACGCGCGCGGGGATTCGGCAGCATCGACAAGCGATACGCGACCGGGTCCTCGCCGGCACGCTCGGCCAGCTCGTCCATGAAGCACTCGGCTGCGAACACGTTGGGCAGCGCGCCCAGGCCGCGCAGCGCGGAGGTGCGGACGGGGGTACGCCGGACCAGGTGATGGATGATGCGCTTGGCGTGAATACCGTATAAAGTCAGTGCGTTGCGCGTCCCGCCGCCGCCATTGGCCTCCGGCGGGTCCGACGGGCGCGGGTCGGGGGGCGGCGTGGGCAGCGCCTCATGGGCCAGCATGTTGCCGCCCATCGCCGGGCGCTGCACGTGCGAGCCGGCCCAGATCTCGGCTGTCCAGTCCGCCGGCCTGCCTTGCGCATCGAGCCTCGCCCGGATCGTCACCACCTGCGCGGTGCTCACCGGCTCGAACCCGAACTCCTCCACCCGCCGCCACTGCACGCGGATCGGCCGGTTGGGCACCATCTGCGCCACCAGCGCCGCGTCCAGCGCCGCGTCGTCGGCGCCGTTATGGCCGTAGCAGCCGGCGCCCTGGGCGTGGCGCACCGAGATGGTCTCGACCGGCCGGCCCAGCACGTTGGAAAGCGAGTTGCGCAGCGGATAGACCGCCTGCGTATGGGTCCAGACGGTCAGGTGCCCGTCGCGCTCCTCGGCGAGCGCACAGGATGGGCCGAGCGCGGCGTGGGCGATGTAGGGCCGCGAGTAGGTCGCCTCGACTACCACGCCCTCCGCCGCCGGAAGCGGATCGCCCAGCATGCGCTCGATGGACGGCTGACCGACCAAGGCCCGCGCCTCGTCCTCGCCCGGAGCAATGGCGGCGACGTTCTCCCAGCGCGCATGGGAAGGCGCGGCGACGGCGGCGCGCTGCGCCACGGTCTCGCTCTCGCTCAGCAGCGCGACGAGGTTGCCGAGCCGCAGGATGCGCAGCTCGCCCTCCGCCGCACGTCGGATCGCGGTCTCATCGAGTGCGGCGAGCACCGCCCCCCGGCTCGGCTGGCGCAGCATCCGCGCGTGCAACATCCCCGGCGGTGCGAGATCATGGACGAAGGCCCTCCCCGAAATCTTCGCCGGCAGGTCGACCCGTTTCACGTCATGCCCCACGACGCGGTAACTCGCTGGGCGGCTTGCGCGGCGCACGGCCCGTCGCCGGCTGCGCCAAGTCGATCTCGGGGGAGAAGCTCCAGTAGTCCTGTCCGATCGGGGCGCCGCCGCGCAGGAAGGTGCCGTCGGCAACCGACAGCTCCGAGACGGCACAGTTGAGCCGCTGGGCAAGTCGGTCGAGGAAGCGCGCCCGCACCTCGGCCGAGATTAGCCGCACCGAGGCCCCGGAGACCTCGATCGAAAGGCTGCTGCTGGTCGATCCCTCGTCGGGGGCGCGATCGGTGTCGCCCGAGAGGATGCGGATGGCGCCGACCGGCACATCCAGCTCCTCGGCGGCGATCTGCGTCAGCGCGGTGAGCACGCCCTGGCCGATCTCGACCTTGCCCACCGAGAGATCGACGACCCGATCCGCCGCGAAGCTGATCCAGCGATCGGGGCGCGGGTTGTTGACGATCGACAGCGGTAGTGGCGTATCGCTCATGACGAGACTCCCGCGCGCAGGCTGGCCGCGGCGCGCTCGACGGCGCGGAGGATGCGCATATGCACGCCGCACCGGCACAGATGCTTGTCGAGCGCGGCGACGATCTCGGTACGCGTCGGGGCCGGCGTGCGGTCCAGCAGCGCCTTGGCGCTGACGATGATCCCCGACAGGCAATAGCCGCACTGGCCCGCCTGCTCGTCCAGGAACGCCTGATGCAGCGGGTGCGCGCTCAGCGCCTCGATGGTGGTGATGCGCCGTCCGGCCACCGTGCCAAGCTCGCGCGTGCAGGCATAGACCGGCTCCCCGTCCAGGAGCACCATGCAGCTCCCGCACTGCTCCAGCCCGCATCCGTAGCGCGTGCCCTTGAGGCCGAGCGTGTTGCGCAGCACGTCCAAGAGCGGCGTCGCGGCCGGATCGGCGACCTCTGCCGTTGCGCCGTTCACCTCGAAGACGACGCTCATGCGCCGCGCTCCGGCAGGAACGGAATCCGCCACAGCTCCGGATCGGCGAGCTTGCTGGCCAGCGCCTCTGCGATTGCTGAGAGCAGGCGGTCGCCTTGCTCGGCGGTGCCGGCGTCGGGATTGCCCCTCACGCCGGTCTTCGTTCGCACGGCGAAGCTGCGCCAGCGATAGAGGCCGGACTCGGTCGCGGATGGTGGGTCCCGCGGCGGGATGCGCGCGTTGGCGACCAGCTCCGGGCGGAGCGCGAGCATCATCGCCGTCTCCGCCTCGCAGGCGTGGCGCACCCCGTCCTGCGTCTTGAGAAGTGCCGCGATCTCCGGCTGCGCCGCGTAAGGATAGCTGAACTGTATGATCGGGATCTGGAGCTTCACGGTCAGCTCGTCGGTCAAGGTCCGGAGCGCGTTCTCGTTGCCGCCATGCGAGTTCGACAGGACGATGCGGCGGAAGCCGTGGCGTACGACGGAGCGGCACACGTCCTCGATCAGCGTGGCGAACGCTTGCAGGCTGAGCGTGATCGTGCCGCCGAACGGCATGTGGTGCTCGGAGAGCCCGGTCCACAGCACCGGCAACACCAAGGCTTGCTCGCCAAGCGCCACCAGGCGCCTGGCCGTGCCGATCGCCACCGCCTCGCCGATCGTCGTGTCCGTCTCTACGGGCAGATGCGGCCCGTGCTGTTCCAGCGAGGCGATCGGCAGCATGACGATCGCGTCCTGCTTCGCCGCCTCGCGTAGCTCGTCGGCGCGCAGCCGGCGCCACTCGACCTCCATGCTGTTCCCTCCCGGCCTGGTTGTCGCTACCAGTGGGCCACGGAAACGCCGGCAACGAAAGGGGCTGCGCATGAACCTGTATCGGCTGTTGCAGCGGCGCGGGCGCCCGGTGCGCGTGTGCCTGATCGGCGCTGGCAAGTTCGGCTCGATGTTCCTCTCCCAGGTGCCGACCACGAAGGGGCTGGAGGTGGCCGTCATCGCCGACCTCTCGCCCGAGCGCGCCCGCGCCGCCTGCCAGGGCGTCGGCTGGAACGCGGCGCGCATCGCGGCGACCCGCTTCACCGACGATGCGATGTCGGCCATCGCCAGCCCGGACATCGAGGTTGTTGTGGAGGCGACCGGCCACGCCCCGGCCGGCATCGCCCATGCCCGCCGCGCCATCGCCGAGGGCAAGCATATCGTCATGGTGAACGTGGAGGCCGACGTGCTCGCCGGCCCCCTGCTCGCCCGCGAGGCGGAACGCGCCGGCGTGGTCTATTCGCTCGCCTATGGCGACCAGCCGGCGCTGATCTGCGAGTTGGTCGATTGGGCGCGGGCCTGCGGCTTTCCGGTGATCGCTGCCGGCAAGGGCACGAAATACCTGCCCGAGTACCACGCCTCCACCCCCGCCACGGTCTGGGGCTATTACGGCCTGACCGAGGAACAGGCACGACGGGGCGGGATGAACCCGCAGATGTTCAACTCCTTTCTCGACGGCACGAAATCGGGAATCGAGATGGCGGCGGTGGCCAACGCCACCGGCCTGACCCCGCCGCCCGATGGCCTCGCCTTCCCGCCGTCGGCGCGCACGAGCTGGCCGAGGCGCTGCGGCCGGGCAGCCCCGGCGCGCTGCACCACGCGGGCCAGGTCGAGGTGGTCTCCAGCCTGCGCCGCGACGGCGGCCCGGTCGCGAACGACTTGCGCTGGGGCGTGTATGTCGTCTTCGAGGCGCCGAACGATTACGCCGCGCGCTGCTTCGCCGAGTATGGAGTCGTCACCGACGCGCTCCGGGCGGGTCTCGGCGCTGTACCGCCCGTTCCACCTGATCGGGCTGGAGTTGAACGTCTCGGTCCTCTCGGCAGCCTTGCGTGGCGAGCCGACCGGTGCGCCGGACGGCTTCCGCGCCGATGTCGTCGCCACCGCCAAGCGCGACCTGCGCGCCGGCGAGACGCTGGACGGCGAGGGCGGCGGCTGCGTCTGGGGCAAGCTGCTGCCCGCCCGCGCCAGCCTGGAGATCGGCGGCCTGCCGATCGGCCTCGCCAACCGCGTGCGCCTGCTACGCGACGTGAAGACGGGAAGCAGCGTCACCTGGGATGATGTGGCGATCGATCAGAGCGATGCGGCGTATCGCTGCCGGCGGGAGATGGAGGCGGTGTTTCGCTGACCGCCATGCGGACCAAAATCCGCCTTGGTTATCGGCCTGCTGCCTGCTCGGCGGCATGACGGCAGCGCGCAGTCGTGGACCTCGGGGCAATGACTCGGCACATCGACGATCGGAAACCGTCTGCCTGTTGGTGCCGGGCGTCCCGTTGGGTCGGGTGCGGGACATCGGCCACGCTTAGTGGTGATGCCGACTACCCTTCTTCTAGGCCGCATTGTCACTGACATAGTGAAATCTCAGTCCTGTTCCTAACGAGCAGGCCAGGCTGTGGGGGCGCGCGCGCCCCCTCACCCAATTTCCCGCCATACGCGCGAGAGCCGAAACCGAGTTGAGGAGCCGTCACGCCATTGTTTACCCTCCCCGGTCGCGCACCTCGGAAAGAGCCGTGTTGTGCGTCGGCTATGAGCCAGTTCTTGCTCTTTCCGGAGTTCCCGCATGGCCATCCAAGGCAAGACTGAGGGTGCTGTCGCAACTGCGACGGCAGGAACGGCGTCCGGCGGCGAGGTCACAATTCACCTCCAGGGCGCAGCCATAGCTGTGACGGCAGGAACGGCAACTCTCCTCACCAGATCGAACCTCGCTGCCCAGCTTCTCCAAGCTGCAGCGATGTCAGCGAGGGTTGCTCACAAAATCGAGGCCGACGATCCGCAGCTTACCGATCCCGCGACGCCATCCGGCTGCATCCAGCCGAGCACGATAGCCATCGTAATGGCGGGCACCGCTCTGGAGGCGTGCGTCAACGAGGTCATTACCGATATCCTGGATCATCCTTCCCAGGGCATTACACCTGAGCTGTGCGAAGAGCTGAAACAGCTTATCGCTTCGACAAACGGGAACGCGCTTTGCAAGATGAAGAGGCCGGCCGAGAAGCTTAAGGCATCGTCCAACAAAGGCGTGCGGCCATACCACAAAGTGATACCCTTCTCCATCTTCGGAACGCGTTGATCCACTTCAAGCCAGCCTGGAGCAATGACAGGGGCTTCCATGAGAGCAAAACAGCCAAGCGGATAGAGGACGCCGTCGGCAGAAGCCGCTTTTACGAGAGTGAAGCCAACTTTCCCATCGGCTATCTGCACTACCGCGCGGCGAAGTGGGCCGTGCAGACTGTCCGCGATGCTTCGGCAGATTTTAGCCGTGTCATCGGGAAAAGAGACAGGTTCGCCGCCCCAGACTTCGATTTCACTCTGCCCTCGCGGGGCAGCGGGCTGGGAGTCCTGCGTGAGCCGTCGCTCGCTCCCTGGTTGGTTGGCAGAAGTCCGCCTTAGGGAAAGAGCGCGCTCGTTGCGGGGTGGGGCTCGCGTTTGGGTTGCGGCGGCAGGCGCTGTGGCGGCCGTCAGTGGGGGCACTCCCGGCATGAGCAAGGGCAGCTGCCCGTTGCTCCGATGAGCTGGCGAGGAGGAGCAGGCGGCGTTCCGCTGGCCGCCGCCTGCTCCTTCAGCCGTTGACCTTGCGCATCAGCGCCGCCCATTCGTCCATCACCGGCAGCACGGCGTCCGCCTTCTCCGACTCGAGATTGAACACGATCCGCGACACCCCGAGTTCCTGGTATCGTTTCATCAGACCGGCGTCCCGCTTCGGGAACCAGACGCTGATCTCGATCTTGTCCGGGTCGCGCCCGGCCTCGTTCGCCATCTGGCGGAACTGCGGGATCAGCTCGGCGATCTCGCCATAGCCCTTGCGCGACGCCTGGGGGATCCAGCCGTCGCCGTAGCGGATCGCGCGACGCGCGGAATAGGGGAAGGCGCCGCCCACGATCACCGGCGGATGCGGCTTCTGCACCGGCTTCGGCCAGGCCATCATTGGGCCGAACGAGACCATCTCGCCATGATACTCAGCCTTCGGCTTGGTCCAGATCGCCTTCATCGCCTCCACCCGCTCGCGCGCGAGCTTGTGGCGGGTCGAGAAGTCCGTGCCGTGATCCTCCATCTCGTCCTGGTTCCAGCCGTTGCCGATGCCGAACAGGAACCGCCCGCCCGAGACTTGGTCGATGGAGGCGACGAGCTTGGCGGTCTGGATCGGATCGCGCTGCGTGACCAGGCAGACGCCGGTGCCGACCTTCAACGCCTTGGTGGCCATCGCCGCCGCCGTCAGGGTGACGAACGGGTCCATGGCGTCGTAGTATTTCTTCGGCAGGTCACCGCCCGCCGGAAACGGCGTCTTGCGCGTCAGCGGGATGTGGGAGTGCTCGGGTGCCCAGACCGATTCGAATCCCCGCTCCTCCAGCGCCCGGCCGAGTTCGGCCGGGGTCATGGAATAATCGGTGAAGAACATCGATGCGCCGAATTTCAGCATGTGCTTCCCTCCCCTGATGATCACGGCACCTACAGCATAGCAATGGAGGATGCCATGGCCGAGAGCACCGACCTGTTCGAGATCATCGAAACGACCCGCGCCATGCGGCGGCTGCGGCCCGACCCGGTTCCCGACGAACTCATCGCGAAGATCCTGCAAGCCGGCGTGTGCGCCGCGAACGGCGGCAACACGCAACGCTGGCGCTTCCTGGTCATCAAGGACCCGACAATCAAGCAGGCGGTTCAAGTCTATTACAAGCGCGCCTTCGACGAGGTGGTAGGCCCGCGTTACCGCAACAGCTCGCCCCCTCCAGGAGTCAGCCGCGAACGCTATCTCCGCCAACATGCCGCGGTGGAGTATCTCACCGACCACTTCCACGAGGCGCCGGTGTGGATCGTCGCCTGTCTCCAGGACGACGCGCCGACGCGCTGGTCGGGCGCGTCGATCTACCCGGCGGTGCAGAACATGCTGCTCGCGGCGCGCGCGCTCGGCCTGGGATCGACGCTCACCACCCGGCATCTGCTCCACGAGAAGGAGGCGGAGGCGGCATTGGGCCTGCCGCCCGGCGTCCATTCTTACGCCATCCTGCCCATCGGCTACCCGATGGGGCGGTTCGGACCGGTCAAGCGCGCCCCTCTCGCCGAGGTCGTATACGCGGAACGGTGGGGCGAGCCCTATCGCGGCGGGTAGCTACTGGGCGATGAAGCCGCCGTCGATGACGAGTTCCGCGCCGGTGACGAACGAGGCCTCGTCGGAAGCAAGGAACAGCACGCCGTAGGCCACCTCGATCGGCTTGCCGAGGCGGCGCATCGGCGTCATGGCGACCTTGCCTCTCGCGTCCGCCAGCGTTGGTGGCATTCAACATCGTCGGCAGATAGCCCGGATGCACCGAGTTCACCCGCACCCCTGATGGCCCGTAGCGGACCGCCGCCGCCTTGGTGTAGTTGCGCACCGCCGCCTTCGACGCGTGATAGCCCGGATGCCCGTCGGCACCGCCGACGATCCCCATGATCGAGGAGATGTTGACGATCGAGCCACCGCCGGTGCGCGCCATCTCCGCCGCCGCCCGACGCGTGCCGAGGAACACGCTGGTCAGATTCACGGCGAGCAGCCGCTCCCACCCGGCGATCCCGTCCGGATCGCCGACCGAGCTGCCGCTGATGCCGGCATTGTTCACCAGCACGTCGAGCCGGCCATAGGTCGAAACAGCGAGAGCGATCAGGGTGTGCCAGTCGGAGTCGCTCGTCACGTCCGTGCGCAGAAACCTCGCCTCGCAGCCGCCGGCCGCGATCTCGCGCGCCAGCGCCTCGCCTTCGGCCTGAAGCACGTCGGCGACGACCACCTTGGCGCCTTCGGCGGCGAACAGGCGGGCTTCCGCCTCGCCCATGCCATGGGCGCCCCCAGTGACGATGGCCACCTTGTTCTTCAAACGCATGGTTCCGCTCCTATCCGGTTGACTTGATCGTTGGCACCAATCCTGTTTAGCATTGCCCGCGTAACCAAAAGGCGCACGACGATGGCGCTGTCAGAGCGGAGGACGTCGTGCCAGGCCTTTCCTGGACATCGGCCATTCGATCTATGCCGCTGGTCGTGCTCACCTCGTTGGCGGCGCCCGCCCATGCGAAGGAAAACGCCTACGTCCCCCCACCGCCGCCGCAGGTCGGCGTGGCGCGTCCGCTGCGGGAGGCGGTGACGCCATACCTGGAAACCACCGGCACATTGGTCGCCTACAACCAGGTTGATCTCGTCGCCCGAGTCCAGGGGTTCCTGCAGGAGATCGACTACAAGGACGGCGCGACGGTCAAGCGGGGCGACACGCTGTTCGTGATCGAGCCGGCGCCGTACCAGGCGAAGCTGCAGCAGGCGAAGGCGTCGCTGGACGCCACGCAGGCGCAACTGACGCAATCGTCGGCGGAGTACAACCGCCAAGCCTCGCTCGGCCGCAGCGACTTCGCCTCGCAATCGGCGGTTGCACAGGCGCTGGCCAAACGGAATTCCGACCAGGCCGACCTGACGAACCAGCAGGCCGGCGTAGCGCTTGCCGGCATCAATCTCGGCTACACCCATGTCACCGCGCCCTTCGATGGGCTGGTGACGGCGCACCTCGCCTCCGTGGGCGACCTGGTGGGCGTCAGCGGCCCGACCAAGCTCGCCACCATCGTGCAGCTCGACCCGATCTACGCGACGTTCAACGTGAGCGAGCAGGACGTGCAGCACATCCGGGCAAATCTCGCGCGGCGCGGATTGACGCCCGCCGACCTCGGCAAGGTGCCGGTCGAGATCGGGTTGATGACCGAGGAGGGCTATCCGCACGCAGGCACGCTGGACTACGCGGCGCCGGAGGTCGATACCGCGAGCGGCACGTTGATGGTGCGCGGCGTCTTCGCCAATGCCGATCACGCGCTGCTGCCGGGATTCTTCGTGCGCGTCCGGGTGCCCATGGCGCTACAGCGCCAGGACGCATTGCTGGTGCCCGATCAGGCGCTGGGTGCCGACCAGGCCGGGCGCTATCTGCTGGTGCTCGACCACAACGATGTCGTCGAGCAGCGGAGCGTTCGGACCGGGCAGCTTGTGGGCTCGCTGCGCGTGATCGAAACCGGCTTGCAGCCGGACGATCGGGTGGTGGTCTCGGGCATCCAGCGCGCGATCGCCGGCGAGAAGGTCGCGCCCCAGCAGCGCGACATAAGCGCCGGCGAGAAGTCGTGACTGGCCGCGATCGATGATCTCCAGGTTCTTCATCGATCGCCCGGTGCTGGCCAATGTGCTCGCGGCCCTCATGGTGCTGCTGGGCCTGGTCGCGATGCTGTTCCTGCCGGTCGCGCAGTATCCGAACGTGGTGCCGCCGACGGTGCAGGTCACGACGCGCTATCCGGGGGCCAGCGCCGAGACGGTGATGAACACCGTCGCACTGCCGATCGAGCAGCAGGTGAACGGCGTGGAGCACATGCTCTACATGCAGTCCACCAGCGCCAGCGACGGCACCTACTCCCTGATCGTCACCTTCGCCATCGGCACGGATCTGAACATCGCGCAGGTGCTGGTGCAGAACCGGGTGTCCGGCGCGATGGCCTCCCTGCCGCAGCCGGTGCAGGCGCAGGGCGTGACGGTGCAGCGCAAATCGACGGCGATCCTGCAGATCGCAACGCTGACCTCGCCGGATCACCGCTACGACAGCCTGTTCCTCAGCAACTACGCCACCATCAACCTGGTCAACGAGATTTCGCGCGTACCCGGCGTGGGCAATGTGAACGTGTTCGGCGTCGGCCAGTACTCGATGCGGATCTGGCTCGATCCGCAGAAGCTCTACGCCCGCGGGCTGACGGCGCAGGACGTCGTGGGGGTCATCCAGCAGCAGAGCCAGGTGGTGACGGCGGGCCAGATCGGCACCCCGCCGGCGCCGGCGGGCCAGGACTTCCAGTACACGGTCAATGTGGCGGGCCGGCTCGCCGAACCCGAACAGTTTGGCGACATCGTCGTCAAGGCGGATAGCAGCGGAGGCGGGCGGATCACGCGGGTGAAGGACGTCGCCCGGGTGGAACTGGGTGCGCAGACCTATTCGCAGGACTTCAAGCTCAACGGCCAGCCGGCGGCGGGGCTCGCGATCTTTCAATCGCCCGAGGCGAACGCCCTCGATGTCGCGACCCGCGTGCGCGCGAAGCTCGCCGCGCTGTCGCGCGGCTTCCCCCAGGGCCTGACCTACGCCATCCCGTTCGATACGACCGGCTTCGTGAAAACCTCGATCAACGAGGTGTACAAGACCCTGATCGAGGCGGCGGTGCTGGTGCTGCTCGTCATCCTGGTATTCCTGCAGGATTGGCGCGCGACGCTGGTGCCCGCGACGACGGTGCCGGTGACGATCCTCGGCGCCTTCGTGGCCATCGCGGCGCTCGGCTTCACCGTGAACATCGCCACGCTGTTCGCCATCGTGCTAGCGATCGGCATCGTCGTCGACGACGCGATCGTGGTGGTGGAGAGTGCGGCGCTGCATATGGAGCGCGGCCTGTCGGCCCACGACGCGGCCATCGCGGCGATGCGCGACCTGTTCGCCCCCATTGTCGGCATCACGCTGGTGCTGATGTCGGTGTTCATCCCCGCCGCCTTCCTGCCGGGGCTGACCGGGCAGATGTACGCCCAGTTCGCGCTGGTCATCGCCGCCGCCGCCCTCATCAGTGCGATCAACGCGGCCACGCTGAAGCCGACCCAATGCGCGCTATGGTTGCGCCCGCCAGTGCCTCCGGATCGGCGCAATCCGTTTTCTCGCGGCTTCAACCGCGCCTATGGCGGGTTGGAGCACGCCTATGCCGGCCTGATCGGCCGCATGACCCGCCACAGCCGCCTCATGACGCTGCTGGCGCTGCTCATCGGCGCGGCCAGCGTCTGGGGCCTGCTGCGACTGCCTACCGCCTTCATCCCGATCGAGGACCAGGGCTACGTCGTGGTCAGCGTGCAGTTGCCGGACGGCGCCTCGCTCGAGCGCACGCAGCGCGCGCTCGATGAAGTCTCGCGCGTCGCCCGCGGCACCCCTGGAATCGACCAGGTCATCGAGATCGCCGGCATCTCCGTGCTGGACAACAACGCGTCGTTGGCGAATTCCGGCGCCGCTTATGTGATGCTGAAGGACTGGGGCGAACGCGGCAAGGCCAAGGGCCAGGACCTTCGATCGATCTACGAACATCTGCAAGGCGCGCTCGACAACCTCCCGGACGCGCTAGCCCAGGTGATCGTGCCGCCGCCGATCCAGGGGATCGGCAATGCCAGCGGCTTCACGATGGAGGTGGAACTGCGCGACGGCAGCTTCGACTATGCGAAGCTGCAACGGCTCAGCCACGCCATCGTCGCGGCGGCGGGCAGCCAGAGCGAGCTGCAGCACGTGTTCACGCCATTCCGGGCGGACACCCCGCAACTCGAGGTGGTCGTAGACCGGGTCAAGGCGGAGGCGATGAACGTCTCCGTCGGCGACGTGTTCGCCGCGCTGTCGGCCAATATCGGCGCGAGTTACGTCAACCAGTTCAACAAGTTCGGCCGCACCTTCCAGGTCTATGTCCAGGACGATTCGCGGTTCCGCCTGCGACCGGATGACATCGCGAAGCTCAATGTACGCAGCCAGACCGGTGCTATGGTGCCGCTCGGCACGCTGGCGCAGGTGCGCCCCACGGTCGGGCCGGCTCTCATCAGCCTCTACAACCTGTATCCGGCCGCCACCGTGATTGGAGCCCCCGCGACCGGCTACAGCTCCGGCCAGGCGATCGCGCTGATGGAGCAGATCGCCGCGCGCACCCTGCCGCCCGGTTCGGGCTATGAGTGGACCGCCATGTCCTACCAGGAGAAGGCGGTCGGCGGGCAGATCGTCTATGTGTTCGGCCTCGGCCTGCTGCTCGTCTATCTGTGCCTGGCCGGGCAGTACGAGAGTTGGATCGCGCCGCTGTCGGTGATCCTCTCGGTCCCGCTCGCCCTGGCGGGACCGGTGATCGCCCTCACCAGCCTCGGTGTCGCCAATAACCTATACACGCAGATCGGGCTGGTCCTGCTGATCGCGCTGGCGGCCAAGAACGCCATCCTGATCGTGGGCGTCGCCCGCGAGCGGCGCCTGATGGAAGGCGAGCCGATCGCGCGCGCGGCCACCGAGGCGGCACGGTTGCGGTTCCGGCCTATCCTGATGACCTCCTTCGCCTTCATCCTGGGCGTGGTCCCGCTGCTGACCGCGACCGGCGCCGGGGCGTCCGCGCGTGCCTCGCTCGGATTGAGCGTGTTCAGCGGCATGATCGCCTCGACCTGCCTCGCCGTGCTGTTCGCGCCGTCCCTGTTCGTCGTGCTGCAAGGCATCGAGGAGCGGTTCAAGGCAATGAAGAAGCCAGTCGCCGTTCACGGCGCGCCAGGCGAATAGGAGGGAACGCCGCGATGAAACGCATGCGCTTGGCTTTGGCGACACTGACGCTCGCTGTCGTCGCAGCTTGCTCGCCCGCGCGAGTACAGACGACGGAGGGCTACGCTGGGCCGCCTCTGCCTCGCCCCGATCGGGTGATCGTCTACGATTTCGCCATTGCCCCGGAGCAGGTCCGCCTCGATCAGGGTGTCGGTGCGCGGCTCAAGCGGGCGGTCGGGAACCAGCCGATTTCCGCCCAGGAGGTGCAAGCGGCCGGGGAGACCCAGGCGGCGCTGACCGACGCGCTCATCACCGAGCTGACGTCGTACGGCTTGCCCGCCGTGCGCGCCTCCGCCGGGGAGACGCCGTCGGCCGGCACGAGCCTTCTCGTCCAAGGACAGATCGTCGGGATCGACGAAGGCAACCGTGCGCGGCGGGTGGTGATCGGTCTCGGCGCCGGCAAGAGCAGCGTCAGCGCCGACGCGCAACTGTATTACGTCGCTTATCCCGCCCCGCCGCAGTTCATTAGCGCCTTCCAGGGCAATTCCAACAGCGGCCGTGCCCCCGGCGTCGCCGGCACCATGGGCCTGGGAGCGGTCGGGGGCCGGTTGGCGACGTCCGCCGCGGTGGGCGGCGCCATGCACGGCAGGTCGGAGATGCGACGCACCGGGGATAGCGCCAACGCAACGCGACTGGCCGATGCACTGGGCAAGCAGATCGGCCGCTTCGCGGTGGCCCAGGACTGGATAGCGTCAAATGCCGTCAAGTGAGACGGCAGGTGAGTTTGCCGGGCAGGTCCCAGGGCCAGCTGGACAGCCTGCGCGAAACCAGCTTGACCGTTCTGCTGACGCTGCAAGGCTTGCTGATCTTCGTTGCCGAGCCCCTGGCCTCCTTGCACGTGCGCCTGACCGCGATCACGACCGTTCTGCTGGCGATCGGGTTTCTGGTCGCCGCGGTGGCGGCCTCACGCAGCAGGACGGCGGCGGCGCTGATTCTCGTCTGCGCCGCTGTCGCGCTGGTCGGGGCGGCCACACGACGCACGCATCCTTCGGCGCTGACCGATCTGCTCGGGCATGGCGCAGCCCTGATCGCCTTGATCGCGCTCTCCGCCGTGGTGGGACGCGCGGTGTTCGCCCCCGGAGAGATCACCTATCACCGCATCCAGGGGGCGATCGTCCTCTATTTGAACTTCGCCTTGATGTTCACCGCCGCCTACCGACTGCTCGCCGAGCTGGTGCCGGACGCATTCAAGAATTTGTCACCCTCGGACAATGACATGGGCGCAGTTGGCACGATGCTGTACTTTAGTTTCACTACGCTGACATCAACCGGGTATGGTGATATTCTTCCGGTCCATCCGTTCGCGCGCAGCCTAGCGAATTTTGAATCAATCATCGGACAGCTTTTTCCAGCCACTCTGCTTGCTCGAATCGTGACGCTGCACCTCGAAGCGCATCGGCGCTGAGACTAACATGCCAAGTTTCAGGAAAAACGACATGCGGGCGACCTGGCTTACAGAGGCTTACGGAGTGTTGCTGGCTTTTGCGCTCGCGCTCGGCGTGTCGGGTCCGGCTGTCGCGGCGGCCCCGGCCCCGGCAGCGCCCGCCTGGCCCAACCACATGACGGTGGATGGAGCGAGCGTCACGGTCTATCAGCCGCAAGCGATCAGCTGGCCCGACCACAAGACGCTGACCGCCCGCGCGGCCGTGGCGATCACCCCGCCAGGCCAGAAGACGCCGATCCTCGGCACCGTCGACGTGTCCCTCGACACCCAGACCGATCTCGCGACCCGAACCGTGATCGTTTCCGATGCGAAGCTGGACGCCTCGCACTTCCCCACCCTGGACACCGGGAAGGCCGCGCAGCTTGAGGAGAGGATCAAGGCGGCGCTGCCAAATCTGCATACGAAACCCGTTCCCCTGGATGCGGTGCTGCTCAGCCTCAAGGAAAAGCCGGAGGCAAAGTCGGTCGCGGTGGACAACGCCCCGCCGGTGATCTTCCACAGCGAACGGCCGGCGAGCCTGGTCGTGTTCGATGGCGAGCCCGTGCTCGCACCGGCCGGGCATTCCGGGCTGTCCTTCGCGGTGAACACCAACTGGGGCGTGTTCAGCGACGGCAAGGATTGGTACCTGCTCAATAACGGGATTTGGTTTGCCGCCCCGGCCGCCACCGGCCCCTATTCACCGACCGCCAAGCTGCCGCCGGCGTTCAACGCCATCCCGAGCGATGCGAATTTCGCCGACGTGCGCAGCCACATTCCGCCACACGCCGCCAACCCCGCGGACGCGCCGACGATCTTCGTCAGCACCAAGCCGGCCGAGATCATCGTGACCGTCGGCCCGCCGCAACTCGCGCCGGTGGCGGGCACCGCCCTGCAGGTGGTCAGGAATACCGCCAGCACCTTGTTCTTCGACCCGGCGCAGAAGCGATTCTACTACCTGATCTCCGGCCGATGGTTCGCCGCGCCAGGCCTCGACGGCCCCTGGGTCTTCGCCACCGACGATCTGCCGCCGGACTTCGCGCTGATCCAGCCGGACGGGCCAAGCGGGCAGGTACTCGCCTCGGTTCCGAACACCGCACAGGCGCAGGAGGCCGTGTTGCAGGCACAGGTCCCGCAGCAGGCGACACTGCAGCGCAACCGCGCCAAGCCGAGCGTCGTCTATGTAGGAGCGCCGCAGTTCAAGCCTGTTCCCGGCACACCGATCCAGTACGCGACGAACACCATCAACGATGTGCTGGAGGTGAACGGCAAGTTTTACGCCTGCTACCAGGGTGCCTGGTTCGTCGCCGCCTCGCCGACCGGGCCATGGGTGCTGGCCGACAGCATACCGCCGGTGATCTACACGATCCCGCCCAGCTTCCCGCTCTACAACGTCACCTACGTCACGGTCCGCGCGTCGGCGCCCGCCACCGTCACCTATGCCTACACCGCCGGATACATGATGGCCTATCCCACGGCGGGCGTGGTGGTCTACGGCACTGGCTACTACTATCCGCCGGTGGTGGTTCCGGGACCGGTGCCGGCCTACCTGCCCTACCCCTACTCCTATGCGGGTAACGTCTCCTACAACTCGGCGACCGGGGTCTGGACGCGCGGCGGCACCGTGTACGGTCCATATGGCGGCACGGCAACCGGGGGCAGCTACTACAACTCGACCACCGGCGCATGGGCGCGCGGCGGCGCGGTCTATGGGCCCAATGGCGGCGCCGGCGCCTGGTCGGCTTACAACCCCTCCACCGGGAGCTATGCGCGCGGCAGCGCCTCCTGGAACGCGAACGGCGGCAGCGCGAACGGAAGCTTCTACAACGCCCGCACCGGCGTCTCCGGCTCCACCAACCAGAACTACAACGCGTACCAACGCTGGGGCTCCAGCGTCGCCACCGGCCCGAATCAGACCGTGCACACCCAGAGCGCCAGTAACGCCCAGGGCTCCGTAGGCGGGTTCCGCTCGACCAGCGGCGCGCAAGGTGCTGGCTATACCGGCGTGAACGGCAACCACGGCGGCGCGGTCAGAACCGCCAATGGCGACGTGTATGCCGGACGGGACGGCAACGCCTACCAGCACACATCGAGCGGCTGGTCGAAATGGGGCAACGGCGGGTGGCAGCCGGTGCAGTCGCCGGCCTCATCGAGCGGCGGCCAGCGAACGCAGAGCGCTGCGCGCGCGCCTTCCACGCAGACGCAAGCCGCGACGCTCGGCGGCAGTCAAGGCGCGCAGAGCCGCTACCAGAATCGCGGTGCATCCACAGGCGCCGGCGGCAGCTACGCCGGACACCTGGACAGTGCCAGCTATCAGCAGCTTGAGCAGGACCGACAGGCGAGGACGACGGGCGCGCAGCGGCAGTTCGGCGCCCAGCGTCAGGCAGGAGCCGGTGGCGGTGGTCGCAGTTTCGGCGGCGGCGGGCGATTCAGGCGATGAGTTAAAGCGTGCAACAGTCCAGGAGGCTTTAATGAAAGTATCGTTCTTCGTATCCGCAGCACTTGCCGCCACCGCGCTCGCCGGCGTGGCCTCAGCCCAGCAGCCCAGCCAGGCGCAGCTCAACGCCATCCGGCAGTCCTGCCGCGCCGACTACCAGGCGCACTGCGCCACCGTCCCGACTGGCGGGCAGGCGGCGCTGCAGTGCCTGCAACAGAACGCCGCCAGCCTGTCGCCGCCCTGCCAGCAATCCCTCGCCGCGATCGGCGGCGGCGGCGGCACTCCGCCGCGGGCAGCGATGGCGGCACCCGCCCCGTCGACGCGCCAGGAAGCGGCCGTGCTGCGCCAGTCCTGTGCAATGGACTACCGCACACTCTGCCGCGGCATTCGCCCCGGCGGCGGCCGTGCCCTCGCCTGCCTGAAGGACAACAGTGCTTCGCTATCCCCGAGGTGCCAGAATGCCCTGATGGCCGCGCGATCCGCACGGTAGGTGCTGCGGACCGGGCGGATTCAGCCGTACCCGGATAGCCCGACGGGTGCTCGGGGAGGGCTTCGATGGCCGGACAGGAGCTTGTCAGCGATGCGAGAAATGCGCAGGCGCTTGAGATGCAACAGGCGCTCTTTAGTCAGATCATTCCGGATAAATTGCGGGCGCCGCTCCCGCCGCTCTTGAGGGAACCGCAGGCGCTCACTCGCAAGACCTATCTGGTCTATAACCAGTTCCTGCGGAACTACACGCAATCGCAGGACGCGGAAACGCCACTTCCGAGCCTAATAGGGTTCGGCAAGGAGTTCTGAACAGGCCAAGAGCATGCTCCGGGCCGGCGAGGATTTCGGCCAGGCGCAACCGATCGACCTGCGTGAGCGCGACACTGTCCGGCATCGAGAACACTTGCTCGGCGGCCTGCCGCAGCGCCTGATCGTATGAAGCGGCGGCGCCGAGCTGGCGCGCTGCCATCTCGAACCGGCGCAGGTCGCGGGCGCTTGCCTCCAGCGTCAGAGCCAGGGGCGCGCCCTCGCCGGGTGAGGGTTGCGTGGGCACGGTCAGCCAATGCGCCAGCGTGGTCGCGAACCGATCCCGCGACCGCGCATCGAGCGCCCCGCGAACGGCGTCAAGACGCTCGCGCCGCAGCGGTCCGGCGTTCCGCCCGAGACCGTCGAGCAGGAGCACCGCCCGCTCCACCGCTTCGGCCGCATCCGGCAGCGGCGCGGCGCCGACCTCCGCGCCGACCGCGCTATCCATCTGTCCGAGTGCCGCGTCAACGGCATGTTGCGCGGGGATCGGTGCCGAGCTTGCGTTGGATTTGCCGAGCGCGGTCAGTGCCAGGAGGATGTCCGCGCTTGCCTGCGGGAGCTTGGTGAGGAGAACTGCGCCAAGCATCCCGCATGCCCCCGGACCGTCGGGAAGCGCCGCCGCCAGCACATGTTCCAGCTCTGCCGCGGTCGGCGGCAGCCTTTCCGGATCTCGCTCGCACCACGCCTCGATTTCGCTTGCCACGGCAAGCACTGCCGTGATCGCCGAGCGGATCGGATGGAACAGGGCGGGCGGCAGCCCGGCGCCGGTCCAGGCGGGGGGAGGCGGGCTGTCCGCAGCCAGCCGCAGGACCTCGGAGGCCGGCTTCCACAACATCTCGCCGATCCGCGCGACCGCGGGTGGGTTGCCGTCGGGTGTCCCCGCGATCGCCGCCTCGAGGGTACTCATCCTGAAACCGAGGCCGGCGCGCACGATCTGCTCGATCGGCTCAAGGGCGGTGCGCGGCAGGGTTGATGTCCGCTCCTGCCACGAGACGGCGGCCACAATCACCGGATCGAGCGGCGTGAAGAGCACGCGGCCGAAGCGGAGCCTGCGTGCGGGCCGCAAGCGCAGTAGGCGCGCCCGCAGGGGCGCGATCAGCGCGTCGGCCGCGCCGCGCGCCTGCATGGCATCCACAAGCGCGACGATCTGGGCAACCTGCTCGTCGCGAGCCGCCGCCAGGGTATTCGCGACCTGCCGTACCGTGTCGGCCATCTCCGCCCGCTCAGACCGCCATTGCCCGCAATGCCTCATTGCGGGTCACTCGTTCGAACAGCAGGCCGGTTCGCCAATCCTCGTTCTGCCGCACGCTCTTGCGGAACCGCCAAGTAACATCGGTGTCGACTTGCGTGCCGACCCAATCGGACGTTTCGCGGGGCAGCACGGGGACGAGCAGGGCCATCTCCAGCAGCGCACTCCGCCGGCCGGACTCCCCGCTCGCGTCATGCCAGAGCAGACAGATCTGCTCCCATCCGTCCAGCAGCCACTCCGGGCGAGCCATCACGGCGCGCAGGGGGTCGGGCGCCGAGGCCCAATCCCGCAGCAAGCCGGGCATGGTCTCCACCAGCCCATGCGCATCTGCCAGCGTCCGTTCGGCGCAGCCGACCGTCAGATCGGCGACGACGCCGATCATCTCGGCTTGTGCCGCGCTATCGCCCACGTGCTCCCTGCTCCAGCCGAGCATATCCGCGCGAAGCCGCGACACGGCTTTGAGCAGCCGCATGACCCGAGGCATTGGCTTCTGGCGCGGGGCGCCGATCCCAGCAAATGCCTCTGCAAGCTGTTCGAGCGCCTCCGCGACCGCATCTGGGTGACGGCCAATTCTCGGCCCGATGCATGCCACCGCGTGCTGGGCGCGCTGCTCCAGCTCGGCCGGGCGGAGGCGCTCGACCGACAGACCGCCCAGCTCCGCCGGGTCGACCTGCTCGACCAGCGCGAGGAGCAGAAGAAAGTTCGCGATCAGCCGGTCCTCGCGATCACCCTTCGCGGCCGTGCCCGCCGCGGCCTGCGCGGTCCGCCCGGCCAGTCCCTCGGCGGCGATCTCGCCCGCGACCTGCCGCATAGCGGCGGGGGTCACGCTGCGCAACGCGGCGATGCGCTCGCTTAGCAGCGTGTCATGCACGGTTGGCCGGCAGAGCTGGCAGACGCCGGCCCACGGCAGGATGTACACACCCCTCCCGCCCGAAGGATTGGGCACGAGGATCTCCAACCCGCCGCGCTCCGCTGGCCGGGCACGGGCACCTTGCAGGGCGGGGGTGGTGAACGGAACCGCCACGCCGCGCTCCAGGAACGTGGTCGGATGGTACGCCTGCGTCAGCGGCAGATCGGGCGAGGACTGGAGAGAGGCGACCTGATCGGCGGGCATGGGCCTCATCATGTCCCGACCGGGTGAAGGAAGGATTACGGGCGTGATGCGGCCAGGTCGTCGAGCGCCGGGCGCCGAGTGACGTAGCGCCAATGGTGCCATAGCAGCCGCGCCGCCAATCCCCGCGCCGGGCGCCACGCCTCGGCGAGTGCCTGGAGCGCCTTGGGGCCTGGCCGAGCGGGCAAGCCCTTCAGGTCCGCGGCGGCGGCGGCCAGCGCCAGGTCCCCCGAGGGGAAGACGTCGCTCCGACCCAAAGCAAAAAGCAGGTAGACCTCCGCGCTCCAGCGGCCCATGCCGCGCACCGAAGCGATCGCGGCGACGGCGTCCTCGTCGGCCATTGCCTCCAGCGCCCGTGCCGTGAGCCGGCCCTCGGCGAAGGCGGCGGCGAGGGCGCGCGCGTGGGCAGCCTTGGGGCGCGACAGCCCGGCCGCGCGCAACGCCTCCTCCCTCAGGTCGAGCAGTCCGGACGGCTCCAGGGCGCCGGGCAGGAGGGCCACCCGCCCCCAGATCGCCGCCGCCGCCTGGTTGCTGATCTGCTGGGCGACAATCGCTTGCAGAAGCCCTGGGAACCCTGGCGCGCGGACTCGCCACGGCAGCGGGCCGGCGCGCAACTCGATGCCGGCCAGATCCGGGTCGCGCGCGACCAGCACATCGAGCGCCGCGCGCGCCGTGGGCGGGGGATGCGGGAAATCCACACCCCCTTTAGCCGATCACCCGACGCGCGTGATACGCCCGGTGTCCTGATCGATCGCGAACTTGGCGATCATGGTTCCATCCGAGGTGGCGTAGGCGAACGTCACCTGATGGTCCTGGCCCGGCTGGACCTGGGCCACCTTCCAGTCGTGATTGCCGTTCCACAGCAGGATGGCCTGCGCTATCTGCTGCACGTCCGCCGGCGAGAGATGCTTGTCCGGCTGCGGCGCGAACAGGCCGAACGTGCCGGGTGCAAACGGCATCCCGCGCCCGCGCTCGCCAGGTCCGCGCTCGCCAGGTCCGCGCTCACCGTGATGGCGGTGCCACCAGCCCATGCGCATCTCATGCGGGCCGCGTGGCTGGGGGGTGGGCTGGGCGTCGGTGTCCGATGGGGCGGTGGCACTGGGCGGTGGCGTCTGCGACGCGTTCTGGGCAAGCGCCGCGGTCCCGCTAGCGGCGGCGCCGGCCAGGGACAGGGCAGCGGCAACGAGCATGGTCTTTCGCATTGTCGGGTCTCCCGATGGCATTTGGTGTGGGGACTTCGCCACAGGGCCAAGATGGCCCCCCCGCGTTGCGGCCCGCCTTCGGGAACGCGACGAAGTGCAACGGAGTGCAACACGCCCTGACGTGGCCGGGGCGGCTGGTTATATCCTTTCCGTCATGGAGCAGACGCCGCACATCCTGGTGGTGGACGATGACCGGGAAATCCGCGACCTCCTGGCGCGCTTCCTGGAGCGGCATCAGATGCGGGTCACGGCGGTGCGCGACGCCCGCGAGGCGCGCCGCGCCTGGGCAGCGGGGCATTACCGGCTTGTGGTGCTCGACCTGATGCTGCCGGGCGAAAGCGGTCTCGACCTGGCGCGCTGGTTGCGCGGCCAGTCCAATGTGCCGATCGTGATGCTCACCGCGATGGGCGAGGAGACCGACCGCATCATCGGGCTGGAGCTCGGCGCCGACGATTACATGCCCAAGCCGTTCAACCCGCGCGAATTGCTGGCCCGCATCCGCGCGGTGCTGCGCCGTGCCGGCGAGCAGACCGAGAAACGATCCGATTCCGCCGGACGCAGCCTTCGCTTCGGCGGCTGGGTTCTGGAGCCCGCCCGCCGTCGGCTGCTGAACCCCGATGGGGCCGAGGTCGCGCTGACCGGCGGCGAATACGACCTGCTGGTGGCGTTGCTCGAACGGCCCAACCGGGTGCTGACCCGCGACATGCTGCTCGATCTGCTGCGCGGCCGCCAGGCCGGCCCGTTCGATCGCGCGATCGATGTCGCGGTCAGCCGGCTGCGCCGCAAGCTGGAGGACGACGGGCGCAACGCGCAACTCATCAAGACAGTGCGGGGCGGCGGCTACGTGCTCGCCGCCACGGTCGAGCGGCTATAGACCGCCGCATGCGCCTGCGACTTCGACACCGTCTCTGGCCGCGCAGCCTGGCCGCCCGCACCGCGCTGGTGCTGCTGATCGGCCTCGCCCTGGTGCAGGCGGCCGGTCTGACCATCCATGCGCTTGACCGGATGGATGTGCAGCGCCTGGCCCAGGCGCGCACCCTCGCCGAGCGGGTCATGGGCCTGTACCGCACCGTGGTGCTGACCGTGCCGGCGGAGCGCGCCACTCTCCTGAAGAATCTCCCGCTCCCGCCGGGCCTGACCGCCGATCTGTCGGCCGGCCCGCCGCCGCCGGGATTGCCCGAGACCCCGTTCCCCGAGCAGCGGCTGCTGCGCGTCAGCATGAACCTGGTTCCCCTGCCGCCGTCGCTGCGGCCTCGCCAGATGCAGATCCAGGGCGGTCCTCCGGCAGCGCGCATCGCGATCGGCCTGCGCCTGCCAGAGGGCACCTGGCTGGACGTGGCCGCGACCGTGCCGCCGATTCGACCATGGCACTCGCCCACCTTCCTCATCGCCTTCGCCCTGATGACCGCGGTCGCCGCCGCGCTCACGTTATGGGCGGTGCGCCGGCTGACCGCGCCGGTCCGAACCCTGGCGGCGGCGGCGGAGGCCCTGGGCCGGGACGTGAACGCGCCGCCGCTGCCCGAGGATGGCCCGCTCGAGGTCGCGACCGCGGCGGCGGCCTTCAACACCATGGCCGCACGCATTCGCCGCTTCGTGCAGGACCGCACCGAGATGCTGACCGGAATCGGCCACGACCTGCGCACCCCGATCACCCGGTTGAAGCTGCGGGCCGAGTTCATGGAGGACGACGAGCAGCGGCGAAAGATGCTCGCCGACCTTGAGGAGCTGGAGGCGATGGTCTCGGCCACGCTCGCTTTCGGCCGCGACACCAAGGCGACCGAACCCGTCTCTGCCCTTGACCTGCCGGAGCTGCTGCGCACCGTGCTGGACGAGGCTGCCGACGCCCGCCCGGAGATCGCGGATCGCCTCGCCTACGAAGGCCCGGCGCACCTAGTCATCCGCGCCCGCACCCTCAGTCTCAAGCGCGCCTTCGCCAACCTGGTCTCCAACGCGGTGAGCTACGGCGGGAGCGCGCGCGTGCGGCTTTGCCTGCCGCCGCGAGGCATGCTGACGATCGAGGTCGAGGATGACGGACCCGGCATCCCGCCGGAGGAGCTCGATCGGGTGTTCGAGCCGTTCCATCGCGGGGAGCCGAGCCGGAACCGGGAAACCGGCGGGGTCGGCCTCGGCCTGCCGATCGCACGCAACATCCTGCGCGCTCATGGCGGCGACATTGTCCTGGCCAACCGGCCGGACGGCGGCCTGCGCGCCGTTGCAACCATGCCGGCCTGAAAACCTCACGAAGTCGTGTCGGTTGGATGCGGCACTGAACGGGCATAACCGCCCCCGGATGCAAATCGAACCGTAGGAGGGCTTGATGGGCCTGAAGCAGATCCTGTTCACATGCGGCATCGCCGCGATCGCTCTCGGCGCCGCGCCGGCCTTCGCCGCCGGTGATGAACCCGGCAAGCACGACACCGGCAAGGGCGCCGCCGCCGGCGCGGTTGTCGGGCACGAGATGGGCAGCGGGCACGCGCTCGCCGGAGCCGGCGTC
This sequence comes from uncultured Pseudomonadota bacterium, assembly GCA_963830565.1. Classification (GTDB taxonomy): domain Bacteria; phylum Pseudomonadota; class Alphaproteobacteria; order Acetobacterales; family Acetobacteraceae; genus DATFDN01. The sequence goes on from CAWHMO010000011.1 coordinate 123,589, forward strand.
GGCGCGGCCGTGGGCCACCACGAGAAGAAGAAGGCTCAGAGCAAGAGCGCTCAGTAGCCGCGTCAGAGCAGGGCGTGGGAAACCAGCCCTGAGAGCGTCAGCCCGCTCTGTCCTTCCAGGCGCACCACCGTCGTCGGAGTCCGGGCGCCCTTCGGCGTGATCGAGACCAGCGCGGCGCCCAGCGTGGTGCCGACCTGAATGAACTGGCTGAGCGTCGCCGAGCTGCCCGGCCAGCCGGCGGCGCTCAGTGCCTGGCTGAAGTCGAGCCGGTTCCCGTTTGCGAGCGCGGGGCCGAAGATGTCGAGGAATCCCTGCCCGGCGGGCGGCACCACGACCGTGTCGCCCGTGCCGCTCAGATAGAGCGTATGGGTTCCGGTCCCCGGCTGGACCAGAGCGTTGCTCGCGGTTACGGAGATCATGCCGCTCGGCTGCGCCGCCGCGCCATCGGCGGGCAGGCCGATCAGGGAGATCGCCGAGGCGAAATCGGCGGCCGCATGCGCCCCCGCGATGTGCAGATTGATCGCCTGCCCGCTTGCGGACAGGCGCAGCGTGCCGGATGCGGCGTCCCAGGACTGGCTCAGCGGCATCGCACCGGCCACGGCGATGCGATCGCCGGCGTTGAACCCGGTGATGGTGCCGGCGAATGCCGCCGGCGCTTCGATCGTCAGGGTTCCGGTGCTGCCCTGAAAGGCAATCGTCTGTCCGGCGGCGATCCCGGCGTTGAGCTGCAAATTCGCCTGCGGCCCGATCGCCAGCGCGCCGGTTCCCGCGATGCTGCCCCCGAGGACGAGCGTGCCGCCGGTTGCGGAGACGGTTCCGGTATTGACGATCGCCGCCTGCGCGATCGTGCCGGCGCCGGTGATCCGGCCCGCGTTCGTGATCTGCGCGGCGGCGACGCTGCCTGATTGCAAAACGAGAATGCCCGACGTCGCGATGCTCACGCCTTGAGCCACGGCCAGCTTCGCGCTGCCCCCGACCGCGATCGTACCGCTCCCGCCCGGCACGGTGCCGACCAGCACCGTCCCTGCGCTGACCAGCCCGCCCGCCTGCACCTGCACTGTGCCCCCACCAATCGCGAGCGTGCCGGCGCTCACGGTTCCGGCGCTGACAGAGAGCAGGCCCTGCCCGCCCGCGCCGACAGTGAGCGCGGCCCGGCCGGCATCGAGCGAGCCTCCGGCGCCGATCGCGAGAGTTCCCGACGACCCGGGCAGACCCAGCATCAGCGCCGCGTTGCCGGGCTGGGTGCCGACCGTGAGCACGCCGCCGGCGCCGATCGTGATGGTCCCTCCCCCGCCGCCGCCGGTTCCGGCGATCAGCGACACGCCCGCCTCGATGCTGCCGCCGTTGACGCTGAGTGTGCCGTTGTCGCCGCCGCCGCCGACGTCGATCCAGGTCGAGCTGCGCAGCACCCCGCCTGCGGTGACGCTCGCCGTGCCGCTGCCCCCCATCTGCCCGGCCGCGGCGACGCCGACGCCTACCGCCAGGCCGCCCTGGCCGGAGCCATTAGCGGCAACGCTCGCCACAGCGCCCGCGGCGACGCTCAGCGTGCCGGGCCCGCCCAGCCCGATGCTCATTCCGCCGCTCGCCGCCAGGCGGGAGCCGGTGCCGCTCACGACGAGGGTGCCCGCCCCGAGCACGCCAACCGCCACCGCCGGTGTCGTGGCGGCGACGGGCGTGCCCGCCAACACCGTGCCGCCACTCGTGATCGAGAGCGTTCCGGCGCCCCCATGCGCGCCGATCGCGATCGGGCCGCCGGCGGTATCGAGCAAGGCCGCCGCCCCGGCGACCGACGCGGACCCTTTCCCCGCATCGCCCACGACCAGGGCCGTGCCGGCTTGGCCGGCGGTCAAACGCACCAGTCCTCCAGCCGTGACCGTGAGCGTGCCGCTACTGCCCGCGTCGCGGCCGATGTCAGTCTGGCCACCGAGGAGCGCCGTGCCGCCGGCGCTGATGGCAAGCGTGCCGGCCTGGCTCGCGCTTGTCCCGATCACCGCCCCGGCGGTGCTGAAACTCGAGCCGCTCAGCACGGAAACGCGGACCCCGCCATAGGCGCCGATCACCGTGCTGCCGGCGGCGGCGATGGTGGCGCTGGTCATGGTCAGGCTCGCGCCGATGGTGAGCGCGAGCGGCGGAGTCGGCGGGCTCGGATGACCCGCCAGGGTCAGGCTGGCGTTGGCGAGCGTCCAGGACGACAGCCCGCCGAAGCTCGCATCCAGCGCCGCCAGCCTCCCGGTCAAGATGCCGCCCGTTGCGAACACGAGGGAATTGCTGGGGCCGGGCGCTGTCGCCGGGGCCAAGCCGCTCTGTTCGCTGCGCCAATTACCGGCGAGTCCCAGGTCGCCACCGCGCGGGCCGCCGCTCCAGTCCACGACCGGCGGAGCCACCTCGATCGTCCAGTTGCCGCTGGCCGGGTCCTTGTACCAGACGAACGCACGGCTCGCTCCTGGAGCGAAGCTGACGTTCGACAGCACGACAGTGCCGGTCCTGGTCTGGACGACGGCGCTGTGACCTCCCAGGGTCTGGGCGCTGATGATCTGCGTCCATTGGGGCGAGCTGATCTTGTCGCCGGTGTCGAGGCCGACCAGCGGCGCCAGGACCGTCGAGAAAGGTGCGAGCAGCCGAAGCAGTCCGCCGCCGGGGGCAAACACGATCGTCTGGCCCGCGCCCACCGCGCCGTCGATCTGCGCCGCCGCCCCCCCGGCAAGCGCGATCGTACCTATCCCGGAGAGGTTCCCGCCGATCTCCAGCGTTGTGGGCGGCTGCCCCGGCCGCCGCCGGCATGGCCAGCACGGTTCCGTTGTTGACCACGTTGGCGGCGATCAGCCCGTTGCCGAGCACCGTATGCCCCGCCTCGATCAGGACCGCCCCGGCGACCGCCGTACCCGAGTTGCCAATGTCGATCCCGCTGACCGGATCGACGCTCGCCACCGAGCCCTGCCACACTTGCAGCGCGCCGGCTTCGGCGAGTCCTCGCGCGGAGACCATGAGCGCGCCTCGGCCGCCCCCGCCAAGGACCAGGGAGCCGGGGGTGAGCAGGGCCGATCCGGTACCGCTGACCGTGATGGCACCCAGGCCCGACTGGCCCGCTGCCACCCCGAACGGCATGGCGATGGCGGTGCCGCCGGCCAGGAACGTGCCCCCGGTTCCCGCCGTCACCGTCCCGCCGTTCAGAATGCCCAGCGTGCCGACGCCCCCCGCGCCCACGGTGAGCGCCCCAGCGCCGACCTGCCAACGTGCGCCGGCGGAGACGGTTGCCGCTCCGGAGCCTCCCGGACCGACGCCGATCTCCGCATATCCCGCCTCCGTTAGCACGGCGCCTTGCGAGACAAGCAGCGTGGCCGGGGAAGCCGCCGGCCCGGCGCCCGGCCCGGGAGCCGGCACGCCGACGAGCATGGTCCCCGTGGTGTCCCGCGTGCGGGTAGGGTCGGCCAGATCGGTCCAGCTCGTGCCGGCGCCGATGAGCATAAGTGTGCCGGAAGAGACGGGGCCGGCGCCCAGCATGGTCCCCGTATCGGTGACTTGGCCACCTGCCTGGACGGTCACGACGGCTGGCTGCGCCCCATTGCTCAGCCCGATCGCGATGGTCCCGCCGGTCGCGTTCGCGCCGGCCTGTTTCGGGCCGGCGGCGACCTTGCCGCCGTTGACGAGCAGCGTGCCCTCGATCGTCACGGCGGGGCCGCCTGCCCAGCCGCCCAGCAAGAGCAGCCCGTTTCGGTCGATGCGGGTGACGGCGGCCGGGCTGAGCTGGATCAATCCGCTTGATTGCAGCGCGGCGCCGGCGGCGATCGCGAGCGTTCCGGCCGCCACCACCGCCGGCTGCCACGCGGCCAGCATATAGCGGTCCACCTCCAGCGTCGCCTGCGCGCCGTCGATCAGCAGCGCGCCGGCCACCGCGTTCGCCGTGCCGGTCGTGACCACGTAGGGTGTCGCCGCCGGACCTAACGTCACGGCGCTGCCCGACCCTGGCGCCGCACCGCCGGCCCAGGCCGCGGCGGAGTTGTACGCCGTGCTGCGTCCGCTCGCCGTCACCGGCGTCGGCGTGCTGGTGGTCAGCCGCGTATGGCCGTCCGCGCCGACCGAGACCAGGAACCCTCCCGCCGCACCCTTGACGACTTGCCAGCTCCCCACCGGGTAGGCGCCGGCCAGCAGCTTGATCCTGGCGACCACCGAGCCCGCGTTGCTGAGGGTAAGCATGCCATCATAGCCGTAGCTGAGCGCAGTGACCGGGAGGAGCCCGAGATCGATCGTGTCGCCGGCGCCAAAGCCAATAAGGCTGCCGCTGAAGCTGCCCGGCTGATCGAGCCGCAAAAGATCCGCTTTGCCGTCCTGGAAGAGGACGGCGGGTGCCCCGGACGCCAGCTCGATCGTGCCGCCGTTGCCGATCGTGAGCAGACCGCTTCCGGCGATGATGGTGGTCGGCATGGTTGAGCTCGGCCGCTGTTACCCGGCCGTCAATCTGCGCCGGGCCTCGTTAAGGCATGCTCAACGGCGGCGTGCAGGTGCGTGTTGCCCAGCGACCCGGCGAATGCTCTATGATGGCGGCGCGCCGGGTTAGCACAGTGGTAGTGCAGTGGTTTTGTAAACCAAAGGCCGGGGGTTCGAAATCCCTCACCCGGCATCAGTCGCCGCAACATCCCGCACGAACCTCATCAGCAGGTCGGGCTCGACATCCGAAACGGCGGCATAGGTCAGCCCGCCGGCTCGCCAGGTGACCATGTTGAATCCTTGCCGTGCCTCGATGCGCATCGGCGCGTCCGCCTGGCCCGGCGAGGCCCAGGCGAACAGGTTTATGACGTGCTTGGCGTGGCGATAGACGACGACCGCGGCCGGATGCCCGTCCACGTAGTCGAGCCGCCCGCCGACCAGAGGGAAGCCGTCGGCGGCGAGTTCCTTGACCGGTGGCGAGACGTCGATATGCGACGACAGCCACGGCTTGACGGTATGGCGGTCGCTGGTGAGCACATCCGTCAGGTGATCGGCCATCATCGAGCGCACATGGCTGTCGATCACCGCATCCAGCATGGAAGGCCCGCCCGCGCCATTGCCATGTACCAGCAGCATGAGCGCCACGCCGGCCAGCGCGCCTGCCAGACCGCCGCCCGCCAGCGAGAAGCCGCCGCTCGGCAGACTTGGCCAGCGATGTCGGCGCGCGCCCGCGGGCATGGGCATCGCCTCGTGCGAAATGGCAGTGCCGATCCGCGCCGCCAGCCCAGGCGGAGCCTGGTGATAGGTCAGCTTCTCGCGCACGGCGGTGCGCATGGCGCGCATCTCCTCCAATTTCGCCGCGCAGCCCTCGCAGCCGCGCACATGCGCCCGCAGCCGCCAATGCCGCCACGGACTCAACCCGTCATCCGCCATCAGCGGCAACCAGGACCAGATGCGCTCACACTCCATGGGCGCTCTCCGTCTCCGAGGTGAGCCACAGTCGGCGCAGCGCGAGCCGCGCCCGCGCCAGCCGCGACATCACAGTGCCAACGGGAACGCCCGTCACGTCAGCGATCTCGCGATACGAGAGGTCCTCAAGCTCGCGCAGCACCAGCACCTCGCGGTGCTCGGGCGGCAGGCGGCCCATCAGGCGATCGAGGGTAGCCGCATCGATGCTCGCCAGCAGCAGCGCCTCAGGATCGCGCGGAGGCGTGCCCCACATCGCCTCCTCGGCACCTTCGGAAACCCGGGAGTCGTTCGAGAAGACCAGCCGCGCGGAGCGGTTCTCCCGCACCCAGGTCATGAAGCTGTTACGCACGATCGTCAGCAGCCACACACGCATGTTCCCACCCTTGTACACGCCGAAGTAGCGGAACGCGCGCAGATACGCCTCCTGCACCACGTCCGATGCATCTTCCGTGTTCCCCGTCAGCCAGCGCGCCAGATTGTAGGCCGCATCGAGATGCGGCAGCGCGAGAAGCTCGAAATCGGCGTCTGCCGTCATCGTCACGCAAGGATCAGCTCCGGTTCGCCTCTGCGGCAATGACCGCGGACGCTCCATTTCTATTCCCACCCTGCGCGGAATTTCACATGGAATGGTTATGTTCGGCGAGCGGTCTCTGCGGCAACCGGATGCGACGGGCTTCCGGTGGGCAGCCGCAGCGTGCGGCGTCGAGCCACAAAGGAACGCAATCATGAGACGCTTTTTTGCCGCGGTTACGGCCGTCACACTTCTCGCCGGGCCTGCCTTCGCCCAGGAAGGAGGCAGCGTGTTCACCAACAATCCGAATGAGCTGCCGCAATTCTTCCAGGGGAACGCGCCGAGCCCCGCCGACTGGGCCGGACCGTTCTTCCACAGTCAGGTCCGCCCGGAGACGCCGCGGCACTCGATGGCGTTGCGTAAACCCGGACGCAGTCGCGCCGTGAACGGATGACGCCCGAGCGCATGATGCGAGGGAAGCCGGCGGCGACGCCGGCTTCTTCGCGTCGGCGGTGAGAAAACGCGGGCGAATGGAATAAGCGCAACGCCGCTGCGGTCTTCCGACCAGCCGATCACGGCAAACCGGAACGGAGAGTTTCATGACCAGCGACATCACCCTCGACCGCCGCGGGATGCTGAAATGCATGACCTGGGCGGGCACGGCAATGGTTTGGACCGTCGCCGGCGGCATCCCGCGCGCACGCCTGGTCGGCAGCGCCGAGGCGGCGACGAAAGGCTTCAGCTTCGTGCAGATCAGTGACAGCCACCTGGGCTTCAACAAGCCGGCCAACCCGCACACGACGGACACGCTCCAGCAGGCCTTGTCGCAGGTGCAGGTCTTGCCGGATCGCCCGGCCTTTCTGATTCACACCGGCGACATCTCGCATCTGTCGAAGCCAGCGCAGTTCGACACCTGCCAGCAGCTCATGGGCGCAACCCGGCTCACCGCCTACACCGTGCCCGGCGAGCACGACATCCTGGAGGAGGACGGCAAGAGCTACCTCAACCGCTTCGGCAAGGGCGCCCAGGGCGACGGCTGGTACAGCTTCGACGCCGAGGGCGTGCACTTCATCGGCCTGGTGAACGTGGTGAACCTGCAAGGCAACGGCCTCGGCAATCTGGGCTCCGAGCAGCTTGAGTGGCTGGAGGATGATGTCGCCCATCTGTCGGCCAGCACGCCGATCGTGGTGATGGCGCATGTGCCGCTGTGGACGGTCTATGAGCCGTGGGGCTGGGGCACCGCCGATGGCGCGCAGGCGCTAGGCTACCTCAAGCGGTTCGGCTCCGTCACCGTGCTGAACGGGCACATCCACCAGGTGATGCAAAAGATCGAGGGCCATGTGGCGTTCCACACCGCCCGCTCCACCGCCTTCCCGCAGCCCGCGCCGGGCACGGCGAAGGGCCCTGGACCGATGGCCGTGCCCGCCGGGGAGCTTGGCCAGCATCTCGGCATCGCGCGCGTGAGCCTCGTTTCGACCACGACGCCGCTCGCCATCGTGGATACGCCGCTGATCTAGGAGACCGCTCATGACCGAGATGATGAGCCTGGCCGATCACGGCCGGCGCGTCTTGCTGCGCCGCTTCGCCGCCGCCGCTATCGCGGCCCTCGTTCCCGCCGCTCGTGCGACGCGCGCCGGCGCCGCCGAACCGATGGTGCGGATCGACAACTTCACCTTCTCGCCCACGCCGCTGACGATAGCGCGGGGCGTCACGGTGACCTGGATGAACGAGGACGACATACCGCATAGCATCTACTGCCAGTCGCTGAACCTGCGCTCGCATCCGATGGACACGAAGGAGAGCTTCGCGCATCGCTTCGATCGGCCCGGCACGTTCGATTATGTCTGCGGCATCCACCCCCACATGCGCGGGCGGGTCATCGTCCAGGGCTGACCCGCGGACATTCCCGCCCGGCGCGTAGGCCGCATCTCAGCGGTCATCGACAGGCAAGGTGGCCCGCGCGGCAGGCCGGGCATCGAAGCCCGCCTGCCAAGCCGCAAGGCGCGCGTGCCCGTCGCGCCAGGCGAGCTCGCCGAAGCGGAAATCGAGGTAGCCGAGCGCCACCCCGATCGCGATGTGGCCGATGCTGAAGGGCACGGCGTTCAGCGCCTCGACCTCGTGCTCCAGCGCCCCGACGCAGGCAATCAGCTTGGCCCGCCACAGCGCGATGTGTGGCTCCGATCGCAACTCGGCCGGCCGGAGCCGCTCGCCGATCCAGGCCAGCGCCACATCCAGCATCCCGTCGCCCAGCGCCAGCCGGCGCAGCGCAGCGAACCGCTCCGCCCCGTGCGGAAACAGCTGCCCGCCGGCGAGCGTATCCAGGTATTCGCAGATGACCGGCGAATCATACAGCACGCCGCCGTCCGCCAGTTCCAGGGTGGGAATCTTGCCGAGCGGGTTGCGCTCCATCAGCGCAAGGTGCGGCTCGGTGCCGCCGACCACGGTGCGGACCGTGCGCAGCCGCTCCGCCAGCCCCAGCTCGTGCGCCGCGATCATCACCTTGCGCACATAGGGCGAGCGCGGTGACCAGTGCAGCGTCATCGTCTCGATCATGGATTCCTCGGGATGTGTGCCTCGGGTCAACTATGCTCTTCGGAGCACGCCAGGGATCACGCCTGCGTGCTGACGGGGGAGCTGCCGGGGTGCAGGGTGGCGCTGCGCCGGCAGCGCACGCTGCGGCTGGTCCTCCCTATCGGTGAACGATGAGTGGCTGAAACCGTCATCGCGAGGCGCGCAGCGCCGTGGCGATCCAGGCCCGCCGCACCGTATCGCCCATCTGGGTCGCCCGCCTGGATCGCCACGCCGCCAAGAGGCGGCTCGCGATGACAGCCTCGGCGATGCGTTTCACCGTTCAATGATTCCGGGTATCAGACTAGGCCCGGCAGCACCGATACGGGAGTACAACAGTGATGGACGACAACGTCGATCCGGCAAAGCCCCTGGTGTTCAACGCGGCGGAGATCGGAGCGCTGGCGCATCTGTATCGCGGCGAGCTGTACCGCAGCACCGTCTGGCGGACCCGCCTCGATGCCACGACCAACTGGGCTGTCGTCACCACCGGCCTTGCCTTGTCGCTCACGTTCAGCAGCGCGACCGCCTCGCCGCTGCCGCTTGTCGTGGTGGGCCTGATGGTCGCGGTGTTCCTCTACATCGAGGCACGGCGCTACCGTTTCTTCGATTTCTGGCGCGTTCGGGCCCATATCCTGGAGACGCAATTCTTCGGGCCCATCCTGCTCGGGCAGGGTATTCAGGTCGGCAACGGCTGGAACGAGGTGCTCCATCAGGATTACCGCAGGCCGCGTCTGCACATCACGCTGCTGGACGCGCTGGGGCGTCGCCTGCGCAAGAACTACTGCTGGATCTTCGCCATCCAGCTCACCGCCTATCTTGGCAAGCTGAGCATCCATCCGATTCCGGTCAACTCGCTCGGGGAGTTCTGGAGCCGGGCGGCGATCGGCCCGGTCCCAGGCGGGCTTGTGCTGCTGGCCGGGCTGGCCTTCCATGGCGGCTGGCTGACGGTGGCGTGCCTGACGATGCGGAGCGGACGAGGCAAGGGGCTTCCCAGGACCCTTCCCACCAAGGACCGCGTCCTGGAACTCGCTCGCGAAACAGCGTGAACGGGAGGGAGCATGGCGATCGACAAGCGCGTCGCCTCGGCCGCCGAGGCGCTGGCGGACGTGGCGGACGGTGCCTCGGTGATGATCTCGGGCTTCGGCGGCGCCGGTTTCCCCAACATTCTGATCCGCGCGCTGCGCGAAGCGGGGCCGCGCGAGCTGACCTTGATCGTGAACTCGGCCACGCATCGCTATTCGCTGACCCATGAACTCATCGAGGCCGGCCAGGTGCGCCGTGTGGTCTGCACCGCAGCGCGCGGGCGCGAGGCCGCGCTGTCGCCATTCGAGAGATTGCTGAAGGAAGGGCGGATCGAGCTGGAATGCGTGCCGCAGGGCACGTTCAGCGAACGCATCCGCGCCGGCGGCGCCGGCATCCCCGCGTTCTACACGCCGGTCAGCATCGGCACACCGCTCGGCGCCGGCAAGGAAACCCGCGAGTTCGACGGCCGCGCGCATGTGCTGGAGCACGCCATTCGCGCCGATGTCGCGCTGATCCGCGCCGACCGCGCGGACCGCTACGGCAATCTCGCGTTCCGCTACGCGCAGGCGAATTTCAGCCCGGCGATGGCGACCGCCGCACGCATCACGATCGCCGAGGTGCGCGCGTTCGAGGATCCGCCCCTGCCGCATACCGAGATCCAGCTCTCCGGCGCCTTCGTGCGCCGCGTGATCGCCGTGGGGGACGCGCGATGACGAAACTCACCCGCAACCAGATGGCGTGGCGCGCGGCGCAGGACATCGAGGATGGCTGGATCGTCAATCTCGGCATCGGCATCCCCGTGCTCGCGGCCGACTACGTCCGTCCCGAACGCGACGTGTTCATCCAGTCTGAGAACGGCATCATCGGCTGCGGCCCGGTCGCGCCGGCGGACCGCGCCGATCCCGACCTAGTCGATGCCGGCAGCCGTCGCATCACGCTACGTCCTGGTGCCGCGATCGTCGATTCCGCCGGCTCGTTCGCGATGATCCGAGGCGGGCACATCGATGTCACCATCCTCGGCTGCTTCGAGGTCGCTTCCAACGGCGACATGGCGAATTGGGACTCAGGCGTGCCCGACAAGGGCCCACTAGTCGGCGGCGCCATGGATCTCGCGTCCTGCGCGCGTGCCGTCTGGGTGCTGATGGAACACACGACTCGCACCGGCGCGCCGCGCCTGCTGCAATCCTGCCGGCTGCCGCTGACCGCCGTGCGTTGCGTGACGCGCGTGTTCACCGATCTTGCCGTGATCGACGTGACCGAGGCCGGGTTCCTGGTGCGCGAGATCGTTGCCGGCCTATCGCGGGCGGACCTGGCCGCCCGGACCGAAGCGCCGCTGTCCTTCGCGCCCGATTGCCGCACGCTGAACGCGCCCGCATTGCAAGGAGCCGGCTGATGGAGTGGATCGAGGTCAACGGCACCAGCCTGCGCTACGACGCCGCCGGCGAGGGGCCTAGCACCCTGGTGCTGGTCCACGAGATGGGTGGCACCTTGGAGAGCTGGGACCAGACCCTGCCGGCGCTGGCGCAAGGGCGCAGCGTGCTGCGCTACGACACGCGCGGGGCCGGCCAATCGGAGAAGATTCGCGGCGCGGTGACGTTCGATGTCATGGCCGCGGATCTGATCGCGCTGCTCGACGCGCTCCGGATCACCACCAAGGTGGCGCTGACCGGCTGCGCGGTCGGCGGCGGGATCGTGCTGCACACGGCGGCTCGCTACCCCGATCGCGTCGCCGCGCTCGTTGCCATGGGTCCGGCAACGGGCGTCGCCGCCGAGCGGCGCGCGGCCACCATCACGCGCGCCGAGGCGATCGAGCGCCTCGGTGCGGCCGGCGTCATCGAGGAAAGCTTCGCCGGTTCCTATCCGCCGGAAGTGCGCCACGACGCCGAGCAGTATCGCCGCTTCCGCGCCCGCTGGCTCGCCAACGACCCGGAGAGCTACGGTGCGATCTACCGGATGCTGGTCGAGGCGCGGGTCACGGAGGAGTTGGCGGGCGTCGCCTGCCCTGCCCTGCTTCTGGCGGGCACCAAGGATCGCCTGCGCCCGCCCGCACTGGTCGAGCCGCTGGCGCGCGCCATGCCGAACGCGCGCTTCCGGGCGTTGGAGACCGGGCATTTCATGGCGGTGCAGACTCCGGACATCGTGGCCGAGGCGATCGGCGGCTTCCTCGCCTCGCTTGGGCTGTAGAACCAGCGTCGTGCGGGACCACGCGCTGCCGGCCGAGTTCGCGCTGATCGCTCGCCATTTCCGTCCCCTGGCCGGGCCGGGTGCACTGGCGCTGCAAGATGATGCGGCGGTGATCAGCCCGCCGCCGGGCCGCGATCTGGTGCTGACCGCCGATGCCATGGTCGGCGGCGTGCATTTCCTGCCCGACGATCCGCCCGACCTGATCGGACGCAAGCTGCTGCGCGTGAACCTCTCCGATCTCGCCGCCAAGGGAGCGGTCCCGCTCGGGTATCTGATCACCGTCTCCGCTCCGCGCGATACCCCGGACGCCTTCTTCGCCGGTTTCGCCGCCGGTCTGTCGGCCGACCAGACCGAATTCGGGATCACGCTTCTGGGCGGCGACACCACCTCCACGCCCGGCCCGATCAGCCTGTCGCTCACCGCCATCGGCCATGTCGCGACAGGCGCGATGGTGCGCCGCGCCGGCGCGCGGCCGGGCGACGGCATCTGGGTCACGGGCACGATCGGCGACGGCGCGCTCGGGCTGCTGGTCGCGCAAGGCAAGCTCTCCGATTCGACCGGGTATCTGCTCGACCGCTACCGCCTGCCGCGGCCCCGGCTGGGGTTGGCCATCACGGGCATTGCCTCAGCGGCGATGGATGTCTCAGACGGCTTGGCGCAGGACCTCGGCCATCTCTGCCGTGCGGGCGGCTTCGCCGCCACCGTGGAAGCGGCGTGCGTGCCGCTCTCGACGCCTGCGCGGCAAGCGGGCCCGGAGTGGCTGGCGCGCTGCCTCACTGGCGGCGACGACTACGAACTCCTGCTTGCAGTATCGCCCGCCAAGGAGACGGCGTTGGCCGCCGCCGCGAGCGCCGGGATCGCGGTCACGCGGATCGGAGTCTTCCACGCCGGCCCCCCGGAGGTCACCGTGCGCGGCCCGGACGGCACGCCCCTCGCGCTCGGCGCCGGCGGGTGGAGCCACTTCTGATGAACCGCAACGTGTGGCTGCTCTTCTGTTGCCAGGCGATGATGAACGCCGTCATGTCGGGGCAGGTCGTGATGGCCTCGCTGATCGGTGACGCGCTGGCCGCCAACAAGACGCTCATCACATTGCCCGTGGCGATCCAGATGACGGCGGTGATGGCCGGCTCCATTCCGGCCGGCTTCGTCTTCACTCGACTCGGACGGCGGGCCGGCTTCTGGCTTGGCATCGCGATGGCGCTGCTGGGCAGCCTGACCTTCGGGCTCGGCGTCTGGCGGCAGAGCTTTCTGCTCTACTGCCTGGGCGCGGTGCCGGCGGGCATGGGGTTCGGCATATCGCAGCACCTCCGGTTCGCCGCCGCCGAGGTCGCCGCCCCACACGCCCGCCCGCGCGCCATCGCCCTGGTCATGACCGGCGGCGTACTCGCCGCCATCGTGGGGCCGGAGATCGTCAAACGCACCAACATGATGCTGCCCAATCGTCAGTTCCTGGCCACCTATCTCTGCCAGCTCGCGCTGCCGCTGCTCGCCGCCTGTCTGCTCAGCTTCACGGCGCTGCCGCGCGCCGAGCGGCAGCGCGGGATCCCGGTGCCGGTGGCCAGTATCCTCGCGCGTCCCACCTTCATCACCGCCGCCGTCAGCGCCATGGCTGGGTACGGGACCATGAACCTGGTCATGACCTCGACCCCCCTGCAGATGATGCTGTGCGGGTTCGGTGTCGATGCCTCTGCCGACGTCATCCGCGCCCACTCGCTGGCCATGTATCTGCCTGGATTCCTCACCGGCCGACTGATCCAACGTTTCGGCTCGCATCGGGTGATCGTTGCCGGAGCGGCGCTCATCTCGCTCTGCGTCGCCGTCAACATCTCCCTGGCGCCGCTGTTCAGCACCTTCACCATGGCCTTGGTGCTGCTCGGCGTCGGGTGGAACTTCATGTTCGTCGGCGGCACGACCTTGCTGACGACGGCCTATACGCTGGAAGAGCGGGTACGGGTGCAGGTCACCAACGATGTCCTGGTATTCGGCACTACCGCCTGCACCGCCTTCGCCTCCGGCGCGCTGGAGGCGACAGGCGGCTGGGAGATGCTGAACCTTGCGGTCATGCCGCCGATCATCGTGGCCCTTGCCCTGGTCGCCTGGCACTGGACGACGCGCGCCCGCTTCGCGCCGGCCCAAAGCCCTGGATAATCAGTGTCGCAATGTCGAGGCGTATGGCTGTGACCTGTCCTCCCGGCACTTGGGACACTGGTGGGACACTGAGCCAGTTGAACCCAGCCCAATCTGGATCATCGTGGATAAGTCTGCTAAAAGAGTTCTGAGACCGTAGGCCAGCGGAATTCCTAGAATTCCCTAGCTTGCAAGCTACCTTCAGGTCCGGTGGCAGAGTGGTGATGCAGCGGACTGCAAATCCGCGAATGTGGGTTCAATTCCCGCCCGGACCTCCAGTAAGCCACTGACTTCCTGCGGCTTTTTCTAGCTAGCTGCCACCGGCGGCTTCCTCAATTTCGCCCTGGTCGCGGAGCGCACCATCACAACGTCCCATGTCGTCGACCTAAGAGCCTATCGCGGTAGGGCCTGACGCCAGGCGATGATGCCGCAGGCAAAATGGAGCAGGGCGAGGTCATTCATGGCTTCTTTGGTCCATCGGATCAGAATGGAGCGGAAGACGGTGGAACCAGGGGTGTGTGCGCGCAGGAAGCCGGACGGGCCGCGATGCTGGATGTCCCGGCCAGCCATTCTGGCCCGCCGGGCTTCGGTGAAGCGGTCGAATGCACGTTCGCCATGAAAATTCGACCAGAAGCCGACGCTTCCATTCGACGCCTGCGCGGCCTTGACACTCCGCGTCGCGGCGATGTCAAGAAAGCCATAGGGCATGCGATCTCTCCCGGTCCGTCAGCAGCAGCCCGAGACCGGCAGCGCAAAAACCGAGAGTCCGCCGTGTCTCGGTTGATTCAGAGACCTGCAACTGTAGATGCAACCGCGCACGCTGATCATCCGTCGCTTTTGAGAACCTGCCTCTCGCAGGGCGAGAGGGGGGAATGCCCTGCCGCGCTCAGACTAGCCTGCTCTGGTCGTCGGCGAGTGCTTTGCGCAGCCGGGCACAGCGAATTCGAGGAAGCTTCGTCTTGTTCAGCGGCACGAGGCCCTGGCCAGCATGGATGATGTGGACCGGCGCTGGTTCGGGCTCAAACTCCTTAAGCACGACCTTGAGCTTTCCCTCGGCGACCGCACGCGAGACCCTGGTACCAGCAGCACGTGCGTTATCCCTACACCAGCGATCGCGGCATCGATTGCCGCCTCCGCGGTGTTGATGCTGAGGCGGCAGCGTGGACCCACCGGTTGCGACTGACCGCGGTTCCGGGAGGCGAACCTCCATGGTGCCGGCATTCCCGCAAAGGTCACGCAGGTGAAGCTCGCCTCGCGGCGTGCTGAATTCGCCGGACGCCTCGGTCTCGGCGTCGCCCACCTGTTCGAGGATGCGCTTGCACGCACTCAGGTAGGTCACGCCCGTCTCGGTCAGCGCCAGCTTCCGGGTCGTGCGCACGAGCAGGCGCGTCTTCAAATGCGCTTCCAGCTCCGCCACTTCCCGGCAGAGCGTGGGCAGCGGGACGCCAAGCTTGCGGGCGGCGGCGGATAAGCTGCCCGTTTCCGCTGCCGCGACCAGCATTGACATGGCTTCCCGGCGATCCATGAGTTCTCTCACCGAGCGAGAGGAGGCCTACCAGAAATGCCGGATTATCGGTATAGTCGATAGGGCTTACCTCTCAACCGCCACGGCCGCACGGGCTTAACGGAGAAGCGGAGAACCGGCATGTCTCGCATTGCCACCCCAGCCCGAGACGACACCCTGGATCAGTCGAAGTCGATCCTGGATGCGGTCGCGAAGCACCTCGGGTTCGTCCCTAACCGGCACCGCTGATGTCGCTCAGCCCCGCTGCCCTGGCCGACTGGGTCGGGTTGCAGAGCCATTTCGCCGAAGCGCTCGACCGCGCAGGACGCGTGACGCGATCGCCCTCGCCGTCTCTGAGGTCGATGGTTGCGATTATTGCCTCGCGGCGCACAGCTACATCGCGGAAAACTTTGCCAAGATGTAGCCGGCAGAAATTGCCTGAAGCGCAAGGCGCGGTCCAGCGATCCCAAGCAGAGGTCGCCGCCCGCTTCGCGAAGACCTTGATCGAAACGCGTGGCCACATCCTCCAGCCGCCAGCGGGTCTCAGTCATCCTCGAGCAGCTCAGTCCAGCCCATTGCAGATTTACAACCTCGCGCAGGACCTCGGTCATCGTGTCCAGGTCCTCGACCGCACTCAGCGACACCGCCTCGTCCAAGGCCGGCTAGGTAGCCGTCCGGCCCGCCGCAGTCCTTCGGGCAGGTAGGCGCCGCTGCCGCCCATGCAGGCCGGATAAATCTTGCCCGCTTCACCCGTCACATGACCTTCGATGCGCAGCTCGTGCCG
>CAWHMO010000012.1:0-107370 GCA_963830565.1 uncultured Pseudomonadota bacterium
CCACCGACCCACAGCTTAGAAGGCTGTTGCTCTGTCCAACTGAGCTAAGGGCGCTCGCCCGTGGGCGTGATCAGTGCGTCCACAAATCCCGCCGGTTATACGCGAAATTCTCCGCATACGCCTTCGGCTTGACTCGCCGCTGATGGGGCAGTTCCACCTCGTAGGCGGTGCCGTGCTGCTCGGCATAGCCGACCGCCTCCTCGCGCGTGGCGAAGTGCAGGCGCACCTGAGCCAGCGTGTCGGTGCTGCCGATCCAGCCCATCAGCGGGTCGGGACGTTGCGGGGCGTTCGGCTCGAATTCGAGGATCCAGACATCGGTGCCGGCGCGGCCGGACTGCATCGCGGTCTTGGGGGGCTGGTAGATGCGGGCCCGCATGCGCCGTCGTTCCTCTCTCCGATCTGGTCGGGGCGGCCGGATTCGAACCGGCGGCCTCGTGTACCCAAAACACGCGCGCTAACCAGGCTGCGCCACGCCCCGCCCAGGCTGGGCGAACCTATGGGGGCGGCGCCCGATCCGCAAGCTCATCCGCCGGCGTGAAACTGCGGTCCGATCACCTTGTCGCCCGCCGCAATCCCGAGACGGGCTGTCGTGCCACCCGCCAGTTCAAGCGTCGCCGCCACCGGGCCGCCGCTGTCGATCACGCGCAGGCTCTGCGGCACAGTGTCCTCGGCAATGCGCCGGATCGTGCCGTCGGCGTCGATGAACACCATGTCGAGTGGCACCAGCGTGTTCTTCATCCACATCTGGCTCTCCTGCACGGCCGGCCAGACGAACAGCATCCCCCCATCCGGCGGCACGCGCGTGCGGAACATCTCGCCCACCGTCTGCTGCGCCGGCGTGGTTGCCAACTCGACCTCGAACGGATGGCGCTGGCCGTCCTTGGCCGTGATCGTGATCTGTTCCTTCGGCAGCTCCGGCTGGGCGGCGGTCGGCTCCTGCGCGCGCGCGACGAGCGCTGCCGGGGCCAGGGCGAGCAGAAGGAACAGCGTGCGGCGGTTCATGCGGAAAGCCTCTCCTGAAGGGTGAGCGCGGCCAGCCGGAGCACTTCCTCGCGGATCGGGCCCCAGCGCGGGGGGTCGCGCAGCGTCGTGAACCAGTGCGCCGGCGGATTGCGGCCGGCGGCGCGGTCGAAGCGCAGGGCGCGCAGCACCGCCTCGGCCGCCGGCGGCAGACGCTCGGGGATCGGCAGCGCGTTCAGCGTGGCCCAGATGCCAGCCCAGCAGCGCCCGACGGCCCATGGATTATAGCCGCCTCCACCCAGCACGATCAGGCGCGGGGCCAAGCCACGGAGTGCCGCGACGGTCGCGAAATGCGCGTTGTTGGAGAGCGACAGCCGGGCGAGGGGGTCTTCGGCCAGCGCGTCGGCCCCGGCCTGCAGCATGATCGCCTGCGGCCGCCGGGCGCGGATCAGCGGCAGCACGGCATGATCGAGCAGATACAGGAACTCGCTGTCGTTGCAGCCTTCCGGCACCGGGAGGTTGCGCGCCGCCCCGCCCGCCCGATCCTCGGCGGCCCCGCTGAACGGCCAGCGTCCGGCCTCATGGATGCTGACGGTCAGCACGCGGCCGTCGTCGGCGAAGGCGTCCTGCACGCCATCGCCATGATGGGCGTCGATGTCGACATAGACGATGGTATCGAGCCCGTGGTCGAGCCAGGTCAACAGGCCCAGCACGGGATCGTTGAGGAAGCAGAATCCCGCCGCGCGGTCCCGCCTTCCGTGATGGGTGCCCCCGCCAGGGCAATGCACGACGCCGCCGGAGGCGGTGAGGCGCGCGGCCAGCATCACCCCGCCGGCGGAGATCGCCGGGCGGCGGAACATCTCGGGATAGACCGGGTTGCCCTCGGCGCCGAGACGGTGGTGTGCCCGATCCTGCTCGCTCACCGACTGCGTCGCCTCGGCCCGGCGCAGGGCGGCGACATAGGCCGGATCATGGAAGCGCGCGAGCGCGTCGTCGCTCGCCATCGGCGCCTCGACATAGGCCGCGTCGGGCAGCCAGCCGAGCGCGCGGCAGAGATCGGTGCAGGTGGAGACGCGCGGCACTGCCAGCGGGTGCTTCGGGCCGTAGCTGGAGTTGCGGTAGATCTCGCTACCGACATACAGCGGGGGCTGCTTCACGGCGCCCGCTGCGGCATCCCTTGCGGAATCACGGTCTTCACGATGGAGGCGTCGAGCGCCTCGTAGTCGTGATAGCCGATCGTGGCATACAGCTCGGCGCGGGTCTGCATCCGGTCGATCATGTTCTGCGTCCCGCCGTCGCGCCTTATCGCCGCATAGAGTTCGGCCTGGGCCTTGTTGGCGACGCGCAGCGAGCTGACCGGCCAGATCACCATGCGATAACCCATCGCCTCGAACTCGGCGGCGGTGAAGAACGGGGTGCGGCCGAACTCGGTCATGTTGGCGAGCAGCGGCGCATCCACGCGGCGGGCGAACTCGCGGAACATTTCGGCGCTGGTTAGCGCCTCGGGAAAGATCGCGTCCGCCCCGGCTTCCAGGTACAGCCTGGCGCGCGCCACCGCGCCATCCATGCCCTCGCTGCCCGCCGCGTCGGTGCGCGCGATCAGGAACAGGTGCCGCCGCGCCCGCCGGGCCGCCGCGATCTTGGCCGCCATGTCGTGGGCGTCGGCCAGCTTTTTGTCGTTGAGATGCCCGCATTTCTTGGGCAGCAACTGGTCCTCGATATGCACGCCGGCGGCGCCCGCGTCCTCGAAGCTGCGGACCATGTTCATCACGTTCAGCGCCTCGCCGTAGCCGGTGTCGCCGTCCACCAGCACTGGCAGCGCCGCCGCGCGCGCGACCTGGCGGATGAAGAAGCACACCTCGTCGACGGTGATCACGCCGAGATCGGGCAGTCCCATCTGCGCCGTCATCGCCGCGCCCGAGAGATACACCGCCTCGAACCCGGCCTGCCTGGCCTGCAACGCCGCCTGGCCGTTATGGGCGCCGGGCATCTGGACGATTCCGCCGCGCGCCAGCAGGGCACGGAGCCGGTCTCCGGCGGGCTCCGTCGGCAGGTCGGCGGCGACGAGGTAGGTCATCGGACGATCTCCTTGCAGAAGCCGCGCCATAGCGGATGCGTCAGTGGAAGAACAGCGCCGTCAGGATCGCGAACACCGGCAGCAGCAACGCCGCGACGATCGCGGTGAAGCCGAAGAAGCTTGGCATGTGCACCCCTCGGTGAGAGGCGATGGCGCGAACCATCATGTTGGGCGCGTTGCCGATATAGGTCAGCGCGCCGAAGAAGACCGCGCCGGCCGACAATGCTTCCAGCACCTCGTTTGGGCCGCCGTGAAGCGTGTCGGGCCGGACGTTCGCCAGTCCGAAGAAGACAAGAAATGTGGGAGCGTTGTCGAGGAAGGCGGAAAGCGATCCGGTCAGCCAGAAGAACGCGACCGGCAAGCGGTTTCCCCGGTCGTCCTCCAGCAAAGCCAGCACCGGGGCGAACGGACCGGACAGACCGGCCTCCAGCATCCGCATGACTGGCTCGATCGTGATGAAGACGGCAATGAAGATCAGCGCCACCTCGGCCATTGGATGCCAGGAGAAGTCGTTCCCCTGGCGCACCGCGCGCGGCGTGGTCAGGACCGAGACGGCGGTGACGGCGAGGAAGGCCAGAACCGCGCCAAGCCGGGCTATCGGAATCTCCTGGCCCGCCCAGTGCAGGGTCGCTCCGATCCAGCCCTGGGTGAGTACCGTGACGATGACAACCAGGATCAGCAGTGCGTTGTGCCATCCCCGGACGTGCAGCCGTTCGGGGGGCGGGGCGGCGGGCTCGCGCATCGCCAGCACCCGATCCATTCCGTAGAACAGGGGTAGCAGCAGGCCGGCAAGGACGGCGAGCGGCGGCCCCAGGTGGCGTGCCGGCCAGAAGAAAGGGACACCTTGCAGGTAGCCCAGATAGAGGGGCGGGTCGCCCAGCGGCGAGAGCGCCCCGCCGGCATTGGCGACGAGAATGGTGAAGAACGCAACTAGATGCATCTTCCGGCGCCGATGCGCGTTGGCACGCAGCAGGGGATGGATCAGCACCATCGATGCGCCGGTGGTGCCCATCACGCCAGCAAGCAGGGTGCCGATTGCTAGGAGGCCGGTGTTGCCGGCCGGCGTCCCCGCGATCACCCCGCGCACCAGGATGCCGCCTCCGGCGGTGTAGAGGGCAAGGAGAAGGGTCACGAACGGTAGATACTCGACGACGGCGGCGTGGAACGTGTCCTGGCCGGCGGCTCCGAACCCGGCGATCGCCGCTTCGGGCGCGAGCAGCGCCGCCACCCAGAAGCCCACCACCCAGCCCAGCCGCCGGTGCCAGAAGCGCGGGGCCAGCATAGGTATCAGGGCGATGGACAGCAGCACCCCCAGGAAGGGCGCCCCCCAGGGCAGAGCGACGATGGCGGTCGGTTGCATGGTCATGACCCTGCCAGTAATACGTCCGGCGCGCGAAACGGGGATCCGTGACCTATGGACATGACCGGTGAGCGGCGCATCCCAGCGCCGCGTTCAATGGTATGGGATGCGTTGAACGATCCCGCGATCCTTAAAACCTGCATTCCGGGTTGCGAGCGGCTGGAGGCGACATCGGAGCACGACATGGAGGCCACCGCCGCCATGCGGATCGGCCCGATCGCCACGCGTTTCAACGGCAAGGTCCATCTCTCCGATATCGTGCCAGCGACCGCCTATACGATCAGCGGGGAAGGCCAGGGCGGGGTGGCCGGCTTCGCCAAGGGCGGGGCCAAGGTGCATTTGGCCGATGACGGTCCGGCGGCGACGGTGCTGACCTACGAGGTCCAGGCGCAGGTTGGCGGCAAGATGGCGCAACTCGGGGCGCGGCTGATCGATTCCACCGCCAAGTCCCTGGCCGACCAGTTCTTCAACAACTTCACCAAGGAGCTGACCTCGCGCATGGGCCCCAGCCCGGAGCGGGTGTTCCCCTCCGCCCCGTCCGAGGCGGTGATTCCGGTTAGCCCGGCGGCCATCCCCCGTCCGGCGGTGTGGTCCATGATCCCGCCCGAACCGATGGGCTACCCGTTGGCGGTCTGGATCGGCGGAGCCATATGGCTCTGTATCCTGTTCCTGATCGTCGCCCCGCTGCTGTAGTGGACACGCTGCCCGCCACCGTCTCCGATACCGCCCGGCTGCTGGCCGAGCACGGCTATATCGCCGATCGCGAGCTGGCGACCACGGTGCATCTGGCGCTGTCGATGCGCCGGCCGCTGTTCCTTGAGGGCGAACCGGGGACCGGCAAGACCGAGATCGCCAAGGTGCTGGCCGCCGGGCTCGGGCGGCGGCTGGTGCGGCTGCAATGCTATGACGGCATGGATCTCGGCCGCCGCCGCCTATGAATGGGACCATGCGCGCCAGCTCATGGCGATCCGCATGGCCGAGGCGGCCGGGGAGACGGACCGCTCGCGCCTCGGCCATGACATCTATACCCGCGAGTTCCTGCAAGCGCGCCCGCTGCTGTCGGCGATCGACCCCGACCAGCCGCCGGCGGTGCTGCTGATCGATGAGCTGGACCGCGCCGACGAGCCGTTCGAGGCGTTTCTGCTGGAGCTGCTGGCCGACTTCCAGATGACGGTGCCGGAACTTGGGACGGTGAAGGCGCGCATCCTGCCGGTCGTCGTGCTGACCTCGAACCGCACGCGCGAGGTGCATGACGCGATCCGGCGGCGCTGCCTCTATCACTGGGTCGATTACCCGGACGCGGCGCGCGAACGCGCGATCCTGGCCGCCAAGGCCCCCGAGGTTCCCGCAACCCTGTCGGCGCAGGTGGTCGCCTTCGTGCAGCGCCTGCGCGGCGAGGAGCTGTTCAAGCTGCCCGGCGTGGCCGAGACGATCGACTGGGCAAGCGCGCTGCAGCACCTGAATCAGACCGAGCTGCAGCCGCAGGTAGTCGAGCAGACGCTGGGCGTGTTGCTGAAGTATCAGGACGACATCGCCAAGCTGCGCGGCGCTGAGGCGGCGCGGCTGGTGGACGAGGTACGGCAGGCGGTCGAGGCGGCTTAGGAAGGGTATTCCTGCCTTCCGCAATGTCACCCAGCCACCCTGTTGACCGTTCCATCGTCATGCTCGGACTTGTTCCGGCCATCCACGACTTCGGGTCGCACTGCCACCTCCTGCCGAAGTCGTGGATGGCCGGGAAGACGCTTGATCTCAGCCGCCTGGCCGAATTCTCGTTATTCCCCAAATCAATTGACCAAGCGGATCGGGGTCGTGCTTGCGGAAGTCCACGCGCATATTGCCGCGCAGGAAGCGCGGCAACTCCGGATCGGGCGGGGCATCTTCCAACAGAACGGGGATGACATCGCTGCCCCGTTCGACGAACTCTCGCAAAAGTGCATAGGCCTCCTGCTTATGCCACGGACCGAGGCCGGCGCTCGACGAAGACCACCGCGGCCTTGATCCAGTCGATCTGTTCCTAAAACCGGCTGCCATGTTGCCCGGGACGCAGTTCCCACTCGTCCAGCCACGGCAGAATGCCGCGCTGCTTCAGCTTCTCACCGATCCGCTTGACCGCCGGTTTGTCAGCGGAATTGTGGCAAAGGAACACATCGAACGAACAAGCCACCCGCTTGCGTGCTATCTCCTCCACCGGCGCTGCATGTGAGGGTGCGGCTTGCGGCAAGTCGATGCTCGCGGCGGCTGCGGGCATGGAAGTCGCGAGGGAAAACAGAGGCCGATGTGGCTCTCGCCGAGCCAGCGAGGCGCTGCAAACGCCTGTTTCAATAGACTCGATCGCGAAGCGCGCTTCCGTGGCGGCAGCTTCCACTTCGCCTGATGCGCAGATCGCTGTGTAAAGCTTGGAGAGGAAAACCGCTTGGCGACGGTCGGAGAGTGGCGATGTAGCGATGGCGCTTGGCACGCCGAGTTCCGCCAACGTGGTCGCGATTGGCGCGAAATCGACGCCGAACTTGGCGATGGGTTGGAGGATGACAAGCCGAAGGGTGGGATAGGTCAGAACCAGCCGCGCGAGATAGCCTAAAGTCAGCCCCCGCGCCCGGCCGTCCGACGCTTCGAGGGATATCGTCTGATACTGGGCCGTGCGGGCTTGGGCATGCCCAATGAAATGCAAGACATTCCAGGGGCTTTCATCCAGTGCTCGTTTAAGCACGTTCTCCGTCGCGGGCGCCACCCGTTCCAGGATCATATCCCCACGATCGATCAATGGGCGCAATGCCGTGGACAGGTTCCGCGCGACCAGTTCGCGGTGCGGTGCCCGCGACTCATCGGGCGACGCGACTAGCCCAAGCACGCGGAGCGGGGGGATCACGGGACGGTCCGACTGCGACGCGTGCAGGGAGATCACAGGCGGCATGGCGTGCCGCTCACTTGCCAGACAGAGTGTCTGAGGAAAGCTTTTGCCCGCAGCAGGGACAATAGACTTCCGCTCCGCTCAAGGCTCCGCCGCAGTGAGTGCAGTAGGACTTTATCCCTGCAGGAAGCGCGACCGGCACTTTCTGCGGCTCGCTGAAAACCCTTTTGTACTCTCCGCTATCCACCCAATTCAGGAATTGATGGGCGCGCGCCACTGTCCAAGGATGAGTGCTGCCGATCGTCGTTATGTATTTCGCGTACCGCGTAAGCCTGTCCGACTCCATCTCCTGGAATGCCTTGGCTTGGTTGATGAAGTCTTCCGGGTTGATCCTGTCGTAATATTTCTGCGGCAATCCCGCGATCTTTATCATGGCAGTGATCGCGGCGTTCGCATCCTGGCAGGCGAGCAGACCCGCACGGTCGCAACTGAGTTCGGACATCCGCCTCCAGTGGAGCAGCGCGGCCTGCACGCCGAGGCCCACGATGTCTCCGAGGCCGAAGGTGGCCGAGCCGATCACCCTGGCGATCACAGGCAAGAACTCGGCAATTTGGTAGTAAAGAGCGTGACCACACATGATGTGGCCCAACTCATGGGCTATAATGAACAGCAGCTCAGCGTCATCGAGCGCATCGATCGCGCTGGAATTCACGACGATCAGGGGCCGCGTGGTCCCAGCCGTGAACGCATTGACGTCTCCGCCGGCCGCTATGTACAGCTCCGGCGGCGAGGCTATGTCCAAGATGTCGCACGCTCGGGTGAGGGTTTCATGCACCTCGGGGAAGTTGTCCGCGGTGACGCGCAGATAGCTTCCGGTGAGCTGCACGCGCAGGATTCGCTCCAGACCCCACTCGTTGACTTTCGCAAGAAGCTTGTCGAAGCCTGCGGTGTTCTTTAGGGCGTTCAAAGCTCGGCTATCGAGAGGGTGCTCAAAGGCTTGCGCCCGAAGTCCCGAGAGCTTGCGCTGCTGCATAGCTCTACCAGAGCGCCCACTCGCCCTTTGCGACGTGGTAGGCGTCAGCCATCGCCCAGATCGTGACCGGCAGCACGCCGATGCCGACCGTCAGCGCCATGAGGGCGATCGCAACAATCAACATGATGATGCCCTTCTTGACATCACCGTTGTAGAATTGCCCGACGCCTGGGAAGAGAAACGACAGCAACGTAGCCACCCAAGGTGTCTTGCCGTTCGCATATTGCTTCGCACCGACCGTTATTGGAATAGGAGCAACAATCGCCGCTTCGGCGGCAGGGCCGGCGAACTGGACGTTCGGCGGTCTCGTCGGGACATCCGTTCGGGTTTGAGCGGCCGGACCGACCGATTTTCCGCACCTCGCGCAGAATTTCGCAGCGTCGGTGTTCTCGGAGCCGCAATTGGAGCAGTGACATCATCCCATCCTCCCCAAGCTTGGCCCGATGCTCAAGGCAAACCAGCAACAGGGTACAGCAACCGCCGGATCCAAGTCAACTTGCTCGTTTGGGAACCTATGAATCCATTCAGGCAATTAGGCTGACCGGGCGCTAGCCACGACCGGCGGGTCTGTTATGTTCCACCGCTTCAGGGCGACCATCATGAAGTCATTCGGCTCGATTATTCGCCAACCCTGCGACAGCAGGTACTTGGCGGTGATCTCATTGCCCTTCACGCCGATGAAGATGGAGAGCCCGAGACTGACCAAGCTCAGGTACAGAAGAGAGTGCCGCTGCGTCTTCGCTCCAGGCGGACAGCAGGTTCGCAACGACAACGAGCCCCCAAAGACCAGCGAAGATGCTTCCCCAAGTGATCAGGCCGCGCAGGAACAGCGGGAGTCCCAGGAAACCGGAAAAGAAGAAAAGCGTCCAGCTCCAGCCGACCTTCACCTTGCGAGTCTCGCCCGTTTGGGAGTTATGAAACGGCACTAGTGGGTCAGCTGCCTTGAACTCTGCCGTTCCTGTCCATGGGGTTGAGGGCGGGATAAGAGATGCTGGCAACGAGCGGCGGAGCCGCCGATTGGATGTCCGTCGGTGCTGCGATGGCGCCGACGTTGCCAACGCCGGCCGTGCCAGGTGAAGGGCGTGGGCTGTTGGTTCCAGGCCCACGCGGTCTGCTCGAACCAGGCGCCGATCTCGGCAGGACTGTGTGGATGCTGCTCTTCCAGCGCACGGCGCTTGAGGATGCGCTGGATCGATTCGGCCATATTGAGCCAGCTGCCGCCGAGCGGGGTGTAGAGCGGCATGATGCCGTGCTGGCATAGCCAGACGACCATCTCGGCGCTTTTGTGGCCGGTGAGATTATCCCACACGAGCAGCAGGCGCAGTGGCGGCAGATGCTCGGGCAAGGTGAAGCGTTCCGCCAGTCCGTTCTGCCAGGTCTGCCACGCGGCACGGAGTGCGGCGACATTGACCGCCTGCGTCGGTGCAGGCAGCGCCGCCATGATCGCGGTCAGGCTTTCTTTGAGCCAGCCATGCAGAACCTGGTTCGTGCACCGGCTAACCGGCTGGATATGCACCTGACCAGTTGCCGGATGGAACAGGGTCAGGAGCTTGCAGGTGCCGCCCCGGATATACTCATGCGGCTGGGTGGCAGGACGGCCGTGCGGCTGCCAGGACCTGCCGGGATGCGGCACCGCCTGGAAGGGTCCGGCCTCGTCTTCGCACCAAACTGCCAGACCGCGTGAGGCGCCGAGCGTGTAGGCCCGCTCGATCAGCCCCTTTTTGCCGCCGCATCCGGATCGATGACGGTGACTGGACCACCCCGTTTGCGCTTGCGCACGACCGCCCCGGTTTCGCACCAGGTTCGGCTCTTCTGCCAGCCGAAGCCCGCCTCATGCAGGGTGCGGCCGATCGTGTCGGTGCTGATGCGGGGCAGACCATCCGCCCCCCGGCGCAGCGCGGCTTGCAGCGTGCTCAGCGACCATGTCGCCGTGCCATCCCGCGCCCGATCCGGAGGGCGGGCGACCACGGCCAGGATCCGCCGCTTCTCGACCTCGCCGTAGCGCACCGGATGGCCCCCGCCATGGCGCGGCATCACCGCCGCCAGTCCGTCGCCGTTGAACCGCGCCACCCAGCGCGCAACGGTATCGCCGGTGCGGCGCCCCGCAAGCTGCGCTGCCGTCGTGTAGCTTTGCCCTTCGGCAACCGCCAGCAATGCTCGTGCGCGGGCTACCTGCGCAGCAGGCGCCCGGCGTGACTGGCTCAGCTGCGATAACGTCCTCCGCTCCTCCTCACTCAATGCGCGTAGCGGATCCTTCTGTCGTCGTGACATCGGTCGCCTCGCCATTCAGCACCGTGCCAGTATGCCACAGTTCGAGGCAGCCGACCCACTAGTGCTCCGTCATAGCTGATTTGAGGGGCCGTGCGTTCTGGCTTTGGCGGTGAAGCCATGGCCGGAGGCGTGCGATGAAGAAGTATCGGGTGACACTGACAGTGATGGAGCGCGAGGAGCTCGCGGCGCTGTTGTCGCGTGGCAAGGCGGATGTTCGCAAGCTCAAGCACGCTCAGATGCTGCTCAAGGCCGACGCGGCGGAGGGTGGCCCGGCGTGGACGGACGAGCGGACCGCGGAGGCGGTCGGGATCGGGGTGGCCACGATAGAGCGGGTGCGGCGGCGCTTCGTGGAGGAGGGCCTGGCAGCCGCGCTGAGCCCGTATCGCGGGGGTAAGCGGGTCTATACGCGCGCGCTCGACGGCGCGCAGGAGGCGCACCTCATTGCGCTGGCCTGCTCCGCGCCGCCGCAAGGGTGCGGGCGCTGGACCTTGCGCCTGCTGGCGCGGCGCATGGTCGAGTTGCAGCACACCGACGCGCTCTCGCACGAAACGGTGCGCCAGACGCTCAAAAAAACGCCCTCAAGCCGCACCTGAGGCGGATGTGGTGCATCCCGCCGAAGCACTCGGCGGAGTTCGTCTTCCACATGGAAGACGTGCTGGAGGTCTACAGCCGTCCCTACGACGCGAAGCGGCCGGTGGTCTGCCTCGACGAGACTTTCAAGCAACTGGTCGGCGAAACGCGCGAACCCCTGCCGACACGGCCTGGCGCGGTTGAACGCTTCGACCACGTCTATGTTCGCAACGGCGTGGCCAGCCTGTTCCTCGCCACTGAGCCGCTCGCCGGCTGGCGGCATGTGGCCGTGACCGAGCACCGCCGCCGCGGCGACTGGGCCAGCTTCGTGCGCGACCTGCTCGAGGGGCCATACCATGACGCCGAGCGCGTGGTGCTGGTCATGGACCAGCTCAACACTCACTCGCTCGCCAGCCTCTACGAGGCGTTCCCGCCCGAGGAGGCCAGGCGCCTGGCCGAGCGCATTGAACTCCACCACACGCCCAAGCATGGATCGTGGCTCAACATGGCCGAAATCGAGTTCAGCGCGTTAGCGCGGCAATGCCTCGCTCGCCGCATCGCCCAGCACGAGACGCTCCGCCGCCACGTCGCGCAATGGGAGGACCAGCGCAACGCCGGGCAAGCCAAGGTCAACTGGCACTTCACCACCGGCCAGGCCCGCACCAAACTCCGAAGCCTCTACCCATCACTTGATGACTGACAAAATACTAGGATTTGCATCGTTTCCTCCATGCCTCCTGAGACGGGAAAGCTCGGCTCCATGCCCTGGCGCGTGCCTAAGCAATACGCGAGATGGCGAAAAGCGGGTGTGATGCAGGTCACACGTCGCTACGCGGTTGCGGGCGAGCAGGGCGTTCATCGGGGCCGACCCGGAGGAGCGGCTTCGTGTTGGTGGTCACGCGGCGCTGGCCGTGTTCGGTTCGGATGTTTCTGAATCACATTGAAGCATCTGAATTCTGCTTGCTCCCATGATGCCTCTCCCGCTTGCGGGAAAGGTCGCCGCGCTTGCGCGGGGGGTGAGGGTAGCGCGGGCAAGTCCCTCACCCGGTTCGCTCCGCTCGCCAACTCCCGCGCAAGCGGGAGAGGTGGCGCTTCGGTACGCCGGATCACGATGAAATCTGCTCCAAACATGCTCTCGATCTGCGTCAGCCGCCACACGGCCACTGCCTGGACAAGCAGACGCATCGTTCGCATATCCTGACGGCAAGGGCGGAGCGTGCCATGGGTCAGCTTCGAGTGCAGGGCTTGGATGAGCGGATCATCAATGCACTGAAACGGCGCGCGCAGCGCAACAGCCGCTCCATCGAGGCCGAGCATCTTGCCATTCTGGTGTCGGTGCGGGAGCCGGAGACGGAATCGATCGCTGAGCTTGCCGCCCGTCTGCGGGCGGAGAGTCCTTCGAGCAGGCTGAACAGCACCGATCTCATCCGCGAGGACCGGGACCGCCACGACACCTATTTCCCCGACCCATGAACGCGGCAATCCAATGGTCTCCTCGCCGCCAACGTCATGCAGTTCGCGCGGCTGCTGCGCCGCGCCGGCTTGCCGGTCGGCCCCTCCGAGGCCAGGTCCGCGCTACGCGCGCTCACGCTAGATCGATATCGGCAGCCGTGCCGAGGTGCGGACCGCGCTGCGCGCCACCATGACGCGCCGCCACGAGCACCAGGAGGTGTTCGACGCCGCCTTCGGCCTGTTCTGGCGCGACCCGGCCGCGGCCGAACAGGCAGCGGCGATGGGATGCTTGACCCGAAGAAAGGAGTTGTCCCGCGACAAGCCGCCGCCTGCCGCGCGCCGCGTCGCCGAAGCCTTCCAGCCGCCCCGCGAACGCCCGCTCCGCCCCGACGAGAAGCCGCCGCATATCGACGTGGCACTGACAGCGAGCGAGCGGGAGCACCTGCAGGCCATGGATTTCGAGGCGATGAGCGCCGCCGAGATCGCTGCCGCCAAGCGCGAGATCCGCCGACTCGCCCTGCCGCTCCAGCACCAGGCGACCCGCCGGCTGCGCCCCGACCCGCTCGGCCCGACTTTGGACCTGCGGCGCACCATCCGCGCCAGCCTCCGCCAGGGAGGCGAGATATTCGACATCGCCCGCTCCCGCCGGGTCACGCGCCCGCCGCCGCTGGTCGTGCTGTGCGACATCTCCGGCTCGATGGCGCGTTACGCGCAGATTTTGCTGCATTTCCTGCACGCGGTGACGAACGACCGCGACCGGGTCCACGCCTTCCTGTTCGGCACCAGGCTGACCAACATCACCCGCCAGCTCCGCCACCGCGATCCCGAGGTCGCGTTCCAGATGGTGGCGCATATCGTCCCCGACTGGTCGGGCGGCACCCGCATCGGCGAGGCGGTCGCCGCGTTCAATCACCAATGGGCGCGTCGCGTCCTGGGGCAGGGGGCCATCGTGCTGCTGATCACCGACGGGCTCGACCGCCCGCGCGAGCAGGACGCGGGACAGAGCCTCGCGGAAAGCATGGACCGGCTGCACCGCTCCTGCCGACGCCTGATCTGGCTCAACCCGCTGTTGCGCTGGGAGGGGTTCGAGCCAAAATCGCAGGGTATCCGGGCGATGCTGCCGCACGTGGACGAGTTCCGGCCGGTCCACAATCTGGCCAGCCTGCGTGCGCTGGTTGATCTGCTCTCCCGTCCCGAGCCAAGCCGGACGAGGGTTGAAAGGATGGCGTCATGAATACCGTAGGTTCAATGGGCGAGACCGAGGACGTGCTGGGTCAGGCCGCGATCTGGCGCGCGGCTGGCGAGGACGTCGCGCTCGCCACCGTCACCGAGGCCTGGGGCAGCTCGCCCCGGCCGGCGGGCAGCCAGATGGCCGTGACGAAATCGGGCAGGATGGCGGGCTCGGTCTCCGGTGGCTGCATCGAGGGCGCCGTCGCCGACGCGGCGATGCGAACGATCGAGACCGGGGCGCCGCAACTTCTCGATTTCGGCGTGACCAACGAGCGCGCGTGGGAGGTGGGGCTTGCCTGCGGCGGAAAGGTCAAGGTGTTCGTGGAGAAGCTTCTGTGACCCCGGAGGTCCTCGCCGCGCTCACCCAGGCGCGACAGGAGAAGCGGCCCGTCGCCCTCGCCACGCGTCTGTCGGACGGGGCGCAGTACCTGTTGCCCGACCCCGCTTCAGCAGCCGAACTCAACGCGGCGGCCGAGGCCGCCTTGCGCGAGGACAAGAGCCGCACCATCCAGGCCGGCGGCTCCGCCTGGTTCCTGCAGGCGCACAACCCGCCCCTGCGGCTGATCGTGGTGGGCGCGGTCCACATCGCCCAGGCGCTGGTGCCGTTCGCGAGCGGCATCGGCTTCGCCGTGACCGTGGTCGATCCGCGGCGGTCCTTCGCCTCCGACGAGCGGTTCCCCGACGTGACGATCCGCACCGACTGGCCGGACGAGGCGCTGGACGCGCTGCGCCCGGATGCGCGTACCGCGGTGGTGACGCTGACGCACGATCCGAAGCTGGATGACCCGGCGCTCGACCGGGCGCTGCGATCGGAGGCCTTCTACATCGGCTCGCTCGGCTCGCGGCGGACCCACGCCGCGCGGCTCAAGCGCCTGCGTGACCTCGGCCACGACGACGCGGCGATGGCGCGCATCCGTGGACCGGTGGGTCTGGACCTGGAGGCGGTGACGGCGCCGGAGATCGCGCTGTCGATCGTGGCGGAACTGGTCGCCGTGCGCCGGGGTTCCTCGCTCGCGGCCGGCCGGCTGGCTCGGCAGGCGGCATGAAGTTCGGCCCGGTCGCGCTAGGGGAGGCGAAGGGCGCCATCAGCGCCCATTCCCACCGCCTGGCCGATCGAATGATCCGCAAGGGATCGGTGCTGGACGAGACGGCAATCGCCGCGCTGCGGCAGGCGGGGCGGAGCGAGGTGATCGCCGCGCGGCTCGAGCCGGGCGACGTCCCGGAGGACATCGCCGCCGATCGATTGGCCGATCCGCTGGTCGCGCCGCTGCTCGCCCGCTCCCGCGCCGGCACGGGGCGCGTGAACCTCGCGGCCGAGGCGCCGGGCCTGCTGCGCATCGACCCGGCGAAGGTGGAGCGCATCAACCGTGTGGACGAGAGCCTGACGCTCGGCACGCTGCCCGACTTCGCCGTGGTCGCGGCCAAGGACCTCGTCGCAACCATCAAGGTGGTCCCGTTCGCAGTGCCGGGCGCGCTTCTGGATGTGGCGGTGGCGATTGCGCGCCAGGGCGGGCCGGCGCTCAGCCTGCATCCGTTCCGTCCGCTGAAGGTCGGCCTGGTCGTGACCGAGCTGCCGGGGATGAAGGAGAGCGCCACCGAGAAGGCGATCGCCGTGACCGGCGAGCGGGTAAGCCGGCTGACCGGCACGCTGCTGCCGGCGCTGCGCGTGCCGCATCAGCAGGCGCCGGTTGTCGCGGCGCTGGAGAGCCTGAAGGCGCAGGGAGCCGAGCTGCTCCTGGTCGCCGGTGCCTCGGCGGTCGTGGACCGGCGCGATGTCGGCCCGGCTGCGATCGTGGAAGCCGGCGGTGAGATCGTGCATTTCGGGATGCCGGTCGATCCGGGCAACCTGATCTGCGTCGGGCGGATCGGCGAGAGGCCTGCGCTGGTGCTGCCCGGCTGCGCCAAGAGCCCCAAGCAGAACGGCATCGACTTCATCCTCCCGCGCCTGTTCGCCGGGCTTCCGGTGCGGCCGGCCGACGTGATGGGGCTGGGCGTCGGCGGGCTTCTCAAGGAGATCGATGCGCGGCCGCTGCCGCGCGAGAAGGCGCCCTCCGTGGTCCGGACGGGGCCGGCGCCGCGCAGCGCCCCGGTGATAGCGGCCGTGGTGCTCGCCGCCGGGCGGTCGCGACGGATGGCGCCGCACAACAAGCTGCTGGTGGCCGACCGGACCGGGAAACCGATGATCGCGCGGGTGATCGACAACGTGCTGTCGTCCAAGGCGCGCCCCATCCTGGTCGTGACCGGCCACATGGCCGACGAGGTCGAGCACGCCCTCGGCGGTCGCCCGGTGCGCTACGTCCACGCGGCTGACTATGGCTCGGGCCTGTCGGCCAGCCTCAAGGCGGGGATCGCGGCGGTTCCGCCGGAGGCCGCGGCGGCGCTGGTCTGTTTAGGCGACATGCCGCTGGTGACGGGACGCGTGATCGACCGCCTGCTGGAGGCCTATGACGCCGACGAGGGCCGGCGGATCGTGCTGCCCACCTTTCGGGGCAAGCAGGGCAACCCGATGCTGTGGGATCGCCGATTCTTCCCCGAGATCCTGGAGCTGTCCGGCGATTCCGGCGCGCGCGCCTTGCTGGCTCGGCACCTTGAGCAGGTCGCCGAGGTGGAAATGGGCGAGGACGCGGTGCTGCGCGATTTCGACACCACTGACGCGCTGGCCACCCTGCCGCCACGCCTGCGCCCCGAACCCTTGCCGGCCGGGTGAACGCCATGCCGATCTGTGAAGCCGATCCTTGGCGGATGCAGTATTTCGAGGGCGTCGCCTGCCCCGAGGACGTCCGCATTTCCACCGAGGACGCGGATTCCTGGATGTGGTATCCGGCGCATCGCTGGATCTACGACAAGCTCGCCGTGGCGCTGTCGCAGGGGCTGGACGCGGCGCCGCACGGCGTGATGCCGCCCGGCTTTCCGGTGTTCTCCAAGCCGATCATGAATTTGCGCGGCATGGGCACCGGCAGCCTCGCGATCGAGTCGGAGGCGGAGTACAAGGCCGCGCTCGCGCCGGGCCATTTCTGGTCCACCTTGCTGACCGGGCGGCATGTCAGCACCGATGTCGCCATCGTAAACGGGCACCCGCGCTGGTGGCGGCACGCCACGGGCGCGGTGACGCCGGGCGGGACGTTCGACCACTGGCACATCCATGCCGAACCAATGGCGGAGGTGGAGGATTGGTGCGGCGCCTGGGCCGCCAAGCACCTCGCCGGCTATACGGGGATGGCGAATTTCGAGACCATCGGCGGCAGGATCATCGAGGCGCATCTGCGCTTCGCCGACCAGTGGCCGGACCTCTACGGCGCCGGCTGGGTCGAGGCGCTGGTGCGGCTCTACGAGAACGGGAGATGGGACTTCGCCGACGCCGACCGCGCCGACGGCTTCAGCGTCGTCCTGTTCGCTCCGCACGGCCGGCGGTATCGCCACCCGCCGGACGAGACGGTGGAGGCGGTGCGCCGGATGGAGGGCGTCTCCAGCGTGCAGATCACCTTCCACGAAGCCCGCGATCCGCTGCACCATGCGATGCCTCCGGGCGGGTTTCGGGTGGCGATCGTGAATGCGCGCACGTTGGAGGCGGGGCGGGTGGCGCGGGAGCGGCTGCGGGAGGCGATTATCGGGGAAGCGTAATACCGGCGGCCAAGGATTTAGCTACTCACCTGCCGCTCGATACGCTATGGGCCTATCAGCGTCATGGATGAAAGTGGTGCCTAAAGAGCAATTGGCTGCCTTTCTCTTCACGGCGCTGCTCGCTAGCGCCTCGCTGCTCGCGTCCGCGTTCGGCAACCTCTATTCCGTCTATGCGCGGTTCATCACCGAGGGCGCGCCAATTTGTATCACTATCCGGCGGATTTGCTACGCCATAACCGCAACCGTCCTCGTCATAACGATTGCCGCCGGAACCGTTCTCGCATTTTTGTCGCCGCTGATGGACGGCATAGCGTGGTTCATCAAATACGTGCTCTGTCTCATTCTGGTGCTGGTAAACGTTACGCCGCTAACAATCTCGTGGAGGATGTTTCAGGATGGGCGCGCCTAGCCCGGTAGAAATCGCGAACATGCGGACGTGGAGCATCTACGGGCACTATTACCAGCACCGGCAGATGTATGTGGCTCAGGGGAGGGCAATTGCCGCGGGCATCAGGGTGATTCTTCAGAAGGCGTTTTCGCATGCACAGACGCAGCCGCTCAATCTGATCGTCGCCGAGGACGACATAGCGAGCGGGTTCCGTGCCTTCCTGCTCAATGATGCGCACTGGACGGCCTACCTGCGCAGAAAGGCCCACATGACCGGCCCGGTGCATCTCGTAATGACCGATACCCTGGCGCGTTTCATCGCATGGGAGGCATACGCCGATATTATCAAGTGAGACTAAAGCTATGATTTCCCAGTATATTCTGTTGACATTCAGCAAAAGACCCGCTACTTTTAACAGTCTTAGGGTGTTTGGTGGGCTATGACTGACGAAAGCAGGGCTGTCGAGCTTCGGGCGCAGCTTCGCGAGTTGGCCCTTCCATGGGAAACGGGCCACCAGCTTGCAGTCGCAAGCGCCGTTCAAACCATCCAAGATATGCGGGCGGCGTTCAACAAGTTTGCCGAGACAGACCCCTACGAAACGGGCAAGTCGGCGGAATTCTGGGACCTAACCGCCCCGCTCGACGAAAGCGACCCGTGCGTGCGCATGATGACGGGAACATTCCTGCTCATCCTGAACCGCCGTGGTCTGATGAAAATCGACCCTACCGCCGCTCCCGCACCATAGATCATCGTTCTGCCTCGCACGCAAAGTCGCTGGCGCATAAGGTCCATACGTAATTTCAAATCGACTTTTCATCAAATCTCTATGACATGTGGTCAAGTATAAACTTCCCGCGGGACAAAATAGCGATAATCAGACTGGGCAACTGGTATAACTTAGGCCAACGATTCCCTTGTGGGAGCGGAGTGGGGTGAGAGAATAAAATCGATAAGGACAACAGTGGACGTTCACAGATGCCGTTCGCTGGCTTATTCCACTTCCTGCATCCCGTACCCCCCGCCGCCCGGCGTCTCGATCACGAACACATCTTCCGGCGTCATCTCCGCGCTATCCGTTCCGCCCAAACTCTCGACCCGTCCATCCACCCGCTCCACCCATTGCCCTCCGGCCGCGCCCGGCGCCCCGCCTGCCAGCCCGAACGGCGCGACCGCACGGCGCGAGGCGACGATCACCGCCGTCATCGGCGCGAGAAAGCGGATGCGGCGTATTGCCCCATCGCCGCCCCGCCAGCGCCCGGTGCCGCCGGAGCCACGCCGGATGGCGAACGTCTCCAGCCGCACCGGATAGCGCAGCTCCAGCACCTCGGGATCGGTCATGCGGGTGTTGGTCATGTGGGTCTGCACGGCCGAGGTGCCGTCGAAGCCGGGACCGGCGCCGGTGCCGCCGCAGATCGTCTCGTAGTATTGGCGCGTCGCGTCGCCGAACAGGAAGTTGTTCATCGTCGCCTGCGAGCAGGCGATCGCGCCGAGCGCGCCGAACAGCGCGTTGCAGACCGCCTGCGACACCTCGGTGTTGCCCGCCACCACCGCCGCGCCTGGGCGCGGGGCGAGGAAGCTCCCCGGCGGGATCACGATGTCCAGCGGCTTCAGGCAGCCATCGTTCAGCGGGATGTCCTCGCCCACCAGGCAGCGGAACACGTACAGCACCACCGCGCGCGTCACCGCCGGCGGAGCGTTGAAGTTGTTGTGGTCGCGCTGCGCATCGGTTCCGGTGAAGTCGATCCTCGCGCTCCGCGCCGCTTGATCGACCCGCACCGATACGCGCAGGCTCGCCCCGTCATCCATCGTGTAATCGAACGCGCCGTCGCGCAGCCGGGCAATCACGCGGCGCACGCTCTCCTCGGCGTTGTCCATGACATGGCGCATGTAGGCCGACACCGTTTCCCAGCCGTGCTCGGCGACGACGCGGCGCAGCTCCTGCACGCCCTTCTCGTTGGCCGCCACCTGCGCCTTGATGTCGGCCACGTTCACATCGGGGCTGCGCGCCGGCCATCGCGCGCCGGCCAGCAGCGCGCGCAGCTCCGCCTCGCGGAACCGCCCGCCATCAACCAGCAGGAAATCGTCGATCACCACGCCCTCCTCCTCCAGCGTGCGCGAGGCGGGCGGGGTGGAGCCGGGCGTGATCCCGCCGATATCGGCGTGATGACCGCGGCTGCCGACAAAGAACAGGATGCGCGCACCCGCCTCGTCGAAGACCGGCGTGATGACCGTTATGTCGGGCAGGTGCGTACCGCCGTTATACGGGTTGTTCAGCGCAATCACGTCGCCTTGCTTCAGCGTGCCGCGCCGCTGCGCGAGCACGGTGCGCACGCTCTCGCCCATCGCCCCGAGATGCACCGGGATGTGCGGGGCGTTGGCGACCAGGAAGCCGTCGGCGTCGAACACGGCGCAGGAGAAATCCAGCCGCTCCTTGATGTTGACGCTCATCGACGTGTTCTGAAGCACGGCGCCGGTCTGCTCGGCGACGTTCATGAACAGGTTGTTGAACAGCTCCAGCAGCACCGGGTCGGGTCGGCCGGCGGCGGCAGCCACCACACCGGGACGCGGGGCGACACGGCGCAGCAGGAGGTGGTCGAGCGTCGTGACCTCGCCCGCCCAGCCCGGCTCCAGCACGGTGGTCGCGTTCGCCTCGGCGATCAGCGCGGGGCCGCTCAGCCGATCCCCCGCGCGCAAGCTCGCGCGGTCAAAGACCGGAGCCTCGAACGCGCCATCGCTGAAGACGCGCACGCGGTCGATCGGCTCCGGGCCGGCCCCATCCTCGCGCGGGGGCGAGGCCGCCTCCCGCACGCTCTCGCCCGGCGCGACCGCCTCCACGGCGATTGCTTCCACGACCATCTCCCGCTCCGGCGTGGCGAAGCCGAAGCGGGCGCGATGCGCTGCCGTGAACGCCGCTTCCATGCGGTCGCGGTCGCCTAGCGGCACGGGAAGCGCCGCTTCGGTGCCGGCGTAGCGGACATGGGCGTCGGCGTGGACGGCGATCCCCGCCGGGTCCGCGCCCTGCGCGGCGAGCGCGGCGCGTGCCTCCGCGCCCAGCCGTTCGGCCAGCGCCGCCAGGGCCGGCACCGCGTCCGGGGTGAGCGGCGTCTCGGTCGCCTGCTCGCGCAGCGCCGTCTGGTCGGCCAGCCCCATGCCGTAGGCCGACAGCACCCCGGCGAGCGGGTGGATGAACACCGTCTCCATGCCGAGCGCATCGGCGACCAGGCAGGCGTGCTGCCCGCCCGCGCCGCCGAAGCAGTGCAGGGCAAAGCGGCTGACGTCGTGGCCCTTCTGGACCGAGACCTGCTTGATCGCGTTCGCCATGTTGGCCACCGCGATGCGCAGGAAGCCCTCGGCCACCTGCTCCGGCGTGCGCCGCTCCCCTGTTGCCTGCTCGATCTCGTCCGCCAACGCGCCGAAGCGCGCACGCACGGCGTCGGCGTCAAGTGTCTGATCGCCCGCCGGCCCGAAGATGGCGGGGAAATGCGCCGGCTGGATCTTGCCCACGCAGACATTGGCATCGGTGACGGTAAGCGGCCCGCCGCGCCGATAGCAGGCGGGGCCGGGATCGGCGCCGGCCGAATCTGGCCCGACCCGGAAACGCGCGCCGTCGAAATGCAGGATCGAGCCCCCGCCCGCGGCGACCGTGTTGATCGCCATCATCGGCGCGCGCATCCGCACGCCGGCGATTTCGGTCTCGAAGGCACGCTCGAACGCGCCGGCATAGAGCGCGACGTCGGTCGATGTGCCGCCCATATCGAAGCCGATGATGCGATCGAGGCCGGCCATCGCGGCGGTGCGCGCGGCGCCGACGAGGCCGCCGGCGGGGCCCGAGAGGATCGCGTCCTTGCCCTGGAAGCCGTGCGCCTCGGCCAGCCCGCCGTTCGACTGCATGAAGTAGAGGCGCACGCCTTCAAGCTCGGCGGCCACCTGCTCGACGTAGCGGCGCAGGATCGGCGAGAGATAGGCGTCCACCACGGTGGTATCGCCGCGCGGCACCAGGCGCAGCAGCGGGCTGACGTCGTGGCTCGCCGAGACCTGCGCAAATCCGGCCTCTCGTGCCAGCGTGGCGAGGCGGCGTTCGTGATCGGGATACCGCCATGCGTGCATCAGCACGATCGCACAGGCGGCGATCCCCTGTTCGCGCGCCGCGGCGAAGGCGGCCCGCGCCGCATCCTCGTCCACCGCCTCGATCTCCGCGCCACCGGCGTCCACGCGCCCGGCGATCTCCACCGCCTGCTCGTAGAGCATCGACGGCAGCCGGATCGCGAGGTCGAACAGGCGCGGGCGGGTCTGGTTGCCGATGCGCAAGCTGTCGGCGAAGCCGCGATTGACGACCAGTAGGGTGCGCTCGCCCTTGCGCTCCAGCAGGGCGTTGGTGGCGACGGTGGTGCCCATCTTCACGCAGTCCACGACCCCCGCCGGGATCGGCGAGTCGGGGGCCAGGCCGAGTACCGCCTTGATGCCGGCGAGGGCCGCGTCTCGGTAGCGGCCGGGGTTCTCCGACAGCAGCTTGTGGGTCAGCAGCCGCCCATCCGGGGCGCGGGCGACGATATCGGTGAAGGTGCCGCCGCGGTCGATCCAGAATTGCCAGCCCGCCGTCGCCTGCACTCGCACCCTCCGACCCTGACCTTGCCAAACGATGCCGAGGCCGGCCGCAGGCCGCAAGGCGAGCCGGACAGGTTATCACGGTTCTTGGCCTGGCGCTCGAAGCCGATCCGGCACGTAAAGGATCGCGCCAAAGATAATGAAGGTGTAATCACCTATGCAGCCGTCGGGTCAGACAGGGCGGTTCGCCATGGCTGAGCAAGCCAGCGAACCGCCGTTCGCTGTCAGTCGTATTCCCAGTGGTGATGACGCCAGTGGCGATGGTGCCAATGGCGATGGTGCCAATAGTAGTCGACCGGCGTCACATGTGACATCTGAGGTGCGTGCTGGCGGAATCCCACCGCAGACGCGGCGTCCGCCGTCTGCGCACCGAGCGCCAGAGCGCCACTCAGTACGGCGCTGAAGACCGCCAAGCGAAGGAAGTTGAGCAGAACTTTGCGCATGAAACCCTCTCGTGGACAACCGAGGAGAGTCTGGTCCTCGATTAGGGCACGGTTTGGGCGCTTGTGCGACAAAGTATGACTCACGGGTCCCTATCCGCCGTGAGGGGGCTTGCTCTCGCCTCGAGCATGACGGCAATTCCGTCCCGCTGGAACCGCAACTGCGACACGACGCGTGCTTTGCTTGCGTCAACCTCAGCGTGGTAAGGCCGGCCATGGGATATTGGGGAAAGATCGTTGGTGGGGTGGCCGGGTTTGCCATGGGCGGGCCGGTCGGCGCGGTGTTCGGTGCCGCGCTGGGCCACGCCGCCGACAGCGGCGGAATGACCAATCTGCGTATGCCGGCCTTCGGCTTCGTGCCGAGCGGGCTGCTCAGCCCGGCGCGGATCGCCGCGCTGCTCGGGCGCAAGGACCAGGTCTTCGCCATCTGCGTCGTGGTGCTGGCGGCCAAGCTCGCCAAGTGCGACGGACCGGTGCGGCGCCCGGAGATCGACGCCTTCAAGAACCAGTTCCGCATCCCGCCGGAGGCGGCGCATGACATCGCCCGCCTGTTCGATCAGGCGCGCGACTCGGCGGAGGGTTTCCGAGGCTATGCCGTCCAGCTCGGTGAGACCTTCGCCGATAATCGCGGGATGCTGGAGGACGTGCTGGCCTCGCTGTTCAACGTCGCGCGCGCCGATGGGCCGGTGAACCAGCGCGAGCATCAGTTCCTCTCCGGGGTCCACGCAGCGTTCGAGCTGGACCAGAGGGCATGGGACCGCGCGCGCGGCGCCGCGCCGCGCCAGCCGAAGAGTGCGGACGAGTCCGATCCCTATCTCGTGCTCGGCGTGCCGCGCTCGGCCACCGGGGCGGAGCTGCATGCCGCCTGGAAGCGGCTGATGCGCGAGAACCATCCCGACAGCCTGGCCTCGCGCGGGGTGCCGAAGGAGTTCATCGCGCGCGCCAGCGAGAAGGTCGCGCGGATCAACGCCGCCTGGGACCGGATCAAGCGCGAGCGCAGCCTGTGAGCCTGGTCGAGATCCGCGACCTGCCAAGCCCCAATCAGGACGACCGCCCGGCCGGCACTCCGATCGATACGCTGGTCCTGCACTATACCGGCATGAGGACGGCGCAGGCGGCGCTGGACCGGCTGCGCGATCCGGCGGCCAAGGTCTCCTCGCACTACGTGGTGGACGAGGATGGGATGGTGTTCCGCCTGGTGATGGAGACGCGACGCGCCTACCACGCCGGCGTCTCATATTGGCGCGGGCATACCGGCCTGAACGACCGCTCGATCGGTATCGAGATCGTCAACCCGGGGCACGAATGGGGCTATCGGGACTTCCCGGTGCTGCAGCTTGCGGCGGTGTGCGACCTGTGCCTCGAGATCCTGTCGCGCCACCCCATCCCGCAGCGCAACGTGGTCGCGCACAGCGATGTGGCGCCCGATCGCAAGGAAGATCCGGGCGAGAAGTTCGACTGGGAGGGTCTGGCGCGCAACGGCGTCGGCATCTGGCCCGACGACGTGCCCGACCTTGGCACGGGCGGAGCGGTGCGCGACGCAGCCAGCCTGCGCGACGTGCGCCGGGCGTTGTCGGACATCGGCTACGCCGTGGCTCCCGCGGGCCCGCTGGACCCGGCGCTAGCGACGGTTCTGCGCGCCTTCCAGCGCCACTGGCGCCCCGAGGCAGTCACAGGCCAGGCCGACTCCGGCACGTTGGCCCGGTTGCTGGGCGTGGCGCGGCTATGCTGTCCCTGAACTTCGACGCGGCGGCGCGATGAGCAAGTGCGAAAACGTTGGCTTTTGCCTCAACTCCGGTGCGCGAACGATGATGGAAAGCCTACCGCGCTGGCGGGTCCCAGTGTTACCTCATTGCGTCGATGGGCTCGTGAGGGAGGACCGAGCGCTACGGCGGGACCACTCGGCGATTACGCTGCCATTATCATCTCAGGCCGCCGGGCGGCGGCGCATGAACGCGGCGCGAATACAGGTCGCGACGACCTCGCCGCGCTGATTGATCGCCTGGTGCTCGAACTCCACCACGCCCGCCTCCGGCCGCGACCGGCTCGCGCGCGCCGAGCGCACCACCGATCGGGCGCGGATCGTGTCGCCGTGGAACACCGGTTTTGGGAACTCAACCTTGCTCATGCCGAGATTGCCGATGGTGGTCCCGAGCGTCGTGTCGCCCACCGTCATCCCGATCAGCAGGCCGAGGGTGAAGATGCTGTTCACCAGCGGACGTCCGAACTCGGTCGTCCTGGCGAACTCGGCATCGAGGTGCAGCGGCTGCGGGTTCATCGTCAGCGTGGTGAACAGGACGTTGTCCATCTCGGTGACGGTGCGCGACAGGGCGTGCTCGAACACCTGCCCCTCGTGGAACTCCTCGAAATAGAGCCCGGCCATGGAACCCTCCGCGCAATTCATGCGGAAGCTAGAGACCGTGGGCAAAGCCAGCAAGCCACGGCGTGTCCGAGGTCGACGCGCCGTTTCATCCCTTCGCACGGGGAGTGGATCAGGCGCGCAACTCCCCCTGCCCGTGCGGGAGGGGGCCGGGGACGGTTCCCGGCCGCCTCCCTGCCCTATGGGGGTGTTCGCCTGCCCGATCGTCCCGCGTGGGCGAGCACGCCGCGGAGCTGGCGGTACTCGGCCGACACGGTGCAGGGGAAGCGGCGGCCCTAGAAACGGCGGGCTATGTTGTAAAAATTTACGGCGCTGAACTTCGGATGGAGTTTGCGTAGGTTTTGCGAATCGCGCGAGGGGCATCCGATTTTCTCGGCCGCGCTGGGCCTGACAGGCAAGATCAAGACGTCGAGCGGCTTCGCGGGCGGCGCTCGCGTCAATTGCAATCGCCCGGACACACCCTCCCCTGTCAGAGGGGCGGCCGCCACGATGGCGCGGCGCAGTTTGGCTGTGTCGGCCTGATGGGCGCCGCGAAGGGCGCCCTTGTGCGCGGGATCGACGGCGAGTTCCAAATCGGCGGATAGCAGCGCCTCGGCGGCGCGGTTGGCACCACGCACATGGCGTCCGCTCGAACGCCTCACCCGCCGCCGTGGCGTCAACCAGCCGCTGATTGATGGCCACCGCACGGCGAAGATGCGGAGCCAACCGGCTGAGCAACGCCATGTCGTTCGCCTCGAAATCGCCGCGGCGCCGATCGGCGGCAACGCAGACGTTGACGACCGCCCCGCCCCAGCCGCGCGCCGCGCGCAAGTTCAGCAAGCCATGGAATCCCTGCGGTTTCAAAAACTCATTGTAGAATGGCGTTCTCAGGAAATCGGGCTTGGCCATGACCGTCCGGTCTGTCATCACCGTTCCGGGCGCGGCATCCATTGTGCGGGTCGCCAGGTCATGCCGGCCGGCGTGACGCTCCCGGAACAACGCCAGCAGGGCGGGATCGACATTCGTGCAGAATCCCACCGAAGCGTCGGCCGTCGCGAGCTCATAATTGGCGGTTGCAACAGTGAAGAGCGCGGCCAGGCGCCGCAAGGCTTCGAGCCATCCGACGGCGCCGGTCGCCGCGTCGTAAAAGCTCAGGATGGTGTCATCGAAGGGATCGGGCATCTGAATCATTGCCCCCCTGCGAAGGCAAGTCGTTGCCAAGCTACGGCAATGAGCGGATCGAAATTTACGAAATCGTGAAGTGCATCATCAGCCAATTGGCGGATGCGCGAGTTGACGGCTGGCGCACGATCCCCGGAGCGCAAGCGGGGACGGGCGATGTTCACCTCCTTCTCGGTTCGCGAGCGGCAGCCCCACGGGCGTGTCCGCCGGACTATTCGGCTGCACGGCCGCGGGAGAGTTGTTGCATCGCGCCACCGGCCTTCCGGTTCCCGGCACGGTGATCGGAATGATCCTGCTGTTCGCGGGCCTGTGCCTGGCGGGGCGAGAAGGCACACCGGTTTCATTGCCCGCCGCCGACGGGCTGCTCTCGTATCTTGCGCTGTTTTTCGTGCCGCCAGGGGTCGGCGCCGCGTTGCGCGTGGCAAGCCTCGCCCAATCGTGGCCCGCCGTGGCCGGCGTGCGCGATCCCCGCGCGCGGGGGCTCGCGACGGGTGTGACGGCGCACGGCATCGGCACGGCGCGGATGCTCGCCGAGAGCCCCGA
Organism: uncultured Pseudomonadota bacterium; assembly: GCA_963830565.1. Classification (GTDB taxonomy): domain Bacteria; phylum Pseudomonadota; class Alphaproteobacteria; order Acetobacterales; family Acetobacteraceae; genus DATFDN01. The sequence goes on from CAWHMO010000012.1 coordinate 26,940, forward strand.
GGCGGGCGCTTTCTCGGGGCTCGCGATGGGCTTGGCGGGGTTCGCCGTCGGCGTCCTGATGCCGCTGCTATCCACGCTCCTCGGCGGCTGACCCGCGGGATGGATGCGCCGGCTCGATGGGGGCGGAGCGGGAAGGAACGAGATCATGGTCGAAGCCGAACGAGGGCGGGACGCGAGCCATCCGATACCGTTCCGCCGCGCGATCCTGTGCGTGCTGCTGCCGTTCGCGTCAGGCTATTACCTCTCTTACCTGTTTCGCACCATCGGCGCCCTGATTTCGGGCCGCATGGTCGCGGAGTTGCACCTCGTGCCGGCGGACCTGGGGCTGCTGACCTCCGCCTATTTTTTCACTTTCGCCATCGCTCAGCTCCCATTGGGCGTTGCGCTGGACCGCTACGGGCCGCGCCGGGTGCAGGGCGTCCTGCTGCCGCTGGCGGCGGGAGGCGCCGGACTGTTCGCGTTCGCGCACGGCCTCGCGCTGCTGACACTCGGCCGGGCATTGATCGGCCTCGGCTCGGCGGCCGCGCTAATGGCCGGACTGAAGGCATTGACGCTCTGGTTCCCCCGAGAACGCCTTGCACTGGCCAATGGCGTGCTCATCATGCTGGGTGCGCTCGGGGCAGTCACTGCCACCGCGCCGGCCGAGATGCTGCTCCAGGTCGCGGACTGGCGCGCCATGTTCGCGCTGCTCGCGCTCGCCGCCGCTGGCAGCGCGGCCCTGATCCTCCTCGCCGTGCCACGGCAGCGCGGGAGCGCTGCGGCCGTCGCGACCGGGCCAAGGACGGGGCTGCTGGACATCTACGGGGACCGCCGCTTCTGGCGCCTCGCCCCGATCTCGACGGGTTGCATCGGCACGTCCTTCGCCATGCAGGGGCTGTGGGCCGCGCCGTGGCTGGGCGACGTGACGCGTCTCACACGGCAGGGCGTGGTCGGCGACCTGTTCGCCATGGCGCTCGCGCTCTGCGCCGGCGCGCTCGGCTTGGGCATCGTCGCCGACTGGCTGCGCCGCCGCGGCGTGCGGCCGGGCGAGGCGCTGGCCATGGTGGCCGCGCTCTCGATCGCCGCGCAGGCCGCGCTCATCCTTCGCCTGCCGGTGCCGCCGCTGCTGCCCTGGCTCGTCCTGGCGGTGGCAGGGAGCGCCACGGTGCTGAGCTATGCCGCGCTCGCGGAGGTGTTCCCGAAGGAGATCTCCGGGCGTGCCAACAGCGCGCTCAACGTGCTGCACATCGGCGGCGCCTTCGCGATCCAGAGCGGTATCGGCGTGGTGGTCGGGCTCTGGAGCACGGACTCCGCCGGGCACTCCCCGGCGGTCGCGTATGCGGTCGCATTCGCCCTCAACCTCGCGCCGCAATGCCTGGCGCTGAGCTGGTTCGCGGCTGCTCCCGGCTTGGTGGGGCGCGGCGGACCGGTGCTGGCGGGCGCCGACGAGGCACAATCATAATCGCGGCTCCGTATGTCGCGCGTAAATGGAGGAACAGTCATGCGCACACGACCGTCGCACCACGATCATGATGGTTCCGATGAAACCGCGTTCAAGAGCGTGGTTCACCAATAAGGAGGGACTGCAAATGGCACTAACACCGATCCCGCATTCCGCGCGTCCTCCGGCGGCGGGAGCCGTGCCTGTCGCCGCCGCGGATCCGGGCGCGAAGCTTACGGTCAGCTTGCGTCTGCGGCCGCGCGCTTCGCCCCCCGCCAGCACGACGGCCGGCGTACCCGTGAAGGGCCGCCAATTCCTGTCGCGGGAAGACTACGAGCAACAGTATGGCGCCACGGCCGCCGATCTCGATGCCGTCGCGGCATTCGCGACCGCGCACCAGCTGACCGTGACCGAAAGGGACCCCGGGCGCCGCACTGTCGTTCTCGCCGGCACCGTGGCGCAGATCAACGCCGCCTTCGCGATCAGCCTGCAGACGTTCCGTACCGGTGCCATCAGCTATCTCGGCCATGCCGGGCCGGCAAGCGTGCCGGCCGAACTCGCCGATATCGTCGAGAGCGTGCACGGCCTGGATACTCGACCGCTGGCACACCCGATGATACGCCAAGCGGCCACCGGCCAGAGCACGTCATCGCTGCTGCCGGCACAGGTTGCGAACCTGTACGGTTTTCCGACGAATTCCGCCTCGGGACAGACGATCGGCATCCTGGAGTTCGGCGGCGGCTACCGCGCAAGCGACATCCAGAATTACTTCCAGAACATCGCCAAGTTGCCGGTGCCGAACGTTTCCTTTGTCGGGATCGATGGCGTGACCAATTCGCCTGGTGTAAATACGGATGTTGATACGGAGGTGATCCTCGACATCGCAGTTGCGGGGTCGGTCGCGCAGGGCGCGAAGATCGTAATCTATTTCGCCCCGAATGATGACCAGGGTTGGGTGGACGCGGTTACCACGGCGATCCACGACAAGACCAATAAGCCGTCCGTGCTGTCGATCAGCTGGGGTGGCGACGAAAGCGGCTGGGACAACATCAGCGCCATGACCAGCGCGTTCGCCGCGGCCGCGGCGCTTGGCATTTCGGTTTTTGTCTCCTCTGGCGACACTGGCTCCGGTTCGCCCGCCGAGGTGCAGTATCCGGCATCCGATCCCGGTCTGACAGGCTGCGGCGGCACCACGATCTCCAATGTCTCCGGCACATCGTTCACGCAGACGACATGGGCCGGCAGCGGCGGCGGCGTCAGCAACGTCTTCGCGCAACCGTCCTGGCAGTCCCGGGCGGGCATACCGGTTTCGACTAATCCGAAGGGACATATCGGGCGCGGCGTGCCGGACATTGCCGGCAACGCTGACCCGTCGAGCGGTTACCAACTGATCCTGAATGGACAATCGATCGGCGTTTGGGGCGGCACCAGCGCGGTCGCGCCACTATACGCGGGCTTGGTCGCGGTGCTGGAGTCGGCGCTTGGCGGACCGCTCGGCTTCCTCAACGACAATCTCTACAGGTTTGCAGGGCAAGACATTTTCGACGACGTTACGGCCGGCAGCAACGGGTCCTACGACGCAGGCGTCGGCTGGGATGCGTGCACTGGCTGGGGTAACATTTGGGGCAACGTTTTTTTGAGTGCGCTTGGCTTACCGCCGACGCAGCAGAGCGTTGGCATCCCCGCTGGAGTCGGCCGCACCCCCAATCACATGGACCTGTTCTGGGTGCATCCGGACGGGTCGATCAACTCGACCTGGTGGGATGCGAACGTCGCCAATGGCGCCTGGGACCCGACCCGGGTGTTCGCCGCAACCGTGCCGAGCAAGGCGGTGGCCGGTCCGGTTGCGGCGTTGGCGCGCACCCCCAATCACATGGACCTGTTCTGGGTGCATCCGGACGGGTCGATCAACTCGACCTGGTGGGATGCGAACGTCGCCAACGGCGCCTGGGACCCGGCCCGGGTGTTCGCGGCAACCGCGCCGAGCAAGGCGGCCGGTCCGGTAACGGTGGTGGCGCGCACCCCCAATCACATGGACCTGTTCTGGGTGCATCCGGACGGGTCGATCAACTCGACCTGGTGGGATGCGAACGTCGCCAACGGCGCCTGGGATCCGACCCGGGTGTTCGCCGCAACCGCGCCGAGCAAGGCGGTGGCCGGTCCGGTAGCGGTGGTGGCGCGCACCCCCGATCACATGGACCTGTTCTGGGTGCATCCGGACGGGTCGATCAACTCGACCTGGTGGGATGCGAACGTAGCCAATGGCGCCTGGGACCCGGCCCGGGTGTTCGCGGCAACCGCGCCGAGCAAGGCGGCCGGTCCGGTTGCGGCGTTGGCGCGCACCCCCAATCACATGGACCTGTTCTGGGTGCATCCGGACGGGTCGATCAACTCGACCTGGTGGGATGCGAACGTCGCCAATGGCGCCTGGGACCCGACCCGGGTGTTCGCCGCAACCGCGCCGAGCAAGGCGGTGGCCGATCCGGTTGCGGTGGTGGCGCGCACCCCCAACCACACGGACCTGTTCTGGGTCCATCCGGACGGGTCGATCAACTCGACCTGGTGGGATGCGAACGTCGCCAACGGCGCCTGGGACCCGACCCGGGTGTTCGCGGCAACCGCGCCGAGCAAGGCGGTGCCTGGTCCGGTAACGGTGATGGCGCGCACTCCCGTTCATATGGACCTGTTCTGGATGCATCCGGACGGGTCGATCAGCTCGACCTGGTGGGATGCGAACGTCGCCAACGGCGCCTGGGACCTGACCCGGGTGTTCGCAGCAACAGCACCGTTAGCTGTTTAGAGGCCCTTCTTGAACAAGATCAGAACAATGGTTGGGTGATTTCGGCGGGCGTGGTTCCATCAGGGTCGTCAAGATTGACCGCCGCCGTGCTGAACGGGCATCGCCCGTCCCTGATGCGCCCGCCCGATCCGCGCGGTGTCCTCGCGCCCGCCGGCGATCACGCGCACGCCCTCGTCGATGCGCGCCGCCACCGTCTCCGGCGCGCAGCCTTCCAGGAAGGCCACGCGATTGCGCCGGCACGCGTCCATGATGCGCGTCCGCGCCTCGGCCATCTCCGGCGGATAGGGAAAGCGGGGCACGTCCACGTAGCCGAGCGACAGGCCGAGATCACCCGGTCCCAATTCGGCGAAGGCGAGGCCGGGGACGGCCAGGATCGCCTCGCAGCTGGCGACCCCCTCGGGGCTTTCGAGCTTCACGCCCAGCATCAGCTCGCCGCGTGGGTTCAGCGGCCAGGGGTCGCAGCGCGCGAAATAGTCGCGCTCCGACAATCCCCAGATCGGCGCCGCCGTGGTTTCCGATCCGCGCCCGCGCATCCCCCGCCCCAACGTGCCCGGCGCGGGCGCGTTCGCCGCGCGTTCCCCGCGCATCCGCGAGACCGGGGAGGGCAGCGCGGGGTCCAGTCCGGCTTCATTGTGCGGATAGCGGCAGGATTCCACGAAGGCGCGCACCGCATCCTCATCCTCGGCCTGGCACAGCAGCACGCCATGTACGCCGCGGCCTAGGATCTGGCGGAATTGCCACGCATTGTGGCGCACATTCAGCGCGTCGGTGCCGTTGACCGGCGCCTCCACCACCACCGTCGGCGTGCGATGCCCCGAGCGCGTCGGTCCGCTCTCGACCAGGCCGTGCATGTATTCGGCAAGCCCGGCCATGTCGAAGGCGCCGTGCTCCATGCCGACATTGATGTAGTCGGCCCAGGTGCCGGCGTCCGTGCGCCCCTGCGCGCGCGTGAGCAGATGCCCCGAATGCGCGCCCGTGTAGTAGATCGCCTGTCCCTGCTCCAGCAGCTCGATCGCTCGGTTCACCCGCCCTTCCACTTGCCGCTCCTTCATGTCCGGATTTCCTTCGTCCGAAGGCTACTTAGCCCAAGTTATAAGCTCTCTGGCAAAACGCTGGATACTGGCGAGGATGTCGGTGGCCTGGAGGCCACTAAAGCGGCTTGGTCACTACCAAGATCGCGATTGCGAGCACCGCTCCCACAATCAAGGGCGCGGCGTAGCGCAGGATCGCGGGAACCTTCCAGCCGGGAGCGTTCGATACCCGACGCAACGTGCCGGACTGCACGCCGTGGAGTGCCGACAGGGCGAACACGATCACCAGCTTGAGCATGAGCCACCGCGACGAGAACCAGCCCGCCTGGACCGCCATTACGGTGCCCAAGCCCCATACGGGCAGCATGGCAGGCGTTATGATGACTCTGTCCTATCGTGTCACAGCCGCGATCGCCTGCGACTCCAAAGGGGAGCGGGGCTGCGACGACGCGGAGAGGATCGAGACCGCGATTGAAGCAATGAGCATGCCGCTGATCCACGTCACGACGGCCGCGATGTGGAATGCCTTCAGCCAGAGGTATTCCACTTGAGGCTCTCCGGTCAGGCCGGTCGAGCCAGGGCGCCCTCTCTCCGTCGCAGGGAGCGCTCGTTCATGAACGCGCCGAGTGGCACGAACGCCGCGATCAGCAGGTAAGCGGACTCGCGCTTCGACCACTCTCCGCCCGAAATCGTCTCGATCAGCATCCAGATGTAGAGCATGAACGCCATTCCGTGGATAGGCCCCATGATCGACGTCGCGAGCCGGTACCCCGCAAGGTGCCTGAGCGGCACGGCGACGAAGACGAGAACGATCAGGGTCGTTCCCTCCACGAGGGAAGCGAAGCGCATCTGCCGCAACTGATGGCGCTCATCGGACAGGTCGGCAGGCTCGTTCGGGGGCATCACTCCACCTCTCGCAACATCTTCTCGATGGAGGCCAGCCTTGCCTTCGTCTCGGAGAGATCAGCCTGCAGAACCGCTAGAGATGCGGCACCGGCTGATTGGGCCGCCACGGCTTCTTCCGACAGCGCGCGATAGGCGCTCTCGCTTTCCAGGCGCACGCGCATCTGGCGGCCGGCCGAGAAATATTTCATACCGAACCACAAGCAGGATGGTGGCGAGGACAAGAATCGAAATCAGCAGGAACGTATTTGCATGTTGCGCCATGACAAACAGCCTCGACTATTCGGACTTTGTGGACGGATCGATCAGAGTCTTGACGGATTCTGCTATGGCCGATGGCGTGAGATCAAAACTGAAGTTCGCGATTTCAAAGTAATTGAGCGCCTTTCCCTCGCTCGATAGTTCAAGCCGGCTCCTCACCAGCCCGGCCTCCTGCAGCTTATGCAGGTGTAGATGCAGCAGAGGACGGCTGATCCCGACCTCACGCGCGAGCTGGCTGACATAGTTTCGCCCATGGGCGTGGAGGCAGGCCAGGATGCGCAGGCGGTGCGGGTTCGCAAGCGCCGCCAGCACCACCAGCATCCGGTCTCCCGTCATCGGAACAGACTTTTGGCATTCAATGTTTCATATGTCAGAAAAATCTGACATATGTCCGGTACTTCGTCAAGTCGTTGGAGCGTTACCGCAACTAGGGATCGGAGTGTCCCGACCGTGCCCCGAGAAGCGCGTCGATTTCCGCGACCCGCGGCATGGTCGCCTGGCTGCCGGGGCGTGTGCAGCACAGCGCGGCGGCGACGGCGGCGCGCGCGAGAGCGGCCGCGAGCGGGGCACCCCGGTCGAGGGCGGCGGCAAGGACTCCGGTGAAGCAGTCGCCCGCGCCGGTGGTGTCCACGGCGGTCACGGGATGGGCGGGAACCCGAAGCAGCCCGTCGGGATGCGCGGCTTCGGCGCCTTGCTCGCCCAAGGTGCGCACCACCGTCGCCCCGAGCGCCGCGCGCAGGCCCGTGGCGTCCGGGGCGCAGCGCAAGCTGCCCGCCAGCCACTCCGCCTCAACCGCGTTCACCACCAGCACGTCCACGGCGCGCAGCGCATCCGCCTCCAGCGCCGCCGCCGGGGCCAGGTTGAGCACGACACGGACGTTCCGGGCGCGGGCGCGGCGGATCAAGGCAGCGGTTTCCGCCGGCCTGACCTCCATCTGCACGATCAGCGTGGCGCCAGGCGCGAGCAAGGCATCCTCCACCTGATCGGCGCGGGCGGTGAGGTTCGCGCCGGAACCCACGCCGATGGCGTTCCGTCCTGCGCGATCGACGAAGATCGCCGCGCAGCCGGTCGCGCGGTCCGTCGCGGCGATGCCGGAGAGGTCCACCCCCTCGCTCCGAAGTAGCGCCAGCGCCGCCGCCGCGAGCGGATCGCGGCCGACCGCACCGACCAGGGCGACGCGCGCGCCGTCACGGGCCGCCGCGAGCGCCTGGTTGGCGCCCTTGCCGCCGGGTTCCATGCGGACGTCAGGCCCGAGTACGGTCTCGCCCGCCGCCGGCAGCGCGGCGAGCGGGAAGATCAGATCGAGGTTGACCGAGCCGAAGACGACGATCATGCGCGCTCCCTCGCGATGCGAAGGAGCGGAAGGGTCCGGCTAACCGCTTTTCTGGGCCATCGACTTCAGCTCGTCCATCGCCTCGGCGAAGCGGCGATTGAGCAGGCTGAGGGCCTCGGAGTTGGACCGCTGGATCAGGTCGCTCAGTTCCTGCATGTTGGTAACGGCGCGCTGATAGCCCTGTTTGACCATCTCGGCCTGCTTCGCCGCCTTCGCCTGCGGCGTTTCGGTGGAGGTGAGCGCCTTCATGCCCTCCGACATCTCGCTCATGGCCTGCTGCATGATCTCCATGTGCCGCCGGGCCACGGCCTGCGCGCCTTCCATCGCCACGCGGTTGGCCGCGGTCAGCGCCTCGATGTTGCGCCGGCTCGCCTCGCTGAGCGCCTGCACGTCGGGGACCGCCGGCAGCTTCATCTCCGACAGAAGGCGGGTGATGTCGAACTCGGAGCGTTGGCCGGAGCCGCCGGAGCTGGGTTGTTGAGCCATTTGGGTTCTCCCCTTTCCATTGTGGATTTCGATAACATTAGCGGTGCGGACTCCGGCGCACGCGCACGATGGCGTGCGCTAGGGGGTTAGAGCGGCGGTATCCCCCGAAGCGGTCCCTCCGCAGCTGACCCTCCCAGAATCGGCGGCGGCGGCGCTTCCGGCGCGGGCGGGCCGGTATCCGGTCCCGGCTCCGGCCGCGTGCTGGTCTCCGCGGCACTGGCGGGAGTTCGACCGCCAAGCCATTCGGCGGCACGCCCGGCGCGCTGCAACGCCGCGTCCACCGCCGACATCGTGGGCGACATGTCGTCGGTCTCGTCGCTCTGCCATGCGCGTATGGCCCAGAGCCAAACCGCGTACAAACCGTTGACGCGCGCCTCGCCGCGCCACCCGGCCGTGGAGACGCCGGCGGCCTCCAGAAGCCAGCGCATGCTGCGTCTTGTGGCGCCATCGAGCAGCAAGGCGGTGCCGGGCTCGAACGGCAGGCGGCGCAGCAGCGCGAGGACCCCCGCGCGATGATCCTGCAGCGCGTCGATGCGCTCCATGATCAGATAGAACAGCCGGTCGCGCACGCTGCCTTCCGACGGAACCTGGGCCAGCGCTGCTTGATCGGCCATCCGGCCCAGGCGTAGCAGGACCGCTACCCGCCCAGGAAAACGCTCACGGGCACGCGCCAGATCGAGCCCGGCGGACCGTGCCGCCTCGGCCACACTCACCGCGCCCCAGCCGCTTCGGCCCGCCAGCGCGAACACCGCGCCCAGCAGGACCTTGTCGAATTCTTCATCGTTCATGGGGCACCAAAATAAGCCCCTTGCTGGGAAAGACCAGGGCGGGCGAGGGCCGGTGCATCGGCGGCACGCTCGCAAAATTGCTGGTATGCGCTTCCGGAATGAGTTACTTGCTGATTACGAATTTTTCAAACGACTGCTGATCCGCCCTCATACGCAAAAAATGCGCCCCTCGATGGAACAACAGCGGCCGCAGAAGGACCGCCCGACGCCGACCAGAAGGGTGGGTGGGTAGCCGATGCGCATCCTCTCGGTATTCGGCACGCGGCCCGAGGCCATCAAGATGGCGCCGATCATTCGCCGGCTGGCGGAAACGTCAGGCGTCACGCCGCTGGTCTGCGTGACCGCGCAGCATCGGCAGATGCTGGACCAGGTGCTCGAGCTGTTCGCCATCCGCCCGGATCGCGACCTCGACCTGATGCGGGCGGGCCAGGGGCTGACCTATATCACCACTGCCGTGCTCGAGCGCATCGCAGCGGTGTACGCGGATCTGCGCGCCGACCGGGTGCTGGTGCAGGGCGACACCACCACCACCTTCGCCGCCGCGCTCGCCGCCTTCTATGCCAAGGTGCCCGTCGCCCATGTGGAGGCGGGACTGCGCACAGGCGATCTCCGCTCCCCTTGGCCCGAGGAGATGAACCGGCGTCTGACCACTGGCCTCGCCGATCTGCATTTCCCGCCGACCGAGCAAGCCAGGCGGAACCTGCTGGCCGAAGGGGTGGACCCGGCGCGCGTGACCGTCACCGGCAACACCGTCATCGACGCCCTGCTCGATGCGGTGGCCATCCTGGATGGCGATCCGGCGCGGGCCGCCGCGGTCGAACGCGTGCTGCCGCCGCCTCCCGCGGGGAAGCGCCTCATCCTGGTCACCGGCCATCGGCGGGAGAATTTCGACGGAGGGCTGGAACGCGTCGCGCGTGGGCTGGTGCGGCTCGCCGAACGCGGAGACGTGGAAATCGTCTATCCCGTCCACCTCAACCCCCAGGTACAGCAGGTCGCACAGGCGATCCTGGCGGCCCATCCGGCGATCCGGCTGATCCCGCCGCTCGACTACCTGCCGTTCGTTGCGCTGATGCGCCGCGCCGACCTGATCATCACGGACTCCGGCGGAGTGCAGGAGGAGGCGCCCTCTCTGGGCAAGCCCGTCCTCGTCACCCGCGATACGACCGAGCGGCCCGAGGCGGTGCAGGCCGGAACGGTGGCGCTGGTCGGCACCGACCCCGACCTGCTGTTCGCGCGGGCCTCGCGCCTGCTCGACAGCCGCGCCGCCTACGAGGCGATGAGCTTCGCGCACAACCCGTACGGGGACGGCCGAGCGGCCGGGCGCATAGTGGAGAGATTACTGCATGAATAGCTTCGGGCGCATCGCGGTCATCGGGCTGGGCTATATCGGGCTGCCGACAGCCGCCATCTTCGCCGAGAACGGGGTCGACGTCGTGGGGGTGGACGTGAACCCGCACGTGGTGGCGACCATCAATGCGGGACGTCCGCATTTCGGCGAGCCCAACCTGGACGCGCTGGTGCGGCGCGTAGTGGAAGTCGGCAAGCTGCGCGCGACCACGACGGTCGAAGCGGCCGGCGCCTTCATCATCGCCGTACCCACGCCGCTGCGCGGCCACGGCCTGAATTCGGCCCCGGACATCTCCTTCGCCGAGGACGCCGCGCGCGCGATCGCGCCCGTGCTCGTGCCGGGCAATCTGGTGATTCTGGAATCGACCGCGCCGGTCGGCACCACCGAGCATATCGCGGCGATCATGGCCGAGCTGCGCCCCGAATTGAGCTTCCCCCACCAATCCGGCGAGCTCGCCGACGTGCAGGTAGCGCACTGCCCCGAGCGCGTTCTGCCCGGCCGCATCCTGGAGGAAGTCGTCAACAACGCCCGGGTGATCGGCGGGATGACCCGCAGATGCGGGCAACGCGCGCTGACATTGTACAAGATCGTCGTGCGGGGCGAGTGCCGGGTGACCAATGCCCGCACCGCCGAACTGGCGAAGCTGACCGAGAACGCCTACCGCGACGTCAACATTGCCTTCGCCAACGAGCTTTCGCTGATCTGCGACCGGCTGCGCATCAATGTCTGGGACCTGATCGGGCTGGCGAACCTGCATCCGCGCGTGAACATTCTGAGCCCCGGCCCAGGTGTCGGCGGGCACTGCATCGCGGTCGATCCGTGGTTCATCGTGGCCACCAACCCCGCGGAGACGACCCTGATCCGCGCCGCCCGCCTGATCAACGATGCCAAGCCCGGTTTCGTGGTGGCGAAGGTGCGCGAGCGGGCGGCGGCGCTGAAGCGTCCGGTCATCGCCTGCCTCGGCCTGTCCTACAAGAAGGACGTGGACGATCTGCGCGAGAGCCCGGCGATCGAGATCGTGCGGCAGCTGGCCGAAGAGAACATTGGCGAGCTGCTGATCGTCGAGCCCCATATCAGTCATCTGCCCCCGGAATTGACTGACCGCGGATTGCTTCTGCACGACTTCGATCAGGCGCTGAACCGCGCCAATCTTGTCCTCCTGCTGGTGGACCACATGAGCTTTCAGCAAGTTGACCGCGACCTGCTGAAGGACAAGTTCGTGATCGATACGCGGGGGGTCTGGTAGCGCAGTCCACAGCCGCTGGGGCGCCGACCACTATGGCCGAGACTGCAGATCTGAAGCATCAGGTGCTGCGCGGGCTGGCCTGGGCCTCAGCCACTCGCATGACCGGCCAGTTGCTGAATTGGCTGATGACGATCTGCGTGGTCCGACTTCTGCGCCCGTCGGATTACGGGCTGATGGCGATCACCATGGCGGTGACCGGCTTTCTGACCGCAATGAGCTATGTCGGCTTTAGCGACGCGCTGGTTCAAAGCCGCGAACCCACGGATGACGACGCTCGTGAGGCGTTCGGCCTCATTCTCCTAATTAATTTGATCTTCTTTGTAATCATGTTTTCGGCGGCGCCACTGCTCGCCGCTTTCTACCACGATCCACGGCTGACACCGCTGCTGCGCATCGCCAGCACGAGCCTGATCTTGCTCGCCTTTGGCTCACTGTCCCGAGCCACGCTGCAACGGGAACTGGCATTGAAGCAGATGTCGATGCTGGACATGTTCGCCAACGTGCTCGGCGGCGCGACGACGATACTGCTCGCGTGGAGCGGCTTCGGCGTCTGGTCGCTACTCAGCGCGTACCTCCTGGTCGAGACGATGCGCGCGATCGGCTTCTGCATCCTCGCGCCGCACCGGCATTGGCCGGTCTGGCCCAGCCGTAGGCAAGCCGGGCTGCTCCATTCCGGCACGTACCGGACACTAGAGAACGTGCTCTGGTACGTCAGCACGCAGATCGACATCTTCGTCACTGGAAGGATGCTCGGCAGCGACGCCCTGGGCATCTACTCGCTCGCTCGTTCCCTTGCCTCGCTGCCGATCGACAAGCTCGCCATCGTGGCGAAGCCCATCGGCCTCCCAGCCTTTGCCCGCTTGCAGGACGACAAAGCTCAGGCCCTTACCTATCTGGCAAAATCGATCCGCGTGCTCGCCTTGATCTCGTTCCCGGTCTTCGCCGGCCTGTCCGCCATCGCGCCGGACCTTGTGGCGGCGGTGACTGGGACCTCCCTGGGCGGGCGCCGCCGCCCCGCTTGCTATCCTGTCTTTGGGCATGAGCTTGCGACCCGCCGGGCTGTTCATCGCACCCTTCATGCTCGGGATGGGGCATTTCCGCGCCTCGATGGTTAACACCCTCGCCACCACCGTCCTGTTCGGTGCGGCATACGGCCTGGGCGCGCATTGGGGCCTCTACGGGGTCTGCATCGGCGCCGCCATCGCCTACCCGTTGCAGTTCCTGTTCATGGTGTACCGGATCGCCGTGGTGCGGGCGGGGTGCTTTCGTCTGCTGCTACAGCCGCTGCTACGTCCGGCGACGGCCTGCCTGCTCATGTATCTCGCCATACTTGCGGCATCGTGGAACCTGCCGGCGGAGCTGTCGCCTCGCGCTAGGCTTGGTCTCCTGATCGGGACCGGAAGCGCCGCCTACTCGCTGGCGGCGTTGCTGCTGTGCCGAGGCATTCTCGGCGAGATCGCCGCCATCGTCGGTCTGGACCGACGGTTCATGCCAAGCACGCGGCCGGCCCGAGCGAGCGGGCTGTGATCGCACGCCGCCCACCCCCGAAGACCGCGCACCTGTTCGGAGCCGAGTACCTGCGGCTGCAAAAACCGCCCGGCCCCCCGCGATTGTACGTCGTCGTGGACGCTGAGGAGGAATTTGACTGGTCTGAGCCCTTCTCGCGCTGCGCGATCGGCGTCTCCAACATCGCCGCCCAGGAGTGCGCGCAGGCGGTTCTTGAACGGTACGGCGTGCGGCCGGTTTATCTGATCGACTACCCCGTCGCGACCCAGCCGGAAGGATACGAGCCGCTGCGCGCGATCCATGGGCGCGGGGCGTGCGAGATCGGGGCGCATCTGCATCCCTGGACCAATCCGCCGTTCACCGAGACGGTCAACGTCCGCAACTCCTTTCCCGGAAACCTGGAGCCGGAGATTGAGGAAGCGAAGCTCGTCGCCCTCATCGAGGCCATTCGCGGCAGCTTCGGCCTGCGCCCGCTCTTCTACAAGGCAGGTCGCTACGGCATCGGGCCGAACACCCTGGCGTTGATCGCGCGGCAAGGCATCCAGGTCGATTTCAGCATCATGCCGGGGATCGATCTGCGATCGCAGGGCGGCCCGGATCTGCGCGGCCTGTGCGCGGCGCCGTACGTTGCCTTCGGCCATTCGGTCCGATCGGTGCCGATGACGCGCGGCCACACCGGCCCGCTTGCCGCGTTCGGCTCGGCCGTGAACCGCGCCCTCGACGCAGGGCCGGCCAAGGCGTTGCGGCTGCGCGGCGCGCTGTCGCGGATCGGCGCGTTCCGGAGCGCGGCACTGACGCCGGAGGGCGTGTCGGCAGGCGAGCTTCTGCACCTGGCGAGCACAATGGTCCGGCACGGGCACAAGACACTGGTAATGCATTATCACAGCCCCTCGCTGGTGCCCGGCCACACCCCTTACGTTCGCACGCCCGAGGACCTTCGTGTCCTGCTGGCGCGGATCGATGCCGTGTGCGCCCACGTCCTCGGCCCGCTCGGCGGCCGCGCGGGAGACCCGCGCGACCTGCTGGCGGTCATGCCCGCTACGGTGCGGTCTCCCGCCCGATCTCCAGGAACTTCTCGCGCCGCCGCGCCCTGAGCATGGCCGCGTCCTGCCCCAGCAGCGGCGTCAGTGCCTCCGCGACCGCCTCGCCCACCGCGCGCACCGTTGCCTCGGGGTCGCGATGTGCCCCGCCCAAGGGCTCGGCCACGATCGCGTCGATCAGCCGCAACCGGCGCAGGTCGTCGGCGGTGAGCTTCAGCGCCTCCGCCGCCGCGGGCGCCTGTGCGGCCTCCCGCCACAGGATCGACGCGCAGCCCTCGGGGGCAATGACCGAGTAGATCGAGTGCTCCAGCATCAGCGTGCGATCTCCGGAGGCGAGCGCGATGGCCCCGCCCGAGCCGCCCTCGCCGATGATCGTGGCAATGAACGGCACCGGCGCGCGCAGGCAGGCGTCGATGCTGCGCGCGATCGCCTCGGCTTGGCCGCGCGCCTCGGCCTCGATGCCGGGGAAGGCGCCGGAGGTATCGACGAAGGTCAGGATCGGCAGCTTGAATTGCCCGGCCAGCTTCATCAGCCGTTGAGCCTTGCGGTAGCCCTCGGGTCGCGCCATGCCGAAATTGTGCTTGATGCGGCTGTCCGTATCAGAGCCCTTTTCGGTGCCGATCACCACCACCGAATTCCCGCGAAACCGCCCAACTCCGCCCAGCACCGCCGCATCGTCGGCGAAGGCACGGTCGCCGGCCAGCGGCGTGAATTCGGCGATCAGGCCGGCGATATAGGCGCTGGCCTTTGGCCGGTCCGGGTGGCGCGCGACCTGGGTCTTCTGCCAGGGCGTCAGGCGGGCATAGAGGGCGCGGATCTGGCGATCGGCCTTTTCCGTCAGCCGCCCCACTTCCTCGGCGATGTTGATGCCGTCAGGCTCCGACATCCGCCGCAGCTCGTCGATCTTGCCCTCCAGCTCGGCGAGAGGCTTCTCGAAGTCCAGGAAATGGCGCATGGAGGCGGGGCTTTAGCATGAATCCCGCTGCCGGAAAGACCCGTTCAGCTGGCGTCCGGGCTGGCGGCAGCGCGGGCGGCCTCCAGCAACTCCGCCGACAGGGCGGGATCGCTGCTGGCCCGCGCCAGGACCACGGCGCCGACCAGCGTACAGAGCGCGGCGGCGGCCCGTTCGCGCCGGCGGCCTGGGATGCAGCTCGCCAACGCGCTGAGCATGGTGCGGATTGCCGCCGTCACCCCCGGTTGCGCGGACGGCCGGCGCGCTACCTCCGGACCCAGCGCCGCAAGCAGGCAGCCCCGCCCCGGTGCGGCCACGTGCGCCGGGTCGAGATAGGACTCCACGATGCGGGCATAGCCGGTGTCCGGCTGCTCCTGCGCAATGGCGTCCCATTGGGCCGCCGAGCGGGCCAGGGCGCTGGTCGCCGCCTCCGCGACCAGTGCCTCCTTTGAGGGAAAATGCGTGTAGAAGCCGCCATGCGTCAGGCCGGCCTGGTGCATGACCGCGTCCACGCCGACTGCGTCGATCCCGCGCTCCCGGAACAGCCGGCCGGCTGTCTCGATGATCCTCGCCCGCGTTTCGGCCCCCCGCTGACGTGCCTGGCGCATCCGGTTCGCCTCCTTCTCATGACGATCGTCATGTTTTTGCTTGACCTCTCCATGACGCGCGTCATGATAGCGCATTCTCCGCAGGAGCGCACCATGTTTGCGACGCGCCTTGCCCGGCTTTTGGATGGCCGGGTCCACTATGCCTGGATCGTGGCAGCGACGAGCTTTGCCGTGATCCTCTGCTCGGTCGGGGTACGTGCCGCGCCGGGCGTGCTGATCGTGCCCTTGGAGCGCGCGTTCGGGTGGGATGCGGCGACGATCTCCGGGGCGATCTCGCTCAACATCGCCCTGTTCGGGCTCGGCGGGCCGCTGGCCGCGGCGCTGATGCGTACCATCGGGCTGCGCGCGACCGTGCTCGGCTCGATGGCGCTGCTGGCGTTGGGTGCCGGGCTCTCGGCGTTCATCACCCAGATCTGGCAGCTCTATCTCACCTGGGGCGTTCTGGTCGGGCTCGGGTCCAGCCTGGGGATGCTGGCGATGGCGGCGACGGTGGCGAATCGCTGGTTCGTCACAAGGCGCGGCCTGATCGTCGGGATGCTCACGGCCGGCAACGCCAGCGGCCAGCTCATCTTCCTGCCTCTGCTCGCCCATATCAGCGACGCGGTGGGCTGGCGTGGCGTTCCGATGACGTCGGCCTGCGCCATGCTGGCCCTGCTGCCGGTCGCCTGGCTGCTGCTGGCCGAGAGCCCCGCATCGGTGGGCGTGGCGCCGTTGGGGGCGCGCGTCCCGCCGCCCGAGCCGCCATCTTCCGGCAACCCGTTCGCCATCGCCTTCGCCGGGCTGCGGCGCGGCCTGGGTTCGCTCGATTTCTGGCTGCTCGCCGGCAGCTTCGCAATCTGCGGCTTCTCGACCTATGGCTTGGTCATCACCCACCTGATCCCGTACTGCGCCGACCAGGGCATTCCGGCGGTGACGGCGGCGGGCTTCCTCGCCGCGATCGGCGTGTTCGACTTCTTCGGCACGCTGGGTTCGGGCTGGCTGACCGATCGCTACGATGCGCGTGTCCTGCTCTTCTGGTACTACAGCTTGCGCGGCCTTTCCCTGCTGTGGCTGCCGTTCAGCGGCTTCGACATGGTGAGCCTGTCGGTGTTCGCGGTCTTCTTCGGCCTCGACTTCGTCTCGACGATCCCGCCCACCGTCGCGCTGACCACCCGCGTATTCGGCAAGCAGGATGCGCCGGTGATCGTGTCCTGGATCGCGGCGGCGCACCAGCTTGGCGGCGCGCTTGCCGCGCTTGGCGCCGGGGAGGTGCGAAGCATCACCGGCAGCTACGTGCTCGCCTTCGCCGGCAGCGGGGCTCTCTGCTTCATCGCCTCGCTCCTGGTGCTCCGCATCGGCCGCCACGCGCCCGAGGTAATCGTGCCGGCTTAACCTAACGGCGGTGCGCGGAAATGAAGCGCTCGATCTCGGCGACGGCCGGGGCATTGCGGCGGAACAATGGAGCAAAGGCGAGCAGGATGCCGATATGCCCAACCTCCGGGTAGATATGCATTCCAACTTGGCCGCCATGCGCCGCGACGCGGGCGGCCAGGTTGCGCGTGTTGTTGGGCCGGACCGTCTCGTCGGCGCCGCCGGCCAGCAGCAGCAGCGGTGGGTTGGCGCCATCGGCGTAGGTCATCGGCTGGGTGGAAACCTCCTCGGCGCCGGCGAAAACGGGAGCGATGTCGGGGAAGCGGCTGGGGTGGAAATCGTATGGCCCGGCGATTCCGACCGCGCCTCCGAGCCGCGCGCGGGCCATGCCGGCGTCGTCGAGATAGATCGGGTTCAGCGCCAGCATCAGCGCGATGTAAGCGCCGGCGGAGTGGCCGATCAGGAACGGGTGCGACGCCGCGCCATATCGAGCGGCATTCTCCCCGGCCCAGGCCACGGCGGCGGCGGCGTCGCGCAGGAAGCCGGGAAAGGTGGTCCGCGGATAAAGCCGATAATCGGGGACGACGACCACCATGCCCCGCCGCGCCAGCGTGGTGGCGACGAAGCGGTACTCGCCCTTCGACCCGGATTTCCATGACCCGCCGTAGAAGAACACGACGAGCGGGCGATCCTGGCCCGGCTCCGGCGGCTGATACACGTCTAGCGTGCGGCGCGGCCCCTCGCCATAGGGCACATCCCGCGTGACCTGCACGCCGCCCGATGGCACCGTTGCATCCAGCAGCCGCAGCGGGCTGCACGCCGACAACGCTCCCATGACCAGCGTCGTCGCCAGCCGCCGCGCCCGCTGCTTCAGCATGATGGTCGAGGATAACTCAGCCCGTCGCGTCCCAGGCCGAGACGAAACCGGGGCTGACGCGCCGGCGGTCCTTGGGGAGTGCCTCGACAGCGGCGCGGTCCTCGTCGTCAAGCCGCACCTCCAGCGCCCCCAGATTCTCCCGCAGCCCCGCCTCGCGCGAGGATTTCGGGATCACCGCGACATTCGGCTGATCGAGCAGCCAGCGCAGCGCTACCTGAGCGGCGGTCGCGCCGTGCTTGCGCGCGATCCGTCCCAGCGTCTCGTCCTTGACGAGCTGGCCCTTGGCCAAGGGCGAGTAGGCGATGATCGGGATGCCGCGCCCGCGCAGATAATCCAGCAGCGCTGGCTGGCGTAGCATGGCGTGGTACTCGAACTGTTCCGCTGCGATCGCTGCTCCGAACTCCTCCACGGACCGGCGCATCAGGGCGACGTTGAAGTTGGCGACCCCGATCCGCCGCGCCTTGCCCTCGCGCTGCAAGGCGGCCAGCGTCTCCAGCGCCGTTTTCAGGTCCATGTCGGGTGAGGGCCAGTGGATCAGGTATAGATCGACATACTCGGTGCGCAGCGCCCGCAGGCTTGCCTCCATCGCGGCGCGCATCCGTGCCGGCTGCAGATGATCGTTCCAGACCTTTGTGGTCAGGTGGATGTCCGAGCGCGGCACGCCGGAGGCGGCCATGCCCGCGCCCACCGCGTCCTCGTTGCCGTACATCTGCGCTGTGTCGATGTGGCGATACCCAAGTCTCAGGCCCGTCTGCACTGCCGCCTGACAAACCACGCCCGTCATTCCCCAGGTGCCGAGGCCCAGGCGGGGCATGTTCAGCCCGTGCGCCCTGATCGTTTCCACCGCTGTCCCCCTCACTATTTCTGGGCCCGAAAATCCACGATAGCCGCCAGCCCCGCCTCCGTGCCGAACGCGACGAATGCACCGTCCGGGCTCCAGGCGAGGGTAGAGACCGGCGCGCCGCCCGGCCGGGCTACCGGGATCACGCGCGACGATCCCACGTCGGCGATCACCACCAGGCCATCGGCGAAGCCACCCGCCACGATGTCCTGCTGCGGGTGGAAGGCGACCTGGGTGCAGGTGATGCCGTCGCCGCCCGCCAGCTCGGTCGGAGCCTTGCCCATCGGGCCGCCGCCGAAGAACGCCCACAGCACCATCGCGTCGGACCCGCTGGTCGCCAGCCACTTGCCGCCCCGGCTGAAGGACATGGATTGCGTCTTCCCCGGATAGCCGCTCATGCGCATGTGCTTGCCATCCGGCAGCGCCCAGCCGTGCAACGCATTCTCCTGCATCGCCGTCACCACCGCCGCGCCCTCCGGGTGGAGGGCAAGGCCGATATGGCTGCCCTTCCACTCCAGCCGGCGTGGGCTGTCACTGGCGACAAACCAGAGCGTCGCGCCGTTGTAGTGCGACGCGGCCACCCGCTTGCCTTTGCTGTCGAAAGCGAGCCCCGTCACCGTGGATGGGTGCTCCAGCTCGCGCAGCTTCCTGCCGTCCCCATCGAACAGATGGACCAGCTTGCCCGCCCCGCAGGCGATCAGGCCCTTGCCGCGCTCGGCGGGGTGACTCGCCACCTGCTCCACCCATTTCATGCCGAACGAGCCGAGTTCGCTCACCGCACCGTCGGCGCGGACCCGGCACGCCCGCCCGTCATCGCCGCCGGAGACGAAGCTTCCCGGCACGGCGTCGGCGGCGAGCGCGAGCGCCGCGCCGTCATGCACCGCTGCCTCGCGCCAGGTCTGCGGGTCCGCCGGATCGACCAGTCGCAGCGTGCCATCCCCCAGCGCGAACGCGGCAATGCGTCCCGCGCGGTCGAAGCGCGCGGCTACGACGAAGGCGCCCAGCTCGCGGCGCATCCCGCGCTCCTCGACCAGGAAGCGGGGCGGGGTCTCGCCCATTCGATCAGGCCGCCTGGCAGGCTTCGAAGCCTCGCCGCAACTGCGGGCGGTTCAGGTTGCGGCCGATGAACACGATCTTGCTAGTGCGCGGAGTCGTTCTCCTTCCAGGGACCGATGAAGTCGCCATCAGCGATCATATGGACGGCCTGGAAGGCGAAGCGCCGATCCTCGCCCTTGTAGCGCAGGATGCCCTTGGTGCGCAGCAAATCCGGCCCCTTCTCCTGCAAAAGCAAGCTGATCCAGGCGTTGAACTTCTCGGGGTCGATCGGCCGCTCCACCTCGAAGCTGACCGAGGTCACGTCCTCGCTGTGCTCGTGCTCGTCCGCGCCGGAGAGGAAATCGGGCGCCATCTCCAGCACCCGGCCGAGGTCAAAGGCGCCGCGATCCAGAATTTGCTCGATCGGCAGGGCGGCGCGCTCGGTGCGGTGGATCACTGCGAAGCGGTTGATCGCGCGGATGCGGCGCTCGACCCTCTCCAGCTCATCGGGCCTGACCAGGTCGGTCTTGTTGAGCACGATCACATCGGCGAAGGCGATCTGGTCGGCCGCCTCGTGGCTGTCCTCCAGCCGTTGCAGGACGTGCTTGGCATCGACCACGGTCACGATCGCGTCCAGCCGCGCCTTGGCGCGCACGCTCTCGTCGACGAAGAAGGTCTGCGCGACCGGGGCGGGATTGGCGAGCCCGGTGGTCTCGATGATGATGCCGTCGAACCGGTCGCGCCGCTTCATCAGCCCGCCGACGATGCGGATCAGGTCGCCGCGCACGGTGCAGCAGACGCAGCCGTTGTTCATCTCGAACACTTCCTCGTCGCTGTCCACGACGAGGTCGTTGTCGAC
Source organism: uncultured Pseudomonadota bacterium (assembly GCA_963830565.1). Lineage (GTDB taxonomy): Bacteria > Pseudomonadota > Alphaproteobacteria > Acetobacterales > Acetobacteraceae > DATFDN01. The sequence goes on from CAWHMO010000012.1 coordinate 47,624, forward strand.
GCCGAGCTCCCCGAACTCGTTAATCACCACGGCGTATTTGCGGCCGTGCTTCTCGGTCAGGATGCGGTTCAGCAGCGTGGTCTTGCCGGCGCCGAGATAGCCGGTCAGCACCGTGACCGGGATCTGCGCGGCGGCATTGTCGGAATTGGTCTGAGACATCTGGTTCCTGCGCCCGTTCCGTTTCGCTCAAGCTGTCGCGATGCATATAGGGTGCCGCCCAGGGGCAACCACCGGGGCAGCCACCGAGTCAGCCAGCTTCCGGCCGCTCGGCCCGCCTCTCGGCCAGCATTTCGCGCCGCAGCGCCGCGAGCCGCGCGGCCGCGGTCTCCAGCCCGAAACGCCGCGCCCGCGCCCGACCCGAAGCGACCAGGCGCGCCCGCAGGTCAGGGTCGCCGGCGAGGCGGGTGATCGCCTGCGCCAGCCCCGCGGCGTCCTCCGGATCGACGTACAGCGCCGCGTTCCCCGCCACTTCCGGCAGGCCGCCGCGAGGCGTGGCGATCAGCGCGGCGCTGCACGCCATCGCCTCCAGAGCGGTCAGGCCGAACGGTTCGTGCCAGCGGCTGGGTACCACGACGATGGCGGCGCGGCTCATGGCCTCCAGCACGGCGTGGTGCTCGCGATAGCCCAGCATCCAAACACCGCCCCCGGCCGCAGCGCGGCGAACGTCGCGCACGAAAGGCGTGTCCGGACTGTCGGCGCGCGAGCGATCGGCGCCGATCAGCTCCGCCCGCCAGCCCGGCAGGTTCGGCAGGGCCTGCGCGCAGGCGGCGACGAACGTATCGGCCCCCTTCTCGGCCACCACCCGGCCGGCGAACAGGATCAGCCGCTCGCGCTCGCGGGGCGGGGCGGGCAGGGCGGCAAGGTCGATCGCGTTGTGCAGCACGAGCGGCGAGGGCGTCGCCTCGCTGGGCACGCCTTGCGTCAGGCGGTCCCGCAGGAACTCCGAGACGGTGACTACGCGCGCCAGATTGCGCAGCAGCGAAGTCCGCGCCTCCGGCGTGCCGGCGCCTTGCATCGCTTGCGGATCGTTGTGCAGGAACAGGCTGACTGGCGTATCCGCGAACCGGTAGGCTAGCGTGCGCGCCACCTCGATGCGGTTATGCACCTCGATTACTGCCGGCCGCAGCGGTCGGAGCAGGCGGGCGACCGCGAAGGCGTAGCGTGCGTTGATCCCGCCCGGTCTCCAGAGCGGCGGGCGTGCCGCGCGGAACGGCGCGTCGTCGAACACCGGTCCGGCTTGCGGGCCGCCCACGACCAGCGCCGGCAGCTTCCGCGCCAGCCGATGCACCAGCAGGGCCACCGCTCCGGCCCGCCCCGGCCCGAACCCCTCTTTCGGCGGCAGCACGACCGCCACCAGCGGCGCGTCGGCCACGGGCGAGGCGCGCCGGTCGGCGTCCTGATCCTCATTCTTTGCCAAGCGAGCCATCGGGGGACCTTATGCAAAGCCATCCAGCTTGACGAGGGCACCGCGGCTCATCGCGCTGTCCCCGTCCGAGACCGGCGGCTTTCGCGGGGACGGGAAGGGGCGTAGCTTCAGCTTCAGTTTATCCAAGGGGAGTCAGGAATGGACGACATCGTCATCGTCTCCGCGGTCCGCACGCCGGTGGGCAGCTTCAGCGGCGCTTTCGGCAGCCTGTCCGCCACCGCCCTCGGCACCGTGGCGTTGCAGGCGGCAATGCAGCGCGCCAAGGTTGATCCGGCCGAGGTCGATGAGGTGATCCTGGGTCAAGTGCTGGCTGCGGGAGAGGGCCAGAATCCGGCCCGCCAGGCCGCCCACGCGGCCGGCGTTCCCGACGCCAAGACGGCTTTCGGCATCAACCAGGTGTGCGGGTCGGGACTGCGCGCGGTGGCACTCGCCGCCCAGCAGGTGCGCACCGGCGAGAGCGCGGTGGTTGCCGCGGGCGGCATGGAGAGCATGAGCATGTCGCGCCACGCCGCCTATCTGCGCGCCGGGACCAAGATGGGCGGGGTCGAGTTCATCGACACCATGCTGAAGGACGGGCTGTGGGATGCCTTCCACGGCTATCACATGGGGACGACGGCCGAGAACGTGGCGCGCGCCTACCAGATCACGCGCGAGGAGCAGGATAAGTTCGCGCTCGGCTCGCAACAGAAGGCCTCGGCCGCGCAGAAGGGCGGGCGCTTCAAGGACGAGATCGCGCCGGTGACGGTGAAGGGCCGCAAGGGCGATGTCGTCGTCGATCAGGACGAGTACATCCGCCACGATTCCAGCATCGAGGCCATGACCAAGCTGCGCCCGGCGTTCAGCAAGGAGGGCACGGTCACGGCCGGAAATGCATCGGGCATCAATGATGGCGCCGCCGCCGTGGTGGTGATGACCGCCGCCGAAGCAAAACGGCGGGGGCTCACGCCGCTCGCCCGCATCGCCGCCTTCGCCACCGCCGGTGTCGATCCGGCGGTGATGGGCACCGGCCCGATCCCCTCGACGCGCAAGGCGCTTGGCCGCGCCGGCTGGAAGCCCGACGATCTCGAGCTCGTGGAGGCCAACGAGGCGTTCGCGGCGCAGGCGATCGCCGTCAACAAGGAACTCGGCTGGGATACCAGCAAGGTGAACGTGAACGGCGGTGCCATTGCCATAGGCCACCCGATCGGCGCCTCGGGCTGCCGCGTGCTGGTGACCTTGTTGCACGAGATGCAGAAGCGCGACGCGAAGAGAGGCCTTGCCACCCTCTGCATCGGCGGCGGCATGGGCGTCGCCATGTGCCTGGAGCGGTAGGTCCCTCCAACGTCATGGCCGGGCTTGACCCGGCCACCCACGACTTTAGCCCAACAGAAAGGACGTGGGTGCCCGGGCCAAGCCCGGGCATCACGGGAGAAAAAGCGAGAGGAGAAACGTCATGCTGCTCTACAACTCGGTCGGCCCCAACCCGCGCGTCGTCCGCATGTTCATGGCCGAGCGCGGCATCGAAGTCCCGCGCCAGGAGGTCGATCTGCGCGGCGGCGAGAACCGGCGCGAGCCGTACACGACCAAGGTTCCGTTCGGCCAGCTCCCGGCGCTCGAACTCGACAACGGCACGGTGCTGTCCGAGATCGTCGCGATCTGCGAGTACCTCGACGAAACGCAATCCCGGCCAGAGCCTGATCGGCAGGACCCCGGAGGAACGGGCCGAGACCCGGATGTGGACCCGCCGTCTCGATCTCAACGTCGTCGAGCCGATGGTGGCGGGTTTCCGCTATGCTGAAGGCTTGAAAATGTTCCAGAGCCGCATCCAGGTTATCCCCCAGGCGGCCGATGACCTCAAGAAGGTCGCCCGGACCTGGCTGTCGCGCCTCGACCGGATGATCGAGGGCCGCGAGTTCATCTGCGGCAACCGGCTGACGCTTGCCGACGTGTTCCTGTTCTGCTTCCTCGATTTCGGCAACGGTGTCGGCCAGAAGCTCGACCCGGAAAACCGCGCCATCCAGGCCTGGTACGAGCGCATGAAGGCACGCCCGAGCGCGGCGGCCTGAGCGATGGCGCGCATCCCCTATCGGGAGCCGGGCGATCTCGCGCCCGGAGATCGCGACCTGCTCGAGCGGCCGATCGCGCTGTTCAAGGCGCTGGTGAACTCGCCGAACGGGCTGCGCGCCTTCTCCACCCTGGGCGGTTTCATACGTCACAAAAGCCGGCTCGACCCGCGCCTGCGCGAGCTGGCGATCCTGCAAGTGGGCTGGCTCGCCCGCGCGCCGTACGAATGGTCGCACCACATCAAGCTCGGCCGCGACTTCGGCGTCTCCGATGACGACATCCGCGCGCTGATCGACGAGACCGAAGGGCGGCCGACGACACTCGACGAGCCGGCACGGCTGGTGCTGCGCGCGGCGCGGGAGATGACGAGCGACGGCGAAGCCTCCGAGGCGACCTTCACCGCGCTCGCCCGCCATCTCGACCCGGAACGCCTGGTCGACCTCGTCATCACGATTGCGTTCTACAACGCCGTGGTCCGCGTGCTCGCCACGCTGCGCATCGACGTCGAGGAGGATTACCTGCCTTACTTGCGGGAGTTTCCGTTCCCGGCATGAGGAGCAGGCGGTGAGGATCGGGGTTCCGAAGGAGATCAAGACCCACGAGTACCGCGTGGGCCTCACGCCGGCGGGCGCGCGCGAGCTGATCGCGCATGGGCACGAGGTGCTGGTCGAGCGCGGCGCGGCTATCGGGCATCGGCATCACCGACGCCGCCTATGCCGCCGCCGGGGCGCATCTGGCCGACGACGCGGCCGCGGTGTTCGCCGGCGCCGAGCTGATCGTGAAGGTGAAAGAGCCGCAGCTCGCGGAGATCGCGCGGCTGCGGCCTGACCAGGTGCTGTTCACCTACCTCCACCTCGCCGCCGACCGCACTCAGGCCGAGGGGCTGATGTGCTCGGGCGCTACCTGCATCGCCTACGAGACCGTCACCGATCCGCGCGGCACGCTGCCCTTGCTTGCGCCGATGAGCGAGGTGGCAGGACGGATGGCGGTGCAGGTTGGCGCGCACTGCCTGGAGAAGGAACAGGGCGGGGCGGGCATCCTGCTGGGCGGCGTGCCGGGGGTGGCCCCGGCCCGGGTGGTGGTGCTGGGCGGGGGCGTGTCGGGGACCAACGCCGCGCGCATGGCGGTCGGGCTGGAAGCGAGCGTCGTCATTCTCGACAAGTCGCTGCCGCGCCTGAAGGAGCTGGACCTTCAGTTCGGCCCGCGGGCCACCACGCTGTTCGCCACCGCCGAGGCGATCGAACAGGCGGTGGTCGGCGCCGACCTGGTGATCGGCGCGGTGCTGGTGCCGGGCGCCGCGGCCCCGAAACTCGTGACTCGCGCCATGGTGCGTGCCATGCGCCCTGGTTCGGTGCTGGTGGACATCGCCATCGACCAGGGCGGCTGCTTCGAGACCAGCCGGCCGACGACGCACTCCGAACCGACCTATGTCGAGGAGGGGGTTGTGCATTACTGCGTCACCAATATGCCCGGCGCCGTGGCCCGCACTTCGACCTTCGCGCTCACCAACGCCACCCTGCCCTTCGTGATCGCACTGGCCGACAAGGGCTGGCGAGGCGCGACCGCCGAGGACCCGCACCTTCGGGCCGGGCTGAACATCCATGCCGGGCAGGTCACGCACGCGGCGGTGGCGAGCGACCTCGGCGTCGTCCATGTCGCGGCGGAGGCGCTGCTCGGCCATTCGTGACGGGAAGGAAGGTATCCATGAGCGACCCGGAGATCGCGGCACTGCGCCAGAAGCTCGCCGCCAGGGAGCGCGCGTCCGAGATCGGGCAGCGCAGGAGCGACTTCGACCAGATCGCGCAAGCCTACCCCATCGCCGCCGATGTCAAGGTTGAAACGGCGAGTGCCAACGGCGTCCCGGCGGAGTGGACGACGGCGCCCGACGCGCGGGACGATGCGGCCGTGCTCTATCTGCACGGCGGCGGATATGTCATCGGCTCGTTGCAAAGTCACCGCCATCTGACGGCCGAGATCGGCCGCGCGGCACGGGCGCGCACGCTCGCCCTGCATTACCGTCTGGCGCCCGAGCATCCGTTCCCGGCGCCGGTCGAGGATGCCGTCGCGGGCTACCGCTTCCTGCTCGCCCAGGGGCTGCGGCCCGGACGCATCGCCATCGCCGGCGACAGCGCCGGAGGCGGGCTGACCGTGGCCGCGCTGGTTGCGATCCGCGATGCCGGACTGGCACAGCCTTGCTGCGGCTGGTGCATCTCGCCCTGGGTGGACATGGAGGGCATCGGCGAGAGCATGACCGGCATCGCCGAGCGTGATCCGATGGTGCAGAAGGACACCTTGCTGGAGCTAAGCCGCCACTATCTGGGCGCGGCCGATCCGCGCGCGCCGCTCGCGGCGCCGATCTATGCCGATCTCGCTGGCATCGCGCCGCTGTTCATCCAGGTGGGGGCGGCGGAGACCCTGTTCGACGATGCGATCCGGCTGGCTCGCGCCGCCGGCGCGGCGGATGTGCGGGTCGACCTGCAGGTCTGGCCCGAAATGGTGCACGTCTGGCACCTGTTCCACCCCGATCTGAAGGCTGGGCGGCGGGCCATCGAGGCCGGAGGTGCGTTCATCCGGTCGATGATGATGGAAGGCGTGCGCGGGCAGTGACAGCCGCCATGAGCTTCCGCTCCATTTATCGCCAAGGTTTCGCCCGCGTCGCTGCCTGCACCGTCCGTGCCGCGCTGGCCGATCCGCACGCCAACGCCGATGCGGTGCTGCACGCCGCCCGGCATTGCCATGATCGCGGCGCGGCGGTCGCGCTGTTCCCCGAGCTTGCCCTGTCCGCCTACGCCATCGACGATCTTCGCCTTCAGGACGCCCTGCTCGACGCGGTCGAGCAGGCGGCTTCACGTCTGGTCGCCGATTCGGCCGCGCTCTCGCCGCTGCTGATCGTCGGCGCGCCGCTGCGCCACCACGGGCGAGTGTACAATGTTGCCCTGGTCATCCAGCGCGGCCGGCTGCTTGGCGTCGTGCCGAAATCCTACCTGCCCAACTACCGCGAGTTCTACGAGCCGCGCCAGTTCGCCTCCGGCGCCGGCTGGCGCGGCGCGGCCTGCACCGTGGCGGGCCAGCCCGCCCCGTTCGGCCTCGACCTGCTGTTCGCCGCCGAGGACATTCCCGATCTCGTCGTCCATGCCGAAATATGCGAGGATTTCTGGGTCCCCGTGCCGCCCAGCGCGCTCGCCGCCCTGGCCGGCGCGACCGTGCTCGCCAACCTCTCCGGCAGCCCGATAACCATCGGTAAGGCGGAGACGCGGCGCCTGCTGTGCCAGGCGCAATCGGTCCGCTGTCTCGCGGCCTATCTCTACGCCGCCGCCGGCGAGGGCGAGTCCACCACCGACCTGTCCTGGGACGGCCAGGCGACCATCTTCGAGAACGGTGTCCGTCTCGCCGAGACCGACCGTTTTCCCGACGGCGAGCGGATCGCGTTCGCCGACATCGACCTCGACCTGCTCCGCCAGGAGCGGATGCGCATGGGCACGTTCGATGACAACCGCCGGGCGCTCATGTTGGGTGAGTGGCGTCGCGTCCAGTTCCGCGTCGAACCGCCTACCTATGACATTGGTTTCGAGCGCGCGGTCGAGCGGTTTCCCTTCGTGCCCGCCGATCCGGCCCGGCTCGCGCAGGATTGCTACGAGGCGTACAACATCCAGGTATCCGGGCTGATGCAGCGCTTGAACGCGGCCGGTATCCGGCGCGCGGTGATCGGCGTCTCCGGCGGGCTCGATTCTACCCAAGCGCTGTTGGTCACGGCCCAGGCCTTCGACCGGCTCGGCCGCTCCCGCGCCGACATCCTGGCCTTCACCATGCCCGGCTTCGCCACCAGCGCGGAGACCAAGCGCAATGCGCTCGACCTGATGCGCGCGCTCGGCGTCACGCATCGCGAGCTGGACATCCGCCCTGCCGCCGAGCTGATGCTGCGCGACCTCGGCCACCCGTTCGCGCGCGGCGAGGCGGTCTATGACGTGACCTTCGAGAACGTGCAGGCCGGGCTGCGCACCGACTACCTGTTCCGCCTCGCCAACTATAACGAGGGCATCGTGATCGGCACCGGCGATCTGTCGGAGCTGGCGCTCGGCTGGTGCACCTATGGCGTGGGCGACCAGATGTCGCACTACAACGTCAATGCCGGCATCCCGAAAACGCTGATCCAGCACCTGATCCGCTGGGTGATCTCCTCCGCCCAGTTCGCACCCGAGGTGCTGGCGACCCTGGATTCGATCCTGCACACGGAGATATCGCCCGAGCTGGTCCCGGTCGGCGCGGGCGAGACGCCGCAGAGCACCGAGGCCAAGGTGGGGCCGTATGCACTGCAGGACTTCAACCTGTTCTACACGCTGCGGTACGGGTTCCGCCCCTCCAAGATCGCGTTCCTGGCGCTGCGCGCCTGGGAGGATGCCGGAGCCGGCGACTGGCCGCCCGGCTTCCCGGCCGAGCGGCGAGGGGAATACGCGCTGGCCGAGATCCGCTACTGGCTGCGCGACTTCCTGCGCCGCTTCTTCGCCACCAGCCAGTTCAAGCGCTCCGCGATGCCGAACGGCCCCAAGGTGACCGCCGGCGGCTCGCTCTCGCCGCGCGGCGACTGGCGCGCGCCCTCGGACGGCAACGCGCGCGCCTGGATCGCCGAGCTGGAGGCGAACGTGCCGGAAGCTTGACCGGGGGAGCTTCCTGCTCCCCCGATGCCGTCACAGGCCGCTGACCAGCCCGATCCGATCCCAGAACGCGCACTGGTGCTCGGACGCGTAGCCTGGCCTGCGGGGTCTGCCCGATGACTGCAGCCGCTCTCGACGATGCCGGCGCGGAACAGGCCCGCGGCGGTGGGCGAGGCGACGATGCGAGCAGGTGTCGAGGCCGCCGGCCAACTCGCCGCCGATCGTCACCTGGCTCCGGGTCGCCGCCGAATGCCGCGATGTTGTCGCGGACCCATTGCATGGCGAATTGCTGGTCCATCAGCGCGTAGTTGCCCGAGCTGTTCGGCGTGTCGCCGTCAAGCAGCGGATGCGCGAGCCAGCCGAGCGCGCCGAGGCGGTAGTTGATCGTGACGACGATGACGTTGCCCCGCGTGACCAGCGGACGCGGGTCGTAGCCGCTGCCCTCGCCGTAGACGTTGGAGCCGCCATGGATCCAGATGAAGACCGGCAGGGTGCCCTGGACGTGGGCGGGCGCCCAGACGTTCAGCGCCAGGCAGTCCTCGCTGTCGGCGCTGCCGGGGACCGAGGTGGACGTGACGGGGTAGGTCGTGGACATGCCGAAGGGCGAGATGTTCTGCGGACAGGGTGTCGCGAACTCCGTCGCCTGGAGCGGGCTGTCGGACGTGCCGTATGGCTCGGGAGGGCGCGGCGGGCGTCCAGCGATACTGGCCGGCCGGACTCCCGGCGTAGTGGATGCCGAGCCAAGCATTGACACGGCCATCGGTCTGGCCCTGCACCCAGCCATATTCGGTTTCCACCAGGGTGGATGCCGCCGGCGCGGACCCCGCCAGTGCCGGCGCCGAGAGCCCTGCCGTGAGGCACGCCGCGCCGAACGCGACCGCCGCGCCTCGCCAATATGCCGCCATCCGCGTTCCTCCCGCCCGTCGTCTTCGACGCATTTTCGCCGTCTGTAAAAAGCTTAACGAGGGGGCATGAATGCAGTCAACGCAAGTGGCGGTGGGAGGCCTGAGCAGGGGCTCTGCGCGTCGAGAGGAGGATTGGCGGCTTTGCCTCATGCGAAGATGGCCGTGCTCAACTGCTTCAGCCCCACCCCGGCAAGAGTGAGCGTGTGGGCGGCCGCGAGATGCAGCACCGCGCTGCCCGCGCCGTCGGCCGTCGCCGTGCGAAGCAACCCGGAGAGGGTGGAAGCACTGAGCGGCTGGCCGTTGGTGCCGAGCAGGTGCAGATGGTTCACGCCGACCCGGAAATCCTGGATCAGGTCGGCGCCGGTGGTGAGAAGGCTATCGACGAAGGTCGTCGCCGAGCTTCCCGTCGCGGGGGTCGGTGCGGTCGTGCCCGGAGGGACCGGCGGCGTGGCCATGGTCGCCGCCGGCACGGCGCCGACCTGCACGCCGACGAGGCGGATTGCGGAGCTCGCGCTGGGATGCACCACCGCATCGCCCAGCGTGTCCGCAGTCGCCCCGGCGAAGAGGGAGGTGAGGGCGGCGGCGCCGAGCGGCTGGCCGTCGGCGCCGATCACGATCAACCGGTCCACGCCAGGGCGGAAGCCGCTGAGCTGATCCTGGGCGGCAAGTCGGCCGTCCACCACGTAGGTGGTTGCCGGTGCAAGCGGCGGGTTGACGGTGGGCGCGGTGGGCAGCGTCGATTGAACGCCGAACAACCCGGCGGTCAACTCGGCCTTCGTGATGCCCTGGAGCGTGACGGTGTGGCCGCTCGACAAATGCAGGACCGCGTTGCCCGAGGCGTCGGCGGTGGCGCCGCTGATGTAGGCGGCGATCTCGCTCGCGCTCGCCGCGTTGCCGGACGCATCGATGACGCTGAGCTTGTCCGCGCCGGGGGTGAAGCCGGCGATCGTGTCGGCAGCCGCTTGGCGCGCGTCGAGCACAAAGGTGTCGGCTCCGCCGCCCGCCTGCATGTAGTTGCGCCCCGCCCCGGCCGAGAGGACGTCGGTGCCGCTGCCGGCGAACAGGTAATCGTTGTTGGCGCCGCCGACCAGGAAATCGGTGCCGGTTCCGGCGAACAGGATGTTGATGCCGCTGCCGCCCTGGAGCGTTACGTTCCCCGCTCCCGTCTCGTAGATGAGCTGGTCGGCGGTCGCGCTACCCTGCACCATTTGCGCGATGGTGTCGGACGTGATGATGACGTTGTTCGAGGTCAGAAGCTGTCCGTCCGACAGGCGCGGGGCGATGTCGAAGACCGGCCAGAGCTGCTCGTTGGCCAGGTTCGCCGTCGTCTCGAACGCGCTCACCCAGCCATAGGCCTGGATCGCGCGCACGTCCTGGGTGACGGTGATCAGGTCGGCCAGGGCCCCGCGCGCTTCCATGGCGTATTGCGCCGAGGCGACGTCGGTGGCCGCCGTGGCGGCGACGAAGCCGGAACTCAGTGTGGCCTTGGCGATCCCGGCCCAGGTCTGCAGCGCCCCGGCGACCTCGGTGCTGCCGACGGTGTAGGTGGACAGGTTGTACGCGCCTCCCAGATACGGGCTGAACCCCTTGGCCGCGTTGATGAACATCCCGGCCAGGAAGTTCGCCTCCCAGCCTAGGAGCTGCGCCGCTCCGGCCACACCCTGCTCCGCCGCCAGGGCGACGCTGGTAGCGAAGTAATCCTGCTGCCAGGGAGCGATCTGCCCCGCATTACCGTAGGAGCCGGTGATCCAGCCTTCAGCCTGACCCTCGTTCAGGGTCTGAACATATTTCAGGATATAGCTGAAATTGTTGTTTTCGAGCTGGGTAAAATACGCCTTCTCGGGCGACCCGTTCGGGTTGGCGGCGGCTGCCTCGACGATCGCGCGCAAGTCCCAAGCCTGGCCGCGCACCTGACCGGCCCCGTCGACGACGATGCCGAGGGCGCCCTGGCGGGTGGTGGAACTCTGGGCCAGCACATCGTAAGAGGCCTCGGCGTTCAGGTCGTCGAGATAGGTGCGATCGCCCGTCATCAGGTACGCGACGTAATCCAGGTCCGGCTGATGGGCCGGATCGGGGGTCCAACCCGTGAGCTTGCTGCCCGGCACCGCCTGGGCCAGGGCGGTCGTGCCATACATACCGCCGCGATAGTCGATCCAGAGCTTGGGATTGGCGGTGGTAGTGAGGTACTCGCCGCTGGCGGGGCTGTAGAAGTGCCAGGGAATGCTTCCCGCCGCGTTGGCCTGCGCCAAGGCGTATTGCGCGGCGGCCGGGTCCTGGGTCAGCAGCCAGAGCGTATCCGCCTCGGTGGTCGGCCCGAGATCCGGCCGCCCGCCGGTCATCGGCATGTATTGCGTCACGCCGGCATTGCCGAGCACCGCGCCGAAGCCGGGCGCGGCCATCTGCTTGGCCTCGGTCGCGACCAGCGAGGCGGCCACGCCGGTCGTCAGGTCGTAGTTCTGGATCAGCCCCGTGTTCTCCAGCGCAGCGATGTCGTGCTGGACGTTCACCGCCGGGGCGCCGTTGCTGGTCACGGTCGTGTTCCAGCTTGTGTACTGGTACTGGGTGATGCCGTTCTGCTGGAACGCCACGGCGCCGTTCTGGGTGATGGTGGCGTCGTAGCTCATGGCGCCACCATGCGCCGCCATCGCGATATCGTTGTTGAATCCCACCTGGGTCGAGGTGGTGCCGTCAGCGTAGGCGGTGACGTCGAACACGAGATGCAGCGAGCCCGCGACCGGCACGTCGATGCGGACCTGCGTCGCCTGCGGCCCGCTCAGCCAGGTGGAGTAGGCGCCGCTCTTCAGCGCGCTGGCCAGCGCCGTCGCGGCATCGACCGCGACCACGCTGCTCGTGCCGTTGGCGTTGTGCAGGGTGAGCTTGACCTGAAGGTGGTAGTTCGATCCACAAGCGGCCAGCGTGCTGATATTCACTGGCTTGGCCGCGGCGCTGGCCGTGGAAGTCAGCGAGAGCATGACCGGGATGGACGCGCCGGCGGCGATCGGCGGCTGCGCCATCGTCAGCACCGCCATCGCCACCGACCCGTCGGGGTTGGTGGTCTTGACGTCCATCTGCACTGGCGTGGGCTGGCCGTTGATCACCGCGACCAGATGCGCCCCCGCCGGAACCTGCCCCGAGGCGAATTCCTGCGCGAAATTGATCATGCGCCCGGCGAGCGCGACGGAGGTCGGATTCTGCAGCGTGAGGCCGACCACCTGACCGGCGGCCGTTGCCGAGGGGACGATCGGCGCGGAGAGCAGCGACGTCGTTTGCGTCTGTACGGTCATTCTCGGAGCCTCCGAACCGGCCCAGGCCCTGACGCCTGTTCCGCTTTGCGAGGCAAAGAATAAAATTAGAGACGTTACCGAGAGCTTAAGGGCGTGACCGTAACACGAACGTGAACAGAACAATTCGCGACTCTACGCTGGGCGGACGCCGGTCTGGATCAGCTCACGAATACGAACCGGGTCTGATTGTTCCATGACGCGACGGGCGAAGCGGGCGCAATCGCCGATGCTCGCGGCGCGCACGGCCTGCTTCACGCGCGGAACAGACGCGGCATTCATGCTGAAGCTGCGCAGGCCCAGGCCGAGCAGCAGCGGCGTCAGGCGCGGGTCTGCGGCCATCTCGCCGCAGACCGAGACCGGCATCCGCATCCGCAGCGCCGCCTCGGTGGCGAACTGCACCAGACGCAGCACCGCCGGATGCAGCGTATCATACAGCTCGGCCACCGCGCTCTCGCCGCGATCGACCGCCAGCGTATAGGCGGTCAGGTCGTTCGTGCCGATCGCGAAGAAATCGGACTCGAGCGCCAGCGCGTCCGCCGCCAACGCCGCTCCGGGGGTTTCGATCATGATGCCGAGCGGCGGCAGCCGCTCGGGCAGCCGCTCGCCGCGCCGGCGCAGGCGACGCGCCACCCGGTCGTAAATCTCGCGGGCGCCGCGCACCTCGGCGACCGTCGTCACCATCGGCAGCATCACCCGCACCGGCCCGGCCACGGCGGCGCGCAGGATGGCCGCGAACTGCGTTTCCAGCAGCTCGGGCCGGCGCAGCAGCAGCCGAATGCCGCGCAGCCCCAAGGCCGGGTTGGCATCGGCGATGTCGGGGACTATTCCCTCGGCGGCGAGGGCGTCGATGTCCTTCTCCCCGCCCCAGTCCAGCACGCGTACCGTGACCGGCGCGCCGCCCATGGCCTCGACCACCGCGCGGTAGCTTTCGGCCTGTGTGGCCTCGTCCGGCACCGTCTCGCGGTTCATGAACAGAAACTCGGTGCGCAGCAGGCCGATGCCCAGCGCCCCAGATTGCTGGATCAGCGGCAGTTCGAGCGGCAGTTCCATGTTCGCCTGCAGCTCGACCGCCTCGCCGTCCTGGGTCTCGGCGGGCAGGCGGCGCAGCCGGGCGAAGCGTTGCCGCTCGCGGGCGAAGGCGGTGACCGCCCGCCGCGCCGCCGCGAGAGTGGAGGCGCCGGGGTTCAGTGTCACCTGCCCGCTCGCGCCGTCGATGATGGCCGTCTCGCCGGGACGGATCGCATGCGCCAGGCCCGGCACACCCAGCACGGCGGGCACCCCCAGGGCCCGCAGCATCACGGCGGTGTGGCCCTCCGCGCCGCCCTCGGCGGTCCCGACGCCAGCCAGGCGCGCGGGATCGAGCAGGGCGGCGTCCGCCGGGCGCAGGCCCTCGGCGATCAGGATCGCGCCCTCGGGCAGGCCGGCGAAGCTGCGGAAAGGCGCGTTCGTCAGGTTGCGCACCAGCCGGCGCGCGATCTCGCGCACCTCGTCGGCGCGGCGCTGCACGCTCGCGCAATCATCGGCAGCCATCCCCGGCGTGACCTGAGCCGTCATCGCCCCGGCGATCGCCTCGGCCTCCTCCAAGACGGCCTTCTCGGCCGAGCGCAGCCCTTCGCTCATGCGCCGGCGCGCACCCCGGATCAGCCGGGAGTCGCTCAACATCCGCAGATAGGCCTCGATCAACGGCGCCAGCTCCGTCTGGCTTTCCTCCGGCAGCACGGCAAGCCGGGCCTGCAGCTTGCGGAGCTGGCGGCGGGACTGCCCGATCGCCGCCTCCAGCCGCGCCGTTTCAGCGGGCAGATCCTCGGCGCCGATGCAAAAACGGGTGATCTCAGGCACCGGCTCGGCCGCGGTGAAGACCTGGCCGATTGCGACGCCGGGCGATACGGGAATGCCCGTGAACACCGTCTCCGGCCGCTCGGAGGCGCGCAGCCGCAGGGAAAGGCGCTTGTGCTGAGGCGGCGGCGGCTCAGGCTTGTTCATTGAAGCCGGAGTCAACCAGCGCGACCAAGGCGTCCAGCGCCTCGCGCGCGTCCCAGCCTTCCGCCCGCAGCTCGATCTCGGCTCCCTGGCCGGCCCCCAGCATCATCAGTCCCATGATGGAGCGAGCCGACACGCTTTGCCCGTCGCGAACGACGTCCACGGCAGCACCGAAGCGCTCAGCGAGTGTCACGAACTTGGCCGCGGCCCGGGCATGGAGCCCGCGCCTGTTCGGAATCCTGACGGTGCGGCTGAGAACGGGCGTACTGGCGGCATTGGGGTCGGCCTCGTTCGACGGACGAGAGCCGTCTCCACTCATCCGCAGCCTCTGGTCCCGTTCGCCTTGCAGCCGTGCAGTACATGCGAGGCGGCGGCAATATATTTCCGTCCCGCTGCCTCGGCGCAATTGACCGCATCGGCCAAGGGCTGGTTCGATCGTACCTTGGCCAGTTTCACCAGCATCGGCAGGTTCACGCCCGCGATCACCTCGACCCCTTTGCGTTCCATCATGGAGATTGCGAGGTTCGACGGGGTGCCGCCGAACATGTCGGTCAGCAGCACCACGCCGTCGCCGGTATCACAGTGCTCGATACACCGCTCGATCTCGGCGCGCCGGTTCTCCATGTCGTCCTCCGGCCCGATGCAGACCGTGTCAACATGCCGCTGCGCGCCCACCACATGCTCCAGGGCGGCGCGAAGCTCCACCGCCAGACGGCCATGGGTGACAAGGACCATGCCGATCATGGTGTGCGCAGCGCGTCCTTTCGAGCGTTCAAGTTCATGACTTCTCTCTCAGGCCTAAATCGACGAGGCGCGCGGCGCTTCGCCAGGGTTTGCGGATGCTCCGTCCCGACGTGCCGGCGCCATGGCGAGCGGAAAAGCAGCCGCCCTTGCTCCCTCGCGGGCGAGCTCTCGATGGACGACGTGCAGCCACCACCGCGCGCTGGCCTCGCTCACAGCCAGCCCAGCAGCGCCGGCCGTGCGCCTGAGATGGTCCGCTAGTTTTTCGACGATACGCACTGAGCGGTGCCGCCCTCCGGTGCAACCCACCGCGACTGTGACATATTTTTTGCCCTCTTGGATGAATCTCGGCAAGAGCAGGTCGAGCAGTTGCTCGATCATGCGCATGAAGGCCGGGAAGTCCGGGTCGGCTTCGATATAGGCCGCAACGTCCGCGTCGAGCCCCGTCCTGGGCTGCAATATGGGATCGTAGTGCGGGTTGCGCAAAAAGCGGGCATCGAAGACCAGATCCGCGTCACGCGGCAGGCCGTAAGCGTAGGAGAATGAGACCAGCGCGACCGCCACCCGCGGCGCCTCGCCCGCGCTTGTCGCGCCATAGCGCCTCTCGATCAGCTCGCGCATCGCCGAAAGCGGCAGGTCGGAGGTGTCGAGCACGAGATCCGCCGCCTCCCGCAAGGGATCGGTCAGCGCCTGCTCCTGCGCGATGCCGTCGGCAACCCGGCCCATCGGCGCCAAGGGATGGCGCCGCCGCGTCTCGGAGTAGCGGCGCAGCAGGACCGCCTCCTCGGCCCAGACGTAGATCAGCTCCGGCCGCAGTCGCGGATCGGCGCGCAAACCGTTCAGCGCCACCAGCACGACGCCAGGGTCGAACCCCGTGGTCCGGGCATCCACCCCGATCGCCAGGCTGCGCCGCGCCTGACGGACCATGGCCTCCAGCATCGTCAGCGGCGGATTGTCGACCGCCTCGAAGCCGATGTCCTCCAGCGCGCGCAGCACGGACAGCTTGCCCGCCCCGGAGAGGCCGCTGACCAGGACAACCCGCACGGACTCGGTCATGACGTGAAAGCCCCCGTCATCTGGCGAACACGCCCCAGCGCGCAGTCGAGCGCGAGCGACACGCGCTCGGGCGCCGAGGCGGCTTCGGACCTCACTCGCACCAGGGGAAGACCGAGCTCCTCGTGAAATCGCGCCTCTGGAAGGCGCTCCGGCAGGCCGAGCTCGATCGCAAGCGCGAGCCGCGCCGTCGCCGCGTGTGGCAGGCGCAGGATGCCAAGGCCGCGCACCTCCAGCAGCCCGGCCAGCGATTCCGGCGAGCGGGCGGCGCCATCCTCGATCAGCACCTGGTCGTCGGCGACGAGGTCGAATCCACGCGACAGCAGCCGCAACGCGAGGTCGGACTTCCCCGTCCCTGCCGGTCCCAACAGCAGCACCCCCGCGCCGTCGCGGGCAACGCACGTCCCATGCACCCGTATCACCTGCGTCATGAATTGCTACTCTGGGCCGGCGCACGTGAAAGCGGAAGGGCCTTTACGGGTCAATCCCACCCTCCGGCCATCCTTGCCCTCGAGGGTGGTCGCGTGCGAGCGTCCTGCCCCATGACCGACCGCGCCGCGATCGCCGCTGCTGCCGAGCGCATCGCCGGTTACGTGAGACACACGCCCGTCCTGCGTCTCGGCGATGCGGAACTCGGCCTGGCCTTCCCGATCGCCTTGAAACTGGAGCTTTTTCAGCATGCCGGCAGTTTCAAGCCGCGCGGCGCCTTCAATCGGCTGCTTGCGGTGGGCCGCCCCGCACGGGGCGTCATCGCGGCATCCGGCGGCAACCACGGAGCCGCGGTCGCCTTCGCGGCACGCGCCCTGGGCGTCGCGGCCGAAATCTTCGTCCCCGCGGCGACCCCTGCAGCCAAGGTGGAACGGATCGCGGGCTACGGCGCCCGCGTAGTGCGGACAGGCGCGAGCTACGCCGACGCTCTGGCGGCCTGTCGCGTACGGCACGCCGAGACCGGCGCGCTGGACGTCCATGCCTATGACGACCCCGACGTGATCGCCGGGCAGGGCACCGCCGGACGCGAGTTCGAGGCGGATGCTCCGGAGCTGACCCATATCCTGGTGGCGGTCGGCGGCGGCGGGCTGATCGGCGGCATTGCCGCCTGGTATGCCGGAAGCGCCCAGATCGTCGGTGTCGAGCCGGAAGCCTGTCCCGCGCTGCACGACGCCCTGCGCGCCGAGCGGCCGGTGCCTTCCCCGGTCGGCGGCCTGGCGGCCGATAGCCTGGGGGCGCGGCAGGTGGGGGCGCTGATGTTTCCGATCGCCCAGGCGCATGTCGCCGCTGCGGTTCTCGTGTCCGATGCGGCGATCCGGACGGCCCAGCGCCTGCTATGGGACCGGCTGCGCGTGCTCGCCGAGCCGGGGGGCGCCACTGCCCTCGCGGCGCTTGTGTCCGGCGCCTTCACCCCGCCGCCTGGCGCGCGCGTCGGCGTGCTGGTCTGTGGCGCCAACGCCGATCCGGCGACGGTCAGTCCCGAGGTGACATGATGACCCTTGTTCTGCTCGGCATCGACGCAAGCGGCGTCGCCACGGCCACCTTGAACCGCCCGGAGCTCGGCAACGCCTATGACGAGGATTTGCTGGCCGAGCTGATCGCCGGCCTGCGGCGCCTCGCGCCCGACCCGGCGGTGCGCTGCCTGGTGTTGCGTGGGGCCGGCCGACACTTCCAGGCGGGTGCCGACATCAACTGGCTGAGCCGTGCCACGCAGTACGGGCCAGAACAGAACTACGCAGCCTCGATGGCGACCACGCGCGCCATGCAGCTTTTGAACGAGTTTCCTAAGCCCACCATAGCGCTTGTGCATGGCGCCTGCTTCGGCGGCGGCTGCGGCATGGTCTGCTGCGTCGATGTCGCCCTGGCGACGCCGGACAGCATCTTCGGGCTGACCGAGGTGCGCGTGGGCGTCGCGCCGACGCCGATTTCCACGCACATGGTCCACGCCATGGGCCTACGCCACACCCGTCGGTATGCCCTGACTGGCGAGCGGTTCGACGCGAAGGAGGCCGAGCGCATCGGCTTGGTCCACGAGATCGTCGGCCCCGACCGGATGGAAGCGCGCCTGGCCGAGGTGCTCGATGCCGTCTTGCTGGGGGCGCCGGGCGCGATCGCGATGACCAAGCGTTCGTTCCTCGGCGCCAATGGGCTGTTGCTGGACGAACGGCAGATGAGCATGCTCGCCCACGAGAGCGCGACCCAGCGCCACACCCAGGAGGCCCGCGAGGGCACGACGGCGTTCCACGAAAAGCGCAAACCGGTGTGGTATCGACGCGGAGGCGAGTAAGGCGTGGAGAATTTGCTCGAATCGCGTTACGAACCGCAACTCGAGGCAATCTGGAGAAAGTCGATGCCGACCAAGACGCCGGAGAAGAAGTCAGCTCAGAAGAAGGCGCCTGGAAAGGCCGCTGGAGGCGGCAAGGCCAACGCCCTCCAGCAGCCGCTGAAGCCCTCGGAGGAACTGGCCGCGGTGGTCGGGGAAGGGCCGCTGGCGAGGGGCGAGGTGGTGAGCAAGGTGTGGGAGTATATCCGCTCGAACAACCTGCAGAACCCGGAGGATCGCCGCGAGATCCTGGCCGACGACAAGCTCCGCAAGGTCTTCGGCAAGGACAAGGTGACCATGTTCGAGATGAACAAGCACCTGGCCCAACATCTGAAATAATTGTCAGCGTACCTGCATCACGACCTGTTCTCCGTCATTCCCGCGACGACGGGACTCCAGGGAGGACGGCACCGAACTTGGATGCTGGCGCGGCTGGATGCCCGCTTTCGCGGGCATGACGACATGGGTCAGTACAAGGGCGGCTGGCATAGGGCGCTATGCCGCCGCCTCGGCCTCGATCTCCACGACCCAGCGCGGGTCGGCGAGGCCGGCCACGAACAGCAGGGTCGAGGCTGCGGCGTGCTCGATGAAAATCGTGTCGCGGGCGGCGCGGAACGCTCCGAGCAGCGCGCGATCGGTGAGGAAGGCGGTGGTCTTCACCACGTTTCCGAAGCCCATCCCGTGCGCCTCCAATATGGTGCGCAAGTTGGAGAAGGCCTGCGCGATCTGCGCCTCTCCGGTGCTCGGCACGGACCCGTCCGCTGCCACCCCAACCTGCCCCGAGATGACGAGCCGCCTCGCCGCGCCCTCCACCAGCACGGCATGGGAGTAGCGAGACGTCGGCGCGCGCACGCCGGAGGGATTGCTGGTCGTGAGCACGGACATCGGTCTCTCCAGGGTTCAACACCCTGAGCATCGCCGTCTAGCTGGCGGTTGTATAGCGTCCGGCGGTCTGTCAGGGCGCTTGCGATGCTGCATCTGATCGCCGTCGGCCGCCTGCGCGCGGGGCCTGAGATGGATTTGTTTTCGCGCTACAACGCCCGCCTGCGGCCGGCTCTCGTCGTGACGGAGATTCCCGAGGCGCGCGGGACACCGGCCGAGGCCAAGCGCCGGGAAGGCACGGCGCTGATCGCGGCCTTGCCGCCGCGCGCCTTCGCGATCGCCCTCGACCTTGGCGGCCAGACGCCGGACAGCGCCCGGTTCGCCGCGCTGCTCGACCGCTGGTTGGGTTTCGGCCGCCCCGTCTGCTTCCTGATCGGCGCTGCGGAGGGGCTGGACAGTGCCGTGCTGGACCGCGCCGACGCCACCCTGTCGCTAGGTCCGCTGACCTGGCCGCACATGCTGGCCCGCGTGATGCTCGCTGAGCAGCTCTACCGCGCCCGCGCCATCGCCCTGGGCCATCCCTATCATCGCGCTGGTCGGCCCTAGATGCCGCGGCCGTGGTAAGCAGCCACCATGCCTTCAACCCAAACTCACCGATCCTGGCTGCGGCGCCTGGCCATGACGTCCGTGTTCGCGGCCAGCGGCATCGGCTTCGGCGCGTGGGCGGGCAACATCCCGCGCCTGCGCGAGGCGGCGAGCCTCGACGACGCGTCGCTCGGCATCGTGCTGTTCTGCGTCAGCCTTGGCGCCGTGCTGGCAATGCAGCTCGCGGGCCGGCATGCCGGGCGGCTCGGCACGGCACGGACTTGCTGGCTCTCGGCCGTGGCTCTCATGGTCGCGCTCCCGCTCCCGGCGCTCGCTCCGGACTGGTCGGTGCTGCTCGCATCCGGGCTGCTGCTCGGCTTTGCACTCGGGGGCCTGGACGTCTCCATGAACGCGCACGCGGCGGAGGTGGAGCGCGCCTGGGGTTCGGCCATCATGTCCTCGTTCCATGCCGGATGGAGCCTGGGGGAACTCGCCGGGGCCGCGTCCGTCGCGCTGCTGGCGCGTGCCGGCATCGGCCTTTTCCTGGCGCTCGCGATCCCCGGCATCGCGGTCGGCTGTCTCGGACTAGCGGCGCTGCGCCTGGAGGAAGGCTCAAGCATCTCCTCGGAGCGGCCGCGATTGACATGGCCCCGTCGCGCGTTGCTCGATGTCTGCGTCATTGCCGCGCTGAGCTTCTCGATCGAGGGCGGCACGGCTGACTGGTGCGGCGTCTATTTGCGCACGGTCCTGGGCGCCTCGACCGCGCTCGCCTCCTCCAGCCTCGCGGTCCTCGCCGCCATGATGGTGATATGCCGGCTCTGCGGCGATCATGTCGTGCGCCGGATCGGTCCGGTGAGAATCATCCGGCTGGGCGCCGTGCTCACCGGCATCGGCCTGCTCGGCGTCATTCTCTCGCCCAATGCCGCTGCCGCGTCGGCCAGCTTCGCGTTGGTCGGTGTCGGGGTTGCCAACACCATCCCGGTACTGTTCAGCGCCGCGGGCCGGAACGGCGCTGCCGGAGTGGCCATGATGGCGACCGCGGGATATGGCGCCGTCATGGGCACACCGCCGCTGATCGGCTTTGTCTCGAACGCCGTCGGGCTGCGCGGGGCGCTGCTCATGCTTGTCGCAAGCGCGGGTGCGATAGCTCTGCTCGCGCGCAGCATCGCGCCCGGACGGACCAAGACTCCCGATCATCCCGCACCGAATGCTTGTTCCGTACCCGGCGCGGCGCTACGGAACCGATAGGAGACCATGATGGCGCAGGCGATTCGTCCGGTGATGCTGGTGGTGCTCGACGGCTTTGGCTGGCGCGAGCGGACCGAGGACAACGCGGTGCGCCTGGCCCGTAAGCCCAGCTTCGACCGTCTGTGGGAGAGCTGCCCGCACGCCTTCCTGCGCACCTCCGGCGCCGATGTCGGCCTGCCGGACGGACAGATGGGCAACTCCGAGGTCGGGCACCTCAACATCGGCGCCGGCCGCGTGGTCATGCAGGACCTGCCGCGGATCACTCAGGCCTTCGCGTCCGGGGCAGTCGCCACCTCCAAGGTATTGGCCGAGTTCATCGCCAGGCTCAAGCAAGGCCGGGGCGCCTGCCACCTGCTAGGTCTCGTCTCGCCGGGCGGTGTGCATTCCCACCAGGACCACGCGGCGGCGCTGGCGCGTTTGCTCGACGCAGCGGGCATTCCGACCCTGGTCCATGCCTTCACCGACGGGCGTGACACGCCGCCGCGCTCCGGCCGCGCCGACCTTGCCCAACTCGCCGACGTGCTGCCCCCGGCGGTGCCGATCGCCACCGTCTCCGGCCGCTACTATGCGATGGACCGCGACAAGAGATGGGAGCGCGTCGGCCGTGCCTGGAGGGCGCTCGCCGAGGGCGACGCCCCCCGTTTCGCCACCGCCGAGGCGGCAATGGACAACTCCTATGCGCGCGACCTGACCGACGAGTTCGTGGTGCCCGCCGTGATCGGCGACTACCGCGGGATGCGCGACGGCGACGGCCTGCTGTGCTTCAACTTCCGCGCCGACCGGGTGCGCGAGATCTTGGCCGCGCTGCTCGACCCCGCCTTCGACGGCTTTCCGCGCCCGCGCCTGCCGCGCTTCGCCGCCGCCCTTGGGATGACGCAATACAGCACCGAGCTGGACCGCTTGCTCACGACCCTGTTCCCGCCCGAGCACCTCGACAATCTGCTGGGCGAGGTCGCGGCGGCCGCAGGACGCACCCAGCTGCGCGCCGCCGAGACCGAGAAATACCCGCACGTCACCTACTTCCTGAACGGCGGGCGGGAGGTGCCCTTCCCCGGCGAGGATCGGATCATGGTTCCCTCGCCCAAGGTCGCCACCTACGACCTCCAGCCCGAGATGTCCGCGCCGGAGCTGGCCGACCGCGTCGTGGCGGCGATCGACTCCGGCAAGTACGACCTGATCGTGCTGAACTTCGCCAACCCCGACATGGTGGGCCACACCGGCAGCCTGCCCGCCGCGATCAAGGCCGTCGAGACGGTCGATGCCGGCCTCGGTCGGATCGCCGAGGCGGTGCGTCGGCAGGGCGGGGCGCTGCTGGTCACCGCCGATCATGGCAATTGCGAGATGATGCGCGATCCGGAGACCGGGGGCCCGCACACCGCCCACACCACCAATCCGGTCCCGGTGCTGCTGATGGGCGGCAACGCCCCGGCGCTCGACGATGGGCGCCTGGCCGACATCGCGCCCACGCTGCTCGCCCTGATGGGCCTGCCTCAGCCGGCCGAGATGACGGGGCGCTCGCTCATCCGCGCCGATGCGGCGCGTCTGGGCTAATCTCCGCTGGGCTAGTCTCCTCGCGCTCCTGCTGATCGCGGCCGCGCCGCCGGGCGGCCCCGAGGATGCGAGACGCCAGGTCGAGGAGGCCGAGGCCGCTCGCGCCGCCGCCCTCGCCGCGCACCAGGCCGCCGCCGCCCGCGCCGCCGAGGCCGCCGCCGCCGCGGGCGCGCTTTCGACCGAGCGGGTGAAGGCGGCGGCCCGGCTGCGCGCCGCCGAGGCAGCGACATTGCAGTCGGCCGAGCGCATGGCGGCGTTGACCCGCGCCCAGAACGAGGCCGAGGCGCGGCTCGCCGCCCGATCGGCGGCGATCGCGCCGCTGCTTCCGCTGATCGAGCGGCTGTCGCTCTACCCCGCCGAGACCCTGCTCGCGGTGCCCGAATCGCCCGAGGACGCGGTCCGCGGCCTGATCGTGCTGCAAGGCATCGCGCACCGGCTGGAAGCCGAGGCGACCGCTCTGCGCCGGGAGCAGGCGACGCTCGCGGCGGCGCGGGCGGCGACGGCGGCCGAGGCGCCGCGTCTCGCGCAGGCGGAGAGGGCGCAGCAGGAAGCCGCCCAGGAGCTGGATCGCCAGCTGGCCGCCGCAGATCTCGGCCGCCGCGCGGCCGAGGGTGAGTCCGCCGCCGCGGAGCGCCGCGCCGCCGAGTTGGCCGAGCGCGCCGACACTCTGCGTGCGTTGATGGCGAGGCTGGAGGCGGAGCGCGCGGCCGAGGCGCGCGCTCATGCTGAGGCGGCACGGGCCGAAGCGGCACGCGCCGGAAAACGCCGGCACGCCGCCAAGCCGCCCGTGCCGGACGAGGCCGCGCCGCCGGCCGGCCACGGCCCGCTGCTGGTGCCGGTGACTGGCACCCTGGTACGCGGCTGGGGCCAGCCGACCGAGGCCGGACCCGCCGCCGGCCTCACTTACCGCGCTGCCCCCAATGCGCGCGTGATCGCCCCATGCGACGGCCGCGTCGCCTTCGCCGCCCCGTTCCGCAGCTACGGCAAGCTGCTGATCCTCGATTGCGGCGCCGGCACCGACGCGGTCCTGTCCGGCTTCGAGCGGCTCGACGTCCATGCCGGCCAATCCCTGCGGCGCGGCCAGCCGGTGGGCGTGATGCCCGGCTGGGATCCCGGTACTCAAGGCGACCGACCGACGCTGTACGTGGAGCTGCGCAGACGCGGTGAACCGGTGAACCCGGCAACCCTGATGGGGGCAAGCTGAGGCCAAACATGCCCGGTTAAGCCCGCCTTTACCCCGCGCGCGCAGGCTCCGTGGCATCGCTGCGCCATCCGGAACCCGCCCCATGCCCGCCACCAGACCCGGCCTGCCGTCCATGCCTCGGACGGGCAGCGATCGCGAGCGTTTCCTGGCCTTTGCCTTCGCCGGCGCCGATCTGCTGCTGGAGGCGACCGCCGACGGCCGCGTCGCCTTCGCCGCCGGCGCCTTCCGCTCCCGGCTCGGCTGCGAGCCCGAAGCCCTGCTCGGCCGCCCCGCCGCTGCCGTTGTCGCCGCCGAGGACGGAGCGGTGTTCGCGACCTGCCTCGCGCTTCTCGTGGCGCGCGGCCGCATCGCCCCGACCGCGCTCAGGCTCGCCGACACAGCGCGCACGCCGGCCGTGCTCTGTGGCCTCAGCCGCCCGGGGCCGGACGGTGCCCCGCTGCTCTGCCTCAGTTTTGGCGCCCCGCCCGCGCCGCTTCCCCCCGCCGCTTCGGTCTGTTCCGCGATTCTCCTCGGGCGTGCAGCCGAACAGCAGCTGCGCGCCTCCGCCTCCTCATCGGCGCTGGACCTGCTCGAGGTGGTCTCGGCGCGTCCGGACACGCCGCGCTCGGAGATTGCCGCGGCCTTGCTCGAACGAACCGGCATCGGCACCGTCGCCGGCGAGCTTGCGCCCGGCCGGTTCGGCCTGCTGCGCGCCTCCGAGGCAGCCCCACCGGACCTCGCCGGGTTGGTAGCGGACCTGGACGCGGCGCTGCGCGCGCGCGGCGTCGATGCCCGAGTCAGCACAGCCGAGCGGGTATCGCTCGGACCCGCCGAAACCGAGGGCGGCACCGGCCGGCAAGCGGTGCGGGCGCTGCGCTACGCGCTCTCCGCCTTCGCGCGTGGGGGCGCCCCCGCGCTCGCCGCGGCCGGCTTCAATGGCGGCCTCGCGGGCTTCATCACCGCCGCCACCGCCCGCACCGCGCTGCTGCGCCGGACGCTCGCCGAACGCCGCTTCCGCCTCGCCTTCCAGCCGATCGTGGGCCTGATGGATCGCGCGGTCCATCATTACGAGGCGCTGCTGCGCCCCGACCCAGGACCGGGCGGCGGGTCGCGCGGCGCGGCCGATCTGGTGACGATGGCCGAGATGGTCGGCCTAGCCGAGGACCTCGACTGGGCGGTGTTCGAGACCGCGCGCGAGGCGGCGGTGCGGACGGGCGCCGCCATTGCCTTCAACCTCTCGGGCCTCTCGGTGCAGAGCCCGGCGTTCCGTGCGCGCTTGCTCGCGGCGCTGGACCATGCCGGGAGCCCGCGCCTGCTCGCCGAAATCACCGAGACCGCCGAGATCGAGGACGAGGCGGCGGCCGCCGACACAATCCAGGCGCTGCGCGCGCGCGGCATCCCGGTCTGCCTCGACGATTTCGGCGCCGGCGCGGCCGCGTTCCGCTACCTGCGGCGCTTCCAGGTGGACCATGTCAAGATCGACGGCGCCTATGTCCGCCAAGCGGCCGAAAACGAGCGCGACCGGGGCTTCGTCGCCGCCATGGTCGATCTCTCCCTCACTGTGGGCGCCCACGCCATCGCCGAGCAGGTCGAGACCGAGGCGGTGGCCGACACGATGCGCGCTCTCGGCGTACACTACGGCCAGGGCTGGCTGTTCGGCCGCCCGGCCGAACTGCCCGCGTGCGGCCATCGCCGCGCGCCGGCGCACGGCGCCAAGGAGCAATGGGGGTAGTCCCCGACGCCTCGGCTCGTTGCCGCTCGCCGCCTCCGCCGCTCGTCGTTTCAATTCTCAGTGCAGCACCGCGCCGTGCTCGACCAGCGGCGCGCCGCTGGGGACGTGCTTGCGGATGCCGGAGCCGAGAATCAGCACTGCCGCCGCGATCGTGATTCCGCCGGAGACGAACATCGGCACGGCGTAGCTCCCGGTCCTGTCGTGCAGCACTCCCATGAGCTGGGGCGCGACATAGCCGGAGACGTTGCCGACGGAATTGATGAACGCGATGCCCCCCGCGGCCGTGGCCGCGCCCAGATAGGCGGTGGGCAGGTTCCAGAACACCGGCAGACAGGAGGCGATCCCGAACCCGGCGAGGCAGAATGCCGTCATCGCGAGATACGCATTGCCGAGCGAAAGGCCCGCGAACACCATCCCGCCGCCTGCGATCAGCACCGGCACCACGACATGCCAGACGCGCTCGCCTGTTCGGTCGGAGTGGCGCGAGATCAGGATCATGCCGACCGTGCCAAACAGGTTGGCAGCGCGCTGACGTATCCGACATTGATGTTCGACAGCCCGAGCCCCTTGACGATGAGCGGCAGGAAGAAGGCGATCGCGTACACGCCATAGGCGATGAACAGGTAGGCAATGGCCAGGATGACGACCTGCGGGCTCAGGATCGAGCGCAGCAATCCCCGTCCATGGGTTGCCTTGCCGGCCGCCTCCGCATCCAGCCGGTGCTGCGCCAGGCGCGCTCATCGGCCGTGAGCCAGGCCGCTTCGGCCGGGCGATTGCGCAGAAGCGAGCCGCCGAAAAGGGCCAGGATGATCGCCATCCATCGCCGCGCGCCCAGCTTCGTCAGGATCAGGTTCGCTGGGAACTGGAAGAGGACGTGGCTCCAGAAGAACGCGCCGGCGCCCAGCCCATAGGCGGTCGCGGACAGCCCGATGGCCTTGTTCATCGTGAGCGCCGCGATGGAGACGTTGAACCGGTCGAGCGCGTTGATGAGGTAGCCCAAGCTCAAGAAGGGCACGAGCCGCCAGGCGACCTTGCGCATCACGGCCGTCTCGAGATCCGGTGCCATCACGCCCTCCCCTGCGGCTCTTCTGGCCACTATCCGCCACTCTAAACTTGCTCGTGTGGGCTGCAACTTCCGGTTTCCGCCGGTTCGGGCCATTCGCACGCTTGATCGTCGGGTGGCACCGTCCCGGGCGTGATAGTCGAGACCCCGCCGCCTGGACGCGCCTCTCCGCCTTCTCTACCGTCGCGCCAAACGCGAGGGACGCCGATGACCATGCAGCTATCCGAAGAACACCGCATGCTGCAGGAGCTGGTCGCCAAGTTCGTGGACCGTGAGCTGATGCCGCTGGAAAAAGCGGTGCTGGCGCGCGAGGCGCGGGGCGAGAAATACGGCCTCACCGCGGAGGAGGAAGCGCCGCTGCTCGAGAAATGCCGCGAGCTCGGCCTCTGGGCGCTCGACGTGCCGGAGGAGTGGGGCGGCGCCAACCTGCCCGCGGTCGTGCTGATGGCGATGAACGAGGAGCTGGGGCGCACCGTCGTCCCCTTCACCTTCCCTCCCGACAGCCCGAACCTGCACATGCTGATGGCCGTGGCCGACGACCGCCAGCGCGAGTTGTACCTCAAGCCCTATGCCGAGGGCCGCGCCCACTCGGCCATCGCCATCTCCGAGCCCGGCGCCGGGGGCGATCCCGCCGCGATAACCACCCGCGCGGTGAAGGATGGGGGCGATTGGGTCATCAACGGCCGCAAGATCTGGGTAAGCGGCGTGCCACGGGCCGATTTCGTCATCGTCATGGCCCGCACCGGCGAGGGCAAGCGCCACGAGGGCGTCAGCGCCTTCATCGTCGAGCGCGACACGCCGGGCTTCATCATCGAGCGCGAGATCGCCATGATCGGCGGCCGGCGCACCTACGAGCTGGTGTTCGAGGATTGCCGCGTGCCCGAATCCCAGGTGCTCGGCCGGCTCGGCCACGGCTTCGCGCCAATGCAGCTCCGTCTCACCGTGCGTCGCCTGCAGATGGGCGCCTGGTGCGTCGGCATCGCCCGCCGCGCGCTGGAGATGATGTGCGAGCAGGCGCGCAACCGCGTCACCTTCGGCGCCCGCCTCGCCGACCGCCAGGCGATCCAGTGGTGGGTGGCCGACGCCGCCACGCGCATCCACGCCTGCCGGCTGATGGTGATGGACGCCGCCACCAAGCAGGACGCCGGCCAGGACGTGCGCACCGAGGCGAGCATG
The DNA here is from genome assembly GCA_963830565.1 of uncultured Pseudomonadota bacterium. GTDB lineage: Bacteria > Pseudomonadota > Alphaproteobacteria > Acetobacterales > Acetobacteraceae > DATFDN01. The sequence continues at coordinate 75,379 of CAWHMO010000012.1, forward strand.
CTCAAGGTGTTCGCCACCGAGATGGCGGGCGACGTGGTTGACAACGCCATGCAGACCTTCGGCGCGATGGGCATGACCAAGGAGTTGCCGTTGCAACTTCTGGCCCAGCAGGTCCGCGTCATGCGCATCTATGAAGGCCCGAGCGAGGTGCATCGCATGGCGATCGCGCGGCGGATGCTGAGAGAGGGTGGGAGCTGAGCAAGCATATGAAGCCACGCATAGCCATCGTCGGCGCCGGCGCGGTCGGCGCCTATACCGGCGCGCACATGGCGGAGGCGGGTGAGGAGGTCATCTTCATCGACCCCTGGCCGGAGAACGTCGAGACGATGCGCGCCAAGGGGCTGCGCGTCTCGCACCTGACCGGCGAGGAGTTCACGGTTCCGGTGCGCGCGCTGCATGTGACCGACGCGCAGACGCTCGCCAAGGAACGCCCGATCGACATCGCCTTCGTCTGCATGAAGTCCTACGACACCGCCTGGGCCACCCGGCTGATCGCGCAATACCTCGGTCCCGATGGCTTCGTGGTCTCGCTGCAGAACTGCATGAACGAGGAGACGGTGGCCTCGGTGGTCGGCTGGGGACGCACCCTCGGCTGCATCGCCAGCTCGATCACCGTCGATCTCTGCGAGCCGGGCCATGTGCGCCGCGCCGCGGGCAAGAGCCGCGGCAAGGGCCACACCGTCTATCGCGTGGGCGAGGTGCATGGCCGCATCACCGAGCGCGCGCGCGAGGTCTGCCGGCTGGTCGATACCGCCGACGGCGCGCTGGTGACGCCCAACCTCTGGGGCGAGCGGTGGTCGAAGCTGGTCGCCAACGTGATGGGCAACGGGTTGTCGGCCTGCACCGGCATGATCAGCCGCGACGTGGTGGCCAATGACGCGACTCGCCGCTTCTCCGCGCGGCTGGGCAGCGAGGCGATCCGCGTCGGCCAGGCGCTCGGCTATGCGCTTGAGGAAATCCTGCATATGGACCCCGAGCTGATCGCGCGCTCTGGCGAGGGCGATCCCGAGTCCGCCCGCGCCTATGACGAGCATCGCCTTGCCGAGACCCGCAAGCCGGGCGGCGGCGAGCACCGGCCGTCAATGGGCCAGGACATGGTGAAGGGCAGGCGCACCGAGATCGAGTTCATGAACGGGCTGGTGGCGGACAAGGGCGCCGCCATCGGCATCCCGACCCCGGCCAACGCGGCGTTGACCGACATCGTCAAGCGGGTCGAGAGGGGCGAGCTGCAGCCCGATCCGCGCCACATCGTCGACCTGCGGCTGAACTGAGCGGCAGCCCTCACCCCGCCCCCTCCCAAAGGGAAAGGGGGCGTGGCAGGCATCATCGGTACATTCAACGTTCCCTCACCCGCTTTGCGGGAGAGGGTGTCTTCCCCCGGACTTGATCCTGGGGAAGACGGGTGAGGGGCCGCGCTCCTAACCCCGCATTGACGCGGCGCGCCTATCTTGCCACGTGAACCCTGCCCAGCGACTCGCCACACCATGAATCACATCGCCCGCCCCGATCCGGCGGAAGTCCTTCGCCGCGTCTTCGGCTTCCCTGCCTTTCGCGGACTGCAGGAGGACGTGGTGCGTCATGTCGTGGCCGGCGGCGACGCGCTCGTGCTGATGCCGACCGGCGGCGGCAAGTCGCTGTGCTACCAGGTTCCTGCGCTGTGCCGGCCCGGCACGGCCGTCGTCGTCTCGCCGCTGATCGCGCTGATGGACGACCAGGTTGCGGCGTTGCGCCAGGTGGGCGTTGCCGCCGGCGCGCTGCACTCCGAACTGGACCCGGCCGAGGCGCGTCATGTCGCGCGGGAGCTGATCGAGGGCACGCTCGATCTCCTGTATGTTTCGCCCGAACGGCTGCTCGGCAACGGCACGCTCGATCGGCTGTCGCGCATCAAGCTGGCGCTGTTCGCGATCGACGAGGCGCACTGCGTCTCCCAATGGGGCCATGAGTTCCGCCCCGAATACCGCGCCCTGGCGGGCCTTGCCGACCGCTTCCCCGAGGTTCCCCGCATCGCGCTCACCGCGACCGCCGACCGGCGCACCCGTCCCGACATCCTCGCGGCCCTGCGGATGGAGGACGCGGCGACCTTCGTCGCCAGCTTCCATCGCCCGAACCTGCACGTCTCGGCACAGCCCAAGGCCGGCGAGACGGCGCAGCTCCAGGCGTTCATCGCCCGCCACAAGGGCGCGTGCGGGATCGTCTATTGCGGCACCCGCGCCAGGACCGAGCGGGTGGCGGCGGGGCTCGCCGCCAAGGGCGTGCCCGCCATCGCCTTCCACGCCGGACTGGAACCGGAGCGCAAGCGCGCCGCCCTGGCCCGCTTCCGCTCCGGCGAGCCGGTGGTCATCGTCGCCACCATCGCCTTCGGCATGGGCATCGACCGGCCCGACGTGCGCTTCGTCGCCCATCTCGACATGCCGGATAGCCCGGAGGCGTTCTACCAGCAGATCGGCCGCGCCGGCCGCGACGGGGAACGGGCCGAGACGCTGCTGCTGTACGGCGGGCAAGAGATCGCGACCGCGCGCCACCGCCTGAACCAATCCGCCCAGCCCGAGGCGCAGAAGCGCACCATGCGCGCCAAGCTCGAGGAGATGGTGGCGTTCTCGGAGACCGTGGAGTGCCGCACGCGCAGCCTGCTCAGCTGTTTCGACGAGGCGTTGGAAACGCCGTGCGGCCATTGCGACACCTGCGACGTCCCACCGAGCACGCTGCCGGCGATCGTGGAGGCGCAGAAGGCGCTGTCGGCCGTGCATCGCACCGGCCAGATGTTCGGCGCCGTGCATGTCATCGCGGTGCTGCGCGGCGAGCGCACGGATGCGGTGTTGCGCCACCGGCACGACAAGCTGGGCGTATTCGGCGCCGGCGCCGACCGTCCGGTCGCGTTCTGGCGCGGCGTGCTGCGCCAGTTGATCGCGCTCGGCGCGCTGGACGTGGACACCGAGGGGCATGGCGGGCTGTTCCTGGTGGCCGACAAGGCCCGCCCGCTGCTGCGCGCCGAAGTGGAGTTCCGCGTCCGCGCCGAGGCGCCGCTCCCCCGTCGTATCGCCGTCGCCTCGCCCGCCCCGGCGCCGGAGGTCCCGCCACGCCCGCCGATCAGGCGCTGTTCGATGCGCTGCGGGCCTGGCGCGCTCGGGAGGCGAAGGCGCAATCGGTGCCGCCCTACGTGATCTTCCACGACACGGTGCTGCGCGGCATCGCCGCGGCGCGGCCCGCCGATCTGGACGCGCTCGGCGCCCTCAAGGGCGTCGGCGCCTCGAAGCTCGCCCGCTACGGCGCCGCGGTGCTGGCGATCGTCGGTGAGGAGGATAACGGAACGCCTCGCTAACTCTCACCCGTCCTGTGCGACACGGCAGATGAGGCGCGGACGCGCCCGCTCCGTCCTGACCCCGTCATTCTCGTCTGGGCTTGATCCGGGCGCCTGGCCTCGTGGTTGACCCAAGCGTTTTGGGCGGGCCAGAGTGGCGCGTCTGATTGCGGGACGACCATCAGCGGAAGGCAACCTATATGAGCGGCACCGCGAGCATCGATCGGCAGATTCGGGACGTGATCCCGGCCTGGCTTGAAGCGGTCCGCCGTAAGGACACCGCCGCCATCGCGCAGTTCTACACACCGGACGGCCGGTTCCTGGTGCCGAACGCGCCGATCGCCGAAGGCCGGACGAACGTGGCGGAGATGTGGGGCAAGCTCCTGTCGTTGCCAAACGTGTCACTCACGTTCGGGCCGGTCCTGATCGAAGCCTCCGTGAGCGGCGACATGGCCTACGAGATCGCGCCTATTCACTCGCATTCGACGGGGAATCAGGCCGGACCGAGGACCGCGGGAAATACGTCGTGGTGTGGAAACGCGTGGGCGATGCGTGGAAGGCCGCCGCCGACATCCTCAACAGCGATCTGCCGGCCAGCATCTGACCGGCCCCGCGCGCGGAAGTGCGCCCGCTGAGGCTTCGCAGGCTGATCGCTGACCGGTCCCGCCGTCGGGCTCTTCCCCTTCCACAACCTCCTCCCGCACGGGGGAGGTTGGGGCGCCTCGGCGATGAGGGAAGCTGAATTATCCGCGCACCCGCCGGAACTTGTGCAGACTGCGCAGATCGTCCGGCCGTGCCTGGCCCGGGTAGGCTCTGACGCCCAGTTGGTCCACGAAACCTCCCCCACATACAGATCGCCGCGCGAATCGATGGTCAGCCCATGCGGCGCCATGAACTCGGTCGGGCCGAGGCCGGCATGCAGTCCGCCGATCCGGCCGATGCGCTTGCCCGTGTTGTCCACGATGGTCACGCGCGGGCCGAGATTGGGGATGTCGCGATTCACCGGCATCACCGGCCCCAGCTCGCCGATGTAGCAGATCGGACACTTGCCCGGCGGCATGAACAGACCGCAGGGCCGGTGCAGATTGTTCCATTGCGCCTGATACTTGCCGCCCGCGTCGAACACCTGCACGCGATGGTTCTCGCGGTCGGCGACGTACACGAACCCGTCGGCGTCGCAGGTGATGTTGTGGACGATGTTGAACTCGCCTGGATCGCTGCCCGGCTCGCCCCAGGACAGCAGCAGGCGGCCCTTGGGGTCGAACTTGTGGACCCGCGCGTTGCCGTAGCCGTCGGAGACGAACACCGATCCGTCCGGCGCAAGCGCGGTGTGCGTGCAGCGATGGAACGGCTCGCCGCTCATGTAGGGGGCGGGCTTGCCCGGAATCCCCAAGGTCAGCAGCACCTTGCCGTCCAGCGTGCATTGCCGGACCGTGTGATCGCCGTCGTCGGTCAGCCAGATCGTGTCGTCGGGCGCCATGTGCAGGCCGTGCGCGCGCGGGAACAGCCCCTCGCCCCAGGAGCGGAGGAAATTGCCCTCGCGGTCGAACACGATCATCGGATGCTCGCCGCGATTGAACACGTAGACATTGTCATCGCGGTCGACGCCGACGGCGCCGATCTCCTTGAAGCGCCAGCCGGGCGGCAGCTTGGCCCAGTCCAGGACGGGTTCGTAGGTGTACTCGCCGTAGCCGGTTGAGACCATTGTTTCCTCCTGCGTTCCGGTGATGCTAGCGCGCGACCGGAACGGAGGCCAGGATGGACGCCGAGGAACTCAAGCGCACGATCACCGTCTGCATGTTCGACCAGTACGGGACCGTGGTGGACATGCAGGGCGGGCTGGTCGAGGCGGCGACGCCCTATCTCCGCGCCAAGGGCTGGACCGGCAACCCGAACTCCTTCGTCACCTGGTGGCGGCGGATGCACTACGAGAACTCGATGATCGACGCGCTGCTCGGGCGCGAGCACACGCCGTATCGGGAGATCGGCCATCGCTCGCTCGACCATGTGCTGGAGCGGGCGGGGATCGCGCACAGCGCGGAGGAGGTGTGCGCGCTGGTCGCCGCCATCGAGCGGCTGCGCCCGTTTCCCGAGGTGCCGGCGGCGCTCGCGCGGCTGCGCACCCGCGCCAAGCTGGTGGTGCTGTCGAACGGCGATCCCGACATGCTGGAGGCGGCGAAGGCGCATCACGGCATTCCGTTCGACGCGATGGTCTCGGTTGCCGTCGCCAACGCCTTCAAGCCGCATGTCGCGACCTACACCAAGGCCGCGCAGATCATCGGCGTGCCGATGGGGCAGGTGCTGTTCGTCGCCAATCACGCCTTCGACTGCATCGGGGCCAAGTCGGCGGGGATGCGCACCGCCTTCATCGACCGCCGCCGCCGCCCTTTCGGAGCGACGCCGCACCAGCCCGACCTGATCGTGCCGAGCATGACGGAGCTTGCCGCGCTGGTCGCCTGAGAGAGCGTTTAAGAAGGATTACCGAGCCGGTCAGATGTCGGCGTGACGAGGTCGGCTAAGTGCCGCCGCTTGCGCTGGCCGGATCACCGTCATCTTGAAGGGACCGCCATTGGCGGCAGCGTGCTCGACGGCTTCATTCGCGTGGTCCAGATCGAATGCCGTAACGTCGAAATTGTCTAATCGTAGAAGGCCGGACCGGATGAGCCCGACCAGGCGAATGGCGGCCTCGGGTGGATACATCCATTGGCCGTGTATGGTGATGCAGTTCCTCATGATCCACGGATAGGGCAGGTCCAGCCCGGAGCCCCCCAGCATCCCAACTCCGCCCATCAGCACGACCCTCCCGTAAGGCCGCACTGCCATGACGGCAGCGCGTGCCGCCGCCGAGGGAGCCGAAGGCGGCAGGATGTCCAGCACGCAGTCGATCGGGCCGGGTGCAGCTTGTTGCATCCGCTCGCGGTCGTCCTCCTCGTTGCCGGAGAGTTTCACGGGTCGCAGGCGGGGGCCGAAACGACGAGCCAGGTCCTCAAGCACCGTCTCGTTCCGGCCCGGTGCCACGACGCAGCCTGCCCCCATCGCCAGGGCGACTGCGACGCCGGCGCTGCCGAAGTTCCCGGTGGCGCCGCTGACCAGGAGCGTCTCTCCTGCCTGCAAATTCGCCGCGAGAAGACCCCCGTATGGCACGAGAAGCGTGCCCAGCGCGCACCACTGCGCCGCCTCCGCCGGGTCGAGCGAGCCGACCCGGATGGCGTTCTCCGTGGGAACGAGCATCTGTTCAGCGAAGGGACCATGACGGAAATGCTTCTGCAGGCGCAGGCCTCCTTCGCCACGGGCGCTCCAGCCTTGCAACGTTATGTCGGGGGAGAGCGCATCGTCGCGCGACCGCACAGTGGGATCGCACAAGACCCAATCGCTGGCGACGAGGCGCGTCGCGTCCGGTCCGATGGCGCGCACGCGGCCAATCGCGCCGCACCCCGGTACAACAGGCAACTCCAGCAGATATTTTCGTTCACCGCTGAAGACCTCGTTCGCATAAGACAGAACAGGAGCTGCCACGACATCGATGATGACCTCCCCGGTGCCCAGGACCGGATCGGGCAAGGTCTCGATGACGAGTGGCGATCCGAACGCCTTAAGAATTGCAGCTTTCATGGCCAATCCAGTCTCTCGGGTGGAACCATCCTCGCAGTCTTTCCCTTCGCATCCAGGCCTGGCATTATCCTGGGATTGAATGATCCTTCCTTGGCGAAGGAGTGAAGGTCATGGGGGATTCGAGCCGAAGCGAGTTCGGCGATTTCCTCCGATCGCGACGAGAGAAGCTCAGGCCTGAGGCTGTGGGTCTCCCAAGCGGGCGAAGGCGCCGGACGCCAGGCCTGAGACGCGAGGAAGTGGCCGAACGCGCGGGCATCGGCGTCGACTGGTATAACCGGCTGGAACAGGGCCGAGCCGTCAATCCTTCCGTTACCACGATCGATGCCCTGGCTTACGCCTTGCGCCTCGGCAAGGTTGAGCATGCCCATTTGCGGGCGCTGGCGCGGGACACCAGCTGTCACGTGTTCTCTCGCGAGAGCGTACCCGAAGCGATCCGCCGCCTGGTGGAGAGCCTCAACCAACCTGCCTATGTCACCGGCCGCCGGTGGGACATCTTGGCGTGGAACGAGGCTGCGACCGACATCTTCACCGATTTCAGCCGTGTGGCCGAAGCGGATCGTAACGTCCTAATTTACGTGCTGACCGACCCGGACGCCCGGCGCCTCTTCGGGGCAACCTGGGCCGACGAGGCGAAACGCATGGTGGCCCAATTTCGTGCGACGCATGACTTTTGGGCTGGCGATCCGGCGTTTCTCGATCTGTTGGCCCGTCTTCGACAAGGCAACCCCGAGTTCGCCATCTGGTGGGAGGCACACGACATCCGGGGCGCCGGGATCGGCCGGAAACTGCTGAGCCATCCCGAGAAGGGCTTGCTGCGCTTCGAGTATGCGACCTTTCAGGCCAATGACGATCCTGCGTTGAAGCTCGCGATCTATACGCCAGTGTGAGGCATCTGCACGAACGGGTGCCGCTGGCGCGACCGCTTGGGCAGTGGCACGGCCACCGTCGCCGGCCGGCCGACTTGGGAAATCTTTCTCAACACCCTCTGCGGCTTGCCGCCCGACCGCCCCGGACGTATCGAGGCAGCCACACGGAGGAGACCGCCATGAAGTTGATGAGCTTCCGCCGCCCCGACGGGATGCCGTCCTGGGGCATCGCCAAGGACGAGGGCGTGATCGACCTCGGCCATCTCGCCCCCGGCCTGAAGCACGCGCTCTGGGCCACGACCTCGCTGGCCGAGGAGGCGGCGCGGCACGCCGATTACCGCCTCTCGGAGGTGCGTTTCCTGCCGCCCATTCCGGACCCGGACAAGATTTTCTGCGTCGGCCTGAACTATGTCAGCCACATCAAGGAGGGCGGGCGCGAGCCGCCGAAGAAGCCGATCATCTTCACCCGCACGCCGAGCAGCCAGGTCGGGCACCTCGAGCCGCTGATCCGCCCGAAGGCGAGCGAGACCTTCGACTACGAGGGCGAGCTCGCCGTCGTCATCGGCCGCCGCTGCCGGCACGTCCCACGCGACCGCGCGAAGGACGTGATTGCCGGCTATGCCTGCTACAACGAGGGCTCGGTGCGCGAATTCCAGCGCCACACGGCGCAGTTCACGCCAGGGAAGAATTTCTGGCGCTCGGGCGCCTTCGGCCCCTGGATCGTGACCCCGGAGGAGGTGGGCGACATCACCCGTCAGACACTGCTCACCAGGCTGGACGGCGAGGAAGTCCAGCACGCCACGATCGATGATCTCTGCTTCGACATCCCCACGCTCATCGAATACTGCTCGACATTCACCGAGTTGCTGCCCGGCGACGTGATCGTGACCGGCACCACGGGCGGGGTTGGCGCGTACCGCACGCCACCGCTCTGGATGAAGCCGGGTGACACGGCGGAGGTGGAGATTTCGGGCATCGGTGTGCTGCGCAATCCGGTCGCTGCCGAGGAGTAATGCTCGACGAGGTTCCCTGGGGCACCGACCTTGCCGCCACCGTCGCCGAGTTTGGCGACAGTGAGGCGGTGTCGGACGGCGCCCGAGGAATCACGCTCGCTGCCCTCGCCAGCCGTGCGACGTGCCTCGCGCTGTTCCTGCGCGCGCGCGGGCTGGCGCCCGGAACCCCGGTCGCGAGCTGCCTGCGCAATTCCATCCAGGCCGTGTGGGCCGGGATGGCGTTGCGGCTCGCGGGCGTTGCCGAAACCACGCTGAGCCCGAGCTACACCGAGGCCGAGCGCCGCTACTGCCTCGATCTCGCCGGCGCGCGCCTGGTCGTCACCACGGCGGGCGAGGCGACGGGATTTCGCGCCCTGGGCCGGGAGGTGATCGCGGTCGAGGACACACCGGAGGCGCAGGCCGACCCGGCTCCGCTGCCGCCGGTTCCGGGCGGGGCCTGGGGGCGGATCGGCTTCACCTCGGGCACCACCGGGCGGCCCAAGGCGATCGTCACGGCCCATGCCGCGCGCTGGCTCGGCAATGTGCTGCAACGCGCGCATCTCGATCCCATGCCCGGACCAGGCAGCCGCGTGCTGCTGATGACGCCGTTCATCCACGGCGCCGGTCTCATCACCCACGCCTTCCACGATCGCGGCGCCGGTATCGTGCTGCTGGACGGGGTCGATCTGCCGGTGGTGCGCCGCGTGCTGGAGGACCGGTCGATCGATCACATCTTCGCCCCGCCCACGGTGCTCGCGAAGCTCGTCGGTGCGTTCGAGGGGCGTCGGTTCGACCATGTCCACACGATCTTCTGCGGCACCGCGCCGCTGCTGCCGGCGCTGTATGCCAAGGCGCGCGCGATCTTCGGCCCGGTGGTGCGCGTCACCTACGGCAAGTCGGAGATCGTCAACCCGATCACCGTCCTGTCGCCGCGCGCCACCGACGCCTACTACGCCGAGCCGCCGGGGGAGGGCGTCTGCGTCGGCTGGCCGGGCACCGGCGTGGAGGTCGAGATCCGGGGCGGGGGCGAGGTGTTCCTGCGTGGGCGGCACATGTCCTGCGGGCACATCGACGCCGAGGGGTTCCATAAGTTGCCGGAAGACGGATTCCACGCCACCGGCGATCTCGGCCGGATCGACGGGCGTGGGAGGCTGCACCTGATCGGCCGCCTCGCCGAAATCATCAAATCGGGCGGCTACAAGATCCATCCTGACGAGATCGAGCGTGTGCTGGCGGGCACCGCGGGAACCGACGCTGTCGCCGTCGTGGCGCTACCCTCCGAATATTGGGGCGAGGTCATCGTGGCGGTGGCCGAGACCGAGGACGCGTCCTGGCCCGACCGCGCGCGCGCGGCGCTTGCCGAGATCGCCCGCTACAAGCACCCGCGTGCGCTACTGACGATGCCCGAACTGCCCCGCAATCCGCAGGGCAAGATCATGCGCCGCCTGATCCGCGACGACCTGCTGGCGCGCTATCGCCTGATCGACGGGCCGAGGCCGACGCTAAAGCCGCTGGCATGAGGACCTGAACCGCTACGGTGCTGCGCCCATTGCCATTCATAGCCCTGCGGAAACCGCCCCGCCCAGCATCACCCCCAGCGCCTGCGCAATCGCCTGCGAGTGAGCGATCTGCCACGGCTCGCTCAGATGATCGGGAGAATCGAAGAAGGCGCGGCGCGGATACAGGCTGCGGTTTGGCAGTTCCAGGAAGACCGCGTCATTCTCGGCATACACGGCGCGGATCGCCGCCCGCGTCTCATCGGGCATCGGCGAGTCGGCGAACTCGGTCGGCCAACCGCCGATCGCGCGGACGCCGTGGGCGCGCGCCCAGCGCAGGAACCGAGCGATCTCGGCCGTGCCGTTGCCGTCTGCGACTTCCTCCGCCGTGGCGTGAACCGGCTTGGCGCGCGCCAGCACCGCCTGGCTCGAGGCGCCCAGCGCCGGTGTATGGCCGACGTGATCGCCCCAGGCATTCATCGTGCCCTCTGCGGCGGCGCGCGGATCGTGGAACCCCGCCGCGACCAGTCCATGCTCGATCAGCGCCATCACCGCGAATCGCAGGTCGAAGGCGAACAACGCTGCGGCCCAGCGTTCGGGGGTGAGGCGGGCCAGCGTGTGCCAGTCATGGCGAAACATGATCGCCGCATCCGGCCCGACCGCGGTTGCCGATCGCGGGCGCATGTACTGCGCCTCCTCCATCGGCAGGTACACCACATCGCCGGGGCGGAGCCGATCGCGCCAGCGGGCAAAAAGGTAATCGAGCCCGATGCCGACCGCCACGCCGCCATTGACGCACGGCATTCCCAACACCTGCTCGATCAGCTCGCAGCGATGCGAATAAGGAGCGTTCGACCCCGCCAGGATAACGAGCTTCGGGCCCTCGATGGCGGCGGCGCGGGCGAGCTTGGCGTCGATCTGCGCCTCCAGGAACCCGTACGCGAGCGGTCGGTCCAGCACGCACCCGAACAGCACGCCATACAGCACGAGAGAGGCGAGGCAGGCGGCAAGCAGGCGCCGGGCGCCGCGCATCAGAACTGGAAATACAGGAACGGCGTCACGCTCGGCGCGAAGAACACCGCCTGCATGCTGAAGGCGAAGCCGGCGCTCAGCGCCAGGCTTCGCGCGCGCGCCGACAGCGCATGGACCGGGGGCGCAAACAGCACAATTGTCCAGCCGAGCGCGAGGCAGGCACTGACCTCGGGGAAGCTCAAGGTGCGGGCGTCGCCCAGGGAGGGAAGGGAGGCCACCGGCGCGGCCACGGCGTCGAGCCACGGCAGCCAGCCGAGCACGAGCTGGGGCAGCGCCACCCCGTTCAGCCCGCCCAGGCCACGCAGCATGGCCAGGCTCGCGCCCACCCCTTGCGCCCGGAACGGTACCCAGGCCAGCAGCACGCAGAACAGGGTCAGGGCGCGCGCGAGCGGGCCGGGCACCCGCATGCCGCACCGACGCCAAGCGGCGTGGATCACCAGGAACGCCCCGTGCAGCCCGCCCCAGACGACGAAGCGCCAGGCCGCGCCATGCCATAGTCCGCACAGCAGCATCGTCGCCATCAGGTTCGCCGCGCGCCGTGTCTCGCCCACCCGGCTGCCGCCGAGCGGGATATAGACGTAGTCGCGCAGGAAGGCGCCGAGCGTGATGTGCCAGCGGCGCCAGAACTCGGCGATGTCGCGCGCCCGGTAGGGACTGTCGAAGTTCAGCGGGAAGCGCACGTTCAGCATCCGCGCCAGCCCGATCGCCATGTCGGAGTAGCCCGGTATTAGGTAGCACCTGCCACCACAGCATGCCTTCGCTCAGGTGCGTGTTTACCTACCATATTTGGTATGGAACACACACCAGTAGTCGCGGGCCTTCTCGCCAAGCGCGAAGAGATCGCGCAGCAGATTGCCGAACTGGAGCGGCAGATCAGGCGGCACAAGGCGGAGATCGCGCAGATCGACGGCACGATCGGCCTGTTCGCGCCCGACGTGAAGCAAGCCAAGCGCGAGGTGGCGCGGTTTGCCCGCTCGGCGCACTTCGTCACCGGGGAGTTGTCGCGGCGTGTTCAGACCGCGTTGCGCGAGGCGGAGGGCCGGGCGATCACGGCCGATGAGATCGCGGTTCAGGCGATGCGCGAGAAAGGCCTGGACCTGGGCGACGGCGAGCTGCGGGCGGACATCACGCGGCGGTTCTTGTGGACATTGAATTGGCTGCTTGCGCGCGGCGCAGTCACGAAAGGTGGCTACGGAGCCACCGCGCGATGGGGCGCACCGATTGAGCTTGCGCAGGCAATTCCCTCCCATGCCAGCCAAACCGCCGGGATGGCCCAAAACATGCCAAGCCCTGACGCAATGCTTGCGTGCCAGGACCAGCCTCGCCCAAGGCCCAAATAGGCAGCGGTCCCGATTGCCAGCGGATACATGACGGTTATCAGGCAGAAGATATTGCGGCCCAGCCTATGGCCGACGTTGGGGGTCCGCTCAGCCGTGGGTTGCCCCATAGGAACTCCTACCAAGCGAGTGAGGGCGCCGAGATCAGCGCCTCGGATGCGGCAACTGCGGCCAGGAACGCGATAACGAGCCCCCAGACGATCCGCTGCATCTTGCCCACTGCCGCTGGCGTCATGAGAGACGGGCGCCCCTGTTGCCCACCCGGCAGGGGCGCCCGCTCTTCAGGCTTCGTGACCAGGGGAGGACCGTGCCGACCGAAGCCATGCGCAGAATGACAGAGAGAGGTTAAGGAAGCGTGGACGGCCGATCGCGCCTGTCCATCGGCGTCCTTCCCGAGATGATGATCCGAAACGCCCGCGAGCCGCACCGCCTGCACCGCAGCGGGAGCTGGATCAGCGCCGTGCTGGCGTGACGATGAGCAAGAGCCGTGAGGTCCAGGTCTTGGATGTGTTCACACTCCAAGCAGAGCGCCGCCGTCTTGCAGTGAGCGAGGATCGCGCTCCGGACAGTCGGCAGCTCCTCGCTCACTGACACCCGGTGCCCTTGGGGTAATCCAAGTCCGGCTACGCAGCCAGCTGCTTTTCGTAAACCTCGGCGTCCCGGCACTCCTCTGCCCGCGCCCCGGCCTCGAACTCCGACGCAAGTTCCCGAAGCCCGGCAACGATCACCGGATCGCGGGCGGTGGACGCGGCTAGCGAGAACTCGCGCGCTTTTGCCCAGAGAGATGAAGAGGACATCGTTCAACCCCATAAGACGCCCAGAAGGGCTGTGTGTGGGGCCGGTTTCGGGAAGCAACGTAAACGTTGCATCAAGCAGTGTTAAATTAACCGGTGTCGCAGGAAAGTGAGGAGAGACTCGCGCTTTCGTGAGGTGAGGATGCTACATAATTCCTAACGTGTCGGATCCGAGGCTCACATGGACGGTTCAGAAGCGGGTCGGGCTACGGCGCTACCCGTTGGCGTGATGTCTTGTCACAGCGGTCGCTACCCTATATGAGCCGGCTATGAGCCATAGCTCAGGTCTACAGTCATGGACGGCGGAAGCGGTAGACCCTACAAGGTCTGGCAAAGTAACAGTTGCTCCGCACCCTAAGACTATCGCCTTTTTGGCCGGCCAGAAACGCCGCGCCAGCTTAGGCCAGTATTTTGGCTTAGTGCGCCAGTGCGGATTTTTACTGGACCCTACCGGGTTGTTTAAGGGGCGGACTAAGGCCAATGAATTATCCGGGCACCGACGACGACATAGTTGCCTACATCTCAAGACCGGCGTGGACTTACACCTTCAGCGAGGCCGGAGCGCTTACCAGGGACGTACCCCCACCACGCAACTGTGTCTTCGTGGCGTTTGTCTCTTTCGCTTGCGATGTGTTAACCGAGATCAGGAAGAATCCGTCGTGCCTCCCATGCGAGGGAGCTGTTCTTGATTGGGAATGGACTGAGGCCGATCCCAACTGTACCGTACCTGCCCGTCGATTACCAGACGCGATATAGGAGCACGCTATGGGTAAAGTAGGGGGGACTTTGGAGGATTTTTTGCCCGCTGATCTCCTAGCGGCAGTTGTCTCACCATTTGTCCCGTGCGCCAAGTATTCAGCTCCTATGGACTGCATTGTTTATCTATCTGAGGATGTGGCCTACAGAGCCGATCGAGTGGACCCGTTTTTAACGGTCCTATGGCATCCGCAGGAAGAGCGAGCTGTTGGCGTCAAGCTAAAAGGATTTCGCTTTATTTTTGAGCGAATGAGAGAGATTCTAAAATCTGATGGGATATCGGTTTCGCAGGAGCGATTTACCTCAATGGTGACGGCCTTAGAAGTGGCTATGACAGCGGGCCTTGGACCAACAATGGTCGCGGCTGCCGAGCAACGCCGCAGAGGCGAGCGGTATGCAAAAGCACGGGAACTTCTTCACTCTGTCAGATTTGACCCGGCAGAGCTGCTGGAAGCGGCATGATTTATGTGGGACGTGTCCTCTGCCAGTAGCCGCACCAATCCACTGACGGCCGGCACGCCATAGCCAGTCCCATGACGGCCTGCGCCTGCCGCCCGTTGTCCAGCCGCCGGTGATCCTCGCGCCACGCGCTCTCCTGCGCGTAGCGCACGAGATATGGCCCGGCGACGTGGTGGTGGTGTCCGATCTCAGCCCGACGCATCCGCGAGAAGAACTCCTCCGCCCCGTTCGTATAGACGCCGCGCGTGTCACTATAGAGCGCCTGATGATCGATCCGCTGCATGGCGAACCGAGCTTGCAGGTCGTTCCAGGCGGTTGACTCATCCGCCATGATTTCGGTGCCCCTGGCGACGCGAGCAGCGATGAAGCCAAGCGCGGCACTCTCTGACTTGAACACGGCCGGCAGCGTGCGTCCATCGCGCTCCCGGACCACAACCACGACTTGGCGCTTGCCGGTCTGATTGCGAAGCAGACGCCGATCGCGGCGGTTCTCCTTGTGGTTGGCGGGCTTGACGTAGCCGCCGAAGTAGCCGCCATCCAGCTCGGCAATCCGCCCCTCGCCCCCGAGCTGCGCACCCTTCATCTCGGACGCCATTGCCTCGCGCAGCTTGTGGGCGAGCACGAATGCCGTCTTGTATTGCACGTCGAGGTCACGCGAGAGGGCGAGCGCGCTCTTGCCCTTCACCTCATTGCAGAAGATGGCGATGGCCGCGAGGTAGTTCCGGAGCGGCATCTTGTGGTGCGCGAACAGCGTGCCGGACGTGACGGAGAAATCCTTTCGGCACGCCTTGCAGCGCCAGCGTAGCGCCCCGTTCGGCCGGCGGCACTCATAGACGGTCGGGCACTCGCAGTGCGGGCAGACCGGCTTGCCGCCCGTGGCGGCCCAGCGGATGCGGATGAAGGTGGCTTCGGCTTCCTCGTCGGTCAGGCGCAGGACGGCGCCTAGGAGAGCGTACGGGCCTTTGCTGACAGGAGGAAGTGTTGGGGCATCTCTCATATGCGCTAGGAAGCTTGCACATACGCTAGAACAGAGAGCTTGCTCCATCAACAGAAAATCCTAGCATATTCGGTAGGTTCTAGATCACGAAAGCGAGAATGCATTGACCCTTGATACAGACAGAGAAGGAATGGGCCGAGAAAGCCCGCCGCTTCATCAAGGCCGAGTTGAAGCGGGCCGGCATAACCTATGCCGAGCTGGCGAAGCGGCTGGAGCCACATGGGCTGCAAGAGACCGAAGCGTCCATCACCAGCAAGCTCGCGCGCGGGACGTTCGCGGTGACGTTCTTCCTGGCGACCCTGGCAGCTCTGGAATTGGAGGGAGTGAGGCTGGAAGACCTATAAACGCCCTTCGATGCGAAGATCTTTGGGGATGATGTTTGTGGCTGGCGTCTGTCTAGCCGCAGCAATTCCGCTAAATAGGCCAGCCCCAGGTGCCGGGAATCAGGCTGGCCCAAAACAGCCCCAAAGCGCCGAGCACCATGATAAAGCAGCAGCAGATCAGGACGGTGCTCAGACGCCGCCGGCTGTCGTCAAACCTCTCGACACACCACAGCGCGCCTCCGATTCCGAGGCCCCCAAGCCCCAGAGCCTCCAGAAAACGCCTCCAGATTGGGGGGGACCGGAGTGGTCCGTTGTTTGGGCTACCTTGATCCTGGCGTTGGTCGGCATCTTCCAGTTGGCGATGTTCTTCGTTCAGCTTCGGTATATGCGCAGAGGCATAGACGACGCGAAGATTGCCTCCGAAGTTGCCAGAGACGCCGCAAAAATTGCCGAAAACTCTCTCAAATCCAATCGTGCCTGGCTCACGCTCGCTAGCTTCAATTCCCTGCCGATGAGTAACTCCACTCTGATGGGCGATCCCGTGCAAAACGGCATGGTTTTTGATGTCGCCTGGGAAAACACCGGGAACAGTCCGGCTCTTAATACTAAAATCCACATTTCGGTAAGAGTTATAGCCGGAGACGATCCCCCGGTCTTCCAACATGATCCCCAGATCATCACGACATCTTTGATACTTGGACCCAAAAAAGTGGGGCGATCGACCTGTGTCGGCATTGGAGACAGCGATTTTCTCGCCTTCAAAAATCGGGAGGCCAAAGTAGTTCTGTATTCGAAAGTGATTTACACCGACATCTTCGAGCCGTCCGTTCAGCGTCATACGGAAGCATGCTTGGGGATTGTCTACGACGGTGAGCAAATTGACATGACAACCCGTATGGTTTCTCCCATCATTCGTGGCGGCCCGGTCGGTCCCCAAAACACCGCAAGCTAGCAGCACACTAGCGAACCTGGCCGTAAAGCGGATTTTGTTCGGAAACATCACAGCCACTCGCTCCCTCGTTAGGTGGGAGCGGTATCGGCAGGCCGCTTGTGGCGGGTGCTACCTAATACGGAGTAGCCCGAGAAGTCGAAGTAGATTTGCAGCCCGTAGGCGAGCAGCGCGTACCAGGCCTCGAACAACGTCAGCGGCGCCCCATGGCCTGCCGCGTTGAAGCCGACATCGGCGAAGCGCGCGAACGTATCGGCCAGCACCGCCTTCTTCGCGAGCCCGAGCAGGAAAATCTCCAGCCCTTGCGATCCTATCGACTCTTGACTGGCGCCGTTTATCGGGCTATGCGGCTGACGGCGCAGACGCTTCACGCGGTGCTCTGGTAGGCGACGATCTCTCGTGCGAGCGGCAGGCGCGGGTCGAAGCGGAGATGGGTGATGGAGGCGAACACCGCCTCGGCCGTCTCGGCCACCGCCTCGACCGGCAGATGATGCCGCCTCGTCGACCGCGTAGCTGATCCAGGTCACGCTGCAATTCGCCGGCACGGCGATGCGCGTTGCTGTCGAAGCGTCATCTGCACTTCGGGCGTCACACGTGCCGGGATCGGCAGGGCGGCACGGAGCCGCTCCATCAAACGTTCGACTTGATCGGGGTGGTCGATGATTGTTTACGCCACCATTGCGTGTCGCGGACCTCTGCCTCAGCCTTGATCTGCTGCGCCATGCCAGGGCAGCAGCGTGTGCAACTCGTGGGCTTTGGTAGCGGAGACGATGCGCTCGAGCACGTCGGTCAGCCAGGCCATCGGCTCGACGTTCAGCTTGGCGTCTGGGTCAGCGTCATGGCGACAGCCAATGCCGCGCGCCATCGGATCCGGCGAATAGTGGTTCTTGCGCGTCAGGACACGAGGGTGGATGCTGCTCGACCACGTTAGTGTCCATCTCGACCGGCCGTCATCGAGAAACACCAAGAAGCCGGGCCAATGTCGGATGCATAGCGGATGCCTTGGCCAGATGGAGGTGGCGGACACGCGGTCCACGTGCTGTGCAGCCACCTGTGCAGGGCGTCGACAATGGCGACTTCGTTGCCTGGTACTCGCCTTCGATAGTGGCCGGATGCGCGAATTCGGTTTCGATGCGTAGAGCTCGCGGATGGCGTCAGCACCTCGGCCGCAAGCGACGACTGGTGGAGACGTAGAACTCGTAGAAATTCCGTGCACGTGAGCAGCAGAACGCCAACGTCACGGACGTCGGCACGATCTCCGGCGAGCGCTTGAACCGCCATAGCCATCAACCTGCAGCACGCCGGAACAGGCCAGGTGCCGCGGGGCTCGCCTTGCGGTCTCCGAGTAGGCATACACGCGACGGATGGCCTGGCCCGCACCAGGGCCGATCATGATGGCATAGCACACAACGCCGGTCTTGGTTGACGCGGCCGGGCTGAGCACGGCAGAGTGGTGTCGTCGGCAAACACTTGGGTGAGGACAGCACGTGCCGACCAGCAGATCGTAGAGCGGCTGCAGCCACCAGCAGGCCTGTCCGACCAGTTGGCCAGCGTCGAGCGATGAGCATGACGCCTTGCCGCGCAGGATTGCACCTGCCGATAGAGCGGCTGGGCATCGGCGAACTGCGACCACACGTGCGCCACCAACGCCTCGGTGGGTATCGCGTGACCGGACGGTCTGGGCGGCGCGATAACACGGCCTCCTCACAAGCACGGCAGGCATAGCGGGCGCGCGTGACGGACGCAGCTGCGCCGGCACGATGTCGAGCTGCTCGGTGCGGATTCGCCGATCGGCGTCAGCGCTTGCCGCAGCACGGGCAATCCGGTCTCGACGTCGATCACACCTGTAGCGCGGTAGGTGCGCCGGCAAGGCGTGGTTTGCGCAGCGGCTCGGGACGAGGCTGGGGTTACAGCTCGATGCATCTGGCGGCCTGGTTGGCGGCGATGGTTTGCTCCAGGTCTCGAGCCGAGCTGGAGCTGATCGGGGCTCAACTGCTCGGAGGCGCCAAACGGTGCCGCATCAGCGCGGACAGAGCGCAGCTTGTGTTCTCGGCGTGAGCTCGCGTGTTGCAGCATGACCGTTCCAGCATCTGCTGCAGGACGCAGCGTGTCGGCAGGGCGTCGGCACGACGCAGCCGGTGATGGTGAACGACTCGCGTGCTCCAAGACTGAAATCGGCGTTCAGCCGGCCAGCTCCGGGCGCGAGAGAGACCGGAAAGTGCTACTTGCACCTATCCAGCAGGGCCGCCAACGCGCCGCCGACAGCGAGATCCGGCGGAAGAGCTCGCCGAGGGCCAAGCGAACTGGCTCTGTTCCAGCCGCTTGGTCAACAGCACAGGCCTATCGGTCATGCGAAAGCAGCTTGATCAGCCGGCGCGGTGCCCACGAAAGGCATACAGCGCGCTGTCGAACGTATCCGCGCCCAACCCCTGCTGGCCAGCATCGCCAAGCCCACCATGCCCTTGCGCATGTCCGTCACGCCGCAGGCAAGGTATAACTGCATGCCATACGGCAGCGCGATCACCGCTGGCTCAGCGCGCCCAGAACCCGCCGCAGCGCCCGGCCATCGACATGCGCGTCCACGCGAACCAGCACGCCACCGGGCAGCACGATATCGATCAGCCCCGCCGCCGGCGGCTGAAACGAAGCGGAAGGAGGCGAGGCCAACGACGTTGGGGCCGGCGACGCCGCCAGCTCAACGGAGGCAAATAGCGGAACAGCAGCAGAGCGTCCTGTCAAAAGCTCATCAGCAGATGGCGCCAGGTATATATTTGTCCCAGCAGATCCAGTGCTTGAGTGCCACTTCAGCCGGCGTCAGATTAGCAAAAGGCTCTCGATGACTATCAAGCGTTACAGCTCCACAGTCCATGATAGAAGACTATCAGTATGTAAAAAAACAAACACCAGAGCACAAAGAAAAAAAATAAAACAAATTAAAAAGAAAGATATAAATATAAAAGAAAAAATAAAAAGAAATAAAATAAATAAAAAAATAAGATAAAAAAAAAAAAAAAAAAAGAAAAAAAAAAGAGAAGAAAGTACGATCGCCTCGGCGCTCGGTCGGGCGAGGGTGCGCGACGTGAGTTGCGGGATGATTTCGCGCGGGCGCACGATCGGGCCGGCGATCAGATGCGGGAAGAAGGCGACGAAGGCGGCATAGGCACCGAAGCCCGCATCCGGCCGGTCGGCCCGCGCGCTGTCGGCCAGGAACATGATCTGCTGGAAGGTGAAGAAGCTGATCGCCAGCGGCAGCGCCACCTCAAGGGCCGGGGCGTGCAGCCCGGCCAATGCGGCGCCCGCGCGGGCGAGGAAACCCGCATATTTGAACCAGCCGAGCAGGGCGAGATCGAGCGCGACTCCGATCGCCAGCCAGCGCCGCGCGGCGCCGTCACGACCGACGCGAGCGAATGCCAGGATGCGTTGCCCGATCGCGTAGTTCGCGACGATCGACCCGGCCAGGAGTGCGATGAAGCGCGGGTCCCACCACCCGTAGAACACCAAGCTCGCGGCGACGATCCAGCGCAGCGCCCACTCCGTGCCGCCCAGCCGCCCCGCTAGGAAAAACCCGGCAACGCGACCGGCAGGAAGCCCAGCAGGAAGGGGGCGGTGTTGAACAGCACCGCGATAGTATGCGTCCCGGTCGTCACCGTCGGGTAAACGGGCGAGCGATTATAGCGTCGGAAACGCCTGAATATGGTGGGGTCGGCGCTAGGTGGCGACCTGGAGGCATTTCTGTTGGTGGCTATTGACGCCCGCTATTCCGAGGACCTATCAAGGCATCGTGTCTAGCTAATCCGGTCCGGAAACCATGGATTCGCGGAAGTTGTCGTGGAGATGCCGGACTGGCTGTGCGTGCGCGTGTCGACATGCCAGGGGGATTACAAATATTATTTGGTTTACATATTTGAACGGCGGGCGTATCATTGGATATGATAACGAGCGGGGCAAGGGATGCCACCGCCACTATAAGGATGTTGAGGCGTCATACCCGTGCATCCATCCAAGCCTGTTGCCCGAAATCCTGGCCCGATGCCAAGCTAGATACGGAGGCGTTGCTCCGCTGGTGACCAGGAAAGCCAAGATGCGCGTTTGGGGCTCGATTCGAGACGCCGCAGACGGTTATCTTGGCAGGAAATTCCCGTCTCGAGCGCGGCGAAGCGGTCAATGAGCGCCACCAGACTTTCGAGAATTGGCAAGCCCTCTTCTCGGTACTGACGCCCAAGCGTTAGGAGCTTCTCCACGTCGTTCATAGGCTGCGGGAACCGACCGTGAGAGAGTTGCGCGATGGTTCGATGAGACTTGAAGCGGGGCAATGAGGTCGTAAAGGAGCTTGTCGCCGCGAGGCCTCCTCGAACAGACGCGGCGTGGACTGAGCGCCGAGAAAGAGCGCATCGAGACATCGATCGCTCTAGATCGCTGGGAGAGATTGCTGACGTTGTAATGATCAACAGAAATCTGGCATATTCCGCAGAAATTGGATGCTTGACACAGGTGCGATGATAATGATGGACAAGCTGGCGCGAGGGTCATCGCAGACGCGTTGCTCTTGGAGTGCTCGCCAATACAAGAAGGGGATGGAGAGAGGTTGGACGACCTTTAGGCTACCTCCGGATGCAATAGATTCGCGAAGCAGTCCTTTTTCTGAGCGTCTGTTGCGCTACGGCTGTGAGGGCGCCGCTAAACGGGCCAGCCCAGGTAATTCGGAAAGCAAAAGTAAGGCACCACAGCGGATAACCGCCGACCACCCCGCTAAATCCACTCCCAACCAGCCCATGACCGAGAACGCGCCGCCCCTCAGCAACGCACCGACCTCCCAAAACGGCAAAACCGAACCCGCCGATCACTCTACAGATCAACAGGACAAATCGCCGAGCGATTGGTGGTTGGTCGGATTGACTGGGGCTTTGGTAGCCGTCGGCTCCGTGCAATGCTGGGTTTTTTGAATTCAAGCTCGACGATTGCGCCAGACCATCAACACTATGCAGGATACTGCGGAAAGTAATTGCTCACGTCCCCAGCTTCGCTGAGCCGTCAGGCACCTGAGTGATCAGCGATCGGCTTGACACGATCACGGTTGGTTCGATTCACCGTGACCGTGGACCGCGAAACTCTGCTCGCCCTCTCCAAGGATGACCTGATCGCTCTTATCCTAGCGCAGCACGCGCAGGTCGAGGCGCTGACCGCACGGATTACGGAGTTGGAGGCCAAGCTCAACGCTCCTCCCAAGACGCCGGACAATTCGAGCACGCCCTCCTCGAAGGCCCAGAAGCCGAACCTGCCCGAGCGCCCCAAGAAGCCTCGCCGCGGCCGACCTGGCGCCTGCCGCACACTGGCAGCCAACCCCGACCGCATCATCGAGGCGACACTCGGCGCCTGCCCGCATTGCGACCACGCGCTTGGCGCCGCTGACCAGCCCGACATTCACGCCTACGACCACATCGACCTGCTGCCGATCCACCCCATTGTCACCCGCATCAACCGCCATCGCGGCGTCTGCCCGTGCTGCCGCAAGCGCGTGGCCGCCACGGCGCCGGAGGGCTTCGAGCCCGGCTCGCCGTTCAGGCCAGGGCTGTGCGCGCTCATCATCCATCTCCACGTCACCCAGGCGATCAGCTTCGAGCGCCTGGCCCGCCTGCTGGCGGAGGTGTTCGGACTGAGCATCAGCGAGGGTGCTATCGCCAACATCCTGGCCCGTGCCGAGGCGCCGCTGCTGGCTGCCGCGGCGCCGATCGCCGATGCCGTGCGCGCCAGCCCGATCGTGGGCTCCGACGAGACCTCGGCGCGGGTTGGCGGCAAGACCTGGTGGCAATGGGTGCTGCTGGGCTCGACCGCGATCTGCCACGTGATCGCCGATACAAGGGCGGCCTCCGTCGTGACCGCGTTCCTGGGCGGCGCGCAGCCGGAAGTCTGGGTGGCCGATCGCTATGGGGGGCAGTTGGGCCATGCCGCAGTCCGCCAGTTGTGCCTGGCGCATCTGCTGCGCGACGCAACGTATGCGATCGAGGAGGGCGATGACGGGTTCGCGCCGGGCTTTCGCATCCTGCTGTTGCGGGCCGTGGCGATCGGCAAACGACGCGACGCGCTGAAGGGCAGCACCTTGGCACACTACCACGCCGATCTGGAGCGGCGGTTGAACCGGTTGCTGTAGGCGCCCACACCGCAGCGACCCACTGCACGCCGCCTGTTCCGCGCCATGCGCCGCGACCGCGACGACCTGTTCCGCTTCGTCACCCGGCGCGACGTGCCCTACACCAACAACGCCTGCGAGCGGGCGCTGCGGCCTTCGGTGATCTTCCGCAAGGTCACCGGCGGGTTCCGTGCCGAATGGGGAGCCAAGGTCTATGCTGCTGCGGCAAGCGTGATCGCCACCGGAAGACTGCATGGCCTGACCGCGTTCGAGGCGCTACGCGCCGCGCTCGACGGACGGACCGTCATGCGGGCGGGCTGACCGCGAACGAGGGGTGAGCAATTACTGCGGAAAGGCAGTTGCGGGCTTATGTCTCGGCGGAAGCCCGGTCTATCCTGAGCTTCGACTCCAAAACCCCCATTCGTGCTGCGGTCATATTGCAAAATGCTGGGCAGACCCCAGCTCGATGAAATGCAATTCGCTGCGGGTGTCATCATCATGGAGTACCCGTACCGAACGGAACCGCCTTTCGGATTTCATTCGAAGGCGATGTGAGCAAAACGGTTCTCCACCCCGGCAAAGAATTCACGGCCGAAGCAACGGCGAAAGAACCCGTGCCAGATGAGGCTCTGGCAGCCATCAAGACTGGTACATTATGGCGGCTCTACGTCGGTGGTTTAGTCAAATATTCCGATGCGTTCGGTAAAAATCGGTGGACCAAGTTCTTGGCATCCACAGGCGGCCACGATTTTTCGGAAGCCTTGGACAATAATCAAGGTGATCTGAGCCAAGCACGTATCAATTGGCAACATACCAGCGAGCATAACAAGGCAAGCTGATAGGATAACCCGAACCCATAGCGCGCCCACGGCGCGCACCTACCGGCCTACACGTAAGCCTCCATCATGTGCGGGAATCTGCGCCGGCCGGTGAGCCGGGCAATGGTGGCGGATGATACATAAGACCGCGCCGATGGCACGTACATCGCGCGGGTGCGACGGTGCGAGAGTTCCGTCGGCGCCCGTTAGCTGGTAGGGGCAGCGCGAAATGACCGACGACCTGCCCCTCAATCCCGCGCTGCTGCCCGCCGGCCTGCGCGACCTGCTGCCGCCGGAGGCGGAGACCGAGGCCGCCTCGGTCGAGGCGATGATGGAGGTATTCGCCGGCCACGGCTATCAGCGCGTCAAGCCGCCGCTGCTCGAGTTCGAGGACAGCCTGCTCGCCGGCTCCGGCGCCGCTGTCGCCGAGCAGACCTTCCGGCTCATGGACCCCGACTCGCAGCGCATGATGGGACTGCGCGCCGACACCACGCCGCAGGTGGCGCGCATCGCCACCACGCGGCTGTCGCGCGTGCCGCGCCCGCTGCGTCTGTCCTATGCCGGGCAATGCCTGCGCGTGCGCGGCAGCCAACTCGCGCCCGACCGGCAGATCGCGCAAGCCGGCATCGAGCTGATCGGCAGCGACTCGCCGGTCGCCGATGCCGAGATCGTGCTGGTCGGCGCGGAGGCGCTGGCCGCCGCCGGGCTTTCCCGCATGAGCTTCGACCTGACCTTGCCGACTCTGGTGCCGGCGCTGCTCGAAGATGCCGGGCTCGCCGGGCAGGACCGTGCCGCGCTGGCCCGCGCGCTGGACCGCAAGGACGCCGTTTCGGTCGCTCGGCGCGGCGGGGCGCTCGCGCCGACGCTCACCGACCTGCTGTTCGCCGCCGGGTCGGCTGATCGCGCGCTCGCCGCGCTGGAGGCGGCGAGCCTGCCGGAGCCGGCGCGCGACCTCGCCGACCGGCTCGCCGACACCGTCGCCGCCATCCGCGCCCGCGCGCCGGCGCTGCGGCTGACCATCGACCCTGTGGAGTTCCGCGGCTTCCGCTATCACACCGGCGTCGCCCTCACGATCTTCGCGCCGGGCCGCCACGAGGAGCTGGGGAGGGGTGGGCGCTACCTGTGCGGCGAGACCGAGCCGGCGACCGGCCTCACGCTCTACCCCGACGCCGTGCTGCGGGCCTGTCCGGGACGGAAGGCCAGGCCGCGTCTCTATTTTCCGGTCGCTGCGGACTGGAGGGAGGCCGCCCAATTCCGCCGGTTGGGCTACGCCACGATCGCCGGACTGAACGGGGTCGGCGATAGCGACGCCGAAGCGCGTCGTCTGCGTTGCACGCACATCCTGCGCGCGGGAGGAGCGGTTCCATTGGCAACGGACGGCTGAGGGGTGAGCAGGGGACCCGCGTGTCGTGGTACGCCTCTCCATTCGGCGGATAAGCGTTAGAACCGTGCCCGCACAGCGGAAAGGGCGGCTGTCCGGCGCCCATTTTGGGAATTGCGATTGCAACGTGGTCTGTCCGTGCCTCGTGCTGTCCGGCGGACGTGCACTTGCGATGGCCGCCGCTTTGCTGGCAGGGTAAATCGTTTGCACCCTCCTGCCTCCGAAGCTCACTGGTAAGGAACGTGGAACACCTCGGACTTCGCCGACTGACCGTAGTGATGGCCGCCGACATCGTGGGCTACACGCGGCTGATGCACGCAGATGAAGCAGGCACGCATGGGCGCGTTCGGGGGCTGGTGCGGGAGCTTATATTACCCGTCGTAGCCGAACATCGCGGTCGTATCGTCAAAACTCGCGGGGATGGATTTCTTGCCTCGTTCGAGTCGCCGGTAGAGGCGGTCCGATGCGCGATTGTGCTCCAGCAATCCATGATCGGGCACAACCTTCAATTGCCGAAGGCGCAATGGATTCAGTACCGTATTGGCGTCAACCTCGGCGACGTCATCATCGAGGAGGATGACATTTACGGCGAGGGCGTGAACATCGCCGCGCGGCTGGAGCAGATCGCAGATCCAGGCAGCGTCTACATCTCGGGGGCCATCTATGAGCAGGTCAAGCACAAGCTGGTCTGCTCGTATCAGAGCCTCGGCGACCGCAAGGTCAAGAACATCACCGATCCAGTCACCATCTATCGCGTGCTGCCGGATCGCGCCGCCATCGAACGGGCGATGCGATGGCGTGCTCCTGCGCTGGCGTTGATTGCACTGCTTATTGGTGGCAGTGCCAGCGCCTCGTGGTATTTTTGGCAACACGTCCAGAATGGCGCGATGCCGGCCCGCTTGATCCTGCCGGTTTTGCGGCCCGATACTTCGCTCGTGGCGCCACCGGACCTCAGCACGCCGGCCGCGCAAGCACCAGTTTCCGCACCGCAAGCGGTCAACTCGCCGGTTGTCAACCCGCCAGCCGCGCCCGCGCCTCCTGCACGGGTCCCTGCGCCACCACCAGCGTCCCCCAGCAGCACGCCCGTCGCGCCGCCACCGAGCCCGCCCCAGCCGGAGAGCGTCGCAATCGCCGTGATGCCGCTCGTGCCCGCCCCAGCGAAGGCGACCTCACCGCCGACGCCGGCCCCCCCACCCTCGATCCAGGAACCGGAGATGGTCCTGGTCCCAGGAGGGCAGTTTCGGATGGGAAGCCGGGAAGACCCGTCGGAGGAGCCGGTCCACGTGGTCCTAATCCATTCATTCTGGATCGGCAAGTATTCGGTGACGGTCGCCGAATGGCGCGCCTGCGCCGCCGCCCGGGCCTGTCAGGATACCGTGGGCGACGCCGATCAGCCGATGACCAATGCGAGCTGGCTCGACGCCATGGCCTACGTCACATGGCTCTCGCGCGTGACCGGCCGGCAGTACCGCCTGCCGAGCGAGGCGGAATGGGAATACGCGGCGCGCGGCGGCACCACGAGTCGCTACTGGTGGGGCAATGCGATCGGCCTGGGCCACGCCAACTGCGTCGAGTGCGGATCGCCGCACGATCCGGCACGGCCGCTCAAGGTGGGCAGCTTCGCGCCCAACCCGTTCGGCCTGTTCGACATGGCCGGCGGCGTCTCCGAATGGGTGGCGGATTGCTGGCATCCGAACTACGTCGGCGCGCCGAAGGCCGGCGCTGCCTGGGTATGCCAGGATGGCCGAAGCGATCACGTTCTACGCGGCGGGTCCTGGATGAGCGCACCGAACCTTTTGCGCGTCTCCGACCGTGAGCATTACGAAACCGATATCCGGTATCCCGGTAATGGTTTCCGGGTCGCACGCTCGGAATAGGAGGACGCCATGTTGACGCGGCGTTTGCTAACGGCGGGAGCGATGGCGCTGGTCACGACCGGTGCGGCGGCCCGCACACCGGCCCCGAAGGATACCTATCTCTATATCATCTGGCCGCAGAACGGGACCCATCTGCGCGGCGCTTTCTGGTGCCGCTTCGGGTTGCGCAACATGGGGGTGACGCACGCCGGCGACGCCTATCCAAACAGCGGGCACCACCATCTGCTGGTCGATGTCACTGCACCACTCGATCCGAACGAGCCGATACCAAGCGACAAAAATCACTTGCACTTCGGCGGGGGTCAGACCGAGGCTCGGCTCGATCTGCCGCGCGGCAAGCACACGTTGCAGCTCGTCCTGGGCGATGCCAATCATCGCCTGTTCGACCCGCTGGTGATATCGCAAAAGATTACGATCTATGTGGAGTGAGACGCGAGGGGTCTAAGCCCCTCCGTCCGAGGGCATCCGATTCACGGTCGCGCGGGCGGTTGCGCCGAAATTGGCAATCGCCAGCCTGCGACCCGCACCGGACAGACCTGGGTCGAGCCCGGCGAACACAGTGAAGCTGGAGGCTGAGCGATGGCGAACGTCGCCGTGATCGGCGCCCAATGGGGCGACGAGGGCAAGGGCAAGGTGGTGGACTGGCTGGCCAGCCGCGCCGAGATCGTCGTGCGGTTCCAGGGCGGGCACAATGCCGGCCACACGCTGGTGGTCGGCAACGAGACCTACAAACTGTCGCTGCTCCCGTCGGGCCTGGTGCGCGGCAAGCTCGGGATCATCGGCAACGGCGTGGTGGTCGATCCCATCGCCCTGCTGGCCGAGATCGACCGGGTGCGCGCGCCAGGGCCTCGACGTCTCGCCCGCCACGCTGCGCCTGGCCGACAACGCGGCGCTGATCCTGCCCTTGCATCCGGCCATCGACAGCGCGCGGGAGGCGGCGCGCGGCGCGCGGCGCATCGGCACCACCGGTCGCGGCATTGGACCGGCCTACGAGGACAAGGTCGCGCGCCGCGCGATCCGCGTCGCCGACCTCGCCGAGCCGGAGACGGTCGCGGCCAAGCTCGACGAGCTCCTGCTCCACCACAACACGCTGCTGGCCGGCCTTGGCGCACCGACCTTCGAGAAGCAGGCACTGTTCCAGGAGCTGATGGCGCTGGCGCCGCGCATCCTGCCCTTCGCCGAGCCGGTCTGGGAGCGGCTGGACGAGGCGCGGCGGGCCGGCACGCGCATCCTGTTCGAGGGCGCGCAGGCGGTGATGCTGGACGTCGATCACGGTACCTATCCGTTCGTGACCAGCAGCAACACGGTCGCGGCCACGGCGGCCTCGGGCGCCGGGCTCGGTCCGGCGGCCGTCGGCTTCGTGCTGGGGATCGCCAAGGCCTACAGCACGCGGGTCGGGTCCGGGCCGTTTCCGACCGAGCTGACCGACGCCACCGGCCAGCTGCTCGGGGATCGCGGCCGCGAGTTCGGCACCGTCACCGGCCGGCCCCGGCGCTGCGGCTGGTTCGATGCGGTGCTGGTGCGCCAGGCGGTGAAGGTTGGCGGCATCAACGGCCTGGCGCTCACCAAGCTCGACGTGCTGGACGGGCTGCCGGAGTTGCGGATCTGCACCGGCTATCGGATCGCCGCGGAGCGAGTGCCACGCCTGCCCGCCGCGCCCGGCGCCCAGGCCTCGGCGGTTCCCGAATACGAACGTATGGAGGGCTGGCAAGGCTCGACGCGCGGCGCCCGATCCTGGGCCGACCTGCCGGCGCAGGCGATCAAATATGTCCGCCGTATCGAGGAACTCACCGGCGCCCCGGTCACGTTGGTCTCCACCAGTCCCGAACGCGACGACACCATTCTGGTGCGCGATCCGTTCGAGGGTTAGGGAGCCCCACCAGACTCCCCGCCCTCCGGCGCGCGCTCGGCGTCGTCGCTGCGCCAGAGCATGGACGGGATCTGGGCCGCGCGAGGGTGCGGCTTGCGCCAGAACGAGTTCAGGGACGAAGCGCTCGAACAGGTCGGGCGGCAGCACGGTTTGCCGCGGGCGCCACTCCACCCGGCCGCGGACGTCGTGCAGACCTGGGGTGCCGAGGGCGTCGTCGAAGGCCTCCGCCTTGTAGGCGACATGCTCGAAATCGTGGTCGAACAACGGCTCGCCCAGGGCCTTGTAGAGCTGCGGCACCACCGTTCCGGGCGCCCGCGCGAGCGCCTCGTAATCGAGCAGGATCAGCCGGTCCCAATGCGGTCCGAAACAGGCTTCCCGCAGCGCGTTCAGCGCGTAGCCAACCATGCCGTCCGGCGCCGCCACCCGCGCGACCCGGTTATAGACCGTGCCGCCCGTCTCGTAGCCGAACAGGCCCGACGGCTCGAACGGATTGCGGATCGCCTGGCGTTCGATGCTGTCGATGATCCAAGGCACGTCGCGCACGCAGCAGATCACGCGCGAGCGGGGGAACAATTCGACTAGCGCCGGCAGCCGCGCGCACCACAGGCGGTTGGTGTCGAAGACCACCCTCGCCGGATCGGCGGCATGATAATAGCCGGCGAACACACCCCGCAGCAGCGCCCGGCGCTGCCCGGCATCGAGAAACACCGAGGCCTCGTTGCGCCGGCTCATGGCGGTTTCAAGTGCCATATAAAGCGAGCCGACCGGGCTGGTCATGGCCGCGTGGAAGGCCGGGTTCTGCCGCAGGATCGCAGCCAGTAACGTCGAGCCGGAGCGCGGCAGGCCCGAGATGAAGTGGACCGTGTTATTCATTTGATGCCCCGCCCTGCGCGCCCGCTTCCCACCCGCCAGTTCTCGGGGCCGACCTTCAGCCTGAACCGGCCACGCCGCGCGAGTTGGAATCTGGCGCCTGTTGGCCACAGTACGGACCATACTTCATCAAGCCACGAGCCACAGCCGCCAATCTTCGTTGCCCTAACATTCCCGCGGCTATGTACCCATGCTCGCGGAGCGGAGCGACGCGGGTGAGGGTCGGAGCGACAGGGATGGGTCAATCATTAGAGCAGCCCACGGATAGCTTCACCTACACCGTCTCCGACGGGTCTGGCGGCACGGTGACCGGCACGGTGGACATCGCCATCACCGGGGCGAGCGAGCCCACCCAGGTCGGCACCGCGGGCAACGACACGCTGAGCGCCGCCAGCGCCAACACCCGCCTGATCGGGGGCGGCGGCAACGACACGCTCAACGCCCACGCCGCCGGCACCACCGTCTTCGGCGGCCCGGGCGACGACACGATCAACGTGAACGCGGCCAAGGCCACGGTCCATGGCGGGCCGGGCACGAACACGGTCACCCTCGGCAACACCGCGCAGGACACGATCGTGCTGCAGCAGGGCGGCACCGACCAGATCAGCGGGTTCAACCTGCACAATGGCGACGTGCTCGACCTCACGCAGGTGCTGGCGGAGGCGCAGAAGAGCTTCAGCGCCAGCGATTTCCAGGTCACCGACAGCGGCAACAACGCCACGCTGTCCTATGTCGGCAGCCCGTCCTTCACGGGCGGCAGCGCGCTCGCCACGCTGGTCGGGGTGGGCTCGGGCGTCACGCTGCAGACGCTGATCAACGACGGCGCGCTCAAGGTCAGCTGACGGCGGGGCCGCTCCGGGGCGGCGGTCCGGCTGGTCTCCGCCGGTCCGGAGCGCGGCGACGCGCTGTGAAGCGCGGTCCGTCCGGGGGCCGCGCGTGCTCAGAACGGTACCACCACGTGCAGCCCTGCGGCGCCCAGCGCGGCGCTTATCAGCGATCCGCCGCGCCGCCCTCCGCCTCGCTGCGCGCCCAAGCAGGTCACGACGGCGCTCCGGCCCCCCGCCGCCGCGTCTCGTTCGGAGGCTCGCCGAATTGTTTGCCATAGGCCGCGATGAAGCGGGACGGGTTGGTGAAGCCGAAGCGGCGCGCGATGCTGCGGGTCGAGACCTCGTCGTCGGCCGCCCGCAACGCCTCGCGCACGCGCCGGAGCCGGATGGCGCGCAGCGCGGCGAGCGGCGTGGTGTCGCGGAACCGACGGAACGCGGCATACAGCGTCACCGTGCCGCAGCCGGCGGCGGCGGCGACATCGGCTCATGGTGATCGGCTGATCGGCGGAGGCGTGCATGAACGCCTCGGCCCGTCGCAGATGACGCGGGGATCGCCGTGCCGCTCGGGCGCTCCAGCCGCGCCGTGTGGTTATGGTGCAGCCGGGTCAGGACCGTTTGCAAAAAGAGGTCGGTGAACGTCTCGCGCGCGACCGGCTCGCTCATCAGGCCGTCGGGGTCATGCAGCTCCTCCAGCAGACGCATGAACATGCGCCACACCACCCGGCCCTGGCCGCTGTTCCAGTCGAAGCCGGGCGCGAAGGCGAGCCTCTCGCGCGGCGGCTCGCCGAGCCGCGCCTGCACCATGCGCTCCAGCCGCGCGGCGTCCATCCAAACGACCAGCCGCGCGCTGGCGTCGCTGGTCACGAGCCGCGTGTCCGGCAGGTTGCGCATCACCATGCCCTTGGTTCCATGCGCCTCGGCCTTGCCGTCGGGGCCGGCGAACTCCATGGCGCCGGAGAGCGCCGCCAGCAGGAAATGGCACGGCTTGCCGACGCTCAGGATTTCGAGTTCCGTGCAAATGGTCAACGGTGCAGCAGGGCCACAGTGCCGCCCGCGCGGCCTCGGGCACGGTGCTCAGGACGTCGCGCCGGGCTGGAACCGCGTGGCGGTTCCGCAGCCGGTACATGTTGGTGCCCTGCGGGGCGCCGAGGGTGCGCGTGTACCGGCCGCCTCTGTCGAGATCCTCGACGCGCACCTCGACTGTCTTGAACGCATCGAGCAGCGACTGATCGAACTCGATCATGGGCAACCTGCGAACGGCAATTGTCCTGACAATGCCACGACAGGTAGGGATCCTACAACCCGGGTACG
>CAWHMO010000013.1:0-235784 GCA_963830565.1 uncultured Pseudomonadota bacterium
CCCCGACCTGTTGAAAAGGCGGCCCGGCCCTGATTCCCTTGTCCCTGCAAGCACGCGGGTGGGGCCGGGATGCTGGGCAGCAAGCCGAGTGGCCGGTTCGAACTGATGGTGGCAGGCTCGCTGCGCGATGTGGTCCCCGACGACCCACGTGCTGGCCAGGGTGGAGCGGGTGCTGGAGCTGCGGTAGCTGCGGGCGGGGTGCGGAACTGCTAAGCCGCTGACGGCGCGCGCCGACCAGGCATCGACCCGAAGGCGGCGGTCCGGCTCATGCTGACCGGCTTCCTGCTCGGCCTCGGTACACGACCGCAGGCTGATGCGTGCGCCAAGCCCGACAGCGACGGCTTCCAGCATTATCGCGCCCGCATCCCGGACTGCCGTTCCTGCCGGCTGTGGTCCGTCTGCTTCAGCCCGACCATGAAGCGGCGCGCCATCCTGTTGCACAAGACCATCCCGCCCTGCTGTGCGCGCGGCGAAACTATGCGCGCTGGGGCGCGCACGAGCGCACCCTCTACCGAAGCTACCGGAGCCGCGTAGAGGGCTTCCACGGGGAGGCGAAGACCTGGCATTGAGTGGCTCGCGCCGGCCGTCGCAGCCTCGCCAACCTGCAGATCCAGGCCTACCTCACCACCGCCGCCATCACCCCAAGCGGCTGGCCGCCTTGTGCGTGCTGATCCTGCTCGCAGCCACCGCCAACCTGATGCGGCGCTCGCGCCTCCATCGGCAACTGGCCGCGTCGCCTCGCCGTAGGATCGCCAGCCGTCAGGGGATACAAACGATCCTTAACCCTGTCCGGCCAAATGTTACTGAAACCGAACTCTTCAAAAGACCCGGGGGCGTCGATATAAGTTCCGAGCCGATCCTCCATATACGACGGAGAGCAGGTCAGGAATCAGGACCGCGCATATCAGACCGCCGCCGCCAGGTTGCATTACGGCGACGCGCGGCGGCCCGGACAGGAACGCGCCAAACTCGCCCAGCGGTGCAGCACTGCCGATTTCGGTGTTCGAAAACAATCCCGCGTTACGGCAAAAACTCAGGCGTCTCGGCTCGCATTTCGCCGCTGGCTGTCCCCACCTGGATAAGCGGCGACAGCCGCCGCGGGCCAGACGATTGGTTTTGCTGACGCTCCGGCTGCCACGCCCGGAGGCTGGCGTCCGAATTGCATCGTCCGCGCGGCCACCGCGGCTCCGGTACGGTTACGCACCTTGAATTTGGAAATGATGTTGTGGACGTGAACCTTCACCGTACCGAGCGACATGTTCAGCTCATACGCGATGAGCTTGTTGGGCAAGCCTCGCCCGAGAAGCTCCAGAACCGCCCGTTCGCGCGGCGTGAAGATCGCGATGTCCGGCTCCGCCGCCGCGGGGGCGCGGTCAAGCAGGATCGGCGCCGCTGCATCTCCGGCGCTGCTTCGGATGCGGGGGAAATAGGCACCGCCCGCGACGATCAGGCGAATCGCCGCCGCGGCGACATCAACGCTGCTTGACAAAGGAAGATAGCCCTGCAGACCCAACCGAGCTATCAGCACCTCGGCCGTGGCCAGTTCGTTTCCATCCACCGTCACCATGATGGGGAGTTCCCCATTTCTGGAGCGGAGCCACTCGACCTGGCGTTCCAGCCAAGGGCCAGACTGCATCGGCGCATGCGCCGTGATGAGCACTGCGGCGGCCCGCCGGAGCGCGTCCTCGTGCAGCGACACCGCGATGTCGCTCACCACCATCGCCTCGAATTCCTGGCAGAAGCTGTCCAGCCAGCAACGGAGACATCCGCGAATAAACTCGCGAGGTTCCACGACGATCAGCAGGCGTCGCTCGGCACCAGCTTCTGCGCCTTGCTTCTGGAAACCCACTCCGATCGGAGTTGCGGTCGAAATCGGCGGGAGTGACGGAGGGCGGAGTTTCATGCTTGCGCTCCCTTCGCCGGCTCGCTCACCGGAGCAACGCAGCATCTGGCCGCGCCGGGTGGGACGTGCGCGGCAGCCGGTGAAGGGCAAAAATCGGAAAAAGCTGTCACGTTCCGCACTCCAGATTGACCAGTCTCTGCGCACGGCCGAGTTTCGGTTGATGCGAAATCCTTATAACGCCACGCTCACGAATTGACGTAGTCTATTTCACGGATATTACAGGTTTGTGACTGGAACACGTTGTATCAATTGGGAAACATGCAACTCTGGGTGGTTAGACTCCTGGACTGCTCGACGCTTCTGGTCAATGCCTCACGGTCGCGTCAATCGGCGCGTGTTCCGCGGGTCCAGTATCGGGCGCGCCGGACAGGCAGGATTGCTCTCGTCGCATGGCTTCATGGTATGCGACCCCATGCCGCCGCCTTTGCTTCTGCTTCAGGACATCAGCCTGACCTTCGGAACCACGCCGCTGCTCACCGGGGCCGGGCTCGCCATCGCCGCAGGGGACCGCGTGTGTCTGGTCGGGCGCAACGGCTCCGGCAAGTCCACGCTGCTGCGCATCGCCGCGGGCCTGGTTCAGCCCGATGCGGGCCGGCGCTTCGCCCAGCCCAATGCCACCATCCGCTATCTGCCGCAGGAACCTGACGTATCGGGCTCCACGACCACGCTGGCCTATGCCGAGGCGGAGCTTGCGGGCGACGCGGGGCGTGATCGCCATCGCGCGCGCCAGTTGCTGGAACAGCTCGGCCTGACCGGCGCCGAAGAGATTGCTTCCCTGTCCGGCGGCGAAGCACGCCGCGCCGCGCTGGCCCGCGTCCTGGCCCCCTCGCCCGACATCCTGCTCCTTGACGAGCCGACGAACCACCTCGACTTGCCCGGCATCGAGTGGCTGGAGCGCGAGCTGGCGGGCATGCGCTCCGGCATCGTGCTGATCAGCCACGACCGCAGGTTGCTTCAGCGCATCTCGCGCGCGACGGTCTGGCTGGACCGCGGTATTACCCGAACCCTGGATCGCGGCTTCGCGGCGTTCGAAGCTTGGCGCGACGCGGTGCTGGAGCAGGAGGAAACCGAGCGCCACAAGCTCGGCCGCAAGATCGCGATGGAAGAGGACTGGCTGCGCTATGGCGTCACCGCGCGGCGCAAGCGCAACCAGAAACGGCTTGCCGACCTGCACGCGCTGCGTACGCGGCGAAGGGAACAGCGCGCCGCCCAGGGTGTGGTGCGGCTGACCGCCGCGCAGGCCGACTTGTCCGGCCGTCTGGTCGTGGCTGCCGAGGGCGTATCGAAATCCTTCGGCAAGCGTTCGATTGTGCGGGACTTCTCCACGCGGATCATGCGCGGCGATCGGGTCGGGATCGTCGGGCCGAACGGCGCCGGAAAGACCACGCTGCTCAACCTGCTGACCGGGGCTCTGGCACCCGATGCGGGCGAAGTGCGGCTCGGCGCCAATCTCGCGCCGGTGGTGCTGGACCAACGTCGCGAGACCTTGGACCCAGCGCAGGGCTTGAGCCAGACGCTGACCGGCGGCACAGGCGATACAGTGATGGTCGGCGGCCAGAGCCGGCACGTGATTGGTTACATGAGGGATTTCCTGTTCGGTCCGGAGCAGGCCAACACCCCGGTTGGCGTTCTGTCGGGGGGCGAGCGCGGCCGGCTGACCCTGGCCCGCGCGTTCGCCCGCCCCTCCAACCTGCTGGTGCTCGACGAACCAACCAACGATCTGGACCTGGAGACGCTCGATCTGCTGCAGGAGCGATTGGCCGAGTATGCCGGGACGGTGCTGCTGGTCAGCCACGACCGCGATTTCCTGGACCGCGTCGCGACCTCGGTCATCGCCAGCGAGGGTGCAGGGCGCTGGATCGAGTATGCCGGCGGCTATACGGACATGCTGGCGCAGCGCGGCACGGCGACGGCGGCTCCGGCGGCCAAGAAGGCCCGGCCAGCGGCGGAGGCGCGTTCGCGATCCGATTCCGGCCCGCGGCGAATGACCTTCAAAAACCGGCATGCGCTGGAGGCGCTGCCGGGGCAGATCGCTGTGCTCCAGGCGGAGATCGCTCGGTTGGGCGCGATCCTCGCCGATCCGGACCTGTATGCGCGCAATCCCGTCCGCTTCGCCACCACCACGCAGGCGCTCGCCGCCGCTCAGGAGCGGCTGGCGGCGAGCGAGGAGGAGTGGCTCACGCTGGAGATGGAGCGCGAGCAGATGGAGAGCTGATCGCCAGTTGGGGAAGACCTGATGCAGCCTCGAATTGCCACCCTAGGCGCCGGCTTCGCCGGGCTCGCCGCCCGCGTTTCGACATCATCAGGCGGGCGATCTGGGGACGATCGGGCGCGAATCGGCGATGCTGGATTCGGCCGCATCAGCCTCAGCGGCCTCCCCGCCTGGCTGCCCTGGGGCGCCGTCCACATCTTCTTCCTGATCGGCTTCCGCAACCGCGTGATCGTCATGATGAGCTGGCTGGGGTCCTATTTCGCCGCCGAGCGCGGCGCCCGGCTCATCACCGGGACCGGACGGGAACTGTAATGCTGGCACCTGTGTCCGATCCCCGGTTTCGACCTGACGCGGGCCTTCGCACAAGAGTCATTTGCTTGATTTTCCCGCCGTCACGCTGGCTCCGGATCACCCAGGAATGGCTTTGTAGATTTGCCCCGCATTGTTGACCACGTACGGCGTGCCGTCCGGCCCGACCGAGATGTTCACTCCCGCCCCGTCGGTGGCCTGCCAATCCGACCCGTTCCACACGTAGATAGCTTGGTTGGTCCCGGTAATCCAGGCTGCCCCGTTTGCTCCAACACCGATGTCGACGGCAAGGCCGGGAAGTTGGTCCCATCCGCCGTTGTTTCCACGGAAGATGTTCCCGGCGGAGTTCACCACCCATGGCGTTCCGTCCGGCCCGACCGCGACCCGGACGGCGCCCCCTGCATAGGCCTGGAACGCGGAACCGTCCCAGTAGAACACACCGTAACCGCCCGAAACCTGGTTGGTCCCGATCAGCCACACGGCGCCGTTCGCCCCGACCCCGACGTCAGTGCCTGCGCCTGGGTACTGCTGCCAACCTTTGTCTGACCTCGCGAAGATATTGTTGTTACCATCCACGAACCAGGTGTTGCCGCCAGTTGCGATGCGGATGCCCGTTGCACCCTGGACAAACCAGAAAGAACCGTCCCACACGGCGACGTTTTGGTTACTGTCGGTGATCACCACAGCGCCAGTCGCCCCGACGCCGATGTCCATAGCCGCGCCGGGCAGTTGTTGCCATGCCATGTCATCCTCCTAGTTTCCGTTCCTTGAAAGGATCCAGCCCGGCGCGCAGCTTTAGGCTGCGCGCCGGGCTGGATAGATTTGATGAGAAGCCTGTCGAACGTAGCCGCCCTATAACCGAGCCAGCATACAATAGTACGTGAGACTACAAAGCTAGCGGATTTTCCTGTGAGCGGGGATCACGAATAATCCTTGCGTTGGAGCCCGCGCACGGCAGCTCAGGCCGACTTTTTCAATACAAACGACAAGAAGCGGTCATCAGACTGAGCGGCTGGTAAAGGTTCTACGGTATTGCCGACGCGACCTGGTGCGAGCCTTCCCAGATCATGTGCAAGGCAACATAGACTACCATCAGCAACCCTGCCCAGGCCAGCCAACGCTGCCGCTCGATCACCCGGGCAATCAGGTTGGCGGCAACCGCCATCAGCAGCACCCCGATCAACAGGCCCAAGGTCAGCACCAGCC
The DNA here is from genome assembly GCA_963830565.1 of uncultured Pseudomonadota bacterium. Classification (GTDB taxonomy): domain Bacteria; phylum Pseudomonadota; class Alphaproteobacteria; order Acetobacterales; family Acetobacteraceae; genus DATFDN01. Next base: position 5,631 of record CAWHMO010000013.1, read on the forward strand.
GGCTGTCGCCTGCCGCGCCGGCGACGGCCAGCACGTTGTCGAGGCTCATCGACACATCGGCCAGCACGATGCGCAGCATCGCCCGCGCCAGTGTTGGCGGCGGCCGCTTTCCGCCTCGTTTGGCGCTTGGCCCGGCGATATCGCGATACATTTTCCACGCCACCCACAACAGCAGCAGCCCGCCGGCGAGCGTGAGGCCGAGTACCTGCAACAGGCTGAGCGCGATCAGGCCGAAGCCGACGCGGATCGCGGTCGCCGCGCCGATGCCGAGCGCGATCGCCCTGCGCCGCTGTCCGTCCGGCAGGCCGGCAACGGCCAGGCCCACCACCACGGCATTATCGCCTGCGAGCGTGACGTCGATCAGCACGACCTGCGCCAGCGCGCCGAGTTCGTTGGTCCAGTCAAACGGCATCGCGGCGTGGGATCCTGCGTTTGGGGCTTGTCAGGCGAGGGCGAAGGCGGTCTAGCTCCGCCTGTCGCAGCACGAAGTGGGCCGGCGCACGATGGTTCCCCGCTATACTCGCCCCGAGATGGAAGCCATCTGGGCGCCCGAGAACCGCTACCGCATCTGGTTCGAGATCGAGGCACTGGCCGCCGAGGGCATGGCCCGCGTCGGTGCGATCCCCGAGCCCGCCGCACGCGCCATTCGCGAAAAGGGGGCGGCGCGTGTAGCGGATATCGGCCCGGCCGACCTCGACCGGATCGACGCGATCGAGCGCGAAACCCGCCATGACGTCATCGCCTTCCTGACCTGGCTCGCTGAGGCGATCGGGCCCGAGAGCCGGTTCGTCCATCAAGGCATGACCTCATCGGACGTGCTGGACACCTGCCTGTCGGTCCAGCTCACGCAAGCGACGGACCTGCTGCTGCGCGACCTCGACACGGTGCTGGCCGCATTGAAGGCGCGCGCGTTCGAGCACAAGCATACGCTGACCATCGGCCGCAGCCACGGTATCCATGCCGAGCCGACCACGTTCGGACTGAAGCTCGCCGGGCACTACGCCGAGTTCGCGCGCGACCGTGCTCGGCTGGAGGCGGCGCGGCGGGAGATCGCGGTCTGCGCGATCAGCGGCGCGGTCGGCACCTTCGCCCATCTTGATCCGCGCGTGGAGGCGTATGTCGCCGAGCGGCTGGGATTGGCGGTCGAGCCGGTCTCGACGCAGATCATCCCGCGCGATCGCCATGCCGCCTATTTCTGCGCGCTGGCGGTGATCGCGAGCGGGGTGGAGCGGCTGGCTGTGGAGGTGCGCCATTTGCAACGCAGCGAGGTGCGCGAGGCCGAGGAGTTCTTCCATGCCGGACAGAAGGGCAGCTCGGCGATGCCGCATAAACGCAACCCGGTGCTGTCGGAGAACCTTACCGGGCTGGCCCGCGTGATCCGCGCTGCCGTAGTGCCGGCACTGGAGAACGTGGCGCTGTGGCACGAGCGCGACATCAGCCACTCCTCGGTCGAACGGGTGATCGCGCCGGACGCCACTATCGCGCTCGATTTCGCGCTGGCTCGCACCGCCGGGATGGCGGAGCGGCTGACCGTCTATCCCCCGAGGATGGCGGAGAACATCGAGGCGCTCGGCGGGGTGGTGCATAGCGGGGAGGTGCTGCTGGCACTGACCCGTGCCGGCATCCTGCGCGAGGACGCGTACAGGATCGTGCAGCGCAACGCCATGGCGACCTGGGAAGGTCTCGGCAAGCCAGGCGCGCGGAGCTTCCGCGAGCACCTGGAGCGGGATCCCGAGATCGCCGGGCGGGTCCCGGCCGAGGCGCTGGCGCGCGCGATGGACCCGGCGTTGCATCTGCGAGCCATCGACGAGGTGTTCGCCCGCGTGTTCGGCGAGGCCTGACCGGGCGTGTGCACGCTCGTCCTGCTGCTACGCCCCGGCCATCCCATCCCGGTCATGCTGGCGGCGAACCGGGACGAGCGGCTGGATCGGGCATGGGATCCGCCTGGCGCGTGGTGGCCGGATCGTCCCGGCCTGGTCGCCGGGCGGGACCGCACCGGCGGCGGTACCTGGATGGGGGTGAATCGGCACGGCGTCGTAGCCGCGGTGCTGAACCGGCCGGGCAGCCTCGGCCCGGCGCCGGGCAAGCGCAGCCGGGGCGAGCTGCCACTCCTCGCACTGACCTATGAGACGGCCGCTGCTGCGGCCGAGTTCGTGGCGGCGCTGGATGCGGGAGATTGGCGCTCGTTCAACCTGGTGATCGCCGATGGCGCGGGCGCGGTGTTCGTGCGCGGTCTGGGCCGCGGGCGGCCGCTTCCGGAGCCATTGCCTTCCGGCCTCAGCATGGTGACAGCGCACGACCCGAACGATCTGGACAGCCCGCGCACTGCAAGGCACCTGCCCCGTCTGCGGGCGGCGGCGTCGCCCGACACCGACGACTGGGCGGCGTGGCGGGCGATCCTGTCCGATCGCGCGGGCGGCCCCGGCGAGCAGATGAACGTCGAGCATCGCGGCGGTTTCGGCACAATCTGCTGCTCGCTGCTGACAATCCCGCGCTCCGGCGCCCTGGCATGGTGGTTCTCCCCTGGCCCACCGGATCAGGCCGAGTTCGCACCTGTCGAGCTCTGAGCAGGCGGCTGCCAGATGTGCCGGAGCCCGGCTTCGTAGATTCCAGAAGCCGAGAGATCGGATCGGTCACTTGGGCGGTCCCTGAATCGACAGCCGCGCTGCGCCGTCGGCCGAGAGGTATGCAAGCCGCCCGCCGGCGATGGTCGCGACCACGCGAGACTGAGCGTGGATCGACAACGACGAGGTCGGCGCGCAGTCCTTCGCGAATGCATCCTCGATCGGCAAGCCTGGCAGCATCGGCCGGCGCAGCGGAGACGAGCGCCCATGCTCGCTTCAAGCCAAGCTCGCCTGCGGCGAGAAGCAGCGCCGCGTGCAGCATCGCCGGGTAGTAGTAGTCCGACGACAGCATAGTGCAGATGCCCGCCTCGGCCAGGCGTGCCGCCGAGGCCCAGCCAAGGTGCGAGCGTCCACGTACGACGTTCGGGCTGCCCATCACCACCGCATCACCCTCGGCACGAGCCGCTCGCGCCACTTCCTCCGCCATCGGGAACTCGCAGACGCGCGCGCCGCGGGCGCGGAATGCATCGCGCATCGCAACCGTCGCGTCGTCATGGCTCGCGATCGGGATGCCTGCGGCGCGCGCGGCGGCGCCGATGCGGTCAAGCGCGGCGGGCACGTCTCGCTCATGACTTCGCGATCTGGTCGGCGAACGCGCGGAACGCCGATAGCGTCATCCCGGCGCGCTCGCTGAATTTCGCGCCCGCCACCGGGTCTTGCAGCTTCTTCAGGATTGCCGGCGTGTGGTCGTTGAAAGCCAGCAGATGAACCCGCCCATTCGCGATCGCCTCCAGCGCCGTGTCGAGTGCGTCGAGGTTGTACGCCTCCCATCGCAGATGCACGCGCATGTCGCAGGTCCAGGCCTCGGCGGCCAAGGCGTCAAGCAGCGCCCGCCATGTCCCGATTCCACGCAGCCCCGGCTCCCATGACAGCGTGACGCCGTGGAACGCCGTGGTGATGCCGTTCGCCAGCAATTGCGCCTCGGTGTCGCGCAGCGCGAGCCGTGCGGGGAAGTCCACGCCGGGCCGGGGCTGGAGCTGACGCTCGAACGCGTCGCCGTGGATGTCCACGATGCCGGGCAGCACCAGCAACCCGGCCGCATCGATCCGCGTGCCGCGCGCGTTGCCGTCCAGCGCGGCAATGCGCCCGCCCTCCAGACGTAAATCGGCGGCGGCATCGCCTTCCGGCAGCAGCACGCGGCCGCCGGTGAGGCTGATCGGTTGCATGGCGGCTCCTACGGCTCGAACACGATCTGCACGCGCGGCGTGGGATAGCGCGTCACGCCGAACTCCACCACCGCACCCTGGCGGTCCACGTTGACGTTCTCCGTCACCAGTAGCGGGCGAGAGCGAGAAGTCCGGAGCAGGTCCGCCTCCTCCGCGGTGGGCATGCGCGCGGTGACGCGCGTGACCTGGCGGAGGTAATCGTCAACGCCGACAGCGCGAAGCGCGGCGGTGATACCGTCATCCTGCAGCGCGGCCATGAGCCCGTGCAGTCGGGGCGGGAAGCGGTGCGTTCCCAGGCTGACCGGACGACGGTCGGCAAGGCCCAGCCGCTCGAAGACGACCACTTGCGTGCCCTCGGCGACGCCGAGCGCCGCCGCCACTACGGCTCCGGCCGGCTCCTCGCCGAGCCGCAGGTACTCGGCCCGAAGGCTCCTTGTTGTGGCGGCGCACCCATTCCGAGAAGCGGGTGCGCGGCTCGACCGCGTACTCCAGCACGTCCTCGGGCACGAAAGCGCCGCGGCCGTGCTCGACCCGAACCAGGCCGCCGCGCGACAGCTCGTCGATGGCGCGGCGCAGCGTGTGGCGATTGACGCCGAACCGGCGCGCCAGCTCGGCTTCGGGGGGCAGCCTTGCGCCGGGCGGGAACGCGCCGCCGATCTCCGCCTGCAGTCGGGACGCGATCTGGCGCCACAGTGTCAAGCCCTGCTGCCGGCGAACCGGATCGAGCGGCGTCATCGCATTTCCCTGAAGCCGAGCTTGACGCATTACCCGACCCATATGTAGATGTCTATACATCTATGGAGGCCAGCCGCCGATGCAGCCCGAGCCTGACACTGCGCAGCGGCGCCGCTGGATGGCGGTGCTGGCGCGCGCCAAAGCCGACGCGATCGCCGCCGGCCTCGGCCAGATCGCGGAGTTGCCAAGCTGGAGCGTGCTGCGCGGGCCGGAGAGCGGGCTGGTGATGGTGCGCGGCCGCGCCGGCGGCGGTGGCGCACCGTTCAATCTGGGCGAGATGTCGGTCACGCGCTGCACCGTGCGCACCGCCACCGGAGAGGTTGGCCACGCCTATGTCGCCGGCCGCGATCGACGCCGGGCGGAACTGGCGGCTGCGGTAGACGCGCTGATGCAGCGCGCGGACCTGCGTGCGGCCGTGGAACAGGCCGTGGTCGCGCCGCTGGCGCGCGCTCAGGCCGCGCAGCGCCAAGCGGTGGCGGCCAAGGCGGCGGCAACGCGCGTGCAGTTCTTCACCATGCGGACCATGCGATGATCGTCGCACCCGACCGCCCGGGCTTCGCCGATCCAGTCGCCGACGCGCAGCACTGCTTCCGCGCCGTGTTAGACGCGATGGCTCGCCCTGGCAGCATACGTAAGGCGGGCTGCCTCGCCCCGCCACCGCCGCTCTGCCCGTCCGCTGGCGCCGTGCTGCTGAGCCTGATCGACCACGAGACGCCGGTCTGGCTCGATCCAGCTTTCGAACCTGCACGCGGATGGGCGGCGTTCCATTGCGGGGCGGAGTTCGTGGAGCCGGGTGCGGCGGCATTCCTGCTCGCGGCCGAGCTTCCCGTGCTTGGCGTTCTCCGTCAGGGCAGCGATGAGGCGCCCGAGGAGTCCGCGACCGTTATCCTGCAGCTGCCGCGGCTCGGCACCGGCACACGCTTCCGCCTCAGCGGCCCCGGCCTGGCTTGCCCGACCGTGTTCTCGGCCGACGGGCTGCCGCCCAGCTTTGCCGGGCTATGGGCAGCAAACCGTGCGGCGTTCCCGCTCGGCGTCGACCTGATCCTGTGCGCCGGCGCGCAGCTCGCGGCTTTGCCGCGCACGGTCGCGGTGGAGACGCTCTGATGGCCTATGTCGCGGTGAAAGGCGGGGAGCGCGCGATCGACGCCGCCCATGCGTGGCTCGCCGAGGAGCGGCGGGGAGATGCAACAGTTCCCGAGCTGTCGCTCGATCAGATCGAGGGTCAGCTTGGCCGCACCGTGGACCGGGTGATGGCCGAGGGATCGCTGCGCGACCCGGAGCTGGCGGCACTCGCCATCAAGCAGGCGCAGGGCGATCTGGTGGAGGCCGCGTTCCTGCTCCGCGCCTACCGAACTACGCTGCCGCGTTTCGCGTCCTCGGCGCCGCTCAATACCGCGGCGATGGCGGTGCGCCGGCGCGTCTCCGCGATCTTCAAGGACCTGCCCGGCGGGCAGGTGCTCGGGCCGACCTACGACTACACGCATCGCCTGCTGGATTTCGAGCTCGCCGAAGCCGGTGTGCCGCCACCCGCGCCAGCGGCGGAGACCGATGCCGACGCCGCGATGGCGCGCGTGCATGACATTCTCGGCCAGGAAGGCCTGATCGAGCCCGATAGTCCGACCGAGGGCGAGCCCGGCGATCTGACCCGGCAGCCGCTGCGCTTCCCCGCTGGGCGCGACGTGCGCTTGCAAGCCCTGGCGCGTGGCGACGAGGGCTTCCTGCTCGCGCTCGGCTACTCCACCCAGCGCGGCTACGGCGGCACGCACCCGTTCGCCGGCGAGATCCGCGTGGGCGAGGTCGCGGTGGAGATCGCGCCGGCCGAGCTGGGCTTTCCCATCGACATCGCCGACATCGCCGTGACCGAATGCCAGATGGTGAACCAGTTCAAGGGCTCGAAGATAGCCCCGCCGCAGTTCACGCGCGGCTACGGGCTGGTGTTCGGCCATTCGGAGCGCAAGGCGATGGCAATGGCGCTGGTCGATCGTTCGATGCGCGCCGCCGAACTGGGCGAGGACGTGACTGCGCCGGCGCAGGACATCGAGTTCGTGCTGTCTCACGCCGATAACGTCGAGGCGACGGGGTTCGTCGAGCATCTGAAGCTGCCGCACTACGTCGATTTCCAGAGCGAGCTGGAAGCGGTGCGGCGGATGCGGGCGGCGGCCGAGGCGATGGCGGAAGCCGCCCAATGAACGGTTACAACTTCGCCTATCTGGACGAGCAGACGAAGCGGATGATCCGCCGCGCGCTGCTGAAGGCGGTGGCGATCCCGGGCCATCAGGTGCCGTTCGGCTCGCGCGAGATGCCGCTGCCCTATGGCTGGGGCACCGGCGGCATCCAGGTCACGGCCTCGGTGCTGGGTTCAAGCGACGTGCTGAAAGTGATCGATCAGGGCGCCGACGACACCACCAACGCCGTCTCCATCCGCCGCTTCTTCGCCCGCACCGCTGGCGTTCGCACCACCACGCGCACGGCCGAGGCAACGGTGATCCAGACCCGCCATCGCATCCCCGAGACGAAGCTGCGCGACGATCAGATCATCGTCTACCAGGTGCCGCAGCCCGAACCGCTATGGCGCCTCGTACCGTCACGCGCGGAGACGCGACGGATGCACGCTCTCGCCGATTACGGCGTGATGCATGTGCGGCTGTACGAGGACGTCGCGCGGCTGGGTCAGGTGGCGATCAGCTATGATTATCCGGTAATGGTGAATTGGCGCTACCTGATGGCGCCGAGCCCGATCCCTGCCTTCGACAATCCGAAGATGCACCGAATGCCCGCACTCCAGTTGTTCGGCGCCGGCCGCGAGAAACGCATTTATGCCGTCCCGCCTTACACAGAGGTGCGCTCGCTCGACTTCGAGGATCATCCGTTCCGCGCTACCCGCGCGCCGCATGTCTGCGGACTATGCGGCGCGACCGACAGCTATCTCGACGAGGTGGTGACGGATAATCGCGGGACGCGCCTGTTCGTCTGCTCTGATACCGATTTCTGCGCCGGACGCCGAGGCGGCGGGACCGCCGAATGAGCGACGATGTCCTGCTCTCGGCACGTGGCCTCACCCTGTCGTTCGGTGCTGTCCCGGCGCTGGTTGATGTCGACGCCGATCTTTGGCCGGGGGAGATGCTGGCCGTGGTGGGCGAATCCGGATCGGGCAAGACGACGCTGCTCAACGCGCTCTCGGGCCGCATCGCGCCCGACCGCGGCACGGTGTGGTATCGCGATCCCGCTGGGCATCTGCACGACGTCCACGCAATGCCGGCGCCTGCGTTGCGGCGGCTGCACCGCTCGGACTGGGGCTTCGTGCGCCAGGACCCGCGTGAGACCCTGCGCATAGCGGTCAGCGCCGGCGGCAATATCGGCGAGCGGCTGATGGCGCAGGGCGCGCGGCATTATGGCCAGATCCGAGCAAAGGCACTGGACTGGCTGGAGCAGGTCGAGATCGACACGGCGCGCATCGACGACCTGCCGCGCACTTTCTCGGGTGGGATGCTCCAGCGGTTGCAGATCGCGCGCGTGCTGGTCACGCATCCCCGACTGGTGTTCATGGACGAGCCCACCGGCGGCCTCGACGTCTCCGTCCAGGCGCGACTGCTCGACCTGATCCGCACCCTGGTTGCCCGCTTTGGCATCGCGGTGGTGCTGGTCACGCACGACATCGCGGTGGCGCGACTGCTGGCGCAGCGGATCGTGGTTATGCAGCGCGGCCGGGTGGTGGAGGCGGGACTGACCGATCAGGTTCTGGACGATCCCCGCCACCCCTACACGCAACTGCTGGTCAGTTCGGTGCTTCAGGCGTGAGGTGGGCGGCCCTGATCGCCGACGCGACCGGAATCACCTTTCCGCGCGATCGTTGCCATGCCGGTCGGGCCGTGTTACTGGAGAACCGGAAGGCGGTCTCAAAGCCGCCCTCCGGCCTTCAGTGGGTCAGAGGCGGATCGTCATGGAAAGCGTGATCCGCCTCTTCCCCCACCGGAAGGACAACGCGATGCGCATCGGCATCGGCTCCTCCAGCGGCGGCGGTGCCCTTATCGGCCGGGCAAAATGCCCGGTCATCCGGGCCCGCCGCATGGGGATTTTCTCTCGCCTTCCATGAAGGAAGCGTTGACATGAGCCGGCTGATGCTGCGTGCCGCGGGGCTCGACAAGGGGTTCACGCTGCATCTCCAGGGCGGGCTGCGCGTCCGGGTGCTTTCGGACTTGGCTCTCGACGTCCATGCCGGGGAATGTGTGGCGCTCTCCGGCCCGTCCGGAGCGGGGAAGTCCACGCTCATGCGGTGCTTGTACGGCAACTACCGCGCCGATGGCGGGCGCGTGCTGGTTTGCCATCAGGGCGCGATGACCGACCTTGCGCAGGCGGACGCGCGCACGATCATTGCCGTGCGACGCGAAACGCTGGGCTATGTCAGTCAGTTCCTGCGCGTGGTCCCGCGCGTTGCCGCGCTTGATCTGGTCGCTGAGCCTGCCATCCAGCTTGGCGTTCGACCGGATGCCGCGCGCACGCGGGCGATGGCGCTGCTGCTGCGGCTCAATATCCCACGCCGGCTGCACGCCTTGCCGCCGGCCACCTTCTCGGGGGGCGAGCAGCAGCGCGTGAACCTCGCGCGCGGCTTCGTCGCGGGCCACCCCGTTCTGCTGCTCGACGAACCGACTGCGGCACTGGATGCTGCGAACCGCGCCGGAGTCATCGAGTTGATCCGCGAGGCGAAGGCCAACAATGTCGCGATTGTCGGCATCTTCCATGACACTGAGGTGCGCGCCGCGGTCGCCGACCGTAGTTTCGAGATGCAGCCGCTCCAGGACGCCGCATGAGAGGCGAGACGATCATCACCAACGCGGCGGTGGTGCTGCCTGACGAGGTGCGTCGCGGCACGCTGGTTCTGCGTGACGGGATGATCGCGGAAGTGCAACCCGGCGCAAGCGGCGTGCCGAGCGCGATCGACGCCGAAGGCGACCACGTCATTCCCGGCGTGATCGACCTGCACACCGATAACCTTGAGCGTCAGGTACAGCCACGCAGCAACGCGCGCTGGCCGTCGCGCTCGGCGATGATCGCGCATGACGCGCAATGCGCGGCCGCCGGCCTCACCACGGTTCTGGATGCGCTCTGCCTCGGCGATCTGGGTTTCGAAAAGGACCGCGTGCGCACCTTCCGCGAAGGGATGGCCGACATTGACTTACTGTCGGACGCTCGGGCGCTGCGTGCCGAGCATTTCCTGCATCTGCGCTGCGAGGTGCCGGCCGACGACATGCTGTCGCTGTTCGAGCCGGTCGCGGACCATCCGCGTGTGCGCATGGTCAGCCTGATGGACCACACGCCCGGCGTGGGCCAATACGCCAATCTCGACTACTATCGCGCGCTCCGGCGCGGACTCGGCGCTTCCGATGAGGAGATCGAGCGCCGCATCATCGAGTTGCGCGGCAACCGCGCCCGCCTGCGCGGGCCGAATCGGCGAGTTGTGCTTGCCCGCCTGTCCGGATCCGACATCGCGGTGGCCAGTCATGACGATCGCACCGAAGCCGAAGTGGCGGAGAATGCCGCGGACGGTATCGACGTGAGCGAATTCCCCGTGACCATGGAAGCCGCGCGGGCCGCGAAGGCCGCCGGCATGGCGGTGATCGCCGGCGCGCCGAATATCGTGCGCGGCGGCTCGCATTCCGGCAATGTCGCCGCGCTCGATCTGGTCGATGCCGGCGCGGTGGATGCGCTCGCCTCCGATTACGTTCCCAGCAGCTTGGTGGAGGCCGTCTTCCTCTCCGCGCGGCGCGGCCTGAAGCTGCCAGCCGCGGTCGGTCTGGTCACCGCGGCCCCGGCGCGCATCGCCGGTCTGCACGACCGGGGGCGGATCGAGCCGGGGCTGCGCGCCGACCTCGTGCGGGTGCGGATGCACGGTGATCTCGCCGTAGTACGCGCCGTCTGGAGGGCCGGAGAGCGCGTGGCGTGACCTGGTCGTCGCAGGCGCGACTCGCCCTGTTCTATGCGCCCGAAGCGGGTGATCCGCTGTTCGCCGCCGGCGCGACTTGGCTTGGCCGCGATCCCGAGAGCGGGGGCCCGGCGCTGCATCCGGACGTGGCGGGGATCGCGGCGGTCACCGAGGCGCCGCGCCTCTATGGCTTCCACGCCACGCTGAAGCCGCCGATGCGGCTGAAACCTGACGTGACGTGGGAGACGGTGCTGGACGAAGCGGCCGGACTTGCCGCGTCCATCGCGCCGTTTGATCTACCGTGGCTGCGCGTGGCCGATCTGCACGGCTTCCTCGCGCTGCGCGAGACCGAGCCCTCCGTGCCGCTTCAGGCGCTCTGCGATCTGTGCGTCGCCCACCTGGACGCGCTTCGCGCACCGCCGGGGCAACCGGAATTGGAGCGGCGCCGCCATGCCGGGCTATCGGGGCCGCAGGAGGCGCTGCTGCGGCATTGGGGCTATCCGTACGTGTTCGGCGAGTGGTTCTTCCACCTGACGCTGACCCGCCGCCTGAGCACGGCGGAGCGCGATGTGTATAGGCAAGCTGCCGAGCACCATTTCGCGCCCGCGCTGCTGGAGCCGCGCCGTGTCACGGATATCTGCTTGTTCACCCAACCCGCGCCGGGGCAGCCATTCCTGATCGCGGAACGGCTGAAACTGCGCGGCTGAGCGCAATCCCCGCCGGCATTATCCCCAGTGCGCTGGTCGCCAGACATAGCGGCCCTGGCGCGGTGCCCATTGCCAATGGCCCGGGACGTAACGGCCGTAATGCGGGCGACGTGGCACGTAACGCCCTCCGACCCAGATATACCGGACCCCGTTCCACTGCCAGTGGCCTGGTTCCCAAATGGAGCGACCGCCTGGGGGCGGCGGGATCGGTTCGACGCGGGGCGGGGGAACCGGCGGATACGGCGGCTGCGCCAGTGCCGGGCCGACGCCCGCACCGGCGAGGCCGAACAGGAGCGCTCCCACAAAGACACGTTTCATGCGTGGCACCCTCGATAATCGCGGATACGAAATAGCGCGGGGCTGCGTCGACCGAAATCAAATATCGGCGTAGCAATGGGTCTCCGCCTCGGTGCCCGGATGCGTGACCGCGCCCAGATGCGCCGGTCCAACGAGCTGCGCGTATTTCCAGATGGCGCCACTATTGTAATCGGTGCGACGCGGGGTCCAGGCGGCACGGCGGGTCGCCAATTCGGCATCCGGCAGATTGACGTCGATGGTGCCCTTCTCGGCGTCGATCACGATCGGATCGCCGTTGCGCAGCAGCGCGATCGGGCCGCCGACCGCCGCCTCCGGCCCGACATGGCCGATGCAGAAGCCGCGCGTCGCGCCGGAGAAGCGCCCATCCGTGATTAGCGCCACCTGTTCGCCCATGCCCTGGCCATAGATCGCGGCGGTAGTGGCGAGCATCTCGCGCATTCCCGGACCACCCTTCGGTCCTTCGTAGCGGATGACGATGATATCGCCTGCCTTGTAGGCGCGCGCCTGCACCGCGGCGTAAGCCTCCTCCTCGGAGTCGAAGCAGAGCGCCGTGCCCTCGAAGCGCAACTTGTGCATCCCGGCGACCTTCACGATCGCCCCGTCGGGCGCGAGATTGCCCCTGAGCCCGACCACGCCGCCGGTGCGCGACAGCGCGCGCGACACCGGATAGACCACGTCCTGGTTCTCAGGGAAGACCACGTCCTTCAGCGTCTCGGCCAGGGTCTTTCCGGCGGCGGTCATGCAGTCGCCGTGCAGCAATCCGCCATCGAGCAGCGCCTTCAGGATCACCGGAATGCCGCCGACCTTGTGGACATCGAACGCGACATATTTCCCGCCCGGCTTGAGGTCGGCGATGTACGGCGTGCGGCGCATGATCTCCACCACGTCGTCCATGGTGAATCGGATGCCCGCCTCATGCGCGAGGGCGGGCAGGTGCAGCCCGGCATTGGTCGATCCGCCGGTCGCGCCCACCACCACGGCGGCGTTCTCCAAGGCCCGTCGGGTGACGATGTCGCGCGGGCGCAGACCGCTCTCCAGCAGGGCCATCACGGCACGTCCGGACTCGACTGCCCAGCGATCGCGCTCCTCGTAGGGGGCCGGCGAGCCCGCCGAGCCTGGCAGCGCCAGCCCGATCGCCTCGCTGACGGTCGCCATCGTGTTGGCGGTGAACTGCCCGCCACAGGCGCCGGCCGATGGACAGGCCACACACTCCAACTCGTGTAAATCGGCGTCCGACATATTGCCAGCGGCGTGCTGGCCGACCGCCTCGAACACATCGACCACGGTCACGTCGCGGTCCTTGAACCGCCCCGGCAGGATCGATCCGCCATACATGAACACACTGGGGACATTCAGCCGCAGCATCGCCATCATCATGCCTGGCAGCGACTTGTCACATCCGGCAAGGCCGACCAGCGCGTCGTAGGCGTGGCCGCGCACTGTCAGCTCCACCAAATCGGCAATCAGGTCGCGCGAGACCAGGGACGATTTCATGCCCTGATGCCCCATCGCGATCCCGTCGGTGACGGTGATCGTGGTGAACTCGCGCGGCGTGCCGCCCGCCTCGGAGACGCCCTTCTTCACCGATTGCGCCTGCCGCGAGAGCGCGATGTTGCAGGGCGCGGCCTCGTTCCAACAGGTCGCGACGCCGACGAAGGGCTGGTCGATCTCCTCCTGGGTCAGCCCCATCGCGTAGTAGTAGCTGCGGTGCGGCGCGCGCCCCGGACCCTCCGTGACGTGACGGGAGGGCAGCTTGGCTTTGTCCCATCGCTTGGTCAGCATCGTCGCCCTCTCCTGTTCGCTCTCACGTCACGAGCCGGTGTCCGATGCTGGTTATACCGCCGCATGCGCCGAGGCCAAGCGAACCAATCCGAGAGGACGTTCCGCTATCGTTTTCGCTCACGATATTTTGGCACTGGCGTTTACCTATTGTTAATCGAACGAAGCGAAAACAGAGGAACAGAACAAGGACACTCCCATGCTCTTCGGTCGAACGGTTGTTCTCTCGGCGGCATTGCTCGCATCGGTTGTGGTGTCGGGCAGACCAGCGCCGGCCGCGGAACCCGCGCACTTCGCGGTCATGGGCGTGCGCCTGTACCAAAGCGCGCAGGAGGTGCTGACCGCGCTGTATGCCCAGGGCGTCCGGGAGGACGCGGTGACGGAGCACGTCCACCCCTGCGCGCTGCACGCAGCCGCCGCCTGCACCGACAGCATCACCGCCCGGCTGCCGGACGGGCCGATCACGATTCGTTTCGTGGACGCGCCGCCCGGATTCAACGACGGACGGGAAGCCGCCTACAGCATCAGCTACCGGCTGCTCAGGGGCCCGAAGGACAGCGCCGCCGTCCGCGACGTCGCCGAGGAGCGCTTCGGCCGGCTGTCGGACTCCGCTGACGGCGCTTGGTGCGCCCCGACCGCCGCCGCCTGTCCCGAGGATCGGCCCCGCATGGCGTTCCATCACGGCGACAACAGCGCCGATGAGCTGATGCTCACTGACCTTGGTCTGCCGGGGCGGCTCGCGCTCGGCGCCGGCACGGCTACGCGCTGACGCTCGCCTCTTCGGCCGCGAGGTCGAAGGCGGCGGTCAGCAGTGCATGGGTGTAGGCATCGCAGGGTTGGGCGAAGATCGCATCGGCCTCGCCCTGCTCGATGACGCGGCCGTTGCGCAACACCACGACCCGGTGCGCCAAGGCGCGGACCACCCGCAGATCATGGCTTATGAACAGATACCCCAGGCCGTGCCGGGCCTGCAGCGTGCGCAGCAAGTCGACGATTTGCGCCTGCACCGACACGTCCAGCGCGCTGGTCGGCTCGTCCAGCACCACAAGACGCGGGTTCAGCACCATGGCGCGAGCGATCGCGACACGCTGGCGCTGGCCGCCGCTGAACTCGTGCGGGTAGCGCTCGGCAGCGTCCGCGGGCAGGCCCACCTCGGCCAGCGCCGCCACAACGCGCGAGGCCCGTTCGGAGCGCGGCAGATTCGGCTCGTGGACGCGTAGCCCTTCCGCCACGATGTCGCCCACGCTCATGCGCGGGGACAGGCTGCCATACGGGTCCTGGAACACGACCTGCATGCTCGCCCGCAAACGTCGCAGCGCGCGGCGATCGAGGGCGGCGAGCTCGCGGCCGGCGAATGCGATCCGGCCCTCGGCCGGGACCAATCCGAGCGCCGCGAAGCCGAGCGTGGTCTTGCCCGACCCGGACTCGCCCACCAACCCGACCGTCTCGCCCTCGCGCACCGTGATCGAGACATTGTCCACCGCGCGCACGCTGCCCACCGCGCGGCGCAACACGCCGCGTCGAATGTCAAACGTCACGCGGACATCGCTCGCCTCAAGCAGCGGAGCCGCGCCGGCGGGCACCGGCGCCGGCCGTCCAGCTGGTTCGGCAGCCAGCAATGCACGTGTGTAGGGATGGGCCGGCGCTGCAAACACATCCGCCACGCGCCCGGCCTCGACAATAGCGCCATCCTGCATCACGCATACGCGCTCGGCGTGGCGTCGCACGATCGCGAGGTCATGGGTGATCAGTAGCAGCGCCAAGCCCCGCTCCGCCTTCTGCCGGGCCAGCAGATCCAGGATCTGCACCTGGATCGTCACGTCCAGGGCCGTGGTCGGTTCATCGGCGATCAGCAGCGCGGGGTCATTGGCAAGTGCCATCGCGATCATCACTCGTTGCCGCTGCCCACCCGAGAGCTGGTGTGGAAAAGCGCCAAGGCGATGTTCCGCATCGGGGAAGCCGGCCTGATCGAGCAAGCTCAGTACCCGTGCGCGCAAGGAGCGGCGCGGGACGCGCCGGTGCAGCGTCACCGCCTCGGCCACCTGCCGGCCAATCCGGTGCAGCGGATTGAGGCTGGTCATCGGCTCCTGGAAGACAATGCCGGCGATATCGCCGCGGGCGCGGTGGAGCACGCCCTGACTGGCGCCGATCATGTGTTCGCCGTCGAGCAGGATCCGCCCGCAGGGATTGCTCGCCCCATGCGGCAGAAGCTGCAACAGCGAGAGCGCGGTGAGCGACTTGCCGGACCCGGATTCGCCCACCAGCGCCAGTGTCTCGCCGCGATCGAGGCGAAAGGCGACATCGCGCACGACGCGCCGCGCGCCGAAGGCGACCGATAGGCCCTCGACCTCGACCAGGCTCATCGCGGCAGCCGACGGGGATCGAAGGCGTCGCGCACTGCCTCGCCGATGAAGATCAGAAGAATTAGCAACCCGCCGAGCACGCAGAACGCAGTGATGCCGAGCCAGGGGGCCTGGAGGTTGTTCTTGCCCTGCGCGACCAGCTCGCCCAACGAGGGCGCGCCGGGCGGCAAGCCGAAGCCGAGGAAATCGAGGCTGGCCAGCACCGTCACCGAGCCCGACAGGATGAACGGAAGATAGGTCAGCGTGGCCACCAATGCGTTGGGCAGGATGTGACGGCGCATTACCGCCCCGTCGGAAACTCCAAGCGCGCGCGCGGCGCGGACATATTCCAGCGTCCGCCCGCGCAGGAATTCGGCCCGGACCACGCCGGTCAGGTTCATCCACGAGAACAGCAGCAGGAACACCAGCAGCACCCAAAATCCGGGGGTGATGATGCTGCCCAGGATGATGAGCAGGTAGAGCTGCGGCATTCCGTTCCAGATCTCAATAAATCGCTGGAACAGCAGGTCGGTCAAACCGCCACGATAGCCCTGCACCGCCCCGGCTGCGATGCCCACCGCCGAGGATAGCACGGTCAGCGCGAACCCGAACAGAATGGACAGGCGCAGCCCGTAGATCACGCGGGCCAGCACATCACGCGCTTGGTCGTCGGTGCCGAGCAGGTTGTGCCAGGAGGGCGGAGCCGGGGAGGGCCGGCCAAGATCGGCCACGATCGTATCATAGCGGTACGGCACCGCCGGCCAGACCATCCAGCCGTGCGCGCGAATGGCGCGCTGCACGTCAGGATCGGTGTAGTCGGCCGCCATTGGCATGAAGTTGGGGCCGAAAATCGTCTCCGGGTAGTCGTGCAGCACGGGGAAATACCAGTGCCCGTCGTAGTGGACGACCAACGGCCGATCATTGGCGATCAGCTCGGCGCAGAGGCTGAGGCCGAATAGTGCGAGGAAGATCCAGAAGCACACGAAGCCGCGCCGGTGCTGGCGAAAGACGCGAAGCCGCCGGCGCGTGACGGGCGAGAGCCTCACCGGCGAGCGTCGAAATCGATGCGCGGATCGACCACCGTGTAGAGCAGGTCGCCGACGATCTGCAGCACCAGCGCAAGCAGCGTGAAGATGTAGAGCGTCCCGAACATCACCGGATAGTCGCGCTGCACAGCGGATTGGAAGCCGAGCAGGCCCAGCCCGTCCAGCGAGAATACGATCTCGACCAGGAGTTGGCTGGTGAACAGGATGCCGATGAAGGCTTGCGGAAAGCCGGCGACGATCAGCAGCATCGCGTTGCGGAAGACGTGGCCATAGAGTACGCGTCGCTCCGGCGCGCCCTTGGCGCGGGCGGTCACGACGTACTGCTTGCGGACTTCCTCCAGGAAGGAGTTCTTGGTCAGGATCGTCAGGCTGGCAAACCCGCCTGCCACCACCGCCAAGGTAGGCAGCACCATGTGCCAGGCGTAATCGGCGGCGCGCGCCGGCAGCGGCCAGGACGCAGCGCCGTCGCTCGCAAGGCCGCGCAACGGGAACCATTGCAGGTAGCTGCCGCCGGCGAACAGCACGACCAGCAGGATCGCCAGCAGGAAGCTGGGGATGGCGTAGCCCGCGAGCACCACCGCGCTGGACGCGACGTCGAACCGGCTGCCGTCGCGCACCGCCTTGCGAATGCCGAGCGGGATGGAGACGAGGTAGATCAGCAGCGTCGACCAGAGGCCGAGCGAGATCGACACCGGCAGCTTCTGACCGATAAGGCCCAACACCGTCTGTCCGCGAAAGAAGCTGCGCCCGAAGTCGAAGCGCACATAGCCCTTCAGCATGTCGCCGAACCGGGTCAGCGCAGGCTTGTCGAAGCCGAACATCTTGCGGATATCGGCCACCACTTTCGGATCGAGCCCGCGCGCGCCCCGGTACGCACCGGGGGCGCCGAGGTCGGAGGTGGGACCGGAGATCTGGCTGGTCTCTCCCTTGCCGCGTAGCGTCGCCATCATCTGCTCGACCGGGCCGCCGGGCGCGAGCTGCACCACGGCGAAGTTGATCGCGATGATGCCGAACAACGTGGGGATGATCAGCAGCAGCCGGCGCAGCAGATAGCCGGTCATCTCACCCGCCCTTCGCCCGCGCCGCGTCGGTCGCGCGCGCCTTGGCCGCGTCCACCCACCAGGTATCGAAGTCGACGCCGGCGCGAAGCGGCAGGCCGGGCTGGCCGAAGCGGTTCCAGTAGGCGACGTGGAACACCTGGTTGCCCCAGGCCGGCACCAGGTACCAGCGCCACAGCAGCACCCGGTCCAGCGCCCGCGTCGCCGCGCGCAGGCTGTCGCGGTCGGGCGCGGCGAGCACCTTGGCGATCAACGCGTCCACCGCCGGGTCGCAGAATCCCGGCAGCATTGTTGCTGCCCGCCTCCTTGGCCGCCGCGCAGGAGAAGTCATCGGCGAGCCCGCTGCCCGGAAGATCGCTCTGCGGGATCACCATCATCGTCATGTCGAAATCAAAATCATCTGTCAGATGCTGGAATTGCGCGGGATCGACCGTACGCACGTCCACCGCAATTCCCAGATGCTTCAGCGTCTGCACGTACGGGAGTGCGACGCGCTCGAAGCTCGGATCGTCGAGCAGGATGGTGAAGCGCATCTGCTGGCCTTGCGCGTCCACCAGCTTCATGTCCTGCACGCGCCAGCCCGCCTTCTCCAGAAGACGCAACGCCTTCATCAGCTGCGGGCGGTTGTGGCCGGAGCCGTCGGTCACGGGCAGCGAGAACGGTTCGGTGAACACCTCGGGCGGCAGCTCCGCGCGGAACGGTTCGAGCAGCGCCAGCTCGTCAGGTCCGGGCAGGCCGGTCGCGGCGAGGTCGCTATTGTCGAAGTAGCTCAGGGTCCGTTTGTAGGAATCGAAGAAAAGGTTCCGGTTCGCCCACTCGAAGTCGTACGCCTCGGCCATGGCCTCGCGCACCAACGGATCGTGGAACACCGGCCGGCGCGTGTTCATCACCCATCCCTGCATCCCCGTCGGCAGATGGTGACGAATGTCGGCCTTGATCACCTGGCCGTTTTTCACCGCCGCGAAGTCGTAGGCCCGCGCCCAGTTCTTGGAAATGTTCTCGGCGCGCAGATCCGCCTGCCCGGCCTTGAACGCTTCCAGCGCGATCGATGCGTCGCGATAGTAGTCCACGCGCACGCGGTTGAAGTTGTTGGTCCCCCGCGCGGTCGGCAGGTCGCGAGCCCACCAGTTCGGGTCGCGCACAAAGGTCACGCTGCGCCCCAGTTCGAACGCCTCGACCCGGTACGGCCCGGAGCCGACCGGCGCCGCAGTCAACGGCTGGGTGAAGTCGCGGCCCTTGAAAAAGTGCTCGGGAAGGACCGGCAGCTCGCCCAAGATCAGGGGCAGCTTGCGGTCCCGCTCCGGCTTGAGGCGGAACACGATGCGATCCCGCCCCTGCGCCTCCACGCTCGCGACTGCGGCGAGTTCCAGCCGGAACGCCGGCGAACCCTGCGCTATGAGTGTATGGAAGGTCCACACCACGTCCTCGGCCGTGACCGGCACGCCGTCGGAGAACCGCGCCTCCGGCCGTAGATTGAACGCGATCCAGGACCCGTCCTCGGGCGTTTCGACGCTGCGGCAGAGATGGCAGTAGCCGGTGGCGACCTCGTCGGCCGAGGTGGCGAGCAGGCTTTCCCACACATGTCCGATCGACGCGCCGGAGCCCGAGCCGCCGGGCAGGATCACCCAGGCGCCGACCAGCCCGGCGACGGAACGGCCGCGCAGGATGAACGGGTTGAAGCTGTCATAAGAATCCCACCGCCGCAAGCCGGACCTCGCCCCCCTTGGGGGCGTCCGGGTTGGCATAGGGGAAATGCGGGAAGTCGGCCGGCAGCGCCGGACGGCCGAGAATCGACACGGCGTAGCTGGTCGAAAGGGCAGGATCGGCGCGGCCCGCAATGGACAGGAGCGCCAGCGCCATGAGCGCGAGCCAAGTCCCACCCTTGGTCAGCACGGAACGGATCATCACGGCTGCTTGATGCCTCCGCAATGGGCCGAGCGATACTGAAATTCCTACAAACCTGTTCGGAATCGATGCGGTCAGCCGCGAAGCAGCGCGCTGGCCGGCTCCAGCAGCGCGGGATCGCCGACTGCCAGGGCGCCTCCGTCGCCGCCCCGCTGCAGGTCTCGACCAGCCCAATCCGTGATTCGGCCGCCCGCGCCTTCAATGATCGGCAGCAGCGCGGCCCAGTCCCAAACCTTCAGGTCCGCCTCGGCGATGACATCGATGTGACCCAGGGCGAGCAGGCCGTAGGCGTAGCAATCCCCGCCCCAGGAGACGCGCCGGACGGCATCGGCCAGGTGCTGCCAAGTCTGGCGATGCTGCCGGCCGAGCAAGTCGGGGGAGGTGCAGGACAGCTCGGCTTCGGCCAGCGAGGCGCAGCGGCGACAGCCGGGCCTGCCGCCGAGCGGGCCGCGGAAGGCGGTGGGCCGGCCGGCTGCGCCGATCCAACGCTCGCCGGTAACCGGCTGGTCGATCACGCCAAGGATCGGCCGCTCGTCCTCAAGCAGCGCGATCAGCGTGCCGAAAATCGGACGCCCGGTGATGAAGGCGCGCGTGCCATCGATCGGGTCGAGCACCCAGCGAAGGCCGGAGCCGGGGCGATCGAGGCCGAACTCCTCTCCCTCAATGCCGTGATCGGGGAAACGTTCGCTCAGTATGGTGCGCATCGCCTGCTCGGCATTGCGATCGGCAATGGTGACCGGGCTGCGATCGGCCTTTACGTCGGCCTCGATGCGGGCGCGGAAGAACGGGCGGATCACCGCGCCCGCGACGTCGGCTGCGGCCTCGGCCGCCGCGACCAGGTGATCCATGTCGGGCCGCCCAGCCGCACGCATGGGCATCGGCGCTTTAGGGCTTGTTCGCGTTGGCGGGCGCGTTGGGTCCGGCCTGGGGCGGGGCGCCAGTGCCGCCAGCCTGGGTGCCGACATTGGGCGTCTGTGCGTTAGCGTTGTACGCCGCGCCGGGCGGACCGATGACATTGGGCGAGGAGGCGGGCGCGCTGTTGGGCGCCGATGCGCTGCCTAGCGCGCTGTGGTTGCCTGCCGGTGCCGCGGTGCCGGGCGCCGGCGCGGTCTCCGCGGCCTTGGTTGGCTGCGGAGCCTGATCGGCGGAGGGCAGCGGCACCGGGTTGGGGGACAGCGTGCGAAGGTAGGCAATCACGTCGGCGCGCTGCTGCGTGCTCTTGATGCCCGTGTAGGTCATGCGCGTGCCGGGAGCGTAGGTCTGCGGGTCATAGAGCCACTTGTTCAGCGCCTCGTAGGTCCAAGGCTGGCCCTTGAACTTCTGCAACGCCGACGAGTAGTCGAAGCCCGATTCGTGATCGTGCGGCGCCTGCACCACGCCATACAGGTTCGGGCCGATCAGTGGCTTGCCGCCCTGGTTGAAGCTGTGACAGGCGACGCAGACCTGCTTCACGAAGGCCTCGCCCTTCTGGACGTTCGCGGACGCGAGGAGCGGGACGATCGGCGCCGGTCCGGCCGGCTGTTCCGCACCGCCGGCGGCCGCGGCCGGGGCGGCGGCCTGGACTGGGATTGCCAGCTTGGCCGGGCGCTCCTCGTAAACAAGGTTATCGCCAAGCATGCCGGTGATGAAAAAGGCGATGCCCGCGACCAGGATCGCGGCGACCACCTTGTTGGCCTCCAGACTGTCCATGCGCCGTGACTTCTCCGCCGCCTGCCAATTCGTGGCGCATCCGCCGCCCGCCGTTGCGCGCGTGCATACGCCTCCATAAGGTGGCGCGCACCATAGGCAAGCGACCCAGACCCTGCAATCCGTCCATCTTTCGATGACCGCGCCGTGAACCCGATCGTTGTCATTCCCGCGCGCATGGCGTCCGCGCGCCTGCCCGGCAAGCCGCTGGCCGACATAAATGGCCGGCCGATGATCGTGCATGTGCTCGATCGCGCCCGCGCGGCCGGAGTCGGCCCGGTGGCGGTGGCCTGTGCGGAGGCCGCGATCGCGGATGCGGTGCGCGACGCGGGAGGCGTGGCGGTGCTGACCGATCCCGATCTGCCCTCCGGCTCCGACCGCGTTCACGCAGCCCTTGCGGCGCTCGACCCGGAAGGGCGTCATGACGTGGTGGTGAATTTGCAAGGCGACGTGCCCACCGTCACCGAGGCACAGATCCGCGCGGCGCTGCGCCCCCTCGGCGATGCGCGCATCGACATCGGCACCGTTGTGGCCCCGATCGGGTCGGACGAGGAGGCCCGAACCTCCTCCTTCGTCAAGGCGGCGTGCGCATTCGGCGATGAGGCGGATACGGTCCCGGCGCTCTATTTCTCGCGCGCGCCGGTGCCCTGGGGCGAGGGGCCGCTGTGGCACCATGTCGGCATCTATGCCTGGCGTCGCCCGGCCCTGGCGCGCTTCGTGCAACTGCCGCCGAGCTGGCTGGAGCTGCGTGAAGGGCTGGAGCAACTGCGCGCGCTGGAAGCCGGAATGCGGATTGGCTGCGCGCGCGTGGCGCACGGGCTGTTCGGCGTGGACACGCCGGTGGACCTGGCGCGGGCGCGCGCGATGCTAGCGGCGGAACACAGGGCAAAAGCGAGATGATAGCGTTCCAGGGAATGCACGGCGCCTATTCGGATCTGGCCTGCCGCACCGCGTTCCCGGACCGGCGCACGCTGCCCTGCGACTCCTTCGAAGCCGCGATCGAGGCGGTGCGCGATGGCCGGGCCGAGCTGGCCATGCTGCCGTGCGAGAACACGCTCGCCGGGCGGGTGCCCGACATCCACCACCTTCTGCCCGAGTCCGGGCTGTTCGTGGTGGGCGAGCATTTCCACCGCGTCGAGCACTGCCTGCTGGCGCCGAAGAGCGCAAGCATGGAGGGATTGCGCCGCGCGCACTCCCACCCGGTCGCGCTGGGGCAGGTGCGGCGCTTCTTGCGCCGGCTGAACCTGGCGCCGGTCGTCGAGGCCGACACGGCCGGCGCGGCGAAGCTGATCGCCGAGCAGGGCGGCGCCGAGGACGCGGCGATCGCGTCGGCGCTGGCAGCCGAAATCTACGGGCTGGAGGTGCTGGCGGCGAACGTGGAGGACGCGGCGCACAACACAACGCGCTTCTACGTCATGGCCCGCCGGCCCAGTGCCCCGGACCCGTCCGTGCCGGGACTGATGACAACCTTCGTCTTCCGCGTCCGCAACGTGCCGGCGGCGCTTTACAAGGCATTGGGCGGGTTCGCGACCAATGGCGTGAACATGACGAAGCTGGAGAGCTACATGCTGGGCGGCCACTTCGTCGCCACCCAGTTCCTGTGCGACTGCGAGGGCCACCCCGAACAGCCAGCGCTTCGCCGCGCGCTGGAGGAGCTGGCGTTCTTCTCCTCCGAGGTGCGCGTGCTGGGCGTCTACCCAACGGCGCCATTCCGGCTGACGCAGGTGGCCGGGCAGTAGGACTGCCACGGCGGATCAGGCGAGAAACTCCAGCGCAACGCCGAAAGCCGCCGAAGCCGGGACGACGATGCGCTCGCCGTCCCGGTCGATGCTGATGCCACCGGCCGCGAGCGCCGTCGCGGCGTGGTCGGGCGAACGGGTGCGCAGGCTCAGCGCCGCCATGAACGCGCTCCGCCCGGCCGCGTCCGGCGCCGCAGCCCCGAAGCTGGTACCGAGCGCCGTCGGGGTCATCACCTCGAACCGCGACAGGCCAACCGCCAGGGTATGATGCCCACCGTCCTGTCGGACCGCATCGTCACCGAACATCCGTGCGAACAGCTTGCCAAGCCGGGCAGGCTCGTCCGCCGCGATCACCGCCCGGACGACCCCGATCGCGCCGTTCGGGTGATGGCGCCATTCGTCGCGCCAGACGAGGTCGCGCGTGAAATGGTGACAGAAGTAGAACCGGCCGGCGTCGGTCATCCCGGGCTTCAGTCGCACCGTGCGGAATACCGCGTCCCGCCTCGCGCCGCCCGGCAGCTCCACGGGTCGCGAGAACTCGTTCGGCGGCTCGACCGGAATGCCGGCCGCGCTTAGCGCTTCGTACACCGCGGCCGAATCCTCGGTGCCGAATACCAGCCCGTTGAGGCCGAGTGGCGCCTCCAGAATCTCCGGGCGCTGCGCGCCCTCCGCCGGCGCGGCGATCAGCTCCAGGTAGTCGGTGCCAAAAATCGCGAGATGATTCATCGAGCCGAGCGTGTGATAGCCGCGCGGAGTGAGAGTGAACCCAAGGCGGCGATAGGCCTCGCAGGCCTCGTCGAGGCGGTCGCGCGCATTGACCACGACATGATCCAGCGTGGGCACTGGAAGCATCAGATCCCGCCCAGCGACGCGAGAGTGGCTTCTTGCGTCCGGTCCGGCCGACCGGGTTCGAGGAAATCGTCCTCGTCCCTGCCGAGATGGTCCAGGAACACCTCGCAGAACCGCCGTGCGTTCGAATGCCAGACCCGCTGACGCAAGCCTCGGTGACGCTCCTGGCGCTCTTCCAAGCTCATCGTCAGGGCGCGGTGCATCGCCTCGGCGATCTCGTCGGCATCGAACGGATTGACGATCAGCGCATCCGTCATCTCGTCCGCCGCTCCGGCGAACCGGGACAGGATCAGAACCCCTGGGTCCGCCGGATCTTGCGCCGCCACGAACTCCTTCGCGACCAGGTTCATGCCGTCGCGAAGCGGGGTCACCACGCCCATGTGCGCAAAACGGTAGAACCCGGCCAGCGTCTGCCGCCGCACCGGACGGGTCATGTACCGCAGCGGCACCCAGTCGAACTCGGAGTAACGCCCGTTGGTGTCCCCGGCGATCCGGTTCAGCTCCTCTCCCAGGTCGCGATAGTCGTTCACGTCCTCGCGCGAGCGGGCGGCGATCTGAAGGAAGCTCACGTTCCGGAGATGTTGCGGGTAGCGCGCCAGAAGCCGGCCGAACGCATCCATCCGGCTCAGCAGGCCCTTGGAGTAGTCGAGCCGATCGACCCCGATCGCCAGCTTGCGCTCGCCCAGGCTGGTCCGCAGGCGCTGCGTTTCCGCCCCGCGCCCGGACCGCGCCGCCATTCGCGCAAACGCCTCCGCGTCTATCCCGATTGGGTCTACGATCGGCGTAAAGGAGCAGGTGCCGAACCCGATCCGGCCGCCGCCATCCGGCTTGCCCCCCAGCATCTCGCGCACGCAGTCCACGAAGGCGGTGCGATAGGTCTCGGTGTGGAAGCCGATGACATCGTAGGCGCACATCGACGCGAGCAGGGCGTTGGCGTGCGGCAGGGCCTGAGTGATGGCCGGGGGACCGAAGGGGGTGTGCAAGAAGAAGCCGATGCGGTTCCGCACGCCCAGTGCACGCAACTCGGCTCCGAGCGGAATCAGATGGTAGTCATGCACCCACACCCGATCAGTGGGCCGGAGCAGATGCGCGAGCGCCGCGGCGAAGCGGCGGTTGACGGCGCGATAGCCATGATAGTCCTCCGTCCGGAAGTGCTGCAGGCTGAGGCGGAAATGCAACAGTGGCCAAAGGACGCTATTCGAGAAGCCGGTATAGAATCGCTGGTACTCGGTCTCGCTTAGGTCGATAGTGGCGTAGCTAATCCCGTCGGAGGTCTGCAACGCCGGTTCCGCGTTGGATCGACTGGCACCGCGACGTCCGCTCCAGCCGAACCATAGCGAACCCGGCACCAGCACGTCGGCGAGCGCCACGGCCAGCCCGCCAGCCCGCGGCCCCTTCTCGGAGGGCAACGGTACGCGATTGGAGACCACCACGAGCCGCTGCATTTTTTGTCCCTCCCGAGTTTGCCATTTGGTCAAATGTTTGGCGGATGCGCCTCAAAAAAACCTGACCGCCGCCGTTTTGTCATCCTCGCCTTGCGGTTGTGCCATCGCCAGCCGGACCTGGAGGACGAGTAAATCATGCGGATCGCCCAGATCGCGCCACTGACCGAAGCGGTCCCACCCCGCCTTTATGGCGGAACCGAGCGGGTGGTATCATACCTTACCGAAGACCTGGTCCGGCAGGGCCATGACGTCACATTATTCGCCAGCGGCGACTCATTGACCACCGCCCGCCTGCATGCCTGCTGGCCGCGCGCGCTGCGCTTCGATAGCGGGCTGAGCGACCCGCAGGCCCCGCATGTCCTGATGCTCGAGACGGTCTTCGAGCAGGCTGACCAGTTCGACGTGCTTCACTTCCACATGGAATATTTCCCGTTCTCGCTGTTCAGCCGCCATCGTACACCGTTCGTGAACACGCTGCACGGCCGGCTCGATCTGCCGGAGCTGGCGCCGATCTTCGATCGCTTCCGACGGGTTCCCGTGGTGTCCATCTCCGATGCCCAGCGCCGGCCCTTGCCGTCCGCCAACTTCATGCGGACAATCTACCATGGCCTGCCGCCCAACCTGCTCACGCCACGTTCGATCAAGCCCGCCTATCTCGCGTTTCTGGGCCGCATCTCACCCGAAAAATCGCCCGATCGGGCGATTCGGATCGCTCGTCGGGCCGGCGTCCCGCTCAAGATCGCGGCGAAGGTGGATCGGGTGGATGAAGCGTACTACCGCGAGCGGATCCGCCCGTTGATCGACGGGCGCCACGTCGAACTCATCGGCGAAATCGGCGATGCCGATAAGGCGGAGTTTCTCAGCGGAGCGATCGCGCTGCTGACGCCGATCGACTGGCCGGAGCCGTTCGGGCTGGTAATGATCGAGGCGATGGCCTGCGGAACCCCGGTGATCGCGTTCAATCGCGGCTCCGTCCCCGAGGTGGTGGATCACGGCGTGACCGGGTACGTCGTGCAGGACGAGCCCGGCGCCGTGACAGCGGTCCCCCTCGCTGCCGGACTCTCCCGGCCGGCGATACGGCGCCGCTTTGAGGAGCGCTTCAGCGTGGCGCGAATGACTGCACAGTATCTGGACCTCTATGCGACGCTCGGCCAGGAGCGCCGCCCGCTGCTGCGGCTTGCCACCTGATGAATGACCAGCGACCGTCGGTACGTCGTCGCACTTCACCCTTCCCCAACCCCTCTCGCGAGGGGAAGGGGAGGAGGCTTTGGCGTCAGCGGGTCGGATTGGTGCGCGACGAGGTAGTTCCGCCAATTGGGGCCTGATCAGCGATGCCCGAAGTGCTGCCGCTGGTTGTCCCGGCTGTCGTGGTTCCCGTCATGCTGCCGGACGTATTGCCGGTGCCGCTGGAGCCGCTGATGCCGGAGCCGCCCATGCGGCCGACGTCCGAGGTGCTGCCCTGCTCGGAAATGCCGGACGATGTCCCCGAAATAGACGTGCGCTCCTGCCCGGTCTGACGCACGCGCAGATTGTTCTGGACGTGCTTGACCCCCGATACCTCATGGGCAAGGTCTTCGGCGAGGCGCTTGGAATAGCGGCTGTCCACGCTGCCGCTCAGCGTCACCTCTCCGGCGGAGACCATGACCTCGATTTCGCTTGCATCGAGGATCGGATTGTCCGTGAGACGATCGCTGACGTCCTCGCGGATGCGCTCGTCTGATCGCGCGTAGCCGCGCGGCCCGCGTCCGCGATGGTGGGCCGCGCCCCGATCGCCCTCGCGTTCGTCCTGCTCGCGCCGTCGCTCGGCGGATTCGTCTCCGAACCACGAGGACATCTCGTCAGAGGCGCGGTCCCACCAGCCACGGTTCTGACGCTGGTCGTTGCCGTACCCGCCCCGCTCGCCGTACCGGTCGCGGCCGTAGCCGGCTCGGCCGTAGCCAGTGGGCTCCCAGCCGCGTTGCCAGCCAGGATCGCGGCCCCAGCTCTCGTCAAATCCCCAGGCACCCCCGGGGGCGCCGCCGCTCACGTCTCGCCGGCCGGGATCCTCACCGTAGCCACGGCCCCAATCCTCGCGTCCGTAGCCCTCGCGCGAGCGCGGATAGTCGCGCTCCGCCTCGCGGCCCCGGGACCAGTCCTCGCGGCCTTGGTAGCCCCGCCCGTAATCACCCCGATCGCGTCGCCAATCGCTCTCAGGGCCCATTTGGCGCCAGTTTTCCCCGCGTCCAGATTCGGAGCGGCCATAGCGCTCGCGCTCATCGTCACGGCGCCGCCACTCGCCATACCGTGTCCGGTCGCGGTCACGACGCCCATCGTCTCGCCCGTCGGCCATTTTTGCCTCCTCCTGACGAACCTGGCTCGTAAACGGCCGGCCCGGACAGGGGTTGCGAGCCAGTCGTCAGCGAAGGCTGGCATTCAGCCGTTCGAGTGCCGCCGCACCAGGAACCAGATCGTCCTCTCCCAGGGCGTTGAACGGGGTCTCGACCGTGTTGAGGTGGCGATGCAAATCCTCCGGGTCGGGATCGACGTAGAGGAGGCCGGTCGCGATCTCGCCCGCGGCGCTGCGCTGTTGCTGCCAGGTCATCGCCGCGATCCGGTCGTGGATGTCGTATTCCGTCGCCAGCTTGCGAAGCCTGAGCAGCGAGCCGTCATGCTGGCGGACGACCTCGACCGTGCCCGGCTCGTATTCGACGGCGATCTCCTCGCGACCCTCGATCATGTCGAGATAGTTCACCGCCTCGTTGTGCTCACGCACGTAGTCGAAGCTCTTGTGGGAGCCGGGATGATTGTTGAACGCGATGCAGGGCGAGATGCAATCGATGAAGGCAGCGCCCTGGTGGCGGATCGCCGCCTTGATCAGCGGCACGAGCTGGGTCTTGTCGCCCGAGAAGCTGCGGGCGACGAAGGTGGCGCCGAGCTGCAAGGCCATGCCGATCAGATCGATCGCCGCGTCCCGGTTGACCACGCCGCGCTTGGATATGGCGCCCTTGTCGGAGGTGGCGGAGAACTGCCCCTTTGTAAGGCCATACACGCCGTTATTCTCGACGACGTAGACCATGTTCACGCCCCGGCGCATCACGTGGGCGAATTGGCCGATTCCGATCGAGGCGGAGTCGCCGTCGCCCGACACGCCCAGATAGATCAGGTCCCGGTTGGCTAGGTTGGCACCGGTCAGCACCGACGGCATCCGGCCATGCACCGAGTTGAAGCCATGCGAGGCGCCCAGGAAGTACGTCGGCGTCTTCGACGAACAGCCAATGCCCGACAGCTTGGCGATACGATGCGGCGGCAATGACAGTTCATAGCAGGCGCGCACGATCGCGGCGCTGATCGAATCGTGGCCACAGCCGGCGCACAGGGTCGAGATCGCGCCCTCGTAGTCGCGGCGCGTGAAGCCGAGCGCGTTGGTGGACAGTTCGGGATGGTGCAGCTTCGGCTTGGGCAGGAACGTCATGGAGCGGCCTTCCGTAACGGCACCACCTTGAGCGCACCTGCCGCCTCGGCGATGGCGCCCGAGATGAAGCGGGCGGTGATGGGAGATCCGTCGTAATGCAGCACGCGGACGAGCCGGGCGGGATCGATCTCCAGCTCGTTGATCAGCAAGGTCCGTAGTTGGGCATCCCGGTTCTGCTCGACCACGAACACGCGGTCATGCGCCTCGATGAAGGCGCGGACATCATCATGGAACGGAAAGCCGCGTATGCGCAGCAGGTCGATGTCGATGCCCTGCTCGGCGAGCAAATCGTAGGCCTCGTCCATCGCGGGTCCGGTCGAGCCGTAGTGGATCGCGCCGAGCCGCCCCGGCCGCGCCGCCGGGCGGGCGATCGGGTGTGGCACCAGATTCCGCGCGGTATGCAGCTTCTTCAGCAGCCGCTGCATGTTGTCGGCGTAGGCTTGGCCATCCTCGGTATAGCGCGCATAGCGGTCCTTCGACGTGCCGCGCGTGAAGAACGCGCCGCGGGTCGGGTGCGTGCCCGGATAGGTGCGGTACGGGATACCGTCGTCGTCCACGTCTAGGTAGCGCCCGAAATCCTTGCCGGCCTGTAACTCCTCGGCGGTCATCACCTTGCCCCGGTCCATCCGGCGCGAGTTGTCCCACGCAAACGGCCTGCTCAGGCGCTCGTTCATGCCGATGTCGAGGTCGAGCAGCACGAATACGGGCGTCTGTAGCCGGTCCGCGAGATCGAATGCCGACGCGCCCATCTCGAAGCACTCGTGCGAGTCCTCGGGGAACAGCACGACGTGCTTGGTGTCGCCGTGCGAGGCATAGGCGCAGGCGAGCAAGTCGCATTGCTGGGTTCGCGTCGGCATCCCGGTCGATGGTCCGGCGCGCTGCACATCGAAGATGACGGCGGGGATTTCCGCGAAATAGGCGAGGCCGAAGAACTCCTGCATAAGCGAGATGCCCGGCCCGGAAGTCGCGGTAAAGGCGCGCGCGCCATTCCAGGCGGCGCCGATCACCATGCCGATCGAGGCGAGCTCGTCCTCGGCCTGGACGATCGCGAAGCGGCTGCGCCCGGTCTCCTTGTCCACCCGGAAACGGCCGCACCAGCGCGCGAACGCCTCGGCCAGCGACGAGGAGGGCGTGATTGGATACCACGCCGCCACGGTCGCCCCGCCATAGACGGCACCAAGCGCCGCCGCCGCGTTGCCGTCGATGGAGATGCGGTCTCCCACCGCATCCGCGCGCCGGATACGAAGCCCGATCGGGCATTCGAGATGGTTGAGCGCGTAGTCGCGGCCCATGTGCAGTGCGTGCAGGTTCGCGCCGATCAGCTTCTCCTTGCCGCGGAACTGCTCGGCCAGCAGCGCCTCGACCGCGGAGAGGTCGATGTCGAGCAGGGCCGAGAGCGCGCCGACATAGATGATGTTCTTGAACAGCTGGCGCTGTCGCGGGTCGCTGTACTCGCGGTTGCACAACTCGGTCAGCGGCATCCCGATGACCACGATGTCGGGCCGGAACTTCGACGCGGGCAAGGGCTTGGTCGAGTCATAGAACAGATAGCCGCCCCGCTCGATCGAGCGTAGATCCTGATCCCAGGTCTGCGGGTTCATCTGGACCATCAGATCGACCCCGCCGCGCGCGCCGAGATACCCAGCTTCCGAGACCCGGATCTCGTACCAGGTCGGCAGCCCCTGGATGTTCGAGGGGAAGATGTTGCGGGGCGCCACCGGCACACCCATGCGCAGGATCGACTTGGCGAACAGCGTGTTCGCGCTGGCCGAGCCCGAGCCGTTGACGTTCGCCAGCTTGATGACGAAGTCGTTGACCCGTTGCAGGCCCTGGGCGCGTGTCAGCGATTGCAGCATGCGTTCTCCGCCTGTGCCACGTCGATGAGGAATTTCTGCATGTCCCATGCCCCGGTGGGGCACCGTTCGGCGCACAGCCCGCAATGCAGGCAGACGTCTTCGTCCTTGACCATCACGCGCCCGGTCTTGAGCGCGCCGGAGACATACAGCTCCTGGGTCAGGTTGTGGGCCGGCGCGTTAAGCCGCCCGCGCAGATCCGCCTCATCGCCATTGATGACGAAGCTGATGCAGTCCTCGGGGCAGATATCGACGCAGGCGTCGCATTCGATGCACAGCGCGTCAGAGAAGACCGTCTGCACGTCGCAGTTCAGGCAGCGCTCCGCCTCCTTGAACGCCAGCCGATCGTCGTAGCCCAGCTCCACCTCCGCGGTGATGTCGCGCAACGCCACCGCCTTGTCGCGATGCGGAACGGCGTAGCGCGGATCAAGCGTGATGTCGTTGTCGTAGCTCCACTCGTGGATGCCCATCTTCTGGCTGACGAGCGTCACCATCGGCGGCGGGCGGTCGCGGACGTCCTCGCCGGAGCAGAATTTGTGGATGGAGATCGCGGCCTGATGGCCGTGCGCAACCGCCCAGATGATGTTCTTCGGACCGAAAGCCGCGTCCCCCCCGAAGAACACCTTCGGGTTGGTGGACTGCATCGTGGCCTCGTCCACCACCGGCATGTTCCACTCGTTAAACGCGAGGCCGATGTCGCGCTCGATCCAGGGGAACGCATTCTCCTGTCCAATCGCCACTAGCACGTCGTCGCACGGGATGTGCTGCTCCGGCTCGCCGGCCGGGACTAGCCGCCGGCGCCCCCTGGCATCGAACTCGGCTTTCACCTTCTCGAAAGTGACTCCGGTCAGCCGTCCGCCCTCATGGGTAAAAGATTTGGGCACCAGGTAGTTCAGGATCGGGATGTCCTCGCCGATCGCGTCCTCCTTCTCCCACGGCGAGGCCTTCATCTCCTCGAAGCCGGAGCGGACGATCACCTTGACGTCCTCGCCGCCGAGCCGGCGCGCGGTACGGCAGCAATCCATCGCAGTGTTGCCGCCGCCGAGGACGACCACGCGCTTGCCGATCCGTTCGATGTGGCCGAAGGAGACCGAGGACAGCCAATCGATGCCGATATGGATGCTGGCTGCCGCCTCGCTTCGGCCGGGGATGTCGAGGTCGCGCCCGCGCGGCGCGCCGGAGCCGACGAAGACCGCGTCGAAATCCTCTAGAAGGAGCGCCCTCAGGCTGTCCACGCGCTGACCGAGGCGCATATCGAGTCCGAGATCGGCGATGTAGCCCACCTCCTCGTCGATGACGCTTTCGGGCAGGCGGAAACGCGGGATCTGGCTGCGGATCATGCCGCCGCCGCGCGTATCGCCGTCGAACACCACGCAATCATAGCCGATCACCGCCAGGTCGCGGGCCACGGTGAGGGAGGCAGGGCCGGCACCGACCAGGGCGACCCGCTTGCCGTTGTGCGTCGCGGCCCGGGGCGGCAGTCGTCCTTGGATGTCGCCCTTGTAATCGGCGGCCACCCGCTTCAGCCGGCAGATCGCCACCGGCTCTTCCTCGACCCGGCCGCGCCGACAGGCGGGCTCGCAGGGCCGATCGCAGGTGCGGCCAAGGATGCCGGGAAAGACGTTGGATTTCCAGTTGACCATGTACGCGTCGGCATAGCGCCGCGCGGCAATCAGCCGTATGTATTCAGGTACGGGCGTATGCGCCGGGCACGCATACTGGCAATCCACAACCTTGTGGAAATACTCCGGGTCCCGGATCTCAGTAGGCTGCAAGTGCGAACGCTCCTATCCTGGGCGGGCGTTCTTCTGCGACCCGGCCCGCACGGCGTCAATGCACCTAGTCAGAAAGGCCGCCGGCTTCAATGCTGACCGCCCCGGTCGTGGTGCGGTCGGCGTCGCGTTTCGGAACCGCCTCCGTCCCGATCACGCCAGCGGCCGCCAGCCGCGCGAGGTCTGACGGGCCCAGGCCCAGCAGCTCGCCCAGAACCTGCCGGTTGTGCTGGCCCAGCGTGGGCGACGGCCGGATCAGCGGATATGGCACTTCCCCTTCGCGGAACGGCGCGGCGGCATGGAGGTGTCGACCCATGAAGGAGTTGTCCGCCTCCCGCCAGTACCCGCGAGCCTTGAGGTGCGGGTCTTGCGTGAGATCGAGGGGCGTACCGGGATGCCCCAGCGCCGATCTGCATTGCTTGCAGATCAGCCATCGCCTGATCGGCAGTCCGGGCGCGCGCCCATTGGCCGATCGCGACCTCGATGTCATCAGCGCGGGCGCGGCGCGAGGCGGCGTCCAGCCCGGCCAGATCCTTGCGCCCGATGACGCCGCAGAGCCGGCGCCATTCGGCGTCGCCGGTGACGGCGACGACGATCCACATATCGTCGCCCGCGCAGCGGAACGCGCCGTGCGGGGCCTGGACCGGATGGCGGTTGCCGAGCCGGCGCGGGGTCTCGCCCAGCGCCGATTGTGCGATGAGCGCGGGGGCCACCATCGGCAGCATGCACTCGACCTGCGAGAGATCGACAAGCTGGCCTTCGCCGGTGCGCTTGCGATGGATGAGCGCGATCAGCAGCGCCGCCGCGGCGTTGTAGCCGCCGACCGGATCGCCGTAGGCGGTGTGGTTCATGGTTGGTGGGTCGTGCGGAAAGCCGGTCAGGGTGGGCAGGCCGGACGCCTGTTCGAGCGTGGAACCGTACGCCCGGCAAGTGCTCCAGGCGTTGCCGGTGCCGAAGGCCGGCATCGAGACCATGACCAGGTCGGGCCGCACCACGCGCAATGCCTCGTAACCAAGGCCAAGCTTCGGCAGCACCTCCACCGAGTAGTTCTCGACCAGCGCGTCGGCGCCGGCAACGAGCTGCCTGAGAAGGTCCCTCCCCGCTTCGGTGGTGAGGTCCAGCGTCACGCCGAGCTTGTTGCAATTCATGGCGTGATACCAATAGCTTTTCTCATAGAGCTTCTGCTCGAAGAAGGCGGCCCGCTTATCGGTGCCGCGCCACCAGTCCGGATACTGGCAGGCCTCCACCTTGATGACCTCGGCGCCGAGATCGGCCATGTGACGGGTCGCCGAAGGACCGGCCCAGCCCATCGTGAGGTCGATGATGCGCACCCCGCTCAGCGGGCCATCGCCGCCGGCGGCCAGGCCGGGCGATGGGGGCAAGGTGCCGCCGGCGCTGCTCCAGCCGCCCGCGTGCGTGCCGGCGAGCGGCGCCACCCCGCCGAATCTCGGCGGGGTTCGCGTCAGGTGCTGGGGCAGGACCTGCGCCTCGAAACAGGCGGTGCCGATGCGCACGGGGGCGAACACGCCGCGCTCGCGGTGGATCGCTTGGCCGAGCAGATCGGCCATTGTCGGCACGATGCAGAGCGGCAGCTTGTGGCGCAGGCCAAGCTGGAACCAGTCCTCCGCCGTGCGCTCGGCCAGGATCGGCGCGAAGATCGCATCCAGTTCGTCGGCTTGGGTGATGCGATCGACGTTGACGGTGAAGCGCGGCTCGTCGGCCAGCTCCGGCCGGCCGAGCATGACACAGAACTCTCGCCATTGCGCCGGCGTGACCACGGTGACACCGAGCAGCCCCTGTTTGGTGGGATAGATGGTGACGGGGTAGTTGCGGCCGAAGCGGTTCACCCCGTTGCGCCGGCGGCCGAGGCCCGAGAGGGCGACCGCGGTTTCGTATTCCGAGATGGCGGCGAGCGCTTCATGGGTGCTTACTTCGAAGCGCCGGCTGCCGCGCTCGCGGCTGTACAGGCCGGAGCAAGCCGCGATAAAGGCGGCGAGGCCGGCGATGACGCCCGCCTGCCCGTCGGGGCTGGCGAGGATGGGCGGCCCATCCACCGGTCCGACCAGATGCACCAGCCCGGCGAGCGCGCGCACCGTCGCGTCGGACGCCGCGAAGTCGCGATAGGGGCCGGTCTCGCCGAACCACGAGAGCGCAACGATGGTCAGGCCGGGATAGGACGGTGCGCAGGCGTTGATGGGCGAGCGGACCGCCCCGCATCCCGGCGGGCGGACGCGCGTCCAGTAACAGGTCGGCGCCGCCGAGCAGCGCCTGGATGCGCGCATCGTCCGCGATAAGGCTCTGCTTGTTCGTGTTCAGCCATGCGAAGGTGCCGCTCTCCATCCGGCCGTGGCCGGCGTCCAGCAGCGGCGGGATGGCCCGGCGCGGATCGCCGCCTGGCGGCTCGGTCTTGATGACCTCGGCGCCGAAATCGGCGAACAGCTTGCCGCAAAGCTCGAGCCCGGCATCGCTGCCGAGTTCCAGGACGCGCAGGCCGGTGAGCGGCTCCGCATTTCCGGCTTGCGCCATGACCTTTCTAGCTCGGGGGAAGGAAGTCGACCTCGCACTCGCGCGAGAGCCGCACGACCTCGTCGACGTCCTGCAAGTCATGGAGCTTGCCGAACAGCTCGCGCAGCCGCCGTGCCGGGCTCACCCAGAACAGTGCCCGCGCCGGCAGCGCCTGGTTGTTGTAGTAGGCATGAGGCACGCCGCGCGGCAGCCGCACCAGGTCGCCGGCCCTGGCCTGCCGCTTGGCATCCCCCAGATGCAGGTCGAAGATCCCTTCCAGCACGTAGATGAACTCGTCCTGGGTGGGATGGATGTGCAGCGGCACGAACGTGTTGGGCGGGTCCACGGTCTCGAAGCAGAACACGCCGTCGCACTCGGCCTTCAGAAAGTAGCGGTGCCCGAGCACGTTCCAGGCGGTACCATCCTGGCCCTCGCCCGCCGGCGTAATGCCGGATGCCAAATCGATCATTCGCGCTTCCTCCAATCCTAGCCGCATCCCGACCCGAACCCTCGGACTGATGCACGCCTTCGTCCAGTGCCTATGGCAGCGAAAGCGGATGCTCGGGCACCGGAGCCTGAACCGTGGTAGGATCAAGCGAAAGATCCGGAAGAGGGGGAGGCGGTGAAAGCCCTGGTGATCGGCGGCGGCATCGGCGGGTTCGCGGCGGCACTGAGCCTGCACGAGCGGGGCATCGCGGTCGAGGTCTTCGAGCAGGCATCCGAGATCCGGGAACTCGGCGTCGGCATAAACCTCCTGCCGCACGCGGTGAAGGAGTTGGCCGAGCTCGGCCTGCTCGACCGTCTTGACGCCACCGGCATCCGCACCCAGGAGTTGGTCTATTGCAACCGCTTCGGCCAGCGCATCTGGACCGAGCCGCGCGGTCTAGAGGCAGGCTACGCTTGGCCGCAGGTCTCGATCCATCGCGGCCACCTGCAAGGCCTCCTGCACCGGGCGACGCTGGAGCGGATCGGGTCGGAGCGTGTCCATTCCGGACATCGGCTGGTCGGATTCGAGCAGGACGGCGACGGCGTGACCGCCCGCTTCGCCGCCGAGGCGGGTGCCCCGCTCCCGCCCTGGCGCGGCGACCTGCTGGTGGGCGCCGACGGCATCCATTCGGCCGTGCGCGCCCGGCTCTTTCCCGAGGAGGGACCGCCCAAGTGGAACGGCCACATGCTTTGGCGCGGCGCCGTCGAAGGCGAGCCCTTCCTCTCCGGGCGCTCGATGATCGTCGCCGGCGACCTCAACGAGAAGGTTGTCCTCTACCCGGTCTCGCGCGAGGCCGCCGACCGGGGCCGCTCGCTCACCAACTGGGCGGTATGGGTCAGGCTCGGCGATGGCTCGGCGCCGCCGCCCCGGCGGGAGGATTGGAGCCGCCTCGGCCGGCTGGACGAGGTGCTGCCGCATTTCGCGCGCTGGCGGTTCGACTGGTTCGATGTGCCGGATTCTGATGCGCCGGACGCCGATCTTCTACGAATACCCGATGTGCGACCGCGACCCGCTCACCAGCTGGAGCTTCGGCCGCGTCACGCTCCTGGGCGACGCGGCGCATCCCATGTACCCGGTGGGCTCGAATGGCGCCGCCCAGGCGATCATCGACGGGCGGGCGCTGGCGCGAACGCTTATTGAGGCTGGCGCTGTCGATGCGGCCCTGCGGGCCTACGATGCGGAGCGGCTGCCCGCCACCACTCAGATCGTGCTCAGCAACCGTCGCATGGGGCCCGAGCGGGTGATCGACATTGTGGCCGAGCGCGCCCCGGACGGCTTCGAGCGGCTGGAGGACGTAATCTCGCACGATGAGCTGCTCGGCATCGCGAGCCAGTACCGCAAGGTCGCGGGCTTCGAGCGCGAGCGCCTGGCGCACTGACGCATCCGACGGTCCGGATGGCGACGGGCTGTCGCAGTCCGCCGCGGTAGCCTCGTGAATACGTCAGTTCACTATGGACGCATGGTGAAGGACGACACTCCCGGCTGGCGCAGCGGGGCCGCCATGTTGGCGAACTCGCAGAGCAGCGGGCGCGTGTCGCGCGGGTCGATGATCTCCTCGACCAGGAACGCCTCGGCCGAGCGGAACGGCGAGCGCAGCGCCTCCAGCCGTTGCTCGATCTCCGCGAGCCTGGCCGCGGGGTCCGGCGCGGCTTCGATCTCGGCGCGATAGGCCGCCTCCACCCCGCCCTCCAGCGGCAGCGATCCCCAGTTGCCCGAGGGCCAGGCGTAGCGGACGGCGAGCTGCGTGTGCGGCACGTGCGCCCCGCCGCCCACGCCGAAGACGTTGCGCACCAGCACCGCGCACCAGGGCACGGTGGATTGGTGGATGGCGCTGATCGCCGTGACCGCCTCGCGCATCGTTCCCGTGGCCTCCGCTTCCAGCCCCACGGCGAAGCCGAAGCAGTCCACCAGATGCACGACAGGCAGATGGAAGGTCTGCGCCAGATCGACGAAGCGCCGGATCTTGCGGGACGCAGTCGCGTTCCACGCGCCGCCGCCAAACAGCGAATCGCCGGCAAGCACCGCGACGGGCCAGCCGTCGAGCCGGGCGAGGCCGGTGATGATGGCCCGCCCGAAGCCGCGCGACATCTCGAAGAACGAGCCGCGATCGACCACCGCATCGATGATCCGGCGCATCTGGTACGCCTTGCGCCGGTCGCGCGGCACGGCGGAGATCAGGCTGGCCTCGCGCCGGTCCGGTGGATCGGCGCAGGGCGCGCGCGGCGGCAGCTCGAAGACCGAGCTTGGCAAATAGGACAGGAACCGCCGCGCTCGCGCCAAAGCCTCATCCTCGGTATCCACCGCGTCGTCCACCGTGCCAGCGGCAACCTGCACCTGATGACCGCCAAGCTCCTGCTTGGTGCGGGTCTCGCCCAACCGCTCGACCACGGGCGGGCCGGCGACGAACACCGCCGAGATCTCCTTCACCATCAGCGCGTAGTGCGAGGCCGCGAGACGCGCCGCGCCCAGCCCGGCCACCGAGCCGAGACCGAGCGCCACCACCGGGACCAGACCCATGTTGATGGCGCAGAGGGCGAGGCCCGAGCTGGATTCGATCCCGCCTGGCAGATTGGCGTGGCCGCGCGTCTCGATCGTCTTGACCGAGCCGCCGCCGCCGGAGCCCTCGATCAGGCGGATCAGCGGCAGGCGGTACTCGGCCGCCATCCGCTCCGGCATCTGGTACTTCTCGCGGATCGAGGCATCAGCCGAGCCGCCGCGCACCGTGAAGTCGTCGCCGAACACGACCACCGGCCGGTTGTCGATCAGGCCCCGGCCGAAGACGCCGTTGGCCGGCGTGAACGCCGCGATCCGGCCCTCGGCGTCGTAGCGCGTCTCTCCGGCGATGGAGCCGAGTTCAAGGAAGCTGCCGGGATCGAGCAGGCGGTCGATCCGCTCGCGGACGGTGAGCCGGCCGGCGTCATGCTGACGGGCAACACGTTCCGACCCGCCCATCTCGCGGGCCAGTGCCTTGCGGTGCGCAAGCTCGTCCAGCTCCGGCTGCCAGCCGGTTGTCTGTGGGTGCGTGTCGGGCATGATCAGGGAGCTCGCGTGGGAGTTCGACCTTACCAGCTTTCGCCAAATGGGCGCAGCTCGGACTCGCCGCCTGAGCCGATGGAGGAATGGCGATGCAGATCGGGTTCAACCTGCCGAATAGCGGCGCCTTTGTCGATCCGGCGGTGATGGCGCGCATCGCGCGCGAGGGAGAGGCGCTCGGCTACGACTACCTGACGCTGACCGATCATGTCGTACTGCCAGACACCGACGCGCCGGGATACCCGTATTCCGAGACCGGTGAGTTCCTCTCCGGCACTCCGACGATCCGTCACGAGCTGCTGACCACGGTTGCCTGGGTGGCGGCGAAGACAGAGCGCATCCGGCTTGTCACGGCGGTTCTGGTCGTGCCGCATCGCCCGGCGGTGCTGGCAGCCAAGATGCTGGCAAGCATCGATGTGCTATCGGCCGGGCGGCTGGTGGTAGGCGTCGGCGCCGGCTGGCTGGAGGCGGAGTTCGACGCCGTGGTCGGCACGCCCTTCGCGGAACGCGGGGCCGTTACCGACGAATATCTGCTCGCCTTCCGCGCGCTGTGGACCGAGCGTCGGCCCCGCTTCGAGGGGAAGTACTCGCGTTTCGGCAATATCGTGCTGGAGCCGAAGCCGGCGCAATCGCCGCACCCGCCGATCTGGGTGGGCGGCGAGAGCCCGCCGGCGCTGCGCCGCGCGGCGCGGCTCGGCGATGCGTGGTATCCGATCGGCACCAATCGCGCCCATCCACTCGACTCGCTCGCGCGTCTGCGGGCCGGCATCGCGCGGCTGCGCAAGCTCGCCGCCGATGCCGGGCGCGACCCGGCCGGTCTCGGCGTGGTCTATCGTGTCAAGCGCCTCGGGCAAGGCGTACCGGCGCAGGCCGGAGACGGCGAGCGGCGGCTGTTCTCCGGCGCTGATGCCGACATCCTGGCCGATCTGCGCGCGCTGCGCGAGGCCGGCGTCACAGGGCTCGACGTGGATATCGAACGGGGGGACGCGAACGCTTCGCTTGCCGAGCTGCGGCGGCTGCGGGAGCTGCTGGCAAGGGCTTAGCCCTTGCCGGAGCTGCCCTCGGCCGTTATTGAAACGCGGCCGGGCGGGTGTAGTTCAATGGTAGAACGGCAGCCTTCCAAGCTGCTCACGGGGGTTCGATTCCCCTCGCCCGCTCCAGGTATTCAGAATCCGAACATGTGGTCGAGCGAGAATCCTCCGCCCGCCTGATCGTCCAGCCCGTGATAGCCGAACAGGCGGCAGGTCGGGTCGCGCACCAGCACATATCCGGTCGGCCCCGCTTCGCGCAGGCGATCGGCGCCGAACACCGCGTGCGGCCAGACCACCGCCGAGCCGGAGCAGGGAATCGCGATCCGCTCCTCCGCGATCGGGCGTCCCTCGGCATCGTGCAGCACCAGCGCGGTCGAGGAGTGCGCGCGCCAGAAAGCGGAGGCGGGATAGAGCAGCACGGCGAAACTTCGCCGGTGCGTGTCGCCGAGGCGGAGGAACAGCCGGGTCGATAGTCCGGGCGGCGGTCCGTTGTAGGATTGCGGCTCGTCCCGGTAGGTCATGATCGTATTGAACATGTGCGAGCCGAAGCTCGATTCGGCTGCATGACCCGTTTCGCGATGTTCGTAGCGAAAAATCGCGTGCAGCCACCCGTCGGCCTCGCCCCCGTCCCGGAAGTCGTAGACCAGCTCGGCGTGACCGGCGGCCAGCGCGCCCAGATCGTCGAGGTCGAATGCCAGGACGTGGTCGCGGGGCAGGCAGCCGAGGAACCGCTCGGCCTGCTTGCGTCCCGTCTCGTCGAACACATCGAGCCGGATCGGCAGGCTCGTCTGCGTCGTCGCCATGGGCGTGGGCTGGACGGTGGTACGGAACCGTGCCGGGTCCAGGACCGGAAACGGCAACAGGTAGCCGCGGCCGAGCTCGGTGGGCAGCGACGGAATCACCGGATCGGGGC
Organism: uncultured Pseudomonadota bacterium; assembly: GCA_963830565.1. Lineage (GTDB taxonomy): Bacteria > Pseudomonadota > Alphaproteobacteria > Acetobacterales > Acetobacteraceae > DATFDN01. The sequence goes on from CAWHMO010000013.1 coordinate 45,995, forward strand.
GCAGATCGGCGCGCTCCACATTCACATGCGCGATGCGGGTTCGGCCGCCGCAGACCACCTCGTAGCGCGGGCGTACGACATGCCGCCCGGCAAGCAGCTCGACCTGCGCCGGCCACCGCACCGCTCCCAGCATCTCGCCGACATCCAGCGCCACCGTGGCGAACGGCCCCACCTCCCGCTCGAACGCCGTCGGACGCTCCGCGCCCATGCGGTCGAGCATGATCGTTCCGGAGGGGATCGGCGCCGCGTGACTGTTCTGCAACCATAGGATGACCCGTTCGCCGTCGCGCGGCGCCGGCAGTCCGGCGTAGCGGTCTGAGGGCCAGGCGTTCGCGTCATGGGTGCAGGACAGCGACGGACCTCCGGCGGTATCGTACGTGTCGAGCGCGTATTTGACGACGTCGTGGCCGGTCGCGCCAATGACGTGCAAGAACAGCTGGCCGGTGAAGGCGGGCAGCCGGAAGCGGTCGCGCACCGCGCGGCTGTCGATCGCGAACCCGCCCGGTCCCTCGGGCAAGGTTTCCTCCCAGGTCGCGATCGGGGCCCCGGCGATATCGAACAGCCGCAGCCACAGTCGCACCGCCCTCGCACCGTAGCCGGCCCAGTAGTTGGCCGAGATCAGTTTGGTCGACAGCCCGTCCTGGTCGCGGAAGAAGGCGAGGTTGGTCGCGAAGTTCAGCCGGTCGAGGTACCGCCCGGGATTGGTCAGCAGGGGCGGCGGCAGCCGTGCGTCATCGAGTGTGAGGATTTGCGCGCCGCGCGGCAGGAACGGCCCGATCCGCTCGGCGATGCGCGCGGCCTCGAAGGCGGCGATCAGCACCGAAGCGGCCTCCGAGCGAGGCAGGTCGGTCAGCGGCCGCGCCAGCATCCCGGCCCGCCTCTGCCCCACCGCCTGCACGTCATGAACGTACAGCGACGCCACGCCGGGCGCGTCGGGATGGAGCGCGAACAAGGCCTCGGCGATGCCATCGGGATCGTAGAGCGCGACCGGGCCGCCAGCGGCCAGCTTGCTGTAGAGCCGCGCGATCCCCTCGGCTGCGAGCGGATGGGACAGCGCCTTGTAGAGCACATTGCCGCCGGCGCGCGCATCGAAGGTCTGGATCTGGAGCATGGGGCGACAATAGGGACGGGCCGTTCCAATTCCCAGCCACCGGGTTCGCCGAGCAAGGCCGTTGACGCCAGGGCGGCGCGCGTCTAAATCGCGCGCCTTGGCGGATTGTTCGCGATCCGCTAGCCCCTGCCCAGGTGGCGGAATTGGTAGACGCGCAGGTTTCAGGTACCTGTGGCCGCAAGGTCGTGGAAGTTCGAGTCTTCTCCTGGGCACCACTGAGATGAGCGCCACCCAGTTCATGCCCGGCGCCACCATCCATATCCATCGCGACGATCTGCCCGAAAGCATCGGGCTCGGGCCCGTGGTGGCGGTGGATACCGAGACCATGGGGCTCAATCCGCACCGTGATCGGCTATGCCTGGTGCAGCTCTCCTCGGGGGACGGGGTGGCGCATCTGGTGCAGATCCGCCCTCGATTGTTGGGTGGGCGGGGCTATGACTGCCCGAACTTGACACGCCTCCTGGCGGATCGCGCGACGGTCAAGCTGATGCACTTCGCGCGCTTCGACGTGGCGGTGTTGCAGCATAGTCTCGGCATCGAGGTGGCTCCCGTCCGCTGCACCAAGATCGCCGCCAAGCTGGTCCGCACCTTCACCGACCGGCACGGGCTGCGCGATCTCTGCCGCGAGTTGCTGGGAATCGAGATCAGCAAGCAGCAGCAGACCTCCGACTGGGGTGCGCCAGAGCTTTCGGCCGAGCAACTCGCTTATGCCGCCTCCGACGTGCTGCACCTGCACGCGCTCTGGGCGCGGCTGGACGCGCTGCTCGTGCGCGAGGGACGGCGCGAGCTGGCCGAGGCGTGCTTCGCCTTCCTGCCGGCCCGCGCCCGGCTCGACCTGCTGGGCTATGAGGACCCGGATATCTTCGCGCATTAACCATTCGTTCAGATTGGCATGGTTTTTGTTCGTGTTGCTCTCCCGATTGACCCGACCCGTTCCGCTGGCCTAAGCCAGGGTTTGAAGGGGGACCAGAAGCCGATGCCTGCCGCGCTCGCCACCGTGTGCGCCGATCTGGATGTTGCGCGCGCCGTCCTCGGCACCGAGGCGCGGGGGTTACGGGCGCTTGCCGTCGCTCTGGACGATGGGTTTACCCATGCCGTGGAACTGCTGGCCGGCGCGTCCGGCCGGATCGTCGTCTCGGGCATGGGCAAGTCGGGTCATGTCGCCCGCAAGGTCGCCGCGACGCTTGCCTCCACCGGCACGCCGGCCTTGTTCGTGCATCCGGCGGAGGCGTCGCACGGCGATCTGGGCATGGTCGTCGATGGCGACGTCGTGCTCGTGCTCTCCAACTCCGGCGAGACGCCGGAGCTCGCCGACATCGTGGCTCATGCGCGCCGCTTCGCCCTGCCGATCGTGGCCGTGACGGCTCGCCGCGACTCGGCGCTCGCGACCGCCGCCGACGCGGTGCTGCTGCTTCCCCAGGCCGCCGAGGCATGCCCGATGGGGCTCGCGCCCACCACGAGCACGGTGATGCAGATGGCGCTGGGCGATGCCCTGGCGGTGGCGCTGCTCACGAGACGCGGCTTCACCGCCGCCGATTTCGGCCGGTTCCATCCGGGCGGGCGACTGGGTGCACGGCTGCGGCGCGTCGGCGATCTGATGCACGCCGGAGAGGAGGTGCCGCTGGCGCCTCCCGACCTGCCAATGCACCAGGCGCTGCTGCGCATGACGGAAAAGCGGTTCGGCTGCCTCGGCGTGGTGGAGGCCTCCGGGCGATTGGTTGGGATCGTCACCGACGGCGACCTGCGCCGCCATATGGGACCCGACCTGCTCGCTCGGCTGGTCGGGGAGATCATGACGCCGGACCCGCGCACCATCTTGGCCGACGCGCTCGCCGCGGAGGCGCTGTATGCCATGAACGCACGTGATCGGCCGATCACGGCCCTGTTCGCGGTGGACCGCGATCATCGGCCGGTGGGCATCCTGCACGTCCACGACCTGCTGCGCGCCGGCGTGGCATGAGCCTCGCCCCACTCCCGAAGACGCGGCGCCCCGAGCGAATGGGTACGGGCTTGCCCGCCCGCGCCCGCCGGCTGCCCTCACCGCGCGGGCTCGCGCGCCGGCGGATGATGATTTGCGGAGCCAAGCTGGCCTTGCCGGCGTTGGCCCTGGCGCTGCTGGCAAGCCTGGCGATCTGGCCGGAGTTGCAGCGCGAGGTCGGGCGCGCACAGGCCGAGGCGCAATCATTAGCAAAGGTGCAGGGCGCAACGGTCAAGGGTGCGCGCTACCGCAGCATCGACGAGCGCGGCCGGCCCTATACCCTCACCGCCTCCACCGCGCGGCAGGCGGGCGAGAACCGGGTGGATCTCACCGACCCCAAAGGCGATCTCACTCTGCAGAACGGCACCTGGCTGATGCTGCAGGCCCGCCAGGGCGTGTATCGCCGGCGCGACAATGCGCTCGACCTGTCGCGCGACGTGACGCTTTATCGCGATGACGGGACCACGATGACCACCGCCAGCGCCGCGCTGGATCTGAAAAGCGGCGCGGCCGCCGGCGCGGAACCGGTCCACGCCGAGGGGCCGTTCGGTCGCTTGGACGCAGCGGGCGGTTTCACGGCGACCGACAAGGGCGAGCAGAATTCTGTTTGCCGGCCCGGCGCATCTTCTGCTCAACGGCGCCGACGGGCCATGAGGGGAAGGCTATGTCGCTCGATCCTGGCAGGCATCCTCGGCGCTGCGCTGCCGTGCCTCGCCTCGGCTTCGGCCGGCGCGCAGGGAATCGATTTTTCGCATGGCGGGCCGGTTGCCATCACCTCGCGCGACGGCATCGAGTGGCTGCAGCAGCAGCACAAGGTGATCGCGACCGGCGACGCGCGGGCGGTGCGCCAGAACGTCACCGTCACCGCCGACCGGCTGGTGGCCTTCTACCGCAAAAAGCAGGGCGCGACGTCCCAGACCGCCGCCGCACCGCCAGCGGGCGGCACCCAACTCGGCACGAAAGCCGCCGCCAACGGGCCTTTGGATGTAACCGGCACGGACGAGGGCGGCAACGAGATCTACCGGTTGGAGGCTGAAGGCCATGTGGTCATCGTCACGCCGACCGATCGAGCGCAGGGCGACAAGGCCGTGTACGACCTCGATCGCGCAGTGATGGTCATGACCGGCGGCGACCTTCGCCTGACCACGCCCAACGACGTGCTGACGGCTCGCGACGATCTGGAATACTGGTCGGCCAGGCACATGGCGGTGGCGCGGGGCGACGCCGTGGTCATCACCAAGGATCAGCGACGCATCGCGGCCGATGTGCTGGTGGCCTACACCAGCGGCCAGGATGCGGCAAACCCGCAGCCGGTATCCCAGACTCAGACTGACGGCGACCCGCTGGGCGCGACCGGCAAGCTACAGAAAGTGGAGGCGTTCGGCCACGTCGTGGTGAGCACGCCGACCGACGTCGTCACCGGCGGGCGCGGGGTGTATGTGCCCGATACCGGCATCGCCGTGCTGGTCGATCATGTGCGGATCACGCGGGGACAGAACCAACTGGAAGGGTCGGAGGCGGAGGTGAACCTGAAATCCGGCGTCTCGCGCCTGATCGCCGCGCGCCGCGGCCGGGTGGAGGGCCTGATCGTGCCAAACCAGGCGCAAGGCGATTTGCCGCAGCCTTCGCCCGCTACTGGTGCGAAAGCCCCTGCTGGACCGGCGCATGGCACGGGGGCGAAGCGATGAGCGTCATGCGTGAAGGCGGGTTGCGCGTGGTAGCCGGCGCCGGTGGCCTGGTCGCGGGCGGGCTGGGCAAGACCTACAACAAGCGCCCGGTGGTGCGGAACGTGACCCTGACGTTGCGCCGCGGCGAGGCGGTGGGACTGCTTGGCCCCAATGGGGCCGGCAAGACGACGACCTTTTATATGATCGTCGGCCTAGTGCGCCCGGACACCGGGTCGATCAGGCTGGACGGCGCCGACATCACGCAGTTGCCGATGTATCGCCGCGCCCGCCTTGGCGTCGGCTATCTGCCGCAGGAGGCGAGCGTCTTCCGCGGCCTGAACGTGGAGCGCAACATCATGGCCGCGCTCGAGGTCGTGGAGCCCGACCGGGACCGGCGCGACCAGATGCTGGACGAACTCCTGGCCGAGTTCGGTATCGGCCATTTGCGGCGTACGCCGGCGCTCGCGCTGTCTGGCGGAGAGCGGCGGCGCGTCGAGATTGCCCGCGCGCTCGCCACCCAGCCCGCCTACATCCTACTCGATGAGCCGCTGGCTGGCATCGATCCAATCGCGGTGAGCGAGATCCGGGACCTCGTCTCGCACCTGAAGGATCGCGGCATCGGCGTGCTCATCACCGACCACAACGTGCGTGAAACGCTGGAGATCATTGACCGCGCCTATATTATGCACGACGGCCAGGTGCTGATGGAGGGACGCCCGAACGAAGTCGTGGCCCATGAGGGCGTTCGCCGCGTCTATCTGGGCGAGCGCTTCAGCCTCTAACCGCAGCCAGAACTCCGCGCATGGCGATCGGCCCGCGCCTCGATCTTCGGCAGAGCCAATCGCTGGTGATGACCCCGCAACTGCGGCAGGCCATCAAGCTGCTGCAGTATTCCAACCTGGAAGTCATCGCCTTCGTCGATCAGGAACTGGAACGCAATCCCCTCCTGGAGCGCGACGACGCGGGGGATGGGCCGGCGGGCGAACAGGCGGCGATCGACCAGCGCCCCGCGCGGGCCGAGCGGGAACCCGATGTCGCGGAGATGGCGCGATCCGAGACGCTGCCGGACAGGCGCGCCGAACCGCTGGATGCCGAGCACGCCGAGCCCTACGACCCAGGCGGCCCGTCCGATGGGCAGAGCTTCGACCGACGTGGCGGGGCGCGCGACTTCGAGTCCGACGAGCGCGGCATCGACGACATCCCTGAGTCGCGCCGACCACTGCGCGAGCATCTGGGGGAGCAACTCCGTCTTGGCCTCCGCGACCCCGTGGAGCGCATGATCGGAGCGCATCTGATCGCGCTGCTCTGCCCCGCTGGGCGGCTGACCGCCGCGCCGGAGGCAGTGGCCGCGGCGATGGGCGTGCCGCTCGGGAGGGTCGAGGCGGTGCGCGCGCGCATGATGCGCTTCGACCCGCCCGGCCTGTTCGCGCGCGATTTGAGGGAGTGCCTGGCCGCGCAGCTGGCGGATCGCAACCGGCTCGATCCGGCGATGCAGGCGCTGCTCGATCACCTCGATCTGTTGGCGAGGCGCGAGCTGCGGCGGCTCATGGAAGTTTGCGGCGTCGATGCCGAGGACATGGCGGAGATGATCGCCGAGATCCGCGCCCTTGATCCCAAGCCGGCGGCGAGTTGGGAGAGCGAGCCGGTGCGGGCGGTGATTCCCGACATCCTGATGCGCGCCTCAGCCGAGGGGGGATGGCTTCTGGAGATGAACCCGGAGACGCTGCCGCGAGTGTTGGTGAACCAGCGCTTCTTCGCGCGAATTGCGCCCCGTGCGGCCAAGGAGGAGCGCGGCTTCCTTGCCGAACAGCTAGCCAGCGCCAACTGGCTGGTCAAATCCCTGCAGCAGCGCACCCAGACGATCCTCAAGGTCGCAGTCGAGATCATGCGCCGGCAGGACGGCTTCCTGCGCCACGGGATCGAGCATCTTCGGCCGCTGATCCTGCGCGACATCGCCGAGTCCGTGGAGCTGCACGAGAGCACAGTCAGCCGGGTAACGGCGAACAAGTACATCGCCACGCCTCGCGGTCTATTCGAGCTGAAGTATTTCTTCACCACGGCGATCGCGGGCACCGATGGCGGAATGGCGCACAGCGCGGAGGCGGTGCGGCATCGGATCCGGGCGCTGATCCTGGCCGAGCACCCAGATCGCGTGCTGTCCGATGAGGCTCTCGTTGAGGTCCTGCAGGGGGAAGGCGTGGACATCGCCCGCCGGACCGTGGCCAAATACCGTGAAGCGCTGCGCATCCCCAACTCGACGCAGCGCAAGAGGGAGAAAGCGGTGCCGGCCTGACGTGCCCCATCAGCCCGCCGGGCGGGGGCCGACCTCGGAGGGTCTGATGGAGATCAAGGTTTCCGGCAAGCAGGTCGATCTGTCCGACGCGCTGCGCACGCGCGTCGAGATGCACCTGGAGGGCATCGCCCGAAAGTATTTCGACCGCGCGCTGGACGCCCAGGTTACGTTCAGCCGCGCGCGCAGCTTCTTCACCTGCGACATCAACCTCCATGCCGGCCGCGGACTCAGCCTTCGTGGCGAGGGTGAGGCGGCCGACGCGCCCACTGCCTTCGACGATGCCGCCGAGCACATCGCCAAGCGGCTTCGCCGTTACCGGCGCCGGGTGAACGAGCACGCCCGCGACATCGCCAACCGTGCCCGTCCCGAGGCGGCCCGGCAATACATCCTACGCCAGGAGGGCGACGGTGCGGGCGAGCCGGGAACTCCGGGCGAGGAGGTCGCCGCCTTCGCCACCGTGATCGCCGAGCAGGCGACCGAAATCAGCCGCCTGTCGGTCGGTGAGGCAGTGATGCGGATGGATCTGGCCGATCAATTGGTGCTGATGTTCCGCAACAGCGCGACCGGCGAACTGAACGTGATCTATCGCCGCACGGACGGCAATATCGGCTGGATCGATGCTGGCGAACCGCGGGCCGGATAGGCCCGATTCGGGGGCCGAAGTCTTGACCCGGCTGCGACGCTTGCGCATTGTTCGACACCAATCGCCCTTTGTCCTTACTCATGCCGCCATGCCGCGAAGGCGGCCATCCAGGCCCGCGTGCATCATGTTTCGTGCCGTCCGCCCTGGATTCCCGCTCCCCTGCGGGAATGACGGAGACAGGTCAGGAATCAGGGCTGCTAAAACAGGCGCACTAAGGAAAATGCGATGGCAAAGGCGAACACAGTCCAGATCAAGCTCGTATCCACTGCGGATACCGGGTATTTCTATGTGACCAAGAAGAACGCCCGCGCTCAGACCAATAAGCTCGAGCTCAAGAAATACGATCCGGTCGCCCGCAAGCACGTCTTGTTCCGCGAGGCCAAGATCAAGTAGCCGCTTGCTGTCAATCGGCCAGACCGGGCGAGACGAGCGGATGGTCCGGTTTTCCATCGGAAAAATGGACGCGGTTGCGACCCGCGCGCTTGGCCTCATACAGCGCGGCATCGGCGGCGCCCAAGAGCGCCTCCGGTTCCGCCGTATGGCCGCTGCGGGCAATGCCGATGCTGACCGTAAGACCTTCCGATCGAGCGAGGCTGAACTCCCCGTCCAGTGCCGCCACGGCCTCGCGCAATCGTTCCGCCGCCGCGGTTGCCTCCAAGGCACTGGTGCCCGGCATGACCACGACGAACTCCTCCCCCCCCACGCGGGACAGTGTATCCGAGGCGCGGGTGTTGGCCTGCAGCGTCGCCGCCACGGCCTGCAGAGCGCGGTCCCCGGCAGCGTGGCCCAGAGCGTCATTCAGGCGCTTGAAGCGGTCCACATCGATCATGAGGAGGGCGACATCCGGCGCTGGCATCGCGCGCAGGAGGCGGCGTAGGTGGCGCGTCAGATAGCGCCGGTTGTAGAGCCCGGTCAGCGGGTCGGTCGCGGCCAGCTCCAGGGCGCGGCTTATCTCGGCCCGCAGCCGGTCCTGGTAGCGCTTTCGGCGCACCTGGTTGCGCGCGCGCACGCGCAGCTCGTTCTCGCAGATCGGCTCCAGTACCCAATCATTGGCCCCGAGATCGAAGGCGCGCAGGCTGCGTTCAGGCCGGTCCCGGTCCGCGATCAGCAGCAACGGCACGTCCTGTGTGCCCTCTGCCGCGCGCAGGCGCGACGCGAGCCGCAGCGGGTCGTCGCTCGCCAGCGATAGGCTGAGCACCACCAGATCCACGCCGCTGTCGAGGGCCATTTCCGACTCCGAGCGGGCGTGCCGGGCCGCGATTCCCTCCTGCTTCAACGCCCGCATGGCGGCCTCGGCGTGCGGGGGACAATCCGCGACCACCAGCGCATGGGCCCCCGACACGGACACTGGCTCCTCAGGCCCTTCCTCGAGGCCCAGTGCCCGCGCGGTGGCGCAGCGCGCGCGCCATTCGTCCAGCAGGCGTTTCAGCCGCACCAGGCTGCGCACCCGCGCCATCAACGTGACGATCTCCACCGGCTTGGTGAGGAAGTCGTCCGCCCCCGCCTCCAATGCGGCCACACGCTCGGGCTGCGCGTGAAGCGCCGTGATCATCACCACCGGAATATGCGCCGTCTCGATATCGCCCTTGAGACGCCGGCAGCACTCCAGCCCGTCCATGCCGGGCATCATCACGTCAAGGAGGATCAGGTCCGGCTGCCAGCGCCGCGCCGCCGACAGCGCCTCCAGCCCGTCGCGTGCGGTCGCGACCTGGTAATACTCGGCCGTCAGCTTCGCCTCCAGCAGGCGGACATTGGCCGGCACATCGTCGACAATGAGTATGCGCGCGGTCATACTGGGTGTCCCGCCCTCGTGCTACACTGGCTTTTGCATCAAATTCATTGAAATATAACTGTTTGTTGCGCACGGCGAAAGCGTGTCGTGCAGCTGGTGCCCGGCTCCTTTCTCCACGGAAAAAAGTGCGCCGCCTTGGCCCGTCTCGCGCCGCTCGGCTTCGTCCTGCTCTGGAGTTCGTCCTTCGTTGCCGCGAAGACCGGGCTGAAGCACCTCTCCCCGCTGCTGTTTGTCGCCATCAGGTTGTGCATCTGCGCGCTTGTTCTAGTGCTGTTGATGGTGGCCTTGCGCCGATCCTGGCGTTCACTCAGCGGGTGGCGCTGGGTCCATTGCGCGATAGCCGGGGCGCTGATCAACGCCTGCGGCCTGATGGCGCCGCATGTAGGCCTGCTGATGGCGCCGGCCGCGCAGATCGCGCTGGTCCAGTCGCTCACCCCGCTGCTGACCGCCGGGCTCGGTGTCCTGCTTCTGAACGAACGGCTGCGTCTCGGACAATGGCTCGGCCTTGCGCTCGGCGTGAGCGGCGTGGCGCTGGTCGTCGGGCTTGCCGCATTCCAGAGCGCGACCCGGCTTCAGGGGCTGATGCTGGCGTTTGTCGGCGTCCTGGGTCTGGTCGCCGGGACGCTCTATTTCGGCCGCTTCTGCCGAGGCGTGCCGGCGCTGCCTGGCGCGACCGCGCAGTTCATCGCTGCCGCCGTGGTCAGCGCTGTTGGGGTGGTCGCGCTGGAGACCCCGAGAGCCGACTGGACCACGGCAACGGTGGCCGCTGTCGCCTGGAACACGGTCGCCGTGTCGCTCGGCGGGATGGCGCTCTACTTTTTCATGCTGACGCGCGGTACGGTGGCACGGACAACGGCGAATTTCTACTTGGTTCCCGGCACGGCGGCAGTGCTGGGTTGGACCGTTCTCGGCGAGCGGCTAAGCCCGCTCGCCCTGGCGGGTTTGCTCGTATCAGCGCTGGGCTGCTGGATGGTGAACCTTTGGCCCGAGCCTCGTCACCGCCGGGATGTCAGCGAGGGGTGAACTGGGTCTTCCCGAAAAGCTGCTCCTTTTCGGCGTCGGTCATCGGGCCGCGCCGCTGGTTCTCGGCCAGGACCTGCACGCCCCGTTGCACGGCCGGGCGTGCGGCGATCGTATCGTGCCAGCGCTTCACGTTCGGGTAGTCGGCAAGCTCGATCCCCCGCCGGTCCGGGTTGCGGATCCAGGGGAACGTGCAGATGTCAGCCATGCTGTACTCGTCGCCGGCAAGGTAGGCCGCCTCGCCCAGCCGCTTGTCCAGCACGCGGTGCAGCCGCTTCACCTCGTTCGAGTAGCGCTCGATCGCGTACGGGATCTTCTCGGGCGCATAGGCGGCGAAGTGGTTCCACTGGCCGAACATCGGCCCGACGCCGCCCATCTGGAACATGATCCATTGCAGGCACGCATAGCGCCCGGCCGGATCGGCGGGGATCAGCCGCCCGCCGGATTTCTCCGACAGGTAGATCAGGATGGCGCCGGACTCGAACAGCCGAAACGTCTTGCCGCCGGGACCATCGGGATCAACGATGGCGGGGATGCGGTGATTGGGGGTGATCGCCAGGAACTCGGGCTTGAACTGATCGCCCTGGCCGATATTCACCGGCACCACCTTGTAGGGAATGCCGAGTTCCTCGAGAGCGATATGCACTTTGTGGCCGTTCGGCGTGGGCCAGGTCCAGGCTTCGATCATCCGCTTCTCCCGTTGGTTCATCGCTCAGGCATTGCCGGCGAGGTAGTTCATCGCAGCCTGCACGCCCCCCGGCCGGTGCGGCACCCCGGCGGCGCGCAGTCCCATCTCTACCCCACCCAACGTGCCAACGAGTTGCAGGTCGCCGAAATCGCCCAGATGACCGATGCGGAACACGCGATCCTTCAGGATGCCGAGCCCGTTGCCGAGGCTCATGTTGAACTTGTCGAGGATCACCGCCCGGAGCGCGTCCGCGCTGTGCCCCTCCGGCACGCGCACCGCCGTGAGCGAGGCGGAGTAGTCGTGTGGCTCGGCGCATTGGATCTCCAACCCCCACGCGCGCACCGCGCGCCGCGTCGCCTCGGCGTGGCGATCGTGGCGGGCGAACACGTTGGCCAAGCCTTCCTCCAGCAGCATCGAGACCGCCGCATCGAGGCCGTAGAGCAGGTTGGTTCCGGGGGTATAGGGAAAGAACCCGGTCTCGTTGGCGGCCAGCATCGGCCGCCAGTCCCAGTAGCTGCGGGGCAGACGCGCCGCCGCGCCCGCCGCCAGCGCCTTGGCGCTGACAGCGTTGAACGACAGGCCCGGCGGCAGCATCAGACCCTTCTGCGAGCCGGCGACGGTGACATCCACCCCCCATTCGTCATGGCGGTAGTCGATCGAGGCAAGCGAGGAGATCGTGTCCACCAGCAGAAGAGCCGGATGTCCTTCTTGATCCAGCACGCGCCGCACCTCATCGATGTGGCTGGTGCAGCCGGTCGATGTCTCGTTATGGACCACACAGACCGCCTTGATGCGATGCGCCGCGTCCTTCGCCAGCGCCTCGCCGATCGCCGCCACGTCGGCGCCGCGGCGCCAATCGGTGTCGATGAACCGGGGAACCAGGCCGAGCCGCTCCGCCATCTCGCGCCATAGGGTGGCGAACCACCCGGTGCGGCACATCAGCACGGTGTCACCGGGCGAGAGCGTGTTCACCAGCGCCGCCTCCCACGCGCCGGTGCCCGAGGCCGGATAGATCACCACCGGGCCGCTGGTCTGGAACACTGCGCGGAGCTTCCCGAGCAACTCGAGCCCGAGGCGGCCGAAGGCGGGGCCGCGATGGTCCATTGTCGGCTGGTCGATGGCCCGCAGCACCCGGTCGGGCACGTTGGTCGGCCCAGGGATCTGCAGGAAGTGACGACCGGCGTGATAGGCTTGGGACATGGGATGGCATCGACCCGCTGCTAGCAGGCGCGCAGCATGGGGGGCGCCAGCCGGCGCGGCAACTCCCCCGCCACGGGATCCGTGGTCAGGCCGCCCGACGCCGGTTTGCCCAGCAGAGACCCATGATCCCCAAGCCGAAGAGGCCGAGCGAGGCGGGCTCGGGCACCGGTGCCGTCGTCACGTCGGTTGTCGTGATCGCGAAATTCAACGCCGCCTGGGTTTGGTACAGGTCGGCGTAGAACACTTGGAGGGTGTGAGAGCCCGCCGACAATACGCTGGTTGTGCTGGAGGCCGGCGCATCGGGATGCACGCCGCCGAGATTGATCACGGTCATTCCATCCACATAGGCAAACACCGCGTCGTCCGCGCCGGCGACGAACGTCACCGCCTCTGGCCTCGGGAAATTCAGGGTTCCGGAAAAGACGGCGGTCTGGAAGGCGCTCGAAATCATTTAGCCCATTCCCCAGAGGGGCGTAGAATGCGAGGTTGGTGTACGGCAAGGTGACCGTGCCCGTGCCCGACAGGGTCACACGAGGGTCGAGCGAGGGGCTCCACCATCCGATCTCTCCGGAACCGTTCACGTCGTTGATGGTCGGCCCGGCGTAGGCCGGATTCAGCACCGGCAAGCCATCCGACCCGAGCGCGCCGGTGACTTGGTTGTAGTAGATGCCGCAGCAATGCGACTGGAAGTCCGCATCGCCGGGGGCGACGCTGTAGTAGGTCGCTGACAGGGTATTGACGGCTTTTGCTTCCGTGCAGGCAGTGCCGACGATGGCGGCGGCCGCGGCGGTCGCCAGCAGGAGGGCGTTGAGTGAAGCCATGGTCGATGTCTCGTTCCGGTTCGAATGTGAACCAGATGTAAACGGAAGATGTATCGATGTCAAAATTTAAATGATATCGGATCAATTTTGCGCTGAGGCGGGGCTCGGTCCAGAAATCCGGACCAGTGGCACGGGTGGGCCGATCTGCTAACCAGCCCGCCGGAAACTGGCGGAGGACACAGGTGGGCGCCGCAATCAGACCAGGGGAGCCGCGCTTGGCCGCCCGCCTCGCCCGCGAGCTGCGCGGAGAGGTGCTGTTCGACGCTGCCAGCCGCGGCCGCTACGCCACCGACGCGTCGATCTACCAGGTCGAGCCACTGGGCGTGGTGGTGCCGCGAACTACCGACGATGTGGCGGCCACGCTTGCGTTGGCCCGCGAGGAGGGCGTGCCGGTGCTGGCGCGCGGCGGCGGCACGAGCCAGTGCGGGCAGAGCGTCAACCGCGCGGTCGTCCTCGATTTCAGCAAGTATCTGCGCCGGGTGCTGGCCATCGACCCGGCCGCCCGCGTCGCGCTGGTCGAGCCGGGGATCGTGCTTTCGCACCTGAACGCGGCGCTCCGTCCGCATGGCCTGTTCTTCCCGGTCGATCCGTCCACCCACGCCCGCTGCACGATTGGCGGCATGGCCGGCAACAATTCCTGCGGGTCGAAGTCGATCCGCTATGGGCTGATGGCCGATAATGTGCGCGCGATCGATGCCATCCTGGCCGACGGCACGCGGCACCGCTTCGGCGCGATGCCGGACAACGCGGACGTGCCCGCGTCGGTCGCCGAGCTGGTCCGGCGCCTGCGCGCGCTCGGCGCCGCCGAGGCCAGCGAGATCGCCGCGCGGTTTCCCGCCATGCTGCGCCGGGTCGGCGGCTACAACCTCGACGCCCTCACCCACGCGCACCCGAACCTCGCCCGTCTGCTGGTGGGATCGGAGGGCACCCTCGCCCTTTCCGCCGCCATCGAGCTGACCTTGCATCCGATCAAGCCGCGCAAGGTGCTCGGGATTTGCCAGTTTCCTACCTTCCGTGCGGCGATGGAGGCGGCACGTCCCATTGTCGCGCTCGATCCCGAGGCGGTAGAGCTGGTGGATCGCACCATGATCGACCTCGGGCGGGGCATCGCCATCTACCGTCCGACGATCGAGCGGATGCTGATCGGCGAGCCGGACAGCCTGCTGATCGTGGAGTTTCACGGCCACGACGACGCACCGCTGCTCGCCAGGCTGGCGGACCTCGACGCCCTGATGGGTGATCTCGGGTATCCGGGCGCGGTCGTGCGCGCCACCGATCCCGCCTTCCAGGCCGATGTCGCCGCGGTGCGCGAAGCGGGCCTCAACATCATGATGTCGATGAAGGGCGACGCCAAGCCGGTCTCGTTCATCGAGGACTGCGCGGTGCGGCTGGAGGATCTGGCCGACTATACCGAGCGGCTCAACGACGTGTTCGCCCGACACGGCACCAAGGGCACGTGGTACGCGCATGCCTCGGTCGGCTGCCTGCATGTCCGCCCGGTGCTGAACATGAAGGACCCAGTGGACGTCGCCACCATGCGCGCCGTGGCCGAGGAGTGCTTCGCCCTCGTGCGCGAGTACAAGGGCTCGCATAGCGGCGAGCACGGCGACGGCATCGCGCGCAGCGAGTTCCACGCCAGCATGTTCGGACCGCGCCTCGTGGGCGCGTTCGAGCAGGTGAAGGATGTCTTCGACCCGCGCGGCCTGCTCAACCCCGGCCGCATCGTTCGCCCCCCGCGCATGGACGATCGTACCCTGTTCCGCTACCCGCCTGGCTACGCTCCCGCCCCCGGCTTCACGCCCAAGCTCGACTGGTCGGACCATCCGGGCGGGATGCTGGGCGCCGTCGAGATGTGCAACAACAACGGAACCTGCCGCGCCTTCGATGCCGGCGTGATGTGTCCCAGCTACCGCGTGACCCGCGACGAGGAACACCTCACGCGCGGGCGCGCCAACACCCTGCGTCTGGCGATGACGGGCCAGCTCGGCCCTGCCGCGATGGCGTCCGACGCGGTGGCCGAGGCGCTGAAGCTGTGCGTGTCTTGCAAAGGGTGCCGGCGGGAGTGCCCGACGGGCGTCGACATGGCGAAGATGAAGATCGAGGTGCTGGCGGCGCGAGCCGAGCGGCGCGGCATCGGCGCCCGCGAGCGCCTAGTCGCGGGGCTGCCGCGCACCGCACCGATCCTGGCGCGCCTGCCCTGGGCAAAGCGGCTGCAGGCTAGCGGGCCGGCGCGCGCCGCGTTCGCGCGCCTGGGCTTCGCCCCGGACCGTAGCCTCCCTGTGCCGCGTCGCGACCACTTCCGCGACGCCGAGGCTGGGCACGGGACAGGTCCGGAGGTACTCCTGCTGGCCGACACCTTCAACCGTTGGTTCGAGCCGGAGAACCTGCGGGCCGCACTCCGCGTGCTGCAAGCTGCCGGGTTCCGCCCGCGCATGCCCCAGGCCGGCGCCCGGCCGCTCTGCTGCGGGCGCACCTACCTGGCCGCCGGCATGGTCGAGCGGGCGCGGGTCGAGGCGCGGCGCACCTTGGCCGCGCTCGGGGGCGAGGCGCCGGTGGTCGGGCTGGAACCCTCGTGCCTGCTGACGCTGCGCGACGAGTTCCGATCGCTGCTGCCCGGCGCGGAGGCGGATGCGTTGGCCGGGCGCGCGCTGCTGCTATCGGAGTTCCTGGTACGCGAGAAGGTGTCGCTGCCGCTCAGGCCGTTGCCGGTCTCGGCGCATGTCCACGGGCATTGCCACCAGAAATCATTCGGCGCCTTTCCCGCTGCGCTATCGGCCCTGCAACTTGTGCCCGAGCTCGCGGTGCAGCCGATCGCTTCCTCATGCTGCGGGATGGCCGGCGCTTTCGGCTATCAGGCGGAGACCCAGGAGGCTTCGCGCGCGATGGCGGAAGCGGCGCTGATCCCGGCGGTACGCGCCGCCGCCCCCGAGGACATCATCGTGGCCGACGGCACCTCCTGCCGGCACCAGATCCGCGATCTCGCAGGGCGCGAGGCGGTCCATTCGGTGCGCGTGCTGGATCGCGCGCTGGCATGAGTTCTGAGTACGTGCTGCCGTTCTGGTCGCCAACGGTTCGGCCGCTTCCCGCACCGCCATGCCGTCCCGGGAAGGTAGGCACTCCGGAGGGCAGGCGTATATCACCGAGCCGGTGACGGCGTTCTGAGACGGCGTACTCGCGGGCGCCAACGACGCGCGCCATCTCGGCCAGACCGCCGTCGATCTTGCGCATCTGCCGCGCGATCCAGGGCGCGCTCTGATGCGGTTCCGGCCGCCGCCGCTCGAAGAACACCAGCAGGAAGGCATCGCAGACCCGTCGGCCAGGACCAGGCACTTGCGCGCCGCGAGCCAGCCGTCGTCGTCGCGCGGCTTCTCGGCGAGCGCGATGCGGACCTTGCGCGCATACGGGCTCGGCGTCGCGCTGATCAGCTTCATCATGGAACCAACTCCTTCTCCAGTACGCGAATCGCTTCAATGATTGCATCCGGGGCCTCGCGCGGCAGGAAATGGCCGGCGGTCGGCACCACGCGACGCTGATAGAAGGCGCTGAACTGGCGCGCGTGGCCCTCCGATCCCTCGGCCGGGGTCACTCCGTCGGCGGCACCATGCAGGTTGACCGTCGGCACGCCGATGCGCGGCTGCGCGGCAAGGCGCTGCTCGATTGGCTCCAGCGCAGGGTCGCCCGGCGCATTGGCATAGCGGTGGCGATAGGACTGAATCACCACGTCCACGAAATCGGGGTTGTCGAAGCTCGGCGCGGTCCGACAATAGGTCGCGTCGTCGAAGCGCCAGTTGGGCGACCACAGCCGCCACAGCAGTCGGCAGATGTCGTGGCGGTTCGCGGCCAAGCCAGCCCGGCCGCGCTCGGTGTGGAAATACCATTGGTACCAGAGACGGAGTTCCTGTTCGGCGGATGCGGGTCGGGACGCAGCCTCGATGTCCTGGATATTGTACCCGGTGATCGACAGCAGGGCGCGCACCCGATCGGGCCACAATGCGGCGACGATGCAGGCGGCGCGCCCGCCCCAGTCATAGCCGGCGAACGTCGCGCGGGCGATGCCGAGCCCGTCCATGAAGTCCAGGAGGTCGGCGCCGAGCGCGGCTTGCTGACCCGAGCGCGGCGTATCGGCTTGCAGGAATCGCGTCGGACCGTAACCGCGCAGCCAGGGGACAAGGACTCGCCAGCCCGACTCCGCGAACGGCGGGACGACATCATCCCAGGCGCGCGGGTCGTCGGGGAAACCGTGCAACAGGATCAGGGGCGGCCCGGCATCCGGGCCGTAAGCCTCGAAGGCGATATCGAGCGTCGCGGTACGGATGGTGCGGTGCATCGGCCGCATTGATCCAGCAACCCGCGCATCAGGCAAGCCGCGAAGGTCAGGCGGGTGGCGGGCTCAGGGAGCTGACAATGCTGTGCGCGAGAGCGCGGCCGAGGCAGAGATAGCCGCGGTCGTTGTGATGCAGCCTGTCGGCGGAGGTGAACACGGCCGGGCTTGCCCCCTCGGTCTCCCAGGCATCCATCAGCCGACCGCGGGAGAACAAATTCACGCCGGGCTGGCCCGCCACCTGCGCCAAGGCACGGTCTATGGCGCTGTCCCCGGTGGCTGCGAGAATGCGCGGCGTGCGCTGGTTATCCATCAGGATCACGTCGATGCCCGACTTCTTCAGCCGTTCCAATCCCTCCATGACCTGGGCGCGGAACAGATTCGCGTCGGTATGGCGCAGGGCCGCATTCGCGCCGACCTGCCAGATCACGAGTTGAGGACGGACCGCGATCACATCGGACTCCATCCGCGCCAATTCGCCCGGCGCGTCCTGCCCACCGACGCCGCGATTGAGAACCGCGACGTGCCACTGGGGAAGCTCTGCCGAGAGCTCGGCTTGCAGCACGGCGGGATAAGTGCGCGCCGAGTCCGAGGCGGCCACCCCTTCGGTCGATGATGACCCCAGTGCCACGATCAGCCCCTCGCGATCCGCCTGGAGCGCCGCGCGCAAATGCGGCATCGCTAGCTTCGGGAGTGGCGGGTCCGGCGGGCAAATGCCCATGGGCGCAGCAGGCGCCTCATTGGCGGCCAGGGCCAGGAGTGGAAGGGCGATGCCGAGGAGACGGAACAGCAGGACGGAGCGCACGAGCACGTGTAAGCCATAGTAGTCGGCCCGCGTAAAGCCCCATTCGAAACAATTTTAGCGCTCGGTCTCTTTTTCCTGCTCGTCGCGAGCTCGACGCTTGCGGGCGGCCGCGGCATATTGGCCGCGCGGGCGGTTCACCTGGACGTTCGGCCGCACCACCGTATCATAGTAGTCGTCCCAGTCCTCGGGCCGCAGACCTGTCAGATCGGGCACCAGCTCATAATCGCTCAGGGTCGCATCGTCGTAGACATGGCGCGGCAGCGGTTGGACCTGCAGCAGCGGGAAGTCAGCGCGGAAATCAACCGGTATGTTGGTCTTGGTGATCCGCATATTTGTGATCAGCGGGCCGAACCAGCGGTCGGTCTCGATGATCCCTTCGTACAGCTCATAGGTGCCGCTGCGGGGCACGTTCGCGGGTGCCCGGACCAGGGCGCTCCAGCCCGGGCGGGTGCGCAGCACGAGTCCCGTCCACATCTGCAACAGCCCCGGCTCCTGCAGGGCGCCGAGGAAGGGAGGCGAGAACTCCCGGATGTCCTCCGGCGCGACGGCGTCAAACTGCGCACGGAAATCCGGGAACTGCGCGGCTTTCAGCGGATACCACTGGTTCGCACCCTCCCACGTCCAGATCATGTCGTTGCCGTCCCATTGGACGCTGAAGCTGATCGGCGGGAACACGTACCAGCCGAAGGCGGCGGCGGATGTGGCCGGCTCGCAGTAACGGAAGGCTCGGGTGGGCAGCGATCCCGCCGCCGACCGGTCGGCCCGCATGGGATACCGAGCAGTGGGAATGAAACGATGGAAGGTGATGAGGGGCACCCGGGCGCCAGGCTCTGCGATTGTGTCGGGCTCGGGAATGACGGTGCTCACAGCGGAGCCTCGGCTTGGAACGTTGGAAGCAAAACAGGGATCTGGCGCACCCGTCAAACCCTTGTTCCGCTGGCCATCTCGGCGCGCCGCCTACTTACGGGATGGCGCCAGGCTGGGCGCGTAGCCGCCGAGCCGAACCTTGCCGGTGTCCTCCGTCGCCGGAGCGAGAGTCGGGGCGTAGCCGCCGAGCCGCACCTTGCCGGTGTCCTCCGTCGCCGGAGCGAGGCTCGGCGCATACCCGCCGAGCCGAACCTTGCCGGCATCGGCAATGGTCGCTGCGGAAATCACCTGGTTGGCTTGCGACATGTCGCTGGCTCCTTCTGCATCTTGCGACTGCCGTGCCGTCAGCCAGCACCGCAGCCTTCACGATGCAGCGATATTTCCACGTTAGTGATTTTTTACCCGAAGTTTCACGTCATCGCGCCGTAAAATCGGCGTTGATACGAATTTTTGCTGAAATCCAGTCGTCTTCTGCAAGTTGGGTGAATTCCCAGCGTACGGAAACTGCTTCTGAACGTGTGATTAGTTGAAATTATCCTTCCTGCCGAACGCTATGGCCCAGAGTCAGTTCAGCAAAAAGGGCGCCCGCTCCCGGGCGCCCTTCTCTGGATAGCGGCCGATAACCGCCGCTTAGGAGGCCGTGCCGCCGACAGTCAATCCGGCGATCTTGAGCGTGGGTTGGCCAACGCCCACGGGCACGCCCTGGCCATTCTTGCCGCATGTGCCGATGCCAGGATCCAAGGCCATGTCATTGCCAACCATCGACACCTTGGTCAGGGAATCGGGGCCGTTGCCTATGATGGTTGCGCCCTTCACTGGCGCGGTCACACGCCCATCCTCGATCAGATATGCCTCGCTTGCCGAGAACACGAACTTCCCGGACGTGATGTCCACCTGCCCGCCGCCGAAGTTCACCGCGTAGAGGCCCCGGCTCACGGTGCGGATCATCTCCTCGGGCGCGTGCGCGCCGCCCAGCATGACCGTGTTCGTCATGCGCGGCATGGGTGCATGCGCGAACGATTGGCGCCGCCCGTTGCCGGTCGCGCGCATGTTCATCAGCCGGGCGTTCAGGCGGTCCTGCATGAAGCCGACGAGGACGCCGTCCTCGATCAGCACGGTTCGGCTTGTCGGCGTGCCCTCATCGTCCACCGTCAGGCTGCCCCGCCGATCCGGCATCGTGCCGTCGTCCACGACGGTCACGCCCGGAGCAGCGATCCGCTGGCCCAACAGCCCCGAGAAGGCGGACGTCTTCTTGCGATTGAAGTCGCCCTCCAGCCCGTGGCCGATCGCCTCGTGCAGCAGGATGCCCGGCCAGCCCGGGCCGAGCACGACCTCCATTTCCCCCGCCGGCGCGGGACGGCTGTCAAGGTTCACCAAGGCCTGCCGCAGCGCCTCGTCCACCGCAGCGCTCCAAGCCTGAGGCGCGGTGACGCCGGCGTAGTCGGCCCGGCCACCCATGCCATGGCTGCCGGTCTCGCGTCGGCCGCCCTGCTCAACCACCACGGATACATTGAGGCGCACCAGCGGACGCAGGTCGGCCACGCGCGTCCCGTCGGCGCGGATGATCTGCACCGCCTGCCACTCCCCTCCCAGCGACGCCATCACCTGGCAGACGCGCGGGTCCTTGCCGCGCGCGTAGGCGTCGATCTCGCCGAGCAGGGCGGTACGCGCCGAGAAGTCCATCAAGGAGAGCGGATTGGCGTCGGAGTAAAGCCGGGCATTGGTCGCGCGCGGCGGCTCGGCACTCACCCCCGAGTGCCCGCTTGCCACCGCTGCCACGCTGTCGGCCGCGCGGCTCAGCGCAGCTTCCGAAAGCTCTCCGGCATGGGCGTAGCCTGTCGCCTCGCCCGCCACCGCGCGCAGACCGAAGCCAAGCGTGGTGTCGAAGCCGGCGCTGCGGATGCGCCCATCGTCGAGGCTGATCTGCTCGCTTTCGCGGTACTCGAGGAACAGCTCGCCGTCATCGCCGTGGGCGAGTCCCTGCCCGACGAGCCGCTCGGCCGCGGCGCGCTCCAGGGCTGTATCGGCTCGGTCGAAGAACAGCCTGTCGGTGGTGGCCAGCGCGCTCATGATCGCTCCTTCAATCCGAATGCCCCGAGATGAGCCGCCGGGCCGGCAAGCGCAATGTGCGCGGTCTGCTCATCGGCTCCGGGCCGGGCGCAGCCGGTGCAGAACGATCACCGCCGCTGTCAGCGCCAGCACCGCATTGGCCTGGTGCGCAGCCGCCAAAGGCACCGGCACCACGTACAACAGCGTCGCGACGCCGAGCGCATATTGGGCCAGCACGGCCAAGCCCAGCGCAAGCGCGCCGGTGCGGACGGCGCGCGGCGCCGGTCGAGCGAAGGCAGCAAGCACGACCAAGCAGGCCAGAACCGCAGCCACCGTGGCGAGCAAACGGTGGTCGAACTGCACGGCGGGAATGTTCTGCATCAGGTTCCGCCAGAGCGGGTCGAGCCGCGCGAAGTCCGCGGGAACCAGCCGTCCCTCCATGAGCGGGAAGGTGTTATATTCAAGCCCCGCATGGGTGCCGGCCACGAAGCCTCCGGCCAGAATGGCGAGGCCGAGCCCCGAGGCAGCCGCCAGCGACAGCCCGCGCAGCAGCCGGCCGTCTTGAAATGGCGGGGCCGGGACCGGACGCAGCACACTCAGCCCTGTCCACAGAATCGCCACGTAAAGCGCCAGCGCCAGAGCGAGATGGATGACCAGCCGGGCCGGGGCGACCGCCGTGCTGTCGGGAAGGAAGCCAGAGGCGACCATGAACCAGCCAACCGCCCCCTGAAGCCCGCCCAGGACGAAAATCAGCGCGAGGCGCGGCACAAGGCGACGGTCGATGCGCCGCGTGAGAGCCAGCCAGAGCAGTGGCACGAACACCACGAGACCGATCAGGCGTCCCCACAGACGGTGGGTCCATTCCAGCCAGAACAGGTGCTGGAACCCGTCCAGTCCCATGCCCTCGTGGAGGATGTGGTACTGGGGGATCGTCTGGTACAGGGCGAACAGCTTCCGCCAGTCCTCTGGATCGAGCGGCGGGAGGGTGCCGCTGACCGGCGCCCACTCCATGATCGAGAGGCCCGAGCCGGTCAGGCGCGTCATGCCCCCCAGCACCACCATCCCCCACAGCATGGCGCAGACCAGGAAAAGCCACGCGGCGACAAGACGACGGGCGTGCAGGCTTTCGGCGCGGCGCCCCGGCAGTGCGGGAAAATCAGTGGTGTCGAACGGCATGGCCCGAATATACGGGGCCATGCAGCCAGGGGAAGCTGTCGGACCGGCTCTCAACTAGTGAATGTGGCGGATCAGGCCCGGGGCGCGGAAGCGGGCCGGCTGGATCAGTTGGGCCGAGGCTACCCGTACCGAGTGGATCGGCCCTTCCAGCTCGCGCCGCCAGAAATCGAGGAATTTCCGCAGCACTGGGAACGCGGGCGCGATGTCCAGCTCCTGCCAGACATAGGTCTGGAGGATGTCCGGATGGTCCGGCATGCGGTACAGGATCTCGGCCGTCGTCAGCCGATAATTTTCAAGCTGCAGGGCGAGGCTCATCCCTCGGTCTCCGTCCTGTTCGCGGCGGCAACACTTCCGTTGACCGCCCCACACGATGCCACGTATCCGGCTTTATGATGCTATCAAAAAGGGCGTGATATCAGCAACTTGGCACTCGAACTCCGATAGTGCTGCCGGGCCTTGACAAGAACCCGGGGCCCGTCTAGATGGTTAGCACTCCCGTGACGGGAGTGCTAACAACCGCTGCGCGGCGCCCCATTCGGGCCGAGCCGGTGGCAATCTTCGAGACACAGTTTAGGAGCATTCGCATGAAGTTCCGTCCCCTGCATGACCGGGTGGTGGTTCGCCGCATCGACGCCGAGGAGAAGACCTCGGGTGGGATCATCATTCCCGATACCGCCAAGGAGAAGCCCATGGAGGGCGAGATCATCGCGGTCGGTCCTGGGGCGCGCAACGAACAGGGCCAACTCGTAGCGCCCGATGTGAAGGCGGGCGACCGCATCCTGTTCGGCAAATGGTCGGGCACCGAGGTCAAGATCGAGGGCGAGGAGCTCTTGATCATGAAGGAAACCGACATCATGGGCGTGATCGAAGGCGGGGTCGCCCAGAAGAAGGCCGCCTGAGCGGGGCCGCTTCAGGCCGCTTCGATCGACAGATAAGGACGAGAGACATATGGCTGCCAAGGACGTGAAATTCGGCGGTGACGCCCGCCAGCGGATGCTTCGTGGCGTGGACATCCTGGCCGACGCGGTGAAGGTGACGCTTGGGCCGAAGGGCCGCAACGTGGTACTCGACAAGAGCTTCGGCGCGCCGCGGATCACCAAGGACGGCGTCACCGTCGCCAAGGAGATCGAGCTCTCCGACAAGTTCGAGAACATGGGCGCGCAGATGGTGCGCGAGGTCGCCTCCAAGACCAACGACGTGGCGGGCGACGGCACCACTACGGCGACCGTGCTGGCCCAGGCGATCGTGCGCGAGGGCGCCAAGGCCGTCGCTGCCGGCATGAACCCGATGGACCTCAAGCGGGGCGTGGACAAGGCCGTGGCCGCGATCGTCGAGGAGCTGAAGAAGAACAGCCGCAAGATCACCACCCCGGCCGAGACCGCCCAGGTCGGCTCGCTCGCCGCCAACGGCGACACCGAGGTTGGCAAGATGATCTCCGAGGCGATGCAGAAGGTCGGCAACGAGGGCGTGATCACGGTCGAGGAGGCCAAAGGCATCCAGACCGAGCTCGACGTCGTCGAGGGCATGCAGTTCGACCGTGGCTACGTGTCGCCGTATTTCATCACCAACGCCGAGAAGATGGTCGCCGACCTCGACCAGCCCTACATCCTGATCCACGAGAAGAAGCTGTCGGGCTTGCAGCCGATGCTGCCGCTGCTCGAGGCCGTGGTTCAGTCGGGCCGTCCGCTGCTGATCGTGGCCGAGGACGTGG
Source organism: uncultured Pseudomonadota bacterium (assembly GCA_963830565.1). GTDB lineage: Bacteria > Pseudomonadota > Alphaproteobacteria > Acetobacterales > Acetobacteraceae > DATFDN01. Next base: position 70,137 of record CAWHMO010000013.1, read on the forward strand.
AAGGCGAGGCGCTGGCCACCCTAGTGGTCAACAAGCTGCGTGGCGGCCTCAAGGTCGCCGCCGTCAAGGCGCCGGGCTTCGGTGATCGCCGCAAGGCCATGCTGGAGGACATCGCCATCCTGACGGGCGGCCAGGTCATCAGCGAGGATCTCGGCATCAAGCTGGAATCCGTCACGCTGAACATGCTCGGCAAGGCCAAGAAGGTCCTGATCGAGAAGGAGAACACCACCATCGTCGAGGGTGCGGGTTCGTCCGAGGACATCAAGGGCCGTTGCAACCAGATCCGCGCGCAGGTCGAGGAGACCACCTCGGACTACGACCGCGAGAAGCTGCAGGAGCGGCTGGCCAAGCTCGCGGGCGGCGTGGCGGTGATCCGCGTCGGCGGCGCCAGCGAGGTCGAGGTGAAGGAGCGCAAGGACCGCGTCGATGACGCGCTGCACGCGACCCGCGCGGCGGTCGAGGAGGGCATTGTTCCTGGCGGCGGCGTCGCCCTGGCGCGTGCCGGGTCGATCCTCGCCGCGGTCAATGCCGAGAACGACGACCAGCGCTTCGGCATTGACATCGTCCGCAAGGCGATCCTGACGCCGCTGCGCCAGATCGCCACCAATGCCGGCGAGGACGGCGCGGTGATCAGCGGCAAGGTGCTCGATAACAGCGAGTACGCGTTCGGCTTCGACGCGCAGACCGGGGAGTACAAGGATCTGGTGAAGGCCGGCATCATCGACCCGACGAAGGTCGTGCGCGCCGCGCTCCAGGACGCCTCCTCGATCGCCGGCCTGCTGATCACGACCGAGGCCATGATCGCCGAGAAGCCGGAGCGGAAGGCGCCGGCGGGCGGGCCTCCGGGCGGCGGCATGGGCGGCATGGGCGACATGGACTTCTGATCTCCCGGATCGGACAAGTTCTTGCGTTCGGAGGGCGGGCCGCGGGGTCCGCCCTCTTTTTTGTCCGGCTTCCATGCCGGCGCGTTCGCCCCATGTATGGTGGCGCGGCGACGCCATCCGCATGGCTCCGGCGCCTCGCATTGACAGACAGCGGCCTTTCTGTACCAAATGCGAAACGCAATCGCGTTTGGCTTGGCTTGCTGCGCCTCCCGTGTCCTCGGGTGCTCTCAAGACGTCCAAGGCCGGTTGTCTCACGCCGCGCGGAGGCGCGGCAGCGAACGAGAGAGTGTCGAGAATGGCTTCTGGTACGGTCAAGTGGTTCAATGCCACCAAGGGTTACGGGTTCATCGTGCCGCAGGACGGCGGCAAGGACGTTTTCGTCCACATCACAGCGGTGCAGGCGGCGGGGCTGAATGGCCTCGATGAGGGTCAGCGCGTCAGCTTCGACGTGGTGAAGGAGCGCGGCAAGGACGCCGCCACCAATCTCCGCGCCCTCTGAGCCTGAGCGGGCCCGGCCGGCCCCCGACGGCACCCTCGTACATGACGCGCGCCCTGGACGGCGCGTCCCGGGAGATCACACGGATGGCTACTGGAACCGTGAAGTGGTTCAACGCGACCAAGGGATTCGGCTTCATCATGCCCGAAGGCGGCGGCAAGGATGTGTTCGTCCACATCACCGCCGTTCAGGCCGCCGGCCTCAAGGGCCTGAACGACGGCCAGCGCGTCACGTACGAAACCGCGACCGAACGCGGCAAGGTCGCGGCGGTCAATCTGCGGCTCGCCTAGGCCGCGTCGGCGCGCTCACCCCTCCCCTGGTGGGAGGGGCGAAGCGATGAACAGCCGATGATGTTCAGCCTCGACGAACTCGAGCGCGCGTGCGACTTCGTCCACGCCGACTTCGCTGGAACTGCGCAATATGCGTGGCCACTGCTCGCCAGCCGAACCGGCGCCGAGGTCTGGGTCAAGCACGAGAACCACGCGCCCACCGGCGCATTCAAGGTACGCGGCGGGCTCCTTTACATGGACCGCCTGCGGCGGGAGCGTCCGCATGTAGGCGGCGTCGCCTCCGCCACCCGCGGCAATCACGGCCAGTCCTTGGCCTACGCGGGCGCGCGGGCCGGCGTGCCTGTCACGATCATCGTCCCGCACGGCAACAGCGTGGAGAAGAACGCGGCCATGCGCGGCTTCGGCGCCCGCCTGATCGAGCACGGGGCCGATTTCGAGGCAGCGCGCGAGGCCGCCGCGCGGATCGCCGCCGACGAGGGGCTCGAGTTCGTGCCGTCATTCGCGCGCGATCTGGTGCTGGGTGTCGCGACCTGGGCGTTGGAACTGTTCCGCGCCGCCCCGCCCCTTGATGCGCTGTATGTGCCGGTCGGCCTCGGTTCGGGGATCTGCGGCGCTATCCTGACGCGCGACCTGCTCGGCCTGACAACCGAGATCATCGGTGTGCAGGCAGCGGGCGCGGCGAGCTACGCGCGCTCGCTCGCGGAGGGACACCTGGTTCTGCTGAACCGCGCCAAGACGCAAGCCGACGGGATCGCGACCCGACAGCCCGACCCGGACGCGCTTGCGATCATCCGGACCGGAGCCAGCCGGATCGTCACCGTGAGTGACGCCGAGATCGCCCAGGCGGTGCGCGCCTTCTGGGAGGATACGCACAACCTCGCCGAAGGCGCCGGCGCGGCGCCGCTTGCCGCGCTGCTTCAGGAACGGGCGGATATGGCCGGACGGCGCGTCGGCGTGGTGCTCACCGGCGGCAACATCGACCTCGACCACTTCCGGCGCTGGGTTTTGGGCGCGTAGCCATTACCGGCCGCGCGCGCCTGCCTTGCCGCCGCGGAACAGGAACGTCAGCGGGATCGCGCAGAACGCCCCGATGGCTGACAGGGCGAACACATCCACATAGGCCAGCACCGCCGCCTGCTGCGTCAGCATCTGGTTCATCAGCCCCATCGCCGCGTGCTGGGCTTGCGCCGCCGTTCGGCCGGCGGCCTGCAGCGTGCGAACGGCGCGGTCCAGCGTCTCGACGTAGCCCTGGTCGAACGGCGTGAGATGCGCGGCAAGGTAGGCGCGATGAACCTGCAGCCGTTGCGCGGTGATCGCGGCGGCCACCGAGATGCCGATTGACCCCGAGATGTTGCGGAACATCGCATACAGCGCCGCGGCATCGGCGTTCAGAGACCGCGGCAAGGTGGAATAGGAGATCGTGCTGTTCGGCACGAACAGGAACGCGAGGCCCACCGTCTGGAGGGCGCGCCAGGTCGCCATGGTCGCGAAGTCGAGGTCCGGCGTCAGCCGGTGCGCATAAAGGGCGGCGCAGCCCAGGACGAAAAATCCGAACGCCAGCAGGTGGCGCGTCTGAAAGCTCGGCAACGCCACGCGCGCGACGAACGGGATCAGGACGATCATCACCACCGCGCCGGGCGAGATGACCTCGCCTGCGAGCAGCGCGGTGTAGCCCATCCATTGTTGCGCGAATGCCGGGATCAGCAGGTTGCTCGAATAGAGGATCGCGCCGATGCAGGAGATGGTGATGACGCCGACGCCGAAATTGCGATCGCCCAGCGTGCGGAGATTGACCACCGGCTTGTCGGTCAGCAGCAGCCACGCCACTGCCCCGGCGATGCCTACCGCCGCGAGCAATGCGAACAGCCGGGTCAACGGCGAGCCGAACCAGTCCCAGTCCTCGCCGCGGTCGAGCATGATCTGCAGGGAGCCCAGGCCGAGGGCGATGAGACCGATTCCCACGTAATCGATGTCACTGGCGCGAGCGCGATCGCGCTCCACCCAGGGCGGATCTTCGACCAGACGCAGCACGGCGAGAAACGCGATCAGCCCGATGGGCACATTGATCAGGAACACCAGACGCCAGCTATAGGCATCGGTCAGCCACCCCCCCAGCACCGGTCCGAGGATCGGCGCGAAGATCACCGAGATGGCGACCATCGAGAAGGCGCGCCCGCGCTGCGACGGCTCGAAGATGTCCAGGATCACCGCCTGCTGGTTGGGCTGCAGCCCGCCGCCGAACAGCCCCTGGAGGAAGCGAAACGCCACGAGCTGCGGCAGGCTGGTCGCGATCCCGCACAGGAGCGAGCAGGCGGTGAACATGGCGATGCAAGCCAGGAAGTAGCGCTTCCGCCCGAACAGCCGTCCGAGCCATCCGGCAACCGGCAGCACGATGCCGTTGGCGACCAGGTAGGAGGTCAGGCTCCAGGTCGCGTCGTTGAAGCTCGCCGACATGCTGCCGGAAATATTCGGCAGGCTCACATTGACGATGGTGGAGTCGAGCACCTCCATGAACGGCGCCAGAGTGGCGACGAAGGCGATCAGCCAGGGGCCGTGACGCGGCCGCCAACCAACATCCGCCGCTGAGACGGTCACTGGACGTGAACAGTTGGAACGACGGACATCCCGAGCGGCAGCGGAACAGCTGGATCAAGGCCGCTGTCGATGACGATCTTCACCGGCACGCGCTGGACGATCTTGACGAAGTTCCCGGTGGCGTTCTCCGGCGGGAAGGCGGTGAAGCGGGAGCCGGTGCCAAGCTGTACGCTGTCCACATGGCCCTTGAGCTTCAGCGCCGGATAGGCATCGACGCTGATGTCCACTTTCTGTCCGGGACGCAGGTGGGCAAGGTCGGATTCCTTGAAGTTCGCCGTCACCCAGACATCGGGCGTCACCAGGGCGAGCAGCGACTTGCCGGGCTGGACATAGTTGCCGGCTTCCACGTTCCGCTTGGTGATCCAGCCGTCCTGAGGCGCCGTCAGCCGGGTCCAGGCCAGGTTCAGCTCCGCCTGCTGGAGCTGCGCCGTGGCCTGGGCAACTTTTGCTTCTAGCTCCTGGACGCTGGTCTCCGCCTGGGCGACCTGCGCGCGCACCGTGTCGGCCCGCCGCAACTCCGCCTCCGCACTCATCTGGCCGGCCTGCGCGGTGAGCCGGGCGGCATTCGCCGCGTCGAGCGCCTGCTGGGTAATTGCCTGGGGAGGGAGCTGACTTTGCCGACGCCAGTCGGCGTCGGTCTTGGCAAAGGTGACGCGCGCGGCTGTAAGCTGGGCCTCGGCGGCGGCACGGCGAGCGGGGTAGTCGACACGGGCTATGTCCAGCCGGGCCCGCGCGTTGTCGAGTTGTGCTTGCGCCACGTGCAGGTTGGCAACCGCCTGGTCGCGGGAAGCGGTGTAGGCTCTGGGGTCGATCTGCAGTAGCACGTCCCCGGCCTTCACCCGTTGGTTGTCCTGGGCGAGCAGCGCGACAACAGTGCCCGCCACCTGCGGCGCCAGCGTGACCGCCCTGCCATCGGTGAAGGCATCGTCGGTGCTGATCAGCCCAGTGCCGAGCCACCAATAATCGGCCGCGGCGGCAACGATCCCCAGCAGCACGATAGCCAGCACGGCCCAGCGCGCGCGCGACGGACGACGCCGGCTGACCATGCCCGCCCCGGTGTCCACGAACGTGTTCTTGCTGAGGTCGTCCATGGCACCACGCTAGCGCGGGATGCCAATTCCACACGGCAAACAATCGAAAAAACACCGCTAGTTAGACGTCAGTGTGCGAGCATCTGGCTGCCGACCAGCCGTGCGTAGAGCCCGCCTTCAGCCAGCAGGGAGGCATGCGTGCCCTGCTCGACGGCGCGGCCGTCCGCCAACACCACGACCAGATCGGCATCGCGCACGGTGGACAGGCGGTGCGCCACGATGATCGTGGTGCGGCCCTTGCGCAGGCGGGCCAGTGCGGCCTGGACTGCCGCCTCGCTCTCGGCATCCAGCGCGCTGGTCGCCTCGTCTAGCAGCAGGATGCGCGGATCGCGCAGCAGCGCGCGGGCCAGCGCCACGCGCTGCCGCTGGCCGCCCGACAGGCGCTGCCCGCCGGGTCCGACCCCGGTCGCGAAACCCTGAGGTAGGTCGGCGATGAACCCGCCAGCCGCCGCCTCGGCGGCTGCCTCGACCTCGGTATCGGTAGCGGTCGGACGGCCCATCCGGACATTGGCCGCGATTGTGTCGTCGAACAGCAGTGCATCCTGGCTCACATAGGCGATCGCCTCGCGCAAACTGGCGAGCGTGACCGCGCGCACGTCCGCCCCATCAATCCGCACGGCGCCCGACGCCACCTCGTGCAACCGCAGGATCAGGGCGATGGCCGTCGACTTCCCGGCACCGGACGGTCCGACCAGGGCAACGGTCGCGCCGGGCGCCGCCTCGAAGCTCAGGCCGGCGAGACCCACCCGCCCGTCGGGGTATGCGAAGCGGACGTTCCGGAACGAAACCCGTCCGGGTCCGGGCGGCAGCGGCACTGCGGCAGGCAAATCGGCAATGCTCGGCTGCTCGTCGACCACCGCGAACACCCGCGCCAGCCCGGCCAACCCCTCCTGCAATGCCGCGTTGAGCGAACCCAGGGCGCGCAGTGGACGTGCGGCGATCAGCAGCGCGGCGACGAAGCCGGTGAAGTTGCCGATCGTCTGGCTTCCCGTGGCGGCCCGCCATCCGGCGAAGCCGATCACCAGCGCGACCGCGCCCCCGCCCAGCACCTCCAGGACCGGATCGACGCGCGAACGGCTTTTGCTCATGCGCAGCAGCGCGCGATAGAGCGCCCCGAATGCCGCCTCCGCCCGTGCCATCTCCGCGCCTTCGAGCCGATAGGCGCGCACGGTGCGCGCCTGCGCGAAGCTCTCGTTCAGCAGCGCTGCGGTCTCGCCCATTCGCTCCTGCATCCCGCCCGAGGCGCGGCGGACGCGCTTGCCGATGCGCTGGATTGGCACCGCCGCCAGCGGATAAAGGGCGGCGGCAACGAGGCTGAGCAGCCAGTCGAGATACAGCATGGAGACGATCAGGCCGATGACCGTGACCGCATCGGCGACCCCGTTCACCGCGCGCGTCAGCGAGTTGCGGATGATCGCCGCGTCGGTGGTGAACCGCGCTGCGAGCTGGGCCGGGGCGTCACGCTCGATCCGCGCCAGGTCTGCCCGCGCGAGGTGACCGAACATGCGCTCCTGCAATCCCCGGATCGTCAGCAGCACGATCCGCTGCACTTCCACGTTCTGGAAATACTGCGCTGCCGCCTTCACCGAGGAGACAAGCACCACGAGGGCAGGGATCTGATACAGGATGCGCGAGTTGCGGTGCGCGAACATGTCGAAGGCGTGGTCGATCACCACCGGATAGAGCGCGGTGGTCCCGGCCATCAGGGCGGTCAAGGCGAGCACGAGCAGCAGCCGCGCCCGGTGATGGCGCACATGCTCGCGCCATAGCCGCCCGAGCAGCGTACGGCTTGAGTCCGGCTCCGGCGCAAGGGCGCGAGCGGAAAGGTTGAGAACCTTCATGGGATGCGTTGAGGAAAGTCGGGAGTTACTGGCTGTGTATCACAGGAACCCGACGGACAGCCATGGGACCGCCGCGACGATCACCAGCGCGACTACCAGCGCCGCGAGATAGGGCCAGATGCGCCAGATCGCATCGTCCGGCGACACCCGGCCGATCGCGCAGGCGCTGAAGAAGCCGACGCCGAAGGGCGGGGCGAACAGGCCGATGCCCATCGCCAGGATCACCACGATCGCGTAATGCACTTCGTGCACGCCCAGCGTCCGCGCGACCGGGAACAGCAGCGGCCCGAACAGCACGATGGCCGGGATGCCCTCCAGCACGCTGCCGAGCACGATGAACACCGCGATGCTGATGGCGAGGAAGCCGGCCGTGCCACCCGGCACATGCGCCATCGCCTGCACCAGCCATTGCGAGAAGCCCGATTGCGTGAGCGCCCAGGCCATCGCCGTCGCCGTGCCGATGATCAGCATGACGGCACCGCTCAGCGACACGGTCTCGACCAGCAGGGGATAGATCCGGCGCAGGTCGAACTCGCGATAGACCAGCACGCCGAGCAGCACCGTATAGACCACGCCCACGGTCGAGACCTCGGTCGCCGTCGCCACGCCTTTCACCACGGCGAAGCGGATCACGAACGGCAGGGTCAGGCCGGGCACGGCGATCAGGAACGTGCGCAGCACTTCCTTGCCGGATGCGCGATGTGCGCCGCCCATGTCCTCCTTGCGGGAACGGAACCAAGCCACCGCCACCAGGGCCAAGGCCGCAACCACCGCCGGTAACAGCCCTCCGGTGAACAGCGCCGAGATCGAGACATTGGTGACGGAGCCGATCGTAATCAGCACCAGACTCGGCGGGATCGTCTCGGACATCGCCGAGGAGGATGCGAGCAGCGATGCTAGCTCGCCCGGATGATTGCCGCGCCGGCGCATCTCGGGGAACAGCACCGGGGCGACCGCCGCCATGTCGGCCGCCTTGGACCCCGAGATGCCGGAGACCAAATACATCGCGCCGAGCAGCACGTAGGAGAGCCCGCCCCGCACATGGCCCAGCAACGCGGCCAGGAAGTTCACCATCACCCGCGCGATGCCGGTCATCTCCATCAGCAGGCCGAGAAACACGAACATCGGCACCGAGAGCAGCAGCAGGTTCGACATCCCGTCGTCCATGCGGTTCACCACCACGCTGATCGGCGTGGTGGACACGAGCGCGAGGTAGGAGACGGTGGCGATGCCGAACGCGAAGGCGATCGGCACGCCGATGCCCACCGCCGCGCCGACGATGCCGACGAAGAACAGGATGAGGCTGCCGCGCCCGATCGCGACCAGCACCGGCTGCGCTGCCCACAGCGCCAAGGCGATCGCGCCCACCGTCAGGATTGCCAGCAGCACGGCGCGCGGCCGGCCGGTCTGGAACAGCCGCAGCAAGGCCAGCAAGGCGGCGAGCGCGGACCCGACCAGGATAGCCGAGACCCGCCAAGCGTCGGAGAACGGCAGCGTGGTCAGCTCGGTAAATACCTGCTGATCGACATATTGCTTCGCTGGCAGCAGGATCTCCAGCACGAAGACGATCACCACCAGCGCGCCGACCGCGCCGAACCATTCGGCGACCGCCGGCGGAACCCATCCGACCAGGGTGGTCAGCCGCATGTGCCCGTCGCGCCGCAGCGCCACGACCATGCCGAGCATCGACAGCCAAAGGAACAGGAAAGTCGCGAGCTCGTCCGACCAGATCAGCGGCGCGTCGAAAACGTAGCGGGAGACGACGCCGCAGAACAGGATCACGGTCTCGGCCACCACCAGCACGGCGCCGATCGCTTCGGCTGCGATGCCGATGACCGATGCGATCAGATCGGCGGCATGGCGCAACGTCGAGGGCGCCACGCCGGCAGGCGAACGGCCCGATTCCTGGGCCGAAACCGTCATGCGAGCTTGCCGACGTACTTCTCGAGCAGCGTCCAGCCGGGCTCGCCCATCTTCGCCTTCATCTCGGGGTAGAAGCCGGTCTGCCGCAGCTTTTCGCGGAACGGCGCGCCATCGGGCTGATTGAAGATCATGCCCTTGCCCTTCAGCTTCTCAAGAACCGTCTTGTTGGCCTCGATCCAGTCCTGGCGCTCCTGCAGGGCGGCGGCGTCGAACACGCTCTCGGCGAGATTTTGCAGGTCCGGCGGCAGGCGCTTCCAGGCCGCCATGTTGAAGGCGACGTGATAGCCCGCCCATTGGTGGTTGGTGAGGCTGCAATATTTCTGCACCTCGTACAGCTTGGCCACGTCGATCAGGATGAGCGGGTTCTCCTGGCCGTCCACGACGCCCGTTTGCAACGCGCTGTAGACTTCGCTGAAGTTGATGGCGGTCGGCGAGGCGCCCAGGTGCTTGAACAGCGCGATCGGCAACGGCGCGACCGGCAGCCGTATCTTGAAGCCTTGCAGGTCGGCCGGCGAGTTGATCGGCTTGTTGCGCGCGGTGATCTCACGGAACCCGTGATCCCAGGTCCGCTTCAGGCAATGCATGTTCGCCTTTTCGGTCTGCGCCCGCAGGAAGTCGCCAAGCTCCCCATCCATCGCCGCCCAGACCTGCTCATAGCTCGGGAAGGCGAAACCGACGCCGGTGATGCCCTCCACGGGAATACGCGGTGCCAGGAGATCACCCGAGAGCGAATACATCTCCACGGCACCGGAGATGCACTGGGCGAGCATGGAGGTGTCGGCGCCGAGCACGCTGTTGGGATAGACCGTGATGTCGAGCCGGCCGCCGCTCTGGTCCTTGATCTTCGCCACTGCCTCGCGCGAACGCACCATCATCGGGTGGTCGATCGGCAAGACGCTGGCGAATTTGTAGCTGAACTCGGCGGCGTTGGCGGGGCGGCGCAGAATCGTGGCGACGGCGAGACCGCCGGCGCCGGACAGCAGCGCGCGGCGGGAGACTGGGCTGGGCATTCGGTTTCCTCCTGGACAGCGCAAGCTGCCCGCGCCTGCCGCCGACCGTCAAGCCAGGGCGGGGCGCCGCGCGCGCGTCCCCGTCGCGCGCTCGAACTGATGGCCCAGACGGAGCAGCCGCGCCTCGCTCCAGGCGGGCCCGATGAACTCGATGCCGAGCGGTAGGCCCTGCGCGGTGAAGCCGCCGCACACCACGAGCGAGGGCGCGGCGGCGACGTTCGCGAGGGTTGTGAGGAAAGGTTGCGCAAATCCCTCGTCCGGCCGCTGCTCGGTCAGCAGCGGAGCGGCACCTGGGGTCGGGATGGAGACCAGCACGTCGAACTTCGCGAACGCGGCCGCGACCTGCGCGATGAGATCGGATCGCCGGCGCTGGGCGGCAATGTAGTCGGCGGCGCGGATCAGCGCACCGGCCATAACCCGAATGCGGAACACGCGAGAGTACTCGCCGAGCCGCGCCCTCAGCGTCGCCTCGTGCAGTGTGTAGGCCTCGGCGCAAATGATGATCCGGCCGACGGCATTGAACTCCTGCACCGGCGGCAGGCTCGCCTCCGTTACCCGGCAGCCGAGGTCGCGGAGCGCGCGTGCGGCGTCGGCCATCATGCGCAGCGTTTCCGGCGCCGCCGGCACATCGCGCTCGTAATGCCGGCGGAGCAGCCCGACGCGGAGCCCCTTCACCGGCCCGGCCACAGCGCGGGCATAGCCCGTAGGCAGGGTCGACGTAGCGACCGAGGCGGGGTCGGCGGGGTCGTGCCCCGCAATAGCATCCAGCAGGATGGCGCAATCCTGTGCCGTCCAGGCCATCGGTCCGGCGGTATCGAGGCTGGGGGCAAGCGGGATCACGCCCCGCCGCGAGACCAGGCCGGGCGTAGGCTTCAGCCCGGCGATGCCGCAATAGGCCGCTGGCAGCCGAATCGACCCGCCGGTATCGGAACCGAGCGCCCCCAGTGCGAGGCCCGCCGCGACGGCGGCACCGGATCCGGAACTCGAACCGCCCGTGTATCGGCGCGGGTCCCATGGATTGCGCGCCGGCGGCCAGGGTAGGTCAAAGGCGGGGCCGCCGATGGCGAATTCGTGGGTGGCGAGCTTGCCAAGCATGACGGCGCCCGCGGCACTCAGTCGACGCACCGTTTCCGCATCGCGCCGAGGCACGTTGTCGGCGAGCAGACGCGAATGCGCCGTGGTTCGCACGCCGGCGGTCTCGAAGATGTCCTTGTAGGCGAGCGGAATGCCGGTCAGTTTCCCGCCTTCACCCGCGGCCAGAGCGCGATCGGAAGCACGGGCCGCGGCAAGCGCCTGGCGCTCGGTCACGGTGATGAAGGCATGCAGCGTGGGGTCGAGGGCCGCGATGCGGGCGAGCAGCGCGCGAGTCAGCTCGACGGCGGACATCTTGCGGGCGGCGAGGAGGCGGCCGGCCTCGGCGATGGTCAGGGGGCCGAACGCGTCCCCGCTCATCGTCGGCCGCGCGCGGCGGCCTTGCGCGCGGCGGCCTCCTTCGCCGCAGGCCTGATCGAAGCAGGGGCGGGCGGCGGCACGCGGAACACATAGGCAAGATCGTCGGCAAGCGGTCGGTCACGCGGAACGGCGGCGATCAGTCCTGCCACCTGGCGCCAGGCCAGGACCAGATCGGCCATCTGGCCGGAGTTCAGCACCAGCCCGGTCGACGCCAGCAAGGCCTGCATCTCGGCCGGGGTCGGCGTGGGCACGGGCCTCTGCGTGGGCGCTGCCATGATGATCCGGAACCGTGTGGGAGGGTGTAACGACCCTACCCACCGGGAGCGCGCGGGGCAAGATTCCGCTGGCTCCTACGTACTCCCTATCGGCGAACGATGAGTCGCTGAAACCGTCATCGCGAGGCGCGCAGCGCCGTGGCGATCCAGGCCCGCCGCACCGTGTCGTCCATCTGGGTCCCCCGCCTGGATCGCCACGCCGCCAAGAGGCGGCTCGCGATGACAGCCTCGGCGATGCGTTTCACCGTTCAATGATTCCGGGTATCAGGTAGATCAACGATTTGCGGCGCCACTCAGGCGAGCAGGTTTTCCAGGCGGATCGGCAGCTCACGGATTCGTTTGCCGGTCGCGTGGAAGACGGCATTGGCGACGGCGGCATTGGTGCCAACGTCGCCAAGTTCGCCCAAGCCCTTTACGCCCGCCGGATTGACCTCGTGATCCACCTCGGGAAGCATGATGACCTGAACATCTTTCACATCGGCATTGACCGGGACGAAATAGTCCTGAAGGTCGCGATTGAGAGTGCGCGCGTGGCGGTCATCGATCTCGGTGGCTTCAAGCAGCGCCGCGCTCATGCCCCAGATGAGGCCACTCATGAGCTGGCTGCGCGCTGTTCGCGTGTTCATGATGCGCCCGGCCGAGAACGCGCCCACGAGCCTCGGCACGCGAATCTCGCGCGTGCGAGCATTGATCCGCACTTCGACGAATTCGGCTCCGAAAGCATACATCGCTTTCTTGCCCTCGGGGCCGCCCACCATCGTGGTCTTGCCGCCATAAAGCTTCTGCACCGCGTCTGGCGAAGCACCCTCGGGGATGAATTCGGCATACTCCTCGACCGCACCGGCCTTGAGGGTGCCGAAAACGCCCTGCAGCTTCTGCGATGCGCCATCGCTCGCAACAACTTCGCCGTTCCTGATCGAAAGGTCGGCGGGATTCTTGCCGGCCAGCGGACCGCTATTGGAGCTCGCGGCGGCATGGAACAGCCGATCCTGGATCTGCTGACATGCCTTCAGGACTGCGGAGCACACGCTGGCCGTGCTGTTGGAGCCGCCCGAGACCGGCGCTGGGGGGAGATTGGTGTCGCCCATCTCCACCTTGACCTTGTCGAAATCCACGCCGAGCTGCTCCGCCGCCATCTGGCCGGCCACGGTACGAATACCGGTGCCGATCTCCTGCGACGCGCTCTGGACCAGCACGTCGCCGTCCGCACGCAGGCGGACCCGCGCGGTCGCCGCTGCCACATGGGTCGGATAAACGGCGGTGGCGCATCCCATGCCGATCAGCCAGTCGCCGTCCCGCATCGAGCCGGGTTTCGGGTTGCGCGCGGACCAGTTGAACGCCCGGGCCGCCTGGTCAAAGCACGGCATGAGCTGGCGGCTGGTGAACAGCTTGCCGTAAATCGGCTCCTTGTCGGTGTCGTTGATGCGGCGAAGCTCGACGGGGTCCATGCCGAGCTTGTAGGCCAGCTCATCGATCGCACTTTCCACCGCGAAAACGTAGGGAAGCTCAGGCGGCGAGCGCATGTAAGCGGGAGTCTGCCGGTCGGCCTTGACCAGCGCGACGTTGCTGGCGACGGCCCCGTATCCGTACAGCCGCGTCGTCGTCTCCGTGCCTGCGACGGCATAGTTGTCCACCCGCGATGACAGCTCCCAGCCATCGTGGCTGAACGCCGCAATCTTTCCATCCTGCGTCGCTCCCATGCGGATATTCTGCCGGGTCGGGGCGCGGTACGGCTCGGTCGTGTAGGCCTGGCTCCGGCTCACGACACAGCGCACCGGCCGATTGAGACGCTTGGCGGCAAGCGCCACGATGGCGGTTCGCGGGGTGCTCGGCCCCTTCGACCCGAACCCGCCGCCGACATAGGACGCGATCACCCGCACATCCGCGGGGTCCATCTGAAGCTGGCGCGCGATCTCGCCCCTGAGGCCAAACAGGTTCTGCGTCGGCTCATAGATCGTGAGCTGTTTCCCGATCCATGCCGCGGTCGTCGAGAACAGCTCGATGGGGTTGTGGGTCTGGGTGGGGGTCCGATACTCAGCCTCGAACTTCACCGGCGCGGACTGGAATGCGCTGTCGAAGTCGCCAGCCGAGGGATTCTCCTTCGGCTTCTGGGCGTTGCCCCTGGCGGGAAGAGTTTCGGTGCCGGGCGAGTCGAGGCTGGCGCTCGGGCGCTGCTCCTCGTAATCAGCCTTGACCTTGCGGGCAGCCTCCTCCGCCGCCTCCAGCGTGTCGGCGACGACAAGCGCCATGATCTGCCCATCATGCCAGATCGCGCGGTCGTGCAGCGGACCGAGCGAGGTGTAGGCGCTGCCGAATTGCGGCTTCTTGATACCCTCCATGTCGCCGTAGCTGATGATGTCGAGAACGCCGGGCGTGGCTCTGGCCTTGTCGAGAGCAAGTGAACGCACTTGCCCGCGGGCGATGTCGCTCGTCACCAGGACGCCGAAAGCCACGTTGTTCAAGGGGATGTCGGCGGCATAGCGTGCCTCGCCAGTCACCTTGAGCCGCGAGTCGATGCGCGGCACGGGCTGGCCCTGATTGGCCTTGGGCTGTGGGGCTGCGGTGTTCATCTCACACCTTCATCGCCTTGGTTTCGAGCAGGGCGCGCACGATCGTCTGCTTGCCGATGGGCACCTTGAACGCGTTGTGAGGCTGCGTCTTGGCGGTGGCGAAAGCAGCGTCCGCGGCTTGCATGGCGGTGCTCTCATCGAGCGCCTTGCCCCGGAGAGCCGCCTCGGCTTCGTGCGCGCGCCAGGGCACAGTCGCCACGCCGCCGAGTGCGATCCGGACCTCGCGCACCGTGTCGCCTTCCAGGTCGAGCGCCACGGCGGCGGCGGTCAGCGCGAACTGATAGGAGTCCCGGTCACGAATCTTGAGATAGCGAGATCGCGCCGTCCACGGCCCCGCCGGCACGTTGATGAACAAGATCAGCTCACCCGGCTGAAGCACGGTCTCAATGTTCGGCGTGTTGCCGGGCTGCCTGTGCAGGTCGGCAAACTTGATCGTGCGGGCGCCATTGGGCCCCATGGTCTCCACCGTGGCGTCGAGGGCGACCAGTGCCTGGGCGAAGTCGCCCGCATAGGTGGCAATGCAGTCCTGGCTCGTTCCCAATACCGCGTGCTGTCGGTTGTGGCCGCCCAGCGCCGCGCAGCCGGCGCCCGGTTGTCGCTTGTTGCAGGCCCAGGAGGTCTCGCGGAAATACTCGCAGCGGGTGCGCTGGAGCGTGTTGCCGCCGAAACTCGCCATGTTGCGGATCTGCCGTGTCGCGGCGAGCTTCAAGGTATCGGCGATCACCGGGTACTGGCTCTTGATGACCGGATGATCCTCCGCCTGGGCCATGCGTACCAGGGCGCCAAATCGCAGCCCCTGAGCACCGGCTTCAATCCGACCGTATCGCGCAGCCGAAAGCCGGTTGATGTCCACGAGGATCTCGGGCCGCATGACGTCAAGCGCCATGTAGTCTGTCATGTTGGTGCCGCCAGCGATGAACTGGCCGGGTGCCTGCACAGGCGGGGTGTTCGGTTGCGCCTGCGCGGCGCGCGCCGCTTGTATCGCAGCTTCGACACTCTCGGGACGGCGATAGGCGAAGCGTTGCATCTCAGGCCTCCTTCATCCCCGCCCTCGCCTGATTGATGGCGGCGACGATGTTCGGATAGGCGGCACAGCGGCAGAGATTGCCGCTCATGTATTCGCGGATGTCCGCGTCCGTTCCGGCATGGCCCTCATGCACGCAGGCAACCGCCGACATGATCTGTCCGGGCGTGCAGTAGCCGCACTGGAACGCGTCGTGATCGATGAATGCCTGCTGCATCGGGTGCAGGTCACCCTCAGGGCCGGTCAGGCCCTCGATGGTGGTGATCTCGTGGCCTTCAACCATCACCGCGAAGCTCAGGCACGAGAGCACCCGCGCGCCATCCACATGGACCGTGCAAGCGCCGCACTGGCCGTGCCCGCATCCCTTCTTCGTGCCGGTAAGACCGATATGCTCGCGTAGCGCGTCGAGCAGCGTAGTGCGCGAATCGAGGCTGAGCGTTTGGATCTGATTGTTCACCCGCAACGTCACCGTTTCGGGTTCTCCGGCCCTCGGCGGTCCGCCCCGCATGGTGGCGGGCTCGGCTGCCAATGCCTCACCCGCTATGGGCAGCGTCGCCCCGGTTGCCGCCGCGGCCCTCAGGAAGTTGCGCCGGCCGAGTTCGTGCCGGGTTTTCGAACCATCTTCGGAGGATGCCATTGCCGTTAGCCTCAGAGCGGGACTGCAGTCTCGGCGTGACAACGTCAGACGATCATTCGAGTTCCGAGCTTGCCTGTGACCCGGTCAGGTGAGTCGTGTCCGCAGCTCCGCCATCGCGGCGCGGGCGCGGGCGGCGATTTCACCTTGCGGGGCGAGGTCCAGGAACCGTTCCAGGCATCGCAACGCCGCCTGCACGTGCCCAAGGCGCTGATGTATCAGCCCGGCCTCACGCCATAGCCCGGCATGGTCGGGGGCGATGCGCAGCATGTCCTCGGCGCAGATGACGGCGCCGGCCAGGTCGCCCGCGCCGAGCCGGCGCGCCTTGATGTTGTTCTGCAGTCGCAGCAGCACCGCCCGCACATCCATCGGCCGCAGCAGCCCTGGGCGCAGCTCGGCCTGCTCGCCTTCGATCCGCTTCAACAGCGCGCGTAGCTGCCGTGCCTCAAGCGGCGTACCGCCGTCGAACACGTCGAGGATCAGCTGGCTCCCCCGCCCGTCGAGGGCGAAAAGGAAGTGGGCCGGGAAATCGACGCCATGCGCGCTCCAGCCGGCGGCGCGGGCGGCGTGCAGCCAGAGAATACCGAGCGCGACCGGCAATCCCTTCCTGCGCTCGATGACGCGGATCAGGTTGGCGTTGTCGAGATCGTCATACGTGTCGAGATCGCCACGAAAGCCGTGACGCCCGACCAGCAGGCCCGACAGCGCCTCGCCCAGCACCGGAAGCTCGGCCCCGCGCCCCAGGCCGCGCGCCAGCTCGGCCGCCTCCCGCGCGATCGCAGTCAGTTCCGCCCGGGCGCCCTGCCAGTCCGCCGCGGGCGCGTCCACGCGAGCGAGGTGCAACGCCGCGTCGGCAATGTCGATCTCGGGGTCCGGCAGGTGGCCGATCGCGTCGAGGGCAGCGCGCGGATCGCCCGAGGAGGAGGGAGGCGGAGAGGACATGGACCTGAGCTAGGCCCCTCTCCGCCCCGCCGCAAGACGCCTATTCGGCCGCCGGCGCGGGCACGTAGAGCGTCTTGCCCACGTCGGCGAACTCCTTGCTCTTCTGCTCCATCCCCTCCAGGCGCAGAGCATCCGCGCGCAGGTCCTGGGTGATCTTCATGGAGCAGAATTTCGGTCCGCACATCGAGCAGAAATGGGCGACCTTGTGCGCGTCCTTGGGCAGCGTCTCGTCGTGGAAGCTGCGCGCGGTGTCGGGGTCGAGCGAGAGGTTGAACTGGTCCTCCCACCGGAACTCGAAGCGTGCCCGGCTGACCGCGTCATCGCGCAGCTTGGCGGCGGGATGGCCCTTGGCGAGGTCGGCGGCATGCGCGGCGATGCGGTAGGTGATGACGCCCGTCTTGACATCGTCGCGGTTGGGCAGGCCGAGATGCTCCTTCGGCGTGACGTAGCAGAGCATCGCGGTGCCGAACCAGCCGATCATGGCGGCGCCGATGGCACTGGTGATGTGGTCGTAGCCGGGCGCGATATCGGTGGTGAGCGGACCCAGCGTGTAGAACGGCGCCTCGCCGCACTCGCGCAACTGCTTGTCCATGTTCTCCTTGATCTTGTGCATCGGCACGTGGCCGGGGCCTTCGATCATCACCTGACAGCCCTTGTCCCAGGCGATCTTCGTGAGTTCCCCCAGGGTTTCCAGCTCCGCGAACTGCGCGGCGTCGTTGGCGTCGGCGATGGAGCCGGGGCGCAGCCCGTCGCCTAGCGAGAACGACACGTCGTACTTGCGCATGATGTCGCAGAATCTCATCGAAGCGCTCGTAGAGGAAGCTCTCCTTGTGATGCGTCAGGCACCAGCGCGCCATGATCGAGCCGCCGCGCGAGACGATGCCGGTGGTGCGCCGGGCCGTCAGCGGCACGTAGGGCAGGCGCACGCCGGCGTGGATGGTGAAGTAGTCCACTCCCTGCTCGGCCTGCTCGATGAGCGTGTCCTTGAACACCTCCCAATCGAGCTTGTCGGGCTCGCCGCCCACTTTCTCAAGCGCCTGATAGATCGGCACGGTGCCGATCGGCACCGGGGAGTTGCGCAAAATCCAGCCGCGAATGTTGTGGATGTTGCGGCCGGTGGAGAGGTCCATCACCGTGTCGCCGCCCCAGCGGATCGCCCAGACGAGCTTCTCCACCTCCTCGGCGACGCCGGACGTGACGGCGGAGTTGCCGATATTGGCGTTGATCTTCACCAGGAAGTTGCGGCCGATGATGACCGGTTCCAGTTCCGGATGGTTGATGTTCGCCGGGATTATGGCGCGGCCGCGTGCGATCTCGTCGCGGACGAACTCAGGGGTGATGAAGGCGGGGATGGCGGCACCGAAATCCTCGCCGTCCGCCCGCCGCTCCTCCGCCCCCGCCAACATCTTCTGCCGGCCCAGATTCTCGCGATGGGCGACGTAGATCATCTCCTCGGTGATGATCCCCGCGCGCGCGAACTCGTATTGCGTGACCGGTTGGCCGGGGCGGCCGGCGAGCACGCGGTGCTCCGCCGGGCAGGATGGGACCAGCCGTTCGCCCTCTGCGCCGCCATTGTCCTCGGGCTTGACCGCGCGCGCGGCGATCGGCGCAAAGCCGCGCCGGTCGATCCATTCCCGCCGCACCGGCGGCAATCCGGCCGAGAGGTCGATGGGCGTACCGGGGTCGGTGTACGGGCCGGAGGTGTCGTAGGCGCGGTATGGCTCCTCACGCGCCGAGGGGTCGAGCGCGATTTCGCGGAACGGCACCCGGACGTCTGGGTGGGGCGAGGGCGAGGTGTAGATCTTGCGCGAGCCCTGGATCGGTCCGGTCGTGACCGTGGAGGGGCGAGCGGGCGTCTTGGACTGGACCGTCATGGGCGTCTCCCTATGGCGATCCGGCGAGGGGTTCGGGGTCTGGCGCGGCGTCCCGTCCCTCCGCCGGCATGACCCGGATCAGGTTCAAGGGTCACCGGCGCCGGCGCTTGCGCGCCCCTGCCGAACTCTCAGCCCCGTCTGGCGGGACCCCCCTCGGTAGTGGGCAGGATGGGACGGGTGGCGAGCGAGTGTCAAACGGGACTGTCGGCGGCCAAACACGGCGGAACTTTGCCGAGAGGGGTTGGATGGCCGGGTCAGATGTGATTCCGGGCAGGTGTTCGAAGCCTTGCCGGAGACCTCATGTGGACGCCGACCACCCGCGCGCAGCATTGCCGTGTGGGCACGCAGGAGGTCGTGGCCCTCGGAGGGCAGAACCGGCGCCTGCCTGCCCCTCGCCCATGTGGTTGCCCTCGCAAGTGGGAGATGAGGGAGATCGTAAACGCCATCTTCTACGTTCTACGAGGCGGTATCGCCTCGGAGCCGCTGCAAGGAATTCGACCTCGGTCCACGTCGTATAGCGGATGTCCGATTCCGGGATGCCGCTCCAGGGAGCGATCAACCCCCTGGTGATATGCCTCGACCGCGAGCGGGCCGGCCGCGAGGCCAGCCCTACAGCCGCCGTGATCGACAGCCAGAGCGTCAAGACGACCGAGAGCGGCGGCATCCGAGGCTACGATGCAGGCAAGAAGATCAAGGGCCGCAAGCGTCATGCCATGGTAGAACCACGGCCGGGCGCTTACACTGCGGGCCCATTCCGCCGCCATCCAGACGCGAGGGGCGGGGCCGCGCTGCGGGCCTCGCGCCGAGTTGGGCGATGTGGCATCGGCTACGCGGAGCCGCTGGTCCCGGGTGGCCGACGCCAGCCCGATCCGCATCGAGGTGGTGCGCAAAGCCGACAACCAAGTCGGCTTTGCCGTCATCGCCCGGCGCTGGGTGGTCGAACGCTTCTTCGCCTGGATCAACCGCAACAGACGGCTGGCAAAGGACTTCGAGGCCTCCATCGAGTCCGTGGAAGCCTTCCTTTACGCAGCTTCCAGCGTGCTCCTGCTACGCAGGTTGGCCCGTTGAGGACGCGATTCGAAATGGACTCTCAGTTTGAGATTGGGGTGATCCGAAGAAGGCCGACCGTACACTCCTCCTTTGTCCATTTTGAAAGTCCCTGGGACGTGAAGCTGTAACGGCAAAATTCAATTCCCGAGCGAATTTAACGGGTCCATACGCCGGGTCTTGGACCACAAAGGCCGTTAAATCACTCTTGTAGAGGGCGCTTTTCGATCGGTAACGATGAAACCCTACTTTTAAAACGGGCAGTTAGGTGGTCGGCGACCTGCGCTAGGCATTGGCGGTCACACCTACCCGAGGAAATCGCGGTCAGCCGGGGTGGGAATTATCCAGGTCGTTGAGCTTAAGCTACCCTAATCTTTGTATCTCGTGCATATTAGGTGTCCTACCTCATTATTTGCTATGTCTCCTATGCAGTGACTGATGCGATCGAGTTCACTGTCAGCTTTCGGACCCGACCCAGGGCTGCTGGCCCTGCAAACTGCATGGAGAGTGTCGTATGAATCCATGTAATACCCATCGCATGTTTTTCGATAGGAGCCGTTTGGAGCCGGGTAAGCACATACCAGCCTTCCAAAATAGTTTTGTATATCACCTTTGCAGCTCGCATAGTCCTTAAGCTCGTGGTCGGGTCCATGGCCCGACCGAGAAGATCCAGATCTTACAATAGCATGTAAACTTCCATACAATTCATGAATGTCGCTACAAGGGTCGAAGTAGCTGCCTCGCGGTACAACGCGCTTATCGGTTGCCCATACTGCCTTATGGCCTACATAGATCACCACGTTTCCATCGCCTTGCACAATCAAGTAGGCGCCGGGTTGGCGGTCGGTGTTTGTTGCCCAAATAGCTTCCCCTTCGCTTTGTCGAGAGTAGTTAGGATAAATTACAAAATTGCCATCCTTTTGCATAATTGCGATACAATTGCTGCCTTTTCCATCAGTATTAGTCGCCCATATTGTCCGCTGTCCGTTGTATACTACAAGATTGCAGTCACCCTGCATTCGCAATTGAACGCGATGATTGGGGGGCTCAAGATAGTCGTTGTTAGGGCCAGAAAGAATGTAATTGCTCACCCCTCGTTCGGGGTCAGCCCGCCCGCATGACGGTCCGTCCGTCGAGCGCGGCGCGTAGCGCCTCGAACGCGGTCAGGCCATGCAGTCTTCCGGTGGCGATCACGCTTGCCGCAGCAGCATAGACCTTGGCTCCACATTCGGCACGGAACCCGCCGGTGACCTTGCGGAAGATCACCGAAGGCCGCAGCGCCCGCTCGCAGGCGTTGTTGGTGTAGGGCACGTCGCGCCGGGTGACGAAGCGGAACAGGTCGTCGCGGTCGCGGCGCATGGCGCGGAACAGGCGGCGTGCAGTGGGTCGCTGCGGTGTGGGCGCCGACAGCAACCGGTTCAACCGCCGCTCCAGATCGGCATGGTAGTGTGCCAAGGTGCTGCCCTTCAGCGCGTCGCGTCGTTTGCCGATCGCCACGGCCCGCAACAGCAGGAAGCGAAAGCCCGGCGCGAACCCGTCATCGCCCTCCTCGATCGCATACGTTGCGTCGCGCAGCAGATGCGCCAGGCACAACTGGCGGACTGCGCCATGGCCCAACTGCCCCCCATAGCGATCGGCCACCCAGACCGGCTGCCGCCGCACAGGAACGCGGTCATGCGGAGGCCGCCCTCGCTCGGCGACACGTGGAGATCGCGTCGAGCCCGCAGCGCCATTGGGACCAGGTCTTGCCGCGAACCCGCGCCGAGGTCTCGTCGGAGCCCACGAGCGGGCTGGCGCCAGGGCAACGGCAACGGCACCGCGGCAGGAGCAGCGGCGCCTCGGCACGGGCCAGGATGTTGGCGATAGCACCCTCGCTGATGCTCAGTCCGAATACCTCCGCCAGAAGCGGGCCAGGCGCTCGAGCTGATCGCCTGGGTGACGTGGAGAGGATGATGCGCGCACGCCATGGCCCACGGCGAGCCGGTTGAAGCCCACCGGCACCGTGGCGGCACGCGCTTGCGGCAGCACGGGCAGACGCCGCGATGGCGGTTGATGCGGGTGACAATGGGGTGGATCGGCAGCAGGTCGATGTGGTCGTAGGCGTGAATGTCGGGCTGGTCAGCGGCGCCAAGCGCGTGGTCGCAATGCGGGCAGGCGCCGAGTGTCGCCTCGATGATGCGGTCGGGGTTGGCTGCCAGTGTGCGGCAGGCGCCAGGTCGGCCGCGGCGAGGCTTCTTGGGGCGCTCGGGCAGGTTCGGCTTCTGGGCCTTCGAGGAGGGCGTGCTCGAATTGTCCGGCGTCTTGGGAGGAGCGTTGAGCTTGGCCTCCAACTCCGTAATCCGTGCGGTCAGCGCCTCGACCTGCGCGTGCTGCGCTAGGATAAGAGCGATCAGGTCATCCTTGGAGAGGGCGAGCAGAGTTTCGCGGTCCACGGTCACGGTGAATCGAACCAACCGTGATCGTGTCAAGCCGATCGCTGATCACTCAGGTGCCTGGACGGCTCAGCGAGGCTGGGGACGTGAGCAATTACGAAAGAATTGCACCTGGGGGCAATTTCTCCCCACGGTATTCTGCAAGTGCATTGGCGGAACTCAAAATTAAATATACCAGCGCTGCTATTGTAGCTCGGATCATAACCTGCCCTGCCTGAGTTTCAAGACAACTGCGTTTCGAGACAACTGTGATTCAGTGCGTACACAGTGACTATCCTAAGGATGAAAGAAGTTGCGTGCAAAGCGGGTGGCTTCGGTAGTGTTGGCACATGTGCGAGACAACCATCCATCCCGATTGTGGTAATAAACTGACGAACGTGAGTCCGGTGCATCGGTCCACCCCGCGATCTGTGTGTAACAACGGCTGAGCGTGCGTTTGTAAGGCCTGGGGGCTTCTGTGAGAGTGGAAGACCCAAACAGGCTCCGCAGGGCTTCCACCCATCGTCTTGGGTAACTTCGTTAAAGCTACTATCGAAGCCGCAGCTCCAAACAGCCTTACAGAATAGCACGGCTACTTCACACTTTGTTTCAGTACGGGAGAACCGGCATCCTGGATGTGGTGTTGATCCGTTCCCTTGCTGTTGCCCTGACGACCCTTTGAACACCGTGTCGCTGGCCCAGAGCGCATTTCCGAAGTTCCTTGTGTCCGGCCCGATATACCACGACGTTTCCGTCAGTCTGCGCGATAATATAGGCGCCGGGATTGCCATCAGTTCCGGTCGCCCAAAGAGCCTTGCCGCTGGGTGTATAGACGACGAAGTTACCGTCGTCTTGCATGGTGGCATGGCAATCTCTTCCCCGACCGTCTGTATTGGAGGCCCAAGCAACCTTATTGCTATGATAAAGGACTAAGTTGCAGTCCGTCTGCATCCGAAGGTGGGAACTCGCGCTGCCGATAAAGTCGTCGGCTTGCAGGGTCCTCCCCGGCATGAGGCGATCGCCTATGCCGTTGCTCCAAGCAGGGCCAATCACTGAAGCGGCAATTAGACTGATTGTGGAAACTAAGCGGATCATACAACTGTTTCTTAGTGGATCGAGTCTAGCGCTTGGTACCCACGCCTGACGGCGACGGTAATCTTGTCCGGGTTTTTGGTCCAGTGGAAGGGCGATCGACACGTATCCGCCAGGCCGCAAGCCGAACTGACCGCTCCGCTAATCGTTTCGGCACGCATGAGCGGCTTCGAAGCGATCATCGGCCACGGCACGCCGATGCAGATCACCTGGTGGCAGATGTCCATTCGGGCGGTGATCATCTTTGCTTACGGAGTGATCCTGCTGCGCCTGGCCGGTCAGCGCGCCTTCGGCCGGCAATCGGCGCTCGACATCGTGCTGACCGTGCTGATCGGCTCCAATCTCAGCCGCGCGATGACCGGCGGCTCGCCGTTCCTGCCGACGATGGCCGGATCGGCCGCCCTGGTGCTGTTCTATTACGCGAGCATCCATCTCACGCAGCGCTTCGACCTGGTCGGTTTCCTGCTCAAGGGCGAGCACAAATTCCTGGTGCGCGATGGCAGTGCCGATCCCATGGCGATGCGGAAGGTCGGGATCAGCGACCGCGACTTGCGTGAGGCAATGCGGACCGAGGGCGTGGAGCAGTTGAGCGATGTGCAACTCGCCACGCTGGAGCGGAGCGGTCATGTCAGCGTGGTGAAGCGCAAGGGCTGAGCGGTTGGCGTCTTCCGGCGGGGCTTGTATGATTCCCCGGCAAGCAAGAGGCGACGCCATGACCGAGCGGTACCTGCGCAGCGGCATTTTCCTCGCGCCCTTCCATGCCCTGGAAGAGAACCCGATAATGGCACTGCAGCGCGACATGGAGCTGATCGAGCACCTGGATCGGCTCGGTTACAACGAGGCCTGGATCGGCGAGCATCATTCGGGCGGGTTCGAGATCATCGCCTCGCCCGAGGTGTTCATCGCTGCGGTGGCGGAACGGACGCGCCACATCCGCCTCGGCACCGGCGTCGCCTCGCTTCCGTACCACAATCCATTCATCCTCGCCGATCGCATGGTGCAGCTCGACTACCAGACCCGCGGGCGGGTGATGTTTGGCGTCGGGCCCGGCGCGCTGGTGCATGACGCGGTGAAGATCGGCGTGCGCCCCGCCGACCAGCGCCGCATGATGAACGAGAGCCTGGACGTGATCGTGCGGCTGCTGCGCGGCGAGTCGGTGACGGAGCGGACCGATTGGTTCGACCTGCACGGGGCGCGGCTGCAACTGCCTTGCTACACGCGGCCGACGATGGAGCTGGCGGTCGCCTCCTCGATCTCCCCGGCCGGCGCGCTCGCATCCGGCCGCCACGGCATCGGGATGCTGTCGATCGGCGGCACCTCACCCGAGGCGATGGTGCATCACACCAAGAACTGGGGCACCTACGAGGAGCAGGCGCGCCTGCACGGCAAGACCGCCGACCGGCGGAACTGGCGGCTGGTGACGCTGTTCCACGTCGCCGAGACGCGCGAGAAGGCACGCGAGAACGTGCGCTTCGGGCTGGAGAAGTTCGCGCAGTATTTCCGCGACGTCGCCACCTTCCCGATCGTGCCATCAGGTATCGGCGACGCCTACGAATGGATGCTGGAGAACAAGGCCGCCTGCATCGGCACGCCGGATGACGCGATCGCGTATGTCGAGGCGCTCTATGAGGGCTCCGGCGGGTTCGGGGTCATTACCGAGCTCGCGCATAACTGGGCGGACTGGGAGGCGACGAAGCGCCACTATGAGCTGATGGCGCAGTACGTCCATCCGCATTTCCAGGGCAGCCGCACGCTGCGGACCGAGAGTTACGAATTCGCCCGCGACCGCAGCGAGGAGTATCGCATCCAGAGCCAGGCGGCCGTGCAGGCGGAGATCGACCGGGCGAAGGCGGCGGAATAGGCCGCGCCCGCTCGACCCCACAAAGCGCGACATCGCCCCTCTCCCCCGCAAACAGCGCGCCATGCGAGCGCGATCACTCACTCGGCATCTGGGCCGCCGTACTCATGCGGCCTTCCGCCACCAGCCCGGCGGGAGACGGCAACGATAGGCGTGGTCCGTGCCCTGATCCTGGTTCGGCACCACGACGGCGCAGGGTGGGGCGGTGTGCGGGCAGCGATCGCGGAACGGGCAACCGACGAAGCCCGCCTCCAGGCGCGGTACGATGCCCGGAATGCTGCCCAGGGGCTCGCCCCGGCGCACCTTGCCGGGCACGGGGATCGCCGCCAGCAGGCCGCGCGTGTATGGGTGCGCCGGGGCGGCGAACAGCGCCTGGGCGCTTGCATGCTCGACGATCTCGCCGGCGTACATGACCGAGACGCGATGCCCCACTCGGGCGACCACCCCGAGGTCATGGGTGATGAGCAGGACGGCAAGACCCAGCTCGCGCTGCAGCTCGGCCAGCAGGCGCAGGATCTGCGCCTGCACGGTCACGTCCAGCGCCGTGGTCGGCTCGTCGGCGATCAGCAGCTCGGGCTCGCACAACAGGGCGGTGGCGATCATCACCCGCTGACGCAGCCCGCCCGAGAGCTGGTGCGGAAACTGGCCCAGCCGCATGGCGGGCGCGGTGACGCCGACGCGCTCCAGCATCGACACCGAGCGGTCGGCGGCATCGCCGCGCGACAGGCCGCGATGGCGGCGCAGCACCTCGGTCATCTGGGAGCCGATCGTATAGGCCGGATTGAGGCTGGTCATCGGCTCCTGGAAGATCATGCCCATCCGGTCGCCGCGCAGTCGTGCCAGGCGGCGCTCGGACAGGTGTCCGATGTCCTCGCCGGCGAAGGCGATGCGGCGCGCGGAGCGGCGGGCGCCGCGCGGCAGCAGGCCCATGATCGCGAGCGCGGAGACCGACTTGCCGCAGCCGGATTCGCCCACCAGACAGTGCGTTTCGCCGCGCGCGATCGCCAGGCTGATGCCGCGCACCGCCTCCAGCCGGCCGAAGGCGACGCGCAAATCCTCAATCTGCAGCGTGGGAACGCTCATCGGTCGATGCGGGCGCCGAGCGCGTCGCGCAACCCGTCGCCGAGCAGGTTGATGCCGAGCACCAGCACCAGCAGGGCGATGCCGGGGATCTCGATGACCCAGGGCTTGAAGAACATGTAGTCCTTGCCCTCGGCGATCATCAGCCCCCAGGACGGCAGCGGCGGCGGCACGCCGAGGCCGAGGAACGAGAGCGCCGCCTCCAGCAGGATCGCGATCGCCATGTCGATGGTCGCGATCACCAGCAGGTGGTGGACGATGTTGGGCAGCACCTCGCGCAGGATGATCCGGGTGCGCGAGCAGCCGGCCGCCCAGGCCGCCGCCACGTAGTCGAGGCCGCAGACCTGCCGGGTGACGGCGCGGGAGACGACGGCGAAGCGTTCCCACAGCAGCAGGCCGATGGTCAGCACGACGACGGTGAGCGAACTGCCGACCATGAATACCACGGTCAGCGCCACCAGGATCAGCGGGATGGCCAGCCGGCAGGAGACGACGAACATCACTACCGCATCGACCGGACCGCCGAAATACCCGCCCAGCACGCCGAGCGTGGTGCCGATCAGCCCGGAAAGCACGATCGTCGAGACGCCGATCAGCATGGAGATGCGGGCGCCGAGAATGAGCCGCGAGAGATAATCGCGCCCCAGCCCGTCCGTGCCCAGCCAGTGCTGCCCCGAGCCGCCGGGCAGCCACGCCGGCGCGGTGTAGCGGTGTCCCAGATCCTGCACGAACGGATCATGCGGCGCGAGCAGCGGCCCGATCACCGCGACCAGCGCCGCGAACCCCACGATCACGGCGCCGATCAGCAGCGGAATGCGCCGCGCCCGCATCAGCGGCCTCGCAGGCGAGGATCGAGGACCGCGCCGAACAGGTCGGAGATCAGCGTGAGGCCGACGAAGATCACCGCGAACAGCAGCACCACCGCCTGGATCACCGGGAAATCGCCCTTGCCGATCGATTCCCAGGCGAGGTAGCCGACGCCGCGGACGTTGAACACGACCTCGACCACCACCGAGCCGCCCAGGATGAAGCCGAGCTGCACGGCGGAGACGGCGACCACCGGCATCGCCGCGTTGCGGAAGGCGTGCTTCAGCACGATGGCGGCACGCGACAGGCCCTTGGCGCGGGCGGTGCGCACATAATCCGAGCGCATCGCATCGACCATGCCGCTGCGGGTCAGTCGCAGCATCACGGGGATGGCGACGAAGGCCAGCACGAACGAGGGCAGGATGTAGCCTTGCCAGGTCTCCAGGCCGGCGATGGGCAGCCAGTGCAGATCGACGCCGAACCAGAGAATCAGCATGAGCCCCAGCCAGAAGCTCGGCACCGCCTGGCCCGCCAGCGCGATCATGCCGACCGCGACGTCGATCCAGCTTCCCTCATGCAGTGCAGCGACGATGCCCAGCGGCACGGCGACGATAATGGCGATGCCGATGCCGATCAGCCCCAGCGTCAGCGTGACCGGCAGGTGCGAGGCGATCAGCGATGAGAACTTTTTCATGGAACAGGTAGGAACTGCCGAGGTCACCCTGCGCTGCGCGCCCGGCCCAGTCGAGGAACTGCAGCGGCAAGGGCCGGTCGAGCCCCAGATCGTGCTCGATCTTCGCCACCGCCTCGGGCGAGGCATCGGGGCCGGCGATGTTGATGGCGAGATTGCCCGACAGGCGGGACAGGGCGAAGCTGATCACCAGCACGGTCAGGCAGACGAGCGCCGCAAGCAGGAGTGAGCGGAGCAGGAAGCGGAGCACGGCGCTAGCTCATCGCCGGGCTCGCGGTTCTGGCGGATCGAACGCCAACGCCTCCTCCAGGGTCCAAGGGCATGTCGCCGGGAAGTTCTCGCGCGGCAGGCTGGTTTGGCGTGCGGTCCGCCGGACGGCGTCGTCATACGCTTTCGCCAGAAGCTCCGGGATGTGCTGCGCGATGCTGGGTATGTCGGCGAGCATCCCCTTCACCTCCGACTGCTGCTCGACAATCGTGTCCACCCAACTCCGGGTCTGGCGATCGAGCTGGAAGCGGGTCTTGAGAAGATGGATGAGCAAAACCGTCAAACGGCTGCGCAATTCGCGCCGGTCGCGGATTGTCATTTCGGTCAGGTATTCGATCAGGTGCGCGCGATCAAGCTGGTCGGTCCGGCCGGTACGCAGCGCCTCGATCTGCGCCTCGATCCACCTATGCTCGTCCGCCTCGTACAGGTCCGTTCCCATTCCGCCGATCTAGCACGCGAGCCGTCAGCGGGCGAGCCACGGCGCGGGTGGAACAACGCCGCTGCGAGGTCCATGATGCCGGTTCAGTTCGACGGAGACGGCACATGCCCGACGACCTCGGCCCGCATCGGGCCGAGACAGCCCTCGGCGCGAGTTCGATCGAGAGCCGCGCCTCCTGGGTCGCGGCCGGGGTGACGCTGGCGATCCTTTCGGTCTGCTACGGCTCGACCTTGCTGATCGTGGTCGGGCTGAAGGCGATGGAGACCGATCTCGGCGTGCCGCGCTCGGTGCTGGCGCTGGCCGGCGCGCTGACCTGGGTGGGCACGGGGCTGGGCGGCATCGTCATGGGCTGGCTCGCCGATCGGATCGGCGTGCGCAACAGCGTGCTGATGGGGACGGTGATGGTCGCCGCCGGGCTGGCGCTGTCATCGACGGGGCATGTCTGGGCGCTGTATCTGGGGCATGGCGTGCTGATCGGCTTTCTCGGCATGGGGGCGATCTACCCGCCGCTGGTGATCTATGTCAGCCGCTGGTTCGACCGCAGGCGCGGGACCGCGGTGGCGCTGATCTCCTCGGGGCAGTACATCGCCGGCGTGGTCTGGCCCGCCGCCTTCGAGCGGCTGATCGCCGGGCCGGGCTGGCGCGTGACGTATCTCGGCTATGCGGGGGTCGTGCTGCTGGGGGTGCTGCCGCTGGCGCTGCTGTTCCTGCGTCCCGCGCCCGGCACGCCGGGAATGGGCGCCAAGCGAGAGGTGGTGCGGGCGTCGCGTGCGCGCGTGCTCGGGCTGCGGCCCAATGTGGTGCAGGCGATCATCTGCCTCGCGGGATTCTGCTGCTGCGTGCCGATGTCGATCCCGCAGTCGCATCTGGTGGCGTTCTGCGGCGATATCGGCATCGGCGCGGCGACCGGTGCCACGATGCTGTCGGTGTTCCTGGGCTGCGCCTTTGTCGCCCGCCAATTCTGGGGTGCCTTCGCCGACCGCCACGGCGGATTGCTGACCGTGCTTTGCGGCTCGGCCTGCCAGGCGGTGTCGATCGGGGCGTTCCTGCTGACCCAGAACGAAGCCGGGCTGTTCCTGATCGCCGCCGCCTACGGCTTCGGCTTCTCGGGGATCATCCCGGCCTATGTGGTGGCGATCCGCGACCTGTTTCCCTCGGCCGAGGCGTCGTGGCGGGTGCCGCTGGTGCTGTTCACCGCGATGGGCGGCATGGCGTTCGGGAGCTGGTTCGCCGGGCGGATATACGATCATTTCGGGTTCTATGCGCCGGCCTTCGGGTCCGGGGTGGCGTTCAACATCGCGAATCTGGCGTTGGTGGGGTTCCTGGTGCTGCGGCAGTCGGGGCGGCCGCGGGTTCCGGCGGGGCTGGTCGCTGGATGAGGGTTGGATGGCGGGTTGAGCAAATACGAGACCGATTTCTATGGTTGGGCCAATGAACAGGCCGACCTGCTGCGTGCTCGGCGGCTGAACGAGGCGGACCTCGACAATATCGCCCAGGAAATCGAGAGCATGGGGCAGAGCGAGAAACGCGAGCAGGTCAATCGGCTCGCAGTGCTGCTGGCGCATCTGCTGAAGTGGCAGTTTCAGCGGGGCTGCGCAGCACCAGCTGGCGCCTGACCGTCGTGAAGCAGCGCGAGCGGCTGGCCGGGCACATGCAGGACAATCCCAGCCTCGAGCCGATGCTGCCGGAGGCGCTCGAGAGAGCCTACAACTACGCGCGGCTCACCGCGCAGCGTGAGACGGGGCTGGCGGAGAGCGTGTTCCCGCCGACATGCCCTTGTTCGTTCGAACAGGCGGGGGACGAGCAGTTCTGGCCGGAGCAGATTGTAGCTGGAACCAACCCCTGAGCACGACCAGGTACCGCGCGGGCACGCTTGGCGCTGCCGCGAAGTCAATCCGACCTTCACTTGCAGCGAGCAGTCGCGCTATCGCTGAAACATCAAGTTGATTCTTCATTATTGCGGCTTCTTGACCATACCCGCGACTTGGCTCACCGTGCCGAGAAGCCGGTCACGTATGTACCTTCGGAGGCAAAATGCCCTTTTCACGTCGAGCGTTGCTCGGCGCGGCTGGCGCTGTCGCGTCCGCGCCGATTATCCGGGCCAAGGCGCAGCCGCTCCGGCATACGGTCCGCATCGGCATGCTCAATGATCTTTCCGGCCCGTATCGCGACATCACCGGGGAGACCTCCGTGATCTGCGCGCGTCAGGCGGTGGTCGATTTCGGCGTCTCCGCAACCGCGTTCGACGCTGAAATTATCAGCGGCGACCACAGGAACGACCCGAAGCTCGGCGCCGACATCGCCCGCCGTTGGATCGAGCAGGATGGGGTCGATGTGATCGCCGATGTCCCGAATTCCGACGTGGCCCGGGCCGTCAGCGGCGTCTGCCGGGAGAAGGACAAGATCCTGCTCGACGCGAGCGCGACCGCCGTTTCCCTGACCGGTACGCGATGCAGCCCCAACACGATCGTCTGGAGCTTCGACACGTACCTGGCGGCGCGGTCCACCGGGGGCGCCGTCGTCAAGGCGGGCGGCAACACCTGGTATATCCTGGGTCCCGACTACCTGTTCGGCCGCTCCCTGGACGAGCAGGCGGAAAAGGCCGTCACGCGCTTCGGCGGCGAGGTTCTGGGCCATTATCTCTATCCGTTCCCGGGGACCTACGACTTCTCGCCCTATCTGCAACAGGCGGTGGCAAGCGGCGCCAAGGTCATCGGTCTCGCGAATACCGGCTTCGAGGCGCTGAACTGCGTGGCCCAGGCGGCGGATCTCGGATTGCACGAGACCGGGGTGCGGATCGCGCCGTTGCAGATGTTCGTTACCGATGTACATGCGCTCGGGCCGCGCACGGCCGGCGGCCTCTACGTTACCGAGACGTTCTACTGGGATCTGAACGACCGGACTCGCGGCTTCACCGGCCGCGTCCGCCCCAAGACGCCTGGCAACCTGCCGAACTCGCTTCAGGCCAGCGCCTATGCGAGCGTCCTGCACTACCTGAAAGCGGTCGCGGCGATGGGCGTGGCGGAAGCCAAGAAGAGCGGCGCCGCGACGGTCGCGCGCATGAAGCAGATGCCGACCGACGACGACGCGTTCGGCAAGGGCAGCATCGCCGCGAACGGTCGCGGCGTATTCCCGGCCTACCTTTTCCAGGTCAAGACCGAGGAGGAGAGCCACGGCCCGTGGGACCTCTACAAGCTGGTCTCGACCACGCCGGCCCAGGAGGCGGTGATGCCGCTCGATCAGACCGGGTGCAAGCTGAGCCAGAGCTGAGGCGGTCGCGCGAGCCCTTCCCGCAATGAGCGCCTGCTGCCGGTGCCGGCGCGCGCAGCGATTGCCGGGTTAGGCGCAGGCTTTTCAGGCGATGGTTGGAGGGGATATCACTACCAAGTGATAACATATCCCCACCGTCTTGGCGGGGCGGCTATAAGAATTTTGCCTGCCCCATGGCGACGACGAGCGTATCCTTGTCCGACCCCATGAAAGACTGGATCGAGGCCCAAATCCGGCACGGCGATTACGCCAGTGTCAGCGATTACGTCCGCGATCTGGTCCGCCGCGACCGCGACCGGCGCGAACAGGAACTGACCATGGACGAGCTGCGGAAGAAGCTGGCCGCTTCCAGAGAGAGCGGCATCAGCAATCGCACGGTTGATGAAATATTTGCCGAGGCGCAGGACATCGCCAAGAGGCGCGGGATGCCGCATGGCTGGCGCAAGCGGAAGCATACCGCGACGGGATGATTCAACGCTTTCAACTTCTGGCCGGTGATCCTAGGCTTGGCCGCAAGGCCGATGAATTTGCGTCCGGGGCGCGACGGCATGAGCACGCACGGCACATCATCTTCTATGACGAGCACCCGAACGGCGTGCTGACTATCGGAATCATCCATGAGCGCAGCATTCGCAGATTAAGGGCCGCGCCCAGCTGATTTTCCGCTCCAGCCTGCCTACAAGCGCCGGCCTTGTTATGTGGAGGCCGGGAACGGCCCGCCCGTGATCCTGCTGCATGGCTTCCCCGAAACCTGGTACGCCTGGCGCAAACAGATCCCGGTGTTGTCGGAGCGCGAGCGGGCGAGGCGATCGATCTGCCTCACCGTCACTATGTCGCCGGGGAGAGGGCCGGCGGATTGGCGGTTTATAGTGCCGCTGCCGCCCTATTCACCGGAACTCAATCCGGTAGAGAACATTTGGGCCTTCTTACGCAGCAACTGCCTCAGCCATCGCGTCTTCGCCGACTACGAGGCGACCCTCAAAGCCTGCGCCGAGGCCTGGAACGCACTGATGCAAATGCCTCAGACCATCACGTCCATCGCCACCCGAACCTGGGCACAGGTCAAGATTAGGGGCGTTGGTATAATATCAGCCGATCGGCGGGTGCTTCGTGTCCGATCCGGCCGCGCGCTCAAAGGCGGCAGCGACCCGAAGCACCCGCGAATCGTCGAAATACCGGCCGACGAACTGCACCGAGAGCGGGAGCCGGTCGCGCGACAGCCCGGCCATCATGGCCAACGCCGGGTGGCCGGTGACGTTGAACGGCGCGCGCGCCTGGCGCGGATAGGTGCGGCTCGTCTCCGCCGCGTCCTCGATGTGGCTCGGAGGGTCCATGGAGCTGGCGCAGAGCAGCACGTCCACCTCGCCCAGCACGTCCTCCACGGCCGCGATCATCTGCGCGCGCCGACGCTGGGCACCGACATAGTCGCCCGCCGCGATGAAGGCGCCCGGCAGCAGGCGTTGGCGCGCCAGCTGCCCATAGTCGCCGGGGCGCTCGCGCAACCACGGGGCGTGGACGGAGTAGGCTTCGCTCGCCAGGATCACGCGGTTGACCGCGGCGAACTCGTTAAGGTTCGGCAGGGAGACCGTGCGTACCTCCGCGCCCTCGTTGGCGAGAAGTCGCGCGACCTCCTCCAGCGCCGCCGCGACCTCGGGATGGGCCGGGATGTCCTGCTCGTGAAAGTGACGCACGAAACCGATGCGCAGGCCCCGTGCGCCGCGATCGAGCTCGCGTCCGAAGTTTCGCGCCCGACTGGGCGCGCTGGCGGGGTCGGCGGCGTCGTGGCCGGCGATGGCGTCGAGCAGCAGGGCGTTGTCGGCGACGCTGCGCGTCATCGGCCCGACGTGATCGAGCGTGTAGGCCAGCGGAAACACCCCGCGCCGCGACACCAGCCCGTAGGTCGGCTTCAGCCCGACGATGCCGCAGCAGCTTGCCGGATTGCGCACCGAGCCGCCGGTATCGGTGCCGAGCGCCAACGGGAACAGCCCCGCAGCCACGCCGGCGCCGGAGCCCGAGGAGGACCCGCCCGGATGATGCGCCGGGTTCCAGGGGTTGCGCGCCGGCGGGAACGGCAGGTCGAAGCTCGGGCCGCCGATGGCGAATTCGTGCGTGGACAGCTTGCCCAGCACGATCGCGCCGGCCTGGCGCAGCCGCGACACCGCCTGCGCATCGGCGCGCGCGATGTTGTCGAGCAGGATCTTCGAATGGCACGTGGTCGGCAGCCCAGCCACGTCGATGATATCCTTGATGCCGACGGGAACGCCGTGAAGCGGGCCGCGGACATGGCCGGTGACGATCTCCCGCTCGGCGGTCCGCGCCGCATCCAGCGCCGCCTCGGCATCGAGCCGGATGAAGGCGTGCAGGGTCGGATCAAGCCGTTCGATGCGCGCGAGCAGCGCCCGCGTCAACTCGACCGGGGACAGTTCGCGCCGGGCGATGGCGCGTGCCGCCTGGGTGGCGGTGAGCCATTGCGGCTCGGTCATGGCGAGGTGCCTGTCCGCATCGGCGGCCAGGGCTCCACGGCCGGGTCGACGGGATAGCGGATCGCCCGGGCGGTATTAAGCGCCTGGGCAACGGCGGCCGCCACGTCCTCGGGAAATTCGGTCAGCGCCTTCTCGAGCCCCGCCGCCTGGGCGAGCGCGGCGATGAGATCCTTGTCCATGACGACCTCCGAGCGGGGATGATGCGGCGCCGGAGCGGCGTTGGGAAGGGCGACCGCACGATCTCGCAGGCCCCTGTCCCCAGGTATTCACGCAATTCGGCCAACAAGCGAGGTCAGCAACATGCACCGTCATGCACGGACCTGATCCGCGTATCCAGCGCGGGGTCCGTGCCGCTGGAGCCTTGCGTTGGATCGCCGGGTCAAGCCCCCGGCTGTCCGGCGGGTTTCTTGCTGTATAGAGCGCCAAGGACCATCGCCAGGGTGCGCCATGATCGCTCGGTTCGCTCTCACGACTTTTCTTCTCCTCGGTGCGTTCTCGGGCACGCCAGCGCGTGCCGAGACGATCCTCGACCTCTCCGAAACCGCGAGCGTGGCTGCACGGCCCGACGAGATCGCGGCCTCGCTCGGCGCCGAGGCTGCCGCTCCCGAGCCGGCGGCGGCTCAGGATGCGGTGAACCGGATGATGGCACAGGCGCTCGACACCGCGCGGCAGGTGAAAACCGTGACCGCGACCACCGGACAATACGCCGTCTGGCTGGTGCCGGAGCGCCCTCCCACCTCGCCCCCGGCCTGGCGGGCGAGCCAGACGCTCGACCTGTCCGGCCAGGACGGCCCGGCGCTGCTGAGCCTGGTGGGGGCGTTGCAAAGGCAGGGCCTGGCGGTCCAGCAACTTGGCTGGCGGCTGTCCGCGCGCGCCGCGCGCGCCGCGCGAGATCAGGCGCTGCGTCAGGCGATCGGCGGATTGCGGAAGCGCGCCGAGGAGGCGGCCGGGCTGCTGGACCTGCGCTTCGTGTCGTTCCGGACGGTGCGCCTCACGCCCGAGCCGACGGTAATGATGCCGATGCGCGCGGCCATGGTCGCCGCGCCCGGGCCGAACGTGGAGCAAGGCCCGATCGAGGTCACGGCCACGATCACGGCCGAGGCGGTGCTGGCTCCAGGACAGCCGTCGGCACGACCGCAGGGCGGGCCAGGTCCGAGCGAGCCCAGTCCGTGACCCGCTCGGCATTGGCCCGCCAAGTGTAATCGCGCCGTGCGATCTCCGCCTTGGCGGCGGCACCGAGGCGACGGCGCAGGGGCGCATCCTCGATCAGCCGAAGGATCGCCCGCCACATGCCGCCCGGCTCCGTCGGATCGAACAGCAGCGCCGTCTCCTCATGGGCGAGGATCTCGCGGATGTTCGGCTGGTCGGGCGCAACGATGGCCCGGCCGGCGGCCATGTATTCGAAGACCTTCAGCGGCGAGGCATAGGCGACCACCTTGGGCTGCATGGCGACGTCCATTTCCGCCAGCAATCCAGCGATAGCCTCGCGGCCGGCCAGGCCGGTGAACCGCGCGCGCCCCGCCAGCCCGAGCGCCTCGGCCTGCCGCCTTAAGTCGGGCAGCACCGGCCCGTCCCCCACGACCAGCAGTCGCACCCGCTCGTCGCCGTGCCGGGCGAGGGCCTCCAGTAGTTGGTCCAGCCCGTGCCAGGGCCGCATGAAGCCGATGAACCCGAGCGTGACCGTTCCCCTACTCTCCGGCGGGGCCGGGATTGTCGCGAAACAGGGCAGGTCGATGCCATTGGCGACGACCTCGATCCGCGCGCGCGGGGCGCCCTGGGCGGCGATGATGTCGCGGAGCACCCCGGTCACGGCGGCGATCCGGTCCGCGCCGTTCCAGACGAACCGCTCCATCGCCCGCGCCAGGGCCCGCAACCCGAGCCCGCCCTCGCGGCTCCGCTCGTCGGCCAACGGCGAGTTGACCTCCACATAGAAGGGCACGCGCCGGCGCCGGGCGAGCACGGCGCCGGCGATGTAGAACAGATTGTAGCGCTCGTAGATCACGTCCGGCTGGAAGGCGCCGAAGGCGCGGGACAGGCGCAGATAGGCCGGGAGGTTGTAGGCGATCTCGGCCAGCTCCCCGACCACGTTCGGCAGGCAGTTGCGGATCAGCTTCACCAGCCGGTTCTCGCCGCCGAAGCCGCTTGCCTCGTACATGCCGGGCCCGACCACCAGCACCTCGTGCCCGGCTCGTCGCAGGGCGGCTACCAGCTCTTCCAGATGGACGCTCTGGCCGTCGCGGGACTGGATACGGTGGCTGTAGAGGACGCGCATGGGTCCGGTCGGAATGATGCGCTCCCGTTTTAGCCAGAAGCCTCACGCGGACGCGAGCGGATTCCACGCGGACGCCGCCGGCCCGTTGACGAAGCGGAAGCCAGGAGGAGAGGGCTTCAACCGGTCAGCGGTGGCGCTGCCAGTATCAGTCCAGCTGAAGCAGATCCGCACCGAACGGTTGCCCGCCGTGGCATGCAGGCTGCAAACATCACGCATGACGCGCCCGATTCGCCCCGCCGAGACCACGGAGCGTCGCGAGGCACGCGCCCGGCTGTTCGCCGACCGCCGCATCTGGATCATGGCGGCCTATGGCTTGCTTTCCGGGCTGCCGCTCCCGCTATCGGGGTTCACGCTTCGGCTGTGGCTTTCCGAAGGCCATCTGTCGCTTGGCCTGATCGGGCTCACCGCTAACATCGGCCTTGCCTACTCGCTGAAATTCCTTTGGGCGCCGCTGCTCGACCAGGCGCGTCCGCCCTGGTTGCTCCGCCGGCTTGGCCGCCGGAGGGGGTGGCTTCTGGCGATCCAGCCGGCACTGGCCGGGGCCGCCGTGCTGCTCGCGCTGTCGCGGCCCGCCGCGGCCCCGTCCGGCGCCCTGGCAGCAGCGGCGCTGGTGGCGTTTCTCTCGGCGAGCCAGGACATCGTGGTGGACGCCTGGCGTATCGAGAGCTTCCCGCCGCGGCTGCAAGGCGCGGCGATGGCCGCCTATGTGTGGGCATATCGGGTCGCCTTGCTGATTTCCGGCGCCGGGGCGATCAAGGCGGCCGACGTGATCGGCTGGCATGGGGCGCTGCTGGCGGTGGCCGGGGTGCTGGCGCTTGGCCCGGTAGTGACGCTGCTGGCGCCCGAGCCGCCCGTCGCGCACCAAGCCGCGCCCACGCGCCTGATCGCGCGCCTGAAATCGGCGATCGTCTCGCCGCTCCTGGAAATGCTCGGCCGGTCCGGCGCGGGCACGATCCTCGGCTTCGTCGCGCTGTTCAAGCTGGGTGAGGCGATGGCCGGCGTGATGACGGCGCCGTTCTACACGCATCTCGGCTTCGACCGGGCGGCGATCGCGGTGGCCAACGGGCCGTTCTCGCTCGCCGCCACTTTCGCCGGGACGGCGGGGGGGCGTGGCTGGTGGCCCGGCTCGGCGTCGGGCGGGCGCTGCTGCTCACCGGCTGGGTGCAGACGGCGGCGATGGGGATGTATCTCTGGCTCGCCGTCTCGGCCGGCGACCGACACGTCCTGTTCGCGACGGTGGTGACGGAAGCCTTCTCGGAAGGCATGGCCGACGCCGCCTTCATCACCTTCCTGTCGGGCCTCTGCGCCCCCGCCTTCACCGCGACGCAGTATGCTCTGCTGTCGTCGCTCGCCGCGCTGGCGTTGCGCACCATCGGCGGCCTGTCGGGCTTCATCGCCCAGGCGGTCGGCTGGACCGCGTTCTACGGCCTCGCCATGTTCGCGGCACTGCCGGCCATGCTGCTGATGCTGCGCATCCTGCGCCGCTACCCGCCGCTCGAGCGGACCTGATCAGGCCGCGCAGGGCAGCCATACGCTGACCCTGGTCCCGGCGCCTTCCTCGCTCTCGATCAGGAGCTGGCCGCGATGGCGGCTGACGATGTGCTTGACGATGGCGAGGCCCAGCCCGGTCCCGCCGGCATCGCGGGAGCGGCCCTTGTCCACCCGATAAAAGCGTTCGGTCAGCCGCGGCAGGTGCGCGCGCGGAATGCCTGGGTCCTGGTCGGCCACCGTGATCACCACGCCAGGCCGGCTTGGCCACCGATTGCCGGCGGCGCGCGCCGCCTCGAGGCGGATGGTGCCGCCATGCGACCCGTATTTCAGGGCATTGTCGAGCAGGTTCTGGAGCACCTGGGCGAGCTGGTCAGCATCCGCCGTCACCAAGGGCAGGTCGAGCGGCAGATCAAGCTCGATTCGGGCCGCGCGTTCCGCGAGCCGGGGCTCGAACGCCGCCACCAGCGGCGGGACCAGCGTGTCGAGATCGACCTTCTCGGCCGGCGGCTGGTGCTCTGTCAGTTCGATGCGCGACAGGCTCAGCAGGTCATCGATCAGCCGGTTCATGCGCGCGGCCTGCTCGGCCATGATCGCCAGGAAGCGGCGCTGCGCCGGCGGATCGTCGGCGGCCGGACCGCGCAGCGTGTCGATGAAGCCGACCAGCGAGGCGAGCGGGGTGCGCAGTTCGTGGCTGGCGTTGGCGACGAAGTCGGCGCGCATCCGCTCGATCGCCCGTTCGCGCGTGCGGTCGGACAGCACCACGAGCACGCGCCCGCCATCGCCGAGCGGCGAGTCCAGCGGAACCACGGCCGCGTGGACCTCGCGCGGCACCGGCACCGGCAGCAACAGATCAGCTCCCTGGGCGTGGCCGACGGTCAGCGCCCGGTCGATCGCACCCCGCAAGCCGGGATGGCGCAATACCGCTCCCATCTCGGCGCCGAAGGCGGTGCGGGCGGCGGCATTGGTGCGCCGCACGACGCGCGCGGCGTCCAGCACGATCAGCGGGTCGGGCAGATGCTCCAGCACCGCGCCGTCCGGCGGGCGCACGGCGCGCAGCTGCTCGGCGTGCCGCGCGACGAGGCGCCGCAGACGTTTGGATTCGCGCACGGCGCCGCGCAGCCGCACACCGCCGAGGATGGCAAGCAGCAACAAAGCCAGCACAACGACGCTGAGTGCGACGATCACCACGATAAGCGACGCCTCCCGCCGGAGAAAAGCAGAGTGAGCCCCATCGGTTGCCCGGCCCGGACGTGCTAGTGTTCAGTCATGAACGTCGCGATCGAGGCCGCGCCCCGCGTGCTCTGGCTGCTGCGCCGGGCCGATGACGCGCTGGTGCTGGGCCACCGTCTGTCGGAGTGGTGCGGCCACGCGCCGACGCCGGAGGAGGATTTGGCACTCGCCAATATCGGGCTCGACCAGATCGGGCTGGCGCGCGCGCTATATCAGGAGGCCGGCGCCGCCACGGACCGCACCGAGGATCAGCTGGCCTATCTCCGCACCGAGCGGGAGTGGCGAAACTGCCTGCTGGTCGAGCGGCCGAACGGCGATTTCGCGCATACCATGGTTCGCCAACTCCTGTACAGCGCCGCCCTCGATCCGTATTGGCGCGCTGCCCGGACCTCGAACGACCCGGCCATTGCCGCGATCGCCGCGAAGGCGGAGAAGGAAGCGGCGTACCACCTGCGCCACGCGGCGGAGTGGACGGTGCGCCTGGGCGACGGCACGGCGGAGAGCCGGCGCCGCGCCGAGCAGGCGCTGGAGGCGCTATGGCCCTACACGGATGAATTGTTCGACGCTGATCCGGTCGAGGAGGCGTTGATGGCGGACGGCGCGGCTCCCGATCCGGCGGAAATTCGCCTCGCCTGGGAGCAAAGCGTGAAAAACGTGCTGCAACGCGCGACGCTCGCCCGGCCGGAAGCGCGTTGGCAACAGCGCGGCGGCCGCGCCGGGCGACACAGCGAGCATCTGGGCTTCCTGCTGGCCGAGCTGCAATACCTGCAGCGGACCTATCCGGGGGCGGGGTGGTGAGCCCGGAGGGCGACCTGCGAGCGCGGGCGGAGGCGGCGGTCGCGTCGGTGCCCGATCCCGAATTGCCGTTCCTGACCATCGCCGAGCTCGGCATCGTGCGAGAGGTGGCGATCCGCGAGGGCAGGGTGGAGGTGGCGATCACCCCTACCTACTCGGGCTGTCCCGCCACCGCCGCCATCGCGGCCGATATAGTCACGGCACTCACGCGCGCCGGCATTCCCGATGCGCGGGTGCGGACGGTTCTGGCTCCGGCCTGGACCACCGACTGGCTGAGCGAGAGCGCGCGCGAGAAGCTTGCCACCGCCGGGATCGCCCCGCCCGATCCGGCGGCCCGAGCCGCACGCTGTTCGAGGCCGCCCCGATCGCCTGCCCGCGCTGCGGCAGTGAAACGACGGAGCGGCTCAGCCCCTTCGGCTCCACGCCCTGCAAGGCACTGCACCGTTGCCTTACCTGCCGCGAACCGTTCGAGGCGTTCAAGTGCCTGTAGGCGCGCATCTTAATGGCGGCTTAGAAGCTAATCGTTACGATAAAGCCGCCATGAGGGAAGGCGGCGACGGAGACGGTCGGCCTCCTCGCCGAAAGCCAAGCCACCAGGGCTTGCATAGTTTCTCCTTCTTCTACGTCCGCGCGCTCCCGGGTTCCCGCCCGGCAGCGCCGGACTAGTTGCGAAAGTCTGGGCGTGACACTGGGAAGCGACACTCCAGACATTGGGCATCATACGCGGGTGTCGCCTCGTCGGCTACGCGATCTCTCCCGCTCGGCTGCTCTCCATTGCATCCGTTGACACGGCGATTACAAAGCGGAGAGCGCTCGCCCCCCGATGAACGTCCAGGTAGGTCGCCTCAGGCTAACTACCGGGCCATGTTCCTCGCCGAGCTATTTGACCCGCGCCCGCCGAAGCCACTGCATCCGCTGAAGCCGCTGCGCTGGCCGCAGCCCAGCATGGCCGGGCCACCACCCGCCCCTGCCGCGCCGAAGGCGTCCCAGCCCGCCCGAAGGCCACCACAGCCACCCCGAAACGCCCTCGCCTGTGATTCCTGGTCGAGCGTTCCCCACCATCTTTAAGCGAGAAACATCAATCGTGCGATGCGCCACCGTGTCGGCGACCCCTATCGTCACATAGGTCGAGCATCGCCACGTCCAGCCCGTGCTAACATCGTTGCTACGCCGCCGGGGTCTTGGCATAACAAAGTTGCCACGCAGGAGGTCCGTCATGCGCGCCCAGCTCCGCCGAATGGGCAACTCGTCCGGCGTCATCATCCCCAAACCGGTTCTCGCCCAACTCGGGGTCGCGGCCGGCGACAGCCTCGACCTCGCCGTCGAGGCGGGGCGCCTCGTCCTGGTGCCGGTGCCGGCACATCCCCGCGCAGGCTGGGCCGAGGCGGCACGGCAGGTAGCCGAGGCCGGCGACGATGCTCCCGTATGGCCCGAGTTCGGCAACGAGGGCGACTCGGACCTGCAGTGGTAGCGTCGGCCGTTGAGCGCGGCGATGTGTGGCTTGCGGCGCTCGACCCCACGATCGGCAGCGAGATCCAGAAGACTCGGCCGTGTGTCGTGGTCTCGCCGCCGGAGATGCACGACCACCTGCGCACGGTGACTGTCGCGCCCATGACGACCGGCAGCCGCCCGGCGCCGTTCCGGGTGCCTGTGCGCTTCGCGGGCAAGGCCGGGCTGATCCTCCTCGACCAACTTCGCACCCTGGATAAGCAGCGCCTGGTGCGCCGGCTCGGCGCGGTGCAGCGGGCGACCTTGCGCGCGACGCTGGCGCGGCTGCGCGATATGTTCGCGGAGTGAGCGCGTCAGCGCGATGCATCATCCCGCATTGATGCCACCGTCCCGCATTATGGACGGGCTCGCGCCGACCCTGGAATTGGTCGAGGGTGCCGAACGACGCCGACCCGTTCCCGCCATCAACACGCCCGCACTCCGAGCCCGACCGCCGGTCCTGCAAAGATACGCGATTCGATGGGTGCGGCACTCGGTCACGTTTATTGGGGGACTGGGCCCACTCTCAGACAGATTCCGGCGATGCGCGCAATCGCCTGACCTCGAACAATTGCCAGACTAGCAGGATCGGAACGCCCACCGTCACGTCGCGCGCGCGGCGGATCAGTGAGACGGCGAGCGACATCTCGGCCGGCACGCCGAACAGGGCGCCAAGCCCGGCATAGCTCGCCTCCTGGATGCCGGCGTTCACCGGCACGAGGAAGGCGGCGGCGGCGATGCCCGAGAGCAGTGCCTCGATCGCGAGCGCAGCGTCCACGTCGATCGGCACGCCCAGGGCGCGGAACGCGATCCAGTCGGCGAACCCGCTGGCCAGCCAGCCGAGCAGGTGCAGCGCGAAGCTCGCGAACAGGCGCCCGGCATGGCCATAGATCGCCATCATCTCCGTATGCAGCGCCGTCAGGCGCTGGCGAGCCCCGCTGACGCGACGCCCGGCGATGCGCTCGGCCACGCGGGCGAACAGCGGCGCGGCCCCGCGCTGCAAACCTAGGAACACGATCGCGCCCAGAATCAAAAGCCCCAGCCCGACCTCGATCGGCACCGCGACGCGATCGGCCTTCGGCGCGCGGGCGAGCAGGATCGATAGGCCGATCCCGACAAACGCGAGTTCGGCCAGGAACTCGGCGGTGATGTCGACGATCGTCGTGGCTGTCGCGACCGGCCATGACAGACCGTGCAGCATGATCGCCCGAGCGCCAAAGAAGAATCCACCCACCTGCGAGAAGGGCAGGCAATTGGCGGAGGCGTCGCGCACCATGCGACCCCACAGGAACAACAGCGGGCGGCGCACCCCGAGCGCGCGCCCGATCTGCTCCCACGCGAGGCCAAGGGGCAGGAAAATCACCAATTGCCAGAAGCAGATCAGGGCAAAGCCGGACCAGCCGGCGCGGCCGACCGCGCTGGTCACGGTATGGAACCCGAACGAGCCGATCAGCAAGGTGGCCAGCAGCAGGCCGAGCAGCGCGAGCGCGATCGAGAGCTTCTTCAAGGTGGGGAGACCTCCGCGCCCGGGTTCGTGCCGCATCTCGGCTCTACACCGGCGCGCGGGCATGCGGCTATACACGGCCAACAAGGGCGGGGCAGGCAGTGACACAGGCGAGCGAACCAACGCTGGTGACGGGCGCAACGGGCTTCGTCGGCTCGGCGGTGGCGCGCGCCCTTGCGGCGCGGGGGCACAGGCTGCGCGTGCTGGTCCGCAAGACCAGCGACCGGCGCAACCTGAGCGGGCTGGACAACATCGAGTTGGTGGTCGGCGATCTGACCGACCCGGCGAGCCTGGAGCGCGCCGCCGCCGGCTGCCGCCACGTCTTCCACGTCGCCGCCGATTATCGCATCTGGGTTCCGGACCCCGACGCGATGCTGCGCGCCAACGTCGATGGCACGGTGGCGATGCTGCGCGCCGCGCAAGCGGCCGGGGCGGAGCGGATCGTCTATTGCAGCTCGGTGGCGGCGCTGGGGCTGACCAAGGACGGCACGCCAGCCGACGAGACGACGGCTCTCGATCCGGCCGGCATCGTGGGCACCTACAAGCGGTCGAAGCACCTCGCCGAGCAGGCCGCGCTCGATCTCGCCCGTCAGGGCACGCCGGTGGTGATCGTCAAT
The DNA here is from genome assembly GCA_963830565.1 of uncultured Pseudomonadota bacterium. GTDB lineage: Bacteria > Pseudomonadota > Alphaproteobacteria > Acetobacterales > Acetobacteraceae > DATFDN01. The sequence continues at coordinate 113,880 of CAWHMO010000013.1, forward strand.
CCCGCCGCCCCGGTCGGGCCGCGCGACATCCGCCCGACGCCGACCGGGCGGATGATCCTGGACGCCGCCGCCGGGAAGATGCCGGCTTACATCGACACCGGGTTGAATGTCGTCCACGTCGATGACGTGGCCGAGGGCCACATCCTGGCCTTGGAGCGCGGCCTGGTTGGGGAACGCTACATCCTGGGTGGGGAAAACCTGAGCCTGCGCGAACTGCTGGGTCTCGTGGCTGCCGCCTCCGGCCGGAGGCGGCCTTCGGTCCGACTGACGCATGAGATGGTCTGGCCGGTTGCCGCCGCGATGGAGACGCTGGCGCGCGTGCTGCCGTTCGAGCCGCCGGTCACGCGCGATCATCTGCGCATGGCTCGCAAGAAGATGTTCTTCTCCTCGGCCAAGGCGATGCGCGAGCTCGGCTACCACCCTCGCCCAGCGGCCGAGGCGGTGCGCGACGCGGTGGCCTGGTTCCGCGCCAACGGCATGTTGCGCGGATGATCGTCGTTGCCTCGATGGCCCTGGCGATCTGGCTCTACCTCCTTCTCGGCCACGGTCGATTCTGGCAGGCCGGGCCGGTGCTGGCCCCCGCCATCCCCGCCTCCGCGCCTCCGGTCGCCGTCGTGGTGCCCGCGCGCGACGAGGCGGCGGTGATCGAGGCCTCCCTGCGTTCGCTCCTGGCGCAGGACTATCCCGGACCGTTCCGGGTGATACTGGTCGATGACGAGAGCACCGACGGCACGGGCGAGCGTGCCCGCGCACTGGGCGATCCACGTTTGAGCGTGCTCGCGGGCCAACCCAGGCCTGCCGGGTGGAGCGGCAAGCTCTGGGCCGTGGCCCAGGGCATTGAGGCGGCTGGAGAGGCAGAGCTGATCCTGCTGACCGACGCCGACATCATGCATGACCCGCGCCACCTCTCGGCGCTCGTCGCCCAGACGGGGCGCTGCGAGCTGGTCTCGGAGATGGTGGAGTTGTCCTGTGCCAGCCTTGCCGAGGCCGCCCTGGTGCCGGCATTCGTGTTCTTCTTCCAGCTTCTGTATCCATTCGCTTGGGTGAACGACCCGCTGCGCGCCGCCGCCGCCGCCGCCGGCGGGACCATCCTGGTGCATCGGCGTGCGCTGGCGCGCATCGGCGGCATCCAGGCGGTGCGCGGCGCGCTGATCGACGACGTCGCGCTGGCGGCGGCGGTGAAGCGCGGCGGCCGGATCTGGCTGGGCCACAGCGCGCTCGCTCGCTCGATCCGGCCCTACCCCAAGGTAATCGACATCTGGCGCATGGTGGCGCGCACGGCTTATGTGCAGCTGCGCTACTCGCCCCTGTTGCTGGCCGGCTGCGTCGTCGCGATGGCACTGACCTGGCTGGTGCCGCCGCTGGCCGCGATCGCCGGGCGGGGCGCGGCGCGCGCGCTGGGAGCGATCGCCTGGGCGGGCATGGCGTGGACCTATCTGCCCACGCTTCGGCGGTTCCGGCTGTCGCCGCTCTGGGCGCCGTTCCTGCCGCTAGTCGCCATGTTCTACACGGCGGCGACCATCGGCTCGGCGCTGAACCACCATTTCGGACGCGGTGTGGTGTGGAAGAGCCGCGCCTACCAGGGGGCGGCATGAGCGAACCGCGCAGCGTGGAGGCGTGGTCCGGCAAGGATCGCGGCGACGAGAATTTCCCCGTCGGCTCGGTGCTGATCCGGCGGGCGCTGCGGCCTCACGTCCATGCCTTCTATGCCTTCGCGCGCAACGCCGACGACATCGCCGACAGCCCGGACCTCGCCGCCGAGGACAAGGTCGCGCGTCTTGACGTGATGGAGAACGTTCTGCTGGGGCGTTCCGAAGCTGGCGCGCCCTCCGCGCTGCGACTGCGCGCCAGCCTGGCGGAGACTGGAGTGACGCCGCGCCACGCCTGCGACCTACTGATCGCCTTCCGCCAGGATGCGACCAAGCGCCGCTACGCGAGCTGGGCGGAGCTGTACGACTATTGCCGGGTCTCGGCGATGCCGGTGGGGCGGCATGTGCTCGACCTGCACGGAGAGGACGCGGCGACCCATGCGCCCTCGGACGCGCTCTGCGCCTCGCTCCAGGTGCTGAACCATCTGCAGGACGGCGCCACGGATTTGAAGACGCTCGATCGGTGCTATCTGCCGCAAGACCTGCTGGCACGGCACAGTGGGGCGGTGCGGGATTTGCGCGGGACCAAGGCAAGCCCCGGATTGCGGGCCGTGTTCGACGCGCTGCTGGACGAGGTGGAGACGTTGAACCGTGCCGCCGCCGACCTGCCGCGCCGGACGCGCGACCGGCGGCTGCGCGTCGAGACGGCGGTGATCGCGGCGCTCGCCCGCCGGCTTGCGGGCCGACTGCGCCAAGGCGATCCCGTGGCCAACCGGGTCGCGCTCACGAAGGTGGACATGGGCGCGAGCGTGCTGGCCTCGTTGCGCTTCCTGCGATGAGCGCGGCACTTGGCTGCGCGCGGGCGGACCTCGACGCCGTGGAGGCGGTGGTGCGCGAGGCTGGCACCTCGTTCTATCGCGGGATGCGGATGCTGCCTGCGGACCGGCGCCACGCGATGTATGCGATCTATGCGTTCTGTCGGCTGGTGGACGACATCGCCGACGAGGATGGCCCGCTTGCCGACAAGCAATGGCGGTTGGCCGAGTGGCGCGGGCGGATCGCGGGACTGTACCGCGGCGAGGCGGACGATGCGGTCGCGCGCGTGCTGCGCGCCGCCGCCGAGCGCTTCGCGCTGCGCCAGGAGGATTTCATCGCGGTGATCGACGGCATGGAGATGGACGCGGAGACGACGATCATCGCCCCGGACCTCGCCACGCTCGATTTTTACTGTGACCGCGTGGCCTCGGCGGTGGGGCGGCTCTCGGTACGTGCCTTCGGCGATGCCTCGCCCGCGGCGGACCGCGTGGCGCATGCGTTGGGCCGGGCTTTGCAGCTCACCAACATCCTGCGCGACATCGCCGAGGACGCGGCACGCGGGCGGCTTTACCTGCCGCGCGAGTGGCTGGACGAGGCCGGCGTGCCGCGCGACCCCGCCGCCGCGCTCGCCGCGCCCGCGCTGGGCATGGTCTGCGCGCGGGTGGCCGATCTGGCGCATCACTATTTCCGCGAAGCGGATGCGGCGATGCGCGAGTGCGACCGGCGGGCGATGAGGCCGGCACGGCTGATGGGGGCGACCTACGCGGCGATCCTGTCGCGCATGGAGCGGCGCGGCTGGGAGCGCATCGCCGAGCGCGTCAGCCTGCCGAAGGCGCGAAAGCTGTGGCTGGCGTTGCGCTACGGGCTGGGGTGACGCGGCCGTTGATGGCGCTAGACCGGCGGGGCCTCAGGCATCGCCCGCGCCAGCCGCCCGCCGAGGCGCAGGGGCTCGATCCCGCGGGCGAGACCTGTCGCGTCGTCGGTTTCCACGAACACGCCGCACACCGTTGCCTCGCCGTCGGCCGGGTTCAGCCGTTCGCCCGGCATCTTGCGCCAGAACCGGCTGGCCGCGCCCTCCTTCTGCATCCCGATCACGCTGTCATAGTCGCCCGACATGCCCGCGTCGGACTGGAAGGCGGTGCCGCCGGGCAGGATTTGGTGGTCCGCCGACGGGCAGTGGGTGTGCGTGCCGACGACCAGCGACACCTGGCCGTCGAAGGTATGGGCGAAGGCCATCTTCTCGCTGCTCGCCTCGGCGTGGATGTCGATCACCACCGCTTGCACCGTGCCGGTCGCGCCCAGGCGGTGGCGCGACAGCGCCTCGGCGGTGCCGCGGAACGGGCAGTCGAGCGCGTCCATGAACAGCCGGCCCATCGCCTGCGCGACCAGCGCGCGCCGCCCGCCCGGAACATCGACCACGACCACGCCCGCGCCGGGCGTTCCGGGCGGGTAGTTCAGCGGGCGCAGCAGGCGCGGGTGCTCGGCGATGTAGGGGATGATCTCCTTGCGGTCCCAGGAATGGTTGCCCAGCGTCAGCACGTCGGCGCCGGCCGCGAACAGCGCCTCGGCCATGTCGGGCGCCAGGCCGAAGCCGTGCGAGGCGTTCTCGGCGTTGACCACCACCAGGTCGAGGCGCAGCCGCGCGCGCAGTCCGGGCAGGGCGGCGGCCACCGCGTCGCGCCCGGTGCGTCCGACCACGTCGCCGATGAACAGAAGTCTCATTCGAGGTTCCTCGCAGACGAGCACCCCGTCCTCGGTCGCCACCGCGTCCAGCCGCACGTCACGCGGGCCGGCGGGCACGCGCGCGACTTCCTGCGCGGCGTAAGCACAGCCGAGCCTGAACGCGCCGGGCAGTCCCGCGAGCGTGCGGTCGTAATACCCTCCGCCATAGCCGAGCCGGCGGCCGGCTCGATCGAACGCAAGCAGCGGCACCAGCAGGAAGTCGGGGCGGCGCTCCTCGCCGGCCGGGCGCATGGTGCCGAAGCGCTCGCGGATCAGGTCCGACGCCGGGGTGCCATGCCCGGAAGCTCAGCGCCTCGGCGCGCTGACCGGTGACGGGCAGCACCACGACATGGCCGCGCGCGTGAAGAGCATGAAGCAGCGGACGGATGTCGATCTCCCGACCTATCGGCCAGAAGCCGGCGACGGTCGCGCCGGCGGGCGGCGGGCGGTCGCGCAGGACGTGGCCGCGAAGAAGGTGGCCGAGCGCGGGATCGAGGCCCGCGCGCAGCTCCAGCGCCGCGCTCCCGCGCGGCACGCTTGGCCGCGATCAGGTCTTGGTGGGACATGCGCGGAGCCGCCATGGCCGTTGGCGTCTCAACCCTCCCAGAGCCTGCGTGTGCAGGTGGGCGCCAGATACCGAGACCAAGATCCCGGCAGAGCCAGCTCCCGAGAGGTTGCTTACTGGCCCCGGGGATGAATTACCTGACGCACCGGGCAGCTCCGCTTCACCCATCTAGTTGTGCTCGAGCCCCGCCGCAATGTCTTCCGCGCGGCGGGCGAGGCGATTGAGCTTGCGGGCCACCTTCGGCTCCGTCGGAGGCAAGCCCGCGCCGGCGACGGCAGCAGCAGCGGCGCGCCTTTCGGCTTCCCGCAGCGCCCCGGTCAGTTCGAACAGATCATCGGCCATCAGCAGGGCGGCCATCACCAGCATGCGCGCTTCCCCGGTCTGGCCGGCTACCGCCTTGATGCTGTCGATCCGCCGCTCGATCTCGGCCGCCATCAAGGTCAGGTGCTGCTCCTCGCCGTCCTGGCAGCCCACCGAGTAGGCGAAGCCGTTGATCTTGACCGTGACCTGCGCCATCGCGCGCTCCCTCGTTCAGGACTTGACGTCGAGCGCCACGCGCAGGCGCTCGATCATGCGGTCCAGCCGCTCGCGCAGCTCGACAAGCTGCAACGCCTGGTCGCCACTCGGCCTGCTGGCCAGAGCTTGCGATACGCTCCAGCGCGGCTTCCAACCGGTCGGCTGCCGCCTCGGCATCCTCGATCGTGTTCGCCATCCCATCTCCCACCGCCATGCCCGCTGCCTTGGGCGTGGCTGGTTCGCATTGCACAGAAAGCGGCGGCGGGCTTCAACGTCAAGCATGCGTCTGCCGCCCAGCGTCGTGATCCATGGGCTAGACGATGCCCGCGCCGCATTGGCCCAGGGCACGCCGGTCACGTTGTTGTCCGCGCCTGGCGCGGCACTGTTTGCCGGATGCGGCTTCTGGCATGCTCTGGTGGCCAAAGCCAGGGCCGAGTGACCCCGACGTGACCGCGCCGGACATCTTGGATTGCGGCGACGCCGCCGGCCATGCGCTGGCGGCGCTGCGGCTCGGTCAGCGCATCCTGGTCCTCGAGGAGAGCACACCGGGACGGAAGGCGGTCGCGGCGATCGCGGCGGCATCCGGGGCGATGCTGCTGGCGGCACGGCCGCCGGCGCTCGACCTTGGCCGGAGGGGCGCGGCGAGGCGGCTGCGCGCATGGCTGCGGCAAGCTCCGGATGACAGCGGGCCGAGGCTGCGCTAGGAGCACGGTGGCGTCGAACCAGGCGAGAGGCAGCGGCCATGCGCACCACCGAGCGTGTCAAGAAGATCCTGGACTGGTACGAGGGCGATCCTCCCGGCGTGAAGGCCAATCTCGCCCGCATCCTGATGCACGGCAAGCTGGCCGGGACCGGGAAAGTGGTCATCCTGCCGGTCGATCAGGGCTTCGAGCATGGTCCGGCGCGCAGCTTCGCGCCCAATCCGGCCGCGTACGACCCGCACTACCATTACCAGCTCGCGATCGAGGCCGGGCTTTCCGCCTATGCAGCGCCGCTCGGCATGATCGCCGCCGGTGCGGACACCTTTGCCGGCGAGATCCCGACGATCCTGAAGCTCAACAGCTCCAACAGCCTCGCCACCAGCAAGGATCAGGCGGTGACGGGCAGCGTCAAGGACGCGCTGCGTCTCGGCTGCGCCGCGATCGGCTTCACCATCTATCCCGGCAGCGAATACGCCTTCGCCCAGATGGAAGAGCTGCGCGCGCTGAGCGAGGAGGCGAAGGGGTCCGGCCTCGCCGTGGTGGTCTGGAGCTACCCGCGCGGGCCGAACCTGAACAAGGAGGCCGAGACGGCGATCGATATCTGCGCTTATGCCGCGCACATGGCGGCGCTGCTGGGCGCCACCATCATCAAGGTGAAGCCGCCGAGCGCGCATATCGGGCTGGAGGCCGCGCGCAAGTCGTACGAGAACGTCGACCTCTCCAGCATGGCCAAGCGCGTGCAGCACGTCATGCAGGCGGCGTTCAACGGCAAGCGCGTGGTGGTGTTCTCGGGCGGCGAGGCCAAGGGGCTGGACGCGCTCTATGAGGAAATCCGCGGCCTGCGCGACGGCGGCGCCAACGGCGCCATCATCGGGCGCAACACCTTCCAGCGGCCGAAGGAGCAGGCGATCGCCATGCTGGGCAAGATCATCAACATCTATCTCGGCAAGGACTGAGCGATGGCCGAGCCGGGCGGGAGCCGAATATACCTCGTGACCCCGCCCCGCCTCGATTTACCGGAGTTTGCCGACCTGCTCGCCGCCGCGCTGGACGTGGGCGACGTGGCGGCGCTCCAGTTGCGCCTGAAGGACGCCGACGAGGCGGCGTGGCGGCGCGCGATCGAGGCGCTGCGGCCCGTGGCGCAGGCGCGCGACGTGGCGTTCCTGCTGAACGACCGCGCCGACCTCGTGCGCGAGACCGGCTGCGACGGCGCGCATGTCGGCCAGCAGGACATGCCGGCGCGGCAGGCACGGGCTCTGCTCGGGCCTGACCTGATGCTAGGCGTGACCTGCCACGACAGCCGCGATCTGGCGATGCGGGCCGGCGAGGACGGGGCGGACTACGTCGCCTTCGGGGCATTCTATCCTTCCAGCAGCAAGCAGGCGCAGTATCAGGCGGAGGTGGATATCGTGCGCTGGTGGTCGGAGCTGATGGAGCTGCCCTGCTGCGCGATCGGCGGTATAACCGCCGAGAACTGCGCGCCGTTGGTGCGCGCCGGCGCCGACTTCCTGGCCGTGATCGGCGCCGTTTGGGCGCATCCCGAGGGGCCGGCGGCGGGGGTGCGGGCGCTGAATGCGGCAATACGGGACGCGGAGGGCTAGATGGCTCGGCTGAGCGTCAACCTGAACAAGGTCGCGCTGCTGCGCAATTCGCGCCGCACCGGGGTTCCAGACCTGCTGGCCTTCGCGCGCGCCGCGATCGAGGCCGGGTCGCGGGGCATCACCGTCCATCCGCGCCCGGACGAGCGCCACATCCGCCGCAGCGACGTGCCTGCGCTAGCCGCGCTGCTGGGACCGCGGCGGCCGGCAATCGAGCTGAATATCGAGGGTTATCCGGACGCGCGGCTGCTGGACATTGCGCGCGAAGTCCGGCCCGAGCAATGCACGCTGGTGCCGGATGCGCCCGACGCCTTCACCTCCGAGAAGGGCTGGGAGCTGGGCACCGCGCAGGACGCGATCGCGCGCCCGGCCATCGCCGCGCTGAAGGCGCTGGGCGCGCGGGTGATCCTGTTCATCGATCCCGATCCCGCCGTGGTGCCACGGGTCGCGGCGGCCGGCGCGGACGGGGTGGAGATCTATACCGGGTCGTATGCGGCTTCATTCCGGGAGGGCGGCCACGCGGCACAGTTGGAGGCGTGCGCCGCCGCGGCCGAGGCGGGGCGCGCTCAGGGCCTGGTGGTCAATGCCGGGCACGACCTGAACCTGCGCAACATCCCGCCGCTCGTGGCGCGCATCGGCTTCCTGGCCGAGGCCTCGATTGGCCACGAACTGACCGCGGACGCGCTGATGATGGGCTTCCCCGCCGCCGTCGCGGCGTATGCCGCCGCACTGCGCGGATGAGCCGCACCCATACCTATCGGGCGCGCGTGGAGTGGACGGGCGACCGCGGCGCGGGCACGACCTCGTATCGCGCCTATGGGCGCGATCACCGCATCCTGATCGAGGGCAAGGCGCCGATCCTCGGCTCCTCGGACCCGGCCTTCCGGGGCGATGCTGCCCGCCACAACCCGGAGGAGCTACTGGTCGCCGCGCTCTCGTCGTGTCACATGCTCTGGTATCTGCATCTCTGCACCGAAGCCGGGGTGGTGGTCACCTTCTACGCCGACTCGGCCGAGGGCGAGATGGTCGAAGACGCGGATGGCGGCGGCCGCTTCACCCGCGTCGTGCTACACCCGGACGTGGCGCTGGCACCGGGTTCCGACCGCGCAAAGGCCCTCGCGCTGCACGCGGCGGCGCACGCTAAGTGCTTCATCGCGCGGTCGGTGAACTTTCCGGTGACGCACGAGCCGGTGGTGCGCGACGGCGCGTGAAGCGCGGCTCTCTTCACTCCACGTACCGCTCCATCTGTCCGCCGAACAGCACCGGCCCCGTCGGCAGCCCCGATGGCGAGCCGCCCTTCGGTTCCAGGCTGACCAGGACTCGGGTTCCGGGCGCGAGCCGCGCTTGAACTTGGCTGCCGGCGGCGGGCAGCACACCGAGCGAGCGCGGGTGCAACGCGCCGTTCGGCAGCGCCCATAATTCGTAGTCTCGCCCTTCCGGCGCCGGCGGAAGGGGGATCGCCGGCCGCACGGTCAGCTCCCCGCCAGGGCCGGCGAGTGCCAGCAGCACTGGCGGCCCGCCGGCGCCTTGGGTCAGCACGGCAGCAACCGGCGGCGGCGGCGCGCGCAGCACGATGAAGGCAACGAGCCCTGCGGCGATCGCGAGCGCCCCGGCCGTGCTGGCCTTCCAGAACCGCGCCCCAGCGCTCGGCGCCGGTGGCGTGGGATGGAGGAAGTCAACGACCGGCTCGGCTGCTGGCGGCTGGTCTATGGTCGCGCTGATGCGGTCCCACAGCTCGGGTGGCGGCGGCACGGGATCGGCCAGCCGCGACAGCGGCGCCAGGCGGCTCTGCCATGCCTCGACCGCCTCACGGAAGCCAGGGTCGAACGTGAGCCGCTGCCGACCGATCGCCTGCTCCGAGCCGGTCAGCACGCCGAGCGCGTATTCCGCCGCGCGCAGGTCGGGATCATCCACCTCGTCGCTCATGCGTCCAGGCACCCGCGCAGCGCTCGCAGGCCGCGCCGTATCCAGGATTTGACCGTACCGAGCGGCAGGCTCAGCCGCTCGGACAGTTCGCCGTGCGAAAGCCCCTCGATATACGCGAGCAGGATGATGCGCCGTCGCTCCGGGTCGAGATCGTTCAGGCAGCGCTGGAGTGCGGCGCCCTCAGCGCTCTCCATCAGAGCCGCCAGCGCATCCGGGGCCTCGTCGGGCTGGTCGGCGGGTTCATAGCCCCCGACCTCGCGTGCGCGGCTGCGGATGATGTCGAGCGCGCGGTAGCGCACCAAGCTCACCAGCCAGGCTTCCGGGCTGCCGCGGACCGGGTCGAAGCGCGACGCCTGCTGCCAGACCTGTACGAAGGCGTCATGGGTGGCGTCCGCTGCAAGCGTGGGCTGGTGGGTGATGCGCAGCGCGATCCCATGCAGCCGCGCCGCCCAGAGCTCGTACAACCGGCGGAACGCCGCGCGGTCCCCGCCGCCGCACGCACGCAGCAGGGAAGCGGTCTCGCGCGGATCGCGCAGGGCGGTGGAGTCGTCCAGGTCGAACTCCGTCCGGTCAGATCTCAGATATGATACGGATCAGATGCCGAACGGATGCAAGGTCCACGCGGCCATCAGCACGCTTCAGTGGAGGGCGGCGCGGGTCGTGGCTCCAGATCGCGCGCGACCTCGGGCGAATGCAGCAGGCGTTCGATGGCCATGCCCTGCGCCAGCGCGAGGTCGGGCTGGAACGACAGATCGGGCACGGCGCGCAGCCGCAGGGCGTGCGCGACCTGGCCGCGCAGGAAAGGCGCGGCGCGCTTCAGCGCGGGCAGCAGCGCATCCACGTCCGACCGGCCAAGCCGGGCGACAAAGGCGGTGGCGTGCTTGAGGTCCGGGCTGAGACGCACTTCGGTGACGGTGATCTCCGCCGTCGCCAGCTCCGGGTCACGGAACTGGTGGCGAGAAAACACGCCGGCGAGCACGTGGCGGATCTCCTCCGCCACGCGCAACTGACGCTGGGTGGGACCAGACGCCTCCCTCCTCACGCGGGAACCATCTCCGTCTCGTAGCACTCGACCACGTCGCCCTCCTGCAGGTCGTGGAAGTTGGCGAAGCTCAGCCCGCACTCGTAGCCGCGCGCGACCTCGCGCACATCATCCTTGAAGCGCTTGAGCTGGCTCAGCTCGCCGGTGTGGATCACCACGTTGTCGCGCAGCACGCGCACCCCGGCACCACGCTTCACCAGCCCATCGGTGACCATGCAGCCGGCGACCTTGCCGGTCTTGGTGATGTTGAACACCTTGCGGACCTCGGCGTATCCGAGGAACTTCTCGCGTGCCTTCGGGGCGGTCTTGCCGCGCACCAGCTCGGCGATGTCGTCGGCCACGTCGTAGATGATCGAGTAGTAGCGGATGTCCACGCCGTCGCGTTGCGCGAGATCGCGGGCCTGCGACGTCGCGCGCACGTTGAACGCCACCATGATCGCGTTCGAGGCCTTGGCGAGCTGCACGTCGCTCTCCGTGATCTGGCCCACGGCGGCGTGCAGCACGCGCACCTTCACCTCCTCGGTGCCCTGCTTCAGCACGGTGGCCTGGATCGCCTCCGCGCTGCCCTGCACATCGGCCTTGATGACCGCGGCGACCTCCTTCTGCTCGCCGGCCTGGATGCGGGCCAGCATCTGATCGAGCGTGCCGCGCGCGGCGACATGGCCGGCCGCGGTCTTGTCGCGCTGCTTGCGGGCGCGGAATTCGGTGATCTCGCGCGCGCGGCTCTCGTTCTCGACCACCACGAACGGCTCGCCGGCCGCGGGGACGCCGGACAGGCCCAGGATCTCCACCGGGGTTGACGGCCCGGCATCCTTCAGCGCTCGGCCCTTGTCGTCGAGCATGGCGCGCACCCGGCCCCATTCGGCGCCGGCGACCACGATCTCGCCCTGCTCCAGGGTGCCGCGCTGCACCAGCACGGTCGCGACCGGACCGCGTCCGCGATCCAGACGGCTCTCGATCACCGTGCCCTCCGCGGTGCGCTCGGGGTTGGAGCGCAGGTCGAGGATCTCGGCTTGCAGCGCGATCGCCTCGACCAGCTTGTCCAGGCCGGTCCTCTTCAGCGCCGAGACCTCGACATCCTGCGTCTCGCCGCCCAGTTCCTCGACCACGATCTCGTAGCTGAGCAGCTCATTGCGCACGCGATCGGGGTTGGCGTCCGGCTTGTCCATCTTGTTGATGGCCACGATGATCGGGGCGCCCGCCGCCTTGGCGTGGCGGATCGCCTCGATGGTCTGCGGCATCACGCCGTCATCGGCGGCCACCACCAGCACGACGATATCCGTCACCCCCGCGCCGCGGGCGCGCATGGCGGTGAACGCCTCGTGACCGGGCGTGTCGATGAAGGTGACGCGCTGGCCGTCGTCCAGCTCGACTTGATAGGCGCCGATATGCTGGGTAATGCCGCCCGCTTCGCCGGCGGCGACATCGGCGGCGCGCAGTGCGTCGAGCAGCGAGGTCTTGCCGTGGTCGACATGGCCCATGACGGTGACGACGGGCGGGCGCGGGAGCAGCTCCGCATCCGCATCCGCCGCGCCCTCCAGGCCCAGCTCCACGTCGCTTTCCGAGACCCGGCGGGCGCGATGGCCGAATTCCTGCACCACCAGCTCGGCGGTGTCGGCGTCCAAGGTCTGGGTGATGGTCGCCATCACCCCGAGCTTCATCAGCGCCTTGATGACCTCGGGAGCACGGGCGGCCATGCGATTGGCCAGTTCCTGCACGGTGATCTGCTCGGGCAGCACGACGTCGCGCACGACCTTCACCTGATCGGAGCGCAGCAGCTCCAGTTCCGCCTGGCGCCGCTCGCGCTCGCGCTGGCGGCGGACCGAGGCGAGGCTGCGCACCCGCTCGTCCTCGCCCTCGATCGCCGCCTGGACGTCTATGCGGCCAGGTCGGCGGTGGTCGGTGGCCTTCTTCGGCACCGCGACCTGCGGCTTGCGCGCCGTCAGGGGGGTTCCGGTCCGGCGTGCCGTCGTCCGCGCTTCCTCTTCTTCCTCGGCGCGGGTCTTCAGGCGCAGCGTCTCCGTGGCACCCCCAGGGGCGGCGCCGGGCGCCGTGGTGGGAGCGGCACCGGGACGGCGGCGGGCGTCGATCGCCGGGCGCACGGTCCCTGGAGCGCTGCCCGGCGCACGGACGGCTTGCGCCGGTTGAGCCGAAGTCGTCGCAGAGCCAACGGCCGGCGCGGCGGGGGCCGCGTCCTGTGTCTGGGCGACCCGCGCCTGGGCGACGGCCTCTGCCTCGGCCTGGCGCCGCGCGATGGCCTCGAGCCGCTCCTGCTCGGCCTGGAGGCGCGCCTCTTCCTCGGCGGCCTTGCGGGCCTCCTCCTCGCGCCGGCGGGCTTCCTCGGCGGCGGAGAGAATGGAGATCTTTTCCTGCTCCCGACGCTCGGCCTCGCGGCGTGCGGCGTCGCGCTGCTGCTCGACCAGGGCGCGCTGGCGTGCGGCAAGCTCGGTTGCGGTCAGCGCGCGCGCAGGGCCGGAGCCAGAACGGCCCGACGACGGGGCGCGCGCGGCGGGCGCGGGCGAACTCCCCGGCGCCGGGGGGGCGGCGGGCGCGCGCTTCTTGCGCACCTCCACCTGCACCACCTTCGACCGCCCGTGGCTGAAGCTCTGCCGGACCGAGCCGGCGTCAACCGTCCGCCCCAATTCCAGCCGTCCCGCCGGCCGGAGGGAAAGCCGGCCCTTGCCCGCGTCCTGATCGTTGCCTTCGTTCATTTACCCGCCTGTCGGGACCTGCCCGATCGCTCGATTTCCGCCGCCGGGGCAGTCAGCCCGGCCAGCCGCTCACACTCATTCGCCACGGTCGCCGCCAGATTGCCTGGCGCGACCGCCACGTGCACGGCACGCTCCAGTCCGAACACCGCGCCCAGCGCCGCCGCGCTCAAGGGCCGATGCACCGCCAGGGCGCGGGCGCCGGACAGGAAGCGGTCGCGTTCGTCCGCGCTCCCGTCTCGGGCCTGAACAATCAGGGCCGCGCGGCCGGACCGGACCCATTCCCGCCCCTTCTCGAATCCGGCGATGGCCTGCCCCGCTCGTCGTGCCAATCCAAGCAGATCCGTGATCCGCCCGATCAGGCCGACCCGCAGCAGCTCCGGCAAATCCGGTGGCAATCGGACCGTGCCGCGCGCCGCCCGCGCGAACGCCCCTCGCGCCAGGGCGGTTTCTAGCACATCGGCCCGCGCGCTCAACCACATTCCCCGCCCTGGCAGCCTGCCGCACAAGTCCGCCACCAGCATGCGCTCCGGCCCCATCACGAAGCGGATCATGCGCTCCTTCGGCCCGCGCTCGCGGGTCACGATGCAGCGGCGCAGCGGGCCGGTTTCGGCGTCCGGCTCGTTGCTGGCCTCGATGTCAGCCGTGATCCGCCTCCTGCTCGTGGACCGCCGTCGTCTGATCCGCCCCGCTGAACCAGTGCGCGCGCGCCGCCATGATGACGGCGTTCGCGGTCTCCTCGTCCATGGCGTTCCCGCCGACGATCTCGATCAGCTCGTCGGAAGCGAGATCGGCCAGATCGTCCAGCGTCTTCACTCCCTTCTCGCCGAGTGCCACCAGCATCGCCGGGGTGAACGCCTCGAACTCGGCCACCTCGTCGCTCACGCCGAGTTCGACGCGGCGATCGTTGAGCTCGGTGTCGCGGCGGGCGACCCACTGCTCGGCGCGGCGGATCAGCTCGGCGGCGATGGTCTCGTCGAAGCCCTCGATGTCCGCCACCTCCTCGAGCGGCGTCATGGCCAGCTCCTCGACCGACCCGAAATCCTCGGTCACCAGCAGCCCGGCGATCACGTCATCGACGTCCAGCGCCTCGACGAACTGCGCGCTGCGGCGGCGGAACTCCTCCTGGCGGCGCTCGCTCTCCTCGGCCTCGGTCAGGATGTCGATGTCCCAGCGCGTGAGCTGCGAGGCGAGCCGCACGTTCTGCCCGCGCCGGCCGATCGCGAGGCTGAGCTGATCCTCGGGCACCACCACCTGAACCCGCCCGGTCTCCTCGTCCATGACCACCTTGCTCACCTCGGCTGGGGCGAGCGCGTTGACCACGAAGGTCGCCGGGTTGGGCGACCAGGGAATGATGTCGATCTTCTCGCCCTGCAGCTCGGCCACCACGGCCTGCACGCGCGAGCCGCGCATGCCGACGCAGGCGCCCACCGGGTCGATCGAGCTGTCGCGGCTGATCACCGCCATCTTGGCGCGCGAGCCAGGGTCGCGCGCGACCGCCTTGATCTCGATGATGCCGTCGTAGATCTCCGGCACCTCCTGGGCGAACAGCTTGGCGAGGAAGCCAGGATGCGTCCGCGAGAGGAAGATCTGCGGGCCGCGCGGCTCCTCCCGCACATCGTAGATATAGGCGCGCACGCGGTCGCCGTTGCGGAAGCTCTCGCGCGCGATCAGCTCGTCGCGCCGCAGCAGCGCCTCGGCGCGGCCGAGCTCGACCATCAGGTTGCCGTACTCGGTGCGCTTGACGACGCCGTTGATGATCTCGCCGACCCGGTCCTTGAACTCGTCGTATTGCTTCTTGCGCTCGTACTCGCGCACCCGCTGCACGATCACCTGCTTGGCGGTCTGCGCGGCGATGCGGCCGAAGTCGATCGGCGGCAGCGGATCGACGATGAACTCGCCCACATGCGCGTCCGGCTTGAACTTGAGCGCGATGTGGACCGGGATCTGCGTCTCCTCGTTCTCCATCGTCTCGACCACCTCCGTCCAGCGCGACAGGCGGACGTCACCGGTCTTGCGGTCGATGGTGGCGCGGATGTCCTTCTCGTGGCCGTACTTGGCGCGGCCGGCCTTCTGGATGGCCTGCTCCATCGCCTCGATCACCTCCTCGCGGTCGATATTCTTCTCCCGCGCGACGGCATCGGCGACCAGCAGCAGCTCAGGGCGGGCGATCGCGGTGTCCATGGGTGCTCTCTTGCTCCGATCCGTCGTCTGGCTTCGGTTCTGTTGCAGCGTCAGTTGGTGGGCCGCGCCCCCGCGGTGGCGGCGATCAGCGCGTCGGTCAGCACCAGCTTGGCGCGCCGCAATCCGGCGAGCGGCAGGGCAATCTCGGTGCCGTCGTCGAGGCGCAGCCGCGCCGCCGTCTCGTCCGCCCCGAGTGCGATGCCCGAAAAGCGCTTGCGCCCGTCCACGGGATCGAGCGTCTCGGCACGCACCACGTGGCCGGCGAAGCGGTTCCAGTCCTTGACCCGGGTCAGCGGGCGGTCGATCCCCGGCGAGCTGACCTCAAGCGTCCACGCGCCCGGCAGCGGGTCCTCCACGTCCAGGACGGCGCCGATCGCGCGGCTGATGGCCTCGCAATCCTCCACCGCCATGGGCGCGCCGTCGGCGCGATCGGTCATGACCTGCACGGTGGGCCGGTCGCGCCCCAGCACCGCCACCCGTACCAGCTCGTATCCCATGTCTTCGAGCGTCGGGGCGATGGTGGCGCCGATCCGCGCCTCCAACGAGGTCTCTGTCGCTCGGTCAGGTGTCAAGAAACAAAAAAGGCGGCCCTTGGGCCACCCCCCCGTTACAGCTTCGGAGATTGAGTTGACCAATCAGATAGCGGTGCCCGCGCCTCAGTGCAAGGGTGGGATCAGCCGAGCAGCAGCGGCAATTGCCGTGTCAGCGCCCCGTCCGGGTTCTGCAATTCCAGCACCACGGTGAAATGGTTTGCGCCCGGAACCCCAAGCAGCGGCCCAGGCGCGTGCGCGCCGGCGCGGCGAGCCGAGAGGTCGCGGCTGTCCGACACCAGCGGCGGCAGCTCGGCCGTGCCGTAGGCGATGGCCAGAGGCTTCGGCACCACGGGCAGCCGCAGCGGCGAGAGGGTTGCGACCTCGGCGTCGCTCAGGCGCAACTTCTCGTTCAGGTAGGTGTCGCGGATCGGCCCCAGCTCGAACAGGCCGGAGATGGCGAGCCCGGCGCGGACCAGCGGATGGCCGAGCGCCATGGCCGTCAGGTGCCCGCCCGCCGACCAGCCCGACAGCACCACCGGCCCGGCGATGCCATGCGAGGGACCGGTCGCGGCGAGCCAGTCCAGCGCGGCGTGGATCTCGGAGACGATCTCGGTCAGGCTGGCGTCGGGCGCCAGGGTGTAGCCGAGCAGCGCGCAGGACCAGCCGAGCGCGCGCGGCCCCTCGATCAGGCAGGCGAATTCCTCGCGCGAGCGGCTCTGCCAGTAGCCGCCGTGGATGAACACCAGGCACGGCGCGCCGGGGTCGCGCGCGGGGAACAGGTCCCAGCGGTTCCGCTCGCGCGGGCCATAGGGCAGGTCCAGCGTGTCCGGGTGCGCGGCGCGGAAGGCAGCGGAGTGCCGCTCGCGGCGCGCGTTGAGGGCGGGGCTGTCCGGCACCGCCGCCGAGTTGTTGTACGCCGCGTCGCGCTCGGCGCGGCTCATGGTGGCCCAGTTCATGCCCGTCCTGTCATTCCGTTGTGCCGGCCAGATTGCGCACCTCGTCCACCGACTTGCCCGCGACCAGATCCGAGGTCACGCGGCGCGAGACGGGCTCGACCGTCAGGCTCATCACGTTGTCCCAGTCGAAGGCGTCCGATCTCACCGTGAGACCGGTCCTCAGATTGTCTTTCACGGTGTCGAACACGGCCGCGAGATTGTCTGTCCGTATCTCCCAGATGATCACGTAGCGTTGCGACAGCGACGGAGGCTCGTATTGCGCATCGGCGAGCCTGAACATCTGCGCTGCCACGAAGCCCTCGATGCGCAGCAGGTCGTGGATGTGCTGTCCCCGGTACCAATCGAGGTATTTCTGCTCGTTGCCAGCGGTGGGATTGCTGAACACCATGAAGCGGTATGTCTGTTCACCTTCGGCATGCGTGGCTATCGTCATCTGGCGCCTCTCCTGGGGATGGATGCCGGTTTCGGCTCGGCGTCCGACCGGCCGCCGGCGCGCGGAGCTCGAAGCGTTTCACCTTTCCCAATTCAGTGCGCGGCAGACTTTCGAGGAAGACCACCGCGCGCGGATATTTGTAGGGAGCTATCGCGGCCTTCACATGCGCCTGCAATTCCGCCGCCATCTCGCCGGAGGGCGCGAAGCCGGGGCGCAGCACCACGAACGCCTTCACGATCGTCCCCCGCGCCGCGTCCCGGGCGCCGACCACCGCGCATTCGGAGACCGCCTCATGCGTGATCAGCGCCGCCTCCACCTCGGGACCGGCGATGTTGTAGCCGGACGAGATGATGAGGTCGTCGGAGCGCGCCTGGAACCAGAAATAGCCGTCTTCGTCCTGCCGGTAGATGTCCCCGGTGACGTTCCAGCCGGCGTGCACGTAGGTTTCCTGGCGGGGATCGGCGAGATAGCGGCAACCGGTCGGGCCGCGTACCGCGAGCCGGCCCACCGAACCCGGCGGCAGGTCGCGCCCCGCCGCGTCGATCAGCTTGGCCTGGTAGCCCGGCACCGGGATGCCGGTGGCCCCCGGCCGGATCGCCTCGGCCGGGGCCCCGACGAAGATGTGCAGCATCTCGGTCGAGCCGATCCCGTCCAGGATCGGTATGCCCGTGGCCTCACGCCACGCCTTCCATGTCATCGCCGGCAGCGCCTCGCCGGCCGAAACGCAGATGCGCAGCCGGGCGGTGTCGCCCGGCCGCAGCAGCGCCAGCATGGCGCGATAGGCGGTCGGCGCGGTGAAGCAGACGGTCGCGCCGCCGGCGCGGATCAGTTCGAGCAGGCGTTCGGGGCTCGCCTGCTCCGGCAGGACCGTACCTGGCGCCGATCCGCAGCGGGAACAGCACCATCGCGCCAAGGCCGAAGGTGAAGGCGATCGGCGGCGAGCCGGTGAACACGTCGTCAGGGGCGGCGCGCAGCACATGCCGCCCGTAGGTGTCGCAGACCGCCAGCAGGTCGCGGTGGAAGTGCATCGTGCCCTTGGGCACGCCGGTCGTGCCGGAGGTGAACGCGATCAGGCAGGTCTCGTCGCCGCGCGACGGCCACGCCTCGAACGTGTCTGGCGCGCGCGCCATCAGCGCGTCCAGCGCGGTCCCGCCACCCATCGGCACCATCCGTTCGGCGCCGGCGCTGGTCAATTCCTCCAGCAGCCGGTGATCGCATAGCGCGAGCCTGATGCGGGCCTTCTCCACGACGAAGCGCAGCTCCTTCGCTCGCAGC
The DNA here is from genome assembly GCA_963830565.1 of uncultured Pseudomonadota bacterium. Lineage (GTDB taxonomy): Bacteria > Pseudomonadota > Alphaproteobacteria > Acetobacterales > Acetobacteraceae > DATFDN01. The sequence continues at coordinate 132,444 of CAWHMO010000013.1, forward strand.
AGCGGCATGGTCGGCACGGCGATCCCGCCCGCCTTCATGACGGCGAGAAAAGCGGCAACCAGCATCGGCGTGTTCGGCGCGCGCAGCAGCACCCGGTTGCCCGGTATCATGCCGAGATCGCGGGTCAGCACGTTGGCGATCCGGTTCACCCGCGCCGCCAGGTCGGCGTAACTCCAGGTCTGGTCCGGCGTGCCGACCGCCGGCCGACCGCCCGCGCCACGCGCCAAGTGAGCGTCGAGCAACTCAGTGACGCAGTTCAGCCGCCGCGGGTATTCGAGCCCCGCCTCCGCCAACCGGAAGTCCGGCCATTGCGCGCGCGGAGGCAGGTTGTCAGCGGCGAACCTATCAACCTTGCTGGGCAGCATCCGTCGGCCTCGCCCCGTTCGCGAGATGAGACAGCACTCACTCCGGCCCAAACGCCGGCATCACCTCGCGCGCGAACAACGCGACCGAGCGCAGCGCCGCGTCCTTCGACATGTCACCGAAGGCGAAGCGGCACAGCACGTAGTTGGCGCCGCTTGCCTCGTGCAAGGCGCGCAGGCGGTCGCGCAGCTTGGCGGGCGTGCCGGCGATGGCGCGGCCGGCTTGCTCGGCTTCGTCGAACGTCTCGGGGAAGATCGCGTGCGGCGACGGCAGTTGGCCGTGCTTCACCCACAGCTTCATGAAGCTGGCCCGCCACAGCCGGTACGCGGGGCGCGCCACCGCCAGCGCCTCGTTCTCGGTCTCGGCGAGCACCACATGCCGGCTCACGCCCATGAAGGGCAGGTCGGCCGCGGCATGGCCCAGCGCGGCCCATTCCGCGCGGTAGCGTTCTGTCAGCGCGCGCATCGGGCCGGGCGGCAGGTTGGCGACCACGTTCACCCGGCTGCGCGCCGCCCAGGGCAGGCTTTCGGGCCGGCCGATGCCGTACCACAGCGGCGGGTGCGGGCGCTGAAACGGCTCCAGCTCGATCGGCACCTTGTCGTAGCGGTAGAAACGGCCGGCATAGCTCAGCTCGCGGGTGGTCAGGCCGCACAGGACGACTTCCAGCGCCTCCTGGTACATCGCCGGCGCGGCCTCGTGGTCGATACCCCAGTAGTCCAGCTCGATCGGCGAGATGCCGCGCCCCACGCCCAGCAGCAGCCGCCCTTGGCTCATCTGATCGAGCATGCAGATCTCGTCGATGACGCGCAGCGGGTGATACAGCGGTAGCGTGTACACCAGCGGCCCGAAGCGCAGCCGCCGCGTGCGCTGCGCCACCGCCGACAGCCACACGCTGGGCGAGGGCGCGAGGCCGAGGGGCGTCGCATGATGCTCGGCCACGTGATAGCCGTAGAAACCGGCACGGTCATAGGCCTCGACCAGAGCCAGCCGATCCTCGAAGAACTCCGACAACGGCAGCGCGCCGCGGTCCATGTGGTCGAAGACGCCGAAGCGCAGCATCTCAGCCGCCCGCCGCCGCGCGTTCCTTCTCCGCCATGCGCTGCTTGAGCTGCTCGGGCGTCAGCCGAACGATGTCCTCGTTCTGGTGCGCATAGAGGTCGAAGCCGGCAGTATCAATGTCTTCCAATACGATACGGCTGGCGAGCACGTCCTGCTTCCACGCCTCCTGCGCCGACTGGCGATCGTGGAACTCCGGCATCACCTCGCGCGCGAACAGATCGAGGCTGTCGCGGATCGCCGAGTCGCTAGTCTTCCCTGCCTGGTTGAGCAGGATCACCTGATCGACATGCGCGGCCTCGAACTGGCGCATCTTGCGCCGGATCGTCTCGGGCGAGCCGATCAGCCCGTTGCGCAGCGCCGTCTGCGCCTTCTCGGTGCCGCGCCAGGCCTGATACTCGCGCCACAGATCGCCCTGCCCCGGCGCATCGACCCCCTTTCGCCCGTAATAGGAGAGCGCGAAGATGAAAAACGTCCAGCCTGCGGCAAGCTCCATCGCCTCCGCGTCGGTGGGCGCACACATGAAGCCGTTGACGATGGCGATGTTCGGGTTGGTCGGATACTCGGCCAGCCGCCGCGGCGCGCGCAGCAGCGTGTTGTAGTAGCGATGCACCCAGGCCCGCGCGGCCTCCGGGCGAGACGAAGCTGAACCCGAGCGCGCCCATCCCCCACGCGCCGGCGTCGGCGATGGTCTGGATGTTGGAGCACGCGACCCAGAGCGGCGGATGCGGCTTCTGCATCGGCTTGGGGATCACGTTGCGCGCCGCGAAGTCGTGGTACTGGCCGTGGAACTCCCAGGCGGTGCGCGAGAACATCGGGACGATGGCGCGCACCGCCTCCTCCCACCGGTCGCGCTTGTCGCGCACGCGGACGCCGAACGGATGCAGCTCCGCCGGTCCCGCCGCCTCGCCCATGCCGAGATCGACGCGCCCGCCCGAAAGGAGGTCGAGCGTCGCGACCGCTCGGCGACGCGCTGCGGCTGGTTGGTGGTGAGCTGCACGACGCCATGGCCAAGCCGGATGCGCTTCGTGCGCTGGCTGGCGGCGCCGAGAAACACCTCCGGGGCCGAGCAGTGGGAGTACTCCTCCAGGAAATGGTGCTCCACCATCCAGACATAGTCGTAGCCAAGCCGGTCGGCGAGTTCCATCTGGCCGAGCGCCTGCTGGAACAGGCCGTATTCGCTGGCCTCGGTCCAGGGCCGCGGCAGTTGCAGCTCGTAGAAGATTCCGAACTTCATCGCGCGAGTTCCGATCAGGCCCGAGTTGCCAAAAGCTCGTTCAACGCGCTGTCCACCTGCTGCAGATAGTCCGGGTCCATCCCCATGACGCCGACATGGCCCCACAGCGTGTGCAGGATGCGCAGCTCGCTGTTGGGCACCACGCGCTGCTCCGCCTCCACGTCGCGCGGCGGGAAGAACATGTCGGTGTCAATCGGCATCGCCACCAGGCGGGCGCGGATCCGCCCCAGCGCGGCCTTCAGATCCCCGCCCGTGTTGCGGCTGACATCGCCGCGCTGCCATTTCCACGCCTGGGTCAGGAGCGCGTTGGGATCCATGGGCAGGAAGGTCGCATCCAGAAGGCCGAGTAGGAAATCATCCAGCGAGGAAAAGCCCAGGCCGCGCCACAGCTCCTGCTTGTAGAGCTCGGTGCTGAGGCCCATCACCGACCACAGCCGCGAATGGCGGATCAGCCCCTCGCGAACGGCATGGGGCTCCTTGTACCACCCATCGGCCCAGGCGGAATCGGAGCGGATCGCCTCGCACAGCGTTTCGGCGAACAGGAAGTCGTGCGGCGTATTCTTGGCCGTGCCGGCGATCGGGGCGGCGCGCTTGACCATGTCGGGGTAACGCACCGCCCATTCCCAGGTCTGCTGCGCGCCCATCGACGCCCCGACCACCAGTTGCAGCTCCTGGATCTCGAACTTCTCGGTCAAGAGCTTGTACTGGGCGCGCACGTCGTCGCCGATCCGCACATGCGGGAAGCTACCCATTCCGAACGGCGGGGGCGTGTTGTGCGGCGAACTGGAGAGCCCGTTGCCGATCTGATTGACGACGACGATGAAATACTTCTCGGGATCGAGCGCGCGTCCGGGTCCGATATAGGCCTGCTCGATGATCTTGGAGGTACCGGAGAACCACGTGGTGACCAGGATGGCGTTGTCGCGGGCGGGCGACAGTCGGCCGAAGGTCGCATAGGCGAGCTTGCATCCGCGCAAGGTCATGCCTTCTTCGAGGATCAGATCCCCGATCTCGGCGACCTCGTAAGGGCCGTGCAGCGCCTGCGAGTAGTATTCGTTTTCAAACATGGTGCGCTTGCTCCCTTCAAGCCGCCCGCAGCATCTCGTAATCGGCCGGCTCGAAGCGCGCGGTGGCCTGCTTGTAGTCCTCGACGCTGCCCGACCAGTTGTTGGTGATACGCCCGTCCGGGGTCTTGTACCAGCTCGCGCAGCTCGCCGCCCAGGAACTGCCGGACAGGATCTCCTGGAGTTCGCGATTGAAACGCTGATGCACCTCGGGACGGATCTCCAGTCCCTGCGCCTCGCGTTCGCGCATCGCCCGCAATGCCTGAGAGACGTAGTCGAACTGGCATTCCAGCATCAGCAGGATGGAGTTGTGGCCGAGATTGGTGTTGGGGCCGTAGAGATAGAACAGGTTCGGGAATCCCGGGATGGCCATGCCCAGGAAGGCTTCCGGCCCGCCCTTCCACAGGTCGCGCAGCGACCGCCGGTCGCGGCCGAAGATTTCCACCGGTCCCTGGAATGAGAGCGTCTCGAACCCGGTGCCGTAGATGATCACGTCGAATTCGTGCAGCTTGCCATCGACGGTGCGGATGCCCTTGGGCTCCACCCGTTCGATCTTCTCGGTCACAAGCTCGACGTTCGGCCGGTTAAACGCCGGGTAGAAATCGTCCATGATCACGATGCGCTTGCAGCCCATGGCGTAGTTCGGCCACAACTTCTCGCGCAGCACCGGGTCGTGGACCTGCGCCTCGAGCTGCGCGCGCGCGATGGCCCTGAATTCCTCGGCTGTGGGATGGTTCTGGCGCATCGCGCCATACCATGTCTCGTGCTCGTCGTAAAACTGCTTGCGGTTGGCGAACATCCGGTCGGGTTCGGCCATGAACTGCTGACGTTCCTCGTTCGTGAACGCGCGATCGAGGCGCGGCACCACGTAGGCGGGCGAGCGCTGAAAGACTTCCAGATGCTGGGCGACGGGTGCCACTTCGGGGATGAACTGGGCCGCGCTCGGGCCGTTGCCGATGGCGGCAATTCGCTTTCCGGCGAGGCTGATGTCGTGGCGCCAACGCGCCGAATGGAACCACTCGCCCTCGAAGCTCTCGACGCCCTCGATCCCCTTGAAGGATGGCCGGTTGAGCTGGCCCCAGGCGGCGATCAGCACGCGCGCGGTGAGCGTGTCGCCGGAGGCGAGGCGGATGCGCCAGAACCGCTCGGCATCGTCCCAGGCGGCCTCGGTCACCTCGGCGCGGAACCGGATATGCGGGGCGAGCCCGCGGCGGTTCACCATGCGCTCGATCTGCGAGAGGATCTCGGGTTGCGGCGGATAGAGCCGGGTCCAGTCCGGCTGCTCCTCGAAGGAGAACCAGTAGAGGTGCGACTGCACGTCGCACGCAGCGCCGGGATAGACATTGTCGCGCCACGTGCCGCCAACCCGGCTGGCCTTTTCCAGGATGACGAAGATTGTTCTCGCCGTCGCGCTTGAGCCGCAGCGCCATGCCGAGCCGCCGAATCCCGCGCCGATGATCGCGACGTTGTAATCGGGCCGCATTCCCGTTCCTCCGGATTTGTAGGTTCGGACGATCTCACCCGATGGCGCGGGCGTGGTCAATGAATGGGAAAGCGTTTTGGAACGAGAGTGGGCCGATCGCGAAAAGGAACGCGAACCATGATCTTGTCGATCAACCCTCTGACCGCAGCCGGAGTCATGCTCGCAACCGCCGCGACAGATGCAGTCTACGTGATGTTCACCTCCGCCGTCGTGGCGCGCAGGCGCGTGCCCGCCGCGACGTGGAGCAGCGTCTGGTACCTGCTCTCCTCGTTCGCGGTGATCAGCTATACGGAGAACTGGGTCTATGTCGTGTTCGCCGCCGCTGGATCCTGGCTTGGGGCGTTCGCGTCCATTACCTTCCTGCACCGCCCCGCCGTGGGGCTGCGGGACGGCATCGTGGGCAAGTAGGGCGCCGCCTCAGCCGACCACCTCGCGGATGGCGGCGGCGAGCAGATCGTGGGGTGCGGACCCATGCGGGCGCTTGGATCGACGCACCTCCAGCCCGCCGCTCGCCTGCACGACCTGGTGGTCCGTGAAGCCCGAATCGTCGCGCCAGAATCGCAGATCGACCCGCGCCGCGCCGACCTGGACGCCCTCAAGCGTCACCTCGGGCAGCCACTCGGGCAAGTCGGGGTCCACGATCAGCGTGTTGAGCGGCGCCAGCGGCGTCAGCCCGAGCATCGAATGGATCAGCATGACGACGGCGCTGGCCGACCATGCCTGTGGTGCGCAGGCGCCTGGATAGATGCCAGGATGCGCATGGCGGTGGTCGCGCGGATGTCCGCCGAACACCTCGGGCAAGCGGTCGAGGTGGAACAATTGGGTGGCGTCGAAGAGGCTCCTGGCCAGGCGATGCAGCATCGGATCGAACCCGTACCGCTTGAGGCCAAAGCCAGTCAGGGCGTTCGCGAACGGCCAGACGGTTCCCAGATGGTAGGCGAGCGGGTTGTAGGCGGGATGCTCGCTCGACAGGGTGCGGATACCCCATCCACTGAACATGTCGGGTGCCATCAGCCGATCCGCGATCGCTTGCGCCTTGTCGGAATCGACGATGCCATAGGCCAGGCACGCGCCAGGGTTGTCGGCGATGCTCCGGACCGGGCGCTTGTCGGGGTCGAGTGCAAGGGCGATGAACCGCTCCTCCTCCAGCCAGAACCGGTCGTTGAAGCGCCGCTTCAGCGCGTCGGCCTGGGAGAGCAGATCGGTGGCGCGGGCGTGTTCGCCCACGGCGGCGAAGGCCACGGCCATCGCCTGCTTCGCCGCGTAATAGAGGCCCTGGATCTCGCAGACCGCGATCGGGTCGGCCACCATGCGGCCATCCGCGTACAAGATGGCCTGGCCGGAATCCTTCCAGCCCTGGTTCTTGGTCCCCGAATTGCCGGCGCGCGTCTTGTATTCGTAGAAGCCGTCGTGATCGAGGTCGCCGTCGCGGTCCATCCATTCCAGGGTGCCGAGCGCCTTGTCGCGCATCGAGCGGAAGAATTCCTTGTCGCCCGAATGCGCGAGATCAGTCGCCAGCCCCAGCAGGAACAGGCCAGGGGCCGAGTAGTCGCCGTAATAGTGCAGGAACGGCTTCTTGCCGAGCAGCGCCAAAGGGCTGAGCTGGCGTTGGTGCAGCACCTTGCCCGGCTGCGCGTCGAACGTGTCGTCGTATTCCCGCGCGTTCCATTTGCCGATGAGCCGCAGCGTGCCGCGCAAGGTCGCCGGGTTGAGCAGCGCGGACTGCCATGATGCCGTCAGCGTGTCGCGCCCGAACAGGGCGATGTAGTTCGGGATGCCGGCGGCCGGCGTGAACCGCTCCGGGCCCTCGCCTTCCAGCAGTTGCAGCGAACCCAGATCGGCGGCGGCACGGTCCCAGGTCGTCTGCACCACCGGGTTCGCCGCCGACAGCCGAGCGCAGCCTGCGTTCCATTCCTCGCGGACCTGGTCGGCCGGACAACCGTCCTTGATCGCGCCATCGAGGCCGTAGAACGGGTCGATCCGCTCGCCCTTGAAGACCGGCGCGACGTCGATGCCGAGCGTGCATGGCTTTTGCGGCGCGAGGTCGAGGGAGCAGGTCACGGTTCCCATGCCCTCCACGAAGTCGGCAGGACCGGAAAATCGCACTACGGTTTCATGCGGGAGGTCGGGGTGGCGGTAGCGGAACGTCACCTCGCCGCCGCCGTCAGGGCGCTTTACCCAGACCTGCTCGACGGGCGCCTTCTGCTGGCGCTCACCGCTCTGCGCCTCCGCCTGGTCGGCATAGTCGGCAGCGAGTTCCCAGGCGAGAAAGATCGTCGTCTCGGCCAGGCCATGATTGGTGACGTGGATGTCCTGGTGCAGACCGCCGCCGACGAAACGGTTCACCTGAATCTCGATCCCCTTCTTGGCCATCTCGCCGCCGGAATCCTCCTTGTCCTCCGGTGTCGGCCCGGCGTCAGCGCCGGCGGGGGACGGAGCGAGATGGTAGGAGATGAGGAAGTGCGGCTCGACCGGATTGGCCGAGACGAAATGCGGCTCCTGGTCGTTGACCTTCATCACCAGGCGCGAGAGGAACCGGGTCCGGCGCAGGAAGAACCCTTCGGTTCCGGATCGGACGCGGCCCTCCGTGTCGGTGACGAGGATGGAATGGCCACGATGCGCCGAGGTACTCGGCGGGGCGCAGCCAGAAGAGGTTCACATCCGTCCGTGCCACCGCCAGTCTCCGAGAGAGCCGTTGTAATGTATAAGCGGCTGGGTGCGGCGCGGTTGCAAAGCGGCGTCAGCCGCGGGCGGCCCCCGCCGTCATCCTCGCATTCGGGAAATCTCCAGCAGGACGCCCGCCTCCGTCTCCTTCTCGTCCAGGCGGTGCTTGACGAGGTCGCCAATGCTCACGATGCCGACCAGCGAGCCATTGTCCACCACCGGCATGTGCCGGACCTTGTTCATGGTGATCACCGAAAGGACGGAGTCGATGCGGTCCGAGGACCGGCAGGTGATGACCGAGCGGGTCATCACATCCTCGACACGGTGATCGAGCGCTTCCTTCCATTCCCGGTGCAGCAGCCTGACCAGGTCGCGCTCGCTGAAGATGCCGACAAGCTTCTGCCACTTGTCCTGAACGACGACCGCGCCGATGCGCAGCTCCGCGAGCTTGCGAACTGCGGTCTGAATGTTGTCATGGGGAAGGACCGTGGCAACCGCGTTTCCCTTGATGCGCAGCACCTCAGAGATGAACATCACTCATCCTCCGCTAGCGATGAATGGATGTAGGCCGGCGCGAGGCACGCTTCCAGTGCAGCCGCTTCGGTCCCGTCATCCCAATCCGGCCAACTCCCGCCATTCCGCCTCGGTCAGAGTCCTGATGCCGAGCTCCGTCGCGCGCCTTGCCTTCGAACCCGCGTCGGCACCGACCACCACGTAGTCGGTCTTCTTGGAGACGGCGTCAGTGACCTTCGCGCCAAGAGCCTCGGCGCGTGCTTTCGCCTCCGGCCGGGTCATCGTCTGCATGATGCCGGTGAAAACGATGGACCTGCCGGCGAGGGCAGAGGCCGCGGCTTCCGCAGGGGCGGCGTGCTCTATCGTGAGCTCGGCCGCCAATTCGTCGAGGGCGGCGACGTTGCGCGGCTCGGCGAAGAACTCCGCCAGCTCCTCGGCGATCGCTGGGCCGATGCCGACGATGGAACCCAGCTCCAAGCGGTCCTCGGAACCGATCACGGTCGCCGCGAGCATCCGCTCGCGCCAGTCGGCGAACCCGCCGTAATGGCGTGCCAGCAGCCGGGCGTTGCGCTCGCCGATTCGGCGGATGCCGAGCGCGTAGATGAAGCGGTCGAGCGCGATGCGCCGACGCGCCTCGACGGCGCGCGCCAGGTTGCGCGCCGACACGGTGCCCCAGCCTTCGCGCACCGCGATCTCGCCCTCGCGCGCGGGCAGGCGGAAGATGTCGGCCGGTCCCGACAGCCAACCGAGGTCGTAGAACTCCTGGATGGTCTTCTCGCCCAGCCCGTCGATGTCGAAGGCCGGGCGGGAGACGAAATGGACCAGCCGTTCCACGCGCTGCGCCGGGCAGATCAGTCCGCCGGTGCAGCGCCGCACCACCTCGCCCGGCGGGCGCAGGGCGGCGCTGCCACAGGCGGGGCAGGTCTCGGGGAAGGCGTAGGGAGCGGCGCCGGGCGGCCGGCGGTCGAGCAGGACCGACAACACTTGCGGGATCACGTCCCCCGCGCGCTGCACCAGCACCGTGTCGCCGACGCGCACATCCTTGCGCGCGATCTCGTCCTCGTTGTGCAAGGTGGCGCGCGCGACCAGCACGCCGCCGACATTCACCGGATCGAGCTCTGCGACCGGGGTCAGCGCGCCGGTGCGGCCGACCTGGATGCGGATGTCGTTCAGCCGCGTGGTGGTCTGCTCGGCGGGGAACTTCCATGCCACCGCCCAGCGCGGCGCGCGCCCGGCGAAACCGAGGCGTCGCTGCAGGGCGAGGGCATTGATCTTGTACACCACGCCGTCGATGTCGTAGGCGAGCCCCGCGCGGCGCTGATCGATCTCACCCTGGAACGAAGCCGCCGCTGCTTCGGCGGCCAGCAGCCGCGAGAGCGGGTTGACGGTGAAGCCCCAGGCGCTCAGGCGCTCGAGATAGCCCCAATGCGTGTCGGCGACCGGCTCGCTCGCCTCGCCCATCGCATAGGCGAACAGCGACAGCGGCCGGTCCGCCGTCACCTTCACGTCGAGTTGCCGGAGGCTGCCGGCGGCGCCGTTGCGCGGGTTGGCCAGCATCCGCTCGCCCGCCGCATCCAGCGCCGCGTTCAGCGCCAGGAAGTCGGCCTTGGTCATGAAGACTTCGCCGCGAATCTCGATCAGCGCCGGAGCCGCGCCTTGCAGGCGCTGCGGCACCGAAGCGATGGTGCGCAGGTTGGCGGTCACGTCCTCGCCCTCGGTGCCGTCGCCGCGCGTCGCGCCGTGGATCAGGCGGCCGTTCTCGTAGGTGAGATTGATCGACAGCCCGTCGATTTTCGGCTCGCCGACCAGTGGCAAGGGTGCATCCGGGGCAAGGCCGAGGAACCGGCGGGCGCGCGCCCAGAACTCCGCGAACTCCGCCGGGCCGAACGCATTGTCGAGCGAGAGCATCGGTACGCGATGGCGCAGCTTGGCGAAGCCGCCGGCGAGCGGGCCGCCGACCCGGCGCGAGGGCGAGTCCGCACGGACCAGCGCGGGAAAACGCGCCTCGATCTCCGCGTTGCGGCGGCGCAGCGCGTCGTACTCGGCGTCGGTGATCTCCGGCGCGTCCCGTTGGTGATACAGCCGGTCGTGGCGGGCGAGCTCGGCGGCGAGGCGGGCGAGCTCGGCAGCCGCCTCCTCTTCCGTCAGCCCGGCGACCTCGTTCTGGGTCACGCGGTCGCCAGCAGGTCGTCGGCCGCGGCCCGCGCGGCTTCGGTGATGGTCTCGCCGGCCAGCATCCGGGCGATCTCCTCGCGCCGCGCCCGCGCATCCAGCGTGTCGACCCCGGTGCTGGCGCGACCGCGCGCGACCGCCTTGGCCACGCGCAGATGCGCTGCGCCCCGCGCCGCGACCTGCGGGCTGTGCGTGACCACCAGCACCTGCACCCGCTCGGCCACCCGCGCCAGCCGCTCGCCGACTGCCGCCGCCGTTGCCCCGCCGACGCCGGAATCGACCTCGTCGAATACCAGCGTCGGGACCGCGGAGCCGCTGGCGAGCACGACCTTGAGCGCCAGCATCAGCCGCGACAGCTCGCCCCCCGAGGCGACGCGGGCGAGCGGCCCCGGCGCTTGGCCTGGGTTGGTCGCGACCAGGAAGCGGACCGAATCAGCCCCGCCCGCGCCCCATCCGGCCTCTTGCACCGCGGCGACATCGACCACGAAGCGCGCCTTATCGAGGCGTAGCGGCGGCAGCTCGCGGGCGACGGCGCGGGTCAGAAGCTCGGCGGCGTCCTTGCGGGCTTTCGACAGGCGCCCCGCTGCGTCCATGAAGGTGGCCCGTGCGACGGCGGCAACGGATGCCAGCTGCTCGACCTCGGCGGCGCCGCTTTCCAGGCCAGCCAGCCTGGCGGAGAGCGCGTCCAGCAAGCCGGGCAGCTCGGCGGGCGCGACGGAGTGCTTGCGGGCGGCGGCGCGCAGCGCGAACAGCCGCTCTTCGGCCTGCTCCAGCCGGCGCGGATCGACCTCGGCCTCGGCGGCGAGCCGGGCCAGCGCCGTCTCGGCCTCGGCCAGCGCCTCCTCGGCGCGTTCCAGCGCGGCGATCGCCGGAGCGGCCGGACCGTCCGCCTCGCCTGCCTGGGGGGAGGCCAGCCGATGCAGCGCGCGCGAGGCGGCGCGCAACGCGGCGGCCGGGCCCGGAGCGCGACGGTCGCGCGGGGCCAGCTCGGCCAGCGCGGCAGCGATCGCCTCCGCCCGGCGCTCACCCGCCTGCAGGGCATGGCGCTCGGCGGCGAGGCGATCCTCCTCATCGGGCAGCGGCGCCAAGCTCGCCAGTTCCTCGACCGCGTGGCGGAGCCATTCCTCGTCGCGGGCCGCCGCCGCGACCGCTTCGCGCGCATCGGTCAACGCGGCCATGGCATCGTGCCAGGCTCGCCAGGCGGCGGCGACGTCCTGGCGCAGGCGGGCGGGAACGCCGAAATTGTCCAGCAGGGCGGAATGCGTTGCCGGGTCGGCGAGGCCCATCTGCTCGTGCTGGCCTTGCACCTCGATCAGCAGCGCGCCGAGCCGGCGCAGCAGGCCGACACCCACCGGCTGATCGCCCACGAAGGCGCGCGAGCGGCCGTCGCGGCCAACCACGCGGCGCAGCACCAGTTCGCCCTCCGCATCGAGGCCCTGCTCGGCCAACAGGGCCAAAGTCGCCTCCGGCGCGTGGTCGAAGCAGGCGGTCACCGACGCCTGCTCAGCCCCGCCGCGCACCAGCGCCACCTCCGCCCGCGCGCCGAGCGCGAGGCCCAGGCTGTCGAGCAGGATGGACTTGCCGGCGCCGGTCTCGCCGGTCAGCACGGTAAGCCCGGCGCCGAAGAAGAGATCGAGCCGCTCGATCAGCACGACATCGCGGATCGAGAGGGCGGTCAGCATGGTTTCAGAAAATGGCGCGCCAGGCGCGGGTCAGGAAGCCGGGCCGGTTGGCCGGCTCTCCTGCCACCAGGTCATCCCGTGACAGCGCCCGATAGGCGTCCTGATACCAGACGCTGCCCGGGTAGTTGTAGCCCAGCACGGCAGCCGTCCGCTCGGCCTCGGTCCGCAACCCGAGCTTTAGATAGACCTCGACCAGCCGCTCCAGCGCCTCCGGGACGTGGTTGGTGGTCTGGAAATCCTGCACCACGCGCTGGAAACGGTTGATCGCCGCCTCGTACAGATGCTGGTTCTCGTAGTACCGGCCGATCGCCATCTCCTTGCCGGCCAGGTGGTCGCGGGCAAGATCGATTTTCAGCCGCGCGTCGCGGGCATAGTCGGTGCCGGGGAAGCGGTCCGCGACCTCCTTCAGCGCCGTCATCGCATCGATGGTGGACTTCTGGTCGCGCTGCACGTCCTCGATCTGCTCGTAGAAGCAGAGCGCGCGCAGATAGGTGGCGTAGGCGACGTCCTGGCCGGCGGGGTGGAGCTGGATGTAGCGGTCCAGGGTGGCGATGGCCTGGACGTAGTTGTTGCGCAGATACTGCGTGTAGCCCAGCATGAGCTGCGCCCGCGCCGCCCAGGTCGAATAGGGGTAGTTCTCCTCGATGGCCGTGAACTGGTCGGCCGCTGTCGCGTAGCGGCTGGCTGCGAGGGCATCCATGCCGTTGTTGTACAGCTCCTCCACCGGGCGCGCCGGCGCACTCGTGTCTGCCTTCTGGCCGGAGGCTCCGCCGCCGCAGCCAGCGACCAGCGGGGCGAGCAGAAGGGCTAGGCAGAGACTCCTGCCCCGCGTGACGAAGGTGGGATTTCGCACCATCCATTCCCGAATCATGGCGCGCGCTTATAGCACCGAACTCGCGTGGGGCGAGCCGGCTTGCCGTGGTCCGGTCAGCCGACCTACTCGGCGGCCACCGCGACCGGCCCGCGCCGTGCGGCGGATCGGGCGCCGCCGCAGCAAAGCAGGCTCGCCAGCAGCAGGGCCGCCACAAGCACCAGGACCAGTTCGGGATGGCCGCGGTCGATCAGGAACCCGCAGGGTGCCGGGGTGAGCGCGGAGCCGAGCGGCAGGCCGGAGCTGACGAAGCCGAACACCTTGCCGATCTGTCCCGGCGGGGCGGCGTCCTTCACCATGATGTCGCGCGGTGTCCGGCTCGCTCCCAGGGCCAGCCCGGCCAGGAACATGACCCCGACCACTACCAGCCCAGGCAGGCCGAGCCAGTTCACCACCAGCACGAGCCCGGCCGAGACCGCGGTGAGCACGATGGCGAACGGTCCGACATGGTCCTTATGGGCATCGGCGAACCAGCCGCCGACCAGCACTCCGGTCGTCGAGCCGAGCATGTAGCCGGTGAGCGCGCCCGAGGCGATCTCCAGGCTCAGCCCCTTGGTGGCGTGCAGGACCGTCACCAGCCAGGACTGCACTCCCGCGCCGCCCATCGCGCCTAGGGCGAAGAACAGGAAGAACATCATCATGGTACGGCTCAGCAGCAATTCGCGTGCGCTCGTGCCGGCGCCGTGCGCGTTCGGCCGATGCCGGGTCTGCTCCCGCAGAATGCCGCTTTGCAGGAGAATCGCGGCGACCACCGGGATGCCGAGCAATCCCACCACGATCAGCGCCGAGCGCCAGCCCATGGCCAGCATCAGCGCGGCGATCACCGGCGGGGCGGCGGAGAAGCCGAGATTGCCGCTGAACGTGTGCAGCGCGAAGGAGCGGCCCATCCGCTCCTTGTCGGCGGAGCCGCTGATGATCGCGTAGTCGGCCGGATGGATCACCGAGTTGCCGATGCCCGACAGCACCGACAGGCCCAGGATCTGCCAGAAGCTGGTGGCCAACCCCATCCCCGCGATCGAGATCGACATCAGCAGCGTGCCGCCGACCAGGAACGGGCGCGCGCCGTGGCGATCCACCAGGAAACCCACCGGCGTCTGCAACACCGCGGTCGTCCCCGACATCAACGCGATGCTCAGCCCGAGTTCGGCGAAGCTGACCCCGAAGCTCCGCTGCCACGCCAGGAACATCGGCGGCAGGCAGAGCATATAGAAATGCGACAGGAAGTGACCGTTGCCGATCAGGATATTGACGCGGGTCGTTCTGCTCAACGCCATTTCACCGATCCGAAAGCCGTGCCCAGAATGATCCCGGTGACGCCGGTCGTCAAACAAACGCTCGGCCAGCAACTGGCCACTCCATGACGACTATAATTTAGGCGCTCGTTAACGTTCAGGTGATCGCCTGAATGCGGCTGCAAGAATTTGGCCTCAGATCACCAATGTGGATTATGCTTCCGCCAACAGAGTACGCGTGGGGGCGGAAACATGGTCAAGCAGGTGATCACCCTGGGACTGTGGCTCTTGGCGGCGGGCACAGTTCCCGCCGTCGCGCAGCCCGGGACCAACTCGGCCACAACCTCGCAGCCCTCGCAGCAGGCCGGGTCCAACTCGGCTGCCAGTGCGACCGCGAATACCGCTCCGAACGATCCGTCGGGCGAATGGCACAGCCAGGCGCGCGACTACGCCAATACGCGATACAGCTCGCTCGACAAGATCAATGCTGGCAACGTTAACCAGCTGCGCATGGCGTGGTCATTCTCGGACGGCATCAATGCCGGCCATGAAGGTGCCCCGCTGGTGGTCGGCGACACAATGTACATCGTCGCGCCGTTTCCGAATACGGCTTACGCTCTCGACATTTCTAAGCCGGGCGCGCCAATCAAATGGACCTACTCGCCCGATCCCTCGCCGATGGCGATCGGCAAGGCGTGCTGCGATATCGTCAATCGTGGCGCCGCCTACGCCAACGGCAAGGTGATCTATAACCTGCTCGACGATCACACCGTCGCCGTCGATGCCAAGACCGGCAAGGAGGTGTGGCGCATCAAGATGGGCAACGTCGAGGACGGGCAGACGATGACGATGGCGCCGTTCGTCGTCGGCAACAAGGTTTTGGTCGGCAACAGCGGCGGCGAGATGGGCAAGATCGGCTGGATCGCCGCTCTCGATGTCGACACCGGCAAGGAACTATGGCGCGCCTACAGCACCGGCTCGGACTTAATCGTGAAGATCGGGGCCGACTTCAAGCCATTCTACGATTGGATGAAGGGCAAGGATCTCGGGGTAAGCAGCTGGCCGCCTGACATGTGGAAGCATGGCGCCGGAGCGGTGTGGGGCTGGATCTCCTACGATCCCGAGCTCAACCTCATCTATTACGGCACCAGCAACCCGGGCCCGCGCGTTCCGGCGCAGCGGCCAGGCGACAATCTCTGGACCAGTGCCGTCTTCGCTCGTGATCTCAACACCGGAATGGCCAAGTGGGCCTACCAGTTCACCCCGCACGACCAATGGGATTATGACGGCGTCAACGAGAACGTCCTGGTCGATCTGCCGATCAACGGGCAGACCCGGAAGGTGCTGGTCCACTTCGACCGCAATGCGTACGGCTACACCATCGACCGCACCACCGGGGAGGTTTTGGTCGCAGCGCCGTTCGCGTACCAGAACTGGTCCAAGGGCATCGACCTGAAGACCGGCAGGCCCGTGGTCGATCCCGCGATGGAACCCAAGCCGGACGTCAAGCTTGCCAATGTCTGCCCGCCGGACATCGGCGGCAAGGACTGGCAGCCGTCGGCCTTTTCGCCGCGCACCGGCCTGCTCTACGCCGGGATTTTCAACATCTGCATGGACGTCACCGATCATCCGGTGGCCTTCATTCCCGGTACGCCTTATGACGGCATGGAGATGACGCGCCATCCGGCACCTGGTGGCCACTGGGGCGAGTTCATGGCGTGGGATCCGGCCACCGGTAAGAAGGTGTGGTCGATCAACGAGCAGTTCATGACTATGAGCGGCGCCATCGCGACCGCCGGTGACTTGGTGTTCTATGGCACCGCCGATGGCTGGTTCCGCGCTGTACATGCACGTACCGGCAAAGTGCTGTGGTCGCAGAAGCTCAGCTCCGGGGTGATCTCCCAACCCATGACCTATCTCGGTCCGGATGGCCGCCAGTACATCGCTGTCTATACTGGGGTTGGCGGGGCGGCGATGGTGAGTGCTTCGATGGCTGGTTTCCCGGCACGGGGAAGCACGCTCTACGTGTTTTCCATCAACGGCGAGTCACCGAGTAGCGGGCCGGGCATGATTGCCAGCGAAGGGGCAGGGCAGCCCGCCGCCGTTCCGCCCGAAGAATCGAGCCGTAGGCGATGAGGGTGTCATGAAACTCAGGCATCGGATGCTCCGAACGCTGCCAGCGGTCGCCCTAATGGCCATCCTGGCGGGAAATGGCCCTTCAGAAGCGGCCAATGATGGCAATACATCACAACCGGCGCCCGGGTTGCCGCCGCCGAGCGGGGAGCTGGGGCGTGTGCCCTTGGGCGAGCTTGTGGAAGCCCCCGAGACCAACGTCGCCGCCGGGATCACCAACCCAGTTGCTGGCCAGCCGCAAGCGGTGGAACAGGGCAAGCAGCTGTTTTCGGAAATGAACTGCGCCGACTGCCATGGCTTCGATGCCAAGGGTGGGATGGGACCCGACCTGACCGGCAAGTACTGGCGTTACGGCGGCACGCCGGCCGCTGTCTACGATTCCATTTACGAGGGGCGGCCACAGGGCATGCCGGCCTGGGGGAAGGCGCTGCCGCCGCAGGCGATCTGGCTCATCGTCGCCTACATCCAGTCGCTTGGCGGCACCTTCCCTGCCGAGGCCTACCAGGCCTCGCTTCAGGGCGATCGGCCGGGGGAACTGGTCGCACCGGAACTGTCCTTTGAACAGGCCCTGAGCGGCCTGGCCCCCTCCACGCCGCAAGCGCAAGGTGGCCGTAACGCAAACCCGCAGCCGCAGCCGCAGCCGCAAAGCGGTTCAGGGAAGCCTTGAGCCGTCGAGCGGGGACCCGGCCCCGTTAGCAGGCCGACGCCGCTCCGTTTCGCAGGGAGCTGGGTGGCTGCCGTATCGCCTCATCTGGTCAGCCGAGGGCGGCCGGCTCGATGGCTTGCGCCTTCTGCAACACCGCGCGCAGCGCGTCGATAGTGTAGGGCTTGCGCAGGAACGGCAGCCGCGCCGCGGCGAGCCTTGCCGTCACGCCGCCGCCGTAGCCGCTGGTCAGCACAACCGGGGTTTGCAGGTTTCGTCGCGAAACCTCGCGCGCGAGGTCGAGCCCGCTGCCGCTGCCGCCGAGCAGCACGTCGCTGAAGATCAGATCGATGCAGTCGCTGCCCGCCAGCACGGCGATCGCGGCGGGAAGTGAGGAGACCCGCACGCCGCGATGCCCGAGCTGATCGAGCATCTCCAGAACGACCGACGCCACCTCGTCGTCGTCCTCCACGACCAGCACCGCGAGATGCCCCGACGCCGACACTCGCGGCTTGGGCGGGCTCTCCTTGGCCGAATCCGCCGGCGCGCGGACGGAGCGGGGCAGCAGCATGGAGACCGTGGTCCCGTGGGCGGGCCGGCTCTCGATCCAGGCGGTGCCGCCCGACTGCCGCGCGAAGCCATAGACCTGGGCGAGGCCAAGACCGGTACCCTGGCCCGATGGCTTGGTGGTGAAGAACGGCTCGAACACGCGGGCCAGCACCTCCGGCGTCATGCCCGCGCCGGTATCGGTGACGAACAGCTCGACATAGTCGCCCGGGGCCAGATCGAGTGCGGCCGGCAGGCCCCCGGCCCCGGCGTTCCGGGCGCCAAGCACCATGGTCCCGCCATTCGGCATCGCGTCGCGGGCGTTCACGCCGAGATTCAGGACGGCCAGCTCAAGCGCCGCGAGATCAGCCTCCACCGGCCAGGCGCCCTGCTGGACGTTGGTGAGGATGCGAATGTCGTCGCGCAGCCCGTGGGCCAGCAAATGCCGCAAGCCCTCGAGATGCGGGGCGACATCGAGACGCTGCGGATTGAGCGGCTGGCGGCGCGCGAAGGCCAACAAGCGGCGGGTCAGATCGGCTCCACGCCAGGCTGCCTCCTCCATGCCGCGGGTCAGGCGGCGGCGGCGTTCCGGATCGTCGGTGCGCGACAGAAGCTGCAGCCCGCTGGTAACGACCGTGAGCAGATTATTGAAGTCGTGGGCGATGCCGCCGGTCAGCTGGCCGATCGCTTCCAGCTTCTGCGACTGGAACCGCTGGGCCTGGGATGCCTCGATCGGCGGTGCGGCGGCATCCAGCGCGTCTGCCGCCCGGCTTGCGTCGGCAAGCGCGGCATCCTGCGCATCGAGACAGCCTGACAGCTCGCCCTCGATCGCCTCCAAGGCGCCCAACTCGGGTAACGCTCGTCCAGCGGAGGCCTCACAAGCACTGTCGCGTATCCGCATGGTGGCGGAAGCATGACGGTCCAGTATGGCCCGCATGGCCGCAGAGCGCGCGGCCAGTTCGGGGAAGACTGCGCGCAGCCGGGCGATTGCCTCGCCCATCCGGTCCGAGTCCATGGCCCTGCAACCCATGCTTGCACCACGATGAGAACCCGCCATACCGGGAATAAGTTCTCTGCAATCGAAAACCTTATCAACACGCAAGCGTGACCAACGCAACGTTGGCGGGACGTCCGGGAACCCGCAGGAGCCCGCCTGGTTTCATTTTCATTGGGCCAGGCAAGGCAGGAGAACAGGGTGATTCCGCTGGTGCAAGCCAGCATGCCGTCCACCGAGGCGATCCGGGAGTGGTTCCGCCGAACGTACGGGCGCGAACCGACGGAGCAGGAGGTAGAGCGCCTGCAACGCGAGCTAGGCCGCGCGCCGCCGCAGGAGCGATAGCCAAGCATGCGCATGCCGCGGCGGCTTCATTATCACGCGTGGACGCTGCTGCGCGACACCGTCATCGAATTCTTCAATGACAACGCGCTGAGCAAGGGCGCGGCACTGGCCTACTACACCGCCTTCTCGCTCGCGCCGGTGTTGCTCATCGCGATCGCCGTTGCCGGCCTGGTGTTCGGGCGCGCGGCGGCGCAAGGCGCAGTCGTGGCGGAATTGTCTGGCGTCATGGGCCAGGAGAGCGCGCAGGCGCTGCAGGCCCTGCTTCAAGGGGCGTTCCGCCATCCCGGGTCAGGGTGGCTCGCGACGGTTTTCGGTGGCATCACCTTCCTGATCACGGCCACCGGCGTGTTCGTCGAGTTGCAATCCTCGCTCGACGCCATCTGGAAGGCCGAGCCGGCCGGATTCACCACGTCCGAGATCGTGAAGGCCCGCCTGCTCTCGTTCGGCATCCTCGCCGCGCTCGCGTTCCTATTGATCGTTTCGCTGCTTTTCAGCACCGCCCTGCACGCGGCAGGCACCTTCTTGAGCCTGGTATCCGGACATCCCCAGGCCGTTTTGATCGCGGGGAACGTCGTTGTCTCCTTCGTTCTGCTCTGTCTGCTGTTCGCCGCGATCTACAAGGTGCTGCCCGACCGCGACATAGCCTGGCGCGACGTGGGCGTGGGCGCGGTCGTCACCGCGCTGCTGTTCAGTGTCGGAAAGTTCGCGATCAGCTTCTACATCGGCACCAGCGCGATCGCGACCAGCTACGGATCGGCCGGCTCGCTGATCGTGCTCATGGTATGGATCTACTACTCGACGCAGATCTTCTTTTTCGGCGCCGAGTTCACGAAGGTCTATGCCCGGTTGCGGGGCAGGATGATCGGCCGCTGAGCCGCGCCTCTCGGCAAGGCTTCACGCCAGGACATCGAGCGCCGCCCGGGCGAGCGCCTGGACGCCGAAGCCGATGCAACGCTCATCGGGCTGATAGTCCGAATTGTGCAGCCGGTCGCGCCGGTCCGGCTGGGCGGAGCCGATCCGAAGCTGGAAACCGGGCACCAGCTCGGCCATCAGCGCGAAATCCTCTCCGCCGAGACCGGCCTCGCCCTCGACGACGGTTTCCGCCGCCGCTGCATCGGAAAACTGGCGCCGTACCGCCGCGATTGCCGGCTCCAGGACCCGGTCGTCATTGATCAGGGGCGGCGTGCCGCGGCGATACGCGACGTCGCATCGCACGCGCATGCCCTCGGCCACGCCCGCGCACAACCGTCGGAGCGCCGCTTCCGCCAGGTCGCGCACCTCGGGGTGCAGGGTGCGGACGGTGCCCTTGATGGTCACCGTGTCGGGGATGATGTTGGCGGCCGTCCCGCCCGCCAGCACGCCCACCGTCACCACCGCCGGGCGCAACGGCGGCACCTCGCGCGAGACCACGGTCTGGAGCTGGGTCACCAGCGTCGCGGCGGCGACGATCGGATCCACGGCCGCGTGTGGATATGCAGCGTGGCCGGAGCGGCCGTGCACCACGATCTCGAACCGGTCCGCCGCCGCCAGGCATGCGCCGCGCACGTAACCGAAGCCACCCGCGGGCATGTCCGGATGGTTGTGGAAACCGAGCGCCAGATCGACCTTCGGCGCGTCCATGACGCCGTCGGCGATCATCGCCGCCATGCCGCCCAGCCCTTCCTCGGCCGGCTGGAATACCAGCTTCACCGTGCCGGCGAGGCGCGGCGCCAAATCCCTCAGCACGGCGGCGACGCCGATCAGGGTGGCGGTGTGTATGTCGTGGCCGCAGGCGTGCATCAGGCCGGGCGTTTCGCTCGCCCAGGGCAGGCCGGTCTGTTCCTGGATCGGCAGCGCGTCCATGTCGGCACGAATTGCCAACACCGGACCCGACCGCCCGCCTTCGATCAGCCCGACCACGCCGGTCCGGCCGATCCCGGTGCGGTGGGGGATGCCAAGCCGCGCCAATTCGCGCGCGACGATCCCCGCCGTCCGCACCTCCTCGAAACCGAGTTCGGGATGAGCGTGGATGTCGCGGCGAACGGCGACCAGTTCGCCCTCGATCCGCGCGGTGGCTTCGCGTATCGCGGTCTGGGGATCGTTCTGCAGGGCGGTATCCATGATGCTCTCGTGCGAATGCGGCCCAGGTACCATGCCGCCCGGTGCCGGGCCAGGCAAGCGGACGCGAGGCGTCGGGGGTCGCGGATCGGAGGCAATGGGATCGACAGACAGGAACACGCACCGCATCCTCGGTTCCGGCGTCAAGGGAGCGAGGAATGTCCGCGGAGGCCGAGGCAGAGGAGTGGCGTCTGCGCTGCGATCTGGCGGCGGTGTTCCGCATCGCCGCGCGGCACGGCTGGAACGAGCAGATCGGCAATCACAACTCGCTGATGCTGCCGGGAAGCGAGCCGCCGCTGTTCCTGATCAACCCGCGCGGCCTACTGTTCCAGGAGGTCACGGCGAGTTCGCTGATCGTCTGCGACCTCACGGGGCACGTGCTGCGCGGACGGGGCGAGTTGCGCAAGGTGGCGTTCCACATCCATGCGCGCATCCACATGGCCCGGCCGGACGCCGCGTGCGTGCTGCATGTGCACCCGCGCTGGCTCACCGCGCTGTCGCTGCTCGAAGACGCCGAGCTGGCGCTGGCGCATCACAATAACCTGCTGCTGAACGACCGCGTGGCTGTCGATCGCGAGGGCGATCAGCCTGTGGACGACAATGCGGAGGGCGACCGCATCGCGCGCCTGATGGGCGAGCGAACGATCCTGGTGATGGCGAGCCACGGGGTCACCGTGGTCGGCCCGACGGTCCATGACGCGTTCGACGAGCTGTTCGTGGCCGAGCGCACCTGCATGTACCAGATGACCGCGATGAGCACCGGCCAGCGCCTGCGCCGTCTTCCCGACGCGGCGCGGCGACGCTGGACCGGCCCCTGGAGCGAGCGCGTGGACGCACGCCCACACCTCGATGCGTGGCGGCGCGTGCTGGATCGCGAGGAGCCGGACTACGCACGTTGAGCAAGCCCGACCGCTCTTCGTGCTAACGCATGCCGCCATGCCCGCGCGCATCCAGGTTCCGTGCCGTTCGCCTGGATTTCCGCTCTCGCGGGAATGAGGGGGAAACGGTTTATTCACCCTGATCGAAGAGTTTGGCCAGACATCTCCGGAGCCTGTGATGTCCGCCGAACCGAAGCAAGTCTCCCTCGACGAACCAGCCCGCGCTCACGGCCGCGTCCGTCTGACGCTGCGCCTCAAGCTCGTCGGGCTGCTGCTCGCGTTCGGCATCGTGCCGGCGGCGGTCATCAGCGGCGCGGTCCTCGCCAAGGCGTCCTACTTTCGCACCATCGTCATGGCACGCATGGCCGACAGCGCGGTAGCCATCAACGACATCATCGATCGCAACCTGTTCGAGCGGTATGGCGACGTCCAGGCGTTCGGGATGAACGTGGCCGCGCACGATCCTGCCAACTGGAACCATCCGGGGGCGCAGAACCCGCTGGTGCGCGTGATGAACCAGTATGTCTCGGCCTACGGGGTCTATAAGCTCGCGATGCTGGTTGATCCCCGTGGTAACGTGCTCGCGGTGAACACCGCAAATGCGCGCGGCAAGCCGATCGAGACCGGCTGGCTGTACGGCCAGTCCTTCGCCTCCGCTCCGTGGTTCGCCAAGGTGATGAAGGGGCAGTTCCTGGAGGGACGCAACGGCTTCACCGGGACGGTTGTCGAGCAGCCGGCGGTCTCGCCGCTGGTCGCGAAGGCCTATCCCGGCGAGGACGGCTATAGCATCGCCTTCGCCGCCCCGGTTCACGATCAGGCCGGCAAGTCGATCGGGGTATGGGTGAACTTCGCGAGCTTCGATCTGGTGGAGCAGATCGTCGGCGACTTCTATCGGCGGCTATCCGCCGAAGGCTTGCCAGGGGCGGAGCTGACGGTGCTCGATCCGTCAGGCCGGGTGATCGTGGACTGGGACCCGACACGACCCGATCAGGCCGCCGGCTACCGGCGGGATTTCGGAGTGATCGGTCAACTCGTGTCTGCCGGCGCCGCGGCGGCGAAAGCGGCGGCGGTTGACGGACATGGCGCGCTAGTCTCGATGCACGCCCGCAAGCACTTGGAAGCGGCCACCGGCTATGCCGCGAGCACGGGTGCTTACGACTACCCCGGCCTCGGTTGGTCGGTGATGGTCCGCGTGCCGTCGCGCGAGGCGTTCGCGGCGCTGAACTCGGTCGAGAACGAGATCCTGTTGGTGCTCGGGGTGTCACTGGCCGGCATCATCCTGCTCGGCTGGTGCGCAGGACGAGGCGTGTCCGGTCCGATCGGCGCCCTGGAGCGCGTGATGCGCCGCCTCGCCGAAGGTGACACCGCGGCCGAGGTGCCAGGCCTGACCCGGCGCGACGAGATCGGCGACATGGCGCGCGCGGTGCGGGTGTTCAAGGAAAACGGAATCGAGCGCGAGCGGCTGGCCGCCGAGCAGCAGAGCGAGCACGCGGCCAAGGCGCAGCGTGCGCTCCACCTGGAGAAGCTGGTACGGGCCTTCGAGGACAAGGTCGGCAGCCTGGTCGGCATGGTCGCCTCGTCGGCGACCGAGCTGGAAGCGACCGCGCGGGAGATGTCCTCGACGGCTGGCCAGACCGATCAGCAGGCCGCGACCGTGGCCGCGGCGGCGGAGGAGGCGAGCGCGGGCGGGCAATCGGTCGCCTCGGCCGCCGAGCAGCTTACCGCGTCCATCGCCGAGATCAGCCGACAGATGGCGCAGGCCGCGACCGTTACCGGGAAAGCGACCGAGGACGCGCGGCGAACCGATGGGATCGTCCGCGCCCTGGCCGACAGCGCGCGAAAGATTGGCGACGTGGTGCAACTCATCACCAACATCGCCGGCCAGACAAACCTGCTGGCACTGAACGCCACGATCGAGGCGGCCCGCGCCGGGGAGGCCGGAAAGGGCTTCGCCGTGGTCGCGTCCGAGGTGAAGGGCCTAGCCCAGCAGACCGCCCGCGCAACGGAGGAGATCGCCGCGCAGATCAACCAAATCCAAGGCGCGACCGACGAAGCCGTGAGCGCCATCCAGGGCATCGCCCGCATCATCGGCGAGATCAGCGCCATCGCCACCGCGGTCGCCTCGGCAGTCGAGGAGCAGGGGGCCGCGACAGCCGAGATCGCCCGGACCGTGCAGCAGACCGCGGTGAGCACGCAGGAGGTCACGGTGAACATCGCCAATGTCAGCCAGGCGGCTGGCGACACCGGCGCTGCCGCAAGTCAGGTCCTGAGCGCCGCCGGAGGGCTTTCCAAGCAGGCCGAGCAGCTTTCCAGCGAGGTCAACGGGTTCGTCGCGGAGGTGCGCGCGGCGTAGACTGAGGCCAGCCGGGCCCTCAGCGGGTGGGGACCAGTCCCTGCTGGAAGCCGAGCGCGCCCAGCGTGGCCGGGTTGAGCTGGCTGTTCGGCTCCAGGCCACGGCTGTGCTGGAAACGGGCGATCGCCTCCTGCGTCTCCGGCCCCCAGACGCCATCCATCGGGCCGCGGTAGAAGCCCATGTCCCGCAACCGGCCCTGCATCGCGCGCACCTGGTCGGGCGCGACGGCAGCGGCCGCAGGCGGGACCGGGCCGGCTTGCCCGGCGGCGGTCTGCGGCCCGCCCAGCAATGCATCGACATTGAGGCCCATCGTGGCCACGGTCGCCTGATTGAGCTGGCCAGTGACCTGCAGCCCGTGCGTCTGCTGGAATCGCTGTAACGCGACGACGCTGTCCGGTCCCCACGCGCCGTCGATCCGGCCGCCATAGTCGCCGGCCTGATGCAAACGGTCCTGGACCGACTGCACGGCGGAGCGGGACAGCGGCTGGACGTAGGTGAGCTGCGGCGGCATCGGCTGCGCATGCGCGGCAAGGCCGATGCCGGTCAGCAGGGTTACGATCGGAAGAATTCGGGGCTGCATGGGTGTCCCTCCTGGCCCAAGGACGCCGGGCGCGCGCGTTTCGTTCTGGTAACGCCGCCCGGAGCTGACGGTTCGCGCTCAGCCGGCGGGAACGCCCTTCGTCGTCGAGTACCTCGAAATGCAGCGCCTGCCCCGGCCGTGCCACGGCGTGGATCGCGTGCGCGGCGATCGCCGCTTCGCTGAAGCCTTGCAGGATCAGCTTGAGCTTGCCCGGATAGTGCGCCACGTCCCCGATCGCGAACACGCCGGGAAGGCTCGTCTGGCAGGTCGCAGGATCGACCCGGACGTGGTGCATCTCCAGATCGAGCCCCCAGCCGGCGATCGGGCCGAGATCGGTCGAAAGGCCGAAAAACGCGAGCAGCGCGTCGGCCGGCAGAAGCTTTGCCTCGCCTTTCAGGGTGGCCACCTCGACCGCGGTGAGAATGCCCTCCCGGCCATGCAACCCGGACAGTTGATACGGGATGACGAGATCGATCTCGCCGCGCGCCGCCGCCACCTCGATCTGGGCGGCGCTCTCCGGGGCGGCGCGGAACCTCGGACGGCGATGCACGACGGCCACGCGGGCGATGTCCTTCAGCGCGAGCGCCCAATCAACCGCCGAATCCCCGCCGCCGGCGATCACCACCCGCTTGTCGCGGAAGTCCTCGCGCCGGCGGACGTGGTCCTGCACCGCACCCGTGGCCTCGTAGGCGGCCAGCCCGGGCAGGGGCGGCCGGTTGGGGCCGAAGGCGCCGGCGCCGGCGGCGATGAGGACGGCCTTGGCGCGCACCGCCTCGCCCCGGTCGGTGCCGATCGTGAAGGCGCCGGCCGCGCCTTCCAGGCGCTCGACCCGGCGGCCCAGCAGACGCGGGGCGTGAAACGGCGCGATCTGGTGTTCGAGCCGCGCCACCAGCTCGCCGGCGGCGATCGCCGGGTGCGCAGGGATGTCATAGATCGGCTTTTCGGGATACAGCGCGGCGCATTGCCCGCCGGCCTCGCCGAGCGCGTCGATCAGCACCGCGCTCAGCTTCAGCATCCCCAGTTCGAACACCGCGAACAGACCGATCGGGCCGGCTCCGATGATGGCGACGTCGGTTTCCAGAATCCTGGCTCATGCCGATTCCGTACGGCACGGGGCGGCATCAGGGCAACCATTCGGTTGTGCGCGTTTCGGGGGATGCGGCAGAGTGGCCGGAATGGCGGAGCCCGACCAAGTCGTTGATCTTCCCGACCTCGTCGCGACCGAGCGCCTGGCCAGCGCGGTGGCCGCGCTGGCGTGTCCGGGCGATGCGATCCTGCTCGAAGGCCCGCTCGGCGCCGGCAAGACCGCCTTCGCACGCGCCTTCCTACGCGCTCTGACCGACGATCCGGCGCTGGAGGTGCCAAGCCCGAGCTTCACCTTGCTGCAGACCTACGACACGCGCATCGGCGCGGTGCATCACCTCGACCTCTGGCGGTTGGACGGGCCGGGCGGGCTGGCGGAGCTGGGCTGGGATGATGCCGCGGGCGACCTGGTGATGGTGGAGTGGCCCGACCGGCTGGGCGCGCTGCGGCCGGATCACGCGCTGACTTTGCAGCTTTTCCTCGGTCTTGGAGAGGCTCGGCGCGCGCGCCTGACCGGCTGGCCCGACCGCCTCGACGCGATCCTGTCATGACCACACCGCGCACCGCCATGGTGCTGGCCGCCGGGCTGGGTCGGCGGATGCGGCCGCTGACCGCGGATCTGCCCAAGCCGCTGCTGCTGCTGGGCGGGCGCACCCTGCTCGATCACGCGCTCGACCGCTTGGCCGAGGCGTCGGTCGAGACGGCGGTTGTCAACGCGCACTGGCGTGCCGAGCGGATCGAATCCCATCTCGCCGCCCGCGCCGCCGCCGGGCTTCGGCCGGCGAGCGTGGTGCGGACCGAGGTGGCATTGCTCGATACCGGGGGCGCCGCGCGCGCGGCGCGCGATCTGCTGGGGCCGGGTCCGTTCTTCGTGGTGAACGGCAATTCATTCTGGCTGAACGGCCCCTGCCCAGCGCTGACACGGCTCGGCCAGGCCTGGGAATCGGGCGATGCGGACTGCGTGGTGCTGGTCCATCGCACCGCGCAGGCCCATGCCGAGGTCGGACGCGGCGATTTCGCGCTCAATTCGTGGGGGCGGCCGCGCCGGCCCGGCGAGCGCGAGGTGGTGCCCTACATCTACGCCGGCGCGCAAATCGTCGGGCCGGCGCTGATGGACCAGGCCCCGGATGGGGCATTCAGCATGAACCTGCTCTGGGACCGCGCCATGACCGCCGGCCGTGCCCGCGCCGTAGTGCATGACGGGTCGTGGTTCCACCTCTCCACCCCCGCCGACCTCGCCGAGGCCGAGGCGATCCTGAACGCGGGACTACCGGGTTGAATCTGTTCACCCTGCCGCCGCACCTACCCTTCCTCGACGCCATCGCGGCGGAGTGGCTGGCGGCCGGGACGCAGGACCCCCTCGCGACGGCCGACGGACTTATCCTGCTGCCCACCCGTCGCGCGGCGCGATCGCTGGCGGAGGCGTTCCTGCGCGCCACCGAGGGGCAGGCGCTGCTGCTCCCGCGCATCACCGCGATCGGGGCCCTGGACGAGGCGCCGCTGGCGCTTGCCGGCGCCCTGCATCTGCCGCCGCCGGTGGAGCCGGCGCGGCGCCTGGCGGCCCTGTCACGCCTGATCCTGGCCATGAGCGGGGGTGCCGGCGCGCCGCGCACCGCCGACCGCGCCTGGCGGCTCGCCGAAGAGCTGGCATCGCTGATGGACGAGGCGGAGCGGGCCGAGATCGACCTCGCCGCCCGCCTGCCCGACGCCGCCGATCCGGCATTCGCCCGTCACTGGGCGCAGACCTTGTCCTTCCTGCGCATCGTCACCGAGCATTGGCCGGCTTGGCTTGCCGAACAGGGCGCGATGAACCCGGCCGCGCGACAGGTCGCGCTGCTCGACGCCCAAGCTGCGGCATGGGAGCGCGACAAGCCGACCCATCGCGTGCTCGTCGCCGGTGCGACCGCGGCCATCCCGGCGGTCGCCCGCCTCGCCGGCGTGGTCGCGCGGCTGCCGGCCGGGGCCGTGGTGCTGCCGGGGCTCGACCACGACCTGTCCGAGGCGGCATGGGAGGCGCTGGAGCCCTCGCACCCCCAGGCCGGGCTGCGCGACCTATTGCAGGGCCTCGAGGCGACGCGCGGCGACGTGCGGCCCTTTCCGGCGACGCCCGCCTCGGTGGTTCCGTCCTCGCGCGCCGCGCTGCTGCGCCGCGCCTTGCTGCCCGGCGCCGCGCTGGCGGAGGACTGGACCGAGGGCGGGTCGGCCGATGCCGGTGGGCTGTTCCGGCTGGAGCCGGCCGATCAGCAGGAGGAGGCGGCTGCCATCGCGCTCATCCTGCGCGACGCGCTGGAGAGACCGGGCACCCGCGCCGCGCTGGTCACGCCCGACCGCGCACTGGCGGCGCGGGTCATGGCGGAGCTGCTGCGCTGGGACATCGTCGCCGACGACAGCGCCGGAGAGGCGCTGGCCGAGACGCCACCTGCCGTGTTCCTGCGCCTGCTCGCCCGCGCCGTGGCCGAGGAGCTGGCGCCGGTGCCGCTCCTTGCCGTGCTCAAGCACCCGCTCGCCGCCGCCGGCCTGTCGCCCGCCGCCTGCCGTTCCGGCGCGCGCGCGCTGGAGCTGGCCTGCCTGCGCGGCCCCCGTCCCTCCCCCGGCCTGACTGGCCTGCGCCGGGGCATGGCACGGGCGCGGACCGCGCCCCGCGATGCCGCCGACCTGCTCGACCGGGCGGAACAATGCCTCGCCCCGGCGCTGCGGTTCGGCGCCACCGTCGCCGCCGCGCCGGCCGAGGCGCTTGCGGGACTGATCGAAGCGGCCGAACGCCTCGCCGCAACCGACCAGGTATCAGGACCAACCCGCCTCTGGTCCGGCGAGGAGGGCGAAGCGCTGTCGGCGCACCTGGCCGCCGTGCTGGACGGGGCGTCGCTGCTGCCTGACCAGCCGCGATCCGTGCTTTCGGGCCTGCTCGACGCTGTGCTCGCCAGCGGCCCGGCCGTCCGCAGCCGCCGTGCGCTGCGCGGGCGCGGCGGGGCGGAGCATCCCAGGGTGTTCATCTGGGGGCTGTTGGAAGCACGGCTGCAAAGCGTGGACGTGCTCGTGCTCGGCGGCCTGACCGAGGGCGTCTGGCCTCCCGCCGCCGAGCCCGGCCCGTGGCTGTCGCGGCCGATGCGCGCGCGCGTCGGCCTGCCCTCGCCGGAGGCGGCGATCGGCCAGGCCGCGCATGACTTCGCCGCCTCGGTCTGCGCCGCGCCAGAGGTGATCCTTTCCTGCCCCCACCGAGTGGACGGCGCGCCCGCGGTGCCGGCGCGCTGGCTCACCCGTCTGGACATGTTCCTCGCCGGCCGTGCGGCGACGCTGCCTCGCCACCCGGCCGCCGGCTGGGCGCGGGCGCTGGACCAGCCGATCGCGCTGCGCCCGGCTCCCCCGCCTGCTCCCTGCCCCGCTGTCGCCAAGCGCCCGCGCCGGCTGAGCGTGACCGAGATCGAGACCTGGCTGCGCGACCCCTACGCGATTCATGCCCGCCACGTCCTGGGCCTGCGCGCGCTGGCCCCGCTGGAGGAGGACACGGACGCCGCCGATTACGGCTCGATGGTCCATGCCGGGCTGCATCGGTTCCTCGAGGAGGTCGGCGCGGCCTGGCCGGACGAGGCGCACGCGCGGCTGCACCATCACCTGCTGCGCGCGATGGCGGACTCCGATCTGCGGGAGGCTCTCGCCAACTGGTGGGCGCCCCGGCTGGAGCGGATCGCCGCCTGGGTTGCCACGACCGAGGCGGAGCGACGCTCGGCCATGAGCCTGCACGCCGTCTCTCCGGAAGTGAAGGGTGCCTGGGAGATTTCGCGTCCGGGCGGGCGGTTCGTCCTGATCGGCCGCGCCGACCGGATCGAGCGTCGTACCGATGGCCGGCTTGTCATCCTCGACTACAAGACCGGGACACTGCCCGGCCAGGGTGACGTCGATGCAGGTCTGGCGCCACAGCTTCCGCTTGAGGCGGCCATGGTGCTGGCGGGCGCGTTCGGGCCGGATCTGGCCGGCGAGATGGCGGAGCTGGCCTACTGGCAGATCAGCGGCGGGTTCGAGCCCGGCAAGGTTCACCGGCTGTTCAACGGCGATGCCGTCGCCATCGCCGAGGCCGCCCGCGTCGCGGGCGACGCGCTCGGGGCTCTGATCGACGCGTTCGACGATCCGGCGCGCTGCTATCTGTCCCAGCCGCACCCTGCCCGCGCCCCGCGCTTCTCGGATTACGCGCAACTGGCTCGAGTGGCGGAGTGGGCCGCGGGCGGCGGGGAGGAACCATGAGCCAGCTCGCCCGCGACCGCGCCAACGCGGCGCAGCGCCAGGGCTCCGACCCGGCCTTCTCGGCCTTTGTCGGCGCCTCCGCCGGGTCGGGGAAGACCAAGCTTCTGACCGACCGCCTGCTGCGTCTGATGCTGGGCGGCGCGCGGCCCGAGCGCATCCAGTGCCTGACTTTCACCAAGGCAGGGGCCGCCGAGATGGCGGTGCGCCTGCATCGCACCCTCGGCCGCTGGGTCACGCTCGACGACCGGGCGCTGGGCACGGAGCTGCAAGCGCTGACGGTCACGCCGAGCGACGAAGCGCGGCTGCGGGCGCGCGCGCTGTTCGCGACGGTGCTCGATCTGCCGGGCGGAATGCGGATCGGCACCATCCATGCCTTCTGCCAGAGCCTGTTGCGGCGGTTTCCGCTGGAGGCCTCGCTCTCGCCGCATTTTGCGGTCGCCGACGAGGTCGAGGCCGGGGACGCGCTGCACGCGGCGCGCGAGGACATGCTCGCCGGCGCGCATACCGATCAGATGCGCGCCGCACTGGGCCGCATGGCGGGGCTGACCAGTGCCGGGCAGTTCCACCGGTTGGCCGCGACGCTGCTTAGCCATAGCGAGCGTCTGGCGGCCCTCCAGACGCTCGGCACCGGACTGGCCGCCGCGCAGTGCCGCGCGCTGGGCCTCGCTCATGCCCGCGCGGAGGACGTGCTGGAGGCGGCCGTCGACCTGGCCCGAGGCCGAGGCTTTGCGCGCCGCCGCGGCCGGATCGCCGAGAAAGGCTCGCCCGACTGCCGCGAGAAAGCCCGGCAAATCCTGGATTGGCTTGACGGCGAATGCGGGACCCGGCGCGCGGCATGGCCGGCATGGCGCGAGGGGTTCCTCACCGCCCAGCGGCGAGCCGCGCGCGGCAACGAACTTCGTCAACGATAAGCTTGCCGACGCCAATCCGGGGCTGCGTGAAGCCATGCTGGTCGAGGCGAGGCGCGTAGCGGCGATCGAGGACGCGCGGCGCGGCTGCGACATGGCGGCGCTGTCGCACGCGCTGCTGACGCTCGCGGCGCCAGTGCTGGAAGGCTATGCGCGCCGCAAGGACGCCGCCGGGCTGCTCGACTACGATGACCTGATCGGCCGCAGCTCTGCCCTGCTGGTCGATCCCGGCGCGGCCTGGGTGCTGTACAAGCTGGATGGCGGCCTTGATCACCTGCTGCTCGACGAGGTGCAGGATACGGCGCCCGCGCAATGGCGTATCGCGCACGCGCTGACGGCCGAGTTCTTCGCCGGCGAGGGCGCGGTGGAGGCGCCGCGCACGGTGTTCGCGGTCGGCGACCGCAAGCAGTCGATCTTCTCGTTCCAGGGCGCCGATGCCGAGGAGTTCGACCGCTCCCGCGCCGCGCTCGGGGCGCGGGTGAACGCGGCGCGCGGGCGGTGGGCGGAGCCGTCGCTGAACGTCTCGTTCCGCTCGGTGGCGCCGGTGCTGGAGCTGGTGGACGCCGTGTTCGCCAATCCGCCCGCCGCCCTCGGCGTGTGCGAGCCCGGCAGCCTGCGCCACGAAAGCGACCGCGCGGGCCAGGCCGGCTCGGTCGAGCTATGGCCGCTCTGCCCTCGGCCGGAGGAGCCCAAGGCGCCGGCCTGGACAGTGCCCGAGCGCAACCAGGGCCTCAAGTCGGCGCCGCAGGTCCTGGCCGAATCTCTGGCCGGCTGGATCGCCGAGCAGACCGCCGGCAACGTCATGATCGAGAGCCGTGGCCGTGCCCTGCGGCCCGGCGACGTCATGGTTCTCGTCCGGCGCCGCAACGAGTTCGTCCGCGGCTTGGTGCGCGAGCTGAAGGCGCGCGACGTGCCGGTTGCCGGGCTGGACCGGATGGCGCTGACCGATCAGCCCGCCGTGCAGGATCTGCTCGCCCTTGCCGATGCCCTGCTGCTGCCGCAGGACGACCTGCAGTTCGCCTGCTTCCTGACCAGCCCGCTGGGCGATCTGTCCGACGACAGTCTGATGGCGCTGGCGCTCGACCGCCCCGGCCCGCTGTGGGAGACGCTGCGCGCGCGTGCCAATGAGCGCCCGGACTGGGCGCGGGCCTGGGCGATATTCGCCGCGCTGCTCGGGCGGGTGGACTACGCGAGCCCGCACGCGCTCCTGTCGGAGGCGCTGGGACCGCTCGGCGGGCGGGCGCGGCTGTTCGCGCGCCTGGGCGCCGAGGCGGGCGAGCCGGTCGATGAGCTGCTGAACGCCGCGCTCGGCTACGCCCGGCTGCATCCGCCCTCGATGCAGGGATTCCTGCACTGGCTGCGCCGCTCGGGCGCCGAAGTGAAGCGCGAGCAGGCAGCGGCGGGCGGCACGGTCCGGGTGTTGACGGTGCATGGCGCGAAAGGGCTGCAGGCGCCCCTCGTGATCCTGCCGGACACCACCGCCGTGCCGCAGCAGGAGGGCGGCATCCTGTGGGCGCCGGACCCGCGGACCGGCATCGAAGTGCCGCTCTGGGCGCCGCGCAAGGAGCTGCGCTGCATCGAGGCCGAAACCCTTCGCGCGCGCACGCGGACGCGGGTCATGGCGGAGCACAACCGGCTTCTATACGTCGCCCTCACCCGCGCCGAGGACCGGCTGGTGGTCTGCGGCTGGGAGCCGCGCAAGGACGTACCGCCCGATAGCTGGTACGCGCTGGTGCGGGAGGGCTTTGCCGCGTTGGATGCGGAACCCGTGGCCTTCCCGTTCTGGCAGGGGCAGGCCATGTGCCACCACCGCGCGCAGACCGCCCCGCCCGACCGGATCGATCGAGTCGCCGAGGCCGGGCACGCGGCATTGCTGCCCGCATGGGCTGGAACCGCCCCGCTGTGGCGCCCGGCGGCGCCGCCCGTCGAGCCGCCTCGTCCGCAGCCCCTCGCACCCAGCCGGCCGGAAGGCGTGACGCTCGGCCCGGTTCCGCCGGCCCGCTCGCCGCTGCATGCGCGCCAAGCGCCGGGCGCGCTGCAGCGCGGTCGGCTTGTCCATGCGCTGCTGCAACACCTGCCCGAACTGCCCCCTGCCGCGCGCCCGGCGGCCGCGCTCGCATGGCTGAACCGGCCGGGCCATGGGTTCGCCGCGGGAGAGGCGAAGCGTCTCGCCGCTCAGGTGCTGGCCTTGCTCGATGCCCCCGATCTGGGGCCACTGTTCGGCCCCTTGAGCCGCGCCGAGGTGCCCCTGTCCGGCGTGGTCGGGAACCAGGCGGTGGGCGGGCTGGTCGATCGGCTGGCGGTGCTCGCGGACGCGGTGCTCGTCGCCGACTACAAGACCAACCGCCATCCGCCTACCGATCCCGCCGCGACCCCGGTCACGTATTTGCGGCAGATGGCCGCCTATCGCGCCGTGCTGCGCGAGATCTTCCCCGACCGGCCGATCCGATGCGCGCTGGTCTGGACCGAGACGGCGAGCCCGGTCTGGCTGCCCGACCCCCTGCTGGACGCACACGGGTTGACCCCGCCTCCCGGCACGACCACTTGGGACGCAACGAAGCCGTGAGGTTTTCCATGAGCGCGAATACCAAGCCAGTCACCGACCAAAGCTTCGAGATGGACGTGTTGAAGGCATCGGAGCCTGTCCTGGTGGATTTCTGGGCGGAATGGTGCGGCCCCTGCAAGATGATCGCCCCCGCGCTCGACGAGTTGGCGGGCGAGTTCGCCGGGCGGCTGACCGTTGCCAAGGTCAACATCGATGAGAACCCGGCCACGCCGAACACCTACGCGGTGCGGGGTATTCCGACGCTGATCCTGTTCAAGGACGGCAAGCCCGCCGCGACCCAGGTCGGCGCCCTGCCGAAGAGCCGGCTGAAGGATTGGATTTCGGGGAATATCTGAGCGGAGGAGCGGCCCGATGGTCTCGGTGTGGTGGCTGGCGATCGACCGCAACGCGGGCCACGCAAGCTTCGAGGAGCTGAAGCGCCGCAAAGTGATTGCCCAGGGCTGGCCCGATCTTGGCGATATGACTCAATTCGTTGCAGAGTGCCAACGGGCAGAACCTGAGATCGTGAAACGCAAACTCGTTGATCGGTTGCGTGAGGCATACCCAGGTGATGAAGTTTCTGCTAGGTTGCCGAGCGCCTTGTACAACTTCTTTTTCGGCATTCAGCCGGGCGATTTGGTTGTCGGCATTGAAGGTTTCGCGGTGCGTGGGATTTGTGAAATCTCGGATGAATGCTTGTATTCCTTTGAAGCGACGACGCGTGACGGCCGAGAGCAGAATTATGCACACGGGCGCGGGCCGGTAGTTTGGTTCTCCTGGGAGGAGTTTTCTCCCGATTGGACCCCAAGCGAGGCAGGGCAGACGAAGGCAGTGGCAGGCCTTCGTGGCGACGCACGCGACGAGATTATTAAGCGCTTCGCATCGGAAGGGTGGCAGGAAACGATGCATCTCCTGAGCAGCCCTAAAAATGCCGAGCGGCTGCGCCGGTCCATCGGGCAAATGGAGCAAGGTGAGGATATGCCCGCGCCCCTGGAGAGCGTGGCAATAGGTTGAAAGTCGCGTTCAGCGATGATGGGTGGGAAGATTACCTGCACTGGTCGCGAACTGATCCGGATGTGCATGGACGGGTAAACGAGCTGATCGAGGACGTGCGTCGTCATCCATTTACTGGCCGGGGGAAGCCGGAGCCCCTGAGAGGGGAGTTGTCGGGCTGGTGGTCACGCCGAAATCAACCGCGAGCACCGCTTGGTCTATCGGGTGCGCGGCCGGCTAGGTGAGGACCAACGAGTCGAAATCATCCAGTGCCGGTTGCATTACTGATTTCGCTCTCCTGGCCCATGTTAGGGAGGAAGGCGCAAGGCAACCCGCCCATCGCCGGCGCATTCAAACTCGCATGAGCCCGCGTCCCGCATCGCTATCGTCCTTGCCTGCCCTGGACCCTGCTAGCGGTGAGGTGACGGTGGTCATCGAGACCTCCAGGGGCAGTCGCAACAAGCTGGGCTACGATCCGAAGATTAGCGCGTTCCGGCTGAAATTCGTGCTGCCGGAAGGCATGGCGTTCCCGTATGATTTCGGCTTCGTCCCGTCCACCCGCGCCGAGGACGGCGACCCGTTGGACGTGCTGGTGCTGCTCGACGATCCGGCGCCGGCTGGCTGCGTGCTGGGAACGCGGCTGATCGGGAGCATCGAGGCGCGCCAGCGCGAGACCGGCGATCGGCAATGGACCCGCAATGACCGCCTGCTCGGCGTCGCCACGCACGCGCGCACCCATCACCATATCAAGGCGCTCTCGGATCTGCGCCCCGGGCAATGCGACGAGATCGCTGCCTTCTTCAAGCAATATAGCCAGCTCAACGGGCGCGAATTTGAGGTCCTCGGCCAGTCGGGACCGGAGGCCGCGCGGGCGGCGCTGGAACACGCCATCGCGACGGCCGCGAAATAGCCTGCAAGTCGCCACGCATCGGCGTAGGATGCGGCCTGCTTGACTGGGACGGAAGAACCCTGAGCCACTTCATCACCAACTTCGCCGATCAGGCGGTGATCCTGCCGCTGGTCTTTGCGATCGGCTGCACCCTCGCAGCGCTCGGGTGGGTGCGGGGTGCGCTCGCCTGGGCACTGGCGGTCGGCGCCACGCTGGCGCTGATGCTGTCGCTCAAGCTGGTCGCCTTCGCCTGCGGCCCGCCGGAGCTGCGCAGCCCGAGCGGGCATACGGCGGCGGCGGCGGTGGTGCTGGGCGGGCTCGCCGTCGTGCTTGGCCGCAGCGGCCGTCACGGCCGAGCCGTGCTGCTCGCGGCGGGCGTGGGTGGCGTGCTGATCGGCATCTCGCGGCTGGTGCTGGGCGTGCATACCGCGCCCGAGGTGGCGCTCGGCGGCACCGTCGGCGTGGCCGGGGCGCTGGCGCTAGGCCGTCTGGCCGGCGCGCCGCCGCGCGGCCTTCAGCTGGGCTGGCTCGCGGCCGTGAGCGTGGCGGTGATCGTGCTGTTCCACGGCTGGCATCTCGACGCCGAGCCACGCATTCATCGGGTTGCCCTGAGCGCCGCGCGCGAATTGCGCGTCTGCCGAGGGGCGGTCGACGTGCCCGCCAGCCCTCGCCCCGATCCCGGGGCCGAAGGAGCGCGGTCGCCTTCGGCCGGCTGAGACAGCCGGTCCCCTGGTCCGCGCCGTTCCCAGCTTGTATCAGGGGCGACATGCAAGCGAAGCCCCGCGTCGCGCTGTTCGTCACCTGTCTCGTGGACCTGTGGCGTCCCAGCGTCGGGTTCGCGGCGATCCGCCTGCTGGAGGATGCCGGGTGCCTGGTGGAGGTGCCGCGGGCGCAGACCTGCTGCGGACAGCCCGCCTATAACGCGGGAGATCGCGCGACCGCGCGGGAGTTGGCGCGCGGCATCGTCGATGCGATTCATCGGATACGATTATGTCGTGGCGCCTTCGGGCTCCTGCGCGGGCATGCTGCGGCTGCATCTGCCGTCGCTGTTCGAGGACGACCCGAATCTGCGCGCCCGGGCGGATGCGCTGGGCGCCAAGGTGTATGAGCTGACCAGCTTCCTGGTGGACGTGCTGCGGGTCGACTCCCTTCCCGCTCAACCTGGCGCCGGGACGGTGACGTATCACGACGGCTGCTCGGGGCTGCGCGAGCTTGGCGTCAAGGACCAGCCGCGCCGGCTGCTGCGCTCGATCGGAGCGTCCGTGGTCGAGATGACCGAGCCCGAGATCTGCTGCGGCTTCGGCGGCACGTTCTGCGTGAAATACCCGGAAATCTCGGTGCGCATGGTCTCCGACAAGGCGCGCGACATCGCCGCGACCGGGGCGCCCACGGTGCTGGCGGGCGATCTCGGCTGCCTGCTGAACATTGCCGGACGCCTCTCGCGCGAGGGGCGCCCGGTGGCCGCTCGGCACGTCGCCGAGGTGCTGGCCGGGACGACGGCGGACACGCCGCCCATCGGCGCCTCGACGCGCCGGCGGTAGGGCGATGCCGCTCGGCCGGCGGCTGGCGCTGGTGCTGGGCTCGACGCAGCTTCTGGCCTGGGCGACCACTTACTATACCCCCGCCGTCGTGACCGCCGCCGCGGCCGCATCGATGCAGGCGAGCCCGACGGCGCTGCTGGGCGGCTTCTCGTGGGCGCTGCTCATCACCGGCTTCGCCTCGCCGCGCGTCGGGCGGCGCATCGATCGGGTCGGCGGGCGCGGCGTGCTCGCGCTCGGCAGCGCGGTCATGGCGGCGGGGATGGCGGTGCTGGCGGAGTGGCCCACGCTCGTCGGCTGGTATGTCGGATGGACGGTCTGCGGGGTCGGGATGGCCGCGGGACTGTATGACGCGAGCTTCGCGACTATCGGGCGGCTGCTCGGCGCGGCGGCGCGGCCGGCGATCGTCGGGGTCACACTGTTCGGCGGGTTCGCCTCCTCGCTCGGCTGGCCGATGGGCGTCGGTCTGGTGCGCCTGCTGGGCTGGCGGGCGACGGTCCTGGTCTATGCGCTGATCCTGGTCGGCGTGAATCTGCCGCTGATCCTCGCTTTCGTGCCGCGCGCGCCGGCGCAAGCGAGCGGTGTGGAGGCGCCGGTCCGCGGCGGAGGGCTGCCGCCGGCCCGTGGCAGCGCCGCGTTCCTGCTGCTCGCGGTGTTCTTCTCGCTTCGCTCGGCGATCAGTTCCGTGGTGTCGGTGCATGCGCTGGTGCTGTTCCGGGGTCTGGGGCTAGCGGCCGGCGCGGCGGTGGCCGTGGCCGCGCTGATCGGGCCAATGCAGGTCGCCGGGCGGGTGCTGGAGGTGGCGTTCGGCCGCCGCCTCGATCCGCTTGTCACCTCATGGCTGGGCGCGGCGCTCCTGCCCGCCGGCGTCGCCGCCATGCTGACCGGCGCGCCGGTCGTCGGGTTCGCGGTCGCGTACGGCATGAGCAACGGCATCCTGACGATCAGCCGCGGCACGCTGCCCCTGCATCTGTTCGGCGCGCGCGGCTACGCGACCCGGATCGGGCGGCTGGCGTTGCCGGTGATGCTGGCTCAGGCGGTCGCGCCGACCGCGGTGACACCGCTGGTCCTGGCCTGGCCGGCGCGCTGGCTGTTCGCCTTGATGGGCGGAGCGGCGGCGGCGGCGCTGCTCTGCCTGTTGCCGCTGAACCGCCTGACAGCCGAGGCACGGGTCACGATTGACCCGAGATAGGCAGCGATCCGCTACTGGCTGGCTACCTGGTTGGCGCGCATCTGGCGGGCGTGATCCAGGATCTTGTTCTCGATGTCGCTGGTGGTCACGGCGCTGACCGGCGCATCCTCCCACCGCCCGTCGCGCATCACCTGACGAAAGATCGTCACGTGCAGACCGTCGGAGCGCAGCTCGCGGCCCAGGATATATGCGGTGGCCTTGAACCGCTCATCTGACGCGCCGGGCGGGGAGTACCAGTCGGTGATGATCGTCCCGCCAAACGGGTCGGCGGAGGCGAGCGGCATGAACGACAGCGTGTCGAGCGCTCCGCGCCAGAGATAGGCGTTCACCCCGAGAGCGCCGCCCGCCTGATCGCCGCGCTGGCGGTTGACGCCCTTGCCGACGCCGAAGGTCAGCCCCTGGTCGCCAAACACCGAGCCGGCCTGCGGTGCCGTTTCTGGCCCGAAATAACCGGCCAATTGCTCCGGCGGCTTGGTATTCGCACCGCACGCGGCGAGCACGCACGCCAGGGCGGGCACGGCGAAGGGGGCGATTGGACGAATCATGGGACGCTTTCGATCCTCGCGGGACGGCGACGGTCTAGCCGCACGGCGCGCAAAAGAAAAGCGGCGGGGACCAGCCCCGCCGCTGTCCGACACGCAGCCGGAACCGGTGTTACCAGCGGACCATGGGGCCGAACGCGATCGAACTCGAACTTCACGTTGTTGGCGTCGGGCCCGAGGGCGCTGGTGTTGAAGTTGTACCCGCCCTGATAGCGTTGGCCGTAAGTGGCCGACAGCCACAAGAGCAGGCCGGGCGCGACCACGTAGGTGCCACCCACGTTGATGCCGCCCTCGCGCCGATCGGACGGCAGCGGCCCGCCCGCGGCGTTCAGGGCGCCCGCGCTCTTGACGTTCAGGTAGGAGGCGCCAACCGTCAGTGGGCCCAGCGTGTATTGCACGCCCCCGAGATAGGCGAACATGTTGTGGGCGCCGGTGACCTTCAGGGCGATCTGGTCGTTCATACGCCCGCCGATCACCGAGCCGCCGATCCGCAGGCCGCCGAAGTTCACAGCGATGCCGCCGTTATACGCACCCAGCCCGTCATAGCGGGAGACCGGCGCGGTCGCCCCGGCGCCAGGGGTCACGACACCCGAACCCATGTAGCCGCCAAAGACGTAGAGGCCCGCCGGGCCGAGCACCCCCTGATACCGGCCAGCAACTTCATAGGTGTTGCGGCGGCGGGCAATCTCGCCCGGCAGCAGACCCGTCGAGAGCTGCGGGCTGAAGGCAGTAGCGCCACCGATAGTATCGCCGAGCGGATTGTCATCTGGCTCGAAGCTCGCGGCGAAGTCGAACCCAGCGATCTGCGGCGACAGATAGACGACTTTCGAGGTGGTATATTCGTTGCCGATGCCGGAGGGGAACGGCCAGACCGGCGTGTTGCTGTTGCCGATGCTGTTGAGGTCGTCGTTCCACCCGCCGTCGTTATAGGTCTGGAAGGTGGTCACGCCGGCATCCAGGAGGCTGAGCGGGCCGTCGTCCTGGCCGAAATGAACGGCACCCCACTCGCCGCCGATATAGACGAAGGCGCGGCGGACATAGAGTTGCTTGCCCGGGACATAGTTCGTGACCGTGGCAGCGTTACCTGAACCGATCGTTGCGCCTGACGAACCGCCGCTAGTTGTGGAGGCGTTGGAGAACGAGTCCGTCACCCGGATCTCGGCGGCGGCGCCGTAGCGCAGGCCGCTGGCCGTCATGCCGTCTATGCCCTGGTACAAACGAAGATAGCCGAGCGTGCCGTAGGGCTGCGCCTTGCGGCCGCCGACCCGATCCGACAACTCGTTCTCGGCGTACCCATAAAACACGACGCGCCCATTGAAGCGGACGACGATGCTGCCGGGCGAGGGCGCCGGTAGCGGACCCTTGGTGTAGTAGCCCTGCGCGGCCAAGTTGTCGTTGCCCCCCGCGATGCCGCTCGGAGCGGTGGGCTGCGGCCCCTCAGTCCAGGTCGGCGGCAGCGGCCCCGGAGCCGGCGGGGGCGCGGGCATCTGGGCCACGGCCTGGCCAGAAGCGATCCCGCCGATGACGGCCGCGCTCGCCAGCAAGAGCTTACGCATTCATAATCCTCCTGATTTTGCTACGCCGCGGCGCGACGAGGCGACCGCGCGACCTTCGGACGGCATATTGCGGGCTCACCGGCAACCCCGCAACGGTCCCCATTCGTATTGCATGGCAATCGCGAAACACTGTGGCCAGAACGCCACAAAAAGTCAGCCGGCAAGCGCGCCGATCGCGCCGGCGCCCCCGCACGACGTGCGCGGAAGCCGGCGCACGGTGCGGCCATCAACTCCCCCCAGGGCGGCGACGGGCGTGGCGGTCCGGCGGGCCAGCCGCGTCCACCGGACCACGCCCAGGGCCGCCCCTCCTGGATGACTGTCGGTCGGGAAGGCAGGCGAGAGGAACACGAGGTTCACCCCTGAAGCTGTCGCCCGCCGCAGCGAGGCGACGTCATGAGCCGAGCTGGTTAGCAGCGTGCCCCGCCGACCCGCCCGCCGGGTGACCCCTGGCCACCTTCCGTCCCTCATGTGCAGACCGGCGCCCAGGGCGGCGGCAAGGCGAGGGTCGCCGGCGACCACCAATGCCAGCCGGCGGGCGCGGCAAAGGCGCGCGAGGGCGCGGCCCAGTGCCGGTCGCCCGGGATCGGCGTCGTGACGCAGCACCACCCCCGCGCCGCCCCTCGGAAGCCGTGCCACCGCCGCGCGCGGGTCGGACAGACGGCGCGCGTCGGTGAACAGCCACAGAGTCGGCGTCCGGCTCCGGCGCGCGGCCTTGACGGCGCGCGCCCAGTCGAGAAGCCTCCGGTCCATCACGGTCCCGCCGAGAAAGCCCGAGCGATGTCAGAGATCGTCGCGTCCGCCAACGAGATCGCCGAGCGTCTGACGCGCGTGCGCGCCCGTGTCGCCGAGGCGGCGCTGCGCGCCAATCGCCGGCCCGAGGACGTGGCGCTGATCGCGGTTTCCAAGACCAAGCCGGCCGAGTCGGTGCGCGCGGCACTCGACGCGGGGCAGACGGTCTTCGGCGAGAATCGCGTGCAGGAGGCCGCCCTCAAGTTCCCCGCCTTGCGCGCGGAGGCGCCGGGGCTGGAACTGCATATCATCGGCGGATTGCAGACCAACAAGGCGCGTGACGCGGTGCGGATCGCCGATGTCATCCAGACCCTCGACCGCCCGCGCCTGGCCGACGCGCTGGAGGCGGCGATAGCCAAGGAGGGCCGCGCCCCGAAGCTGCTGGTGGAAGTGAACACCGGCGAGGAGGCGCAGAAATCAGGCGTGCCCCGCGCGCAATGCGACGCATTCATCACCGCGTGCAAGGACCGGTTCGGGGCCCGTCTGGTCGGGCTGATGTGCATTCCGCCCCAGGACCAGGACCCGATCCCGCACTTCGCATGGCTCGCCGACCGCGCCGCGCGGCATGGGCTGGCGGTGCTGTCGATGGGGATGTCGGCCGATTTCGAGCAGGCGATCGCCTGCGGTGCGACCTGGGTGCGCGTGGGAAGCGCCATCTTCGGCGCCCGCTGAGGCGTTCAGGCCGGCTGGGCGGCCAGCTCCGCCCGCCGCCGGATCGGGCGCAGCACGAACAGGGCCGCGAGCACCACCGCGAGGTTGCCGGCCGCGCATATCAGAAAGACGCCATGCCAGCCGATCGAGGCGGCAAGTATGTTGGCCACCGGCACCAGCCAAGCCGAGGTTCCCTTCGCGGTATAGAGCAGGCTGGCGTTCGCCGTCGCGTAGCGCGGCCCGAACAGGTCGGTGCAGGTGGAGGGGAACAGACTGAAGATTTCTCCCCAAGTGAAGTAGATGAACCCGGCGCACAGCACGAACGCCCATGGGCTCGTTTCCACCACCGCCAGCAGCCAGTAGCTGGCCGCGCCTAGGGTGAAGGCGATCGCTATGGTCGGCTCCCGTCCGATCCGGTCCGACACGGCGCCGAAGAACGGTCGCGCAAGCCCGTTCATCACGTTGTCTACGACCAACGCGATGCTGAGCACGCTGGCGCCGAACAGCAGTGCTTCATTCGCAAGCCCATAGGCGCGCGCGATCGGCGCCAGCTGCGCCGTCACCATCAGGCCGCTCGCCGAGACCGTGACCAGCATCACGTACAACACCCAGAAGGCAGGCGCGCGAAGAACCTGGCGGGGAGTGGCGCTGACATGGCTCTGGACGACGCGCGCCGCACCGGCCGCGATCCGCTCCTCCAGAAGCGGCGCGCGCAGGGCTGGCGCGATCAGCAGCAGAACCGCGCCCTGGCCCAGGCCGAACCAGAAAAAGGCGTCCGCGTACCCGGCGGCCCCGATCACCAGGCGGATGGGGATGACGGTCAGCGCCGCCCCCGCGCCAAAGCCGGCGGCGGTGAGCCCGACAGCCAGGCCTCGCCGGTCGGGGAACCATTTCACGGCGTTGCCGACGCAGGTGGCATAGATGGCGCCCGCCCCCGCGCCCGACAGAGCGGCGCCCCAGTAGATCGCGCCGATCCGGCCGGCAAAGGAGTCGATGATCCAGCCGGCCCCTACCAGCAGCGCGCCCACGGCGATCGCGGCCGGCGGACCTCGACGCGGTCCCAGGCTGTCCACGGCCCAGCCGGCCACCGGCGTCAGCCAGGTTTCGGTGGCGATGAAAATGGCGAAGGCGAACTGGATGTTGGTCAGGCTCCAGCCATGCGCCTGGTGCATCGGCGAGACGAACAGCGTCCACGCGTATTGCAGGTTGGCGATGAGGATCATGCAGACCACGCCAAGCCAGAGCTGAGTCCAGCGATTGGCGCTCGCGGCGGAGCCGCGGCCACTCCCTTTTGTTTCAGTCACGTCGTTCAGGCGCTCCGCGCGGCTTGATGGTATTCCCGGTTGGGCATCATGTCGGTCGCGGACGCCATGCGGTTGGAGAGGTTGAAGAACGCGACCGTCTCCGCGAGATCGAAGATGTCCGCCTCCTCCAGCCCCGCCTTTCGCAGGATCTCGCGGTCGGCATCTTCGATCAGCGAGGGAGTGGTGGTCATCTTCCAGGCGAAATCCAGCATGGCCCGCTGGCGCGGATCGAGACGCGCCACCCGGTAGTTCAGCGCCATCATCTCGCCAAGCTCCGGGTCGCCCGACAACAGCCGCACCGCCGCGCCGTGCGCGACCAGGCAGTAGTAGCAGCGATTGGCCGAGGAGACGACCACGGCGACCATCTCGCGCTCCAGCTTCGAAAGGCCGGACGGGGCGAGCATGATCTCGTTGTACATGCGCATGAAGTTGCGCAGCCGCTCGGGCCGCAGGCTGTAGGCGCTATACACGTTCGGCACGAAGCCGAGCTTGCTTACGCACTTGTCCCAGATCGCGCGCAGATCCTCGTCCAGGCTGGCCGGGTCGGGGACGCCGAGTTTGGAGATGTGGTCGGGCTGGGGCATGGCTAGAGCGCCTTCACGCTGACTGAATCGCGGATTTCACCTCTCCCGCCGGGGCGGGAGAGGTCGCGGAGCGGAGCGACGCGGGTGAGGGGGCCTGCCCGCGACACCCTCACCCGCCGCGCCGCGCGCGGCGACCTCTCCCGCAAGCGGGAGAGGAACAGGTCCAGGCCGACGGTTTCAGTCAGCATGAAGCCGCCTTAACGGATCAGCCCGGTCAGCGGGCTTGATGGATCGGCGCCCATGCGCCGCGGCATCCGTCCGGCCAGGTAAGATAGGCGTCCCGCCTCGATCGCCAGCTTCATCGCCCGCGCCATCCGCACCGGGTCCTTGGCGTGGGCGATGGCGGAATTCAGCAGCACCGCGTCGCAGCCAAGCTCCATCGCGATCGCCGCGTCCGAGGCCTGCCCGACCCCTGCGTCAACCAAAA
Organism: uncultured Pseudomonadota bacterium; assembly: GCA_963830565.1. GTDB lineage: Bacteria > Pseudomonadota > Alphaproteobacteria > Acetobacterales > Acetobacteraceae > DATFDN01. The sequence goes on from CAWHMO010000013.1 coordinate 176,590, forward strand.
ACGGGACGCGCACGATATCGCGCATGATGCTGATGATCGCCGGGTTCTGGATGCCGAGGCCCGAGCCGATCGGCGCGCCGAGCGGCATGATCGCGACGCAACCCATGTCCTGCAGGCGGACCGCCGCCACCGGATCGTCGGCGCAATAGACCATCACCTCGAACCCGTCCTTGATCAGCGCCTCCGCCGCTTCCAGCGTCGCCGGCATATCGGGGTAGAGCGTCGGCGGCGGCCCCAGCACCTCCAGCTTCACCAGGTTCCATCCCCCCGCCTCGCGGGCCAGGCGCAGCGTGCGGACGGCGTCCTGCGCGGTGTGGCAGCCGGCGGTGTTGGGAAGGTACGTGTACCGCTTCGGGTCCACGTAGTCCTGCAGCATCGGCGCGTTGGGGTCGGACAGGTTCACCCGGCGCACCGCGACGGTGACGATCTCCGCCCCGCTCGCCTCGATCGCGGCCGCGGTCTCGATCAGGTCCTTGTACTTGCCGGTGCCGACGATCAGGCGCGAGCGGAAGCGGCGGCCGGCGACGGTCCAGGCATCGTCGTCCAGCACGATTGATCCATCCATTGTCCTAGCCTCCGCCGATGAAATGCACGATCTCGAGCGCGTCGCCGCTGGCCAGCCAGATTTCGGCGTAGGTGGAACGCGCCACGATCTCGAGGTTGCGCTCCACCGCCACCTTGCGGGTGTCGAGCCCGAGTTCGGTCAGCAGCCCCGCGACCGTGAGCGGCCCTTCGAAGCTACGGAATTCGCCATTCAGCGTCAGGGACACAGCGTCACGCATCGCCAGGGCACCCTACGTCAGCCGGGCCTCGGCGACAAATCCCCCAAATTGGACCGGCGCCGCGACGTGTGCTACCCGCAACCTATGTCCGGGAGCGAGCCGCATCCCCTGATCGCGATCCTGAACGGGCCGAACATGAACATGCTCGGCCTGCGGCAGCCGCAGCTTTATGGCCTCGCGACGCTGGACGACGTGGAGCAGCTGTGCGCCGAAACCGGCGAGAAGCTAGGGCTGGCGATCGACTTCCGCCAGTCCAACATCGAGGGCGAACTGGTCTCCTGGGTGCAGGAATGCCGCGGCCGCGCTGCCGGCATCGTCATCAACCCGGCCGGCTACACCACCACCTCGATCGCGTTGATGGATGCGCTGCTGGCCGCCGAACTGCCGGTCATCGAGGTCCATGTGACCAACATCCACCAGCGCGAGGAATTCCGGCAGCACTCCTATGTGTCCAAAGCCGCCATGGGCGTGATCTGCGGGCTCGGGATCCGGGGCTATGCGCTGGCGCTGACGGCCCTGGCCCTGATCCTCGAGGAAGCAGCATGACCCGCGTTCCAATGGACCCTGACGTCATCCGAGTGCTGGCCGGCATTCTCACCGAGACCGGGCTGACCGAGATCGAGATCGCCGAGAAGGACAGCCGGATCCGGGTGGTGCGCGCTCCAGGCACCGTGCCGCCCGGCGCGGAGGCGCTCTCCCGGGCGGTGGCGGGTCCGCCCGCTGCGCTCGAACCTCCGCCAAGCCCGGAATCCGACCTCGCCAACCATCCCGGCGCCGTGTTGAGCCCGATGGTCGGCGTCGTTTACCTCTCGCCGGAGCCGGGTGCGCCCCCGTTCGTCACGCTCGGCCAGACGGTCAGCGCCGGGCAGACGGTGCTGCTGATCGAAGCGATGAAGACCTTCAATCAGATCAAGGCGCCGCGGGCGGGAACGGTGGCGCGCATCCTGGTCGCCAATACCTCACCTGTCGAGTACGGCGAACCCTTGATGCTGATCGACGCCTGAGCGGACCGTGTTCCAGAAGATCCTTATCGCCAACCGCGGCGAGATCGCATTGCGCATCCAGCGGGCCTGTCGCGAGCTGGGAATTTGCACGGTCGCGGTCCACTCCACCGCCGACGCCGAGGCGATGCATGTGCGCCTGGCCGACGAGAGCGTGTGCATCGGCCCGCCGCCGGCAAAGGACAGCTACCTCAATATCCCGGCCATCCTCTCGGCTGCCCGCATCACCGGCGCGGACGCGATCCACCCCGGCTACGGCTTCCTCGCCGAGAACGCAGGGTTCGCCGAGATGGTCGAGGCGCATGGCCTGACGTTTATCGGCCCCTCGCCCGAACATATCCGCATGATGGGCGACAAGATCGCCGCGAAGGCCGCGATGGCCAGATTGGGCGTGCCGTTGGTGGCGGGGTCGGATGGCGCCGTGGGGGACGTCGCGGCTGCCCGGTCCGTCGCCGGGCGGATCGGCTACCCGGTCCTGGTCAAGGCGGCAGCGGGCGGCGGCGGGCGCGGCATGAAGGTGGCCCGCGATGCCGACGGAATCGAGGAGGCGTTCCGCCTCGCCCGCGCCGAAGCGCGCGCCGGGTTTAGCAACGACGCCGTCTACATCGAGAAATATCTCGATCGGCCGCGCCACATCGAGTTGCAGGTCATGGCCGATGCCTACGGTGAGGTCGTGCATTTCGGGGAGCGCGACTGCAGCCTGCAGAGGCGCCACCAGAAGCTTCTCGAGGAGGCCGGCTCTCCCGCGCTGGACGCCAAGCAGCGCGATCGGCTGGGAGAGACGGTGACGGCCGGCCTCGGCCGCCTCGGCTATCGCAACGCCGGCACGTTGGAGTTCCTGTACCAGGATGGACGGTTCGCCTTCATCGAGATGAACACGCGGCTCCAGGTCGAGCATCCGGTGACGGAGATGGTCTGCGGGGTCGATCTGGTGCGCGAGCAGATCCGCATCGCCGCCGGCAATGCACTCGGCTATCGCCAGCGCGACATCCGCTTCACCGGCCACGCGATCGAATGCCGCATCACCGCCGAGGATCCCGAGACGTTCCTGCCGACCCCTGGCCGGGTCAGCCTGTATCACGCTCCCGGCGGGCTGGGAGTGCGCGTCGATTCGGCGCTCTACGCCGGGTATGTCGTGCCGCCGCAGTACGACAGCCTGGTGGCCAAGCTGATCGTCCACGCGCCCACCCGCATGGAGGCAATCGGGCGCGCGCGCCGGGCGCTGGACGAGTTCGCCGTCCTGGGCATCAAGACGACTATCCCGCTGCATCAGCGGATCATGGAGGAACCCTCCTTCCAGGCAGGCGATTACACGATCCATTGGCTGGAGCGGTTCGTCGCCTCCGGGCGGGCCACCAGCGCGGTCTGAACGGGCCTCCAGCCCCTTGACGCAGACGGTCGGCTGCGCCATCTGCCTTTAATCTGGACTGCTGGGGTCCCGTATTTCCTGGAGCCACGCTCTTGTTGAGGCTGTCGAAGCTGACCGACTACGCTGTGGTCGTGCTCGTCCGCTTGTCCGGCGGCGACGGAGTTCAGACCTCTCCGGGGATTGCCGCCGCCACGGGCATCCCGGAGCCGACCGTCGCCAAGGTCCTGAAGGCCTTGGCGGCCGGGGGGCTGGTCGCCTCGCAGCGCGGGGCACGAGGCGGTTACCGCCTGATGCGCCCCCTCAGTGCCATTCCCATTTCCGACGTGATCGCGGCCATCGACGGCCCGATTGTGCTGACTGCGTGCGTCGATGGCGGCACCGGCCATTGCGAGGTCGAGCACATCTGCTCGGTCCGCGGCCGCTGGGACCCGGTCAACGACGCCATCCAGCAGGCGCTCTCCGCCATCACGCTGGCCGACATGCGAGGGGCGGCGCTGCCGCGGCCCTATCGCGTGCCCAGGCCGGCCACCCTCCCCATCGCCGAATAGGACGCAAGATGCCCGCCGTCGCCGAAACGCTCGACACCGTCCAGTCCGTCACCCAGTCCGCCTACAAGTGGGGCTTCGAGACGGACATCGAGATGGACCTGGCCCCCAAGGGTCTGACCGACGACACCGTTCGGCTGATCTCCGCCCACAAGCGCGAGCCGGCATGGCTGCTGGAGTGGCGGCTGAAGGCGCTGGCGTCGTGGCGGCAGATGCAGGAGCCGCATTGGGCCAGGGTGTGGCACGCGCCGATTGATTATCAGGACATCCACTACTATGCCGCCCCGAAGAAGAAGATCGGCCCCAAGTCGCTCGACGAGGTCGATCCCGAGTTGCTGGCGACCTATGAGAAGCTTGGCATTCCGCTGAAGGAGCGGGCGATCCTCGCCGGGGTGGAAGGCGCCGACCAGCCGAGTAACATTGCCGTGGACGCCGTGTTCGACAGCGTTTCCGTCGCCACGACCTTTCGCGCGACGCTGGCGAAGTCCGGCGTGATCTTCTGCCCGATCAGCGAGGCGGTTCGCGACTACCCCGATCTGGTGCGCCAATATCTCGGCAGCGTTGTGCCGGTCGCGGACAATTTCTTCGCCGCGCTGAACAGCGCCGTCTTCACCGATGGCAGCTTCGCCTACATCCCGAAGGGCGTGCGCTGCCCGATGGAGCTGTCCACCTATTTCCGCATCAATGCCCGCAACACCGGCCAGTTCGAGCGCACGCTGATCATCGCCGACGCCGGCAGCTACGTCAGCTATCTGGAGGGCTGCACCGCCCCGATGCGCGACGAGAACCAGCTGCATGCGGCGGTGGTGGAGCTGGTGGCGCTTGAGGACGCGCAGATCAAGTACAGCACCGTCCAGAACTGGTATCCCGGCGACGCCGAGGGGCGCGGCGGCATCTACAACTTCGTCACCAAGCGCGGCGCCTGCCGGGGCGCGCGGGCGAAGATTTCCTGGACGCAGGTGGAAACCGGGTCCGCGATCACCTGGAAATACCCGTCCTGCGTACTCGAAGGCGATGACAGCGTCGGGGAGTTCTACTCGGTCGCGGTGACCAATAATCTCCAGCAGGCCGACACCGGGACCAAGATGATCCATCTCGGGCGGAATACTCGCAGCACCATCGTCTCCAAGGGCATCAGCGCCGGGCGATCCAACAACACCTATCGTGGGCTGGTGAAGATACTGCCGCGCGCGGCAGGAGCGCGGAACCATACCCAGTGCGACAGCCTGCTGATCGGCGATCAATGCGGCGCGCACACAGTTCCCTATATCGAGAGCCGCAATCCCAGCGCGAAGGTGGAGCACGAGGCCACCACCTCGAAGATCGCCGAGGATCAGCTCTTCTACTGCCGCAGCCGCGGGCTTTCCGAAGAGGACGCGGTAGGCCTGATCGTCAACGGCTTCTGCAAGGAAGTGCTGAAGGAGCTGCCGATGGAGTTCGCGGTCGAGGCGCAAAAGCTGCTGGCCGTCAGCCTCGAAGGCTCGGTGGGCTGAGGCGATGCTGGAAATCAGGAACCTCTCCGCCTCGATCGGCGGCAAGCCTATTCTCCGCGGCATCGACCTGACCTTACCCGCGGGCGAGATCCACGCGATCATGGGTCCGAACGGGTCGGGCAAATCAACTCTTGGCTACGTACTGGCAGGGCGGGAGGACTATGACGTCAGCAGTGGCGGGGTTACGTTCGACGGACGCGACCTCCTGGCGATGGAGCCGGAAGAGCGGGCCGCCGCCGGGGTGTTCCTCGCGTTCCAGGCGCCGATCGAGCTGCCGGGTGTCGGCAACGCCAACTTCCTTCGCACCGCGCTGAATGCGGTGCATCGCGCCCGCGGCGAGGACGAGCTTGACGCGGTGCAGTTCCTGAAGCTCGCCCGCGCCGAGGCCAAGCGGCTGCACATGCCGGACGACATGCTGAAGCGCAATGTGAACGTGGGCTTTTCCGGGGGCGAGAAGAAGCGTAACGAGGTGCTGCAGATGGCCGTGCTCCGGCCGAGCCTCGCGATCCTCGACGAGACCGATAGCGGGCTCGACATCGACGCGCTCCGCATCGTCGCCGACGGGGTGAACGCGCTGCGCGGCCCCGGCTTCTCCGCGCTGGTCATCACCCATCATCAGCGCCTGCTGGACCACCTGGTGCCGAGCCGCGTGCATGTGCTCGCCGGCGGTCGGATCGTGCGTTCGGGCGGACCCGAGCTTGCCCATGAACTGGAGGCGCGAGGCTACGCCGGGCTGGAGGCGGACGCAGCATGAGCGCCATCGAACCGACGGGCGCCGCGGGCTTCCTGGCGCGCTACGAGGGCCTCAAGGATCGCCTGCCCGGCGACCCCGCCATTCGCGCCGCCGCCGCCGAGGCGTTCCGCCATCTGGGCCTTCCTGGCCGGCGCGATGAGGCCTGGAAATACACGAACCTCCGCCCGCTGGCCGAGGCGGCGTTTCACGAGCCGCTATCGCCCGTCGCCGACGGCCAGACTCTCGATATGGTGCCCCGGCTCGCGCCGGCGCGCGTGGTGTTCATCGACGGGCGCTACCGCGCGGACCTCTCAGATGCGCCCCCAAGATTTGCCAGCTTCGCCGAACAGTCGGCATTCGCGGAACTGACGGGTGCTGACGATCATCCGATGGTTGCGCTCAATACGATGCTGGCAGAGGACGGCGTGGTGCTCGAAGTGCCGGCGGGGAGCGACGCGGGCGCGATCCAGCTGGTCAGCCTCGCCACGGCGACCCCCGGCCGCGCCACCGGCTTTCACCCGCGCCACGTCATCCGCCTGGGACGCGGCGCACGCCTCACCCTGATCGAGACCGCGCAAGGCGAGGGCACCTATCTGCACAACGCGGTCTTCGAGGTGGGGCTCGAGCAAGGGGCCTCTCTGACCATGGTCCGGCTGCAGGACGAGGCGCCGGGGGCGTTCCATCTCAGCACCACGCTCGCCGAAATCGCCGATGGCGCGCATTTCGAAAGCTTCGTTCTAGCGCTGGGCGCGCGGCTCGCGCGCACCGAGATCCGTGCGCGCCTGATCGGGCCGGACATCACCGTGCATTTGGGTGCGGCGCAGCTCCTGGCCGGAACGCAGCTCGGCGACATCACTACCGTCGTTCGCCATGAGGCGCCAAGCTGCGCCTCGCGCCAGGCGGTCAAGAATGTGCTCACCGGCCGGTCGCGCGGCGTGTTCCAGGGTCGGATCGAGGTGGCGCGGGCGGCGCAGAAAACCGATGGCTACCAGATGAGCCAGGCGTTGCTGCTGTCCCCGGACGCGGAGGTGGACACCAAGCCGGAGCTGGAGATCTTCGCTGACGACGTGAAGTGCAGCCACGGCGCGACGGTGGGCGAACTCGATCCCGACCAGATGTTCTATTTGCGTACCCGCGGCATTCCGGAGCCCGAGGCGCGCGCGATCCTGGTGCGTGCCTTCCTCGCCGAGGCGCTGGAAGCGGTGGCGAACGAGCCGGCCCGGCACGCGATGGAGGAAGCCGTGGATCAGTGGTGGAAGAGGCAGGCGGCATGATGGACGCGATCACCACCTTTCCGGATCTCGACGTGGCGCGCATCCGCGCGGATTTTCCGATCCTGCGCCAGACCGTGCGCGGCAAGCCGCTCGTGTTCCTCGACAGTGCCGCCTCCGCCCAGAAGCCGCGTGCCGTCATCGACGCGATGCGGACAGCGATGGAGACGCAGTACGCGAACGTGCATCGCGGCCTGCACTGGATGAGCGAGCGCACGACCGACGCCTACGAGTTGGCGCGCGACGCAACGGCCGGGCTGATGAACGCCGACCGCGAGGAGATCGTGTTCACCCGCAACAGCACGGAGGCGATCAACCTCGTCGCCCACAGCTACGGCCGCGGCATCATGCGGCCCGGGCAGGCGGTGGTGATCTCGGCGATGGAGCACCACTCCAATATCGTGCCCTGGCAGATGTTGCGCGACGAGCGCGGGATTGAGCTGCGGGTTGCGCCCATCACCGACACGGGCGAGCTGGACATGGCGGCGTTCGAGGCGCTGCTTGCCGATGGCAAGGTGGGCCTGGTCGCGATCACGCAGATGTCCAATGTCCTCGGCACGTACACGCCCGCCGAGCGCATCGTGCGTGCCGCCCATGCGGCGGGCGCCAAGGTGCTGTTCGACGGGTCCCAGGCGATCGTGCATCGGCGTGTGGACGTGCGCGCGCTGGATTGCGACTTCTACGCCTGGACGGGGCACAAGCTGTATGGCCCGACCGGGATCGGCGTCCTGTATGGCCGCCGCGAGCTGCTGGAACGGATGCCACCATTCCTGGGCGGCGGCGACATGATCTCGTCGGTCACGTACGAGCGCTCGACCTGGGCGGAAGTGCCGCACAAGTTCGAGGCTGGGACGCCGGCGATCCTGGAGGGGATCGGGCTGAAGGCGGCGATCGACTACGTGCAGGCGATCGGTTACCCGACCATCGCCGCGCACGAGCAGGCGTTGACCGACCACGCTCTTGCGCGCCTGTCGCCGATCGAGGGCTTGCGCATCCTGGGCCGAGCGCAGGACCGCGGCGGCGTCGTCTCCTTCACGCTCGCCGGCGCGCACGCGCACGACGTCGCCACGCTGCTCGACCGCCAGGGGATCGCGGTGCGCGCCGGGCATCACTGCGCCGAGCCGCTGATGCGGCGCTTCGGCGTGGACAGCACGGCGCGCGCGAGCTTCGGCGTGTACACGACGCCGCAGGAGATCGACACCCTGGCCGACACGCTGGAGCGGGTGCGGGAGTTCTTCGCATGATGGCGCAGGACGACTTCGCCGATCTGCGCGACCTCTATCAGGAGGTGATCCTCGATCACGGCCGCCATCCGCGCCATGGCCAGCGCCTCGCGGCATTCGATGCGACCGCCAAGGGTGACAACCCGATGTGCGGCGATCGCGTGCAGGTGTTCGTGAAGTACGGCGCGGACGGCGCCATCGCCGAGACCGGATTCGAGGCCCGCGGCTGCGCCATCAGCGTCGCCTCGGCCGACCTGATGGCGGAGACCGTATCCGGCCGGCCCGCGTCCGACGCGCGGGCACTCTTCGCGGCGTTCCGGGAGCTGGCCCGGACCGGCGCCTGCCCGGCGTGCGAGAACGCCGCGCTCGCGGCGCCGCTGGAGCGGTTGCAACCCCTATCCGGCGTGCATGAGTATCCGTCCCGCGTGAAGTGCGCGACGCTGCCCTGGCACGCCCTGATCGCCGCCCTGGACGGGGCGAAGGAGACCAGCAGTGAATGAGATGGCTCCGCACACGACCTGGACGCCGGAAGGCGAGACCGCGCCCAAGGCGACCGAGGATGCGGTTATCGCCGCGATCGCCAGCGTCTATGACCCGGAGATCCCGGTGAACATCTACGAGCTCGGCCTGGTCTATGCCGTCGACCTGCACGACGATGGCAAGGTCCGCGTGGAGATGACGCTGACCGCGCCCGCCTGCCCGAGCGCGCAGGAACTGCCCGAACAGGTCCGCGATGCGGTCATGACGGTGCCCGGCGTGACCGACTGCGAGGTGGAGACGGTCTGGGAGCCGCCCTGGGACCCGAGCCGCATGAGCGACGAGGCGCGCCTGCAGTTGAACATGTACTGATTCGAACCGATATCGAGAGACGCATGAGCACGACAACCGCCACCCGCAAACCCGCCCGGGCGCTGCCCCCCTTGATGCGCCTGACCGACACGGCCGCCGAGCGTCTGCGACGCCTCTATGATGCCGGGGAGCAGGGCAAGCTGCTGCGCATCGGCGTCAGGACCAAGGGGTGCTCCGGCATGTCCTACGACATGAGCTGGACCGAGGCGCCTGGTCCGGGCGACGAGGTGGTGGCCGACAAGGGCGTGACCGTGCTGGTGGACCGCAAGGCCAGCCTGTTCCTGATCGGCACGGTCATGGACTACGAGACCAAGGCGCTGACCGCCGGCTTCACGTTCACCAACCCGAACGAGAAGGGCCGCTGCGGCTGCGGCGAGAGTTTCCACGTCTGAGGCTTGGCGCTTGGCTTGAAGGCCGGGCCTGTGGCACATCGAGGATGGCAGTGGGTGGTCCGCCCGCACGCCATGGAGGTCTCTCGATGCGTTTGCGCGCGATTCTGCTGATCGGGGTATCCCTGCTCTCCACCGCGCCTGCCTGGGCCCAGTCCCGCGTGGGCAACGATGCCGGCGGTGCGCAAGGCGGCCGGGCGGCTGCCGGCAGGCTTGTCTCGCCGCAGAATGCGCCGCGCACCCTCAATCAGGCGCTGGTCGCCACCTACTCCTACAACCCCGCCCTGCTTGCCGAGCGCGCGCGGCTCCGTTCCGTCGATGAAGGCGTGCCGCAGGCGCTGTCGGGCTGGCGGCCGACGGTGATCGTGGCCGGCACCGGCGGATACGGGAACGGGCTGACGCGCGAGTACCTGGCGGGCCAGAATCAGAAAGTACAGACCGACCGCGACATCGCCACCGCCCAGGCCACCCTTACCCAGCCGCTCTACACCGGCGGACGCATCGGTGCAACCGTGCAACGAGCGAAGAACGCCGTGTTCGCCGAGCGGGCGACCCTGATCGGACAGGAAGAGACCTCGTTCAGCGACGCCGTGACCGCCTATGTCGGGGTGATCCAGGCCCGCCAGGTCTCGGAGATCGATCGCAACAACGAACAGGTTCTGGCCCAGCAGCTGCAGGCGACACAGGACCGCTTCCGCGTCGGCGAAATCACTCAGACGGATGTTGCGCAGGCGCAGGCCGCGTTGGCGAGCGCGCGGGCGACACGGCTGACCGCCCAGGGCAGCCTGCTCACGGCGGAGGCGGCCTATATCCGCGCGATCGGGTCCGCCCCGCCGGCCGACTTGGCGTTGCCCCAACCGTTGAAGCTGCCGATACGCTCGGGGCAGGAAGCGGCGGCGATGGCGGGCGACAACAATCCGACGGTGGTCGCGGCGCTGTTCAATCTCGCGGCCGCGCGCGACGCGGTGGACGTCGCCTTTGCCGCCCTGCTGCCGCAACTCAGCCTCCAGGGTCAGACCTTCCAGTCGAACAACGCCTCGAGCCGTAGCCTGAATTCCAACGGCTATCAGGTCATCGCCAACCTCTCGGTGCCGCTCTATCAGGGCGGGGCCGAGTACCTCCGCCGTGCGTGCGGCCCGAGAGACGGCGACTCAACAGGAACGCCTCGTCGCCGACGCGCGACGGACGGCGGTGCAGAACGCCGTGCAGGCCTGGCAGACCTTGGAGGCCGCGCTGGCGGCGGCCGATAGCAGTCGGGCCGCGGTGCAGGCGAACGAGGTGGCCTTGCAGGGCGAGCAGCGGCAGGCCCTGGTCGGCACGGCCACCACGCTGGACGTGCTGGTGACGCAGCAGACGCTGCTGAACGCCCGGCTCACCCTGGTTCAGAACCTCGCCAACATCGTCACCGCCTCCTACTCGGTTGCCTCGGCGATCGGCCGGCTGACCGCGCGCGATCTTGGGCTGCCGGTGGTGTTCTACGACGACACCGCCTACTACCAGGCGGTCAAGAACAAGTGGTTCGGCGTCAGCGGCCCTCCCGAGTTGCGGCTGTACCGCACGGTGAGCACGAGCGGGCGATGAGCACGCCCGCGAAGCCGGAGCCGGAGCCGCCGAATGGCGACCCCTCGATGGAAGACATCCTGGCCTCGATCCGCCGGATCCTGAGCGAGGATGAGCAGGCGCCCACCGTCGAGCCGGAAACGCCCGACCCGGACAGCGACGACGTGCTGGTGCTCGATCCCTCGATGATGGTGGTCGAGCCGATGCCGCCTCAGCCGGTGGCGGCTTCCCCGGCGGTCACTGCCAGCGAATCGGCGGAAGCCGGCCCTCCGAGCGCGCCCGTCGAGCCGACGGCGGGTACGGCGCTGGTGAGCCCGGAATCGGCGCGCGCGGCGGCGGCCTCGGTCGCCGGACTGGTCGCCACCTTGGCGGGCGAGCGCGGCACCCAGGTCCACCGTGGCGGCCCGACGATCGAGGATCTGGTGCGCGCGGAACTGCGCCCGCTGCTCAAGACGTGGCTGGACACGCACCTGCCCCCGCTCGTGGAGCGGCTGGTCCGCGCCGAGATCGAGCGGGTCGTCGGCCGCGCCGTCCCCTGATGCGACACGCCAGGACTTGACCGGGGCCGCGCGCGCGGCGTTCAACCCCGGAATGCTGGACAAGACCTACTCTCCCGGAGAGATCGAACCGCGGCTCTATCAAGGCTGGGCGGAAAGCGGCGCCTTCGCCTGCGATCCGTCCTCCGCCGCGCTTCCGTTCACCATCGTGATCCCGCCGCCGAACGTCACCGGCAGCCTGCACATGGGCCATGCACTGACCTTCACGGTGCAGGACGTGCTGATCCGCTGGCGGCGGATGCAAGGGCGCGATGCGCTGTGGCAGCCGGGAACCGATCATGCCGGCATCGCCACCCAGATGGTGGTCGAGCGCCTACTGGCCGAGGAGCAGACCACACGCCAAGCGCTTGGGCGCGAGGCGTTCCTGGATCGGGTCTGGCAATGGAAGGCGGAGTCGGGCGGCACCATTACCCGCCAGCTTCGCCGGCTCGGCGCCTCGCTGGACTGGTCGCGCGAGCGGTTCACCATGGACGAGGGTCTGTCCGCGGCGGTGCGGCAGGAATTCGTGACCCTGTACCGGGAGGGCCTGATCTATCGCGACCGCCGGCTGGTCAACTGGGATCCCAAATTCCAGTCGGCGATCTCCGATCTGGAGGTGGAGAACCAGGAGGTGCGCGGGCATCTCTGGCACATACGCTACCCGATCGCGGGCGAGGCCGGGCGGTTCATCACGGTTGCGACGACGCGGCCGGAGACCATGCTGGGCGATACCGCGATCACGGTGCATCCCGACGACCCGCGGTGGCGCGACCTGATCGGCCGGCACGCCATCCTGCCGCTGGTCGGGCGGCGCATCCCCATCCTCGCCGATCCCCATTCCGACCCCGAGAAGGGTTCGGGCGCGGTGAAGATCACGCCGGCGCACGACTTCAACGATTTCGCCGTCGGCCAGCGGCACGCCCTGCCGATGCCCTCGGTGCTGGACCGGGAGGCGCGCGTCACGCTGGCGGAGATCGAGGATGCCGTCGCGGCGATTGACGGAGTCGCCGACCCCACGTTCCTGCGCGCGCTGGAGGGACAGGACCGGCACACGGCGCGCGCCGCGATCGTGGCCGAGCTGGAGCGGCTTGGTCTGCTCGACAGGGTCGAGCCGCACACTCATCAGGTGCCGCACGGCGACCGCTCCGGCGTGCCAATCGAGCCGCTGCTGACAGTGCAGTGGTTCTGCAATGCCGCCGTGCTCGCTGGACCTGCGATCGAGGCGGTGGAGCAGGGGCGCACGCAGTTCGTGCCAAAGCAATGGGAGAACACGTTCTTCGCCTGGCTGCGCGACATCCAGCCCTGGTGCATCAGCCGCCAGCTCTGGTGGGGGCACCGCATCCCGGCCTGGTACGGCCCGGACGGTCAGGTGTTCGTGGCCGCCAGCGAGGCGGAGGCACGGGAACAGGCGCGAGGAAAATATGGCGTCAACACGCCGCCGCTCGCGCAGGACGAGGACGTGCTGGACACCTGGTTCAGCTCCGGACTGTGGCCCTTCTCCACTCTCGGCTGGCCCGAGCGGACCCGAGAACTTGCACGGTCACTACCCGACCGACGTGCTGGTGACGGGCTTCGACATCATCTTCTTCTGGGTCGCCCGGATGATGATGCTGGGCCTGCATTTCATGAACGATGTGCCGTTCCGCACGGTGTACATCCATGGCCTGGTCCGCGATGAACGCGGCCAGAAAATGTCGAAGTCCAAGGGCAACGTCATTGACCCTCTGGAACTGATCGACCGGTACGGGGCCGACGCGCTGCGCTTCACCATCTGCGCGCTGACCGGGCCTGGGCGCGACATCAAGCTCGGGGCCGGCCAGGTCGAATCGTATCGCAGCTTCGTCACCAAGCTGTGGAATGCGGCGCGCTTCTGCGAGATGAACGCGATCCGCCCCGACCCGGCATTCGACCCGGCAACAGCACGCCTGCCGCTGACGCGCTGGATCCTCGACGCCGCCAACCGCGCCGTGTCCGAGGCGACCGAGGCGCTCGAGGCGTATCGCCTCGACGACTACGCCGCCGCGCTCTACCGCTTCACCTGGAACACTTTCTGCGACTGGTTCCTGGAGTTCGCCAAGCCGGTTTTCGCCGAGGGCGAGACCGATGCGGCACGGGAGGTGCGCGGCGCCGCCGCCCACGTCCTCGGCACGGTGCTGCGGCTGCTGCACCCGGCGATACCGTTCGTGACCGAGGAGCTGTGGGACCGCTTCGGCTACGGCGCGCCGTGCAGCCTGATCCGCGCGCCCTGGCCCGAGCCGGTCGAGATCGTCCAGGCCGAGGCGGCGCGGGCGGAGCTTGACTGGGTGGTGCGGCTGATCGGCGAGGTGCGCGCCGTCCGCTCGGAGATGAACGTTCCGCCCGCCACCTTGGCGCCGGTCCTGCTACGCGACGCCGCGCCTCGGAGCATGGCCCGCGCCGCGCGCTGGATGGAGGCGATCCGCCGGCTGGCCCGCGCCGGCGAGGTGTCCGCGTTGTCGGGAGAGATGCCCAAGGGCTCGGCCCAGGCGGTGCTCGACGAGGCGACGCTGGTGATCCCGCTGCTTGGCCTGATCGATGTTGCCGCCGAGCGCGCCCGACTGGGCAAGGAGCGCGCCAAGGCGGCGCAGGAAGCCGACAAGCTCGCCAGGAAGCTTGCCAATCCCGACTTCGTCCGCCGCGCTCCCGAGGAGGTGGTCGAGGAGACCCGCGCCCGTCATGCCGCGGGCGAAGCGGAGATGGCCCGGTTGGATGCGGCGTTGGCCCGGCTGACCGAGGCCGATTAGCCGAACAACCGGCGCGAGGCGATGCGCGCGCCTTCGGCCAGCGCGGCGAGCTTGGCCCAGACCACGTCCTCGGCCACCCGGCCCCGCCCGGCGGAGGTGTCGAACCCGCAATCGGTGCCGGCGAGCACACGCCGCGGGTCGCCGATGGCGCGCGCCACGGCCTCGATGCGGTCGGCCACGACTTCCGGATGCTCGACGAAGTTGGTGAGCGTGTCGATCACGCCGGCCACGATCACTTGGTCCGGCGCCAGGGGCGCCGCCGAGAGGCATCGGTGCTCGTGGGCATGGCGCGGGTTGGCGAAGGGCAGGACGAAGCCGCCGACCTTGGCTTGGCGGATCGCCGGCAGCACCTCCTCAAGCGCCACGTCGCAGTCGTGCGGGCCCTCGTAGTTGCCCCAGCAGGCGTGCAGGCGCACCCGATCGGGCGGGATGTTGACCAGCGCGGCGTTGATCGCCGCCACCACCCGTTCCACGAAGCCGACGAACGCGGACAGGGGCTGGTCCTGGTAGGTGAGGTGGCGCTCCATCGCGAGGTCGGGCGCGTCGATCTGCAAAACGAAGCCGTGGGCGACGATGGCCTCGTACTCGATGCGCAGTGCCTCGCCCAGCGCCTGGAGATACGCCTCCTCGGTCGCGTAGAAGCGGTTGCGCAGCGCGGCGGCGATGATGCCGGGCGAGGGCGCGGTCATGAACGGCTCGGCGAAGCCGGGTGGGTGCGCGTCCAGAGCCGCCCGGAAGTCGGCGCACTCCGCCTCGATGGCGGCCGGGTCGAGATAGCGTACCGCGCCGATCGCCTCCGGCACGCGCTCGATGTTGCTGATCGAGACCCCGATTGCGTCATGCGACGCCTTCCAGGCGCGAAAGCCCGGATAGCGCGCGACATCGGCGAAGGGACGCCGGCTCCAGCCGCCGCCGAAGCCGCTCATACGGCGGCGGACGTAGAGGAAGAATGCCTCGCGCTGCTGTTCGCCGTTGTTGCCGATGTCGATGCCGGCTTCGATCTGGCGAGCGACCACGTGATTGCAGCGCCGCTCGCCCCTCGACCGCGATTTCGGCCTCGTCCACCGCATCCGAGCGGGCACGCCGCGCGTAGAGTTCGGTGAGCCGTGCGGGGCGGGGAAGGCTGCCGGTATGCGTGGTCAGGATGCGGGTTTCGCTGCGCAGCATCGGGTGGTCCCTCCCAGGCGGGCAATTGTGGGAGCAGGCGCGGCACGCTGCAATCGGGGGCGGATGACGCGGGCTCGGGGCGTCCCACATACAGGCTGCGAAGGAGGCGAGGCATGTACATCATCAAGCGGCGCGGCTGGGAGCTGCCGGAGCGGTCGGTGACGCCGGAGTCCGTCGTGCTGAACCGGCGGGGCCTGCTGGGCGGCGCCGCTGGCGCTGGCAGGTCTTGGGGCCGCCGCGAGCGCCACCGGGGCGCGAGCCGCGGCGCTGTCGGCGCCGCGCGACACGAAATTCGATCCCGGCCGGGCGATCACGCCCGAGAAGGACGTGACGACTTACAACAACTACTACGAGTTCAGCGAGGACAAGGATTGCTGGCCGCTTGCCCAGAAGATGGTCATTGACAACCCGTGGTCGATCCGTATCGACGGGCTGGTGAGGAAGCCGCGCAGCATTGCCTTCGAGGACCTGATGAAGCAGGTCCAGTTGGAAGAACGGGTCTATCGCCACCGCTGCGTGGAGGGGTGGTCGATGGTGGTGCCCTGGGACGGCTTTCCGATGCGGAAGCTGCTGGAGATGGCCGAGCCGCTGGCGTCGGCCAAATACGTCGCCTTCACCACGATCGAGCAGCCCAAGACCATGCCGGGGCTGAGCAACCCGATCTATCCCTGGCCGTACGTGGAGGGCGTCACCGTCGAGGAGGCGGCGAACGACCTCGCCTTCATCTCGGTCGGCATGTACGGCAAGTCGCTGCCCAAGGTGAGCGGGGCGCCGATCCGCATGACGCTGCCGTGGAAGTACGGCTTCAAGTCGGGCAAGGCGTTCGTGAAGGTCAGCTTCGTCGAGAAGCGGCCGGACACGATGTGGTCGCAGATCGCGCCGAGCGAGTACGGGTTCTGGGCGAACGTCAATCCTGCCGTGCCGCACCCGCGCTGGAGCCAGGCGACCGAGCGGGTGCTGGGCAGCGACGAGCGCGTGCCGACCAAGATCTACAACGGCTACGGCGAGTACGTATCCTCCTTGTATGCGGGTATGAAAGGCGAGAAACTGTTCATGTGATGATTTTCCAGCGCGTCATGGCCGTCCTCGCGGCGGCGTTCCTGGTGGGCGCCGTCGCTGTCGCGACGGTCGGCTCGCCGGATATCCCGCTGGGGGCGGCGCTCTATACGCTCGGCCCGCAGTCCCTGTACGCCGTGCAGGCGCACATCAGCGCCGGGCTATGGAACGGCGCGGCCATGCCCCTGCTGGTCCGCCCCGCTTGGCTGCTGCCGGCCTGTCTCGGCATCATCTGCGCCGGGCTGTCGCTCACCACCGCCTCGCGCAAAGGCGCGCAGCGGACCCCGCGGCGGAGGCTTTGAAGTGGCTTAGCGTCCGAGGCAGGTCATCCGGGGACCCGGACCACCATCACCCGGTCCAGGCGGGGTTTTCCCAGACCCGGAAGGACAAATTCGGCTCCGGCATCAATGTCGGCCCCAATCGGGCTTCGCTGCCAGCACAGCGGGCGCCGCGATACACCAGAGAAGACACAGCAGCAAGATTCGTTGACGGCTCCTCATCTGTGCGGCTTCCGTGCCGGACAGCGGTAGTAGATTTTTTCCGGATCGGCGGTATTTTCGTCCAACAGAAGATCCAGCCCGTCGACATGTTCATAAGTGAGGGCGTGCATCGCTGGGGTGAAGGCAGGACTGTCCGCGTCTGGTACAATTCCTCTCTCCTGGCGAACGCTGTCTGACAATGAGAAATCGAAGGCTCCTACCGGCGGCTTGGTTCCGAATTGCATGGTGAGCTTGGTCACGTGCAACTGCCGCTCGGGATCGCCGCAATGCCGTCCCTTGGCCCACAAACCCTGAAGGTCCGACGGTATCGGAGGATACTCATCGGGACCAGTATTGGGCTGGCGCGCGGAAACAGGCCACGACAAAACACACCCGCTTAGTAGGAGCAGCAGCAGAATGCATTGGCGACTTATCATCGCTGGCCCCCTTCCGATCATCTCTAGCGCGGAGCGTGGAACATATCGGCTTCCGCGTGGCGGCGCTTCCGGAGGCCGGGGTCGCCGTCGTTGAAGCGTTCCAAGATGTTCGCGGCGGCGGCGTAGTTGCCTTCGTTGAGCGGTTTTGCAACGGAGTATAATTTTCCAGCGCCCATATTGTAGTCGAAAGACACCAGAGCATCGAATTGGCTCTGCGTGAGCGGCCCGTGAACGAGCCGGCGCACATCCGCCTCGTAGATCGAGATGACATGCTCGAGCAGAGCCCGCTGCTGCGCCAGGGTCAGGGTGACGTCCTTGGCGTGGCGCTCCGCGAAGTCTTTGGCCGCCTGGCCCGTTAGCCCATGCCCCGAGGAGTCGCGCCTCGGCTTGCCGGCGGCGGCGAGCGCCAGCGCGTGCTCCTGGTCGACTCCGATGCTCATCAGGTCGTAGACGATCTGCTCCCGGCTCCGGAGCTTCATGTCGTAGCCTGGGCCGATCGTCACGCCGCTCTGATAGCCCGGCCAGTGGGCGTGTGCCGTCACCTCGGGCTCGGCGGCCTCATGCGCGAAGATGAACGCCTTCCCGGTCCGCGAGGTCCGAAGCTCGGAGGGGGGCTTGGCGTCCGACCGATACGCCGAGCGGTCCGCGACGCGGGCACCGCCAGAGTTGTCAGGCTTTGCCGCGGCTGGTTCACGCGGCCAGTTGCCGCGCGGGACGAACGTCGCCGGGATCTTGAACCAGTTCGGATGCCGCGCCATCCACTCGGTAGGCTCGGGGGCGCCGTGCGGCACGAAGCAGAAGGGGATGCGTACCACATCCCAGGCGCCCGGCCGGTCCTTCTCGTCCGCCACGTCGTGCTCCGTCGTTGCCGGGAGCACACTAACACAATGTTAGATAATCATCATCACATTTCGCGGGAGCTTAACACCCGCGACAGCTATCCCGCCCCCGCTTCCTCATGCCAGGTGCGTCCATCACGCTCGATCAGCGCGATAGCGGCGGTCGGTCCCCAGCTCCCGGCTGGGTAGGGGCGCGGATGGTCGGGGCGCGAGGCCCAGGCTTCCAGGATCGGCTCCACCCAGGCCCAGGCGGCTTCCACCTCGTCGCGGCGCATGAACAGGGTGGCGTTGCCGCGCACCGTGTCCATCAGCAGCCGTTCATATGCGTCCGGGTAGCGCAGGCCGAACGTCTTCTCGAAGCTGATATCGAGCCCGGTGGGGCTGAGCCGCATTCCGCCCGGTCCCGGCTCCTTGGTCATCATCTCGAGCCGCATCCCCTCCTCCGGCTGGAGGCGGATCACCAGGCGGTTCGGCTCCAGCTCGGCGACGGCGGGGGGAAAGATCGAGAACGGCAGGGCGCGGTACTGCACCACGATCTCGCTCACCTTCTGCGGCAGGCGCTTGCCGGTGCGCAAGTAGAACGGCACGTTGGCCCAGCGCCAGCTCCGCACCTCGGCCTTTAGGGCGACGAAGGTCTCGGTGGTGGACGGCTCGCCCAGGTCGGCGAGGTATCCGGGCACCGGCCGCCCCTCCACGGCACCCGGCCCGTACTGGCCGCGCACGGTGAGCGAGCCGACCTCGTGCGGCTCCAGCGGGCGCAGCGCCCGCAGCACCTTCAGCTTCTCGTCGCGCACCCGGTCGGCATCGAGCGAGACCGGCGGCTCCATCGCCATCAGGCATAGAAGCTGCAACAGGTGGTTCTGCACCATGTCGCGCAGCGCGCCGGCGTGGCCGTAATAGCCGCCGCGTCCCTCCAGCCCGACCGTCTCGGCGACGGTGATCTGCACGTGGTCGATGACGTCGCTGTTCCAGAGCCGCTCGAAGATCGAGTTGGCGAAGCGCAGGGCGAGCAGGTTCTGCACCGTCTCCTTGCCCAGGTAGTGGTCGATGCGGAAGGTCTGCGCCTCGGTGAAGACCTGCCCTACCTCGTCGTTGATGGCGCGGGCGGAGTCGAGGTCGTGGCCGATCGGCTTCTCCAGCACGACCCGAGACTGCGGCGTTGCCAGCCCATGCGCGCCGATGTTGCGGCAGATCGGGCCATAGAGGCCCGGAGCGACCGCAAGGTAGAAGACCCGCACCCGCGCCGGGTCCAGCAGGGCGTTCAGCGCCTCCCAGCCGCCACCCGGACGGACGACGTCCACCTGGACATAGAACAGGCGGGCGAGGAACCGACGCATGACCTCCGGTTCCAGCGCCGCGGGATCGACATGCGATTCCAGCGCCGCACTGGCCCGCTCGCGAAAGCCCTCGTCGCCAAGCTCGGAGCGGGCCGCGCCGATGATGCGCGAGCCCTCCGGCATCTGGCCGTCGCGAAACCGCCAGTACAGGGCCGGCAGCAGCTTGCGGAGCGTCAGGTCCCCCGTCGCGCCGAACACGACGCAGTCGAATTCGGCGACGGGAATGATCTTCGCGGTCACGATTTTCTCCCGAATGCCGGGGAGGTTCTACACCACCGGACAGGCGCCGCCGTCCATATTGATCGCCGTGCCGGTGGTAAATCCGGCGCGATCGGAGCACAGGAAGCACGCCATGGCGGCGAATTCCTCGGCCCGTCCCATGCGGCCGAGCGGGATGTTCGCGCCGAGCTTGCCCGCGAACTCCTCAAAGCTCGTGTTGGCGCCCTGCGCGGCGTGGCGGCGTACCCATTGGTCGGAGACGATCTGGCCCACCAGCATCGCGTTCACCAGCACGTTGTGCGGCGCGCACTCATTGGCCAGAACCTTGGTCAGCGCCATCCCTGCAGCACGTGAGACGGAGGTGGGCGCGCCGTTGGCGCGCGGCGCCTTGGCGCCGATATTCAGCACGTTGATGATCCGGCCCCAGCGCCGCTCCTTCATGCCTGGCAGGGCGAGGCGGGCGAGGCGGATTGCCGCGAACAGTTTGAGGTCCAGATCCTCCTGCCAGATCTCGTCCGTCACCTGGTCGAACGGCATGGCGCGCGAGGTCCCGGCGTTGTTCACCAGGATATCGACCTTGCCGAAGGTGCTGATGGCCGCGTCGTACGCGGCACGGCAATCCGCGGCCTTCGCGACATCACAGGGGATCGCCGCGACACGGCCCCGCGCGGTGCGTTCGATCTGAGCCTTGGCTTGCTCCAGGACTTCGGGTCGGCGGGCGAGGATGGCAACGTCGGCGCCCGAGGCGGCAAATTCGGTGGCCATGGCCAGGCCCAGCCCCTTGCTCGCGCCGGTGATCACTGCGGCCCGGCCGGTAAGCTCGACAAGCATTCACGTTCCCCCAAAGCGATTTCGCGCCAGTTTTGCGCGCTGCAAACGCGGCGGGCAACGCTCGTCCGGTAGCGCCTTGGAACTGTGGCTGGACGGGAGGCGGATTTGGGCCAGGAAGCCGGCGTCGGCGTGTACGACGCGCTGCACGAAACCGTCGAATCCGATGGCGGCGCGAGAGCCATGGCCATCTATCGGCCGCTGTTTCGTGCCATGTTCGGGCTTGTCGCGCCCAGCGGCGCCAGGACGGTGCTCGAAGTCGGCTGCGGCAGCGGCCTGTTCGCGGAGCTTCTGGTCAGGGACACGGAGATCGCCTATCGCGGCTTCGACTTCAGCCCGGCCGGGGTTGCCCATGCGCGAGCACGCGTGCCGCAGGCCGATTTCTTCGTCGGCAACGCCCTTGCGGCGGACAGCTACCGCGGCGACTACGAATGCATCGTTTGCGCCGAGGTCCTGGAGCACATCCACGACGACCTCGACGCGATCTCGCTCTGGCCGCGTGGCACGGCCTTCGTGTGCAGCGTGCCGAATTTCGAATACCCCACGCATGTCCGGCACTTTCGCACCGAGCAAGAGGTGCGGGAACGGTATGGGACGGCGCTGGACATACACAGCATCCGCAGGGTCGCCGCATCGGCGTTCGCCGGCCGGAAGCCGCTTGAGTACGTCCGTCGCCTGATCTGGGCGCGAACCGACCCAAAGAAGCTGCTGGGCCTCCTGGGCGTCAACGCATTCGACTGGAACGCAGGCTGGTTCGTCTTCGCCGGCATATGCCGGTGACGACCATCGTCGACTCAGCGCCAGCGGTCATGCCAGTAGCCATGATCGCGGCCCCAGCCGCCGAAGTTGAACCCGAATACCGGCGCGGGCTGGTAATAGGCCGGGGGACCGTACGCATAGGGCGCGGGATAGACCACGCAGCCGCCGAGCGCCGCGGCGGCCGCGATCGCGAGGGCGGGGGCCAGGAGACGGGGACGAAACAGCCTGCGCATCGCTCGATGCTCCTTCGTTCAGAGACCCCTTAATTGGGGCGGGTACGCGGCGTTCCGATGGCGCCCACGGACGCGATTCCGCCACGCTTCGGCTTGATGACGTAGGCGTTACAGACGAGATGCCCATGCGACGCGACACGACCCTGTTCCGCCTGGCGGCGATCGCAATGATGGCCAGCGTGTCGGCGACGCTGATCCCGCCGGCCGCCCGCGCGCAGCCGTCCACGGACGAGATCAGCCCGCCGGCACGGGTCGGCGCCCTGACCCGCGCGCGCGGAACCGTGTCGTTCCACGGCGCCGGCGCGGAGAGCTGGAGCCCGGCGGCGGTGAACTATCCGGTGACGTCGGGCGAGGGGTTCTGGACCGAGCCCGGCGCGGAGGCGCGGATCGACCTCTCCGCCACGGACCTGGTCATGAACGGCGCGACCGAGATCGAGATCAATGCTCTCGACGAACGCAGTTTCGTCGCGACCCTGCCCCAGGGCGAGGCGTATCTGCGGCTGCGCGCCCTGACGCAAGGCGAGACCTATACGCTCGCGACCCCGCGCGGCGCCGTGACGATCGCAGCGCCCGGCCGCTACGCCGTGATCGCCGGTGACACCGAGACGCCGACGCGGATCGCCGTGCTGGAAGGCGCGGCCACGCTGAGCGAGGGCCCGACCGGGGATGTGTCGGCCGGACAGGCGGCCGAGATCACCGGAACCGAGGCGCCGTTCCAGGTGCAGCTTGTCGCGGCGGCGCGCGATCCCTTCATCGATCATGTGCTGGATGAGGAGCGGCCTCGGCCCGCGCGGGCACCGCTTCCGCCGCTGGTCGCGGAGATGCCCGGCGGCGCGGATCTCGCCGAGTACGGCGCCTGGTCGCAGGCCCCGCAATACGGCGAGGTCTGGTATCCCGAGGTGCATGCCGGCTGGGTTCCATATCGGGAGGGGCACTGGGCCTACGTCGCGCCCTGGGGCTGGACCTGGATTGATGCGGAGCCGTGGGGCTTCGCGCCGTTCCACTACGGCCGCTGGGTCGATATCGGCGGGCGCTGGGCCTGGACGCCCGGTCGGCCCGAGCCGGTGGCCGAGGCGCCCACCTATCCGGTCTATGCCCCGGCGCTGGTGACGTTTTTCGGAATCGGAGCGGCAGTCGGGGTGACGGCGGCGCTGCTCAGCAGCGGCTCGGTCGGATGGGTGCCGCTCGGCCCCGGCGAGGTCTATCGGCCGTGGTTCCACGCCGGCCCGCGCTACGAGCGGGACGTGAACATCCGGAACGTGACGAACGCCACCCAGATCACCAACGTCTTCAACTCGACCAGAAATACCGTGACCATCAACCAGTTCCGCAACGTCGCCGGCGCGACGGTGGTGCCTGCGGCGGCGATGGCGATGTCGCGGCCGTTGGCAAGGGAAGCCCGACCGGCGACGCCGCAGATGTTGGCTGCCGCGCAGCCGGTGGTCGGACGCATGCCGGTTCCGCCTACCACCGCCACGGCGGGGGTGACGCCGGCAATGGCGCGCACCGTCCACGCCGTTCCGCCCCCGGCGGGCACCGCTCCGCCACGTCCCGCGCCCGGCCCCGTCATTCGCGCGCAAGCACCGCAAGCGGGGGCGCAAGCCGCGGTGGACCGACATGGCGTGACCCCGCTGTTGCCGCACGCCGGCCCTGCCGCTGGTACTCCGGGGATCGCTGGCGGGCACGCCCCGTCGGTCCCCGCCGCCACCGCCATCGCGCACCCCGCCGCGACCGTCCCGGCGCTGCGCCCGCCTGGGGCCCGGCCGCCGGCGCATACCACCGAGGTTGGCGGTCCAGTGGCCGGGCACGCACCACCCTCGCCTGCGGTCGCGCCCCCGGGCACACCCCCGCTGGGCACACCCCTGGGCACCTCCCACGCTCCACTGCCGGCGCGCACCGAGCCAGCTTCCGCGCGGGCTTCCGGATCCCCGCCTCCGCCCGCCACGCCGCATCAGGCGCCCGTGCCGGGGCCGCACGTGCCGCTGCCGGCGCCGTCCGCCGCGGTCGCAGCCGCGCCCGTTTCGCATCCGGCAGCCCCAGCCGTCATCCATCCCGTGGCCGCACCGACGGCGCCGCATCCACCCGCGATCCCTGCCATCCACCCGCCGACGCCGGCGGCGCAGGTCATTCATCCGCAAGTCCCGGTGGCGCGTGCCCCGGTGGCACCCGCCTTTCACCCGCCGGCGCCTATGCCTGCCGTCCATCCCGCCCCGGCCCCTCTCGTCCACCCCGAGCCGCCGCACCAAGCGGCTCCGCCGTCCCCACCGCGTCAAGCGGCTCCGGCGCCCGTGCCCCACGCAGCGCCCGCGCCGCCGCATCCGGCGCCGCACCAGGAGAAGCGTCCGGGCCAGCCGTGACGGCCGGGCGAACGTTTTGACTTCACGCGTGCCCGCGAAGGCCGTAGCCTTCGCGGTCGATTGAGAATGATGGAACCCCTGCCTCGGCAATTCCTGATCTGGATGCTGGACCTGCTGCTGCTCGTGCCGGCGCTGTTGCTGGTGCTGGGCGAGCACGTCCTGTGGCAGGGCTCGCGCGTCGTGCTGCGCGCGATCGCCGGACTGCCGCTTATCAAGAGCCTGCACATCTGGCTCGGTCTCCTGCCCCCCAGCGTCGCCCTGCCGCTGTTCCTGGTCCCCGAGCTGTTCAGCCACGCCTCGGAACTCGCCACCGCGTTCCTGCTGGCGAAGGGACACGTCGTCGCGGCGACGATGCTGGTGGTGCTGGGCAAGGGCTTGGCCACCCTTATCCTGGTCTGGATTTACCAGGCCTGTGAGCCGGCGCTGCTGCGGGTCCGGTGGTTCGTGCGCGTCCACCATGCGATCCTGCGGGCGCGCGCGGCGCTGCTCGCGAAGTTCGCGCCCGTTCGGCGGGTCGTTCTGATCCGGCTTCGCCGCTCCACGCGCGCGGGCGGCGCTGTCGGCCGGCGGTTCCGCCGCTGGCGCTCGCGTCTTGCGTCCGGGCTGGAGATGGCTTGGCCGAAGCGGTAGCCACAGTCAATCGAAAGGCTATCTGTGCTGAGTTCGGCCTGTGCCGGCTGATGACGACGGGATTGAGGTTTGACCTCACAGGCTGGTCCAAACGAGCGTCAGTCCGGACACGCCGAGTAGGCAGAGCACGACCTCGTGGAAGCGTTGGTCGCTCAACCTGTGGTAAGCGCGGGCACCGAGCCAGCTTCCGACAAGTGTTCCGGGCAAGGCAAGGAGGGCCAGCCGGCCCAGCTCGGCCGTCAGCAGGCCGGATGCCGCGTGTGAGCCGACGACGGCGGCTAGGATCGCGAGATTGAAGGCCTGGAACACGCCGCGCCGCTCGTCCTTCCCCCAGCCGCGCATTGTCGCCCAAATCGTGGGCAATGGACCCGACAGGCCGGCGAGGCCGCCGAGGATGCCGCCCGCGAAGCCAACGGCAGCATCCGCCGCATGGCCGCCCCAGGTGACCCATGTCCGGACGCGGGCGAGCAGCATGTAACCTGAATAAACCAGCAAGAGGATGCCCATGCCAACGCGGAAGGCACCCGGATCGACATAGGCCAGGAGCCGAGTCCCGATCGGCACGCCCAAAAGCCCGGCCGCGATCATGGGCCAAACTCGCGCACAGTCGATCGCGTGCCAGACTGCCCGGATGCTCTGGCCCTGCGCTGCCACGGAGCAGACCGCCACGAGAGTGGATGCAGGGGCAGGATCAATGACTTGCAACCAGATGCCGAGTGCCACGAGGCCCGTGCCGAATCCTGCAAGGCCTGTCACGAAGCCGCCGGCGAAGGCGCCTCCCAAGACCACCAGCGCCGTGGCGCTCAGCATCGCGCCGGATCGGCAGCGGGCTCGTCGGCGCCATTCGGTCCCGCCTGTCTCATTCGGGCAATCTGCCTCGGTCTGAAATCAGGGCATGTCCAGGAAGCGGCTGATCCAGCGCCCCACCCAGGCGCAATCGTCCAGACGGCCATAGGAGGCGATGGCGGGGTCGGCCAGCGCACCGTAGTGGTCCCGCCTCGACTCGATCAGCGCCGTGCCGAAGGCGGCCCCGAATTCCGGATGGAACTGGAACAAGATCGCGTCGCCGTAGTCCAGCCCGGCATACCGGGTGAGCGCGCTGGCAGCCGTCACGCGGGCGCCGGGCAGGCAGGCCACCACCTGGTCCTAGTGCGAGGCCGGGACGTCAACATGCGCCACCTCGTCCATCCAGGGCGCACGCCAAGTTACGCATCATCTCTCCTCCGTACGATGCCCGTGCAGGGTGTGGCGGGTGTCAAAATGTCAGCTTGCTCCTTTGCTGCTTGTTTCCGTCGAAGTTCTCCGGCCGTAGCCAGGCCTCGTAGCCCGCCTTCAGGCGCGGCCAGTCGCCGTCGGTCATCGCGAACCAGGCCGTGTCGCGGTTCCGCCCCTTGGTGACCATGTGCTGGCGGAACACGCCCTCGAAGGTGAAACCGAAGCGCTGGGCGGCGCGCTTGGATGGTTCGTTCAGGTTGTGGCACTTCCACTCGAAGCGCCGGTAGCCGAGCGTGTCGAAGACGTAGTGCGCAGACAGGTACAGCGCCTCGGTGACGACGCGGGTGCGGGCGATGGCCGGCCCCCAAAGGATATGGCCGATCTCGATCACGCCGTGCGCGGGTTCGATCCGCATCAGTGCCTGGCGGCCTTCCGGCCGCCCCGTCTCTCGGTCGATCACGGCGAAGAATAGCGGGTCAGTCGAGGTGGCGGCGTTTTCGAGCCAGGGCGCCAGGGCTGCCAGGTCGGCCGGCGGCTCCTCAAACAGGTAGCGGAAGCGGTCGTCGGCGCCCGGCTGCTGGGCTGAGGCCAGCAGGTCCGGGCCATGCCGCGCCGGATCGAGCGGTTCGAGCCGTGTGTAGCGGCCATCCAGGGTGACGCGGTCCGGGCGTGGCACGCCCTTCCAGTTCGAGAGGTCCATGTCTGATCCTTGTGGATGGCGAGGCGGGCTGGCGGTGCGCCTACGCCAGCACCCGCGGGCCCGGCCCTTCGACGGCCACCGCGCTCTCGCCCTTGCCGAAACCGATTGAGTGGCGCGGATGGATTTGCAGTCTGAATCGAACTTTCGGTTCCGTTGCTTCTACCGGACCCGATTACGTCCGCCGCTGTTTCAGCACCACGCCGCTTTCCTGCAGCCGCGCGATCTCGTCGGGGCTGTAACCATGCTTCGCAAGAATCTCGGCACCGTGCTCGCCGAACTTGGGCGGGGCGGCGCGCGTGCCGCCGGGGGTCCGGGACAGCTTGATCGGCGTCCCGAGGCCCTTGTACTCGCCGAGTTCGGTGACCATCTCGCGATGCGCGGTGTGCGGCGCCTCCGTCGCCTCGTCCGTCCACAGCACCGGGCCGGCCGGCACGCCGCCGCGGATCAGGCGCAGTGCGATCTCGTGGCCATCCTGATCGGCGAACGCCGCCTTCAGCTCCGCCGTCAGCGCCTCGCGGTTGACGTTGCGCTCCCCGTTGTTGGCGAAACGCGGGTCGTCGGGCAGATGCGGGCGGCCGATCATCTCGCACATCCAGCGGAACTGGCGGTTATTGCCGCTGGCGATGAAGATCTCGCAGGTTCGTGTCGGGAACTTGTCGTAGGGTACCAGGTTCGGGTGCGGGTTGCCGGTGCCCACCGGCCGCTTGCCGCTCAGGAAGTAGTTGGGCGCCTGCGGATGCAGCAGCGACAGGCCGCAATCATAGAGCGCCATGTCGAGATACTGCCCGCGTCCCGAGCGCGTGCGCTCATGCAGCGCCATCAGGATGCCGACGGCGGAATAGAGGCCGGTGCCCATGTCGACGATCGCCGTGCCCATACGCATCGGCCCGGTGGCGGCGTCGCCGTTCGCGCTCATCAGCCCGGTCATGGCTTGCAGGATGGCATCGTATCCCGGCAGCCCGCCGAGCGGCCCGTCGGCGCCGAACCCCGAGACCCGGCAGTGGATCAGGCCGGGGAAGCGCGGCGCGAGAACCTTCTCGTAGCCGAGGCCCCATTTCTCCATCGAGCCGGGCTTGAAGTTCTCCACCAGTACGTCGGCGCCCTCCAGCAGGCGCAGCAGCACCGCCTTGCCCTCGGGTTTGCCGAGATCGAGCGCGAGGGATTGCTTGTTGCGGTTGATACCGATGAAGTAGCTGGCGTCGCCGTCGAGGAACGGCGGCCCCCAGTCGCGCACCTCGTCGCCCTGCGGCGGCTCGATCTTGATGACCTCGGCGCCGTGATCGGACAGGATCATGGTGCAGTACGGCCCGCCCAGCACGCGGGTCAGGTCGATCACCTTCAGCCCGGCGAGCGCGCCGGGGGAGCGGGCAAGGCCCTTGCCGGAGTGGGCGGTGGCGGCGTCATCCATCAGGCGGCTTGCTCCTTCTCGTGTCCCTCGGGACGTCCCCAGACGCGGCGACAGAAATCGGGGTAGGTCTCCAGCATCGCCTCGCAGACCTTGCCGCGCAAAAGCGCGATCTCGGCCTCGGTCGGGTCTGGCGTGAGGGGAACGCTCAGCGGCTCGTCGTAGTCGAAGCCGGTGGCGGCGCGCACCGTCTCGGCGGTCTCGCCGGGGTGGATCGAGGCGAGCGTGAAGCGCGCGCGCACCGGGTCGAAGCGGAACACGCAGCGTCCGGTCAGCAGCGCCTGCGCGGTGCCGCGCCGGAACACGCCGGGCTCCGAGATGCCGGGCGCGGAGACGATATCGACGCGGGGGACAAGGACGCGGCGCGAGTGCTCCTCGCGGAACAGGAGGGTGCGCGGGGTCATCATGTACATGAACGCCGAGCCGAAGCTGCCGGGGAAGCGCGCGCCCGTCCCCGGCCAGTCGCCGGTGCCGATCAGGTTGATATTGGCCTGCCCGTCGATCTGCCCGCCGCCCAGGAAGAACAGGTCGATGCGGCCCTGGCCGGCAAGGTCGAACAGCTCGCGCGTGCCGGCCGTGAAAGGGTTGCCGGTCTGCTGGTGCAGCAGGGAGAGGCGCACCGGATGGCCGAGCATCCTCACCAGCCAGCAGGCGGCGGCCGGGATCGGGCTGGCCGCGCCCACCGCGATGTGGCGCGCGGGCGGCGCGGCGGGATCGAGGATGAGCCGCGCGAGGGTGGCGGCAAGGCGTTCTGGCGGTGCAGCCCCCGTGCTCACCTTGGGTTCCCCTGTGCAGCCCCTGTCGTTTACCCGGCCGGCAGGGGGACGCCAAGCCTCGCCCGCCGGTGGCGCGGAGGCGTCGGCGGCTTGACGCGACCGGCGCGATCACGGAAAGCTGACCCGAGTCGCGGGGTCGCGATGTTAGTATCAAAAAAAAGCGTGGTCCGCTCCTCGACTGCGCGAACGCAATAGGGAGACGCAACGGCCATGGAAGGCATAAGCCGACGGGACGTGGTTGGCGCAACGCTCGGCCTGGCGGCGGGCGCAACTCTGGGACGGCCCTACGTGGCCAGGGCCGCCGGCACGACGGTCACCATCTGGTGGAACCAGGGCTTCTATCCCGCCGAGGATGCCGCGTTCCGCAGCCTGATCGCCGACTGGGAGAAAGCCTCCGGCAACAAGGTCGCATTGACGCTGCTGCCGGGGCAGGCGCTGAACGAGAAGATCGTCTCCGCGATCACCAGCGGCCAAGTGCCAGACCTGATGTATGCCGACAACGCGCCGGCGCAGATCGTGCCGCAGAGCGCCTGGGATGGCAAACTGGTCGACGTGACCGACGTGGTCGAGACCCAGAAGTCGGAGCTCAGCGCGACGGCGCTGCAATCCGCGCAATTCTACGACAACGTGGCCAAGAAGCGGTCCTTCTTCGGCGTGCCGTTCAAGGGCGCCACGCTCAACATCCCGGTCTGGAAATCCCTGATTGAGAAGGCGGGCTACAAGGTCTCCGACCTGCCGAAGACTTGGGACGCCTTCTTCGACTTTTTCGAGCCGGTGCAGGAGAAGCTGCGTGCCAAGGGAATGCGGCACACTTACGGACTGGGCTACACGCTCTCGACTGTCGGGGACGACCCCAACAACCTCTTCAACCAGTTCCTCGTGGCCTATGGGGGGGACGGCATCGTCACCCCGGACGGCAAGCTGCACACCGACGACCCCACGGTTCGCGACGCCGCCATCAAGGCGCTCACCAAACTCACAACGCCCTTCAAAAAGGGCTATGTGCCGCCGAGCGCGCTGAATTGGGGCGATCCGGACAACAACAACGCCTTCCACGCCCAGGAAGTCGTGATGACGCCGAACGACACGATCTCCATCTCCGTCGCCAAGATGTCCAACGAGAAATGGTACTACGAGGACATCATGACCAGCCAGATGCCGCTCGACAACGCGGGCAAGCCGGTGCCGGTGCTGCTCGGGGTCCTGCTCGGGTTCATTCCAAAGGGGGCGAAGAACGTCGAAGCGGCGAAGGACTTCCTGCGTTACCTGATCCAGCCGGCGCATCTCGACGGCTACCTGAAACAGGCACTCGGCCGATGGCTTCCGGTCATGCCGTCGATCGTCAAGAACGATCCCTATTGGCTCGATCCCAAGGACCCGCACCGTCCGCCGGCAATTCGCCAGGGCGTGCTCGGCCCGACCGCGACGTGGTTCTACGTGTTCAATCCCGCCTATGCGCAGGTCGACGCGGAGCACGTCTGGCAAGTGGCGGCGTCGGACATCATCAACGGGATGACGCCCGACAAGGCAGCCGCGAAGGCCTTCCAGAGGATCGAGGCTATCTTCGCGAGATACCAGATCGCTCAGAGCTGAGCCGGGACCATGGATGGAACCTCGGTCCTGCGGCGCGCCAGCCCCGCCCGGGGGCGCGGGCAATTGCGGCGCTTCCGCCAGGGCGGCCTGCAGGGGTCCGACATCAACTGGGCGATGGCCTTCCTGGTGCCGTACGCCGGGGTGTTCCTGCTGTTCGTGCTCTACCCGGTCGGCTATGGGCTGTGGCTTGGCCATCGTCCCGCGAGCTACGAACAGCTTTTTTCCGATCCGATCTACCTCCGCACAGTCGTCAACACGCTGATCTACCTCGCCGTCGGGGTCAATCTCCACCTGTTCGGCGCGCTGCTCCTGTCAGGCTTCTTCATGCGCCGGAACTGGCGCGTGCGCTCGCTGCTGCTGGTCTTCATCCTGCCGTGGGCGGTGCCGGCCATTCCCACCTTCATCGCGATCCACTGGATGCTGAACGGCGAATGGGGCTTCATCAACAATCTGCTGTGGCATGCGTTCGGGGTCACGGGTCCGTCCTGGCTGAATAGCCGCTGGCTCGCGATGGGGTCGGTCATCGTTTCCTACATCTGGAAGTGGATGCCGTTCTGGACGGTGATCTTCCTTGCCGGACGAATGGCGATTCCGCAGGAGCTGTATGAGGCCGCGGAGATGGACGGGGCGATCGGGGTCCGCCGGTTCATCCACGTCACCTTCCCGCTGCTGGCCAACCTGTATCTGATCTGCACGCTGCTTTCGACCATCTGGACGCTCGGCGATTTCAATACCGTCTACTTCGTCACCGGCGGCGGGCCGGCCTTGTCCACCGAAGTCCTCGCCACCCTGGGCATCCGCGACGCCTTCGTGGTGGACAATCCCCAGCTTGGCATGGCGGCGGTCATGTCGGCGCTGCCGCTGCTGATCCCGCTCGTCGTCATTCTCATGCGCAAGCTCGCCAAGGGGCAGGTGCAGCTATGAGCGCGAGCGCGGCGGCAGGCGCCGACACGTCCTCGCGCCGGCGCGCCGCGAAGGCGCGGCGGATCCGCGCATTGCTGGGCCTCGTGCTCGAGGTGATCGCGTGCCTCGCGATCCTGTTCTGGACGCTGACGCCCATCTACACGATGGTGGAGGTGGCGCTTGAGTTGAAGGACAACGTCTTCAGCGACTCGCTCTGGCCGATCGCTCCCACCCTCGCTGGCTTCTGGACCGTGCTCACCCAGGACTACTGGTATCTGGCCCATTTCTGGCACGAGATGGGCAACAGCTTCTATATCGGGGTGGCGACCGCGTTCCTGACTCTGGCTATCGGCTCGCTCGCGAGTTTCGTCGTCGGCCGGATGCGGCTGCGCCATGCCTGGGTGGTAAGCAACGCCGCGCTGCTGACCTACGTGATCCCGATGTCGTTCCTCGCGATCCCATTCTACCGGGTGATGCAGTTCTATGGGCTTTCGGACAATCTCTGGGCGGTGATTTTCGTCGAGGTCACGTTCGCCACCCCGTATGCGATCTTCATCTTCCAGCAGTACAGCGCCAGCATCCCGATCGAGCTGGACGAAGCGGCGCGGATCGACGGGGCGACCCCGCCGCAGATCTATTTCCGCATCTACCTGCCGCTGATGGCGCCGGCGATGGTGGCGATCGGCATCTACGCGCTGCTGCTGGCCTGGAACGAATACCTCTACATGTTTCTGCTGCTGTCCTCGGAGCACAACAGGACCGTGCCGGTCGTGCTCGGGCAGTTCCTCAACAGCGACGAAGCGCCGTGGAACCTGATGATGGCGACCGCCATCGCCTATGCGCTGCCGCCGATCGTCATCTACTACGCGTTCCGCCGCCACATGAGTTCGGGGCTGACGATGGGCGGCGTAAAGGGATAGCGACGATCATTCCGCCGCCACCTGCGCCGACGGCGCGATGACGAACCCGTCCAGGTATGCCTGAAATCCCTCGTCCGTCTTCGCCAGGCGCGCGTACTCCGCCAGATGCGCCACGTCGGCCGGATATTCGTCGAGCAACGCCAGCGGCCAGGCGCCCCGCTCGGCCACTGCGACCGCCTCGATATACGTCGCCGAGATGGTGCCGGCGGCCAGGCGCTCATCCTCCAGCAGGTTGGCGCCGGTAAGGCGCTCCACGGTCACCAAGCTGCGTCGCGCGGCATGCGCCATGGTCGCCAGCTCGTGGCGGCGGCCGACATAGACGTTGCCGTCGCGGTCGGCCATCGCCGCATGGAAGAGGGCAATGTCGGGCGACAGGGCGGGCAGCAGCACGATCGGATCAGCCCGGGCGGCGAACGGATTATCGATCACCCGCCAGTCAGGGCGGTGCGCCAGGATGTCGCTGCCGATGATGCCGCGCAGCGGCATGAAAGGGACGCCCTTCTCGGCCGCCTGGAGCATGGTGTGGATCGCCGGGCAGGTGGCGTCCGTCATGGTGATCCGTCCCGCCTTCAGGGCCGCCGTGAAGCGCGGGGCGAAGCCGGATTCGCCCGAGCGAGACCCCGGAGCTTTGCACCGAGGCGACGCAGCCGGCACCGATCAGCAGATCGGTCGCATAGCCCGACACCGGCACGCCGAGCAGCCGCAGCCCGCGCCGCCCAGCACGGACGAGGGCGCGGGCGAACGCGGCGGGGGTCAGGGAATTGTCGGGCGGCAGCGCGACCAGCGCGCCGTCCGGCACAAGCGCGGCGAGGTGGTCGAGGCTGACATGGGGCATGCCGGAACTCCGCAATGTGCTGGCTCTCATGATCCCATGAAGCCGCGGTAAACTTCCTACTCCGCCGCCATCATCTTGCGCGGCTTTGTCTGCACCACCGGCGCCAGTGCGGGTGCCGAGAACGCGGCGGCGCGGCGCTCCTCTGGCACCGCCCGATAGAGCGTGTCGCGCTGTTGTGGCGCGCGGCCGATGCGGCGGATCAGCCCTTCCATCGCCTCGGGCGGAAATTCCTGGCCGTGCTCGGTGCCGGCGGCGCGCGAGATGCTCTCGTTCATGAGCGTGCCGCCCATGTCGTTGGCGCCGGCCTGCAGGCACAGCGCCGCGCCCTCCGGTCCCATCTTCACCCAGGATGTCTGGATATTCGGGATCAGCGGATGCAGCGCGAGCCGCGCGACCGCGTGCATCAGCACCGCCTCGCGGAACGTCGGACCCTTGCGGGCGAGGCCCCGCAGATACATCGGCGCTTCCATGTGTACGAAGGGCAGCGGCACGAACTCCGTAAAGCCGCCGGTTTCGGCTTGCAGGTCGCGCAGCGCGAGCAAATGCCGCGCCCAGGATGCGGGGCGCTCGACGTGGCCGTACATGATGGTCGATGTCGTGCGCAGGCCGAGCGCGTGCGCGGCGCGCACGACCGCGAGCCATTGCGCGGTGTTGATCTTGTCGGGAGCGATCATCGCGCGCACCGGATCGTCCAGGATCTCCGCCGCGGTGCCGGGCAGCGTGCCGAGACCGGCCTGCTTCAGCCGCGCCAGGAACGCGGGCAGGGTGAGGCCAAGCGTGGCCGCGCCTTGCGTGACCTCGAGCGGGGAAAAGGCGTGGACGTGCATCCCCGGCACCGCGTCCTTGATGGCGCGGCAGATGCGCACATAGGTCTCGCCGGTGTAGTCGGGATGGATGCCGCCTTGCAGGCAGACTTCCGTGGCGCCGCGCTCCCATGCCTCGACCGATCGGCGCACGATCTCCGCGTGATCGAGGTCGTAGGCGGCCCCGCGCAGCGCCTCGTGCGTCCTGCCCTTGGAGAAGGCGCAGAACTTGCAGTGATAGTAGCAGATGTTGGTGTAGTTGATGTTGCGATTGACGACATAGCGGACGACATCGCCCGAGACGCGCCGGCGCAGCGCGTCGGCCGCCGACAGGACGTGCTCGTAGTCGGCATCGCGCGCACCGAACAGGCGCACGATCTCCGCCTGATCCAGCCGCACGCCGTCGCACGCCTTCGCCACCGGCTCGGCAATGGCGGGATCGATCGCGGCCAGACGGGGCGCCTGCCGAGGGGGGATCGTGGTCAGGCCCGGCGCCCAGGCATCGTCGCGCGCCCACCCGTCCGCATCCATGGCGCGGCGCACCTGCGCGGCCATCTTGGTCGCGAGCCAGCGGTCGGGCGCCAGAGCGAAGGCGGGATAGACCGGCAGGCGGGCAACCAGCAGCTTGCCCATATCCGCGCTGCGATCGGCGAGCGCCGCGATGTCCGGCCAGGGCGCTTCCGGATTGACGTGGTCTCGCGTCACTGGGGAGATGCCGCCCCAGTCGTCGATCCCCGCGCCGATCAGCCGTTCGTAGGCGCCGGGCGAGAGGTTAGGCGGCGCCTGCACATGCACCTCGGGCGGCAGCACCAGACGAGCCACGGCGATGCTCCAGAGCAGGTCGTCGAGATCGGGCTCCGGCGCGTCCGCCCGCTTGGTGTTCGCCTTGGCGCGGAAGTTCTGGACGATGACTTCCTGGACGTGGCCATGCACTCGATGGAGCTCGGCGATCGCTTGCAACGCCTCGATCCGCTCCGCGCGGGTCTCGCCGATGCCGATGAGGATGCCGGTGGTGAACGGCACCGCCAGCTCGCCCGCCAGCCGGAGCGTCTCGAGCCGCCGTTCCGGCAGCTTGTCGGGCGAGCCGAAATGCACGCCGCCCGGTTCGCACAGGCGCCGGCTGGTGCTCTCCAGCATGACGCCCTGGCTGGCCGAGACCTCGCGCAAACTGGCGATCTCCGCGCGCGTCATCACCCCCGGATTGACGTGCGGCAACAGCCCCGTCTCGCGCAGCACCAGCGCGCACATCTCGCGCAAATAGTCGATCGTGCTGGCGTGGCCAGACGCTGCCAGCGCCTCGCGCGCGGCGCGGTAGCGCAGCTCCGGCTTGTCGCCGAGCGTGAACAGCGCCTCCGTGCAGCCGGTCTGGGCGCCTTGGCGCGCGATCGCCAGCACCTCTTCGGGCGAGAGATAGGCGGCATGGCCGGCGCGCGGACGCTCGGCGAAAGTGCAGTAGTGGCAGACGTCGCGGCAGAGCTTGGTGAGCGGGATGAAGACCTTGCGCGAGTAGGAGATCAGCCGGCCATGCGCGGCATCGCGCAAGGCGGCGGCGCGCGCCATCAGCTCGGGCAGCGGGGCGGCCAGCAGCTCAGCATCGGTCATCAACATCCTCTCAGCCGCCGATAACGTCTTCGGCGAAGTGCTGGAGACGCTCCAGCGTCTCCTCGATTGACGGGGCCTGCGGCAGGACAATCAGGTGGTCAAGCCCCGCCTCTTCCAGCGCCGCGGCATCCTCGCGCATGGCGTCGGCGCCGCCGGTGAACATCTGGCGTGCGCCGTCCGGCGTGCGCTGCGCCGTCCAGTGCGGCGGCTTGAACCAGAGCAGGGCGACCTCGATCGCCCCCGGGTCGTGCCCTTCCGCCTCCACGGCGCGGGCCAGACGGTCGATGCCCGCCTTCAGCCGAGCCGGCGTGTCGAACGGCGCCTGCTGGTTGTGCGAGGCCGGATACCAGCCATCGCCGAAGCGCGCGGTGCGGCGCAGCGCCGCATCGCTCTCGCCCCCGACCCAGACCGGGATGCGCGTCTGCACCGGCTTGGGGCGGAACGAGACGTTGTCGAAGCGGACATGCCGGCCGTGGAACGCGGGCGCCTCGTCGGTCCACAGCGCCCGGAAGGCGGCGAGGTACTCGTCGGTGACCGCGCCGCGCTGCGTCACCAGCGGCGCACCCAGCGGCTCGAACTCCTCGCGCATCCAGCCGACGCCGACGCCGGCGATCAGGCGGCCGTCCGAGAGCGTGTCGATGGTGGCGAGCATCTTGGCGCCGACGATCGCGGGCCGGTAGGGCACGACCAGCACCGAGGGCAGCAGCCGGACGCGCTCGGTGCAGGCGGCGAGGAAGCAGAGCGTGCCGAGCACGTCGAGGCACTCCCCGGTCTGCGCGCCCACCCATACCCCGTCCTCGGTGTATGGGTAGCGCGTGGCCACATCGGCGGGCAGGATCAGCCGGTCGGGAATGCCGATCGTGCCGTAGCCCAGCGCCTCGGCACGCTGCGCGCACGCGATCAGATTGGCCCGCGAGGTCAGGCAGCCGCGCGTGCCGATGTGGATGCCGAACTTCATCGTTCCCCCGAAGGCGTCCCCTGGGCTCGCCGCGCCCGCATCCTGTGGTATCGTCCCCGGCAAGGCAAATGCAGCGGGAGGGAACCATGCAGATCGGGTGCAGCGCGCCGATCAGCGGCGATCTGAGCGACCCCGACACGATCGGACGGATCGCGACCGAGGCCGAGATGCTCGGCTTCGACTATGTCACGGTCAGCGACCATCTGCTGATCCCGACCGACATCAACTCGCGCTATCCCTACTCCGAGAGCGGTGCGTTCACCTCCGGCGCGCGCGTCGATCGCCACGAGCAGCTGATGACGGCGATGTTCGTCGCGGCCAAGACCTCCCGCCTGCGGATCGTTACCTCGGTGATGGTGGTGCCGCACCGCCCGGCTGTGCTGACGGCAAAGCTTCTCGCCACCTTGGACGTGCTGTCGAAGGGCCGGCTCACGCTCGGCATCGGCGCGGGCTGGATGCGCGAGGAGTTCGAGGCGGTCGGCACGCCGCCATTCGAGGAACGCGGCGCCGTGACCGACGAATACATGGCGGCCTGCAAGGCGCTGTGGGAGCAGGAGGAACCACGCTTCGAGGGCAAGTACGCGAAGTTCTCCGACGTGGTATTCCAGCCGAAGCCGGTGCAGAAACCCATCCCGATCTGGGTGGGCGGGGAGAGCAATCCGGCGCTGCGCCGCACCGCGCGTTACGGCGATGCGTGGTACCCGATCGGCACCAACCCGCAATTCCCGATGGACACGCTGCGCCGCTACAAGGCGGGGGTGGAGAAGCTGCGCGGATTGACCGCCAAGACGGGGCGCGATCCGAAGTCGGTGGCGCTGGCCTATCGCGTGTCCGCCAATCCGGAGGCGCAGCCCAAGGGCACGGTGGATGGAGAGCGCAAGCTGTTCACCGGGGGCCTCGCCGACTACGCCGGCGATATTCGCGCGCTGGCGGAAGTGGGGGTGAGCGCGTTCGATTTCGGCCTGTTCGGTCCGACGCTCGCCGCGACGCTCGACAACATGCGCCGTTTCCGCGACGAGGTCGCGGCGAAGGTGCGCTGAGGAGAAAGCCATGCAACTTGGCATCACCGTCGACCTCTCGGGCGCGCAGCCGCGCCTCGACATGGACCGCGTGCTGGAGGCCGAGCGCCTCGGCTTCGCCCAGGTCTGGACCGGCGAGGCGTACGGCACCGACGCCGTCACGCCCGTCGCCTGGATTCTCGCGCGCACCACGCGCATCAGGGCGGGCACCGGCATCATGCAGATGCACGCGCGCACGCCCGCGATGGCAGCGATGACGGCGATCACGTTGCAGCATCTGTCGGGCAACCGCTTCCTCTGCGGCGTCGGCGTCTCCGGGCCGCAGGTGGTCGAGGGATGGCACGGCGTCGCCTACGGCAAGCCGATGCTGCGCACCAAGGAGTACATCGCGATCATGCGCCAGGTGCTGGAGCGCAAGGCGCCGCTCGAGTTCCATGGCGAGCACTACGACGTCCCGTATCGCGGCCCGGATGCGACCGGGCTTGGCAAGCCGCTGCGCAGCATCGCGCACGGCAATCCGGCGCTGCCCTTCTACACCGCCTCCATCACTCCAGCCGGGCTGCGCAACGCGGGCGAGGTGGCGGACGGCGTGCTGCCGATCTTCTACTCGCCGGAGCGGCCGGGGATCGTGACCGACCCGATCCTGGAGGGGATGCGCAAGGCTGGCCGCACGCCGAGCCTGGAGGCATTCGATGTGGCGCCCTTCGTGCGCGCCAAGATGGGGCCGGACGTGGCCGCCTGCCGCGATGCGATCCGCCCGGAGCTGGCGCTCTATGTCGGCGGCATGGGCGCGCGCACGAAGAACTTCTACAACGACGTGGCGATCAAGCTCGGCTACGAGGGCGCGGCGAAGACCATCCAGGACTTGTATCTGGACGGCAAGAAGACCGAGGCGGCGGCCGCCGTACCGGATCGGCTGGTTGACGAGATTTCGCTGGTGGGCCCGGCGGAGATGATCCGCGATCGGCTGGCGGCGTGGAAGCAGGTGGCGAAGGATCGCCACGTCGGGACGATGCTGCTGAAGGGCGCGGACGTGGAGGTGATGCGGGTGGTGGCGGAGGCGGTGCTCTAAGCGGAGTCATGGGCCGCGCGCTGAACTGGGGCTACCGGGGCGCGTTGCGGATCGGCTTCGTGGTGGCGCGGGCTTGGTGGTTTCTTCGGCGGCCCCGACACGAGGGCGCGCTGGTCGCTGTCTGGGTGGACGAGCGTGTGCTCGTGGTTCGCCAGTCCTATCGCCGGACGCTGTCGTTTCCCGGCGGCGGCGTGAAACGGGGCGAGGAGCCCGCGGCCGCGGCCGCGCGCGAGATATCGGAGGAGATTGGGCTTGCGGTGGCGGCCGGCACTCTCCGATTGGCCTATGAAGCGACCAAGCGATGGGATTACCGGCTCGACCATGTTCGACTGTTCGAGTTGCGGCTAGGCGTGGAGCCGCAGCTTCGGATCGACAACCGCGAGATCATCGAGGCGCGGTTCGTCCCCGCCAGTGCCGGAAGGAACGCGAACATGAACCCGTTCGTCTCGGAGTATCTCGCGGCTCATTCCTGCACATAGCGCCACGGCGCTTCCGGCTGCGTCGCGTCGACGTCGATCGTCCATTGCGGCAGCGACAGGCCGGCCGTGACATCGGTGAACGCCATCCGCACGCGCGTGCCGATGCCGACGCGGCGCACCTGATCGGGTGGGGCGAGCTTGCCGTCCGGGGTCACGAGGTTGCCCACCACACGCAGCGCTTCGTGCTCGGCGGGCTTTCCCTTTTGCGTGTCGAGATCGACCAGCAGCACCATGTACGGCGTGAACGGCTTGAACTGCTGTTGGATCGCGTGATGCACCTCGGTGTAGGAATGCACCGCTCCCTTCCCTTCCACCTTCGTCCAGCGTGCCTTCGGGCTGGCGCACCACGGGCAGGCGGTGGTCGGCGGATAGCGCAGCAGATGGCATTCCTCGCATTGCTGCAGATGGAAGTCGTGCGCCGCGCAATGGCCGAAATACTCCAGGTTTTCGACCTCGAGATCGCTCAGCCGCAGCGTCATCCCAAGATATTCGGCGGTGATCGCCATGTCCTGCTCCTCCCGCTCAGCCGCGCCGCATGACCATGGCCGAGCCGGTGCCCGGCATCGCCCAGCCCAGATTGGCCGTGACCTCGACATTCTTGACCTGCCGGCAGCCGCCCGGCCGGTGATCGTAGGTATGTTGGCGCTTGCCGTCGGGGCCGATCGGGCAGGAATCGTCCACGTCGTGGCGGAGCTGGCGCACGTTCTCGATCACCATGTTCATGCCGTGCGTGTAACCCTCGCAGAGATGCCCGCCCGAGGTGTTGTTCGGCCGCCGCCCACCGAGGCGCATCGTGCCCGACGACACGTACTCGCCGCCGTCACCCTTCTTGCAGAAGCCGAAATCCTCGAGTTGCAGCATGGTGGTGAAGGTGAACGCGTCATAGGCGCCCGTCGCGTCCACGTCCTCCGGCCCCAGACCCGCGTTCGGCCATAATATGTCCTTCGCGTAGTGGCCGGCGACGGTGGAGATCGGGCCGTGCTGGTAGTGCATGTCGAGGCGCGGCTTGTTGCAGCGCCCGACCACGGCGCGGATCAGCGCCGGCGTATTGCGCAGGTCGCGCGCGCGCTCGGCGGTGGTGACGATGATGCAGGTGGCGTTGTCGGTCTCCACGCAGCAATCGAGCAGGTGCAGCGGCTTGCAGATGAGACGGCTGGACAGCACCTCTTCGACGGTGACTGGCTTCGGATAGAGCGCCTTTGGGTTAATGGCGGCGTGCTCGGAGTGGATAACCTTCACCATCGCCACCTGCTCGGGCCGCGTGCCGTAGTCGTGCATGTGGCGCAGGAAGGTGGGCGCGAACGACTGCCCGGCGCTCTGCCAGCCATAGGCGCGGCTGTGCAGCATGTCGCCCGTGACCGGCGGGGCGGAACGGGCGCCGGTGCCGCCGATCCGCACCTCGGAATAGCCGTTCATCGCCCGGAAGATGGCGACGCATTTGCACATCCCGGCCTCGATGACGCCGATCGCGATGCCGATCAGCGCCTCGGTCGAGCTGCCGCCGCCGAACACGTCCATGTAGAAATTGAGCCGGATGCCGAGATCGCCGGCAAGCATCGGCGCGAAGGTCGAATCGCCGCTCTGGTAAGACAGCATCCCGTCGATATCGGCGTTGCGCAGCCCGGCATCCTGCATGGCGTTGCGCACCGCCCAAGTGCCGAGCGCGCGCGTGGTCATACCCGAGCCGCGCGTATAGGTCGTCTCTCCCACGCCGACGATGGCGTATTTGTCGCGCAGGTATTTCGGCGTGGTCGCGTCCGTGTCGGCCGGAAGCGGCATGATTTCCTCCCGTTTCGCTTGGCGCGAGCCTAGTTCCGCCAAGCCCCGCCAGGAAAGCCGCGATTGACGCGCAGGGCGCCGGGGATAGTGTCGTTCAGGGAAACGGACGGAGAGTGCGATGAAGTTCGGCATTTTCTACGAGCTGCAGTTTCCGAAGCCCTGGGGGCCGGATGACGAGCGGCAGCTTTACCAGAACGCACTGACCCAGGTGGAGCTGGCCGACAGGCTGGGCTTCGACTACGCCTGGGAGGTGGAGCATCACTTCCTCGAGGAGTATTCGCACTCGCCAGCGCCGGAGGTGTTCCTGGCGGCGGCCAGCCAGCGGACGAAGAACATCCGGCTGGGCCACGGAATCATCCAACTCACCACCAACCATCCCGCACGCGTC
Organism: uncultured Pseudomonadota bacterium; assembly: GCA_963830565.1. Classification (GTDB taxonomy): domain Bacteria; phylum Pseudomonadota; class Alphaproteobacteria; order Acetobacterales; family Acetobacteraceae; genus DATFDN01. The sequence goes on from CAWHMO010000013.1 coordinate 217,891, forward strand.
GCCGAGCGCGTCTCCTGCCTCGATCTGGTCAGCAACGGGCGGGTGGAGTTCGGCATCGGCGAATCCGCGTCCGTGACCGAGCTTGGCGGCTTCGGGCGCAGCATGGAGGAAAAGCGCGCGGTCTGGGAGGACGGCGTGCGCTGCGTGATGCCGATGTTCACGCGAGAGGGGTGGGAGTACGAAGGCCCGTACTTCAAGTTCCCTCTGCGCAACGTGCTGCCCAAGCCGGCGCAGAAGCCGATGCCTCCCGTCTGGGTGGCGTGCTCGCAACTGGAGACGATCGAGATGGCCGGGCGGCGGGGGATGGGCGCGCTGGGCTTCCAGTTCCTGAGCGCCGATGCCGCGCACGCCTGGGTTCATGCCTACTACAACGCATTCACCAAGCGGCTGGAGAAGCTCGCGGACTATCCGACCAATCCGAACATCGCCATCGTGACATATTTCATGTGCGCCGAGACCGACGAGGAGGCGCGGCGGCGGGCGGACGGGATCACCTTCTTCCAGTTCGCGCTGCGCTACTACAACAGCGCCTCGGGCCGGGAGCGGGCGAAGCCGGGCACGGTCAGCCTCTGGGACGAGTACAACAAATGGAAGCGCGAGAACCCGGAGGCGCAGGCGCGCGCCGTCTCCGGCGGCCTGGTCGGCTCACCCGAGACGATACGCCGCAAGCTGCGGAAGTTCGAGACCTCGAACATCAACTCGGTGATCCTGCTCAACCAGGCCGGGCGCAACACGCACGAGCACATCTGCGAAAGCCTGGAGCTGTTCGCGCGCGAGGTGATGCCGGAATTCCACGCCAACATCCCCGCGCACGAGGAGTGGAAGAAGAAGGTCCTGGCACGCGAGATCGAACTGGAGGAGATCGACACCCAGCCGTTCCGCGATCGCTTCGGCCCGAATTCGGTGCAGATCGCGCAGACCCATCATGCCGATACGATGGAGGTGGCGGAGTAAGGATAACTCTCCCTCTCCCGCTTGCGGGAGAGGGAGCTATCTACCCCGCGATCCGCACCGGCAACGACGCAATCCCGTGGATGAAGTTGGAGTAGATCCGCTTCGGCCGGTCCATCACCTCGATTTGCATGCCGCGCTTCAGAATCTCCTCCCACAGGATCGTGAGCTGCACTTCGGCCAGCCGCGCGCCGACGCAGCGGTGGATGCCGTAGCCGAACGAGAGATGCTGGCGCGGCTTCGTGCGGTCGATGATGAACTCGTTCGGCCGCTCCACGACCTCCTCGTCGCGATTGCCCGAGATGTACCACATCGCGACCTTGTCGCCCTTGCGAATGGGCTTGCCGCCCACCTCGGTATCGGCGGTGGCGGTGCGCCGCATGTGGATGATGGGCGACTGCCAGCGGATCGCCTCCTGCGCGAGGCCTGGGATCAGGGACGGGTTCTCGCGCAGCTTGCGGAACTGCTCGGGATGCTGGCCCAGCGCCCATAGTCCGCCGGAGATCGAGTTGCGCGTGGTGTCGTTGCCGCCGACGATCAGCAGCACGAGATTGCCCAGGAACTCCATCGGCCGATCGAGAAGATCCTGCGTGCCGGGACCGTGCGCCATCATCGAGATCAGGTCGGGCCGCGGCTCCTGTTTCACGCGCTCATGCCAGAGCCCGGTCATCGTGTGCAGGCATTCGGTCAGGAGCTCCAGCCGCTTGTCGAAGGAATCGACGATGCCGCCCGCGTGGATGTCCATGGTGGCGATGTCGGACCAGAAGGTGAGCTTCCGCCGCTCCTCGAACGGGAAGTCGAACAGAGTCGCGAGCATCTGCGTGGTGACTTCGATCGAGACCAGATCGACCCAGTCGAACACCTCGTTGCGCGGCAGCGAGTCCAGGATGCGGGTCACACGCTCACGGATGCCGACCGCCATCTTCGCCATGTTGGTCGGCGTGAAGGTGGGCGCTACGACGCGCCGCTGATTGGTGTGCTTCGGCGGGTCCATGGAGATGAAGCTCGGCCGGCGGTGCTCCATCGGCGGATCGGTAAGGGTAATGCCGCCGAGCATCGCCTCGGACGAGAAATGCTGGTGCCGGGTCTCGACATCGAGGATGTCGTTGTAGCGCGTGATCGACCAGAACGAGCCGTACATCCCGTCCTCGCGCCAATGCACGGGGTCTTCGCGGCGCAGGCGGGCGAAGTACGGCTCCCAAATGTCATCCTGGTACAGCAGCGGGTTGCTGACGTCGATCTGATCGAGCCTGGTGGAGGCGGCATCCTCGACCGGATCGAAATGGACCGGGGCGTTCATGGCCGTTTCTCTCCTTTGACAAACCCGAGCCTAGGTGAGCCCCGCGCCCCTTTCAAGGAACACCGTCCGGCGGGCATGATGGCGGGCGGGGACGAGGGAGAAACGGCATGGACAACTCGCGGTGGCAGCGCCGGCCGGAGGGCTCGACCTGGGGCGACTGGGGCGCGGATGACGAGCGCGGGCGGCTGAACCTGCTGACGCCGGAGGCGGTGCTGCGCGGCGTGGCGGAGGTCAGGATCGGCAAGACCTTCTGCCTGTCGCTGCCGCTCGACTATCCGGGCGGGGCGATCCTCAGCCCGCGCCGGCACCCGCCGGAACTGCGCCCAACGATGCGCGACGACAAGCCCAACATGAACTACCCGCTGCGCTGCGACGATCCCACGGCGACCGACGTGGTGTGCGACGATCAGGTACTGCTCACGCTGCAATACTCGACTCAGTGGGACAGCCTGGCGCATGTCGGGCAGATGTTCGACATCGACGGCGACGGCAAGGCGGAGGACGTCTTCTATAATGGCTTTCGCGCCGGGACGGACATCGTGGGACCGGTTCTCTATGATGCGGCCGGCAAGATGACGCCGAGCGGGCAAGTCCAAGGGGCGCGGCGCCTTGGCGTGCAGAACATGGCCGAGGCCTGCATGCAGGGACGCGGCGTCATGGTCGATCTGGAGGCGCATTTCGGCCGCTCCGGCCGGATCGTCGGCTACGACGACCTGATGGGCGTGTTCGAGCGGGACGGGGTCGCGGTCGAGCCAGCGGACTTCGTCCTGTTCCGCACCGGCTTTGCAGAGATGTTGCTGGAGATGAACAAGCAGCCCGACCGCAAAAAACTGTTCGACAGCGCGTGCGCGCTGGACGGGCGCGATGCGCGCCTTCTGCAATGGGTCAGCGACAGCGGCGCCGTCGCGCTGATCAGCGACAATTTCGGCGTCGAGGCGACACCCGCGCGGCCCTGCATGGATGATGTCTGCGCCACCCTGCCACTGCACGCGCACTGCCTGTTCCGGCTCGGCTGCTACCTGGGCGAGATGTGGTATCTGACGGAACTCGCCGACTGGCTGCGCGCGAACGGGCGCACGCGCTTCCTGCTCACCGCCCCGCCGCTGCGCCTGCCGGGCGCGGTCGGCTCGCCTTCCACCCCAATCGCCACGGTCTGAGGGACGCGCCATGAAACTGCCGCTCGACAACAGGTTCATCGCCTATGACCTGCTTGGACCCGAGGCAGGGCCGGTGGTCTGCCTCACCCACTCGCTCGCCGCCGATGGCGGGATGTGGGCCGAGCAGGTGCCGGCGCTGCTGGCGCAAAACTATCGGGTGCTGCGCCTGGACATGCGCGGCCACGGCGGCAGCGACCCGGTTGGCGGCGACTACACGATGCGCGCGCTGGCCGGCGATGTGGCGGCCGTGCTGGACGCGCTCGGCATCGCCCGCGTCCATTTCATCGGGTTGTCGATCGGCGGGATGCTGGGCCAGGCTTTCGCGGTCGAACACGGTGCAAAGCTGACCTCGGCGATGTGGTGCGACACGCTACCCGCCAGCCCGTCCGGAGCGCGCGATGTCTGGCGCCAGCGGATGACGACGGTGCGCGAGGCGAACTCGCTCGCGCCGCTTGCGGATGCCACCGTCGAGCGCTGGCTGACCGACGCCTTCAAGGCCCGCCGCCCGGTGCGCTGGCGGCAAATCCGCGACACCGTGCTGGGCACCGCGCCCGCCGGCTATCTCGGAAGCTGCGCAGCGATCCTGAACTTCGACTTCACCGCGCAGCTTCCATCGGTGCGCGTGCCGACGCTGGTGGTCTGCGGCGCCGAGGACGCCGGCACCCCGCCAGCGCAGAACCGCGGCCTCGCCGCGCTGGTCCCTGGCGCCCAATATGAGGAGATCGCGGACGCGCGGCACTTCCCCAATGTCGAGCGCCCGGACGTGTTCAACCGCATCATGCTCGGCTGGATCGATCAGCAGCACGGCAAGGTATAGGAGGCCTCAATGCGGCTTTCCGGCAAAATCGGCATCGTCACCGCCGCAGCGTCCGGGATGGGACGGGCCGGCGCAGTCCGCTTCGCCAGGGAGGGGGCCGCCGTCGCGGTGGTGGACATCGACGAGGCCGGCGCGCACGCGGTCGCCGACGAGATCACCGGCGCGGGCGGCAAGGCGCTGGCGCTGGCCGGTGACCTGCGCCAGGACGCATTCTCCAAGGAGATCGTGCGCGCGACCGCCCGGGCTTTCGGCGGGTTAGATTTCGTCTGGAACCATGTGGGCCATCCGGGGCCGGCTTCCATCGAGGGGCTCGACTGGAAGGACTTCGAACTGGCGATGGATCTCAATGTTCGCACCGTGCTGGTGACGACCGAGGCCGCGATCCCCGAGATGCGCGCGCGCGGCGGCGGGGCGCTGCTCTACACCGCCTCCACGTCCGGCCTGGTCGGCTCGCAGTTCAGCCCCGTGTACAACATCGCCAAGTTCGGCATCGTCGGCCTGGTGCATGGGCTGGCGAAGCGCTACGCACGCGAAGGGATACGCGCCAACGCGGTCTGCCCCGGCCCCACCGACACGCCGATGCTGCGCGTGTTCGTCGCCCGGCCCGACAGCCAGATGCCGGCCGGCGAGACGCCCGAAAGCCTGGTCCAGAAGCGCGGCGGGCAGGTGCCGATGGGCCGGTTCGCGCGACCGGAGGAGGTTGCCAACGCAGCGCTGTTCCTGATCTCGGACGAGGCCTCCTACATCACCGGCGTGGCGCTGCCGGTGGATGGCGGGGCGACGGCGTGAGGATCGACCGCATCGAGGCGGTTCCGGACCGGGAGAAGGTGGAGCGGTTCCGGCAGGGATGACGCCCGCACTCTGGGGCGTCGCCTTCCTGGTGGGCACGGCGGTTATCGTGTGGGGTGCCGAGGCTTTTGCCGAGCACCCGAGCGCAGCCTCGGTGCAACTGGGGGTCAGCAAGTTCGCGCTGGCGCTGCTGTTGGCTGGGGCGCAGGGGTGGTCGGGTCGTTCGCCTACAACGTGACGATGATCTTGGGGCCGGTGCCTTGGCGCATCCGCTTCTTGTCGCCGACGCGCAGCTTCTTCATTGGCCGCTGGCGATGATGATGGGCGCCCTTGCCTTGGTCACCCTCCTCGCTGTCCGGGATAGGCAACTCAACCAGCGGGATGCCGTGCTGCTGATTGCTGCCTATCCGGGATTTGTGGCGGTGGTCTGGTTCCTGTGACCCGGCCGGCTGTCAGCCACCCGGCTCGATCATGATCTTCACATCGCCCCCCGGCGTCGCCAGCGCCGCGAAGGCGCCCGCCACGCCCTCCAGCCCGACCCGACCGGTGACGAAGGTCTCGGCGGCGATGCGGCCATCGGCGATGTTGTGCAGCGTCCGCTCGAACTCCTGCGCCGAGTAGGCATAGCAGAACCGGAAGTCGAGTTCCTTGGCGACCGCCAGCGCGGGCTCGATCCGGTCGGGCTCCATGCACACCCCGACCACCAGGATCTGCGAGGCGACCGGCGCTTCAGCGATCAGGTTCTGCAGCACGCCAGGCACGCCGACGCACTCGAAGATCACCGGGCGCCCGCGCAGCGTTCCCTCCGCCATCGCCTTGTGGCGCTCCCCACGGGTCCGCGGCAGGCCGTACTGTGCCCACGCGCGATGGGGAGACTGAGCGGCGGGGTCGATCACCACGTCGGCCCCCAACTGCTCGGCGGTGCGGCGGCGGCCGGGGGCGAAGTCGGCGGCGATCACCGGGCCGAAGCCGCGCGCCTTCAACCCCGCGATCACCGCCAGACCGACCGGCCCGCAGCCCACCACCAGCGCGGCTCCCGCGTCGGCGAGGTCGGCCATGGCCACGGCGTGCTCGCCCACTGCCAGCGGCTCGGTCAGCGCGGCCACATGCGCGGGCAGGCCGTTCGGCACTTCGAGCAGCAGCATCTCGGTCAGCACCATCTGCTCGGCGTAGCCGCCGGGAAAGCGGTTGGAGTAGCCGACGGTGTGCGCACCCGTGCGATCGAACACGCGCGGGACGGAGACGACGCGCGTGCCCGGCTTCAGCCGATTCGCCGTGCCTGGTCCGTAATCGAGAATCTCGGCGCAGAACTCGTGGCCGAACACGACGTCCTTGGCGGGGTCGAGGGCGTTCTCCACGCCGACGGCGCGATAGAGCCGCCCCACGACGTCGGCATGATGGAGCGCGTGCAGGTCCGAACCGCAGATGCCGCAGGCGAGCGTGCGCACGAGCACCTGGCCCTGGTCGGGTGTGAGGTCAGGCACCTCGTCGCAGACGATGCGCTTGTCGCGGGCTATGGCTGCTTTCATGATGTCCTCCCCAGCCGGGCATAGCATCAGATGCACGCTGGGGAGAACAGCCCCTTTTTGCGCGTTGCAGAAGCTCAGCCCGCACTGCCGCCGACCCGAGCCCGAGCAGCAGGGCGAGGGCAATCATTGCTGACGTCATGGTGACCAGCGTGTATTGGCCGTCCTGCCGGACGCGGTGGGCTTTCACGTGCGAGCTGTCGAGGCAGAGCTCGCGGGAAACGTCGCCCGAGGCTGTGACCTGTGCGAACAGACGCTGCCAGATGCCGCGGCCAGACCACCGATCGTAGCGATTGTAGATCGTCGTCGCCGGTCCGTATTCGGTGGGCACGTCGCGCCAGCGACACCCCGTTTTGAGCACGTGCAGGATGCCGCTGATGACCGACGATCATCGACACGCGGCTTGCCTGGCTTGCCGCGTGGCAGGTGTGGATCGCTCAGCGCCCATGCCTGATCCGATAACCAGAACAGATGCGGCATTCCAGCCGCCAACTGACAAACCCAATCAGGAGGAGAAAACGCGGGAAACCGCAAGCTCCCAAACGGTGGGAGCGGGATGATGTCCGACCTGTTTTGGCTTTAGCCGCCGACCACCCGCCGCGCCTTCAGCGCCTCGATCTCTGCGGGTGAGTACGAGCGTTCCCGCAGTATCTCCTCGCCGTGCTCACCCAGGCCGGGCGCCTTTGCCCGCTTGTCGTCATTGCGGAATGGTGTGGCGCCGATCACGTTGGGAAGCGGCATCCTCCCAGGCACCGCTGGGTGCGTGACCCAGCCGATCGCGCCGCTTGCAGCGACATGCGGCTGGTTCAGGAACTCCGAATACGTGTTCAGACGCTCGTGCATCACCCGATACACGGCCAGGCGCTCCGACAGCTCTTCGAAGCGCCGGGACGCCAGCACCGGGCGTAGCAGGGCGCGCAAGTCCTCGGCGTTGTCCGTCCGGCCCTCGACGGCCGCGAAGCGCGCATCCTCGGCGAGGTCCGCGCGCTCCAGCGCCTGGCAGAACGCCACCCATTCGTGTTGGCGCGCGACTGTGACATTGATCCAGCCGTCCGCCAGCCGATACACGCCGCTCGGCGCGGCGGCGGGCCGCAATTGCCCGCCTTCGAGGTGATGCTGCAGCATCCGCACTACCTGCAGTCCGGCGCCGGCCTGCATTAGGCTCGCCTCGATGTGGCGTCCGCGGCCGCTGTCGCGGCGCGCGTACAGCGCCGGGCCCAGTGCCGCGAAGGCATAGAGCGCGCAGGTCATATCGACCGGAATGATCGGCACGCGGTGCGGCACACCGTCCTCGCCGACATTCTCGGCGGTCAGCCCGGTATAGGCCTGCAGCACCGGGTCCATCGCGGGGCGCTCGGCCAGCGGGCCGGTCGGTCCGAAGCCTGAGATCGACACATAGACGATGCCGGGCGCAACGGCGCGGACCGCCTCGTAGCCGAAGCCCAGGCGCTCGATCACGCCGGGGCGGAAGCCTTGCATGAACACGTCGGCTCCCCGCACCAGCCGCCACAGCACTTCGCGCCCCGCATCGGCCTTCAGGTCGAGTGCGATCGAGCGTTTTCCTAGATTCGCCGGGATCGAGTAGGCGGTCTGGTCCCCGTAGCGCTGGCCAAGGCCGCGGCTCCAGTCGCCGCCCTCGACCGGCTCCACCTTGATGACGTCGGCGCCGTGTTGGGCCAGCAGCATGGCGCAATACGGGCCGGCAACGCCCTGGCTGAGGTCGATCACCTTGAGACCCGTATACGCTGCTTCGTCGGTCATGGCGCCACGCTCCGCGTCGGGTCAGGATGGTGCAGGAACGCCTCGGCCACGGCAATGAAGCCCTCCGGGTTGTCGGTGTGCAGCCAATGACCGGCATCCTTCAGGGTGGCGAACCACGCCGCCGGGAACAGGGCGCGGATCGCCGGTCGATGCGCCGGCTGGATGTAGTGCGAGCGGGCGCCGGCGACGAACAGGGTCGGGCCGGGATAGGCGGCGCCGGGCGGAGCCTCCCAGCCCTCGATCTCCGGAAGACCAGCGGCGATCTCGGCCAATCCGATCCGCCAAGCGGGCGCCGTGCCCAGGCGGAGATTCTGCAGCAGGAACCCGCGCACGCCCGCATCCGGCACGGCGCCGGCAAGCGCGGCGTCCGCCCCCGCCCGCGTCAGCCCCGGCGCGAGCGGCAACGCCGCCATCGCGCTCGCATAGGCGCCAAAGCCCGGCGGGTACACAACCGGCGCGATGTCGGCGACCAGCAGCCGCGTGACCGCGTCCGGCTGGTCCAACGCCACCCGCATCGCCGTCTTGCCGCCCATCGAGTGCCCGATCAGCGCTGCCGGCAGCGCGTCCGCCCCCGCCAGCGTCTCCAGCACGTCCCTGGCCAGCGCGGCGTAGCTCATGCCGGGCGCATGCGGACTATCGCCGTGGTTGCGCAGATCGAGCGCCAGGACGCGGAACCGCCTCGCCAGCCGGCGCTGCACGGCGCCCAGGTTGCGCGCCGCGCCGAACAGCCCGTGCAGCAACGCCACCGGCGGCCCGGCGCCCAGCTCGGCCGCGTGCAGGATCATGCCCGCCCCGGCAGCGCCGCGATCCCGACGCCGCCCAGGATGAGCGCCGAGCCGGCCAGCAGGTCGGCCGTGATCGGCTCGCCCAGCACCAGGTTGGACAGGATCAGCCCCACCGCGGGCGTCGCCAGGAACCCGACGGAGGAAACGACGGTGGGCAGTCGCATCGTCGCCTCCACGATGCCCCAGGTGCCAAGCGGCCCGGCGATCAAGCCGACATACAGGATTCCGGACCACCCCAGCGCCCGCGCCCCCAGCGTGCCGTCCGGCGCCTCCCACAGCACCAGGGGCAGCATCAGCACGGAGGCGATCAGGAAGCACCAGGGCAACAGCTCGAACATCGGCGCGCGCGGCGGCGCCGCCCGCACCGTGACGATCGAGATGGCGAAGGCAAGGCCGGCCAGCAACAGGAAGGCATGGCCGACCAGCACCGGCCGGCTGTTCCAGTCGATCGCCCAGGGGCCGATCAGCACGGCGACCCCGGCTACTCCCAGGCCGGCGGCGAGCCATCGCCGCGGCGGAATGCGCTCGCCTAGCACCAGCATCGACAGCGGCACCACGTAATAGACCGTGGTGTTGGCCAGTACCGCCGTGCGTCCGGCCGGCACCCAGCCGACGGCGATGTGGGAGAACACGAAGAAGAGCCCGACCTGGAACACGCCCACCGTCAGCACGGCCGGCAGATCGGCGCGGCTCGGCCGGTGCAGCCGTCCCACCGCCGCCAGCAGTCCGGCGGTCACGAGGCCCGACAGCACGGCCCGGCTCTCTGCGAACCACAGCGGCGTCGTGCCCAGCTCGACCGCGAGCTTGGTCAGCGGCCACCCGCTGCTCAGGAAGAAAACCGAGCTGAACAGGCACAGCAATCCGATTTGGTAGGAGCCGAGACGCTCCCCCTCCCGCTTGCGGGAGAGAGCCGGGGCGAGGGTGCGATCCGGCGCGAGCGCGCTGCTCCCCGCCCCCCTCACCCCGACCCTCTCCCCCCGCAAGCGCGGCGGGAGAGGAGGAAAAAGGCGTTTCACCCGACCAGCACGGCCTTGCCGATCACCTTGCGATCGATCACCGCCTGGATCGCCTCGGCCGCGCGGTCCAGCGGGATGCGGTGCGAGATGCGAGTCTTGAGCCGGCCCTGTGCGGCGAGATCGAGCAGCGCGCGCGTATTCGCCTCGGCCTGAAGCGGCTCATTCTGCTGGAACGCACCCATGTACACCCCGATCGCGTCGATCGCCTTGATCAGCAGGTAGTTGCTGCGGATCGTGGCCGGCCCGCCGCCGAGGAAGCCGAGGATCACCAGCCGTCCGCGATAGCCGAGGCACCGCAGCGACTGCTCCGTCACGTCGGCGCCGATCGGGTCGTACACCACATCCACGCCGCGACCGTCGGCGATCTCCTTGACCGCATCGACGAAACCGGCGCGGTAGTCGAGCGCGTGCGCGGCGCCCTCCTCCAGGCAGGCGGCACGCTTCTCCTCGGTGCTGGCCGTGGCGATGACGCGCGCGCCGGTCAGCCGGGCGATCTGGATGGCGGCGATGCCGATGCCGCCGGCCGCGCCATGCACCAGCACCCACTCACCCTCGACCAGGCGGGCGCGCTGCAGCAGCGAATGGTAGGCGGTGCCGTAGCCGGAGCGGAACACGCCGGCCTCCTCGACGCCCATCCCCGGCGGGATCGGATCGCACGCGCTCTCGGCGGCGTTGCCCAGCTCGGCAAAGGCGCCGGCGGCGTGCCGGCTCATGACCTGATCGCCCGGCCTGAACCGGGTCACGCCAGGGCCGACCGCCACCACGTCGCCCGCCGCCTCGCCTCCGGGGATGAACGGCGGCTCGGGCCGGACCTGATATTTGCCGGCAAGCTGGAGCACATCGACGTATTGCACGCCGCGCGCGCGGATGCGTACCTGAAGCTGACCCGGTCCGGGCGACGGCGGATCGGGCACCTCGCGAAGCGCCAGAACCTCGGGTCCGCCGAACGCCTCGCATACAACCGCCTTCATCGCGCGCCTCCGTCACGGAGTCCGGCCTGGGATCGACCCCGACATGACTGCAATCGCAGTTTGCGCGCCCCGGCGGAAGCGGCAAGGTGCCGGGTCGTCATCAATCGCTGAAGGTCTCCTGATGCGGCCCGGCCTGACCACCCTGCACGCCATCCCCGCCCTCCATCGCCTGCCGGACGACCTGCTGACAAAGATCGACGCAATCAGCACGGTGACGGTCGCGGAACAGGGACAGGAGCTGTGCCGCGAGGGCGCGCTTCCGTCGTTTCTCTATTACGTCCTGGAAGGGCGGGTTGCGCTGTCCACAATGGCGCCGGATGGCACCACCGCTGTCGTCGAGGTGATCCATCCCCCCGGCGATTTCGTCCTCGCCTCCCTGGTATTGCACCTGCCCTATCTCCAGGCAGCGCACGCGGTGACTCGCGTGCGCCTGCTCGCGATCGAGGAGGCGCCGCTGCGCGGCTTGGTCGAGCGCGCGCCGGAGCTCGCGCTGGCGCTCCTGCGCTCCCTGTCGCGGGACTGCCGCAACCTGGTCTTGCAGGTCCGCGATCTGAAGGTACGCACCACCGCGCAGCGCCTGGGCTGCTATCTGCTCGCGCTGTTGCCGGACCCGTCCGCGACCGAGGCCGTGATCCGGCTGCCCTTCGAGAAGGGCCTGCTCGCCGCCCGTCTCGGCTGCCGTCAGGAGAATCTCTCGCGCGCCTTCGCCGCGCTGCGCGAGCTGGGCGTGGAAACCCGCGGCGCTCGCGTCACCCTGCGCGACATCCCCCGGCTGACCGCGTACGCCATGCCCGACTACCTCAACCACCCGGAACTGGCCAAACCGGGCGGCGAGCGGGTAGCGGCGCCCGCCACCACCTAGCTCAGTCGGCGACTCCCGCCATCGCCCGCGCCTCGGCGGGTGAGCGACCTTCCGCCCGAAGGGCGCGCAGGGCCAGCGCGCCGTCGCGCTTGGACAGCCTGCGGCCTTCGCCGTCCAGCAGCAGCCCGTGATGCGCATAGACCGGGGCGGGCCAGCCCATCAGCGCTTGGATCAGCCGGTGCATGTCGGTCGCGGGCTTCAGGTCAAGGCCGCGCGTGACCAAGGTCACGCCTTGCAGCGCGTCGTCGTGGGTGACACAGAGATGATAGCTCGCGGGGATGTCCTTGCGGCCCAGCACGGCGTCGCCGAACCGCTCGGGCCGGCTTATGGTCCAGCCCTCATCCGCCTCTTCGTACCCGAGCGGCCCACCCGCCGCCTCCAGGGCGCGCGCCATGTCGAGCCGCAGGGCGTAGGGCGAACCGGCCTTGATGCGCGCCGCGCGATCCGCCGCCGAGAGGCGCCGGCAGGTGCCGGGATAGAGCGGCGCACCGTCGGGCGCGTGTGGCGCGCTGGCGGCGGCGGCGACCTCGCGGGCAATGTCGGCGCGGGTGCAGAAGCAGGGATAGAGGAGGCCGCGCTTGGTCAGCGTCTCCAACACAGCGCGGTAGTCAGGCAGGTGGCGCGACTGCACGCGCACCTCTCCGTCCCAGTCGAGGCCGAGCCAAGCCAGATCCTCCAAGATCGCCATGGCGAAGGCAGGGCGACAGCGGGCCGGATCGATGTCCTCCAGCCGCAGCAGAAATCGCCCACCAGCCGCGCGGGCACGCCGCCAGGCGAACAGCGCGGCATGGGCGTGGCCGAGATGCAGATACCCGGTGGGGCTGGGGGCGAAGCGGGTGGTGATGGACACGACCGCAGAGATGCGGCTAGGCCCTGGTCCGGCAAGAGGGAGATGCGCGCATGGCGATGCTCGACGGCCCACGCTGGGGGCCGCCCGGAGGCAAGGCAGCCCGGCAGCTGGTCGTGTTGTGCCACGGCGTGGGCGCGGACGGACACGATCTGATCGACCTCGCGCCCACTTGGTCGCGCGCGCTGCCCGAGGCGGCCTTCGTCGCGCCGAGCGCGCCGGAGCATTACGACCAGGACCCGCACGGGCCAGGCCGGCAGTGGTTCAGCGTCGCCGACCGCACACCTTCGGTGATGGCGCGTGGCGTCCGCCACGCCGCCGCCATGCTCGGGCCGTTTCTCGATGCCGAGCTGGCGCGCCTTGGCCTGTCGCCGACCGCGTACGCCTTGGTGGGCTTCAGCCAGGGCGCGATGACGGTCCTGTTCACCGGATTGAGGCGCACCGCCGCCCCGCGTGCGATCCTCGCCTACTCGGGTGCCCTGCTGGCGCCCGAAATGCTGATTTCAGAGATGACCAATCGCGCGCCGGTGCTGCTGGTCCACGGCGAGGCCGATGACGTGGTGCCGGTGTCGCGCTCCCGCGACGCCGAGCAGACGCTGCGCGCTGCCAGTGTACCGGTGGAAGTTTGCTACACGCCCCGTTTGGGGCACGGGATCGACGATGCGGGACTCAGCCTGGGTGCGCTGTTCCTGCAGCGGGCGTTTGCCACTGGCTAGGGTATCTCGTCTCTCCCGAGGTGCCGCCGTCCCCGCGCCAGCTCGGTGATCATGCCGTGCAGGGTGCGCAATTCCTGCTCCGTCACCTCGCCGCGCTGGAACAGGTGGCGGATATTGCGCACCATGCCGGGACGCTTCGGCAGGTTGCGCAGGAAGCCGCAGGCGTCGAGCTCGTCCGTCAGGTGAGTAAGGAAATTCTCCAGCTCCGCCTTGGTCGCAACCCGCGTCTCGTTGGTCATCAGCGCACATGGCGCGGTCTCGTCGGCGGCCACCCACCACTCGTAGGCCATGACCATGACCGCCTGGGCCAAGTTGAGCGACATGAAGCCGGGATTGAGCGGATAGCGCACCAGCGCGTCGGCCTGCGCCATGTCGTCATTGTCGAGCCCGGCCCGTTCCGGGCCGAACAATAGCCCGACACGCAGGGTGCGGGCGCAGATCGCGCGCAGCTCGGCCGCCGCCCCGTGCGCGGTCAGCACCGGCTTGATGATGTGGCGCGGGCGCGGACAGGTGGCCAGGACGTGGTGCAGGTCGGCGACCGCATCCGCCACGGTCGGATAAACGCGCGCCGCGTCCAGGATGCGGTCGGCGCCGGACGCGGTGCGCCACGCCTGCTCCCGGGGCCAGCCATCGCGCGGCGCCACCAGACGGAGGTGGAACAGCCCGCCATTGGCCATGGCGCGCGCGCAGGCGCCGATATTCTCGGCGAGCTGCGGGCGGACCAGAATGACAACCGGGGAGTTGCCGAGGGGGGCGAGATCCGCGCCGCCGTCCCGGCCGGTCATGCCGAGGCACGACGCCATGCCGTCCCGCCAGGGCCGTCCTCCAACACGATACCCCGCGCTGCCAACTCGGCGCGGATGGCGTCGGCGCGGGCAAAATCGCGGGCCTTGCGCGCGGCCTGACGCTCGGCGATAGCGGCATCGACAGCCTCGGCATCGGCCCCGCCCTGGAACCACGCCACCGGATCGCTCCCCAGCAGTCCCAGCGCGTGTCCCCCCGCGCGCAGCGCCGCGGCCGCCGCGGCGTCACCGGCCAGCGCCCGGTCGGCCAGCCCATGCAGGGCGGCAATGGTGAGCGGCGTGTTCAGATCGTCGCACAGCGCCTCGATGACCGCCTCGGGCGTTGCGGCGAAGCCCGAGGTCTTGTGCCGCTCCAGCGCCCGATACAGCCGATCCAGCTCGCGCCGCGCCTCGGCCAGCCCCGCCTCGGTGAAGTCGAGCGGGGCCCGGTAATGGGTGCGCAAGAGCAGCAGCCGGATCGCCTCTCCGGGCACCCTGTCCAGCAGGTCACGGACGGTGAAGAAATTGCCGAGGCTCTTCGACATTTTCTCGCCGTTCACCACCAGCATCCCGTTATGCATCCAGTAGCGGGCGAAGTGGCTGCCGGGGAACGCGCAGACGCTCTGCGCCAGTTCGTTCTCGTGATGGGGAAAGACGAGATCGCTGCCGCCGCCGTGGATGTCGAAGTCGGTGCCGAGATAGCGCCACGACATGGCGCTGCACTCGATGTGCCAGCCCGGCCGGCCGCGCCCCCAGGGACTGTTCCAGCCGGGCAGCTCGGGCGGCGAGGGCTTCCACAGCACGAAGTCGCCCGGATCACGCTTGTACGGCGCGACCTCGATCCGCGCGCCAGCCAGCATCTGGTCGGGGCTGCGGCCCGACAGGTGTCCGTAATCGGGATAACTCGCAACAGCGAACAGCACATGGCCCTCGGCCTCGTAGGCGTGCCCCGAGGCGATGAGCGATTCAATCAGCGTGATCATCTCCGGCACGTGCGCGGTTGCCCGCGGCTCCTCGTCCGGGGGCAGGGCGCCGAGCGCGTCCATGTCGGCGTGGAACTCCGCCGTGGTCCGGGCCGTGATCGCGCCGATCGGCTGCCCGGACTCCAGTGCCCGCGTGGCGATCTTGTCGTCGATGTCGGTGATGTTGCGCACATAGGTCACGCGCGGAAACAGCAGGCCGAGCAGCCGCCGCACTACGTCGAACACGACCACGGGGCGCGCATTGCCGATATGCGCGTGATCATACACGGTCGGCCCGCACACATACATCCGCACATGGCTGGGATCGAGCGGGACGAATTTCTCCCGCCGGCGCGACAGACTGTTGTGCAGGTAAAGCTCGGTCATGGCGCCGCTAGATACGCGCGAAGTCCGTTGACATCCAGGTGGTATCCTGGCTACCTCGCCCGCGCGCAAATGCGAATGCCTCGCAGTTGCGGCGTCCCTGACGGGAAACACCGGGAAATGAGCGTGGCCGCAAACACTTCGGGATCTGCGAAACCACGTTCGGCTCGCGCGCGATGGCTGGCGCGGTTCCTCGCGGTGGTCGGGCCGGGCATCGTCGTCATGCTGGCCGATACCGATGTCGGCAGCGTCATCACCGCTGGCCAGTCCGGGGTACAGTGGGGCTATCGGCTGCTGCTGCTCCAACTGGTCCTGATCCCGATCCTGTTCATGGTGCAGGAGCTGACGGTCCGCCTCGGCATCTTCACCGGGCGCGGGCATGGCGAGCTGATCCGCGACACGTTCGGCCCCTTCTGGGCCTGGGTCTCGGCCGCCGGGCTGGGGGTGGCGACGGTCGGCGCGCTGCTGACCGAGTTCTCGGGCGTCGCCGGGGTCGGCGAGATGTATGGCGTGCCCCGCTGGACCAGCCTGCCGGTGGCCGCGGTCGCGCTGCTCGCCGTGGTGCTGACCGGGTCGTATCGCCGGGTCGAGAGGGTGGCGATCGCCGTCGGCCTGTTCGAGTTCGCGTTCTTCTTCGTCGCCTGGGCGGCGCACCCGGACCCGCACGCCCTGGTCTCCGGCGCGCTCGATATTCCGTTCGCCAACAAAGACTACGTCTACCTTGCCGCCGCGAATATCGGCGCCGTCATCATGCCGTGGATGGTCTTCTACCAGCAATCGGCGGTGGCGGATAAGAAGCTGCAACCCGAGCACCTCATCGCGGCGCGGTGGGATACCGCCATCGGCGCGGTGATCACCCAACTGGTGATGGCCGCGGTCCTGATCGCCTGCGCGGCGACGATCGGGCGAACCTCGCCGACCGCGACACTGTCCACCGTGGGAGAGATGAGTCAGGCGCTGACGCCGTTTCTCGGCTCGGCCATGGGCAGCGCGGTGTATGGCGCGGGCGTGCTCGGGGCCGGCATGGTGGCCGCGATCGTCGCCTCGCTCGCCTTCGCCTGGGGCCTGGGCGAGGTGGCGGGATATCGCCGCTCGCTCGAATACCGGCCGTTGCAGGCGCGCTGGTTCTACGGCGTCTATGCCGCCTCGGTCATCGGCGGCTGCGTCGTCGTCGGGCTGTGGCCCGATCTCGTCTCGCTGAATGTCGGCGTGCAGGTGATGAACGCGCTCCTGCTGCCGTTGGTACTGGGGTTTCTCATCGCTCTCGCCTGTCGCACCCTGCCCGCCGCGCAGCGGCTGCGGGGCGTGTATCTGTGGCTGGTGCTCGGGGTTGCTGTGGTCACTTGCGCGCTCGGCGTGTTCGGCGGGTTCTCCGGCGCCGGGCTGCTCAGCTAAAGCCTGTTATGGACTGAGTGGGCTTATGGACTGAGTGGGCGAGTGCTCCCAGTTTTTGGGCACGATGACTGTCCGCAACCGTATCCATCTGACGTGTCCGACGAGGAATGGGCGCTGGTTGCCACCTATTTAGATGGCGCGCTGCCGCAGGCTGGCGTGCAATTACGGACGCCTCCCTGAAATGCTGGCCGGGCTGCGCAGCAGCAGGTTCGCGAACCCCACGACCGCGCCGCCTCCGCGATTACCGTTCCGCCTGATCGACTTCGGCAGCGCATGGAAGGCGCGATGAGCAAAGGAATCGCCATCAATGACGAGCAGAGGGCGGCTCACGACCGGTACAAGGAATTCTGTATCATAAGCTGATTGGCCGCGTTCACAAACCTCCTTGTCCCCTGCTACGCGGGGCTGAACCAGATCAGCGTCGCCACGTTGACCGAAGAGGCGCAGCTTACCTCACCCCACAGTCAGTCGATCCACTGAGGACACGACGCGTGCTTCCTGCCCGGGAATGACGGGAGCGTGACCGGGTCTGCCAGCACGGGTACTCTTCGGGTACGAAATGCTGCGTTAGCTTCCAGTAGTCCAGAAGCCGCCACGGCGAGGTCACCGTCACCCGATTGTGCCAGTTCTTATACCAGCTGGTCACGCCGGGATGCGCCCAGACCATGTTTCGGCACTTCTCGTCCACCAGCTTGTTGTAGCCGTCGTGAACGTCGCTCCGGACTTCGAGCGTCGAGTAGCCGTTCTCGATCATCTCCCGCAACGCCTGGGTGATGTAGCGGACCTGGCATTCTGTATGGAAGATGATACTGCCCCCGTGCGCAAGGTTGGTGTTCGGGCCGTAGGTCAGGAACAGATTTGGGAAGCCCGGCA
>CAWHMO010000014.1:0-88051 GCA_963830565.1 uncultured Pseudomonadota bacterium
AGGAACCGCTTAATAGATTTTTGCTCCTTACTTCAAAAATTTGGTGGCTGGGGCATCGCTACTATTAATCCAAAAGCGCCAGCTCTAGCTCCTGGTCAAGGTCGTGAAGCTCGCGCTCAAGCTCAAGCTCGTGCTCGGAAGAAAGCCCAAAAGGAAGCTCATCGTGCTGCTTCTCGGAAGCCCGCAGGCACTTTGAGCTAGGCTCAGGACCCATTAATTGCTTCGAGCCGGCTTGGGTCGGGGTGATACTCGGGTTGTCGGAGGTGGCCATGTCCGACCTGTTCCTGCTCAGCCGAGCCCAGCGGGGAGAAGGCAGATGAAGGCGCATATCGTCGGCGGCGGCTTCGGCGGACTGGCAGCCGCCGCGTACCTCATCCGCAATGCGGGGATGTCCGGCCAGGACATCACGATCTACGAGGCGGGTGACCGGCTGGGCGGCGCGTTCTCGTTGGCCGGCAGTGCGGCGACCGGCTACATCCTGCCGAGCGGCGCCCTCTTTGATGCGGAGTTCCGCTGTGCGTTCGACCTGCTCGCGACGATCC
Source organism: uncultured Pseudomonadota bacterium (assembly GCA_963830565.1). GTDB lineage: Bacteria > Pseudomonadota > Alphaproteobacteria > Acetobacterales > Acetobacteraceae > DATFDN01. Next base: position 543 of record CAWHMO010000014.1, read on the forward strand.
CCTCGGCAGCCGATCCGGCGATTTCCGTCAAGGATGACTTCTTCGCCTTCAATGCACGCTACCCATACCACGACCGGGCGCACATCATCGACCGCGACGGCCGCATCGTGCATGGGCCGCATTTCGGCCTGAGCGTGCGCGACCGGCTCGATCTCGTGCGGCTCGCTCTGATGCCCGAGCCGATGCTGGACGGGCGGCGCATCGACGAATTCTTCCGGCCCGACTTCTTCGCCACGGAATTCTGGCTGCTCTGGGCGACGATCATGGGGCCGCTGCCGCAGCACAGCGCGATGGAGATGCGGCGCTACATGAACCGGTTCCTGCCCTTGCTGCCGGACCTGTCGGACATGTCGCACATCCTGCGCACGCGCTTCGACCAGAACCAGGCGATCATCGAACCGATGGTGGCGTGGCTGCACCCGCGCGGTGTGAACTTCCTGACCGGCGCGTTCGTCAGCGACATCGGCTTGGCTTCGTCGCCCGGCCGCATTACGGCCACCCGGCTCGACTACGAACGCGACGGCGCGGCAACCTCCGTCGCTGTCGCGCTGGACGATGTCGTGCTGGTGGACCTTGGATCGCAGATCGCCGATCTTTCGGTAGGATCGATGACGGAGGCGCCGCAGCCGCGATCCAGCGGACGGCTCTGGGCGCTGTGGCAGCGCTTGGCGCAGGGGCGCACGGATTTCGGCAATCCCGACGTGTTCTTCGGTACGGCGCACGTGCCCGACACCCAGTGGGTGACCTTCACGGTCACCACGACGGGGACTGAATTCTTCGAACAGATGGCGGCGCTGACGGGCAGCCAGCCAGGAAGCGGCGGGCTCGTGACGCTGAAGGACTCTGGCTGGCTGGTGACGGTGACGATCTTCCACCAGCCGGAAGTCATCCTCCAGCCGCCCGGGACGAGGCTGTGGTGGGGCTATCTGCTGTATCCCGGCCGCAGCGGCGACTTCGTCAAGAAACCCGCCGATGCGTGCAGCGGCGCGGAAATCCTGGAGGAGGTGCTGCGGCAGCTGCGGTTCGAACGGCAAATGGACGCGATCATGGCGTCGTCAGTCTGCATTCCCTGTTACCTGCCCTATTGCAACAGCATTTGGATGCCGCGCAGGCGTAGCGACCGGCCGCGCGCGGTTCCCGAGGGGGCGACGAATTTCGGCTTCCTCGGCCAGTTCGCGGAGGTTCCGCGGGATGTGGTGTTCACCATCGAATACCCCGCCCGCACGGCGTGGGAGGCGATCCATCGCCTGCTCCAGCGCGGTCCCGCGCCGCCACCCGTCTATCAGGGCCAGTACCATCCGGCGGCGCTGTTCGCCGCGCTGAAGACGCTGGCCTGACAGGACTTCGCCCGCGCGGTTCTTCCGGCAGCGTGCCGAACGACCTATGCCCGGTCGTCCACGCGCGGAACCCCGTGCGAGCGCGGAAAGAACGGCTCGATGCGGCTCATCTGGGTGGCTTTGCTACTGAATCCTGGCCCAGAGTGCTGACGAATTTTGGCCCAGCTTCGGCCCCTCAAACCTAGGGTCGTCCCGGATATGCCGGGGGGCTTGGTGTGGACTGGAGAGCCAAGGTGGAATTATTCGAGCAGCTGCGGCGCGAGTATGAGTTCGGGATCGGCACGGTAGTCGGCGTGGCTGCCAAATTTGGTGTTCACCGCAGGATGGTGCGGCAAGCGATTACGGGTGCGGTGCCACCGGGGCATCGGTATCCGGATCGGGCGAAGCCCAAATTGGACGTTGTCGTGGCGTTCATCGACGCGGTGCTGGACGAGGATCGGCGTGCTCCCCGTAAGCAGCGGCATACGGCACGGCGTATCCACCGGCGGGTCCTGCAGGAGTTTCCGGATGCGGTGATCGCTGAGTCGACGGTGCGCAATCATGTCCGAGTGCGCCGCCGGGCACTGGGCCTGATCCGGCGCGAGACGTTCGTGCCGCAGAGCTATGCCTGGGGTCAGGAGGCGCAGGTCGACTGGTATGAGGCGTTGGTCGAGCTGGGTGGCGAGCGGACCAAGGTGCAGGTGTTCGCGATGCGCTCGATGGCCAGTGGGGCGGCGTTCCACCGCGCCTATTTGCACGCCACGCAGCAGGCGTTCCTGGAAGCCCACGAGCACGCGTTCGACTACTTCGGCGGTGTGTTCAGGCTGCTACGCTATGACAACCTGGCGAGTGCGGTTCGCAAGATCCTGCAGGGCTACCGGCGAGAGGAGACGGCCCGGTTCATCGCGTTTCGCTCGCACTGGCGGTTTGCTGCGGACTTCTGCACGCCAGGCGAAGGTCACGAGAAAGGCGGCATTGAGGGCGAGGTCGGCTACTTCCGGCGCAACCATCTGGTCCCGGTGCCGAGCGTGGCGGACCTCGACGCGCTGAATGCCCAACTGCTGGCAGGCTGCCGCGCCGATGAGGCACGGGTGCTGCACGGTCACGCCGAGCCAATCGGCGCGGCCATGACGGCGGAGCGCGACCACCTGCTGCCACGCGCGACAGAACGGTTTGATCTGGCTGACGTCACGTTTCCCCTGGTCGACAAACAGGGATGCGTCACGGTCAAGACCAACCTGTATTCGGTCCCGGTTAAGGCAGGTATCCGGGTGGAGGCCCGTGTTCACCCGCTGCACGTCGAGGTCTGGCACGACGGCCGCCGTGTCGCGCGTCATGAGCGATGCCACAGCCGGCGCCAGCAGGTGCTCGATCTCGAGCATTACCTGGACGTGCTCGGCCACAAGCCCGGCGCATTTGCCGGTTCGAAACCGCTGGAGCAGTGGCGGCAGGCCGGTCGCTGGCCCGCTTGTTACGATGAATTATGGGACCGGCTGCGCGCCCGGCACGGCCGGCAGAACGGCACCCGTGCCATGGTGGCCGTGATGCTGCTGGGCCGCGAATTCGGCCACGATGCTCTGCGTGCGGCGGTCGCGTCCGCGGTGTCGTTGGGAGCGTGCGACGTGGCCGCGGTGCGCTACCTGCTGACCGAGGCACGCCTGCAAAAGGTGCGGGTGTTGCCGATCGATGTCGGCGTGCTCGCCCGCTACGACCGACCGATGCCGGCGACGGCCGACTACGACACGCTGCTCTGCGCGGCGGCGTGATGGCCGAACTGCAGAACCAGGCGATCGCGCAGCATTGCAAAGCACTGCGCATGCCGACGATCGGCATGCAGTTCGCCCGCATGGCCGACGCGGCTCTCCGAGAGGGACAGTCCCACCTGGGCTACCTCGAAGCCTTGCTGTCCGCCGAGATGGAGGAGCGGGAGAGCCGCGCGGTCGCCCGCCTGCTGCACGAGGCGCGATTGCCGCGGATGAAGACGTTGGATGAGTTCGAGTTCGATCGCTCCGGGGTGTCGGCCGCCCGCCTGCGGGATCTGGCAACCGGCGACTATGTGGCGAAGGTCGAGCCGGTTCTGCTGGTTGGCGAAGCGGGCACGGGCAAGACGCATCTGGCGACGGGCTTGTGTGTTGCCGCTTGCCGGCAGCGGCGCCGGGTTCGGTTCGCGACCGCCACGGCGCTGATCAACGAACTGGCCGAGGCGGCCCATGCCAACCAGCTGAGCCGCACCCTTGGCCGCTGGGAACGCCTCGACCTGATCTGCATCGACGAGCTGGGCTACGTGCCGTTGGCCGAGACCGCCTGCGAGCTGCTGTTCCAGGTCATCGCCGACCGGGCCGAGAAAGCGGCGGTGATCGTGACCACCAATCTACCATTCTCCGAATGGTCGCAGGTCATCCCCAATCCGCGGCTGTGCAAGGCACTGATCGATCGTCTGACGGACCGCGCGCACATCATCACGACGGGCGCAGACTCCTATCGGTTCCGCCGGACGACAGCTGCACGCAAGACGGCCAAACCGATGAAGCAGGAGGAATAGCACCGCCTATGAACGGGTCCAGGCCGCGGCTCGGACCGTGAACATCGCTGCGGAAGCTGGGCCAAAATTCGTCAGCACAGTGGGCCAAAATTCATGGACACAGCCAGGGCTCGGCGGAGCAGGAACAGGTTGGACACGGCTACCTCCGCCTACCCGAGAATCACGCCGACCCGAGCCGGCTCAAGCAATCAATGGGTCCTGAGCCTAGGCGACAAGGCCGGCGCGATGTCGTACACTCGACCCATGACGGCCTCCGGCCCCATCGATTGCGACCTGCACCCGACCGTGCCCGGCCTGGGCGTGCTGCTGCCCTACCTCGACGAGGTGTGGCGCGAGACGGTGCAGCGGCGCGGGCTCGAGCCGCTGGTGCCAATCTCCTATCCGATCGGTAACCCGCTGTCGGTACGATCCGATTGGCGCGACGCCGACGGGCTTGGCGCCACCGATGCCGCCCGGCTGGCCGATCAGGCGCTGGCGCCGTTCGGGACACAGGCGGCGATCGTGAACTGCCTCTACGGCGGCCCGGTGCTGTTCAGCGACGACCTCGCCAGCGCCTTCTGTCGCGCCATCAACGACTGGATCGCGGCCGAGTGGCTGGACCGCGACCCGCGCCTGCGCGCCTCCATCGTGGTCCCACAACTCAACGCCGAGCGCGCCGTGGACGAGATCGAGCGCCGCGCCGCCGATCCGCGCTTCGTCCAGGTGGTGCTGCTGGTCTCGGGCGAACTGCCGCTGGGAAGGCGGCAGAACTGGCCGATCTACGCCGCCGCCGAGCGCCATGGCCTGCCGATCGGCATTCATGCCGGCAGCACCTACCGCCACCCGGTCACGCCGGTCGGCTGGCCATCCACCTATGTCGAGGATTACGTCAACCAAGCCTCGGGCTTCGCCTCGGCGCTCACCAGCCTGGTGACGGAGGGCGTGTTTGCCAAGTTCCCCGACCTGACCGTGGTGCTGATGGAATCCGGGGTGTCGTGGCTGCCCGCGCATCTCTGGCGGCTGACCAAGTTCTGGAAGGGCCTGCGCAGCGAGGTGCCCTGGGTCAGCGACCCGCCCACCACGATCGTGCGCGAGCGCGTACGGCTGACCATCCAGCCGATGGACGCCCCGGACGACCCGGCGCTGCTGGAGCGCCTGATGGACCATCTCGGTTCCGACGAGATGCTGCTGTTCGCGACCGACTACCCGCACTGGCAGTTCGAGGGCACGGACGCCCTGCCGCCCGGTCTCGACGCCGGGCTCGCGCGCAAGATCATGATCGACAACCCGCGCCGCACCTATCCAAGATTGAAGGAGACCGTGGCATGAACATCCACGTCGCCACCCGTCCCGCCGCGACCGTGGAGAGCGCTTCCCGGCTCGCCATCGCCGATTGCGACATCCACCCGCGCCTGGCCTCGGTGAAGCAGCTCTACCCCTGGCTGTCGCGCCGCTGGCAGGAGCATCTCGCGGCCTTCGGGACCACCTATCGCCAGCCCTGGCAGAAGGGGCCCGCCTACCCCAAGGCGCAGCCGCAGGCCTCGCGCCGCGATGCCTGGCTGCCGGATGGGCGTCCGCCGGGCAGCGATCTCGGCTTCATGGCGGCGCAGCATCTCGACCCCAACAACGTCGCGCTCGGCATCCTGAACCCGCTACAGACCGGTCAGGGGGTGCAGAACATCGACCTCTCCGCCGCGATGTGCCACGCCACGAACGAGTGGCAACTGGCGGAGTGGACGTCGAAGGACTCCCGCCTGCGCGCCTCTGTCGTGGTTCCGTACGAGGACGGCCCCGCCTCCGCCCGCGAGATCGAGCGGCGGGCCGGCAACAAGGCATTCGCCCAGGTTCTGCTGCTGAGCCGGACCGCCGAGCCGCTCGGCCATCGCCGCTACTGGCCGATCTACGAAGCGGCGGCGGCGGCCGGTCTGCCGGTCGCCGTCCATGCCTTCGGTTACGGCGGTTGGCCGATCTCGGCCGGCGGCTGGGGGTCATTCTATATCGAGGAGATGGTCGGCCACGCCCAGGCCTCCGAGGCGGTGGTGGCGAGCTTCGTCATGGAGGGCGTGTTCGCGCGCCTTCCCAACCTGAAGCTCGTGATGGTCGAGGGCGGATCGGCCTGGGCCGCGGCGCTCGCCTGGCGGATGGACAAGCACTGGAAGAAACTCCGCCAGGAGGTGCCGGAGCTGACCATGGCGCCGTCCGAGTACATGCGCCGGCACGTCTGGTACACCACCCAGCCGGTCGAGGAACCCGAGCCGCGTCAGCATCTCGCCGAGGCATTTGAGTGGATCGGCTGGGACCGTATCCTGTTCGCCACCGACTATCCGCATTGGGACTTCGATGATCCGGCCCAGGCGCTGCCGCTGCGGCTGACGGAGGCACAGCGGCGCCGGCTATTCCTGGAGAACGCCAAGGCGGTGTACGGCATCGCCTGACCAGGCAAGTTCAATTCGTCTCGAAATCCGCTTCGGATGTGGGCTAGATCGGGCCCATGTCCGATCTGGTTCGCATTCCCGGCTCCCGGATTGTCGAGGTCAGCCGCCTCGCCTTCGGCAGGCCCGATGTCTCGTTCCTGTGCTTCGGCGAGTCGGACCAGCCGAGCCCGGCCGTCGCCCACGACGCCGCCATCGCCGCGCTGGCCGCCGGCGAGACCCGCTATTCCGACGTGCGCGGCCTGCCCGAACTGCGCGTCGCACTCGCCGCGTATCTGACCGGCCTGCACGCCGAGCCGGTGGCCGAGGAGCGGGTTCAGGTCACCGCGTCGGGCATGACTGCGGTGGCGGTCGCACTGAGCGCCATCCTGCGTTCAGGCGACCGGGTGGTGATGCACATGCCGCTCTGGCCGAACTTGCCGAACGCGGCGCGGCTGCGCGGAGCGCATGTGGACGAGATCTCCCTCGACGCCACGAGCGACGGCCGCTTCCGTCTGGATCTGGACCGGCTGGCGGGCAAGCTTCCCGGCGCGCGGGCGCTGGTGCTGAACACGCCCAACAATCCGACCGGTTGGACCGCCACGGCGGAGGAACTGGAGGCGATTCTCGCGCTCTGCCGCCGCCATGGAGTCTGGCTTGTCTCCGACGAGGTCTATTCCCGCCTTGTCTATGACGGGTCGGCGGCGGCGCCGTCGGTGCTCGACGTCGCGGAGCCTGACGACCGTGTGATGGTCTGCAACAGCTTCTCCAAGACCTGGATGATGACCGGCTGGCGCCTCGGCTGGATGGTGCTGCCGGCGCACACGCGCGATCAGGTGAGCGAGATCGTGGAGGTGACGCACTCGGGCGTGGCGCCGTTCATCCAGCGCGCCGGCATCGCTGCGCTCGCCGATCCGCTGTCGGTGGAGCGGTTCCGGGCGCATTGCGCGCATGGGCGAGAGCTGACGGGCGCCGCGCTGACGGGACTGAACGGCGTGCGCTATGCCGCTCCCGAGGGCGCGTTCTATGCGTTCATCGGCGTGGAGGGTGCGCCTGACAGCCTCGCCCTCGCCAAACGGCTGGTAGCGGAACACGGCGTGGCCGTCGCGCCCGGCTCGGCATTCGGCGCGGCCGGTGAGGGCTGCCTCCGGCTGTGCTTCGCTCAGTCCGAGCCGGTCTTGCGCCACGCCATGGAACGCCTGCGCGCGGGTTTGCGCGCCGAGGGCGTGGCAAGCATTCCACGCTAGCCGGAGTAGCCTCGCGGGTTTGTGAATTGATTTGACGTAAGCGAAATAATTTCGCAAATTACCCCATCCGCTCGGGTCGGGGAAAAAACGCCATGGCTAGCCAGCAGTCCGGTTCCGCCACCTTCCAGTTCTCCCATTCCCTTCCGCCTCCGGGGAGCAAGCTCTTCGACTGGGGCAGCAACGCCAACTGGGTGAGCGGCATCACGCCGGGCAGCCTGTCGGGAACTGCCAACGTCACCATTCCGGCCAGCGGCGCTGGAATTTCGTACGACAACATCGCGTCCCTGACCGTCCACAGCGTCAGCGAGCAGACCGGGGCTCCCGCCATCGAGATCGGGTCCGGCGACATGCTGACGGCCGGCACGCTCGGCTCGGTCGGCGTGATCCGGGTGGATGCGAACGCGAAGCTGATCGAGACGGGGGGTGCGGGCGGCGGCTACATCACCCTGAACGGCGCGAACGCGGTGGCGGAGCTGAACGGCAATCCCTCAGCGGCGTTCACCTTCGTCGCCGGAGACCCAAGCAGCGTCTACCTTCGCCAACCCACTCTGGGCGCCTCGGACACACATCCCGTCCAGGGGTTCGGCGCCGGCGATCAAATCTACCTCGAGGAACAGGCCTGGAAGACCTCACCCGCCGGCCCGTTCTCCGTCACCTATGTCCCCACCGGGTCCGGTGCCACGACGGGTACGCTGACCATAAAGAGCGGCAGCACGACCCTCTACAAGTTCACCGCGTTCAGCGGCAATCAGAACTCCGCCTACAAAGCGTTCGCCACCACGATCACCGATCCGCAGACCGGGGCCAGCGTCCAGGCCATCGAGCTGGTGGTGTGCTTCGCCGAAGGCACGCGGATCGCCACCCCGGAGGGTGCGCGCCCGGTGGAGGCGCTGCGTATGGGCGATCTCGTGATAGCCGTTGAGGGCGGCCAGCCCAGGCCGCGCCGCGTGCGCTGGGTCGGGCATCGCCGCCTCGACCTGGCGGCGCATCCGCGGCCGGAATGCGCCGCGCCGATCCGGTTTCGGAAGGGCGCCTTCGGCGACGGGCTGCCTTGCCGCGACCTGCTGGTCTCGCCCGACCATGCGCTGTTGATCGACGGACGGCTGGTCCCGGCGAAGCTGCTGATCAATGGCATGACGATCGTCCAGGAGCGGGCGCTTCCCGCCATCTCGGTCCTATCATATCGAGCTGGACGAGCACGCGATCCTGCTCGCCGAGGGCGTCGCGGCGGAGAGCTATCTGGAGGCCGGTCATCGCGGGTTCTTCGCCAATGGCGGAATGCCACTGGAACTCTACCCGGATCTGACAGTGGCCGCCGCGCCGCCCGAGGCAGCCGCCTGCGCCCCCTACGCACGCGGGATCAGCGAGGTTGAGCCCATATGGCGCGCGTTGGCAGTGCGGGCTCGCGCTCTGGGCTTTGCCGCGCCTTCCCGCATCGTCACGGCGGACCCCGATCTGCGCCTGCTGGCGGACGGCGAAGCGGTGCCGGCGCACGCCGTCGCCGAGGGCCGCATCGGCTTCATCGTCCCCGCCGGCACGCAGTCGCTCCGCCTGGTTTCGCGCAGCTTCGTCCCCGCTGGGCACCATCCCTACGTCGATGATTGGCGCCGACTTGGCGTGGCGGTGAGTGCCATCGCGCTGCATACGCACTCCGGCCTGCACGAAGTCGCGCCCGATCACCCTGCTCTGGCGCGGGGCTGGCATGCGGTGGAGCGGCAGGGTGCCCTGGTTTGGCGCTGGACCAGCGGCAATGCGGTCGTGCCGCTCGCCTGTGCCGAGGGCGGCATTCTGGAGGTGTGCGTCCACGCGACGGGGGAATACGAGGTGGCCGAGACGGCCACTCACGGAAAGCTCGCCGCGTAAGCGGCGGGCCTTCCTCTCGCGCAGCGCGCGCTTCCAGGTGTAGCGTGGCGGTCCGGCCATTGGCGCAGCCAAGCGGAGGATCGCCATGCAGTTCGGCTACTTCACCATGCCTTCCCATCCACCCGAGCGGAAACCCAAGGACGCGAACGACTGGGATCTGCAAACCCTGCGCTGGCTCGACGAACTCGGCTACGCGGAGGCCTGGATCGGCGAGCATCACACCGCCCCATGGGAGCCGAACCCGGCCCCCGACCTTCTGATCGCGCAGGCGCTGATGCAGACCAGCCGCCTGCGCATCGGACCCGGCGGGTTCCTGCTGCCGTACCATCATCCCGCCGAACTCGCGAACCGGATCGCCATGCTCGACCACCTCTCGGGCGGGCGGCTCAATTTCGGCGTGGCCGCCTCGGGCCTGCCGAGCGACTGGGCGATGTTCCACGTCGATGGCATGTCGGGCACCAACCGCGAGATGACGCGCGAGGCGCTGGACATCATCCTGCGCTTGTGGAGCAGCGAGGAGCCCTTCGACTTCCAGGGCAAGTTCTGGAACGTATCGAAGCCGGGAGAGATGTTCGGCGTCCTGCGCCCGCATCTCCGCCCGCTGCAGCAGCCGCACCCGCCGATCGGCGTCGCCGGGCTGTCGAAGAACTCCGACACGCTGAAGCTCGCCGGCGAGCACGGCTTCCTGCCGCTCAGCCTGAACCTCAATCCCGCCTATGTCGGCAGCCACTGGGACGCGGTCGAGGCCGGCGCGCGCCGCAGCGGGCGCACACCCCGCCGTGCCGATTGGCGCTTGGTGCGCGAGGTGTTCGTCGCCGAAACCGACGAGGAAGCCTTTCGCCTATCGGCGGGCGGCATGATGGGCCGTATGATGACCGAGTATTTCCTGCCGCTGCTCGGCAATTTCGGCTTCCTCGACTACCTCAAGCACTCGCCGGATGTGGCGGATAGCGACGTCACCGCGGAATACTGCGCGCGCCATAACTGGGTGATCGGCTCTCCCTCCACCGTCGTCGAGAAGCTTGAGCGCGTGTATGACGAGGTCGGCGGGTTCGGTCAGATCCTGGTGTTCGGCTTCGACTACATCGAGAATCCGGAGGCGTGGCGCACCTCGCTGGGGATGCTCGCCGAGGAGGTGCTGCCCCGCGTTGCGCACCTCGTCCCCCAGGAGCCGGCGCTCGCGACTGCCTGATGAGCCGCGTCTTGCACCGCTCCGGCACGATCCCGCCGGTAGCGGTCGGCGGCGAGGGCATCCATCTGCACCTCGCTGACGGGCGTACGGTCATCGACGCCTCGGGCGGGGCAGCCGTGGCCTGCCTCGGCCACGGCAACCGGCGGGTCGCCGAGGCCATCGGTCGTCAGGCCGGCGCAATGGCCTATGCGCATACCGGAACCTTCAGCAGCGAGCCCGCCGAGCGTCTGGCCGACCTGATCCTGGACGGTGCGCCGGGCGGCCTGACGCACGCCTATTTCTGCTCGTCCGGCTCGGAGGGCACCGAGGCGGCGCTGAAGCTCGCGCGGCAATATTTCGTCGAGATCGGCCAGAAGCAGCGCACCCGCTTCATCGCCCGCCGGCAGAGCTATCATGGCAACACGCTGGGCGCGCTGGCGGCGGGCGGGAACATGATGCGGCGGGCGCTGTATGAACCGCTGCTGAGCCAGGCATTCACCCATGTCTCGCCGTGCTTCGCCTACCGCTTCAGGCGCGATGACGAATCCGAGGCGGGGTACGTGGACCGTCTGGCCGGGGAGCTGGAGGCGGAGTTCCGGCGCCTTGGCCCCGAGACAGTGATCGCCTTCATCGCCGAGCCGGTCGTGGGCGCGACCGCGGGCTGCGTCGCCGCTGTCCCCGGCTATTTTGACCGGGTCCGGGCCATCTGCGACCGCCACGGCGCGCTGCTCATCCTGGACGAGGTGATGTGCGGCATGGGTCGCACCGGGACCACGCATGCCTGGGAGCAGGAGGGCGTGGCGCCCGACATCGAGGTGATCGCCAAGGGCCTGGGCGGCGGCTATCAGCCAATCGGCGGCATCCTGATCGCAGGCCGGATCGTGGAGGCGATCCGCGCCGGATCGGGCGGCTTCATGCACGGCCACACTTACCAGGCCCATCCCGTCGCCTGTGCCGGCGCGCTGGAGGTGCAGCGCATCATCCGCGAGCAGGACCTGGTGGCGAACGTGCGTCGGACGGGGGCGCGGATGGAGCACGAATTGACCGAGCGGCTGGGCAATCACCCGCATGTCGGGGACATACGCGGCCGCGGCCTGTTCTGGGCCGTCGAGTTCGTCGCCGACCGGGCAAGCCGAACGGCGTTCGACCCCGCGCTGCGGGTGAACGAGCGGGTGAAGCAGACGGCGCTGGCGGAAGGCGTCGCGATCTATCCGATGGGGGGCACGATCGACGGGCGCCAGGGCGATCACGTCATCATCGCGCCGCCCTACATCGCGACGGAAGGCGACGCCGCGGAGATCGTGGATCGCCTCGGGCGGGGTATCGACGCCGCTTTCGACACGGCGGGGAATGGATGAGCGCGCGCACCCTGGTCGTCTATTCCGACTACAAGAGCCCGTACGCCTATCTCGCCAAGGACCCGACCTACGAGTTGGAGCGGAGCCACGGCGTGCGGCTCGACTGGCGACCGTATGTGCTCGATATCCCGAGCTATCTCGGTTCCGCGCGCGTGGACGAGGCCGGACGCGTGCTTGAGCAGAGCCGGAACGCGCATCAGTGGCGGCGGGTGCGCTACAGCTATCTGGATTGCCGCCGCGAAGCCGCGAAGCGCGGCCTGGTGATCCGGGGACCGCAGAAGATCTGGGAGTCCACCCTGGCGGCGGCCGGGATGCTGTTCGCCCAGGCGCAAGGCGAGCCGGTGTTCCGACGCTACCACGACACGGTTTTCGAGCGGTTCTGGCGCCGCGCGCTCGATATCGAGAATCCCGACGTGATCGCCGCCGTCCTGGCCGAGGCAGGGGCCGCCACTGGGTTCCAGGATTGGGCACCCGAGGGCCGGGCTCGGGTAGCGGCGATCGCGCAGGACGCCGAAGCGGCCGGCGTGTTCGGCGTGCCGAGCTTCATCCTCGACGGCGAGCTGTTCTGGGGGCGCGAGCATCTGCCCGAGATCAGGGAGAAGCTGACAACGGCGATCGTCTGACGCCTTATATTATACCCGCAGCCCAGCCTCGCTTCCCGCCGGAACACTCGCCGCCAAGACAGGCGTCGTCGATCTCGACGTTCACGGAAGTGGAGGAAGCGGCTGGCTTTCGATGATCCGACCGGGCGATGTCGGATCAAGCCTGAAAGTTCTCGGCCGGCGCTTGCTGCGTGGTCCCTCCAGCAGTCCGGCCTTCTTCACGGCGCCATACATCGCCGTCTTGGTCCAGAAGCCGAGTCCCGCCAGATTGCGGTTGGCTTCGACGCCCAATCTCTCGCGCAGGATGCCGTTGGCGCTGTTGACCATCCCGCGCCGTCGGATCTCCTTCGTCTGATACTCGACCGTCATCGAGATGCTGAGCTGGTCCCAGTTCTCGATCCGGTGCGGGCAGTTCAGCGGCCAGGTGAGCATCTCGCCGGGGGCCAGCTCCATGACGTTTGCGTACTCGTCGTACCACTTCTCGTATTTGATGTTCACTTCGTTATGGTAGAGCGTCACCTCTTCCAGGGCCGGCCGGGTCAGGAAGGGCGGCACCGGCGGATAGACGTACACCCGCTTGCCGCCCTCGATCTGCCACAGGCTCTGGCCCGACGTGTCGAAATGATAATAGACCTGCGCCCCTGGGGACGAGATGAGGATTCCGTTGATCCGGCGGAAGGTGGCATAGCCCGGAACGTGCTGCTCGATCTCAGCGAAGATGTCGTCCAGCAGGGCGCCATAGCGCCGGTCGATCTCGTTGACGCGGATCAGGTTGAGCCACATCCGGCCCGCCGCGATGGCCTCGATCACCTGTTCCCCGGAGAGCGACCCGATCTCGCCCTCCCGCCACAGCTTCTCCTCGCCCTGGGCGCCCATGGAGACCAGCATGTAGGCCTGGGGGGGATAGCTCTCGATCAGTCGGGCCAGCGCCTCGCGGCTGAACAGCGGATGCTCGTTCAGCCGGTGCGCCAGGCGAATCGGCTGGTTTCCCCACAACTCCGTGTGTCTGGGTTCCCAGGAGGTGAAGATCGACGTCATCGGGATTGTCTCCACATCAGCACCGCCACCAGGCTGGTTCCCCCAACATACATCGTAAGGATAGCATAAAGTGCGCCAGGCTGGCCAAGCAGGGGGATCAGAATCAGTCCCGCCGTGACCCCGATCACGGCGCTGGTGACCTGGGAGATGTAGCCCTGCCTCAGCAGGCCGCGCGCCTTGAACGCGCTGCTGATCATGTGATCCACGCCAAGGCACCCCAATCCAAAATAATACCAGGGCACCTCCCAAGCATACTCGGTATACCTGCCGCCATAGAGCAGCGAAACCAGCGGCGTCGCAAATATCCACAGGACCGCCACAGCGGCGCCGACGGCAGTGCAATAGGTGATTATCATGCCCAGGACGCGTTGGGTCCGGCCTTCACTGTGCGCGGTGCTGAACAGCACCAGCCACGAGGCGTGCATGGCATTCAGCACCTGTACCAACGGGTTGCCAAGATTGAGGATCGCGCGGGTCTGTGCCACCGCCTCCAGCCCGACCAGCCGGGCGAGGATCATCAGGATGCTTTCGAAGCGAAACCAGACGCAGGCGGCGGAGACGATCGACCAGCCGGCGTACCGGCGCTGAAACCGATACAGGTCGAGCAGGCTGTACGGCTGGTTTCCCGACGTGTTGCGATAGAGCAGGCCAAAGATCACGACCGAGCACAGCAGGCTCCAGCCGCCCATCACCAGCCAGAGATCTCCCCAGAAAATGTCATGACCCCGATGCAGCAGATACACGGTCGCGAGCACGCCGACGAAATACAGGGCGCCGATCACCGCCGATGTGAAGGCGGACAGGAACACCAGGCAAAGCCGGCGCGCGGTGAGGAGGATCAGCACCATGGTGCCACCGATCCCCGCCCCGAGGATCGCCCAGGCTGCCTCGGGCACATGAACATAGGTCGCGACGGCGAACCCGATGCCGCTGATCGCCGAAACCAGGGCGAGCATGGCCGTATGCACCCAGCCCATCGCGACGACGTAAGACCTGCGGTGCTGCTGATCGACCTGCGCCGACTGAATCAACAGGGGCTCCAGGAACGCGCCATAATGCAGCACGCTCAGGAACAGGAATCCGCTGAATGAAAGCGAGTACAGGCCATAGTCCGTGGCGCTCAGCAACCGGGCGAATATGACGTTGGTGATAAAATTGCTTCCGGCATAGATCGCCTGGTCCGATACCAGCCAGAATACGCGGATCGCATCACGTTTCCGCTGGGCACGAACACTCTCCAGGGTTGTCATGCATCGGGTCCAGGATTTTCTCGTGGCCAAACGCGGCCATCGGGGGCCTTGCACCTGCGCATCGTCAATTCCTTCCGAAGGCGCATCAGATAGGTGCCCCTGAGCCGCATGTCGAGGGCTGATAGCGCATCGCGGCTTGGCGGGGCGATCCGGTCGCGGCAAATTGCCTGCCTAAGACCGCGCGAGGGGTGCGATGTCCCAGCCGCTTCCAGCCGTCAGCCTGGCCGCCGTGCCCGGCCGGCGCCTTCGAACCGTGGAGATGGCGCGCGAGATCGAGCGGCGCGGTTTTGAGGGCATCTTCGCGCCGAGTCTGTTCGCTCACATGTCATTGTGCGAGGCGCTGGCCTGGACGACAGGGCGCGTCGTCTTTGGGCCGATGATCGCGCCGATCTATGCCCGGACCGCCGTCGACTACGCGCAGAGCTGCGCCTTCCTGCACGAGGTCTCGGGCGGGCGGTTCCGGTTCGGCATCGGGGTCGCCCACGCGCCGAGCCATGCGCGGATGGGCGTGACGCCGGGCAAGCCGCTGGCCGACACGCGCGCCTTCGTCGAGCGGCTGCGTGCCCAGGAAGGGATCGGCAGCTTGCCGCCGGTGATCCTGGCCGCGCTGCGGCGCCGGATGGTGGCGTTGGCGGGGGAGATCGGCGACGGCGTCGTCTTCGCCAATGCCGCGCGGTCGCACATGGCTGCCTCGCTCGCGGCGCTGCCGGCGGCGAGGCGCGCGGATCATGGCTTCTTCATCGGGGTGATGATCCCGACCTGCATCGCCGAGGACATCGAGGCGGCCAAGGCCGTGAACCGCCGCACCCTGACCGCCTACGCCCGCCTGCCCAATTACCGGAACTACTGGAAGGAGGCAGGGTATCAGGAGGAGATGGAGGCGATCGAGGGCGCGCTCGCGGCGGGGCGGCCGGACGACGTGCCCCGCTACCTGACGGATCGCTGGCTGGACGACGTGAGCCTGTTCGGGCCGCCGGCGCGGGTGCGCGAGCGGCTGGAGGCGTGGCGGGAGACGGGAGTGCGGACGCCGATCATCGTCCCGTCCTCGGCGGCGGGCAACCAGATGCGGGCGATCGAGGAGATGTTCGCGGCGTTCGCGTAGGTCAGCGGGCGAGCAGGCGGGCCACCAGGGCGTCGATCCGCGCGCCGATGCCGCTCGCGGCCAGCGCGTCCCGGATGGCCCGGCGCTGGCGGGTGAAGTGGGCGCCCCCGCCCAGCGGCACGGCGGCGGCGACCTGTTCCGCCTCGGCGGCGGCTTCGGCGAGGTCGGCGTGCAGGGCGTCACGGCGGTCGAACTCGGGGAGGATAAGATGCCTAATTATCCCTTTGACATAGCGAGTCGCCAATGGCTAAAACAGACGAGCGTGACAGGACGGCAGAGGCGGAAGAGGCGCCCGAGATGATCGAGGCGGGCAAGGAGGCGTTTTTTGAATATGAACTCCATGTTCAGAGTCTGAAGAGAAGGCTGTGATCAAGATTTACCGCGCGATGGAGCGCGTGAGGAAAAATCCGCAGGTAATTTCGGGCGACTCCCGTAGCCCACCAGAATAAGCTCATTCGTTATTGACTTGATTTTCCACATAAACCTATCTCTCGGAGAGCCGTCTAGAACAAGCGTCATAAAATCTTCGCATATACTTTTGGGTTCCCTTGAGTTAAATGTGACCGTCCTGGATTGATGCGCGAATACATTTCTAATCTCTCTAACTCTATGCAAGTCGTCTCTGGTCCTTTTTCCATACAATCCTATAAGAGTCCATTTCGAATCGCGTCCTCAACGGGCCAACCTGCGTAGCAGGAGCACGCTGGAAGCTGCGTAAAGGAAGGCTTCCACGGACTCGATGGAGGCCTCGAAGTCCTTTGCCAGCCGTCTGTTGCGGTTGATCCAGGCGAAGAAGCGTTCGACCACCCAGCGCCGGGCGATGACGGCAAAGCCGACTTGGTTGTCGGCTTTGCGCACCACCTCGATGCGGATCGGGCTGGCGTCGGCCACCCGGGGACCGGCGTAGCCGCCATCCGCGTAGCCGAGAGCCACGAACGGCCAACTCGCCCGCGAGGCCCGCAGCAGCGGCCCCGCCCCGTCGCGGTCCTGGATGGCGGCGGAATGGGCCTGCAGTTTGAGCGCCCGGCCGTCGGTGTCGACCATGGCATGACGCTTGCGGCCCTTGATCTTCTTGCCTGCATCGTAGCCTCGGATGCCGCCGCTCTCGGTCGTCTTGACGCTCTGGCTGTCGATCACGGCGGCTGTAGGGCTGGCCTCGCGGCCGGCCCGCTCGCGGTCGAGCATCACCAGGGGGTGGTTGATCCGCTCCCAGGTGCCGTCATCGCGGAACCGGGCGAACCAGCGATACGCCGTGGACCAGGGCGGGAAGTCCTTGGGCAGCAGGCTCCAGGCGATACCGCCTCGTAGAACGTAGAAGATGGCGTTTACGATCTCCCTCATCTCCCACTTGCGAGGGCAACCACATGGGCGAGGGGCAGGCAGGAACGGCGAGAGGATCAGCCACTCCGTGTCGGTCACGTCACTTCCATAGCGTAGCCCCACACGGCTATGCTGCGCGCGGGTGGTCGGCGTCCACATGAGGTCTCCGGCAAGGCTTCGAACACCTGCCCGGAATCACATCTGACCCGGCCATCCAACCCCTCTCGGCAAACGTTCCGCCGTGATTCCGAAATGGCCTCTAAGAAATCCCAAATCTACCTTTGCTCCGAAATTTCCAAGAGGAGCGGTACCTCGAAATAGCCTACCTATAGACTCCAAATCTTTCAGAAGGCGTCTTTTGATACGCTCTGTAATCAGATCTTCCAGGAATGCGCTTGCAACAATAGCGGCGGCTCGGTCTGGCGATTGATCTATTTCTTGGATGATCGGGGTGTGCTCGATCCGCTCTATAATCCATATCGGTCGGCCCTGTTTCGGTAGCTTCACGGCAAAATTCCCCGCTCCATATGATTAGTGTCTGAGAGGAGCGTAGGCTGTGCAAAAGCAAGTGCCAGTCGCTTACAGTGACGAAGAGGCTGCACGCCGTCGCGACGATGCGCTGCGGCGCGCGTTGAACACACCGCCCCAACATAGGCCGGCCAAGAAGAAGGAGTCTAAGCCGGTTCGCCCCGCCTCCGGCGCCAAGCGAGGAAAGCGCGGGCAAGTTGCGTCGGAGTCTTAGGCCGACGCAGTTCCCTGATAGGTCAGCCGCTTGCCTTCGGCGCCCTTGATTGCGAGGGTCGCCCGCTCGGCATCGTCGATGCCCAAGCTTCGCGCGCTTGGAATAGCGGAAGCTGAACTCGTCCAGATACCGCTGCAAGTGCTGCTCGCCGCAGTGCTGATACACGCCCGTGATGCCCCGCTTGAAGATGCCGAAGAAGCCTTCGGCCGAGTTGGTAGTCACGTCGCCTCGGGCATACTCCTTGGCCGAGTGATTGACCGTCTCGTGCTTGGCGAACTCGGCGCCAACCGTTGGATACAGATTGCTTTCATCGGTATGCAGCCGGCTCTTGCGATCGGCGTTGCGGACCAAAACGTCGCGGACGTTCTTGGCCGTGACCTGCGGCATATGGAAGGCGCGAGCTTCACCACCACGCTCGACAAGGGCAACGATGGCGCGCTTCTGCGCCGACTTGCCCTTCTTGATGTAGGGGCGGCCGTGACGGTGTGGGCTCGGCGTCGGGGTCTCTTTCTTGCCGTGGTAGGCTTCGTCCGCCTCTACGATCTTGCCCTCGCCACCAAGCGGGGACGGGCTCGGATCGCGCATCGCTTCCCGGATGCGGTGGGCCATGAACCAAGCCGTCTTGTAGGTGACATCAAGCATCCGGTGAAGCTGGTGCGCCGAAACACCCTTTTTGCTGGCCGCCATCAGATGAAAGCCGAGCACCCACTTGTGAAGTTGGATATGGCTCCGCTCCATGACCGAGCCGTTGGTCACCGCGAAATGGCCCCGGCAGGCGTTGCACTGGTGAAGGCCGGGCCGATGTGACTGACCCTGCAACCTAGTAATGTTTTTGACCGAGCCGCAATGCGGGCAGAAAGGGCCGTTCGGCCACCGGATCGCCTCCATGTGGGCGCGGGCGGCATCTTCATCATGGAAGATCGGATCGATGAGGTTGACGGTCATGGCAGCGCCCTTTCTGCCTTGATTTATAGCCGAGCCGAATGCTATGTCAAAGGGATAATTGGGATAAGATGCCTGACGCGGCGTACACAATCCGCGGACCTTCGCGGTGGTGGGTCAGTTGTAGACTAGGGGAAGAAATTTATCCTAGTCAGGCTCGTCAGGCTCGGCTTCAGCCTCGCTGTCGTTCTCAATAGTATTGGCAGCTTGGAGGTATTCCTCCGCGTTCTCCCAATTGGGGCCGCGACGGTTGAGCCTAGGTTCTAGGACTTGGATCAGGACCGCCTCGATTTGGTTCAAGCCCGCCCCCAATGATACCTGACGCTTGAGTTCCGTTGCTTGGTCTTTTACAAGCAATTCATTTTTGGCACCAGCTTGGTAGAAGCCGAACCATGTGAAGTAGGACCAACGGTTTCTAAGGTGGTCCCGCCGATGCTGCCGCAATCTTTTGATTATGTTCTTAGCCTGCCCAATTTGGACAGGCTGTTCGAAGCGATCGTATAGTGGGGCTGTTGAAAAAGCGGGCTGCTTTTAATTCGATTTCGCCTCTAACGGAGCGGATCTCAATTCGATGCTGGGCAGCAAACCTCGAGGCCAACTTGAGCTGATCATGGCGGGATCGCTGCGAGACTTGGTGCCTGACGAGCACGTGCTCGCTCGGATTGATCGCGTGCTCGATCTCGGCTGGCTGCGAGCGGAGGTTCAGGACTGTTATGCTCCGGAGGGCGCTGGCCGGCCCGGGATCGACCCCGAGGTGGCGCTGCGGCTGATGCTCTCCGGTTTCCTGCTTGGAATCGTGCACGACCGTAGGCTGATGCGCGAGGCCCAGGTCAATCTCGCCATCCGGTGGTTTGCAGGTTACGGGCTGCACGAGGTGCTGCCGGACCATTCCAGTCTGACGCGCATCCGTCAGCGTTGGGGGGCCGAGCGGTTCCGCAAGATATTTGCCCGCACTGTGCAGTCCTGTGTCGTCGCGGGCATCGCGCGCGGCGATGTGGTGCATATCGATGCGACGCTGATCCGTGCCGACGTGTCCTGGGAGAGCTTGGCGGTGCGCCATGCCGACGTAGTGCTGGCGGAAAATGATGATGACGACTCCACCACGGCCGCGACGGCGACTGCCAAACGCCGGGCCGAGCGCGACGGCAAGCAAACCGGCCGGCACAAGAAGATCTGCCTGACCGATCCCGACGCGACCATGGCCACCAACGCACGGAACCGCCGGCTCGAGCCTGCCTACAAGCAGCACACTGCCGTGGACGATGTTTGCGGCGTGGTGCTGGACGTGCAGGTCACGACCGGTGAGGTGAACGAGGGTGACCATATTTTGCCGCAGCTCGATGCCGTCGCCGCGGCGACGGGAACCGCGGTCCGCACCGCCACGGCCGACCAAGGCTACGCCTATGCCAAAGTCTATGGCGGGCTGGAGCGGCGCGGCATCGACCCGGTGATCCCGGCCAAGAAGGAACCGATCCGCAGCAAGGTGCCGTTGCGCCGGTTCCGGTACGACGCTCGGCACGACGTCCTGCGGTGCCCGCACGGGCGCATTCTTCGTCCGCAACGGCCCGTCAAGCACGGCCGGTT
This sequence comes from uncultured Pseudomonadota bacterium, assembly GCA_963830565.1. Lineage (GTDB taxonomy): Bacteria > Pseudomonadota > Alphaproteobacteria > Acetobacterales > Acetobacteraceae > DATFDN01. Next base: position 21,010 of record CAWHMO010000014.1, read on the forward strand.
CTTCTATTCGCGCGCAGCTGATTGCAAACGCTGCCCGCTCCGGAGCGACTGTCTTTCCCCTGGCCGGGCCAACAAAGCGGTGGTGGTCGGCGATGATTATCCGGCTCTGCTGCGTGCCCGCCGTCGCAAGGAGCGCTGGTCGGAAGAAGATTCCCGCATCTATCGACGCCACCGCTGGCGTTCAGAGGGGTTTCACGGCGAGGCGAAGACCTGGCACGGGCTCGCGAGGGCCGTCCGACGCGGGCTGCAGAACATGAAAATCCAGGCGTTCCTGACGGCGACGGCGATCAACCTCAAACGCCTCGCGACGGCACGGAACGCTCCGCTCGCCACCGCTGCGGCCTGACAGACAGCTCGAACCTACCCTCCAAGGCCAACGAGTTCGCCACGTATCCGGCGTGCCTCCGCATTCGCCAGGGCCAGCCTCCCACGCTCAGCCGAGATCGAATGAGCGTTTTTCAACAGCCCCATAGTACATAAATGCCCATCTGCTCCAGAAAGCTCACCTTTCTCTTCCGATTGCCAACCATGATCCCATCAAAAGATGCGCTCCCGCCGGGACCCTTCGCTCCCCAGTGAACCTTGTCCCGTTCCCACATGAAGCCGAAGTTCTTTATGATCGGCAATCTAGGGTCTGTTGACAATTACCTCGTTGTGATGATGGTGGCTGCGAGGCTGATGTTGGCACGGAAGCTTTCGTCGGTCTTGTCGTAGCGGGTGGCGATGGCTCGGAACTCCTTCAGCTTGGCGAAGAAGTTCTCGATCAGGTGGCGCCAGCGATACATGGCCTTGTCATAGGCGATGATCGTATTGCGGTTGGATTTGGGTGGGATGACGGCGACGGCGCCACGGTCATCGAGGTCCGCACGCAGCCAATCGGCGTCGAACGCCTTGTCACCGAGCAGGGCGTCGAAAGTGATGTCTGCGATGAGCGGCGCGACCCCTACGATGTCGTGGCGCTGTCCGGGCAAGAGCACGAAGCGGACCAGATTTCCAAGCGCGTCCACCAGCGCGACGATCTTGGTCGTCAGCCCGCCTCGCGAGCGTCCGATGGCCTGATTGTGAGTCCCCCCTTTGCGCCGCTCGCCTTCTGATGGGCGGTGACGATCGTGCCGTCGATCAGGGCGTATTCGAAATCCGGCTCGTCGGACAAGCGCTCGAAGAGGCGCTCGAAGACGCCCGCCCGCACCCAGCGGCGGAAGCGCTGGAACACGCTGTTCCAGTGCCCGAACTCAGGCGGCAGGTCGCGCCACGGCGATCCCGCGCGCACGCGCCACAGAACCGCTTCCAGGAACAGCCGGGTGTCCTTCGCCGTCACTCCGCGATCCGACGCCTTGCCCGGCAACAGCGGGGCCATCTTCTCCCAAGCCGTGTCGCTGATCACAAATCGTCCCCTGTCCACCAAACCCTTCGCTCCGCCAAAACGGAGCTTAAATTACGGCTCAGGCCCGAGAGGAACCCACTTATTGTCAACAGGCCCTAGTATTTTGTCAGTCATCAAGTGATGGGTAGAGGCTTCGGAGTTTGGTGCGGGCCTGGCCGGTGGTGAAGTGCCAGTTGACCTTGGCTTGCCCGGCGTTGCGCTGGTCCTCCCATTGCGCGACGTGGCGGCGGAGCGTCTCGTGCTGGGCGATGCGGCGAGCGAGGCATTGCCGCGCTAACGCGCTGAACTCGATTTCGGCCATGTTGAGCCACGATCCATGCTTGGGCGTGTGGTGGAGTTCAATGCGCTCGGCCAGGCGCCTGGCCTCCTCGGGCGGGAACGCCTCGTAGAGGCTGGCGAGCGAGTGAGTGTTGAGCTGGTCCATGACCAGCACCACGCGCTCGGCGTCATGGTATGGCCCCTCGAGCAGGTCGCGCACGAAGCTGGCCCAGTCGCCGCGGCGGCGGTGCTCGGTCACGGCCACATGCCGCCAGCCGGCGAGCGGCTCAGTGGCGAGGAACAGGCTGGCCACGCCGTTGCGAACATAGACGTGGTCGAAGCGTTCAACCGCGCCAGGCCGTGTCGGCAGGGGTTCGCGCGTTTCGCCGACCAGTTGCTTGAAAGTCTCGTCGAGGCAGACCACCGGCCGCTTCGCGTCGTAGGGACGGCTGTAGACCTCCAGCACGTCTTCCATGTGGAAGACGAACTCCGCCGAGTGCTTCGGCGGGATGCACCACATCCGCCTCAGGTGCGGCTTGAGGGCGTTTTTTTGAGCGTCTGGCGCACCGTTTCGTGCGAGAGCGCGTCGGTGTGCTGCAACTCGACCATGCGCCGCGCCAGCAGGCGCAAGGTCCAGCGCCCGCACCCTTGCGGCGGCGCGGAGCAGGCCAGCGCAATGAGGTGCGCCTCCTGCGCGCCGTCGAGCGCGCGCGTATAGACCCGCTTACCCCCGCGATACGGGCTCAGCGCGGCTGCCAGGCCCTCCTCCACGAAGCGCCGCCGCACCCGCTCTATCGTGGCCACCCCGATCCCGACCGCCTCCGCGGTCCGCTCGTCCGTCCACGCCGGGCCACCCTCCGCCGCGTCGGCCTTGAGCAGCATCTGAGCGTGCTTGAGCTTGCGAACATCCGCCTTGCCACGCGACAACAGCGCCGCGAGCTCCTCGCGCTCCATCACTGTCAGTGTCACCCGATACTTCTTCATCGCACGCCTCCGGCCATGGCTTCACCGCCAAAGCCAGAACGCACGGCCCCTCAAATCAGCTATGACGGAGCACTAGGGCCTGTTGACAATAAGTGGGTTCCTCTCGGGCCTGAGCCGTAATTCAAGCTCCGTTTTGGCGGAGCGAAGGGTTTGGTGGACAGGGGACGATTTGTGATCAGCGACACGGCTTGGGAGAAGATGGCCCCGCTGTTGCCGGGCAAGGCGTCGGATCGCGGAGTGACGGCGAAGGACACCCGGCTGTTCCTGGAAGCGGTTCTGTGGCGCGTGCGCGCGGGATCGCCGTGGCGCGACCTGCCGCCTGAGTTCGGGCACTGGAACAGCGTGTTCCAGCGCTTCCGCCGCTGGGTGCGGGCGGGCGTCTTCGAGCGCCTCTTCGAGCGCTTGTCCGACGAGCCGGATTTCGAATACGCCCTGATCGACGGCACGATCGTCACCGCCCATCAGAAGGCGAGCGGCGCAAAGGGGGGACTTACAATCAGGCCATCGGACGCTCGCGAGGCGGGCTGACGACCAAGATCGTCGCACTGGTGGACGCGCTTGGAAATCTGGTCCGCTTCGTGCTCTTGCCCGGACAGCGCCACGACATCGTAGGGGTCGCGCCGCTCATCGCAGACATCACTTTCGACGCCCTGCTCGGTGACAAGGCGTTCGACGCCGATTGGCTGCGTGCGGACCTCGATGACCGTGGCGCCGTCGCCGTCATCCCACCCAAATCCAACCGCAATACGATCATCGCCTATGACAAGGCCATGTATCGCTGGCGCCACCTGATCGAGAACTTCTTCGCCAAGCTGAAGGAGTTCCGAGCCATCGCCACCCGCTACGACAAGACCGACGAAAGCTTCCATGCCAACATCAGCCTCGCAGCCACCATCATCGCAACGAGGTAATTGTCAACAGACCCTAGTCAGTTCCCTTCAGCATCATTCACCCCTATCGCGAGTTCCGATCTCCCATTCGTCCAACACTCTCACCGTGTCGGCAAGCTCCCAAAGTGTTATGCTGATGCCTGCTGCCATCGCCGGAGTGCAGCAGAGCGTCTGGTGAATGCGGACGAAGTTGTAGTGCATGGTGTGGATCGCGACCGAATGAGCGTGGCTCTCGACCTTCTTTGAGCCCTCGTTGCCGCGCGCGAGCAGCGCGCGAACGATGTCAGGCAGGTGCGCTGTCGCCAGAGCGCGCCGAGTTCGCTGTCCATTCGCTCCAGCATGCGAAACGAGCCCGCGCCGGCGCAAGTCCTTGTCGTGGCCGGGCCGCCTCGGCAGACTCCGATCATGGCCCAATTCGCCCAGTCCGACCTGTTCGCAGCCGAGCCCGCTCGCGGCGTGGACGAGCCGCCGCCCGCGGATTTCATCCAGGGCATCCGTGACGAGCTGCTGGCCACCCTGGCCCGCGCGCGGGACGCCGCCCGCCTGCCCTGGCGCGACCTGACCGCCGCGACCCTGGCCGAGCTGCGGTTCGAATCGATCTCCAATTGGCTTCCCCGGCCGGAGGCCGAGGCCCTGCGCGCCGCCTTCGCGGCCGAGATGGAACGCTTGTACGCCGCGACCGAGGGCGTCTAGCCGGGCATTGCCGCCGAAGCCGGGGCGCGCCTATGGTGGCCCGGTCAAGGAGGCGACGTGGCCATTCCCGCCCCCGGTGCGATCGACTGCGACGTCCATCCGGCGCTGCCCGGCACCCATGTCCTGCTCCCCTATCTGGACGATTACTGGCGCGAGCATGTGCGTATGCGCGGGCTGGAGCGGGACAACTACGACCTTGGCGCCTATCCGCCCAACGCTCCGCTGTCAGGCCGGCCCGACTGGCGGGCCGGGTCCAAGCGGCCGGGCAGCGATCCCGACCTGCTGCGGACGCAGGCGCTGGACGCCTTCGGCTCGCGCTTCGCCATCTGCAACGTGCTGCACGGCGCGCAGGTGGTGTTCAGCGAGGATTTCTCGGCCGCGTTCTGCCGCGCCATCAACAAGTGGATCGCGGCGGAATGGCTGGACGCCGACCCGCGCCTGCGCGCCTCCATCGTGGTGCCCGGCCACAGCCCCGAACTGGCCGCGCAGGAGATCGAGCGCTGCGCCGAGGACCGGCGCTTCGTGCAGGTGCTGCTGCTGGCGATGCAGGAGCTGCCGCTGGGGCGCCGGCAGAACTGGCCGATCTACCGCGCCGCCGAGCGGCTGGGGCTGCCCATCGGCGTCCATGCCGGCTCGACCATGCGCCACCCGACCACGTCGATCGGCTGGCCGAGCTATCTGCTCGAGGACTACGTGGCGCAGTCGCAGGGCTGCGCCGCCGCGCTGAACAGCCTGATCGTCGAGGGCGTATTCGTGGAGTTCCCGCGCCTCAAGGTGGTGCTGATCGAATCCGGCGTGACCTGGCTGCCGGCCTGGATCTGGCGCGCCAACAAGACCTGGCGCGGCGTGCGGGCCGAGGTGCCGTGGCTGAAGCGCTCGCCCGCCGAATATCTGCGCGAGCATGTGCGCCTCACCGTCCAACCCTTCGACGCTCCGCCCGAGCCGGCGCAGCTTGAACGGGTGCTGGACGAGATCGGGTCGGAGGAGATGCTGCTTTTCGCGACCGACTACCCGCACTGGCACTTCGACGGGCAGGATGCGTTACCTGACGGGCTGCCGGCGGGTTTGGCGCGGAAGATCCTGATCGACAACCCAATGAGCACCTATCCGCGCCTCGCGGAGAGTGCGTAGCAAGGAGCGCGTGCAATGACCGTGACGGTCCTGGAGCGCAACGCCGACCTCGGCACTCAGAGCCTGCTCGGCTACGTCGATTGCGACGTGCATCTCTATCCGAGCAAGGGGGGCGCGGAGTTCGACCCGTTCCTCTCCGAACGCTGGCGCCAGCACCGCCGGACCGTCGGCGGGCGCGCGCGACAGGCGCTGGCCGGCACCGCCAACTATCCGCGCATGTCGCCCGAGGTGGGAATGCGGGTCGATGCGTGGCCACCTGGGGGCGGGATTCCGGGCTCCGATCTCGATTTCGTGCGCGAGCAGCTTTTGGACGCGTTCGGGGCGGCATACGGGGTGATCCTGCCGCTGGTCGGGCGCTGCTCGGACGAGCGGAACCTGGAGTTCGGCGCGGCGATGTGCGGCGCGGTGAATGAGTGGCAGGCTGCCACGTGGTGCGACCGCGAGCCGCGCCTGAAGGCCTCGGTGCAGATCCCGGTCGAGTACGAGAAAGCGGCGATCGCCGAGATCGAGCGTCGCGCCGGCGATCGGCGCTTCGTGCAGGTGCAGATCCCGCCGCGCGGGTTGGAGCCGCTGGGCCGCCGCCGCTACTGGCCGATCCTGGAGGCGTGCGCCGCCAACGGCCTCCCCATCGCGCTGCACCTCGGCGGCACCAGCGGGCATCCCTCGACGGGCGGCGGCTGGCCGTCCTTCTACCACGAGGAGCACCACAGCTACGTCCAAAGCATGGAGGCGCTGGTCACCAGCCTGGTAGTAGAGGGCGCGTTCGAGCACATCCCCAAGCTGCGGATGGTGCTGGTGGAGGGCGGCTTCGCCTGGCTGCCGTCGCTGAGCTGGCGACTCGACAAGCATTTCCGCCGGTTGCGCGAGGAGGTGCCGCACCTGAAGCGGTTGCCGTCCGAATACATCCACGAGCATGTCTGGGTGACGACGCAGCCGATCGAGGAACCGGAGCGGCCGGACGACCTGCTGGCAACGATCGAGTGGATCGGCTGGGATCGGGTGATGTTCTCGACCGACTACCCGCACTGGGATCAGGACGACCCGCGCCACGCCTTCAAGGTGCAGCTTCCCGAGCAGGGGCGGCAGCGCATCTTCCGCGACAATGCGATGGCGTTCTACGGGTTGGGATGACCCCGCCCTCACCCGCCGCGCACGGGCGCGGCGACCTCTCCCGCAGCGCGGGAGAGGTGGACCGGGCGCCGCATTGCTTCACCTCTCCCGCCTCGCGGGAGAGGTCGGCATGCGTCAGTATGCCGGGTGAGGGCGGCGCGTGACCCGTCACGTCGTCGCCGCCGTGGGCGAGATCGCGTCGGGCACGTGCAAGATCGTCGCCGTCAAGGGCCGCGAGATCGGCGTCTTCCTCGTCAACGGCGAGTATTTCGCGCTGTTCAACCGCTGCCCGCACGAGGGCGCGCCGCTGTGCCGCGGGCGGCTGTTCGCGGCCATGGAGGCCGACCGACCGGGCCAGTATCGCCTGAGCCGGCGGGGCGAGATGCTGCGCTGCCCATGGCACGGCTGGGAGTTCGACATCCGCACCGGCCAGTCCTGGTGCGAGCCCGACGGGGTGAAGGCGCGCACCTATAGTGTCAGCGTGGAGCCGGGCGAGACGCTCGCCAGGGGTCCGTTCGTGGCCGAGACCGTCCCGGTCTCGGTCGAGCACGACTATGTCGTCGTGGACGTGTGACGGGCCTTGAGTTGCGTCCTGGCTGCCCGCCCGGTACGTTCCTCCGAACCAAGGCATGACGGAGGATGACAATGGCGAACTCTTATTCCGGCGCCTGCTTCTGCGGAAGCGTCACGATCGAGGTCCGGGGCGAGCCGGAGGTCATGGGCTACTGCCATTGCAACTCTTGCCGATCCTGGTCGGCCTCGCCCGTGAACGCGTTCTCATTGTGGAAGCCCGAGAACGTGACGGTGACGAAAGGGGAAGATCAGATCGGCACCTATGCCAAGACAGAGGTGAGCCACCGGCAGTTCTGCCGCCAGTGCGGGGGTCATGTCATGGCGAAACATCCGACTTTCGGAATGGTGGACGTGTTCGCCGCCACGATCCCGGATTTCCCCTTCAAGCCGGCGTTGCACGTCAACTACGGCGAGAAGGTGCTGCCGATTCCGGATGGCCTGCCGAAGTTCCGCGATTTTCCCGAGCCGTTCGGCGGCTCAGGCGAAATGGTGCCGGAGTAGCGGCATGAGCGGGACCAGCCGCACGGAACAAGGCCGGGCGATGCGGCGTCGGCTGATGGGCGAGGCCTATGCCGACCGCATCGACAAGACCGTGTACGACGACCCGATCATGAGGAAGTTCGGGGAGATCGCCGTCGAGAACGTGTTCGGCGGGCTGTGGACCCGCCCCGGACTCGACGTGAAGACCCGGACGCTGATCTGCGTCATCTCCGATACGGTGATGGGCCGGGAGGCGGAGCTGGCGATCCATCTGCGCATGGCACGCCGCGAGGGCTGGAGCGAGGAGGAATTGGTCGAGTCCCTGCTGCACCTCTCCGGCTATTGCGGCCTGCCCCTTGTGCGCGAGGCGCTGATCGTGGCGCGCAAAGTGTTCACGGAGATGCAGGCGGAGACCTCGGGGCACTGAATCGCACGACGCATGACGATCCTTGAGCGCGGATGGCTCGCCCCGGCCGCCGCCGCGATCCTGAGCCTGTCGGCGCCGGCCGCCGGAGCCGCGCAACTCGCCGGGGTGACGCTGCCGGACACGACGACGCTCGGCGGCACCGAGCTTCGTCTGAACGGCATCGCCCTGCGCACCTATTCGTGGCTTCGCATACATATCTATGTGGCTGGGCTCTATGTCGAACACCCCAGCCACGACGCCGCTTCCATCCTCGATTCACCCGAGGACAAGCTGCTCGTGTTCCACTTCGTCCACGACGTGGATGCCAGCAGTGCCCGCAAAGCCTGGCGCGACGGCTTCGAGCAGAACTGCCTACCGCCCTGTCGGCTCGCGCCAGCCGATGTGCGGCGCTTCCTCGCCGCCGTTCCGCCGATACGCGCCGGCGATCTCAGCACGCTGGCTTTCGGGCCAGGAGGCCTGACGATAACGCTGAACGGGCAGAGGGTGGGCACCATCACCGACCCCGCCTTCAATCGCGCCGTCCTCCTGACGCTCCTCGGTCCCAATCCGCCCTCAGCTATGCTGAAGCGGGAGTTGCTTGGCGGCTGAGGGCCGCTGCCTGGGCCATCACCTCGATCGCCTCGGGCTGACGAGAACGCACGGTCAGCGCCGTCGCCCCTGACCCCTCCCACGCGCGATAGCGCTCGCGGATGCGCTCGGGCGGGCCGACCAGGGACCGGAGATCCACGAAGTCGTCGGGCACGGCGGCGATCGCCTCGTCCTTGCGGCCGGCGAGGTAGAGTTCCTGGATGCGGCCGGCCTCGGCCGCGAAGCCCCGGCGGACCATCATCTCCTTATGGAAGTTGACGTTGCGGGCGCCCATGCCGCCGACATAGAGCGCGACCTCGGGCTTCAGTTTCGCGAGCGCCGCCTTCACGTCGGCATCCACGGCGACATGGACCGATGCGTGGATCTCCAGGTCGCGCAGGGACTTGCCGTCCCCGGCGCGGCGGAAGCCTTCCTCCAGCCAGGGCAGGTATTCCGGCAGCGAGCCGGGCACGAAGCCCATCGGCAGCCAGCCGTCGGCGATCTCGGCAGTGAGCTTCACCATCGCCTCGGTCCCGGTGCCGAGGAAGATCGGGATCGCCGGGTTCATGTGCAGGATCGACTTGAGCGGCTTGCCAAGTCCCGCCGCGCCGGGGCCGGTATAGGGCAGGCTGATCTCGCGCCCTTCATGCGTGACCGGTGCCTCGCGACGCAGGATCTTGCGCATGATCTGCACATAGTCCTTCACGCGGTAATAGGGGCGGCCCCAGGGCTGGCCGTACCAGCCCTCCACGATCTGCGGGCCGGAGACACCGAGCCCGGCGATGAAGCGATTGCCGCCGGCCAGCGCATCGACCGTCGCGGCGCACATCGCGGCGTTGGCCGGGGTGCGCGCGGCGAGCTGCATGACGCCGGTGCCGAGCCGGATGCGGCTGGTGTGCGCCGCGAGGAATGCGAGCGGGGTCACGGCGTCGGAGCCGTACGCCTCGGCGGTCCAGACCGTGTCGTATCCGAGCTCCTCGGCGCGCTGCACGAGCTTGACCGGCAGATCGAGGCTGCCGCCCGAATAGCCGATCGCCAGGCCGAGCTTCATCGGTCAGACCTCTCGGCCGCGCAGAGCGCCATCATGGTGCCGATATCGGGAAGCTCGTCCAGCCGCGCGACCTGAGCCGCGAGGTCGCGGGCGCGAGGCCCGATGACCGGCTCCGCCAGCGCGGCGAACTTCGCCTCGATGCGGCCTCCCTGCTCGGCGACATCGGAGGCGGGCTTGCCGGCATCGTGGCGGGCCTCGAGCACGGTGCCGTCGGCGAGTGTGACCCGCAGTTCGGCCAGCGTGTGCGTGCCGCTTGGGACAAAGTCGATCTCCACTTTGTCGCGCAGCGCGACCAGGCGCGGATCGGCGGCGGTCACTTCCGAGTAGCTGGCGAGCGCGCCGGTCTCGATCCCCGCGAGCGCCATCGCGGTGGTCAGGCGCAGGCTGAACTTGGCTTCCAGCCCAGTGCGCGGGGCGAGGATGTTGCACACGCGATCACACGCCTCATTCAGCGTGAGGTGGATGCGAGCGATGCGGTCGGGGCTGAGATGGTGCTGTTCGCGCAGACCGCGCGCGGCCTCGATCGGGGCGTGCGTCAGGTAGCAGGCGGCATGGTACTTGAACAGGTTGTCGCGGATGTGGAACCCGTCCGGCGGCTCGGTCAGGGCGCGCTCGGGATGGAAGTCGGGACTGTGGGTGCGGGCGAAGCCTTGCGCGCATTCGATCGCGTCGGTGCGGCTGGTGAAGCCGCGCGCGGCGAGGCGGGCGGCGCGCAGGCCGTTGGCGGAGGCACGTCCGGCGTGCAGCGGCTTGCACATCGTGCCGAACATCGATTTCAGCCCGGCGGCTTGCGTCGCGGCGATGCCGATCGCGGTCGCGAACCGCTCGGCGTCCAGCTTCAACAGGTGCGCGCAGGCAGCGGCGGCGCCGAGGCAGCCCACGGTCGCGGTGGCGTGGAAGCCGAGCCCGTCATAGTGGCCGGGCGCGATCATGCGGCCGACGCGGCAGGCGAACTCATAGCCCGCGACGAAGGCGGCGATCACGTCCGCGCCCGAGGCGCCGCGTGCCTCGGCGAGCGCGAGCAGGCCCGGCAGAATGGCGACCGAGGGATGGCCGGGCATCGCCATGTTCACGTCGTCAAAATCGAGCGCGTGGCCAGCCGCGCCGTTGACCAGCGCTGCTGCGGGCGCGGGCAGACGTGCGGTATGGCCGATGACGGTGGCGACCGGGGTGCCGCCATCCTCGGCCAGGTCGGCGAGCAGGAGACGGGTCAGCTCGTCATCGGCGCCGGCCAGGGCGCAGCCGAGCGTGTCGAGGATGCATTGCCGGGCGAGCGCGCGGACGTCGCTGGGCAGCGCATCATGGCGGATGGCGCGCGCCTGGGCCACGAGGGTCGCGGTGAGGTCCTGCGCCTGGATGTCGGTCACGATGTTCATGGATCACCGTCCCTGGAAGTCCGGCTTGCGCTTCTCGTTGAAGGCGCGGATGCCCTCGCGGCGGTCCTCGGTCGGGACCATGCGGTTATACGCCTCGATCTCGAACATCATGGCGCTGCGCAGGTCCATGTTCAGGCCCTGGTTGACCGATTGCTTGATCTGGCGCGTCGAGATGGGCGCGTTGGCGCTGATCGTGGCCGCGATCTCCAGCGCGTCGGCCAGCAGGCTGTCGGACTTGCAGACCCGGTTGACCATGCCCCATTCGGCGGCCTGTGCGACGGTGAAGGGCTTGCCGGTCAGCATGATCTCCTTCGCCCGCCGCGCGCCGACCGCGCGGGGCAGGTTCTGCGTGCCGCCGGCGCCGGGCATGATGCCGAGCGTGACCTCGGTCAGCGCGAAGCGCGCCGTCTCGGCGGCGTAGATGAAGTCGCAGCAGAGCGCGATCTCCAGCCCGCCGGCATAGGCGGCGCCGTTGACGGCGGCGATCACCGGCACCGGGCAGTCGATGATGGCGCGGATGGCGCGCTCGAAGATCAGGTGCTGGTCCTGCCACTGCGCATCGGTCATGCCGTTGCGCTCCTTCAGGTCGCCCCCGGCGCAGAAGGCGCGCGAGCCGGCGCCGGTGACGACGATGCAACGCTGCCCGCCGGGCGCGGCGTTGAAGCCGTCGAACGCGGCGAGCAAGTCGAGGCCCATTTGCGTGTTCATGGCATTGGCGGCATCGGGGCGGTTCAGCGTGACCAGCACGGTGTGCGGTCGGGGCTGCTCGATGCGCAGCGTCTCGAAGCCGTCGCTCATGGTCGCTCCCCCTGATCGCGGCCAAGTCAAGCAGGTCGCAGGGCCGACGTCACGCGGCCGGCGAACCCGTCCACGGCGGCGGGGTCGATCCAGCGCATGACGGCGACGATGCCCGTTGGGGGATCGACCCAGATCTGGTTGCCGCCCGCGCCCACGGCGAAGAAGCTGGCCGGGGAGGCGCTGGGGACGCGGGCGCGGTCGGTGTTGAGCCACCAGAGGAACCCGTACGCCGGGTTCAGCGCACAGGGGGTCAGCGATTGGGTGATCCAGGATTCCGGCAGCAGGCGATGCCCGCCCCAGTCACCCCGGCGCAGCATCAGCAGCCCGATGCGCGCCTGGTCCTCGGCATGCATCTCGATGCCGCCGCCCCAGTGCGATCCGCCAGAGACCGACTCCACCAGGCGCCCGTCGATCTCGACCGACGATGTGCGGTAGCCGTGCCAAGCCCAGTCATCGGACGCACCGATCGGGCGCATGATGCGCTCGGCGAAAATCTCGGGCAATGGGCGGCGGAATAGGCGCAGCAGGGCGAGCGACAGGCGGTTCACCCGGACATCGTTGTATTCCCAGAACCCGCCCGGCGGGCGCAACTCCCGTGTCGTGCCCTTTGTGGCGCCGCGTCCCTCGGTGGCAAGGTTGCGGTTGCGGTCGATCATGTCGGACTTGCCGAACAGCGTGCCGTCCCACTCGGAGGTCTGCTGGAGCAGGTGACGCCACGTAACGGCGCCGTTGTGAGGGCCATCGAAGCCGCGGTCGTGGATGCGGTGCCCGACTGGCTCGTCGAGGTCGGGGAGCAGGCCATCGGCCCAGGCGAGGCCGGCAAGCAGGCCGAGACAGCTTTTCGCCACGCTGAAGGTGAAATCGACCTGCCGCGTATCGCCCCAGGATGCGACCAGGCGGGCGTGGCGCAGAACCAGCCCGTTGGGTGCGCCGCGTGGGCGGATCGGGCCGAGTATCTCGTTGTCGGGCCGCTTCTCGAAGTGCCCGGCTTCGAGATGCGCGCGCAGGTCGCGCGGCCAGGGCGTCTCGTGCGCAGCGGCGAACCGCACCGCCTCGGCGAGCGCGTCCGGCTCGAAACCCACCTCGGTCGGTTCCGCGCGTATCCATGCTGGCCTGTGCGATGGAGGCACCCAAGCGTCGTTCGTCATCTTGCAGTCGATGGACCGCCCAGAGGGCAGGCGCAAGCCACGCGGCGCCCCGCTGGCGCACGGACCTCGACCGGGCGACACTTCGCGACGAACCGAATGCCGGAGTGCGCCAATGCCGCCGCTGCCCGAAGCCGACGTCGCGACGCGAGGCTTCTTCATCGAGTGGCTCGAAAGGTTCGCGTCGTATGTGCGGGAGGTGGACTACGCGTCGGCGCGGCGGCTGTTCCATCCCGACATCCTGGCGTTCGGGACGCATCGCGACGTGATTCCGGGACTTGACGCCTGGGTGAGCGCGCAATGGGACAATGTCTGGCCGAGGACGTCGGACTTCCGGTTCGACATCGAGGGCGCGCGCATTCTCGTCTCCGCCGATGCCTCCATGGCGAGCATGGTCGCTACCTGGACGAGCACCGGCTACCAGCCTGACGGCTCAACCTTCGATCGGCCGGGCCGAGCCACGATGGTGTTCCACAAGGCCGACGGTGCCTGGCTCTGCACTCATTCCCACATGTCGCTCAATCGCGGGGTGCCGCAGCAGAGCCATGCCAATCGGCCGGTAAAGGCAGGATAGCCGCACCGGGCGCCGCGCGACGATCGAGAATCGTTGACAGGCGCCGAGCCCGGCGGGTTTTGTCGGTGCCATGCGGACATATTGGCGGCTATTGGGGCTCCTTCTCGTCATCGTCGGGGCATGGGCACCGGCTGCTGCGCGGGCCCGCGACGGGTTTTTCCTGACCAGTGACGGCGTGCGGCTGCATTACCTGGAGGCCGGGCCGCCAACAGGGCGGACGATCGTGCTGGTGCCGGGCTGGACCATGCCGGCCTGGATCTGGGCGCCGCAGATCGCGGCGTTCTCGCGCGCCTACCACGTCATCGCCTTCGACCCGCGTGGGCAGGGCGAGTCGGACGCGCCGGCGCGCGGCTACACGCCCGAGCGGCGCGGGCAGGACATCGCGGAGCTGATCGCGCGGCTGCGCACCCCGGTTCTGCTGGTCGGCTGGTCGCTCGGCGTGCTCGATTCCCTGGCGTACCTCCACCTGCACGGGGATGCGGCGGTGGCCGGGCTGGTGCTGGTGGACAATTCGGTGGGCGAGGAGCCGGCCCCCCCGCCTGGGCGACGCGGACCGCCGCCCGCCTCGCACGCGCGGTTCATGGCCCGCTTCGTCCGCGCCATGTTCCGCGCGCCGCAGCCGGCGGCCTATCTCGACCGACTGACCGAGGCCACCCTGCGCACGCCGGAGCCGGCCTGCCGCGCGTTGCTGGCCTATCCGGTGCCCCGCGAGTACTGGCGGGAGGCGGTCTATGCCACCGACAGGCCTCTGCTGTATGTCGTACGGCCGCGCTTCGCCGCGCAGGCCGCGAATTTGCAGCGCATGCGGCCGAACACGGAGACGGTGGTGTTTCCGACCGCGGGGCATGCGCTGTTCGTCGATGAACCGAGGCGGTTCGACGCAGTGGTGGAGGAATTCATTCGCGGGCGGGTCTGGCGGTGAGGGAGTTCCCGCGTCGAAGTGGATTCGCGTCCTTATTCCTCGTCTCGTTCTCCGCCGTGGCGTACGAGATCGCGCTGACGCGGTTCTTCGCCGTCGCCGAATGGTCGGAATATGGCTACTGGGTCATCTCCATCGTCATGGCGGGGTTCGCGTTGAGCGGCGTGGCGCTGGCCCTGACGCGGGAAGCGGCGGCCCGCCACGGGGCGCGGCTGCTGGCGGGCTTGCCGGCGGCGCTGGTGCTGGCGGCCGGACTGGGCTTCCGCGCCACCGTCGCCAATCCGTTCAACCCGCTGCAATTGCAGAACCAGGTCACCTGGGCGGGGCAGCTCTGGAATATCGCGGGATACTACGCGGCGCTGCTGCCGTTCTTCTTCCTTGCCGGGCTGTTCATCGGCCTGAGCTTCGTCCTGAACGCACGACGGATCGGCGTGGTGTACGGCTGGGATCTGGGGGGCGCCGGTCTGGGCGCGGCGGCGGTGACGGCGCTGATGTTCGTGCTGCCGCCGCTCGCCCTGGTGCCGGCGCTGCTGATCCCGCTAGCGGCCAGCGCGGGGTTCCAGGGACGCCGGCCGAGCATCGCCGCCGCTCTTGCCCTGATCGTGGCCGAGGCGGTTCTGCTGCTCGGGCCGCAGGCGGGGGTGAACGAGTTCAAGCCGATCTACGCGCCGCTGCACACGCCCGGCGCCCGCATCCTCGCGGAGCGCGTCTCGCCGCGCGGGCAGTACAAGCTGCTCGATGACTTCACCGAGCGGGTGGACACCGACGTTTCCAACGATTCCGGCCAGCTCGGCCTTCCCGGACCGCCACGCGCCTATGGGCTGTATCGCGACGGCACGCGCATCGCCGCGCTGCCACGTCCGGGCGGGCTCGATGTCGGATATGCCTCCGCCGCGCTGGACGCGGCGCCCTACGAGCTGATCCCACACGCGCGGGTGCTGCTGGCCGGCGCCTCGGGCGGGTTCCGAATCGCCGAGCTGCTGGCCTTGGGCGCGGCGAAAGTCGAGGCGCTGGAACCTGATCCGGTGCTGGCCGGGGCGCTGCGGCACGGGCTGGGACCCTCCCCGGCGCCGGTCGACGATCCGCGCGTGAGCGTGCGCGCGGCCTCGCCGATAGCCGCAGCGCGGACGGGCGGGCCGTATGACGTAATCGACCTGTCGGCGGATTTCCTCGATGCGGCGGAGGCGAACCAGGCGGCGTTCAGCGTCGAGGCATTGGCCGCCGATCTGCGCGCCCTGACGCCGGGCGGCATCGTCTCGATCCCGGTCTCTATCCGCGACTTCCCGGTCTATGCCTTGCGCGTGCTGGCGACCGCGCGCGCGGCACTGCTGGAGATAGGAGTGGCGGATCCGGCGCGGAACGTCATCGCGTACCGCTCGGCCTGGGGAGTTCGCGTGCTGCTGTCCGACCGGCCCTGGGATGCGGCCCGCATCGCGACCTTGCGTCGGTTCTGCGACGCGCGCTCCTTCGACCTCTCGTACTATCCCGGCATCGACGTGCAGGCGACGCGGGCCGGGCTGTACAACGATCTGCCCGCCGTTTCCTTCGCCTCCGGCGAGGCGGGCGCGTCCGGGCCGGACGATTCGATCGCGGACGAGGCCGGGGCGGTGCTGGCCGGCCGACCGAGCGCGTCGGAGGCGACGTTCAGCCTGGCGCCGGTCACGCTGGATCGGCCGTTCTTCTATGCCGCCTTGCGGCTCTCGCAGCTCGGCACGCTGCTGGCGCGGCTGGAGATGCTGCCGCAGGCGGAGATTGGCGCGCTGGTCAATCTGGCGGTGCTGGCCCAGGCGGCGGTGATCGCGGCGCTCGTGTTGCTGCTGCCGCTGCTCGCATCCCGGCTGCGCGCTCCGGGCGTGTCGGTGACGCGCATCGGGCTCTACTTCCCGGCGCTTGGACTCGGGTTCCTGTTCATCGAGATCGCGCTGATCGCGCAGGCTTCTCTCTGGCTCAACGACCAGACGGGAGGCTTCGCGCTGGTGCTCACGTCCATGCTGGTGTTCTCCGGCCTGGGCAGCCTGGTATCGGGCCGCATCGCCGTGCCCCGGCGCGGGCTGGCGGTGGCCGTGCTCGGGATCGTGCTCTGGTGCGTTGCCGCCTGGGCCGGGCTGGGGTCGCTCGCGCTGGCGACGCTCGGCTGGCCGATGCCGCTGCGGGCCTGCCTGATGGTCGCCGTGCTGGCGCCGGTCTCCTTCGCACTGGGTCTGCCGTTCCCGTTGGGGCTCGGCCGGGTCGGCGACAGCGCGGCGCTGCCCTGGGCGTGGGCGCTGAACGGTGCGTTCTCGGTGATGGCGACGCCGGCCGCGACGCTACTGGCGCGGGAGGCGGGATACGGCGCGGTTCTGCTATGCGGGGCGATGATGTATGGTATTGCCCTCGCCGCTTTCCCGATGTCGCAGAGGGTTCTTCGTTGGCACGATCTTCCGGCCTGCTCACCCGCCGCAGACTGATCGCCACATCCGCCGCGCTGCCCTTCGCTTCGGCGGCGCGTGCCGCTGCCGAGCCTTGGACCCGGGCAGACTATGAGCGGGCGATGCGCGAGTCCGGCCGGCCGGTCAGCCTGACCGACGCACAATTCGCCGAGATCCAGGCGCGCAAGCCGGCGGCGATGCAGCGCATCGCCGAGTATCTGAAGGCGCATATGGGCAACGCCGATCCGCGCGTTCTTGCCGCCTTCGAGGCGGTGCCGCGCGAGTATTTCCACTACCAGTACCAGGAGCACCGCAGCATCGGCGGCGAGGCCTATGAGGCTGACCCGAAGCCCTGGGCGATCGGCTATGGCTCGGCGCTGTCGGACTATCTGGGCCAGGCTTACATGACCCAGGCGGCCAAGCCCGGCCCGGACGACGTGACGCTGGAGATCGGAACGGGCAGCGGGTTCCAGACCGCGCTGCTGTCGCGCATCGTGCGCAAGGCCTACTCGATCGAGATCATCGAGCCGCTGGGCAAGGCGGTGGGACGCATCTACACGCCGCTTGGCTATAACAACGTCCACACCAAGGTCGGCGACGGATATTTCGGCTGGCCGGAGGTCGAAGGCGGCTTCGACGTCATCATCGTGACCTGCGCCGCCCAGTACGCCCCGCCCGAGCTGTTCAAGCAGATGAAGCCAGGCGGGCGCCTGATCATCCCGATCGGCCAGCCGTTCAAGCGCGGTCAGGTGCTGTACGTCTATACAAAGGACGCCGAGGGGAAGGTGCATTCGCGCCGGGACATGGGCGTGTTCTTCATCCCGATGACCGGGGAGATGATGAAGGCGAAGGCGGCGGGGCCCGTCACTCAGCCGGGCGCCAAGCCCGCCAGCGGCTGATTTCGGCATAAACCAATTTGGTTGTTCCCCCCGGGCCGCGGCTCGTAAGCTCTCACCGGAAGCCAGGGAGGACATCGTGCCTGCGTTCGACACCGAGTTGCTGCGACGGATCGCACCGGTCTTCGCGCACGACGCACGGCGGGCCGCGCGTCAGCAGGACATCATTGGGGCGATCGGCCCGATCCTGCAGGCGACGCTGGTCGAATACGACATGGCGACGCCTCTGCGCGCGGCGCATTTCCTCGCCCAGACATGCACCGAGTCGTTCGGGTTCTCCACCACCGAGGAGGAAGCCTCCGGTCAGGCGTACGAAGGCCGGCGCGATCTCGGCAACACCCAGCGCGGCGATGGGCCGCGCTTCAAGGGGCGCGGGCTGATCCAGCTCACCGGTCGAACGAACTATGCCCTGTACTCGGAGGCTCCAAATCTCGACCTCATCGCCCATCCCGAGCTGGCCGCCGATCCCTCCCCGTCGCTGCGGCTTGCCTGCGAATATTGGAAGAACAAGGCTCTCAATACCTTCGCCGATTGGGACGATGCGCTGACCATCACCTGCCGGATCAATGGCGGGTTCAACGGGCTCGACACGCGCCTTGGCTATCTGGCCAAGGCAAAGGCGGCGCTTGGGGCAGTCGGGGTGGCACCCGCATTGCCCATACTGCGGCGCGGCGCCAAGGGACCGGCGGTGGTGCGACTCCAGGTGCGGTTGCGCCGCCAGGGCTACGCCGTGGGAACCGACGGCGATTTCGGGTCAGGAACGGAAACCGCGCTGATCGAGTTCCAGGGGGATAACGGCCTGCAGGCCGACGGCGAGGCCGGGCCGGCGGTCTGGGACGCGCTCGAGACTCCCTTAGCGTGAGGCGGCCAGTCGCTTGGCTCCTGCTTCTTGTCCTGTCGCTGCCGGCCGCCGGCACGGCGCGGGCTTCTTGCAGCCCGCCCGAGCGGATGCGATTCGCGCCCGGCGCCAGTTCGACCGAGCTGAAGGGCGGCATCCCGCGCGGCGGCCGCGACTGCTATTCGATCACTGCCCGTGGGGGACAGTTTCTCTCGGTCTCGCAGCCCGGCCGGGAGGAGAGCAACATTGTCTTGCAGCTCTACAGGCCGGGCTGGAGGATCGTTCCGACCGGCGACGGGCCGGTGATTGGCGGACGAACGCTGCCGGGCGCGGGCCGGGGGCAGGATGCGCCGCGATGGTCGGGCACGCTTCCAGTCGGCGGAACCTACCTCCTGGTGCTCGGCACAAGCTGGGGCGGCGGGGAGTACGCCCTTCGGGTCGAGGTCCGCTGAGCCGGACACTTGCCGGCGCGCCGCGAGCGCGGGACGATGGGCCGTTTTCCAGGAGACGCGGATGACCGACCGATACGTGATCACCGACGAGGCCGCGCTGGATGCGCTGTACGGCGTCCCCTCGGAAGGGGCACTGCGCAAGGAGGTCGATCACATCCACCCGCACTACCGCGCCTTCATCGACGCGGCGCCTTTCGTCGCAGTGGCGACCGCCGGGCCGGGCGGGCTGGACGTCTCGCCGCGCGGCGACCCGGCCGGGTTCGCGGTCGTGGACGATCCGCACACGCTGCTGCTGCCCGACCGGCGCGGCAATAACCGTGTGGACACATTGCGCAACCTGGTTCACGACCCGCGCATCGCCCTGCTGTTCCTGATCCCCGGCATCGGCGAGACTCTGCGGGTGAACGGACGGGCGTCGATTTCGGTCGATCCCGCGCTGCTGGAGCGCTTTCCGGCCCAGGGCAAGCTGCCGCGTTCGGTGATCGTCGTGCATGCCGAACGGGTGTATTTCCAGTGCCCGAAGGCGCTGGTGCGCTCCGAGCTGTGGAACCCCGACCGGCGCATCCCACGCAATGCGCTGCCCAGTACAGGCACGATCCTGGCCGATATCACGCGCGGCGCGATCGATGGGCAGACCTATGATGCGGCGTATCCGGAGCGGCTGCGGCAAACGATCTATTGAAGCTGCCGAGCGCACCCGAGCGGGCCGGCGGCTGTTGAGCGGAAAGCCTAACAGGAAACCGGCCATGGCCACCGATCCCAAGACCGCCCACACCCAGCCGCCGATGCATGAGGAGCAGCAGTCTCCGCCAGGGCACGAACGGGACATGCGGACCAAGCCCGACCACGGCGAGACGAGCTACAAGGGTAGCGGCAAGCTCGCCGGACGCGCCGCGATCATCACCGGTGCTGACTCCGGCATCGGCCGTGCAGTCGCGATCGCCTTCGCGCGCGAGGGCGCCGACGTTCTGATCGCCTACCTGAACGAACACGACGACGCGAAGGAGACCGCGAGCTGGGTGGAAAAGGCCGGCCGCCGCGCCGTTGTGGTGGCGGGCGACATCTCCGAACAGGCGCACTGCCGCGAGCTGGTGCAGCGCGCGGTCAACGAGTTCGGGCAACTCGACGTTCTCGTGAACAATGCGGCGATGCAGCGCACGCATGAGAGCCTGGACGAGATCAGCGCCGAGGAATGGGACCAGACGTTCCGTACCAACATCTACTCCCAGTTCTATCTCTGCCAGGCGGCGGTGCCGCACATGAAGCCGGGGGCGGCGATCGTGAACACCACCTCGGTCAACGCCAAGACGCCCTCGCCGCAGCTCCTGGCGTACGCGACCACCAAGGGCGCGATCGCCAACTTCACCGCGGGTCTGGCGCAGCTTCTGGCCGAGAAGGGCATCCGGGTGAATTGCGTTGCGCCCGGCCCGATCTGGACGCCTCTCATCCCCTCCACCATGCCGGCAAAGAAGGTGGAAAGCTTTGGCGAGCAGGTGCCGCTCGGGCGACCCGGACAGCCGGCGGAGCTCGCGGGGGCATACGTGTTCCTCGCCTCCGATTATGCGAGCTACGTCTCCGGCGCGCTGATCCCGGTGACCGGCGGCAAGCCGATGCTGTGAGAAGGAACATCGGAATGGATCCGGTTATTCTGGCTCGTGCTCTCGGATGGTTCAGCGTCGGATTGGGCCTGACCGAAGTTGTGGCGGGACAAAGCCTGAACCGCTGCCTTGGGATGCGTGGGCCACCCTGGCTGACGCGGCTCTTCGGGCTGCGCGAGATCGGCGTCGGGATCGGACTGCTGACCGCATCCCGGCTCGCGCCCTGGATGTGGGGACGCGCAGCTGGCGACGCGCTGGACTTGGCCGCGCTCGGGGCCGCTCTGGAACCGTCCAACGAGCGGCGCAACAGCGCCGGGATTGCGTTGGCGATGGTTGCCGGGATTACGGTGCTTGACGTGCTCTGCGCGAGGGAGCTGCGCCGGCGCGCATTGTAGCGCTGCCCTGTTCACTGCGATGACCCCGTCGCGGCGGCGAGCGGCGTCGCCTGGGCGGAGTGTGGTTTTTGCGACGTTCAACAACCCTAGGACGCGAGCATCCGACCGGAGGTGCCTGTTCCCGCATAGGCAGTTCACCATCTTCCCCAATCGTGCCTCTAGACCCAGCAGTCACGGTTGCTGGTATGACTATCTTGCAAGCGTCAGTTGAAGCCAATTAAGGGCATGTCTGGCGCTGGCAGGGGGGACGCCGATGCGGGCGACGAGCGATGACCGTGGTCGCATCCGGGACGAGCTGCTGGCCGAGATCGTGCCGCGGCAGCCGCTCCTGGCGGTCATCCACGCGGTCACGGGGTTTCTGTTCGCGTCGGGCCTGGCGGGCGCCGCGCCGACCCCTGTGCTCGCCGCCTGGCTCGGCTATATAGGGCTCTCGCAGGCGGTCCGCCTGATTCTGCGGTACCGCCACGTGGCGGGCAGGCTGTCACTTGACCCGGCCGTTTGGCTCGTCGCGACCTCGGCGGCGGCCGGCGTCGGCTGGGGCTTGGCCGGTGCGCTTTTCGCCAGCTTAGGCTCACCGGCCCAGCAGATGCTCGTGCCCTTCTTTCTCGCCGGCATGGCGGCGGGCGCGGTAGCCAATCTCGCCGGCGATCTTCCAGTCCTCTACGCATTCCTCCTCCCCGCGCTCCTGCCCTACGCAGCGCGCCTCGCGCTGGCCGGAGAGCCGGCCGCGCACACGATGGCGCTCACAATTCTGGCCTACGCGGCCGGCCTCTCGGCCGTGGCCTATCAGGTGCATCGTTCGTTCCGGCGGTCGGTCGAGCTGCACATCGAAAACGCGCGCTTGGTCGCGGACCTGGAGCAGGCGCAGCGCGGCCTCGAGCGGCTGGTCGAGCGGCGCGGCGCCGAGCTGGACGCGGTGATGGAGACCGTGCCGGTAGCCGTCTGGCTCGCGCATGACCCCCAGGCGCGGCGGATCACAGGCAGCCGCCGCGCCGCCGAGATGCTGCGCCTCGAGCCAGGAGACAACGCGTCCCTCACCGCCAGGCAGGGGGAACGAGCGCGAGACTTCCGCGTGCTCCGAGACGGCGAGGAGGTGCCGGCCCAGGATTTGCCCCTGCAGCGGGCTGCGCGCGGCGACCCGGTGAATGGCGAGGAACTCCGCGTGATCTTCGCGGATGGCGCGCTGTTCGACATGCTGATCAGCGCCGCCACGGTGCGAGACGCGGCGGGCAAGCCCACGGGCGCGGTTGGCGCCGCGGTGGATATCACCGAGCGCAAGCGGGCCGAGGAACGGATCAGGCACTTGGCCCACCACGACCAGCTCACCGATCTGCCGAACCGGGCCCTGCTTCAGGACCGGCTGCGACAGGCGCTGGCCCTCGCGCATCGCGGCGGCTCGCGCGTCGGCCTGCTGCTGCTTGACCTCGATTGCTTCAAGGATCTCAACGACACGCTCGGCCACCCGGCCGGCGATTGGCTGTTGCGTGCGGTCGCGGACCGGCTCGGGGCGGCAATCCGCCCCAGCGACACGCTGGCCCGTCTCGGGGGGGACGAATTCGCCGTCGTCCAGCCCGGCCTGGACGGACCCGAAGGCGCGGCCGCGCTGGCCCAGAGGCTGATCGACACGCTCGTGGCGCCGTTCCCGCTGGAGGCGCAGGAAGTACACGTCTCGGCCAGCGTCGGCGTCGCGGTCTTCCCGGAACATAGCAAGCATGCGGACGGGCTGGTCCGGAAAGCCGACCTGGCGCTCTATCGCGCCAAGCAGGACGGCCGCGGCAGGTCCCGCTTCTTCGAGCCGGCGATGGACGCCGAGGTGCAGGCCCGGCGAAGGCTCGAGCGGGAGCTGCGCCGCGCGCTCAAACGAGACGAATTCACGCTCCACTACCAGCCGCAGGTCAATCTCATGACCGACCGAGTGGAGAGCGTGGAGGCACTGGTGCGCTGGCGGCATCCAGAGCGCGGGCTGGTGCTGCCGGGCGAGTTCATCCCCGCCGCCGAGGCGAGCGGGCTCATCCGCCCGCTCGGCGCATGGGTGCTGGCCGAGGCCTGCCGGCAGGCCAGGGCGTGGCGGGACGCCGGGCTGGAGCTCGTGATAGCGGTGAATCTATCGCCCGCGCAGCTTCGCCACGACGGCATGCTGTCCGAGATCGACGGCGCCCTGCGCGGGAGCGGCCTCGACCCGCGTTGGCTCGAGTTGGAGATTACCGAAAGCCTGTTGCTGGAGCTCTCCGAGGGCGCGACCGACTGCACCCTGTGCGGCCTCATCGCGCGCGGCATACGGCTGGCCCTGGACGATTTCGGGACCGGTTATAGCTCGCTGGCCTCCCTCAGGCGCTTGCCCGTGTCGAAAATCAAGATCGACCGCTCGTTCGTGCGCGACATCGGCCGCGATCCGGAGGACGAGGCGGTGGTGCAAGCGATGGTGAGTCTGGGCCACGCGCTCGGCAAGCGGGTGGTGGCCGAGGGGGTGGAAAACGAGGTGCAGCTTGCCTTCCTGCGCCGGCTGGGCTGCGACGCGGCGCAGGGTTTCCTGCTTGCCCGGCCGATGACGGCCGCGGAGATCGGGCCCCTGCTCGCGAATTTGGCGTCGCCACTCGATCCGGATCTCCATTTGACGGCATGGCAAAGGGTAAGTTAGCGGGTTAGGCTCATCTGCCGGCGTTGATCTACGAGAGTGATCCGACAGCATAGGCGGCCTGTGCCGTTTGTGCCGCGTAGCGCACGTGTAGCTGGTAGTCCGTGTACGTTGCGGTTTCGTGCTGTACTTTGGCGCACGACCTCTGGCAATGTCGGCTCCGCCAACGCGGAGGGACATGATGGATTGGCAGCAGCGGATTGATAGATATGTGCGGGAGACCGGGTTCCCTCGCAGCTTGTTCATCGGGGAAGACGGCCGCGTGGTGGGCACCTGGATCATGGGCAACGACTACCGCGTGAGGTCCTCCTATTATGGCGGCTACCCGGCTGGGTATCTCAGGCGTGTCCGCGCCCTCTTTCCCGAGAAGCGGCGCGCGCTGCACCTGTTCAGCGGCAAGGTGGATCTCGCCACCTTCCCCGGCGACACCGTGGACATCAACCGCGCCTTGCAGCCGACCTATGTGGACGACGCGCAAAGCTTGAAGCGCGTTCCGCTCGACAGATACGATTTGGTGCTGGCCGATCCGCCCTACAGCGTGGAAGACGCGAACCGGTATCAGACCACGATGATCAAACGGAACAGCGTTATGCGCGCCCTGCGACGCTTGTCGCCCGGCGCGCATGTGGTGTGGCTGGATCAGGTGCTCCCGATGTATCGCAAGGACGCTTTCGCCGTGGATGCGGTGATCGGCATGGTCAAGAGCACCAATCACCGCTTCCGCGTCGTCACCGTGTTCCGGCGCCTGCCAGCCAACGCGGAGCTACAAGCCAAGAAGCTCGCGCAGCGAACGGATGAACGCTTTCCGCAGGCGGCCCTGGAATCCACCTGAGCCATACTGGGTCATGTGGCGCGTTGCGCTGGACGATGCCCCTTTTGTGGCTGGTCAGCATCCAGATTGCAAGCAGCCACTTCGGCGCCGGCCGAATTCGTGCCCTCAGCAATGCGGCTGGGACCAACAGCAGTCGCATCGTCGTGCTGCGCGGACATTGTCGCACTTGGACTTCGCCCGGACCAGCTTGACCGCGTTGCGCCGACAGGTACTCTGCCCTTTAGGAGGGGCCATGCATTTCGGCCTGTTTGGCGGCGCGCGGACGAAGCGAGGACAAAATCTCGGCACTGGGGATAGCCACTCCTATCGCGGCTTCATCGAGTACGTGGTCGAGGCGGAGCGGCTCGGTTTCGACAGCGTATTCCTGGTCGAGCATCATTTCACCGGCCAGGGTCAGGTCTCCGCCTCGCTGACGTTGCTCGCCTATCTCGCCGCGCGCACCAGCCGCATCCGACTAGGCACCGCCGTCATCGTCCTGCCCTGGCACAACCCGGTGCTGATTGCCGAGCAGGCGGCGACGCTCGATCTGCTGTCGGGCGGGCGGCTCGACTTCGGCGTCGGCAAGGGCTATCGCGCCGCCGAGTTCGACGGGTTCTGCATTCCCCAGGACGAGGCCGGCGCGCGCTTCGACGAGGCGATCGCGGTGATTCGCAAGGCGTGGACCAGCGAGGGACGGTTCTCGCATCAAGGCGCGCGCTGGCGTTACCACGACATCGTGGTCGAACCCCCGCCGGTGCAGCGCCCGCACCCGCCGTTGTGGCTCGCCGCCGGCAGCCCCAAGTCCGTCCGCCGCGCGGCGCGCGAAGGCTTCAACCTGCTGCTTGATCAGCTCGGCTCGGTGCGTCTGACACTGGAACGCGTGGCGATCTTCCGCGAGGAATGCGCCCGGGCCGGCCGCGCCTACCATCCCGGCATGGTCGCCGTGGCGCGCGCGATGCAGATGATCCGCACCGAGGCCGAGCGCGAGGCGGCATTCGAGACGCGACGCCAAGTGCTGAGCGTGATCGGCGATCTCGCGCGCGGCGAACGCCCACCCGAGGACGTGCGCGCCGATGACGCGCCGCTGCTCGGCACGAAGGAGGAGATCATCGCGCGCCTGCACCGCTTGCGCGAAGGCGGCGTGGAGCGGATCCTGCTGGTTGATCCGAAGGCATCGCTCGGCGGGCTGCGCGATTTCGCCGAGGCGGTGATGCCGGCGTTCCAGCCGCGCCGCGCGGCCGCGGAATAGGGGAAACGCAATGGACGACCTCAGCGTATCGACCGTGACCCAGGCGGCGATCGACCAGATGTCCGGGACGTCCGATCCGCGCCTGCGCGAGGTCATGGAGAGCCTGGTCCGCCACCTGCACGGCTTTGCCCGCGAAGTGCGGCTCACGCCGGACGAATGGCTGGAGGCGATCGGGTTCCTGACCCGCGTCGGACAGGCCTGCTCGCCGACCCGCCAGGAATTCATCCTGCTGTCCGACGTGCTCGGATTGTCGGCGCTGATCCATCTGATGCACGACGCGGCGGCGCCGGAGACCGGGACGGAGAGCAGCCTGCTCGGGCCGTTTTATCGCCAGGACGCGCCGGAGATCCCGCTCGGCGGCAGCCTCGCGCGCCATGCGACCGGGCCGGAGTTGTTGCTGTATGGCCAGGTGAGCGACAACGAAGGCCGTCCGATACCGGAAGCATGGGTGCAGTTGTGGCAGACGGATGCGGAGGGTCACTACGATCTTCAGGCGCGCGATGCCGTGATCGACATGCGGGGCAACGTGCGCTGTGACGCCCAGGGGCGGTTCCATGTGCGCACGTTGATCCCGCTTGGCTACTCGATCCCGATGGATGGGCCGGTGGGCGCGCTGGTGCGCCAGCAAGGGCGCCACGGATGCCGCCCGGCGCATATCCATGTGCTGATCGGCGCGCCAGGGTATCGGGAGCTGGTCACCGCGCTCTATTTCAGCGACGACCCGCACATCGCCAGCGACACGGTGTTCGGTGTGTCCAAGGCGCTTGTGGTGCGGCCGCGCGCCGCCGATCCCGAGGCGCCGATCCAGGGCATTCCCGCGGTGCGCTATGATTTCCGGCTGGGCCGCGCACAGGGCGAGGGCTCGGGGCGGGTGGGCGCTGACCCGCAACAGGTCATGGCGGCGGAGTGATGCCGGGTCCTTTATTCTGACCGCGGCGGTCATTCCCGCAGGAAGCGGCAGATAGAACCCGCTCCTGCAATGGCCTTGGCATTGTAGGAGCCGCAACTCTGGGTCGTCATCGTCATCCCTTGCGCATCGATCGGCAGCCGACCGAGTTCAAGCCGGGATATGATGCGGTCGCTTGGCGCCAAGCGCGCCCGGGCCGCTTAGCTAACGTAAACCGTTCCATGCCCGAGGGGCGATGATGACAAGAACTGCCGACCACGAACATTGGTCCCGTGTTTTCAACGAGTGGATCGCATGGGCGCGCGCCCCAAATCACGACGCATTCTGGGCTTATCGGGACTTGTTGACTGCTTTCATTGGTCGCGGCGCAGGCGAAGCGCTCGACGTAGGGTGCGGGGAAGGACGCGTCTCGCGCGAGTTGAAGGCCTGCGGCTACAGGGTCATCGCATCGGACCCGGTCTGTGAACTGGTGGACGCGGCCAAGGAAGCGCGATCGGCTGACGGCTATGCCGTCGCGTCCGGGATCGACCTGCCGTTCGAGGACGCCCGCTTCGATCTTGTCATGGCTTACAACGTGTTGATGGACATCGAAGATGTCCCGGCAATCCTGAAGAGAGATCAGACGCGTCCTGCGACCCGCAGGAATGCTGGTGATCTCGATCGTGCATCCGTTTTCGGATCGCGGGCGCTTCGCCACTACGGAGCCAACTTCTCCCTTTGTCATCCAAGACACTTACTTTGGCCGGAAGCGGTTTGAACACACGGAAGAGCGCAACGGCCTTCGGATGCGTTTCGCCGGGTGGTCGAGACCTCTGGAAGCCTACGCAACTGCGTTGGAGGATGCGGGGCTCGCAATCACGTCTCTCCGCGAACCCATTCCCGACGCCGGCAACGGAGGGGATCGCATGCAGCGCTGGACCCGCATTCCCCTGTTTCTCTGGCTGAAGGCGCGGCCTTTGGCGTTGAGATGATCCAGATGGAAGCTTGTGACCGCTTTTTTCACGTATTCTCCAGATAGTCCCACGTTCTGCTAGCGCGTGAACGCCCTGGTGGGTGCCGCATTTGATCCGCCGGATGTGGCGGCGCGTCGTCTTCATGGCGATTACCGCCACCAAAGGGGTTACCGCACGTCGGCGACGTGCGCGGCAGATCGGACCGACATAATGCTAGCCGCCCTATGCATCGACCCACCGCTGTCGTCTCGACCCCTCCCCCAGCCCCTCCCACAAAGGGAGGGGAGCTATTCAGTGCCGCTGGAATTGGGCCGCTGATACACACCTAGAGGATTAAGCAAGTATGAATGGATTCTGTACGTAATCGGGCCTGCGGGGCACGAATTGTACAAAACGGACGCCTACGGTGCCGCGCTAGCCGGCAGCAGGGCGGCGGCGTAGGCACCGGGTTCTCCGATCAGCCGCAGCGCCGCGCCGAGGTCGAGCGGAGTGCCAGCGGCGGGCGGACAGGCGTCGCGGATGGCGGCGACCTCGGCCGGCGGCACTGGGGCACGAGCATCGCGTGCGCGGGCGAGGACTGGACGACATTGGCTGCACGCCGGAAGCGAGCGCGTCGAGCTGTCGGCGGACGGCGGGCTGGCCGAGACTGGTGCAGACCTGGGGCAGCACCCCCAGGCCCTGGATCGGCCAGCCGCGCGGGGCGAGCACGCAACTCCAGGTCAGTGCCAGTTCGCCGCCGTCAGGCAACCGGGTGATCGTCTGCACTAGCCCCTTGCCCGTGGTGGAGCTTCCGACGATGACGGCGCGCATCCGGTCCGCCAGCGCCGCGGCCAGGATCTCGGCGGCGCTCGCCGTCTGCTCGTCCACCATCACGACCAGCGGCCGGCCGGCTCCGATCTCGGCCGGCGTGGACGACCAGACCCGATTAGCCGCCGGGTCACGGCCGCGCGTTATCGCGACCACGCCTTCCGGCAGCAGCACGTCGGCGGCCGCGACCGCCTGTTCCACCAGCCCGCCGCCATTGCCGCGCAGGTCGAGCACGATCCCGGCGAGCGGGCGCCGACCGGCCAGATTTAGCTCCAGCGCGCTCGCCAGCCGCTCGGCCGTGCGATCGGTGAAGCTGGCAACTCGCACGATAAGCGCCGCGTCGGTGCGCGAGGCGAACACGTTTTCCTCGGGGGTTTCCGCCCGGGTCAGGATGATGCGGCGCTGGCCGCGGTCGCCCTGAACGTCGAGAGTGAGCTCGCTAGCCTCCGGACCGGCGAGCCAGGCGCTGACTTCGGCCGGGGTCGCGCCGAAGGTCGGCCGGCGGTTGACGGCCAGAAGCCGCTCGCCGTCGTGGATGCCGGCCCGTGCCGCCGGGCCGTCGGTGATCGCGTGCGCCACGACGATCCCTTCCGGGCGCTCGCTCAACACCAGTCCAACCCCGGCCTCGCCGACCCGCCGCTCCTCCTCCTCGGATGCCTGGGTCGGCGGGACGTAGCGCGAATAGGGGTCGAGATGAGGCAGCATGGCGTCGAAAAAGGCCTGGATCACGCCCTGGGTGCCGGACCGCCGCACGCGGGCGGATGCGGTCCAGCCGGCCTCCGCCAGCCTCGCCCCGAGCTCCGCCCACGCCTCCGGAGCGGTGGTGTCGGGCAAGGGCAGAACCAGCGGTGGCCGCCCCGGTGCAAGCAACCGGATCCCGCCGGCGCGCTCAACCACCAGGTCTGGGTCGAGAGCGGTCAGCCCGTGCAGCCCCCACATCGTCAGCTCGGGGACGGAAACCGGATCAAGCGCGCGCGGCGCGATGAACCCGAGCGCGGCGGAAAAGACGTCGCTCGCAAGTCCGGCGTCAAACGCGGGTTCGGCGCGAGCAGGGATGACGACCAACAGCAGCAGCAGGGCCCCGAAGCGCCTCACCTTGAGCGCGACCGCCTACGGCCCCGGCCGTCCTTCTCCGGGCGCGGTTCCCCCTGCATGAGCTGGAATGCCAGCCCGCCGGTGACCGGGCTCGCTTCGGCAAGCCGCACCTCCACGGGCTGAGCAAGGCGGAACACCAAACCGGTACGGCGGCCGGTAAGCGTCTGCTCGCGTTCGTCGTGCCACCAGAGATCATCCGGCAGCGACGAGCGGGGCACGATCCCCGTGGCGCCCGTCTCGGGCAGGGTCACGAACAGCCCGAACCGGGTGACGCCGGAGACGCGGGCCGCGAAGACGGCGCCCACCTTGTCGGCCAGAAACGCGGCGAGGTAGCGGTCGCCGGCGTCGCGCTCCGCGGCCACCGAGCGGCGTTCGGTGGCGGTGACGTGCTCGGCAGCCGCCTCCAGCCCGACCGCCTCCTCGGCTGACAGGCCGCCGGGTCCGAGCCGCAGGGCGCGAATCAGGCTGCGATGCACCAGCAGGTCGGCGTAGCGGCGGATCGGGCTGGTAAAATGCGCGTAGCGCGGCAGCGCCAGCCCGAAATGGCCGACGTTGTCGGCGCCGTACGCGGCCTGGGACTGGCTGCGCAGCATCACCTCGTTGACCAGCGGAGCCTGATCCGTATCGGCGACGGCGCGCAGCACGCGATCGAGGTCGCGCGGATGCACCTGCCCGCCTGGCGGCAGCGACACGCCCAGCCCGTGCAGGAAGCCGCGCAGGTTTTCCAGCTTCTCGGCCGAGGGCGGGGCGTGGACGCGATAGACGCAGGGCGCGTGCAGCCGTTCAAGTTCCTCGGCGGCGGCGACATTGGCGAGGATCATGAATTCCTCGATCAGCCGGTGGCTGTCGAGGCGCGCGCGCGGCTGCACGGTAGCAACGCGGCCGGCCTCATCCAGCACGATCCGCCGCTCGGGCAGATCAAGGTCCAGGGTGCCGCGCCGCTGGCGGGCAGCAAGCAGACCACGAAAGGCGCCATATAACGGCGGCAGCGGCACATCGAGCGTTTCTCCCCGATCGGCGGCCTCCTGCACCTGCTCGTAGGTCAGCCGAGCGGCGCTGCGCATCAGCCCGCGGCCGAAGCGGTGCCCGCGTTTCTCGCCGGCCGCGTCGATGCGCAGCTCGGCGAACAGACAGCCGCGCTCCTCGTTCGGGCGCAGGCTGCACCAGCCGTTCGACAGCGCCTCGGGCAGCATCGGCACGACGCGGTCCGGGAAATAGGTGCTGTTGCCGCGCTCGCGGGCCGCCTGATCGAGGGCGGTGCCAGAGCGAACGTAGTGGGCTACGTCGGCGATGGCGACGATCAGGCGCCAGCCGTCGCCGTCGGGCTCGGCGAACACGGCATCGTCGAAATCACGCGCGTCCTCGCCGTCGATGGTGACGAGCGGCACGTCGCGAAGGTCCTCCCGCCCCGCTGCCGCCACGGCACGCGCCCGCGCCGCGGCATGAAGCGCGGCGCCGGGGAACACGTGGGGGATCGCGTGAGTGGCGATCGAGATCATGCTGATCGCGCGGGCATCGCCCATGCGCCCCAACCGCTCGACGACGCGCGCCGGGCCGGGGCCGAGCGTGCGGTGATGGCGCGGCAGCGGCTCGGCCAGCACGATCTCGCCCGGCTCGACGCCGGCCGCCTCTTCCGGCGACACCGTCCAGGCGGATTTGGCACGGCGGTCGGTGGGCTCGATCCGTCCGCCGGCCGGGGCGGAGCGGAAGACACCCAGGATGCGGCCGGGGCTTTCCGGCAAGCGCCGGACGGTGCGCCCCTCATAGCGCCCCGGTCCCGCCGGGCGCAGCCGGGCCAGCACGCGCTGACCGGGGGCGAGGGCCGCATGGCCACGCGGCTCCGGCGCCATCAGGACCAGCGGCGGCGGGCCCTCCTCGTCCCATGTCACCGGGCGAGCCAGCGCGTCTCCGTCCGGGTCGATCCCGGTCACGAGGACCGTCGCGACCTCCCCAAGCCGTGCTCGGCCCGACCTGTCCTGCCGTGTCCGGCCGTTCCGTCTGTCTTTCCGCCCTTGCATCACGGCCGAGGCATGTTCCTTCAGGGGTATCGGGCCCGCGCGCGCCGGAATAGCGCAACGAACCCTGGACGCCGCCATCGACCGGCGCCAAGGTCTGGCGTTCCGGGCGCTTGTGCTTGCCGCACGCCGCAACATGTAACAGGAATCAGCGGGACCATCACGCATGGACGTCATCATCGGCCAGAATCAAAATCCGGGAACCGCCGGCTCTGACATGATCGTGGAGGGCGATCAGAAGTCCTTCATGAAGGATGTGATCGAGGCCTCGCGTAAAATCCCCGTCCTGGTCGATTTCTGGGCCACCTGGTGCGGCCCGTGCAAGCAGCTCACGCCGACGCTGGAGAAGGTGGTGCGCGCGGCCGGTGGACGGGTGAAGCTGGTCAAGATCGACGTCGACAAGAACGCGGCCCTGGTCCAGCAGCTCGCGCAGCTTGGCCTGCCCCTGCAATCGGTGCCGACCGTTGCCGCCTTTTGGCAGGGCCAGATCGCCGACCTATTTCAGGGCGCGTTATCGGAATCCGAGATCCGCCGTTTCATCGAGACCTTGCTGAAGGCCGCCGGCGGGGCGATGCCGAGCACCGATCTGCTGGTCGAGGCCAAGGCGGCGCTCGAGCAGGGCGACGGGCAGACCGCCGGCGAACTGTTCAGCACCATTCTCCAGGAGGAACCTGAAAGCCCGGAGGCATGGGGCGGGCTGGTGCGCGCGCTGCTGGCGCTCGGCCGCGAGGATGAGGCCGCCGCGGCGCTGGAACAGGTGCCACCCAAAATAGCCGAGCACGCGGAGGTCGCCGGCGCCCGCAGCGCGCTCGCGCTGGCGCAGGAAGGCCGCGCGGCATCCGCCCAGCTGACCGCGCTGCAAAAGCGGGTCGCCACCGATCCGGCGGACTTCCAGGCCCGATACGATATCGCCACGGCCTTGAACGCTACTGGGGCGCGGGCCGAGGCGGCCGAGCAGTTGCTGGAGGTGATCCGGCGCGACCGGGGCTGGAACGACGGCGCGGCGCGCCTGCAACTCCTGAAGTTCTTCGAGGCCTGGGGCTTCGACGATCCCGCCACCATGGCAGCACGGCGCAGGCTGTCGGCCCTCCTGTTCTCTTGATGATGGCTTTTCACCCGAGCGCGGACGACCTGCCGGCCGAGTTTCCGATCTTTCCGCTCGAGGGTGCGCTGCTGCTGCCGCGCGGCCGCCTGCCGCTCAACATCTTCGAGCCGCGCTACCTGGCGATGACCGAGGATGCGCTGGGCGCCCGTCGGATGCTTGCCATGATCCAGCCCGACCGCACGGCGCCGGCGGCGCCCGACGGTCCTGGGCTGTTTCGGGTCGGCTGCCTGGGGCGGCTGGTCTCGTTCAGCGAGACCGACGACGGGCGCTTTCTGATCACCATGGCCGGGGTGATCCGCTTCGACATCGAGCGGGAGGTCGCGATGCGCCGGGGCTACCGGCGGGTCCGCGGCGACTTCGCCCGGTTTCTCGATGACCTTTCGCTCGATCCCCGGCCGATCGGGGTACAGCGGGAGGCGCTGATCGCGGCGCTACGAGGCTATTTCGGGCGCCGCGAGCTGGACGCGAACTGGGATGCGATCCGGCGCATCCCCGACGACATGCTGGTAGTTACGCTGGCGATGATCTGCCCCTTCGAGCCGGCCGAAAAGCAGGCGCTGCTGGAGGCACCGACGGAGGCCGAGCGCGCCTCGGCGCTGCTTGTTCTGCTGCAGATGGGCGCCGCCGCGCCGGACGACCCGGCCGGTCATACCGTGAGCTGAGACGATGAGCGACACCGATCCCACCAAACTGCCCGTACCCGTGGATCCGAGGCTCCTCGAAATTCTCGTCTGTCCGCTCACCAAGGGGCCGCTCGAATACGACCGCGCACGCGGCGAACTGGTCAGCCGCAAGGCCGGGCTCGCCTACCCGATCCGTGACGGCATTCCGATCATGCTGCCCGAGGAAGCCCGCCCGCTGGAGGGCTAATGACCACCGCGACCGAGATTCGGCTGCACCGTGCCGACGGCGTGCTGGAAGTCGCTTTCGACGACGGCGCTCGGTTCCGCCTGCCCTCTGAGTATCTGCGGGTCGAGAGTCCCAGCGCCGAGGTCCAGGGCCACGGACCGGGGCAGAAGAAGGTGGTCAGCGGCCGGCACCATGTCCGGGTCATCGGCGTCGAGGCGGTCGGCAACTACGCCGTGCGTCTGCTCTTCGACGACCTGCACGACACCGGCATCTACACCTGGGAGTATCTGCACGAGCTCGGCCGCGAGCAGGAGAGCCGATGGCAGGCGTATCTGGACGAGCTCGCGACACGCGGCCTGAGCCGTGACCCGCTGGGGCGGGGGTAGGTCGCCTTCGACTCAGTCCCGTGACAGCATCGCCTCGGTACGGTCCTGCAGTTCCTCCCAGGAAAGGCCGGGAATCATCTCGCGTACGACAAAGCCGCGCGGGGTCACGTCCAGCACGGCGAGGTTCGTATAGACCCGCCGCACCGTTCCCTTCCCGGTCAGCGGATAGTCACACCGGCGCTTCAGCCGCGCGGCACCGCTCCTGGTGGTATGCTCCATGATGACCCAGAGGCGTCGCGCGCCGACCGCCAGGTCCATTGCGCCGCCGATCTGCTTGATCGGCTCGCCGTGGGCGTGGGCATAGTTCGCGATGTCGCCCGTCTCCGACACCTCGAAGGCGCCAAGCACCGACAGATCGAGATGCCCGCCGCGGGCTATCGCGAAGCTGTCGGCGTGGTGGACATAGCTGCCGCCCGTCCGCAGCGTGATCGGCTGCACCCCGGCGTTGATGAGGAACGGGTTCACCTGGTCGGGCGCCGGGGCGGGACCGGCGCCGATGACGCCGTTCTCGGAATGGAAGATCACCTCACGGTCGAGCGGCACATGATCCGCCACCTCGGTCGGAATGCCGATGCCGAGATTGACCACCCAGCCCTCGGGAATGTCCCGCGCCGCGCGCGCCGCCATGCCGGCGCGGTCGAGAGGTGTCCAGCGTTGCTGAGCCATCTTCTGTCCTTCCTCAGCCCGCCTCGGGTACGTGGACCACGCGATCGACGAAGATGCCGGGCGCCTGCACGTGCTCTGGCGTGATCGCGCCCAGCTCGACGACGTGCCTGGTCTGCGCGATGGCAAGCTCCGCCGCCATCGCCATGACCGGGTTGAAGTTGCGTTGCGTATCCTTGAACGTCAGGTTGCCCCAGCGGTCCGCTTCCCAGGCATCCAGCAGGGCGACGTCGCCCCGCAGCGGGAATTCCAGCAAGCACAGCTTGCCGCCGATCTCCCGGACTTCGCGCCCTTCGGCCAGTTCCGTATCGGCGGCGGTCGGGGTGTAGAAGCCCTCGACCCCGGCGCCCCCGGCGCGGATGCGCTCGGCGAGCGTGCCTTGCGGTAC
The DNA here is from genome assembly GCA_963830565.1 of uncultured Pseudomonadota bacterium. GTDB lineage: Bacteria > Pseudomonadota > Alphaproteobacteria > Acetobacterales > Acetobacteraceae > DATFDN01. The sequence goes on from CAWHMO010000014.1 coordinate 55,820, forward strand.
GATCTCCAGCTCCAGCTTGCCTTCGGTGAACAGCCGCCCCGCATCGCTCGCCGGGCGTACGAAGCTGCAGACCAGCTTCCGCACTCGTCCGAGATTCAGCAGGCGGGCCATCGCGCTGCCCTCGCGCCCACCGGCATTGCAGACCAGGGTCAGGTCGCGCGCACCCTGCTCGATCAGACCTTCCAGCAGCGCCGTGGGCGTGCCGACATCGCCGAAGCCGGCCAGCAGCACGGTCGATCCGTCGGCGATGCCCACAAGCGCCGTGGCGATCGACGGCACGAACTTGTCGATCATGCTGCCCGTTTCACTCCCGTCTGTCGCCCGACCCTAGCCTTCGGACGGCGCCGCGCCAAGGAACCGCCTTATGAAGCACGCCCCGCCTGCCCTGGAAACCGTCTCGGTCGAGGTGCCCGAACACGCGCTGGAGGCCTTCGAGGCGGCATTCCGTTCAGCCTGCGCCACGGTCGGCTTCTTTCGAAGCGAGGAGGCGGGCACTTGGCGGGTCGAAGGCGTGAAGGAAACCGGCGCCAACGAGCCAGCGCTGACGGCCGCCGTCCTGCTGGCCGAGACGCTGACCGGGGTGCGGCCAGCCCTGGGACGGGCATCGACCCCGGCCGAGGGATGGCTGGCGCGCAGCTACGCAAGCTTTCCCGAGCAGCGCATCGGCCGACGCTTCGCGGTGCGGGGGACGCATGTGACGAATCGCCCCGCCGCGGGGCGGATCACGCTGACCCTGGACGCCGGCCTCGCGTTCGGCTCGGGCGAGCATGGTTCGACCCGCGGATGCCTGCGCGCGCTGGAGGTGCTTCGGCGCCCTCCGCGCCGCATCCTGGACCTCGGCACCGGCTCCGGCATCCTCGCCATGGCGGCGGCACGGCTCTGGGGGGTACGGGTCCGCGCCGTTGACATCGAGCCGTGGTCAGTCCGCCTCGCCCGAAGCAACGCGCTCCAGAACGGGATCGGACGGCTGGTCGACGTGCGGCTGGCGGATGGCTGGCACAGCCGGTTCGTGCGCGCCGGCGCGCCGTACGATCTGGTGCTGGCCAACATCCTCGCCCGCCCGCTGGGCCTGATGGCCAGGGACTTGGCCGTCCACGTCGCGCCCGGGGGCGCCGCGATCCTGTCGGGCCTGCTCGCCGCACAAGCGCGCGGCGTGCTGGCCGCCCATCGCCGCGTCGGGCTGGTGCTGGCGCGCAGGATCGAGGAGGGAAGCTGGACGACCCTGGTGGTGCGGCGCCGGGCGTAAATCCAACGTCCCTCTGTTCTGACCCATGACGCCATACCCGCGAAGGCGCCGAGGCACTCAAATGAATGGAGCATCAGTTGATAGGCGCGTCGTTCGGGGAGGCTCATGAAGGCGTCGGTTGAGCCTTGCCCTGGACGATCCCAGACAAGCGAGACTGGGCTGGGGCCGGCGAGTTGGCGCAACAGGCGTCATGCTCCGGCCCGGATCAGGCAGCGGCCAAGCTATCCGATGAATGACGGGCTCTTCGCGCCTGCTGAACCACACGCGGTCTGGTGCCGGGACCGAGGACGCCACGCTCGCCGGAGCAGCTCACCGCCACCAGATCGTGCTGGCTGCCGGTGCCGTGGCGCGTCAGATCAGCCCGCGCGCGGCAGCCTGTCTGAGCAGAACATAGAGGCGCATCGTCGGGTTGGTGAAGGCGTAGGCCGGGTGCGGCAGGGTCCGGCGATCCGTTAGCACCGCGCCGCCCGCGGGCTCAGCGAGGCGGGCCAGCACCGCCTCGACGCGCGCGACATCGCCCTCCTCCCCCGCGATATCGGCCGCCGTGAACTCGCCGAAAGCGTCACTGCGGCCATGCGCGGCGGCGAAGAGCAGATCGCCGGCCTCCGGGGTCGCGGCGAGCGCACGGCCATAGGCCTCCTCATGCACATGGCTGGCTTCTTCGAGGATCGTCGCCCGCCCTTCGGCGACATGCGCCAGCTCGACCCGCCCGGCGGCGCGGCGGCGGGCGGTCTGCACCGCGTGGTAGCAGAGGAGCTGAGCCGAATAGGGCGAGCCCTTGGCGAACAGCAGCAGCGCCTCGCGCGCCTCGGGTGCAAACGCGAGGTCAGCTGCCTGCTCGCCCTGGCGGATCAGCGCTTCGATATCGCCCGGCGCCAGCAGGGGCAGATGGATCGCGACAAGGCTGCGCTGGATCGACATATGCAGCGCCAGCAGCTCGCCCAACGTTTGTGCCACGCCTATGATGACGAAGGTCACGCGTGCGCCGAGGTCGGAGAGATTCTTGAGCAGCTCGATGAACTCGTTCTTCAGCGAGTCGCCACGCAGGCGGTCGAACTCATCGACAAAGATCAATAGCCGGCCGGCACGGATGCCACGGAACAGTTCGGTCACTTCGGTCACGCCAAGCAAATTCGGCGGCATGCGCGCTACGGCCGGCGCATCGTCGGAGCCCATCGTGGCATCAGTCGCGCCACGCTCGGCCACAGGCCCGGCAGCATGGCGCAGATAGCGCGGCGGGACCTTCGCGAGCACGGCGCCAAACAATTGGGCGAAGCTCGTCTCTGCATTGCAGGCATGGCGCACCACGCCATAGCCGGCGCTGGAGGCGATCTCGGCGATGACGTTGGCGAGCGAGGTCTTGCCGCGGCCGCGCTCGCCGAAAATCACGAGATGTGCACGTTCCAGCTCGATCGCCGAGATCGCCCGCTCGAGCTGGCGGACGCGCCCGACCAGATGGGCCGAGTCGCGCACCGGCCGGGTCGGCGTGAAAGCGTCCTGCACCGGCAGCAGGTCACGCCGACCAAACGGCAGGCTGACGGCGCTGCGGCTGAACTGCGGCAGGACCTTGTCCGGCGCGGGACGGGGCGCGACGCCGGATGGGGCGGTCGGCGACGGTTCAGCGATAAGTTGAGAAAGCGGCAGGAAGGCCGAAGTCGGCGCCAGTTTGCCGCCTTGCGGCATCTTGGGTCGGCCTCGGCCGGGAAAGACCGAGCCGTCGCCTGATCAGTCGCAAGAGGAACACGTCGGGCCCCCCCACCATGATCGTGACAGCGCCTGTCCTCCCATCACCAGGGCCGCCGATCACGTGGGCGTTTTAGGAACAGGTGACAGACTGTCAATTCGCCTCATCCGCCCTGCCGCGCGTTGACGTCGGCGCGGTGCCCGTCATATCCATCCAAGCCGCTGCCGATGGACCCCGGTGGAGCCCGCCGCCGACCTGCAAGGCCAATTCGTGTGCCCCCGCCTGTGATCCCGGATCTTTCCGTCCTGATACCGACCTATAACCGGCGGGACGTGGTACTGCGATGTCTTCTTGCCCTGGCGCGCCAGGACATAGCGCCTTATCGTTTCGAAATAATTATCGTCGATGACGGCTCGACCGACGGCACGCCGGAAGCCATCACCGTGGCGGCGCAGGGCATGGATGTCGCGCTGCGCTGCCTCTCGCAGCCCAATGCCGGTGCCAACGCGGCGCGTAACCGCGCGATCGAGATGGCCACGGCACCACTCCTGCTGATCATCAACGACGACAGCATCGCAACTCCTGGCCTGCTCGCGGAACATTTGCGCGTGCATCGCGAGTTCCCGCAGGCGGAGGTTGTCGTGCTCGGTCGCATGGTGATCGCACCGGAACTGCCCTTCTCGATTTTCCACGGACTGCATCATGAGGACTCCTTCGCGCCCTTTACCGGACGGCGCGAGTTGGACTGGAAGGCATTCCTGACCTCAAATATCTCGATGAAACGAGCCCTGCTGGAGCGGGCTCTGCTGGAGTGTGGCGGCGTGTTCAACGAGGGCCTGCGCTGGCATGAGGACATCGAGCTCGGTGAACGGCTGACACATCACGGGCTGCGGGTACTATACCACCCCGAGGCGCTGGCGCACCATCTGCACATGCTCGATGAGGCTTCGTATTTGCGCATCGCCGATCGCGAGGGGCACTCGCTCGCGCAATGGTATGCGCGCAGGCCGGATTTGCTCAGGGAGCTGCATGCGCTCGGCCTGAGCGCCGCCAGTCTCGGCACGCGCGACCGGCGCCACGCCATCGCCGATCTGGCAATCACCCGTCGCACCTTCCCGCTCTGGTGCGCAGCCGGTCGCGCGCTCGCTCCGGTGGCGCCCGAGACAGCGCGTACCATCTACCGCAAGCTGTTCCAGTGGCGGAAGCGGCGCGCGATCGAGGCGGAGCTTGCCGCCCACGCCCTGGCCACCGAGGCTGCCCGGCCTGCGGGGGCGGCATGGACGGACGTGGCGGGATGAGGCGGGGCATCATCCGGCTGGGACTCCTCGTCCTCCTGGCGGCGCCGTCCGGCGGCGCGACGGCTGCGACCTATGATGTCGGGCCGGGCCAGCCGGTCGCGAGCCCCACCCAGGTCCCGCCGCTCGCGCCAGGCGACCGGGTCGTGCTGCATGGCGCGCTTAGCGGTCCCATCACTGTCCCGAGCCGGGGCACGCGCGAGCAGCCCATCGTCATCAGCGGCGCGCCGGGCAGCACGATCGACGGCTCCGTGGTGCTGGAAGGCGCGCGCCATGTTGTACTGGAACGGCTGACCATACGTCACAGCCACTATCCCGGCATCGTCCTGCGCGCGGGGGCGGCGGACGACACGGTGCGCGACAACACCGTCTCGGAGACCGGGCTCGGCATCTGGATCGGCTCGGGCGCGGGGGACGGGCACCACATCCTCGGCAACACTGTCCATGACAACAGTGGCGACGGGATCGCCATCGATCGGATCAACGCCGCCCTGGGCCGCGAGACGGTGATCGCCGGCAATCACGTCTTCCACAACGGCATTCATGGCATAGAGATCAACGGTAATCGCTATATCGTCGAGCACAACATCGTCCACGACAACGGCTTTGCGACTTACGGCGCCTCGGGCATCCACGTCTTCGCCAAGGACGCGCGCGAGGACACCGGCAAGCACAATGTCATCCGCTACAACGTCTCGTACCACAACACGGACCGCCAGATGCAGGACGGCAACGGCATCGAGCTCGACCAATGGTGCGACGACAACGAGATCACGTTCAATCTCGCCTTCGGCAATGATGGGGCGGGCATCGTGCTGTTCGACGCTGCTGACAATCTGGTCGCCAACAACACGCTGTTCGGCAACATGCGCGACCCCGGCCACACGCACGTCTTCAACGGCGATCTGGTGGTCGCCTCGGATGCGACCAAGCATGTCGACCACGCCGCCGGCAACACGCTTCGCCGCAACCTCGTCGTGGCGACGGACAGCCGCCATTACGCGATCTACGTCGACGGTTATGCCTCGCGGCACACAAAGGAGATTGCCGGCAACAACCTCGTGCAGCAGGCCGAGGGCGGCCGGCTGTACTTCTGGAAGGGCGAGACCGGCCGCGATGTCGCGCGCTGGAACGCGCTGAAGCCGGGGGCGCCGGATTTCTCGGCGCCGCCGGATTTCGCCAATCCCGCCACCCCCTACGACCCCGCCACAGGCCGCAGCGGCCTGGTGCCACGACGCGCCTTCGTGCCATCCGCCGCGGTGGCTCTGGCCTCCACCCGCGCCGCGGGGATCCCGGCCCCGGTTTCTGGCCCTCCTCCTGGCGCGACGGCGCGGCCGGAGGGCGGCATCGACCTGGCCGGCACGCGCTTCGAGACCCTGCCGGTCGGCGCCTTCGCACCGTCGCCTCCGGCGCGGGCTCCCTGACGGCTGCGGTGTCGGTCCTCCCGGCCTCACACGCTGACCCGCACATTCGCCCGTACAGTGGAAGCGCGTTAAAGCGCCGCGTCCATTCGGCGCATCGCCGCGGCGTGGCGCGCATAGGCCCACATCGCGCGCGCCCGTCCGGCCAGGCGGCGGCGGCCGGGAAGCAGCGATGCGGCGGCATAGGTCAGGGCGCGCAACAGAAAGCCGAACGTCATCACGGCCTTGAACAGGCCCCAGTGCCGGCCCCGGTTCATCGCCGCGTAGAGCACGGCGAGGCCATTCAGCCAGCGCGTCGAGACGTGCTTGGGGTCATCCCCTTTCTCGGTCCAGCCCTGCAAATGGATCACGCGCTCGTTGGGCAGATAAGCTAGGCGGTGGCCGGCGTCGCGGATGCGGCAGCCCCATTCAAGGTCGTTGCCGTAAATGAAATACCGCTCGTCCATGCCGCCTACCGTCTCGATCAGATCGCGGCGCACTAGCATGCAGGCGGCACAGATCCAGTCGACCTCGAGTGGGGCATCGCCGGCGGGCGGGCGGGTAAGGAAGCAGCCACGCAGGCGGGGGAAGAGCTGCGTCAGGCCAAGCGAGAAAGCGGCGACATGGCTGAGGTTCGGTCGCCAGCCAGTATCGCCGACCTGATGACGCCCGTCAGGGAAGATCAGCCGGCAGCCGACCGCGCCGTGATCGGGATTGGCCTCGAGGAAGGCAACCAGCCGGCCGAGCGTTTCGGCACCGGTCGGAAATGCATCGGGGTTGAGCAGCAGCACGTAGCGCCCACGCGCGACCGCGAATGCCTGATTGTTGCCGCGAGCGAAGCCGCGGCCCTCGGCATTGCGGATGAGGCGGACGGCGGGGAAGCGCTCGGCGACGAGGTCGGCGGTGCCGTCGGCGGAGGCGTTGTCGACCACGATCATCTCGACCGGCCCGGGAATATGGCTGGCCAGGGCCTCGGACAGGCAGCGCTCGATCAACGGGCGGACGTTCCAAGTCACCACTGCGATCGAGAGCAGCGGCGGCACCTCAGCCCCGGCCTCGGCCCCGACCTGCGCCGGGCCGGAGATCGGAGTCGTCTCAGGCGGCATCGGCGGTCTCCTGTTCGCGGCATTTCGTCGCGACGCCGGCGGGCCGAGCGGACGGCGACCACGCTTCCAGGAGCTCCTCGGTACTGCGCCAGCACATCCGGCCAGGTGAAGGCCTCAGCATGGCGCGCCAAGCTCGCCTTCCGCATGGCGGCAAGCCGAGCGACATCGTCGAGCAATGCTGCGATCGCGGCTTCGCATCCCGACTCATCGGCGAAGAAGGCTGCCCCGGGCCCGGCGACCCAGCGGTTGAATGGATTGTCGTGGGCGAGCACCGGGCTGCCAGCCGCCAGCGCCTCCACGAGCGAGGGATTGGTGCCTCCGACGCGATGGCCGTGCAAGTAGACCCTTCCGTGATGGCGCAGCGCGCCCACTGTCTCGGGGTCGTAGATCGCGCCGGGGAAGACAACCTCCTCGCTGGCCGCCGCCCGCACCGCGCGGTGATAGGGATGCTGCGGGTCGTAGTGGCCGAGGACGACTAGACGCATGCCGCGCAGACGGCGGGAGAAGGCGCGCACGATCTCCAGCAGCGAGTTCTCCGGCTCCGGCCGCGCAATGGCGAGCGCAAAGCTGTCCGGCGCCAGCCCCAAACGCACCAGCCGCGCCGTGTCGACCGTGGCCGGGTCGATCCGATCGGCGCCATAGGGGATCGTGGTGATGTGCTGCCGTGCGACCCGTGTGGCCAGATGGTCGGCGATGTGCGGGTTGTCAGCAATCAGATGGTCGGCCGTCCAGCAAGCGACCCGCTCATTGAGCCAGAACCAGGCCCGCACGGGGCGCGACCATTTCGCGCGCCGCCACTCAATGCCGTCCATGTTGACGAGCTGCCGCCGCTCACGCATCCGCGACAACGCCAACGCCCCGAAGATCGCGGTGTTGTACCCGAGTGTCAGCAGGACCCGGCGCGGGTCGCGGCTGGCCTGGCGCAGCGCCCGCCAATCGAACAGGATCGAGCCGGCCGAGCCGTCGAGCGAGACATTGATGTGACGCAGCCGCACGCCGCGCCATGTTCGCGGGCGGTCTTGCATCCCGGCCGGCGCTCCCGCCTTGGCATCATCCTGGCAGTACACCTCGACGTCCCAGCCGCATCCGACAAGATGCACGGCGAGACGCTCGGCGAAAGTCTCGAACCCGCCGTGGCGTGCGGGGATTCCACGGGTACCAAGGATCGCGAGCTGGTGCCCGCCCTTAGGATTTGTGTTGTCCGCCATCATGCACCCGTTGTCATGCGCTGGCCTCACGCAGCCGTGCCGCCTGTCGCAGGAGCTGACGGCCGAACCACAGCGGAAGGGTGGCGACCGGCACCAGCGCGAGGCCGAGGTGTGGGACGCCTATATGCAGGACGAGGGCGGCTGCGGCATTGGCCAGCAGGATCGGCAATATGTCGGTCGGCCGCAGCGATCCGCGCAGGTAGTGGTGGACGAAGATCAGCGTGACGGCCACGAGCAGGAGCTCGCTGCCGATCTGTGCCCAGGCGGCACCGGCGATGCCGAGGCGCGGCACCAGCAAGGCATTCAACAGCAGGTTGACGATGACCGCCGTCCCGGTGTTGGCCAGAGCGAAGCGGGTGACGTTGAGCGACAGCAGCGCGAAGCTGTTGAGCAGCGCGAAGGCCGCCAGCAAGCCGACCGCTGCCAGCAGATTCAGCACCCCGGCCGCCCCCGCATAGGCAAACCCGAACAACGTCGTCATCAACGGCCGGCTCAAGTAGGGGCAGACGACCAGCACTGGCAGCGACAACGTTAGCAACGACAGGAAGGCTTGCCGGTAAATCGCGACGAGCCTGTCGTGGTTGGTAGCCAGGCGGCTGAAGACCGGGATCAGTGGCGCCAGGACGAGGATCTCGAGATTGACGGCCAGATCGAGGATGCGCGCCGCCGCACCGTAGACCGCAAGGGCGTCGGCGCCGATCCAGTATTCGATGAACATCAGGTTGGCGCGGCTGTTGAGGATCGTCAGCAACGCGCTGATGCCGATCGGGGTGGCGAGGCGCACCGTCCGCGCTATCAGCCCGCGATCGGCCCGCAGCGCCGGCGTGACGATGCGGATGGCGAAGCCCAGCGCGGCCGCGACATAGAGGATGTTCGCCCCGATATAGGCTCCAAGGAAGGCGCCGAGCGTAGGATGCCATAACGCGGCGGCGGCATTGAAGACGATGGTAGTGACGGCATAGATGCCGAGAGTGAACGTCGAGAACCAGGGCCGGCCGAACACCTGGTAGAGCGGATCGAAGAAGCGGGCAGCGACGAAGGGGATGCTAAGACTGGCCAACGCCAGCGCGCCTGCGGTGTCACGCTGCACCACGACAACGCCGATCATGGCGACGGCCAGCGCCGGCACTGCCAGCGCGGCCCTCACCAGCAGGAAGCTGCCCCAGAAGGCAGCGTAGTTTTCATGCGGCTCGGAAGCCTGCTTGGCGAAGACCGGCGTGGTGCCGAAGTCGGCGATCTGCGCGCAGATCGTGACCAGGGCGATCACCAGCATGTAGCGGCCGAACACGGCGGGCGGCACCGTGCGCGCGATCAGCGCCGTGCTGAGCAGGGTGGCAGCCATGTTGCCGACCCGGCCGAAGATCTGTGCAGAAACCGCCAGGACGTAGCCGCGCGGGCTTCCAGCTCGCGCGGGCACGGCCGAGGTAGGGACGGGCTTCGTCAATGCGAAGTCGCCGCAGTGCGGCTCTTGCGTCGCGCGAGGGCCCGAAGGGTCGGGCGCAGGCGCTTTTCAATGCGGTACCATTGTATGTGCGCGTATAAGGAATTCTTGACGGGTACGCAGTCGTTGGAAAGGTACAGCATCAGCGCTGACAGTCGCGTGGAATCGGTCATCGCGATCACCTTGTCGTAGTTCAGCTCCACGCAGATGCGCATCGTCCAGAAGGTGATGTAGTACGCGATCGCCGTCCGGGCGCGATAGGATGGCGCCACGAAGAGGTACATCCCGTGCGCGATGCGCCGGCGCCTCGTCGAGGCATCGACCACACAGCCGCATGCCACCGCGCGCCCGTTGTGACGGATCAGCGTGGCGGCCCGCGGGTCGATTAGCCTGCTGACCAGTTCGGAGCGGATGCGCTCAGCGGTCCAGGAGCTGAATCCGGGCTCCTCGTTGAGCAGATCCGCCCAGACGGCGTAGTCGGCATCGCTGGTGGGTTGCGAAACCTCGTAGCCCTCGGGGAGCGGCTTAAGCAGACGCGCGCGGCGCTCCAGGACGGGGAGGGGGAACTCAAGCACCACCTGGCGTTGATAAACACGGGTGGCGAGCAACGCGACAAGGTTTCTGAACGAGGGCATATAACTTTCAGTCGCTACGTTCGATGCCGAACTCGAGGCACGCAATCATCCGAGCAGGCCCAGGACGATCAAGGCCCAGGACGCTCAAGCAACTAAGTCAGAAGCGACCGGATGGATGCGCCCGCTCGTATCCCCCATGGCTCCAAAGATATGCGACCCATTTATATCGAAAGGAGGGCGGTGGTCAAAGCGACGTATGGTCGAAACTGCATTGATGGGGGTGATCAGGTGGCAGTCCGATCCGGGGTGGCGCTGAGTCCGACGTCGTTGCGGAGATGACTTGGATGGCCTTGGGCAAGCAAGCGCCCCCTTGTTGCGCACCATCTTTCCTTTCTCATGCCACCAGCTGGTTCGGCCACAGCTCTTTTCAAAGCGTCGGAATGCCGCTATCAATGAGGCAAATCACGCGACGAACAATTACGGCTGCAGGCCGTGCCATGGCGTCGCGATCCGCCGGGGGACTAGATCGAGCCATGTCATCCACCGCCCTTCTCAACCGCAGCATCGGCACGCGGGCCCTGGGTCACCCAAGGGTGGAGCGTGCCGTCACGCATGTCGCTGAAGGTATTATCGACCGCGTTTGTCCCGACGCGCGGCGGACCTTCTTCGATCCGGCCGATTTCCCGTGGATCGCGCCGATCGAGGCGAACTGGACGGCGATCAGGCGCGAGCTCGACCTGGTCATGCGCCGCGTCGACGAGATCCCGGGCTTCGAGACGGTCTCCTCGAGCCAGCGCGCCATCACCGACGACAACCGGTGGAAGACCTTTATCTTCCGCACCTATTCCGACTGGGCGCAGGAGAACTGCGCGAAATGTCCAGAGACAACGCGGCTGCTGAAAACGATCCCGGGGCTGCAAACAGCCTTCTTCTCGATTTTCGAGGCAGGCAAACACCTGCCCGAGCACCGCGGCGCCTACAAGGGCGTGCTGCGCTACCATCTCGGCCTGCTCGTGCCCGAGCCCGCCGCGCAATGCGCGATCCGCGTCGGTCAGGACACGCGATCCTGGGAAGAAGGCAAGAGCATGGTGTTCGACGACAGCCATCCGCACGAGGCCTGGAACCACACCGACCAGCCGCGCGTGGTGCTGTTTCTCGATTTCGTCCGGCCGCTGCCCTTCCCGGTGTCGTTGCTGAACCGTTTCGCCATCACCGTGCAGTCGCTCACGCCATTCGGCCAAGAGGCGCGGGCAAATCGCAATCTCAAGGCGCCGGCGGTACGCTCCTGACATGCGAACGCGCATGATTGAGCGGCCAACGACCCTTGCTTTGCGCCTGTTCTGCGGGAAAGCAGCATCGGGGTAGTCAAATTAAGTTTTTGTTAATTGCGGGGTTGCCATAAGTATGCCCAGTTCGGAACAACCCGGCTGCGGCGATCGGTTTCTGTCGCACATCTTCCTACCATACTGGCGAATGCTGCCGCGGGGAACCGCGGCTTGATGCAGGAGCGATCATGTCTCTGATCGGAAAAGTCGGAAGCTTCTTCAGCAAGGATTCGCGGAATCATGCTGTCGCGCAGCCTGTTCCAGCTGAACTAGAGGATCTGACAGATTACCTAGTTTCCTATATTGGAGCGTATCTGAAATCGCCGGCTGGGACGATCGTGCGGTCCGATACGCTTCTCGACCGGCTCGGGCTCGAACTCGCTTTCGATGGTGCGACTGTCGGGCGAGCTCGAGGACAAGTTGTCGATCGAGATCGATCCCGCGCTCGTCTTCGAGGCGCGGACCATCGGCGAGTTGGCGGCGCTGCTACAGCGGGAGCGACTTGCCCGTGACACCCGCCAGGCGGGCCAGCAAATAGACCAGCAAGCCGTGTCGCACGCCGAAGCCTGAAACCGCGCCATACCGCGCGTGTGGCCACGCGACCATGAGAAAGACGGGAGCCATTTCATGAGCGATGCGATCCTCAACGGCCCCGCGGACACGCCGGCGACGTTCCGCACGCGTGTCAAGACGAACCCCTGGCCGCCGACACGGCGCCAGGTCGTGGCCTTCCTCGTCGTGGTCCTGCCTTTCCTCGGCACGGTCTTAGTCGGCATGCGGGCGCTGACCGACGGTGTGCGAATCGCCGAGATAGCGATTCTCGTCGTCTTCTACACGCTGACCATCATCGGACTGGTCATCGGCTACCATCGCCTGTTCACGCACGCTTCGTTCAAGACCAGCAAGTCGATGCGCGTCGCGCTCGCGATCCTCGGCGGGATGACCGCACAGGGCCCGATCCTGACCTGGGTCGCGGACCACAGCCGCCACCATGCCCACAGCGACACCGAGGACGACCTGCATTCGCCGAATATGCATGGACGCCACCTGACGGGACGGCTCCGCGGCTTCTGGCATAGCCATATCGGCTGGATGTTCTCGAACTACGAGACGCCGTGGAACCGCTATGTGCTGAACATGGTCAAGGACCGGCGGATGTTCTGGGTCCACACGCACTATTTCTGGTGGGTCGGGCTTGGCTTGGCGCTGCCGACGCTGGCCGGCCTTGTGTGCATCGGCTCCTGGCAGGGCGCGCTGTCCGGCTTTCTGTGGGGCGGCCTCATGCGCATCTTCCTGCTCGATCACGTGATCTGGTGCGTAGGCTCCGTCTGCCACCTGTTCGGCGATCGACCCTTCTCAGAACGCACCAAGGATCTCAGCGCCAACAACTGGTGGGTCTCGCTGTTCAGCTTTGGCGATGGGAACCAGAACAATCATCATGCGTTTCCGAGTTCGGCCGCGCATGGCCTGCGCTGGTGGGAGCCGGATTTCGCCTATCTCATTATCCGTGCGATGGCGGCGGTAGGGCTGGTGTGGGATGTCAAGCGCCCGCCGCGGGAAGAGATCGACTGCGGCGACGCCAAGCTGAAGCGGACCTGAGCGGCGGATCGCCGGCCAGGGGCGCGCGACATCCGGACGCACGACGCTCCCGGCCGCTCGGTCCTGAACGTGATGAATTTATCGGCCACTCCTGGGGACGTCGGTATCGATGGGGTGCTGCGTCGGCGCGCCGGCGCAGCACCCGACCGCATCGCCTACACTTTCATCGCCGGCAGTGCCGAGCAGGAGGCGCCTCTCTCCTATGCCCAGCTCGACCGCCGTGCCCGCGCTATCGGCGCCGCCCTGCAGGCGCGCGGCCTGCAGGGTTCGCGCGCCCTGCTGATGTTCGATTTCGGCCCGGCCTTCGCTGCCGCCTTCTTCGGCTGTCTCTACGCTGGCGTTGTCGCCGTCCCCAGCTATCCCCCGCACCGCAACCGCGGCATCGGCCGCGTGCGCGCGATTGCACGGGATTGCGCGCCGAGCATCGTGCTGCTCCAGCAGGACATGCGCGCCCGGTCCGCGCTGTGTCGCGAGGAAGCACCCGAACTCATGCGTGTCGACTGGCTCGACACCGACACGATCGCTGACGCGCAGGCCGCGTCCTGGCGTAATCCGGGGATCGAGCCCGAGGCGCTCGCCTTCCTGCAATACACCTCCGGTTCCGCATCCACGCCGAAGGGCGTGATGCTCACTCATGCCAACCTCATGCACAACCAGGCCAGCATCCATGCGGCCTTCGAGCATGACGAGAACTCGGTCGTGGTTGGCTGGCTGCCGCTGTTCCACGACATGGGGCTGATCGGTAACCTGCTCCAGCCGCTCTACGCCGGCTGCCGTTGCGTGCTAATGTCGCCCACGCATTTCCTCCAGCGGCCGGTCCGCTGGCTGCGCGCGATCAGCCGCCATCGCGCCACCACCAGCGGCGGTCCCAACTTTGCCTACGATCTCTGCGTCGAAGCGATCAAGGAGGAGGAGCGCGCGGGGCTCGACCTTTCCTCCTGGAGTCTCGCCTTCAACGGCGCCGAGCGAGTCCGCGCGGGTACGATCGAGCGCTTCGCCGCATGCTTCGCGCAGGCCGGCTTCCGCCGCACTGCCTTCTATCCCTGCTACGGCCTCGCCGAAGGCACGCTGATCGTCACCGGGGGCCACAAATCGGCGCAAGTCCGGCTGACCACCCCGCCCCAGGCGGTTCCGGGAGAGGCGCCTGCACTGCGCTATGTTGGCAGCGGTGGCGCCTTGCCCGGCCATCGTGTCTGCATCGTCGACCCGGCAACGCGGCGTCAGCTCGCCGAGCGCGAGGTGGGCGAGATCTGGATTACTGGAGGCAACCTCGCCGCCGGCTACTGGAACCGCGTTCCGGACGGCACGGATTTTGCCGCCGCACTGGCCAGCGAAACGGATGACGAGGCGGGGCATTATTTCCGCACCGGCGATCTCGGTTTCCTCGAAAATGGGGAGCTATTCGTTACCGGTCGCGCCAAGGAGCTCATTGTCGTACGCGGCCGCAATCTCTATCCCGAGGATCTGGAAGCGACGGTCGCCGCCAGCGATCCCGGCTTCCGGCCGCATGGCTGCGCGGTGATATCGCTCGATAGTGGCGAGGAGGAGCGGATCTGCGTTCTCGTCGAACTGCAAGGCCAGGGCAAGCACGATTTGACGGCGTTGCGGGCTGCCGTCGACCGGAACCTTGCACGTGAGCATGATGTCGTTTCCGCCGAGATGTTCTTCCTGCGGCCGCGGACTATCCCGAAGACGTCGAGCGGTAAGATCCAGCGCTACCTATGCCGCCGGATGATCGCCGACGGCACGCTTCCCGCCACCGCGGCGACCTAAGGATCGCCGCGGCCGGAAAGAGCCGCCCCACGCTCCCCCAAGCGCCGCGCGCGCCGTTGCGCTACCGTGAGGGTGGGACGCAGGTGCCGCCGGATGCGGTGCCACTGGACGTAGCTGAACAGCGAACCATGGACAGGGATGCAGCCACTCGAGAGATAGAGTTGCAGCGCTGGCAGTCGGGCCGGGTCGGTGACCGCGATGACCCGATCATAGCCGCGCTCGACGCAAACACCGAGGGTACGATAGGCGCAGAGATAGGCGAGCGAGGATCGCCCCCGGTGCGCGGGGGCGATATAGAGATACATGCCGTGGGCGATGCGCCGCCGGTTCGTCGAGGCATCAATGACAAACCCGCAGGCGACGGGCTCACCCATGTAGAGGATGAGGTTGGCGGCGCGCGGATCGTCCAGCACTCGGGCCATCAGCTCGGTACGGACCCGCTCCGGCGTCCAGATCCCGAAACCCGGCTCCTCATTGAGCAGCCGCGCTAGCGCAACGTAGTCGGCCTCGTCGCGCGGCATGCGCATCTCATAGCCTTCCTTCAGCTCTGGGAGCCCGCGCATCCGTGCCGCTATCACCGGGATCGGAAACTCGAACATAACATGCCGCTGGTAGATCAGGCTGGCCAATTTTTTAGCCGCCCTATGGGACAAATTTCCTAATGCCTGAAATCGATCGCATTTCCGAACTTCGCAGATCTCATAGGCAGATGGCAACGATCCGCGCCAAAACCTCACACAAGGACTGGTGTGAGGGTTGGTGCGCCCTGGCGCTGCGGTTGGGATCGGGCTGGCGAGCGCACGGCAGCGGTGCGGGCAGACGTACGGAGGTCGCCGGATTTAGGGTGTCAGGAAAAGCCATTCATGCTCGCGCTGAGCGCGAGCATGAGATTGGAAGCTTCAGGCGGGGCACCCGCTTTCGTTTTTACTTCTTGGCGTGCTGGCTGCTCTTGCTGTGCGCCTGGGTCGAATGCTCGTGCGCGTCCTTGGAATGCATATGAGCCTTCTCGGAATGCGCATGCGCGGCCGAATGGTCGCCCTTGCCGTGGTGCTCGGCGGCGGTGCGATGGGCCTTGGCGGCAGTCTCGTGCGCCTCGGCCGCCTTCGTGTGGGTGGTCTGCGGCATCGTTTGTTCCCTCGTCCGTTGAACTTCGTTGCTATACGCCACCGACGCGGTGGAAGTAACAACGAGGCTACTGGGTATGAGGTTTCATTCCTCTGCGATTTTTTCAGAGCCGCGTGGGGTCGCCAATATGCACCCTTGTGCGTCCGTCACCACGACCTCGGCACGCGGGCGCATAACCGCGGAGCGTGACTGGAGCTATCGCGACAGACCCGCCGGAATCGAAGCAATCCGCGCCTCGGTTGCGCATCCTATAAGCGCCACGCGCACCTGCATCGTACAAGCGTAGCCGCGCCTCCGCCATGCCATGGACCATGCTCCGCCTCCCGTGTCTGCTCCTGCGGCGACCCGGTTCAGCGAAGCATAAGGCCGGCGTCATGCGCTCGATACGGCCCCCGCCTCGGCAAAAGAAACGGAGGCCGTATAGGAGCGCCGCTCAGCCTAGCGCGCTGTTGCGTGCGTTGGCCCGCGTGATCGCCTCGTCGAAGGCTGACAGCACCTGCGCGTGGGTCGAGCGATCGTTCATCTTCTCGATGTCGTTGAAGCCGCGGCCATTGGCGACGGTCAACAACACGCCTGTCGCGTCCCGCGGCGGCGTACGCACGCCCATGAGGCGGGAAGCGACGCGAAGTGCGCCGACGGCGCAGCGGCGGCCGTCGATGGTCTCGTACCGGCCCTGCACCCAGTTCTCCTCATCGGCGATCAGGGCACGGGCGATCGTGAGAAGTTGAACGGTCGCTACCTCGGTCGGGACCGTCGGATCGGGTGAGAACGACCGCAGCGGCGGCAATGCCCGCAGCCGCGGCAGGAACGACTGGGTGGCAACGCGCACGCGATCCCAAAGCGTAGGAGACTGCGGAACCGCCGGCGCGGGTGGGACGATGGTGGCGCCGGTGAACTCCCTTCCGTCGAATGGCATGTCTGGCTCCTGTCCACGATGCAGGTACCTCCCACAACGTCCGCCGCTGCGCCGAGTTCGACGCTCATGCGGACGTGTGGCAGCCTCTGGCCCTCCCGCTTCGCCCAGCCTATTCACGTCCTCGGAGGGACAAGCTGCATGGACCAGCATAAGCCAAACTCCGATCATGCGGAAATACGTGAAGAGGTCCGCAAGCTCTGCGCCCGCTTCCCCGGCGAGTACTGGCGGGAGCTCGACCGCGAGCGCGCCTATCCGACCGCGTTCGTCGCGGCGCTGACCGAGGCCGGCTACCTCGCCGCGCTGATCCCCGAGGAGTACCGGCGGCGCCGGCCTGCCCCTCTCGGCGGCGGCGGCGATCCTGGAGACGGTGCAGGCCGAGGGCTGCAACGGCGCCGCCTGCCACGCCCAGATGTATATCATGGGAACCATCCTGCGGCACGGGTCGGAGGAGCAGAAGCGCATTTACCTGCCCAGGATCGCCACGGGCGCGCTTCGCTTGCAGGCGTTCGGCGTGACCGAGCCGACCAGCGGCACCGATACCACCAGTCTGCGCACCTTCGCCCGCCGCGAAGGCGACCGCTACATCGTCAACGGCCAGAAGGTCTGGACCAGCCGCGCCGAGCACTCCGACCTCATGCTGCTACTGGCCCGGACCACGCCGCGCGAGCAGGCCAAGTCGCGCACCCAGGGCCTGTCGACCTTCATCGTCGACATGCGCGAGGCGGTCGGGCACGGCATGACGATCCGGCCGATCCGCACCATGATGAACCACAACTCGACGGAGATTTTCTTCGACAACGTGATTGTTCCGGCCAAGAACCTGGTTGGCGAGGAGGGCAGGGGGTTCCGCTACATCCTGGACGGAATGAACGCCGAGCGGCTGCTGATCGCGGCCGAGTGCATCGGCGACGCCAAGTGGTTCACACGCCGCTCCGTCGCCTACGCCGGCGACCGGCGCGTGTTCAACCGCCCGATCGGGCAGAACCAGGGTGTGCAGTTCCCGATCGCGCGGGCCTACGCGCAGATGCGGGCGGCCGAGCTGTTGGTGCATGAGGGCTGCCGCAAGTTCGAGGCTGGGCTGCCCTGCGGGGAGGAGGCGAACATGGCGAAGATGCTCGCCGCGGAAGCTTCCTGGGCCGCGGGCGAGGCATGCGTCCAGACGCATGGCGGCTTCGGCTTCGCCGAGGAATACGACGTCGAGCGCAAGTTCCGCGAGACCCGGCTCTATCAGGTGGCGCCGATCAGCACGAACCTGGTGCTGTCCTACATCGCCGAGCACGTGCTCGGTCTGCCGCGGAGCTATTGATGATGCGGCCGCTGGAAGGTCTGCTCGTCCTGTCCCTCGAGCAGGCAGTCGCGGCGCCGTACGCAAGCTCCCGTCTGGCCGATGCCGGGGCGCGGGTCATCAAGGTGGAGCGGATGGAGGGCGACTTCGCGCGCGGGTACGACACTGCGGCGAAGGGCTGGTCGAGCTACTTCGTCTGGCTCAACCGCGGCAAGCAGAGCCTGGTCGCCGACATCAAGAACCCGGCCGACGCCGCGCTGCTGCACCGCATCCTGGCGCGCGCCGACGTGTTCATCCAGAACCTCGCTCCTGGCGCGGCGGCCCGCGCCGGCTTCGGGTCGGCGGCGCTGCGCGAACGCCATCCGCGCCTGATCACCGTGGATATCTCCGGCTACGGCGAGACCGGCGAGTACGCGACCATGAAGGCGTACGATCTGCTGGTGCAGGCGGAGTCCGGACTGGCCATGGTCACCGGCCTTCCGGCCGGACCGGGCCGGGTCGGCGTCTCGGCCTGCGACATCGCCTGCGGCATGGCGGCGCATGCCGGCATCCTGGAGGCGTTGATCGAGCGCGGGATCACCGGGCGCGGCAAGGGCCTCGCGGTGAGCCTGTTCGACGGCATGGCCGACTGGATGAACGTGCCGTTGCTGTTCTTCGAGGGGACTGGCAAGGCCCCGGCGCGCCTCGGCCTCGCGCATCCGTCGATCTGCCCGTACGGGGCCTTCGCGCTTGCCGATGGCGCGCTGGTGCTGATCGCGATCCAGAACGAGCGCGAGTGGGCGGGGTTCTGCGCGGGGTTCCTGGAGGAGCCCGATTTGCCGAAGCGCCCCGGCTTCGAGACCAACGTCGCCCGCGTGGCGAACCGCGAGAGGGTGGATGGGCATATCGCTTCGGCATTCGCCCGCCTCACGCGCGAACAGGCGGCGGCGCGGCTGCGCGCCGCCAACACCGCCTTCGGCTTCGTCAACGACGTCGCCGCATTGGCGCGTCATCCGGCGCTGCGGCGCGCGCGCGTGGTGACCCCGAACGGGGACGTGTCGATCGCGGCGCCGCCGGTGCTGGCCTCCGATGGGGCACGCGCCCTCGGGCCGGTGCCGGGGATCGGGGAGCATTCGGCGGGCATACGGGCGGAGTTCGCTGCGTAGGCCCTCACCCGCCGCGCAAGGCGCGGCGACCTCTCCCGCAGGGCGGGAGAGGCGGACGTTTTCACCTCTCCCGCGCTGCGCGGGAGAGGTCGGCTCGCGACGCGAGCCGGGTGAGGGCTACTTCCAGCTGCTCAGGTAAAAACGCGGCAGCTCGTCCGGGAACGGCTCGAAGTTGAGGCCCGACGCGAAGGCGTAATAGGTGACGAAGGTGAACAGCGGCAGCCAGTATGCCTGCTCGGTCGCGCGGCGGATGGCTTCGGCGTAATCCTTCCGGCGCGCGGCTGGGTCGGTGACCGACCCTCCAGCCTTCACCAAATCCTCCATCTGCGGATCGCGCGCGTAGTCGTTCGCGCCGCCCCCGAAGAAATAGGGCAGGATCGCCGAGACATCGTTGATCGAGTAGCTGCCCCAGCTTCCGGCGTTCAACGGTGTCTGGCCGGCCATCACCTTCTGGACCACGGCGCCCACCTGGAGCTGCTGGATGTCGGCGTTGATGCCGACCGCCTTCATGTAGCTCTGCATCGCCGCGTTCCAGGCCGGCAGAAGGTAGCTGACCAGGGTCGTGGAGAAGCCCTTGGCATGTCCCGCTTCGCCGAGGAGTTGTTTCGCCTTCGCCGGGTCGTAGCCATAGTCCACCGCGGCGCTCTGGTCACAGCCGAACTGGCTAGGGTAGCAGGGGGCGGCGATCGGATGACTGTCGCCCTGCACCAGATCGCGGGCCATCGCCGTGCGGTCGATGGCATGGAAGATCGCCTGACGCACCTTCTGCTTGGTGAGCGGGTTGTCCTTGCCGGTTCGCCCGGCGGCGTCGAGCTGCATGTAGCCGATGCGCATCGAGCCGGCGCGCAGCGCCGTCTTGCCGGGCACGCCTTGGAGGCTTTGGAACTGGTCGGGGTTGTACTGCCAAATCCAGTCGGCCTGGCCGCTGATGAAGGCGGTCAGCTCGCCGGCGGCGTCCAGGACCTCGGTGATCTTCAGGAATTTGATCGCCGGACGTCCCTTGGGGCTGCCCTGGTAGTGGTTGTCGAACCGCTCGAAGTCGATCTCGCTGGTGCCGTTCACCCGGGTGATCTTGTAGGGTCCGGTGCCGATCGGCTGCTTCGAATACGCCTCCGGTCCGACCTTCTCGCGATACGCCTTCGGATAGATCGGCAGCACCATCGAGAAATATTCCAGCGCGGCCGGAAAGACGTTCTTCAGCCTGAAGCGCACCTGCTTGTCGCCGGCCTTCTCCACGCCGGCGAGGAAGGCGAAGTTGCTTGGCACCATCACCTTCGGATCGCGCAGGATCGTCTCGAAGGTGTACACCACGTCATCGACGCCGAACTTGTCGCCGTTGTGAAAGGTGACGCCGTCGCGCAGGGTGAATTCGAGCGTGGTTGAATCGGGCGATGCCCATTCGGTCGCCAGGGCGGGCACGATCTTGAAGGTGTGCGGGTCGCGATAGACCAGCGTGTCCCAGGCCTCGTGCGCCACGATAAGGCCGGTGCGCAGGTTGTTGCGATAGGGATCGACGTCGGGGACGGCGTCGCGCCAGGCGACGCGCAGCGTGTCGTCGCTCTTGGCGGCGAAAGCCGGCGAGCCGAGCGGCAGGCTCGCCGCGGCCGCCGCGCCCAGGAACGTGCGTCGCCTCATGCTGCTCTCCCCCGCGTCTCGCGAAACGCTACGTGTCGGCATTTTCCGGCGCAAGATGGCACTCGACATTGGTGCGGGCCGGCGGGCGGACGCGGCAGATGTCGATCACGATAGGGCAGCGCGGGTGGAAGCGGCAGCCGGCGGGGATGGCGGAGGGGTCGGGATAGCCCTCGCCCAGCGGCACGTCGGGCAGGCCGAGACCCGGCTCGGGCGTGAGAACGGAGGCAAGCAGCGCGCGCGTGTAGGGATGGTGCGGGTCGCCAAATACCGCCTCCGTCGTACGGTGCTCGACGATGCGGCCGAGATACATGACGGCGACCTCGTCGGCGATGTGCTCCACCACGGCCAGGTTGTGGCTGATGAACACGAGGGTCAGATCGAAGGCGGCGCGGAGCTCGCTCAGCAGATTGAGGATCTGCGCCTGCACCGAGACATCGAGCGCCGAGGTCGGCTCGTCGCAGACCAGGATGCGCGGCTCGTTGATCAGGGCGCGCGCGATCGCCACGCGCTGGCGCTGCCCGCCCGATAGCTGCGCCGGATAACGCGCGGCGGTGTCGGCGCCGAGGCCGACGCGCTCCAGCATGGCGGCCACGCGCCGGCGGCGTTCCGCTCGGCCGATGCCTTGCACAATAAGCGGCAGCGCCACGATGTCGGCGATGCGACGACGCGGGTTGAGCGAGCTCATCGGGTCCTGGAATACCGGCTGGATCAGCCGCGCACGCGCGCGCCGGTCCATCTCCGACAGCGCGCGGCCCTCGACGAGGACCGAGCCCGCGCTGGCCGGCAGCAGGCCGAGCAGCACGCGGGCGAAGGTGGACTTGCCGCAGCCGGATTCCCCGACGATGCCGATAGCGCCGCCTTGGGCAAGGCTGAGGCTGACATCGTCCACCGCGACCACGCGACGCAGCACGCCGGACAGGCCCTGGCGTTGCTCGAACACGCGCGACAGGCCGACGGTCTCGATGGCGGGAGGGTTCATTGTCGCAACACCAAATAGCCGCGGAGACCCCCGATACGGGCCCTCCCCCCTTGCGGGGGGGCGCTGGGTGAGGGGGCGCAGAGCGTGCGGAGAGCACCCGGGAGGCGCCCTCGCCCCGACCCTCGCCCGCGAGCGGGAGGATCACGGCCCGTCAGTATCTAATCAGCGCGATCACGCCACGTTCCGACCTCCGTAACGGCGCACGCGGAGGTCGGCCTGTTCCTTGTGGGCGGCGAAGTTCTCGATCGCGCAAAGGCGCGAGCAGTATTCGCCGATCATCGCCGTCGCCTCGGCGCTGACCTCCTGGTAGGTGACCGTCTTGAGGAACTTGCCGACCCACAGCCCGCCCGTGTAACGCGCCGCGCGCCTTGTCGGCAGCGTGTGGTTGGTGCCGATCACCTTGTCGCCATAGGCGACATTGGTCTCCTTGCCGAGGAACAGCGCGCCGTAATTGGTCATCCGCTCCAAGAACCAGCGC
Organism: uncultured Pseudomonadota bacterium; assembly: GCA_963830565.1. Lineage (GTDB taxonomy): Bacteria > Pseudomonadota > Alphaproteobacteria > Acetobacterales > Acetobacteraceae > DATFDN01. The sequence goes on from CAWHMO010000014.1 coordinate 78,035, forward strand.
GGCTCGCCTGTCAGCACCTGGACGTGTTCGGATGCGATGCGGTCGGCTTCGGCCAGCATCTCCTCGTCGGTATCGCAGAGGATCACCTGGCCGTGGTCGCGCCAGGCGACCCGCGCGATATCGGCGGTGGGCAGGACCGCGAGTTGGCGGGCGATCTCGCCCTCGATCCCGTCGGCGACCCGGCGCGAGGTGGTGAGCAGGATGGCGGGAGAGGTCGGGCCGTGCTCGGCCTGACCAAGCAGGTCGGTGGCGCACATCTCCGCATCCGCGGTGTCATCGGCGATGATGAGCGTCTCGGTCGGGCCGGCCAGCAGATCGATGCCGACCCGGCCGAACAACTGGCGCTTGGCCTCCGCCACATAGGCGTTGCCGGGGCCGACCAGCATATCGACCGCCGCGATCAATTCGGTGCCCAGCCCCATCGCCGCGATCGCCTGCACGCCGCCCAGGATGTGGATCTCGTCGGCCCCGCCCAGCGCCATCGCCGCGACCGTGGCCGCTGGCGGGGCGCCGTTCAACGGCGGGGTGCAGGCGATGATATGCCTCACGCCGGCGACCTTGGCGGTCAGCACGCTCATATGCGCCGAGGCGACCATCGGATAGCGCCCGCCGGGCACGTAGCAGCCGACGCTGCCCACGGGGATGTTCTTGTGGCCGAGGCGCACGCCGGGCAGCGTCTCCACCTCGATGTCGCGCAACGCGGCGCGCTGCGCCTCGGCGAAACGGCGCACCTGGGCTTGGGCGAAGCGGATGTCCTCGATCACTTGCGTGGGCAGGGACGCGATCAGCGCGTCGATCTCGAACCGCGAGAGGCGGAACGCGGGCGGCTCCCAATGATCGAAGCGCGCCGACAGCTCGCGCACCGCCGCATCGCCGCGCGCGGCGATGTCGGCCAGGATTCCCTCGACGGTGGCGCGCACCTTGCGGTCGGCCTCGGACGCCTCGGCCTCGGAGAGGCCCTTCTTCAGCACTCGGATCATGCCAAACGCTCCCTATTCGGCCGTCCAGCCGCCGTCCACCACCAGCGAGGTGCCGGTCACCAGCGCCGCGGCATCGGAGGCGAGATAGACGACCGCGCCCATCAGAATCCTCAACCCTGCCGAGCCGGCCGAGTTTGATCCGGGCCAGCACGTCGGCGTGGAACGCGGCATCGGTCCAGAACGGGCGGGTCAGCGGCGTGTCGATGAAGGTCGGCCCGATCGTGTTCACGCGGATGCCGTGCGGGGCGAGATCAATCGCCATCGCCTTGGTCAGCCCCTCCAGCGCGTGCTTCGACGCGCAATACGACGGTCCGCTCCCGTCCGCCGACATGGCCCATCTGCGAGGAGATGTGGATGATCGAGCCGCGCACGCCGTCGGCCGCCATGCGCCGCGCCGCCGCCTGGGCGGCGAAGAACGCCGCGCGCACGTTCAGGTCCATGATGGCGTCGTAATCCGCGACGCTCACCTCCAGGAATGGCCGCGGGCGATTGGTGCCGGCATTGTTGACGAGCACGTGAAAAGCGGACTGCGCATCCAGCGCCGCAGCCACCGCGCCGAGATCCGTCACGTCCAGGACCATCGCCTCCGCGCTTCCCCCCGCGGCACGAATCCCCGCCGCCGCCGCCGCGATCTCGCCGCTGGTGCGCGCAACCAGCACCACATGCGCGCCAGCCTCGGCGAGCGCGGCGGCGGCCGCGAGCCCGATGCCACGGCCCGCCCCCGTCACCAGCGCACGGCGGCCATCGAGGCGGAAGGACGGGGTGACGGGAAGGCTCATGGATGATGCGTACCATACGTCCCCGTCGAGCGCGACGCGTCACCTGGCGATCTGCTATGGTCGCTCCAACGGTTCGGGGCAAAGTAGATGGCTCGTCTTGAAGGCAAGGTTGCCGTGGTCACGGGCGGCTGCTCGGGCATCGGGCTGGCGACGGTGGAGCGGTTCGCGCAGGAGGGCGCCCGCGTGCTGGTCGCCGATGTGCAGGAAGATGCGGGCCGGCAGGTCGTGGCCGGGCTCGGCGAGGCCGTGCGCTTCCGCCGCTGCGACGTGACGCAGGAGGCCGATCATCGCGGCGACGATGGCGGCGGCGGTCGAGGCCTGGGGCGGGCTGGATATCGTGTTCAACAACGCCGGGGCGGGCGGGGCGCTCGCGCCGATCGACGAGATCACCGGGGAGGAGTGGGACGCCACGCAGGCGCTGCTGCTGCGCTCGGTGGCGCTCGGCATCCGCCACGCCGCGACCCACATGAAGGCGCGCGGCGGCGGGGCGATCGTCAACACCGCCTCCGTTGCCGGTCTGCAGGCCGGCTACTCGCCCATCGCCTACGCCGTCGCCAAGGCCGGCGTGATCCATCTGACGAAGGTCGCGGCCGCCGAGTTGGCGCGCTATCAGATCCGGGTCAACGCGATCTGTCCCGGCTACATCCTGACAAACATCTTCGCGGCCAGCACCGGCATCACCGGCGAGGCCGCCGAGCGGGTGAAGACCGCGCTCGCCCGCATATCGCCGCGCGTCCAGCCGGTAGCGGAACAGGGCAGCCCGCGCCATATCGCCGACGCCTGCGTGTTCCTCTCCAGCGACGAGGCGGCGTTCGTGACCGGGACGCATCTGCTGGTCGATGGCGGCCTGACCATCGGCCCGCGCCACGCCTGGGACCCGGAAGCGCCGTCGCCGATCCGCGAGGTGATCGCGGCGGCGGTGGGCGGTAACGCCGCTGCCGAGTGAAACAGGAATATACGTGTGAAATTCGGCATCTTCTACGAGCACCAACTCCCTCGCCCCTGGGCCGAGGGCGACGAGCTACGCCTGTTCCAGGAAGCTCTCGACCAGGTGGAACTCGCCGACCGGCTCGGCTTCGACTTCGCGTGGGAGATGGAACAGCAGGAGAAGCTGGCCCCGATCATCGCCGAAGCCATGGCGCGCAAGCAGGGAATGCCGCCCTTGGCCGACGCGGAGATCCCGGCGGTCGAGGCGCTCGGCCGCTCCATAGTGGAAGATGCGAAGCCGTCCGGCGCGCGCCCGGCGAGCTTGGGAGACTCCGTGCGCGCCGAACTGGGAGTTGCGAAGTAGGCACATGAGCGACCAGAACAAGGAGCTTCCGAGCGGCCTCGCGCTGACGCCGCTCGACCCGGTGTTCCGCGAGCGCCCGCACGAATACCTGGACCAGCTGCGCGCCGAGGCGCCCGTGCTGCGTGACGCGGCGCTAAATCGGGTGTTCCTGACCCGCTTCGAGGACGTGAGGGCGGTGCTCGGTAACCGCACCTTGGCGGTCGACCCGCGCAAGGCCCCCCCGAACTCGTTTCACCGCCGGGTCGTGCTCGGCGATCACGACCCGGCCGAGTTCGAGCCGTCGATGCTGCACATGGACGACCCCGACCATAAGCGCGTCCGCGGCCTGGTGTCGCAGGCATTCAACCAGCGCGCGGTGGAGGCGTTCCGACCACGCATTCAGGCCGTCGCCGACCAGCTTCTGGACGCGGTGGCGGATCGCGACGGCTTCGACCTGATCGCCGACTACGCCGCGCCGCTGCCTACCATCGTCATCGCCGAAATGCTGGGTGTCGATCCGCGCGACCAGGCGCGGTTCAAGGCGTGGTCCGACGCCCTGGCGCACGTCTTCAATCCCCGCCGAACGCCCGAGCAGGATACCGAGCTGGTGGAATCGGAGATGGGCCTTGCCGGCTACCTCCAACAGATCGTTGACGCGCGGCGGAGGACACGCGGCACCGACATGGTGAGCGCGCTCGTCTCGGCCGAGGAGTCGAGCGACCGGCTGACCGAGCGCGAGATCATCGGCATCTGCCGCCTGTTGCTGGTGGCCGGCAACGTCACGACCACGGACCTGATCGGCAACGCGGTGCTGGCGTTGCTGCGCCATCCAGACGAGCTTGACAAGCTGCGCGCCCGGCCAGAGCTGATCCGCAACGCGGTCGAGGAGATGCTGCGCTACGATCCGCCCGTGGCGCAGAGCGGGCGGCTGACGCTGGCCCCCCTGGAGGTTGGCGGGGAGGCAGTGCCGGGAGGCGAGTCCCTGACAGTGTCGCTCCTGGCGGCTGGCCACGATCCCGTCGTGCATCGCGATCCGCACCGCTTCGATATCGAGCGGGCGGACACGAGCCATCTCGCCTTCGGCGGCGGCGCGCATTTCTGCCTGGGCGCGCCGCTGGCCCGTGCCGAGGCGCAGATCGGAATTGACGCGCTGCTGCGGCGGTTCCCCGAGTTGTCGCTGGACCCGACGGTGGTGGTGGAACACAAGCCGGTGCCGGTGTTCAACGGGGTGGCGGAGCTGCGGGTCAGGACGCGCGGCCCTCACCCGGCGCGCTGATGCGCGCCGCCCTCTCCCGCGTGCCGGGAGAGGGAAAGACCAACTCACCTCTCCCGCGTGCGGGAGAGGTCGCCGCGCTTTGGCGCGGCGGGTGAGGGCGCTATGCCGCGATCTGCTCCACAGTCGGTGCGTCCCCCGCGACCGTCGTGCGGCGCATGTCGCGCGGCTCGGTCTCGTTGAAGCGGCGGACGCGGTGCATGGTCTGACGGTTGTCCCACATTACGATGTCCCATTGCCGCCACTGGTGGGAATAGACGAAGCGCGGCTGCGTCGCGTGCTCGGTCAGGTCGCGGATCAGCGACAGCAACTCCGGGCGCAGCCAGCCGACGATCGTGCCGATATGCGAGCTGAGATAGAGCGATTTGCGCCCCGTCACCGGGTGAGTTCGAACCAAGCGCTGGCGCACGGGGCGGAACGCCGCCCGCTCTTCCTCGGTCAATTCGGTGAAGCCGAGCGTGCCGCGCGAGTAGAGCAGCGAGTGCTCGCACACGAGGTCCTCGATCTCCGCCTTGGTCCGGTCGTCCAGCGCGTCGTAGGCTGCGCGCATGTCGGCGAACTCCGTGTTGCCGCCGGCAGAGGAGGGCAGGCGGCAGGACAGGATGGAGTATTTCGCCGGCACCGCGCGGAACGAGCTGTCGGAGTGCCAGAGCTGGTTGGCGAGATTGAACAGCCGGCGGCGGTCGTCGCGGGCCAGGGGCTGGTTGTCTTGGCCGAGATTGGAGACGTCGTTCATGCCGGCCGGTAGGCGCCGCTGATCGGGACGGGTGATGTTGCCACCGCGCTCCGCCTCGATGGCCCCGAAGTTCCGGGTGAATGCCATTTGCTGATCGTTGTCGACACGCTGGTCGTGGAACACCAGGACGGCGTACTGATCCATGCCAGCCTCCAGCGCCGCGACCTCCTCGCGCGACAGCGGCCGGGTCAGGTCAATCCCTGACACCTCGCCCATGAACACCGGATGGATCTGGCGAATGCTGACGGACATGCGAGCCTCCCTGTCGGTTTCCTGTGTCCGTATATATACCCATTTCCACCGGCCGGGCGGAGGGGGGAAGCCATGAGCGAGAGTCTGACCACGCTTGAAATAGGCGAGGACTATCCGGAGCTGCGCCACTCGGTCCGCCGCATCTGCGAGCGCTATCCCGGCGCCTACTGGCGGAAGCTGGAGGATGCGCAGGCCTATCCGACGGAGTTCGTGAACGAGCTAACGGCGGCGGGCTTCCTGGGCGCGCTGATCCCGGAGGAGTTTGGCGGCAGCGGCCTGCCGGTGCGCGCGGCGGCGGTGATCCTGGAGGAGATCAACGCCTCGGGCTGCGTGGCCAGCCAGGGCCATGCGCAGATGTACATCATGGGCACGCTGCTCCGGCATGGCAGCGCGGCGCAGAAGCGCAGATACCTGCCGGAGATCGCGGCGGGCCGGCTGCGGCTGCAGGCGTTCGGCGTGACCGAGCCCACTACCGGATCGGACACCACGAAGCTGAAGACCCGCGCTGTCCGTGACGGGGACCATTACGTCGTCAGCGGGCAGAAGGTCTGGACCTCGCGGGCCATGCACTCGGACATGATGCTGCTGCTGGCGCGCACCACGCCGGCCGATCAGGTCGCGCGGCGCACTGACGGGCTGTCGGTGTTCCTGGTGGATCTTCGGGAGAGCCGCGGGCATGGTCTGGAGATCCGGCCGATCGAGGCGATGATCAACCACAACACGACCGAGGTGTTCTTCGACAATCTGCGTGTCCCGGCCGAGAACCTGATCGGCGAGGAGGGCAAGGGCTTCCGCTACATCCTGGACGGGATGAACGCCGAGCGCATCCTGGTCGCCAGCGAGGCGGTGGGCGACGGGCGCTGGTTCATTCGGAAGGCAACGGAATACGCGAAGGACCGCGTGGTGTTCGGCCGCCCGATCGGCGCCAATCAGGGCGTGCAGTTCCCGATCGCGCGCGCCTGGGCGGAGCTGGAGGCGGCGGACATGGTCTGCCGCCGTGCCGCCGCCCTGTTCGATGCTGGCAAGGAGTGTGGGGCGGATGCCAACATCGCCAAGCTGCTGGCGTCCGAGGCGACCTGGAAGGCTGCGGAGGCGACGATGCAGACCTTCGGCGGCTTCTCGTACGCGCGGGAATACGAGATAGAGCGGAAATGGCGCGAGTGCCGACTGTATCAGATTGCGCCAATCAGCACGAACCTGGTGCTGGCTTATGTGGGCCAGCATGTTCTTGGATTGCCCCGATCCTACTGAGGAAACAGCCTGACGGCTGATACCAAAACCCCGGACCTGTTGAAGAACTCAGGCTGGTCGATGTTTCCAACGTGGCGCTGTTCTATCGCCTGGGTGCCGCCGCTGATGTGCCCGCGCTGTGTCGCCTGCGATGGCGCATCGAACTCGGCTTCAGCCGCCTGAAAAGCGTGATCGGATTGAAACGACCGCCGGGCGTCGATGAGCGCTCCGCCAGACCCCATGTTCTGGTTCATCTGCAGCAGAAATTTCTTGCAGGTGATCTTGATGCGAGTTCCACTCTGCCCAGATGATCCAAACGAATTCGCGCTCCAAACTTTAAGGCTACCTCGGAGTTAGGCTCGGATACGAAAATTAAACCCCGACTTGACTTCTGGACGTAGGGCAGGAGTTGAGGACCTTGCTTAAAAAAAGTATGAGGCTGTCACGCTGGAAACTGTCGCCGAACACCCGCCCGAACGGGCGAGTATAAAGCCTGAACGGCCGAGGGCAGAGAGAGCCCGGCCGCGCTCTTCGGCCGCCAAAGCCGAGGAAGCATAGAGTTGTGCGCAACGAGGGGTCCAGCCCGACTGAACTCCTCATCTCTCGCCCCAATGCTGCCCGCCCGCCTGGCCGGTGCGCGACTGTCTGCCAGGGCAATCCGCATGTGCTCTGCGCAACCCAGGCATCACTTGTTGAATTTCCATACGTCGATATCACCTCGCCGCATCACCACAATCAGGAGATAGTTGATGGCGCGCACAAAAAGTTTGTCAAAGCATCTTCGGTTGGCACGTGAGGCACGCGGTCTGACAGTCGCCGAGGTCGCTGAGCGGGCCGGCGTCACACCAATGGCAGTCTATAATTGGGAAGCAGGCCGTTCACGTCCACGCGCCGGAAATCTCTCGGCACTCTGCAAGGTGGTGCGCCTGCCGCTCGCCGAGGCTGAGGCAATGACCGCAGCCTAGCATTGACAGCTCGCCGACCGGCCGGCGATCTTGCAATCAATAGCTGATCCGCAGGCGCGCACCGGCCGCTCCGGCAATGCCCGACCTCAGGGTCGGCTCCAGCAGATGATTGCACTATCTCAGCGCAATCGCGACCTCTATCCGTCCGCCGACCCCAGCGCCGCCTGGCCGCCCGGCACATGCCAATACAAGGCGCTCGGCGCCACTCCGAGCTGCCGCGCACCTCAGTCGCCGTCATCGTGCTCAACGCCAGCATCGCCGTCGATGCGGACACTGGCGCAGCCGCTCCGCCGCTGTTTGGGGTTGGCATGGACCAACCCCCGACGGGGCAAACAGTTTTTCTTGCAAATCAAGACCGAAGTGGGAATAAACCCGCTGAAGCCGGGTTCGCCGATGAATTTGGCTTTGCGCTGGGAGAGTTCTGCCATGGCCAGACGAGTCTGGATGAATTGGCTCGTTACAGCCGGTATCTGCCTTGCCTACACCGGCAATCTCACACTCTCGGGCGCTGCCTACGCATCCGACGATGCGGTTCGGAATACGCTGGCAAAGAAGGGCTGCGTGCGCGGAAAGTTCAAGGATTACTACCTCCAGGGCCGGGGCGGCGACCCTGCAGCGGACTACAAGGGCCGGACATTCAAGCTCAGTCAGGACTACCCGACCCAGCTTCCGCCGATGGAAGCCTATCCCTGGCTGAAAATCCCGTTCCAGAACGGCGGCCCGGTTGATCCGCCGGCCTATCTGAAGGCGCTGCTCGACTACGGGCTGGAAGGCAACGTCGCGGTTGATTTCAACGTTCAGGACAACAAGGTCCGCAAATGGTACGGCACGCCCTGGATGGACTGGAATACCGAAGTTGCCGCAGACTGGCCAGGGACGGATGGCCGCGAATTTGTGCATGGCCTCACTCACGAATTCGATTCTGAAGGCAATACGTTCGGCGAAGCGCAGGCTGACTTCGTTGACACATGGGCGCAGGCGTATGTGAACGACCGCTATGCGTTCGGCGTGGGACAAGTTTGGTGCAAACCCGACAATCCTACACCGCGTGCTTTGAACCCGGACCCGACCGCCCTGAACAGCATGGCGAACGGATCATACGTGATCAAATTGCTGTTTTCGACGGCGAACGAGGCGGAGCTGCCGACCGTCAAGGGTGCGTTCGAATGGGACGCAGACATCTACGTCAACAAGAGCCCGCGCTACCGCAATGAGGGACCGCTCGCGCGCTACCAGCGCGAGCTGGGCAAGGTCCGGCTGATCCAGATCGACCTTCAGGTTCGCGACGACCGCAGCCCCACCGGATGGCTCCTCGGAACCTACGGTTATGATGGCCGTGCCCAGGGTGAGACGCCGTGGCAGCGGATGGTGCCCCTCGGGCTGCAATGGGGAAATGACCCCACGGTCACCTTCGCACAAAGCTGTTCCGGGCCGAATGGCCCCTGCGACTACAGCAAGCTGACGCAGCAATGGATCAACGTCCAAGCTGTCAAGGACCTCGCGACGCCGCCGCTCAGTTTCGACCATCTGGGGTTCGGCGGACGCTTGGCGGGGCCGGTCGACAATCCCAAAAGCTCCTGCATGGGGTGCCATCAGACCGCCGGCTTTCCGATGGTGCCGATCCTCCCGGAGTTTGCCCCGAGCGGCACGCTGCTCAGGCTCGAACTCCCGTGCGCATCCTGAAACCGCGCAGGATTTCCGCATGATGTGGTTCGGGAATGTCCCCGCCGGCGTTGTGTTTAGCGATACCCAACTCTATTCGGCCGATTATTCGCTGCAGTTGGCGATGGGCCTCCAGAACTTCACCTCCCTGCGTTGCGCCGCGAATGCCAGTCCGCCGCATCCTGTGCTTTGCGATCAGCTCGCCACGTGGGCTGACCTACAACGAAAGGCGATCAGCGGGGCTCTGGTATTCGGCACGCCCGGCCCCAATGGTGCGCCCGTAGGAGCACCCGTAGGACCGCAATAGGCATACGGCTCCCCATATTGCTTGGTGTCGGTGCGAGCGGCCGCCATCAGTGGGGCGACAGGGCGCTGAGCCGCAGCCAGGGCGGGTTGTTGACCAAGATGCACCTGCCCGCGCCGAAGGGAACGGCAGGCCGATCACGGCCGTCCTAACCGGCGGCGAGCGCCACGAGCCGGTGGCACTGGAGCTGGAGCAGCAAGAGCAACCAGCGCGGTGTTGATCCCGACGCCTACCGCGAGCGCAACCGGATCGAACGCTTGATCAACTGATTAAAGCAGTTCCATCGCGTCGCAACCCGCACCGAGAAGCGCGCCGCAGTGGGTTTCTCCCTAGCTCTTCTCCCCTCGGCGAACCTGCTCCACCCGCAGTTCCTCGATGATCAGGGTCGCGATTCGCAGCTCACCCAGGGCGCTCTTCCGCAGCGACGCACGGCCCACCGCGAGCCGCCCAATGGCCAGCCTGCCGATCGCGACTGCACCCACCGTGAGCGCCCCGAGCGCCAGCGCACCCACAGCCGATGCGCCAATGGCGAGGGCTCCTTCTCTGCGCACGGCTGGCTCTCGTCT
>CAWHMO010000015.1:0-65109 GCA_963830565.1 uncultured Pseudomonadota bacterium
GTCAACGTCGATCCGCTGTTCTCCCGCATGATCCTGTCCCCGAACCTGAGCGAGTTCCTCCTGCGGAACCCGGGACTGGAGCTGCGCATCGAGACCAGGGACCGGATCGCGGACTGGTCAGCGACGGCTTCGATCTGGCAGTCCGCTTCGGCGAGCCAGCGCCGTCGGCACTCATCGCCCGCCGCCTCCTCAACGCGCGTATCCTGACGGTCGCGTCGCCGACCTACGTTGAGCGTCACGGCAGACCGGGTCACCCCAAGGACCTGGCGAGCGAGGCCCACCAATGCATCCTCGCGATCGACCCCTCGACGGGACGTCCTTTCGACTGGGAGTTCTGGCGCGGAAACGAGATCGTGTCGGTCGCGGTCAACGGGCGCCTGACCATGACCGAATTCGGGGACCAAGCTGGGCGGTGCCTGGCCGGTTCCGGGATCGCGCAGGTCATCGACCTCGGGCTCGACCACCACCTCAGGAGCGGGGCCCTGGTCAACTTGTCCCCGACTGGCCGGACGAGCGGTTCCCGCTCTACGTCTATTATGTTCTCGGAGCCACGTGCCAGAAAAGGTAGGAGGTTCATCGATTTAATTATGGCCTCGCTCTGCTCGGAGACGAAAGCGGTTCAAGAAGTGACCCTGCCGGCATGGACAATGCAATGGTCACATTGGAGACTACTGGAGGCTGATTGGCGCGGTCACTGGGCCTTAATGGCTTGTGGGCCCCGTCCTGATCACCGCGATTGCCCCAGGGCATGGTCGGCTTTTCTGCACCAGGGTGCAGAATTCAAAACTAAGCATGAGGGCTCAAGGCGTTTTCTTCTGGGCTCGTCAGCCGGGACACGCTCATGCGACCGCTCGGATGAACGCGTCGAGTTCTTCTGGGCTCGTCAGCCGGGACACGCCCTTCCCGTGCGCCTCGGCATCGGCGCACATAGTTCGTATATCCGGCATCCAGGTCTGATCTACCTCCCATATCGTTTTGAAAAGTTCCCGCGTTGGCGGCATCTTTGGAATGCCCGCGGGCGGGTGTTCAAGTTTCCCGCTCGCCCAGGAAATCTGCCGTTCCGCCGCGAGCCAGAAATGCACCCAGAGCGGCATATCGACTAGGATAATGTCCGTCGCTAGGGAGAGCCGGTCAGGGATCGATGCTTGCTGACCAAGGCCGTCTATCACCCAGTTATCTCTCTGGATGACTTCGGCGTGCTGCCTCATGTAAATGTCAGTCGGCGTTAGTTTCCAGCCTTCTTGCCAAAGAAGTTGATCGATCTCGACGTGTCGCAGCCCCCTTCCCTTTGCGAGCGTTCGAGCAAGCGTCGATTTACCACCACCGGAATTGCCGATGACTACGACACGTGACACGCCCTTACCTCGAAGAAGGCTAAAGAAGCCAGGCTCATATCAGGAACAGCGAACCGCTTTCCATCCAGGCGGCTCGTACCAGAGTCAAGGCTTATCAACGGCGTCATTTGATACGACGGCCACGACGATGAGCTCACGGCTGGTCGGGGTCAGTGGCGTCCGGTCCCAATCGCCATACCAGGTTATCGGGACCAACCCCGCTGCCGTCAGCAGGCGCGTGAGGTGATCCTGGTCGATGAAGCGCAAGCGGCTGCGGCCCACGACCGTCCTGCCCGTGTCCAGGAACCGGTAATGATGTTTAATGTCCACAATGCCAGTGCTCGGGTCGGCGGCCGTGTCGAAGAGCTCCTCGACGCGGCCATGATCCTGCGTGGTGGCCACCTTCCGCTTGTCCGGTGTCCAGGACAGCCAGGCTTGCCTGGCCGGGTTGCGGCTTTCAAAGGCAAAGCGGCCGTTCTCGGCCAGGTGGTCGCGGACGGTGCGCAGGGCAGCGCCGGCGTCATCATCGGTTAGCAAGGCCTGGAACGCGTGGCCCGTCACGTAGACGAGGTCGAAGCGCAGCGGCAGGCGGAGCGTCTGCCCGTCTGCCTTAACCCAGGAGACCCGCTCGGTTCCCGGGCGTGACCGCGCCACGCGCAACATGCCCTTCGCGGGATCTGCCCCGGTCACACTCAGCCTCTCCCGCGCTATGCGGCACGCCAGCATCCCCGTGCCGCACCCCCAGTCGAGTGCGTGACCACCGCTCTCGCGGTCAGCCCGAGATAGAAGTCGTCGCAGGCACCCCAGGCATTGAAGTGGTCGTACAAGCGAGGAAGAACTGGTCCTCGAACACCTCATCGGTTTGTCGCGGCACTGCTCCTCCCCCGCATTGGGGTCTGCACCTGTTTCGACGTCTCTCAGCGCCAACCTGTCCGGTTCCGCCCAGGATGAAGGCATAGCACGACACCGGTGCTCCTCGGCAGGTTCACGCTGGCGGTGATTGGCCGGGATCGCTATCTACGGCCAACCGCGCGTGACCGTTACGTGCGATGCTGCTTTTTGCCCAAAACCCGCTACTCCGAGCATAAATCAACGAGACCTTTTCGGGAGCACGGCAAGGGATGGTGCCGCCGAGCGGAGATGCCCGCACCGGACCAGGCCCGCCGCTCCCACCGCCATGGCGCCGCCGCCGCACAGCGCGATCCCGGCCGGGACCGGGAGCAGCGAGAACAGCCCCGGGGCCAGGACCATCGCGACCAGCGCGCCGCCGTAGTTCGCCACCAGGAAGGCGCGCATCGCCGCCGGCACCTCGGCCCGCGGCAACTCGGTCTGGCGCAGCACCGCCACCGGGATGTCCTGCATCGGCCCGCCCGGCGCCGCAATAGCCGCCGCGCCGCAGAGGCCCGGCAGCACGAGCCCATGCGGCAGCCCGAGCGCCGGCACCAGGCCGAGCAGCGCGAGACCGGCGCCGATCAGGATGTTGCCCGCGAAAATCTGCCGCCCCGGACGCGACGGCATGTCGCGGCTGCCGATCACCAGCGTCGCCAGCAGGTTGGTGCAGCCATAGGCCGAGATCACCAGCCCGTAGGCACCCAGGCCCGTGCCGCCCGGGCTGGCCACCTCGTGCCGCGCGATCACGAGAGGCAGGCCGAGGAACAGCGCCGCGAACCACGCCCCGTTGAGCACGCTCCCAGCCAGCAGCACGAAGCGCAGCAGCTCGTGGCGCCCCACCACCCGGAACCCGCGCGCGAGACCGGCGAGCACGCCTTCCGCCGCCCCACTCCGCCGCAGCACGGGCAGGGTCTGGAGGCGCGCAACCAGCGTCAGGGCGGCGGCGGAGAGCAGGAAGGTGAGGGCGTCCGCCGTCAGGAAGTGCCGCGTCGGCACGAGGCCGGCGAGCAGCCCAACCAGCCCGGGGCCGAGCAGCCGGGCGATGCGCTCCGTGGTGTCGAACAGGGCGTTGGCCGCCGGCAGCGCTCGCGCCTCCACCAGCGCCGGCAGCAGGGCCTGCATCGCCGGGCGGAACACCGCCTGCCCGGCGCCGAGCACCGCGACGGCCACCGCCAGCCCGGGCGCGGATGGCGTGCCGGCGGCCACCCAGCCTGCAACGACGAGCAGCAGGATGGCGGCGCGCGCCATGTCGGCGCCGATCATCGCCCGCCGCTGCTCCCAGCCGTCCGCCCAGCGTCCAACGAACAGCGCGGTGGCCAGCAGGCAGAGCGCGCCGAGCGCGTTGAGGTAGCCGGCGGCGGCGCCGAGCACGCCGACGGCGATCCAGCTCAAGGCCACGATGTAGAACTGGTCGCCGATCGCCGACAGTGACAGGGCGCCCCACAGCAGCGCCACGGGTGCGCTGCGCAAGGGTGCGAGGATCCGCATGGGGTCGTCTCAGAGAGGCACCGCAGGGTGCAACGAGATCGCCGCGAACACAACAACGGCGCGCCGCGATCAGAGTGTGGGTTGCCCGCCAGCGCCGACCCAGAAAGCGCGAGCACGCGCTTCCGATGGCGAGCGAGACCCGACATTGGCGAGCACACGGTCACACAGCTTGAGCGCGGACGGGGTCTTCGCTGTCAGGCCGATCACCCCCGTATGGGGCGCGCGTCGCCGGCGACCAACAATCGCACCCCGAGCGCGACCATCACCGCCCCGGTGAACCGCTCCTGCCAGGCGATCAGGCCCGGCCTGCGCGCGATCCAGCCCCCGACTGTGCCCGAGACCAGCGCCACCGCGCCGAGCACGCACAGGCCGGACAGCTTCGGCACCGCCCCGAGCACCAACAACTGCGCCGCCACCGACCCGCGCGCCGGGTCCACGAACTGCGGTAGGAACGCCAGCATGAACGCCGCCACCTTGGGGTTGGTCAGGTTGTTGACCATCGCGTCCGGGGCGGCAAATCTTCGCGGGCAACATCCTGATCGGCGCCGGTCTCGCGCTGCTCGGCCTGGTGCCGGCGCTCGGGCTGCCGCATGGGCTCGTGCTGCCGGGCCTCTGCGGCGCGGCGGCTATTGCGGCGCCGGGCGGGCCGATGCAGGACATCCCGGTGGCGGTGCTGCGCCAGACCGAGTTGCCGCGGGCCGAGGTGCCGGCGGCGATGCGCGCCTTCCTGGTGGCGAACTACGGCGGCGCGCTGGTCGCGATGGTCCTGGCCCCGGGGCTGTTCTCGCTGCTCCCGGTCCCGGCCGGGATCGCGCTGTGCGGCGGCGGCGCCATGGCGGTGGGCGCGGCGGGCCTGGTCCGGTACGGGCATCTCCGCTCGGCGGCACCATCCCTTGCCGTGCTCCCGAAAAGGTCTCGTTGACTTCCGTGCAGTGACCCCAACCAGCACGGAATGCTACGGCCAGCGCCGTAACTTCCGCGGTGGCAACGGAGCAAGATGCCGCCGCGACCGACATGGAAGCCCTCGTATCGGGACTGTCCAAACGGCCGGCCGACGCGTGTTTGCCGCAACTTCTTATCTGCCGATGGCACGGCAGGGAGGGGCCGATGAGCGCAACTCCGAGCGCAAGGCGGTATGGGGTCGTAAGTGCTGACGATAGGGCAAGGCTCAGCGGCCTGGAGCTCGTGGGCGGCTTCGTCGATGGCTCACTTCCTCTCAACACGATGGCCCGAACACTGGCCTACGACATCGTGGAGGCGGACAGCGGGCGCGTCGTGGCGGTCGCAACCCCGACCGCAGAATGCCTCAATCCGGAAGGCACCGTGCATGGCGGCTTGGTGGCCACGTTGCTGGACACCTGCATGGGGTTGGCAATCCGGTCCACCCTGGAAAAGGGATTCGGTTCGACGACGCTGGAGTTCAAGATCTCCTTTGTCCGGCCGATCACGGTTGAGACCGGCCTGGTGCGGGCGGAGGGCGTCGTCCTGAACCGGGGCCGCCGCGTCGGGACGTCCGAGGGACGGGTGACGGATGGGCAAGGCCGGCTTCTCGCGCACGGCACAACCACCTGCCTGATCTTTAGCCGTTGAGGTTGTAACTTGGTTGCAATATGGGCTCTGGGCGGGGCGGGCATTGAAGCCGCAGCCATGCCGGCAAGGCGGCCGGCGGACCGAGGGGGATGTCAGCTCGCCTCCACCCCGAATGACTGCTTGATCCCGCGCCAACCTCCGGGCGTCACCGCCACGGCGCGCGTACCCTCGATCCGCCGCACCCAGCCCAGCGCGAAGCAGCGGTCGCACAGCTCCGCGCCCACCGCTCCGGCCACGTGCGCGCGGCGCTCGCTCCAGTCCAGGCAGGGGCGGCAGAACACCCGCCCGGTGCCGCCGCGCCGGGTCGCGCGGGCCTCCGCCACGGCCAGGTCCACTTACACACTCCGATCTGCTCCGGTAGATAAGGCAGCGGAGCAACTCATTCCGAGCTCTGAGCTGCCCGCGAGCTAATCTAGCCCCATCTGCGAAACTCTACTGGAACACATCGGCCGATTCGCACAAAAGGGTTGCGAACTGCTTCTGGGCTTCGTGCAACGTGCATGGCTGCGACCCAAGCGGATCTGATGCACTCAACAGATCCGTTCCTGGATTTTCAGGCTTCGGTGATGCCCAGCCATGGCAGGAGCACGCGGCTGACGGTCAGCGGCTCTCGCCGTATTCCAAGTCAGTGAGTTCCGGCAGCCCTGGTCAGCTCACCGCCCGAAGGTCCATTTGCTCGGTGGGCTCGGAACAGAACACACCCCAATCGGCCATCAGCACCCGGCGCTTGCTGAACAGGTCGCCACGGGCGTAGGCGGCTTCCGTCTTGTCCCGGTTGACGTGGGCCAGCGCCGCTTCAGCAAGATCTGTCGCGTGATGGGTCGCCTCGCCGCACCAGTCGCGGAAGGTGGAGCGGAACCCATGCACCGTGATGGGCTCGCCCGTGCGGCCATCTCGCCAGCGGGCGGGGCGGCCTTCCGAAGGGGGGTTCATCCGCCGCAGCAGCATC
Source organism: uncultured Pseudomonadota bacterium (assembly GCA_963830565.1). Taxonomy (GTDB): domain Bacteria; phylum Pseudomonadota; class Alphaproteobacteria; order Acetobacterales; family Acetobacteraceae; genus DATFDN01. Next base: position 6,253 of record CAWHMO010000015.1, read on the forward strand.
AGCAGAGCCATTTGCGACAGGCACTGCCCGCGCCGGTTGCCAGGGAAGACAAGGCTGTCCGGCCCGGTCGAGAGCGGACGAACCGCTTGCAGCACCGCCAGGGCGGCCGGGGACAGCGGGACGCGATGCTCGCGCTTGGCTTTCATCCGCTCCGCCGGCGCCGTCCACACTCCCTTGTTGAGGTCCATCTCCCGCCAGCGGGCGCCTAGCACCTCGCCTGTCCGCGCCGCGGTCAGGATGGCGAACTCCAGGCTCCGTGCCGCCATCGCGTCCCGGCGGCGAAGGTCCGCCATGAACAGCGGCACCTCTTGCCAGGGCAGGGCTCCGTGATGGCCTGGCGCCCTCCCTTCGATCCGGCGCGGCGAGGCCAAGGCTTCTGACAGGTGCCCCCGCCACACGGCCGGGTTCTCGCCCTCTCGCAATCGCAACGCCTTGGCGTAGGCGAGCACGCGCTCGATCCGCCCGCGCAGGCGCGACGCCGTCTCCGGCTTCGCGGTCCAGATCGGTCGCAGCACGCGCAGCACGTCCGCCGTGCCCACCTCTGAGATCGGCATGTCCCCGATCACCGGGTAGGCGTAGGTGGCGAGGGTGTTGCGCCATTGCTGGCGGTGCTTGGGGTTGCGCCAGCCGGCCTCGCGGGCTCCGACCATGTCCTCCGCAACGGAGCGGAAGCTGTGCGCCGCCGCCCTGGCGCGCCGGGCATCGGATTGGCGCAGCTCGGCAGCACGATGCTCGATCGGGTCCAGCCCGCGCTGCAGCACCCCCCGTGCCTCTGCCGCTGCGGCCCGCGCCATGGCGAGCGTCAGTCCCCTCGGGGGCTCGCCGGCCGGCCCCAGCCCCATCTCGCGGGCCTTGCCGGCCCGGGTGAAGCGGAACAGCCACGACTTGCTCCCGGCCGGGGCAATCTGTAGGTAGAGGCCGCCGCCGTCGCCGATGCGGATCGGCCGCGCCGGCGTGCCGGGGTGCCTGGCGGCCGCCACCGCGCGTGCCGTGAGCCTCGCCCCCGCTTGCGCCATCCGCTCCCTCCGCTAAGGCGGAGGAGTGTAGCCTACCCCCAATTCTACCCCCAAGGGCCGTTGCGCTTGAGGTGGATTAAAATAGACGTGTGTGGAATGAAAGCTGCCTAGCCTCTGTAATCAGGATACATGAGAGAGCCGGCTAGACCCCGATAGATGACAGTATGGCGGTCACCCTCTCCGCCAGGCACCTCAAAAATAATCCCGACGCCATCCGGCTCAACACGATCCCGCGCCAGTGCTACCATCTTTTGCTGATCGGCGGCCTGGTTCTCCGACCAGCACGAGGTCATGCCCATCCGGGTCGCGCAGCAACGCGGGCGAGCGGCCCGGCGCTGGCGGCTGGTCCATCTCAAGCACCAGGCGAGTCTTCGCCACGTCGTTGCTGTCCATCGGCGGCGCGGGCCGGCCGGTGGGATGGCGGTAGCCGAGCAGTTCGAGATGCGGACCCGGCGCACCGGGCAATGCGAGCGCCGTCACGTCCACGATTGCACCGGGCGCACCGTCGAGCCGCTCCTGCTCCACCCCTTGATTGAGTGAGCGTGCGGTGACGGAGAACCCGAGCTGCTCGTAGAAGCCGACGCTCGCGACCGTGTCCGCGACGGCGATTGCCGAATGATCGATGCCAAGGCCTGGCCCCTTCCGCTTCCGCAATTGCCACGCGGGTGGCACCCTGCCGGGGGGGAACTCAAGGAGTTCGAGCGGGTGGCCCTCCGGATCGCGGAACTTGAAGGCGGTCACGCCGCCGGAGCTGTCGGGCAGGCGCTGCGGCCCGTTCGTGGAGATCGCTGTCCAGCCTCCCAACGCGCTCAGCCGCGCATAGGCCTCGCGCAGGTTCGAGACGACGATCGCGAAGTGCTGGAACCAGAGGTCGAAGCTGGTGCTGCCGGGAGGATAGGGTCTGCCTGGCGGCGAGAAGGCGAGGAGTTCCACCGACTCCCGCCCGAGTCGCAGCACGGTGGCGCGCGTTCCCGCCGCCCGCTCCTCCACGCCGACCCGTTCGAAGCCGAGCGCATCCTGATAGAAGGCCTCGCTCGCCGCGGCATTCGCTGTCACGAGGCTGATGCGCGCGAGCCGCTTCGCATGCGTCACGGCCACTGCACCCCCCGGCGGTTGAGGAAGATCGCGTAGAGGGTGTGCGAACCGCCGATGAACAGCCGGTTCTTCATCAGCCCGCCGAAGGTGAGGTTGGAGACCGGGTGCGGCACCAGCACCTTGCCGAGCAGCTTGCCCTCGGGTACTGATGCAATGCACCCCGTCGGCGGCACTGCACCAGAGATTGCCGTCCTCATCGACACGGAAGCCGTCACAGTAGCCGGGCTCGACCTTGTGGAACACCTCGCCATCCGACAGCCGTGTTCCGTCCGGGGACACGTCGAAAACGCGAAGGTATTGGCGTGGGTTCTCCTTGGTCTGATCGCCGGTTTCGGCCACGTAGAGCCGCTTCTCGTCGGGTGAGAACGCCAGCCCGTTCGGGCCGTCGAAGTCGCCCGCCATCACCCGGATATCGCCGGATTCGGGGTCGAAGCGATACAGCGCCGGCGGCTGCTCCAATTCCTGGCGTCCCCCTTCGTAGTCGTTGAGGATCCCGTAGAGCGGATCGGAGAACCAGATCGTGCCGTCCGATTTCACGACCACATCGTTGGGCGCGTTCAGCCGCTTGCCGTCGTGGTGCGAGACCAGCGTCGTCACATGCCCATCAAGGTCGGTGCGATAGAGACAGCGTCCGTGGTGCGAACATGCGACCAATCGTCCCTGTCGGTCGCGCGTCTGCCCATTGGCGTAATCGGACGGCGCACGATACACGGAAATGCCCGTCGCCTCGGTCCAGCGCATGGTCCGGTTGCGTGGCAGATCCTGGAACAGCAGGCATTCGGCATCCCCCATCCAGACCGGCCCTTCGATCCAGCGGAACCCGCAAGCGATCGTCTCTAGGGGCGCGTTGGCGAGCACGTAATGGGCGAACCGCCGATCGTGGATCTCGAACCCGTCCACGGCTTACGTGAAGCGGCAGGGCGAAGCGACGGTCGCCGGCGTCTCGAACTGCACCATCATCAGTACAGCCGGCTCGTTGCCCACCGTGCCGGAGGCGTGCCCGTTCTTGCCGTCCCGCTCGCGGCTGCCCTGGTCCTCGCCGAACGAGATGTCGCCCGGCCCCATCTCCACTCGCTGACCGTCCATCAATTCGACGAACCAGCGTCCGGAGAGCGGGACGATCCATTGCGGCTTGGGGTTCGGGTGCCACGCGCCCTGCCAGCCGACGGGCAGCACGGTGAACTCCACCGTCATCTCGGCGCTGGTCTTCTTGCCCTGCCATTGCGCGGCGGCCCCGCCGCCAATCGACTTCATCTCGAATTCGGTCATTTGGCAGCGCGTCTGGTGGCTCACTCCCTGCTCATCGATCCACAGATGCCAGTAGGGCAGTGTCGGCTTCCCGTCCGTGCTCATTTGAGTTCGCGCGCTCCCTTCTGAGTGCCGTAGGGCCGGGACGAGGAGAACGGGTTGGCAAAGAAGCTGCGTGAGACGCCCGCGCGCGTGCCGAAGGTGATCAGCAGGAAGCCACCGGCCAGGGAGAAATTCTTCATGAAATCCCAGAACAGGTCGCGTCCACGGCTCTGGCCAGGATGCCAGAAATCGCCCGGTTCCCAGAACCGCTTGAACAACACCGCCGTGGCGCCGCAATACCCGGCCATGACGAAGGCCGCGAGCCGGTCCAGCCTTCCGGTCAGGATGGCCGCCGGCATCGCGACTTCCACCGCCAGCCCGGCGAGAATGAGCGCCTTGGCCGCCTTGTCGGCAGGTACCAGCTCCTTTGCCTGATCGACCGCGCCGCGAAAGTTCAAGGTCTTGTCGATCGCGCTGAAGGGGAAGAACAGCGATACCAGCAGATAGCGGATCGCAAGCTCGGTTGCGCCGTTCGTTCCCATTCCACTGTCCTTGTCGTCCCGTGGAATAACCGCCGTGCGATCCCGCGGTTGCAGCACACGATTACACGCTCCTGCAACAGCCGGCGCTGCCCGACGTTCGGGGTCCGACCGCAGCGGAACGAGAGGCGCGATGAACAGCGAGCACTACGACGTGATCATCATCGGCTCGGGTCCCGGCGGCGGAACCATGGCATGGCAGCTCGCCAAGAGCGGCAAGCGCATTCTGCTGCTGGAGCGCGGTGACTATCTGCCGCGTTCGCGGGAGAACTGGAGTTCGAAGGCGGTGTTCGTCGATGCCGTCTATCAGGCGAAGGAAACCTGGTACGGCAAGGACGGCAGCGAATTCCATCCCGGCCTGCACTATTTCGTCGGCGGCAACTCCAAGGTGTATGGCGCCGCTCTGTTTCGCTTGCGTCGGGAGGATTTCGGCGAAATCCGCCACGTCGACGGCATCTCTCCCGCCTGGCCGCTCGGTTACGACGCGTTCGAGCCCTACTATACGAAAGCCGAGCGGCTGTTTCACGTGCATGGCCAGCGCGGCGAAGACCCGACCGAGCCCCCGACCAGCGGACCCTTCCCGTACCCGCCAGTGTCGCACGAGCCGCGCATCCGGGCATTGAGCGAGACTTTCCGCAACGAGGGACTCCATCCCTTCCACCTGCCGCTCGGCATCCTGCTGGACGAGAAGAACGGCAAGGCAACGCCCACCAGTATCTGCATCCGCTGCGACATGTTCGACGGCTATCCCTGCCTGCTCAATGGCAAGGCGGACGCGCAGGTGATCTGCGTTGATCCCACTCTGGCGGCGCACCCAAACCTCACCTTGCTGACCAATGCCTATGTCTCCAAGCTGGAGACGGATGCTTCGGGACGCAGCGTGACCGGGGTCCGAGTGACCCGGGAGGGCAACGACGAACGGTATTCCGCCGACATCGTGGTTGTCGCGTGCGGCGCGCTCAGCTCGGCGCTGCTGCTGCTGCGGTCCACCAACGACCAGCATCCACACGGCCTCGCCAACGGCTCCGGCCAGGTCGGCCGCAACTACATACGCCACAACCAGTCGGTGCTGATGGCGCTGTTGCGCGAACCGAACGAGACCGTGTTCCAGAAGACGCTCGCGGTGAGCGACTTCTATTTCTGCTCCGATGACTGGGAGTTTCCGCTAGGCCTTATCCAGATGTGCGCGACCTCGCATACCGACCAGATCCGCGGCGAGGCGCTGCCCGAGTGGCTGTCGTGGCTGCCGGACATGCCATTCGAGAAGATGGCGCTGCATTCGATGGATTTCTGGCTGTCCAGCGAGGACCTGCCGCGGCCGGAGAACCGCATTTTCTACGAGGATAACCGCGTCGTGCTCGATCTGCACGAGACCAACATGGAGGCGCATCATCGGCTGAAGCGGAAACTGGAACACCTGATGAGCGTCGCCGGCGCGCATCCGGTGCTGCTCGAACGATCGCTTTATCTCGGCAAGAACATACCGATCGGGGGCACCGCGCATCAAGCCGGAACGCTTCGCTTTGGCCGTGATCCAGCATCCTCGGTGCTCGACCTCGACTGCAAGGCACACGAGCTCGACAATCTTTACGTGACCGATGCCAGCTTCTTTCCCTCGATCGGCGCGGTGAACCCGACCCTCACGATCATCGCCAACGCGTTGCGTGTCGCCGATAAGATCGAGGAACGGATCAGGTGAGGGATCAGCTCGAAGAGGGCAATAGCCAAGACAGTGATCGGCGGAGCGCCGCGGTGCCGTCGTGCTCGAACCAGGCGCCATGGGTGAACACCACCTTTTCCGGCCCCCACGCAACCATCCGGGACGCGGCCTGCGCGGCGTCCCGGCGCCGCGCCAGGATCACCAGCCGCAGATAGACCGGCGCCTTGCCGTCAGGGGCGCGCACGCCGATCAAGCGCCCCAGCGGCCTGACGACCGGAGGCATCTTTCCCGGTTCGAGGTTCAGCACCAGGTCAGTCAGCACCAAGCGTGCGGGAGGCAGCGGTGGAAGAAATCCACCTCCCTGAATCCTCCTCCTCCCGGAACGACGATCTGCTCGATCTCTCCTGCCCATTCCGGCGGGGGCGTGTCGGACAGATCGCGGTCGAGCCTCAGCTTCGCCTTCCGCACCTGCCGGCGCTGGCGCAAATTCGGTGCCGCCCATGTCATCGCGCCAGGGCAATGCTCCTGCCAAGCCTTCAAGAACGACCAGTGCGCGACATTGGGCGCGATCAGGTGGCGGATCGGGCCTAGCCGCTCGATCGCGCGCCGGAGTTCCTCGTCGTAGCGGGTCGGGGAGTGCAGCCACATGTCGCCGCTGCCGAGGCGCATCACGGTCATCCGCACCGGCAAGGGAATGCCGAGGATGCGCAACGGACCGCTATCGACGATCCACACTCCCTCGGCAATGGCCTTCAGTGCGTCGAGCGGCGGGTAGGTGGCCCGATCCTCTCGCACTGCCGCTACTTGACGGCGAGATTGCTGAACATCAGCACCTTGCGCTCGAGATCGAAGGTCGTGTGGCCGCTGCGCGCGCAGAGCTTCAGGATCACGTCGATGTCGTCCGCATCGGTATCCAGGATGTATTCCTCGACGCCGTTGTCCAGGATGAGCTGCAGGGTGAATTTGCCCGGCCGGCCGCGCTCCTGCTCGGTCCAGGATGCCTGGACGTTGGTGACCTGACGCACCTTGTAGCGGCGCTCAAGCTGCTCGCTCTGCTCTGCCATGTTTTCGCTGCCCCATTGCCGTTTTGCGGGACCATTGATCTCCCGTATGTCTCGCAACGGCTGACGGCCGCGACCGTTCCATCGCGCGCCTCACCGGCGGGCTTCGCGCAGACTTGGGTGCGAGCGCAGCAGGTGACGGAGCTGATCGTAGCTGAGGCCCAGCCGCTCGGCGGCACGGCGCTGGTTGTAGCGGCTTTCCTCGAGTGCGCGGCGCAGCAGGTCGGCCTCGAAGCGACGTACGGCGGCGGTGAAGTCGGAAAGCGGAGCCGGGCCGGGCAAGTCGGGGACGGGAACCGAGGCAGGCACTGTCCGCGTAATTCCGACGAAGGGGTCAAGGATCTACGACGTCGAGCGGTTGCGCGGGGCGCTCGGTTCGGCACACGCTGCGCTCCACCACGTTGCGCAACTCGCGCACATTGCCCGGCCAGCCATGCGCGCGCAGCCGGTCCATCGCCGCCGGTGCGAAACCGGCGAAGTACTCGCGCCCAAGCTCCGCGGTCATGCGGGTCGCGAAGTGTTCGGCAAGCAGGGGAATGTCCTCCGGGCGCTCGCGGAGCGGCGGCAGAGCCACAACGTCGAAGGCCAGGCGGTCGAGCAGGTCGGCCCGGAACCGGCCGGAGGCAGCCAGCGCCGGCAGATCGGCGTTGGTCGCCGCGATCACGCGGACATCCACGGCCAGGGTCTCGTTGCCGCCGACCCGCTCGAAGGCGCCGTACTCGATGGTGCGGAGCAGCTTCTCTTGCACCGCGAGAGAGGCATTGGCGATCTCGTCCAGGAACAGAGTGCCGCCGTCGGCCAGCTCGAACCGGCCAGGGCGGCGGCGCCCGGCGCCAGTGAAGGCGCCGGCCTCGTGACCGAACAGCTCGGAATCGAGCAGGCCCTCGGGCAGCGCGGCGCAGTTGAGCTTCACGAAGGGGCGGGTCCAGCGGGGCGAGAGATAGGCGAGCCGGTTCGCCACCAGCTCCTTGCCGGTGCCGCGCTCGCCGACCACCAGCACCGGACGGTCGAGCGGGGCAAGGCGGGAGACATGGGCGAGCATGGACTGGAAGGCCGGGCTTTCCCCGAGCGGAGTAGGCAAGGCCAGTTCGGCGGAAAATACCATTATGTAGAAAGATTTACGGGAATTTGGGAAGTTGCACCACATCTCTCGGCGGCAGGGCCGCATGGCGCAGGACATTCGTGGATGGCACGGGACGTGCTTGATCGCGCAGTGGATCAGTCAGGAGCCAGCTTCATGGGCATCTTCTCGCGCCTCACCGACATCGTGAACTCCAACATCAACTCCATCCTCGCCCGTGCGGAGGATCCGGCGAAGATCATTCGTCTCATCATCAAGGAGATGGAGGATACGCTGGTGGAGGTCCGCTCCGGCGCCGTGCGCGCCATCGCCGAACGCAAGGAGCTGGAGCGCCGGGTCGCCGCCCTGCGCCGCGACACCGAGGAATGGGAACGCAAGGCCGAGCTGGCGGTCACGCGCGGACGCGATGACTTGGCGCGCGGCGCGCTGGCAGCAAAGGCTCGTGCCGCCCAGGCCCTTGCGAGCGCCGAGGAGCAGCTGGCCCACCTGGTCGAGGCGCTGACCCGTCAGAACGAGGACATCGCCAAGCTGCAGGGCAAGCTGAACGACGCCAAGACGCGCGAACGCTCGATCATCGCGCGCCACCGCAGCGCGGCCAATCGCCTCAAGGTGCGCGGCAAACTGTACGACGAGCGCATCACCGATGCCTTCGCCCGCTTCGAGCAGGTGGAGCGAGCGCTGGACGAGGCGGAGGGCAAGGTGGAGGCGTTCGATATCGGACGGGGCAAGCCGCTGGAGCAGGACTTCGCCGAGATGGAGGCGGAGGCGAGCGTGCAGGAGGAGCTGGGCAAGCTGAAGGCGCGGCTCGGCAACCGCATCCCCGTGGCCGCGCCGCCGCAGCCGGCGAGGGTGTGAGATGAGCGTCCCTGCAGGGTTGGTCGCGGTCCTCTTCCTGGTCGTGGTCGCGCCGATCTGGATCGTCGCGCACTACGCCACGCGCTGGCGGACCGCGCGCATGATGTCGAAGGAGCAGGAGCGCGTGCTGGCCGATCTATGGGAGCTGGCGCAGGGCATGGAGCAGCGCGTCGAGAGCCTGGAAAGCATCCTCGACGCCGAGGCGCCGGGCTGGCGCGGCCGCGCTCCGGCTGAAGCCTATGATGCCGGTTCCGACGATCGCTGGAACCGGGTCGATCCCTGGATGGAGGCGCGACGATGAGGGGCTTTCACCCGCGACGCTGGGCAAGGCGGGCGCGGCGCGTAGCGAGGCGCGCGCTGCCCGAGGGCATGGAGCGCGATCGGGTCTATCGCGACACCGAGCGCGGCTGGATCTTCGGGGTATGCGCCGGCATCGCCGACTATATCGGCGTCGAGCCGCTGCCGGTGCGCCTCGCCGCCGTGCTGTGCCTGGTGTTCTTCTTTGTTCCGGCGCTGGTCGCCTACGCGGTCTTCGCGATCGTGCTGAAGCCCCGGCCGCCGGCCTTGTTCGCCTCCCCACATGAGGAGGCGTTCTGGCGCGGCGTCCGCACCGAGCCGGGCGAGGTGCTGCACGGGTTGAACGGGCGGCTACGCGCCATCCACAAGCGGATCGGGCGCATGGAAACCCTGGTCACGTCCAACGAGTTCGATCTCCGGCGCGGCTTCCGCGACCTGGGCTGAATCCAAAGAGGAGGCGGCTATGTCCCTGGCCCGGTTGTTGCTGAACGTGCTGTGGATCATCTTCGGCGGTATTTGGATGGCCGTCGCCTGGGTCATTGCCGGGCTAATCATGGCGGTGACGATCATCGGCATCCCTTGGGCGCGGGCCGCCTTCAACATCGCGTTCTACACGCTGCTGCCGTTCGGCCACCGCGCGGTGCGCCGAGACCAGCTGACCGGGTACGAGGATCTCGGCACCGGGCCGCTCGGGATGATCGGCAATCTCATCTGGCTGGTGCTTGCCGGATGGTGGCTGGCGCTCGGCCACCTGATTGCCGCGGTGGCGCTTGCGGTCACGATCATCGGCATCCCGTTCGCCTGGGCGCACATCAAGCTGGCTGGTCTGGCGCTATGGCCGATCGGGATGGCGATCGTGCCCGAGGATGATGTGGTGGAGACCGGGTATCGGCTGCGGTGAGGTCTGGTTCAGTCCTGGTCGATCGCGCGTCGCTCATCGAAGTTCCACCGCCTCTGCGCAGGATTTCGCCGTCTTGCGGGCTTTGAGGGTCGGGACCGGGCTCAATCCCCGCCGCCCGCCAGCGCCGCCTCGGCGGTGCGGACCGCCTGCAAGGGCAGGGCGGCACGGCCGACCACACGGGCGCCGACGCAGGCAAGCCAGCCGGCGCCCTCCGGCGGGGCGGGACGCAGCTCAATCACCTTCGCCTCGTCATCGAGGGCCACCGCGCGGTATTGCCGCCAGTCCGCCCAGATCGGTCCCTTCAGACGCACCACGCGGGCGATCGCCCGGCCGGCGTCGTCAAGCCCTACCCATTCAAGGGTGCGGGCAATGCCGGGCCCCTGCTCCGTGCGACCCCGCATCCAGTGGAGACGGGGCGTGGCCATTCAAACCCCGGCCGTCATCACGCGCTCTTCGCCATGATCTCGTCCGCGATATTACGCGGCACCGGGTCGTAGTGATGGAACTGCATGGTGAAGGAAGCGCGCCCCTTGGTCATGCTCCGCAGGTGGGAAATGTAACCGAACATCTCCTTCAGGGGAACATGCGCCCGGACGATGACGGTGGAACCGGAGCTCTCCTGGTTCTGGATCATGCCCCGGCGGCGGTTCAGGTCGCCCACCACGTCGCCCACGTGGTCCTGCGGCGTGGTGACCTCCACGTCCATCACCGGCTCCAGGATGATCGGACCGGCCTTCTTCATGCCGTCGCGGAAGCAGGCCTTGGCCGCGATCTCGAAGGCGAGGGCCGAGCTGTCGACGTCGTGGTACTTGCCGTCGATCAGTCGATACTTGAAATCCACGGTCGGGAAGCCGGCCAGGACGCCGGTCTCGGCCTGGACGCGGATGCCCTTCTCCACGGCCGGGATGTACTCGCGCGGCACCGCGCCGCCGACCACGTCGTTCTCGAACACGACGCCGCCATTCCGCTCCAGAGGCTCGAAGACGACTTTCACCTCGGCGTACTGACCCGACCCGCCGGTCTGCTTCTTGTGGGTGTAGGTCTCGGTGTGGAGGCGCGAGATGGTCTCGCGGAAGGCGACCTGCGGCGCGCCCACGTTGGCGTCGACGCCATATTCGCGTCTCAGCCGGTCGATGATGATCTCCAGGTGCAGCTCGCCCATCCCCGACAGGATGGTCTGCCCGGTCTCCTGGTCCGTGCGCAGACGCAGACTCGGGTCCTCCGAGGCCAGCTTCTGCAGGCCGAGCGTCATCTTCTCGATCGCTTCCTTGGTCCGCGGCTCGACCGAAATGTCGATCACCGGCACCGGGAACGCCATGCGCTCCAGGATCACCGGATCCTCCTGCGAGGCCAGGGTGTCGCCCGTGCCGGTGTCCTTCAGGCCGACGAAGGCGGCGATGTCGCCCGCCACCACCTCCTTGATCTCCTGGCGCTTGTCGGCGTGCATCTGGAACATGCGCCCGATGCGCTCGCGGTGCGCGCGCGTCGTATTCTGCACCATGTCGCCCGAGCGCAGCGTGCCGGCATAGACGCGTACGAAGGTCAGGGTGCCGTACTTGTCGTTGATGATCTTGAACGCGAGCCCCGCGAACGGCGCGTTCGGGTCGGCCTTGATGCGGCGCCGCTCGACGGATTCATCCTCTCCCTCCTCGGCGGCGACCTTGATGCCGGGCACATCGACCGGGCTCGGCAGGTAGTCGATCACTGCGTCGAGCAGCGGCTGCACGCCCTTGTTCTTGAAGGCCGTGCCGCACAGCACCGGGCGGAAGGCGCCGGAGATGGTGCCCGCCTTGATGCAGCGCTTCAGCGTCGCCACCGCGACGTCGCCCTTCTCGAAATACTCCTCCATCGCCGCGTCGTCGACCGAGAGCGCCGTGTCGAGGAGGGTCTGGCGGTGCTCCTGGGCTGCCTCCAGCAGGTCGGCGGGAATAGGTTCGTCATGGTATCTGGCGCCCAGTTCGCCGCCTTCCCAGACGATCGCCTTCATCTCCACCAGGTCGACGACGCCCACGAACTTGTCCTCGATCCCGATCGGCAGCTGCAGGGGCAGCGCGACGATGTCGAGCTTCTCCTTCAGCGTGGCGAAGGCGCGATAGAAGTCGGCCCCGGTGCGGTCGAGCTTGTTGATGAAGATGACCCGCGGGACGTTGTAGCGGTCGGCCAGACGCCAGTTGGTCTCGGACTGCGGCTGCACCCCGGCCACGCCTTCGATGATGAACACCGCGCCATCCAGCACGCGCAGGCTGCGGTTCACCTCGATGTTGAAGTCGATGTGGCCGGGCGTGTCGATGATGTTGATGCGGTGGTCCTTCCACTCGCACGTCACCGCCGCCGAGGTGATGGTGATCCCCCGCTCGCGCTCCTGCTCCATGTAGTCGGTCGTGGTGTTGCCGTCATGCACCTCGCCGATCCGGTGCGACATGCCGGTGTAATAGAGGATGCGCTCGGTGGTGGTCGTCTTGCCGGCGTCGATATGCGCGGTGATGCCGATATTGCGGATGCGTGCTAGGTCCGGGGCGGGCATTGATCGAGGTCTCCATACCACGACGGGCGCGCCAGGGGGTTGCCCCGCGCGCCCGCGGTTCCCGGCGCTGAGAGCCGGCGTCTTGGGCCGCATGTGCGTTAGGGACCGCGCTTTTGCAAGCACCGATTGGTGAACGCAAGGCGGTCATGCATGACACTTTGTCGCAGTATATGCGCCTCGCCGCCCATGAATCCGGACATGGACCTGAGAACGCCGCAGGCGCCGATGCGCTTCGGGGGGACCGGCGCCGTCGTCCCGCCGATGTCCGGGCTGATCCGGGCGTGATAGACGCGGTACATGGATGAAGCACACCAGCCCATAGCGGCCGTGGACGGGCAGCGCCTCTGGAGGCGGTTGATGGAGATGGCCCGAATCGGCGCCATTCCGGGTGAGGGCGTCAATCGTGCCTGCCTGACCGAGCTCGACCGGCAGGCACGCCGGCTGCTCATCGGCTGGGCCGAGCAGGCAGGCGCCGAGGTCTCGGTCGATGCGGCCGCCAATCTCTGGCTGCGGCGCGAAGGCGAGGACCGCGACGCGGCGCCGGTCCTCACGGGCAGCCATATGGACACGCAGCCGGAAGGCGGGCGCTTCGACGGCATCTACGGCGTGCTCGCCGGACTGGAGGCGATGGCGGCGCTGCACGACGCGGGCGCCCGCACCCGCCGGCCCATCGAGGTCGTCGCCTGGACCAACGAAGAGGGCGGACGCTTCGCCCCCGGCTGCATGGGCAGCATGGCCTGGAGTGGCGCCCGGGGGCTCGATTCCTTCGCCGATGCGCGCGATCCGGCGGGCGAACGCTTCACCGACGCGCTGGCGGCGCATCTCGCCGCCGAAGCCGACCTGCCGCGTCGGAAGCTGGGTCATCGACCGCACGCCTATGTCGAGGCGCATATCGAGCAAGGGCCGCTTCTGGAGGCGGAGGCTCTGGACATCGGCGTCGTCGCCGGCATCCAGGGCAGCCGCTGGTTCACCGTCACCTTGACCGGCATGGCGGCCCATGCCGGCACCACCCCGCTCGCGCTGCGGCGCGACGCGGTGCAGGCCATGGTGCGCGCGATCGCCGCCCTGAACGCGCTGATGCACGATCCCGATGATGTCCTGCGTTTCACCGTGGGGCGGATCAGCGTGGAGCCGAACACCTCCAACTCGGTGGCCAGCAAGGCCAGCTTCACGATCGACCTGCGCCATCCGGACGCGGCGGTGCTGCGCCAGCGGGGCGACGCGATCGAGAAGGTTGTCCACCGCGCGGTCCAGGATGCTGGCTGCGAAGTCCGCGAGGTCTTCACCGCCATGCCGATCGACTTCGCGCCCGAGGTGGTCGGGGCGGTGGAGCGCACCGCCAACGGGCTCGGCCTGCGCCATCGCCGCATGCCCTCCGGCGCCTTCCATGACGCGCAGTTCGTCGCTCCGATCTGTCCCAGCGGCATGATCTTCGTCCCATGCCGCAAGGGCGTCAGCCACAATCCCGCCGAGTATGCCGAGCCGGGCTGGCTGACCGCCGGAGCGCGCGTGCTGACGCGGACGCTGCTGGAACTGGCGAGACCATGACCAGGCTCATCGCTACCTATCTCGTTCGCGCCGAAGCCGCCGCGATCGAGGCCCGCGCCAAGGCGATCGCGGTCGAGCAGAGCGTCGAGATGCCCCTGGAAGCAATCGAGGATCGGGACATCCTGGACCGGATCGTGGGCCGGGTGGAGGACATCGCGGATCGCGGCGGCGGCATATTCGCGTTACGGATCGGCCTGTCGGCGGCCACGGTCGGGGCGGACGCGGGTCAGCTTCTCAACATGATATTCGGGAACACCTCCCTCCACCCCGACGTGGTCCTCGAGGATTCTGGAGCTGCCGGCGGAGCTGGTGGCGCGGTTCGGCGGTCCGCGCCATGGAGTCGTGGGGCTGCGCGCGCGGGTGGTTGGGGGGAATCGGGCACTGACCTGCTCGGCGATCAAGCCGCAAGGGCTGCCGGCGGATCGGCTGGCGGACATCGCCGGGCGGTTCGCGCTGGGCGGCATCGATTACGTCAAGGACGACCACGGGCTGGCCGATCAGCACGACGCGCCCTTCGCCGCGCGTGTCGCCGCCTGCGCCGAAGCGGTGCGCCGCGCCGCCAACGCGACCGGGCACCCTACGCGCTACGTTCCGAGCCTGTCGGGAAGCCTGGACGATCTGCGTCGGCAGGCACGCCAGTCGCGCGAGGCGGGCATCGACACGGTGATGCTCGCCCCGATGCTGGCAGGGTGGTCGAACGTGCAGGCGCTAGGGCGGGAGTTTCCCGACCTTGCTTTCATCGCGCACCCCACGATGGGCGGCGGCGCCCGGATCGCGCCGGAGCTGCTGATCGGCCGGCTTTTTCCCCTGATCGGGGCCGACGCAGTGATCTTTCCCAATTACGGCGGGCGCTTCGGCTATGGCCAGCCGGCCTGCTTCCGCCTCGCCGAGAACGCACGCCACCCCGATCACGGCCAACGCGCGAGCCTGCCCGTCCCCGCCGGCGGGATGGCCCTGGACCGCGTTCCGGAAATGCTTGATTTCTACGGCCCGGAGATAATGTTGCTGATAGGCGGAAGCCTGCTCGCCGCGCGCGAGGGGCTGGTCGCCGAGACGGCCCGCTTCGTGCAGGAAGTCGCCCGACACCGCTACAGGGATACCTGAACGCGCCGATGGAAGACCAGGATAGTGCCCGATTGCGCCCCTACCAGGACGACTTCCGCTGGGATGGCGTGGAGCTGCGCCCCTACAAGGAGGATGGCGCGACACCTTTCAGGGCGATCTCCCGTCAGGAACTGTTCGCGCATCCCGCGCTGGGGTGTCACCTCCGCTACTTCGAGGTAGCGGCGGGCGGCTATTCCACCCTGGAACGGCATGAGCACGTCCACGCCGTCATGATCCTGCGTGGCCGAGGGCAGTGCCTGCTCGCCGATCAAGTACGGGACGTGAAACCGTTCGACCTGGTCACCGTCCCGGCCTGGACCTGGCACCAATTCCGCGCCACGGCGGGCGAGGCGCTCGGCTTTCCTCTGCATGGTGAATGCCGAGCGCGACCGGCCGCAGCTGCCGGACGACCCGACGCTGGCGGAACTACGCAGGCAACCGGAAGTAGCGGCGTTTCTCGCGGGGTAGGCACCATGCGACTCGCTCGGCCAGAGCGTCGCTGTACTTGCCTCGCATGCTCCGTCTCATGCGATCAGAACCCCACCTTCTGTGACAGCTCCTCGCGCCAGCGCCGGCTGGACCCAGGCTCGACGGCGCGCTTGGTCTCGGGATCGAGGATTTCCGGTTCGCAGTCGGGCTGGCTGAGCAGCATCTCCCGGGCGCGCATCAGCGCCTCGTCCAAGCTCGCGAAGGTTGCGACGTGGCGTCTGTCGATGTGCAACTCATAGGCCATGGCGAAACTCCGAGCACTTGCTCCCTCAGAACGGACACGGCCGGATCGAGTTTCCCCAACCTCAAGTATCCGTGTGGGGGTTCGCCAAACGGATCAGCTCGCGCCGCACATCCTGGGCATCGGCAGCCGGCGCCGACCAATGGGCGCGCACCACCCGTTCCCCTGATGCCAGGTCGCAACCGTCCGCGTCGGCCGTGGCCATCCGCCATGATCCCGGCTCGCCGGCGATGCGCGCCAGCGCGTCGGGGTGATCCTGGTTGCAATGGGCGATGATGGCGGGCTCGGCGGCGAGGAGCGCGGCGACCGCGGCGGAAGAGGGCGACAGCTCGGCTCCCCGCAACCGGGCCGCGCGGGCGAAGCCGGCGACCAGCAGACCCCCCGTGGGCCGTATTCGCCAGAGCCGGAAGTCGCCGAAATCCGCATACAGCGCGGCGTAGGGGTGGATGGCGAGATAGCGCGCCCTGAGCGCCGGATCGTCGTCAGGCTCCGCCACCCCGGTTACGGTCAGCCGTGGCGCGGTCTGCGGATTGATCTCCGCGGCCGGACCCGCCACGAGCACCGCGCAGCGCGGGTCGGCCCGCAGATGACGCGTATGCTCCGCCAGATCAGACAGCAGCAGCAGCACGCTTCCGTCCGCCGCCGCCGCCGGCGTCACGAGGGACACAAAAGGCTGCCCATCCTGGGCTGAACTGGCCAGCGAACCTGCCCGAGTTGCACGCAGCAGGCGGCGGGCGGCAAAGCCACGATCCTCGGTGGAATCTACCATCGTAGTGCGTTCACCTCCTGTCCGTGATACGCCACACTTGCGCAGGGGGCGCTTCCCAAGGGAACAAGAAGATGAAACAGACCATCGCCTTGGTGGACGACGACCGCAACATCCTGACCAGCGTCGCGATGACGCTGGAGCAGGAAGGGTTCCAGGTTCGCACCTACACCGATGGCGAGAGCGCCTTGCAGGCCCTGACCTCTCGCCCTGTGGACCTTGCCGTTCTGGACATCAAGATGCCGCGCATGGACGGGATGGAACTGCTGCAGCGGCTGCGCCAGCGCAGTTCGATGCCGGTGATCTTCCTGACCTCGAAGGACGAGGAGGTCGACGAGCTGATGGGTCTACGGCTGGGCGCCGACGACTACATCACCAAGCCGTTCAGCCAGCGCCTGCTGCTCGAGCGGATTCGCGCCCTGCTGCGCCGGAACGAGGCCTCCCGGGCCGAGGGTTCGGGCGCCGCGCCCGGAGGGGTCATGGTTCGCGGCGACCTGATCCTGGACGAGACGAAGCACCAGTGCCTTTGGAAAGGCACCGACATCCAGCTCACGGTCACGGAGTTCCTCCTAGTGAAGGCGCTCGCCGCGCGCCCAGGCATGGTGAAGAGCCGCGATCAACTGATCGACGCCGCCTATGGCGAGAACATCTACGTGGATGACCGCACGATCGACAGCCATGTGAAGCGCATCCGCAAGAAGTTCCGCACCGCGGAAGACTCCTTCAACCAGATCGAGACGCTGTACGGCATCGGCTACCGGTACAAGGAACGCTGATGTGCGGCGCCTGGCATGGCGGCGGCGACGCGCCGCGCCGGCAGGCGCGCTGCCTGCCGTGCGCCCGCGCTGGGTCTCGCCCCTCCTGCGCCGCATCCTGCTCGTCAACGCCCTGCCGCTGGCGCTGCTCGTCGCGGCGCTGCTCTATCTCGACCAGTATCAGAACGGCCTGCTGGAGGCCGAGGTGTCGGCCTTGCGCGAGCAGGGGCGCATCTTCGCCGGCGCCCTGGCCGAAACCGCCGTCAGCGTCGCCAACCCGCAAGACCCGAAGCTGGTCGCCGATATCGCGCGCCCGCTGCTGTATCGGTTGACGGAGCCAAGCCCGGACGCGGAGGCGAAGCTCTATGCGCCCGACGGCGCCCTGCTTGCTGATTTGCGGGTGCGCGACGGCCCGAAGGGCAGCCAGCGCGAGCCGCTGCCGCCGGCGCTCAACCGCGGTCCGGTTCTGGGCGCGGTGAGCTGGCTCTATGACCGGGCGCTTTCGATCATGCCGAAGAAAACTCCGACGCTGGCCGACCTCACGCCCGGGGGCGCCGGACCCGAGTGGCAGCCCGACGTGAAGGAGGAGCTGCGGCTGTCGAGTTCCAACCAGAGCCGCGAGACGCCGCCCTACATCCGTCGCACGATCGATGATCGGCTGCTGGTGACGGTGGCCGTCCCGGTCGCGCGCGATGGGCATACAGTCGGGATCGTCCTGCTGACCCGGGAGGCACGGGAGGTCGATGCGAGCCTGTTCACCGTCCGCATGTCCATCCTGGCGCTGTTCGGCCTCGCGTTGGCATTGACGGTGCTGCTGTCCTGGTACTTGTCGCTCACCATCGCGCGCCCGATCCTTCAGCTCGCCTCCGCTGCGGCCGAGATGCGGGAGGGCGAGGGCCGCACCGGCAGCGTACCGCGGCGGCTGCTGCAGCGCCGCGACGAGGTGGGCACGCTCGCGGTCGCGCTGGCCAACTCGGCGGCGGCGTTGTGGCACCGGATGGACGCGATCGAGCGCTTCGCCGCCGACGTCGCGCACGAGATCAAGAACCCGCTCAGCTCGATTCGCAGCGCCATCGAGACGCTGCGCCGGATCGACGACCGGAAACGCCAGAAGCAGCTCCTTTCCATCATCACCGACGACGTGACGCGGCTGGACCGGCTGATCAGCGACGTCGCCGATGCCTCGCGCGTGGACGCCGAGCTGTCGCGCGTCGTGTCCGAGCGGGTCGATGTCGCCCCGATCCTGCGCACCCTGAAGGAATTGCAGGATGCCACGCGCGGTGACGGCGAGCCGTGGATCGACCTCGGCGTGCCGCAGAGTGGCCTGGTTGTGCGGGGGATCGAGGATCGACTGGTGCAGGTCTTCCGCAACATCATCAGCAACGCCGAATCCTTCAGCCCGCCGGGCGGGCGCATCGCCGTCCACGCGAGAGAGCGCGGCGCCGCCGTGGAGATCGTGGTGGAAGACGAAGGTCCGGGCATCCCCGACGGCAAGCTTGAGCAGATTTTCGATCGCTTCTACAGCGAACGGCCGCGCGAGGAGCGCTTCGGCCAGCATTCCGGGCTGGGCCTGTCGATCAGCAAGCAAATCGTCGAGGCGCTGCGCGGCCGCATCACGGCCGAAAACCGCCGCAACCAGGACGGCCGCGTGCTCGGCGCGCGGTTCGTCGTGATGCTGCCGACGGCCTAATTGGCCGCTCGGCATCGCCGCTCGACTTCCGCCTGCAATCCATCCCAATGCGCGGCGATGCGCGCCAACGTCGCGGCGTCGCAATAGGGTCGCGGGCGCTCGACGTTCAGGCCCACGAAGTGCGCGCCGCACCGTCCCACGTCCGGGGCGTGCGGCGGAAAGGGCGAGCAGATCGCCACGTCGGAGACGGGCACCACCACGGGCGGGCGGCATCGCGATAGGGCGGCGACCTGAAGCCCCTGCTCGTCGAGTTCCGACACCAATCGGATGGGATGCGCGCGCAGCATCTCGGCAAGGGCGGCTTCAAGGTCGAAACCCGGCGGCAGGCCGCGAATGCCGCTGTTGCGCGGCGCGGGGCCGCACAGCGAGGCGAACTGGCCGAAGGCGGGGGCAACGTCCTCCGCCAGCAGGCAGGTCTGGGTTCCGCCTGTCAGCCAGGCATGCACCGCGTCCGGCATCGTCCAGACAACGCAATCATTGTCCAACGCGATTTCCCAATCGTCGGGAAACAGCCGCATGGGCGCGAACTTCCAGGCCACGCCTTCAGCCAGGCCAGGGTCGAGGTGATCGCGCAGGAAATCAGGGATCTGTCCGTCGGAGCGATGCCACAGAACTCCCTCGGGCACCGGGCCGGTGCGCGCGCGCGCAGTCGCGACATCGACGGTGTTGACGCAGACCGCCAAGCGCGCATCCGCGCCGAAGGCCAGCCGCGCGCCCAGGATCGACAGGCGCAGTGCAGCGAACCCGCGTGCGCTGACGTCACCGATGGTCCAGCGGAGCGCGACCGCCACTCAGGCGCGCTGGCGCGTGACGAGCCAAGCGACCAGCGCCACTCCGGCGGCGATCGCGCCGGTGGCGACCGCCGCGGTCCCTGGCGCGGGCTTCGCGGGCGGCTCCAGGTACCGCCGCTCTGGAACCTTCTCGGGGACATTCCCCGCCATCTGTCTTGCCATCAGCAGCACCTCGGCCGGATGCATCGCCCAGCGGCCGGCCCCGTGCTCGGTCTGGAAACGGCAACTGAAGCCGTCCGAGATCAGCAGCGCGTCCTCCGGCAGCTTGCGCACATTCGGCAGAAGTTCCTGCTCACCGATCTGCATCGCCACGTCGTAATGGTCGGCCTCGTAGCCGAACGCTCCTGCGACGCCGCAGCAGCCGGCCTTGTTGTCCAGCAAGTCGAGCCCCATGCCGCGCAGAACTTTCTCCTCCGCATCCGGATTGAGCACCGCGCGCTGATGGCAATGCATGTGCACCAACGCCTTCCGTTCGAGCCGGGGCGGCACCCAGCCCTCGGTTTCGCTCAGCAACTCGGCCAGGGTCTTGGTCTGTCTGGCCAGGCGCTGCGCGTCCTCGTCGTGCGGCAACAGGTTCAGCATCTCGTCGCGGAATACCGAGACGCAACTCGGCTCCAGCCCAACCACCGGAATCCCCGCCCGCACCGCCGGACGCAGCACCTCGATAGCCTGATGCAACAGGCGCTTCGCCTGGTCGAGCATGCCGTAGTCATAGAGCGGCCGGCCGCAGCACAGGCGCTGCTCGGGCACGATGACGCGATAGCCCGCGTCCTCCAGCACTGCCACCGCGGCCTTCGCGGTGCCGGGGGTGAAGTGGTTGTTCCAGGTATCGGGCCAGAGAATCACGGCTGGCCGCGTCGCGTCGTTCTCGCGCGGATTGGCGCGGCGGGCGAACCACTCCTGAAAGGTTTCGGCCGCGAAGTGCGGCGGGTCGCGCCTGGTGGTGATGCCGGCCAGCGCGCGGAGCGCCGGCCCCAGCACCGGCGCGCGCACCGCCTCGTTCACCAGTCCCGGCGCCAGTCGGATCAGCCGCGCCCACAACCAGATCAGCCCCATCGAATACGCGACGCGCGGCCGTAGCCGGCCCTTGTAGTAGTGCGACAGGAACTCGGCCTTGTAGGTGGCCATATCGACCGACACCGGGCAGTCGTGCTTGCAGCCCTTGCATTGCAGGCAGAGATCCAGCGCCTCGGCCACGGCCGGATCGCGCCAGCCCTTCTTGAGCGGATCGCCCTGGAGCATCTCGAACAACAGGGTTGCCCGACCGCGGGTGGAATGGATCTCCTCGCGCGTGGCCTGGAAGCTCGGGCACATGATGTCCCCGCTGCCGCTTGGCTCGCGACACTTGCCGACGCCGAAACAACGTTCCGTCGCATGCGTGAATGAGAACAGATCGTCCGGATAATGGAAATGCGTCTTCCCGGTGGGCTTCGGGCTGTAATGCGCCCCGAGGCGCAGGTCGGCATCGAGCGGGCGGGCGTCGATGAGCTTGCCTGGGTTCATCCGCCAGTGCGGAATCCCAGAGGGTCTTGAAGTCGCGGAACGCCTGGATGATGTCGGGGCCGAACATCTTCGGGAGCAACTCGCCCTTGGCCTGTCCGTCGCCATGCTCGCCGGATAGCGAGCCGCCATACGAGACGACCAGATCGGAAGCTTCCTCCATGAAGCGGCGGAACTTGGCGACGCCTGCCGCGGTCTTCAGCCCGAAGGTGATGCGCGTATGAATGCAGCCGTCGCCGTAATGGCCGAACAGCGTGTACGTGTAATTGAACTTCTTGGCCATCTTGTCGAAATCGCGGAGATAAGCGCCGAGCTTATCCGGCGGCACCGCCGCATCCTCCCACGACGGCCACGCCTCCTCATCGCCGGGGACGCGCGACGCGCCGACACCTCCTTCGCGAACCGTCCAGAGCGCGGCCTGCTGCTCCTCCTTCTCGATCAAGCGCATCCCGACCGCGTGCGAGCCGGCGCGCTTCAGCGCCTGATGTGCGCGCTCGGCCTTGTCGTTCGCCTCCTTCTGGTCGTCGCCGCCAAACTCGACGAGCAGCCAAGCCTCGCCTTCGGGTAGGAATTTCTTGCCGGGCAGTTCCTTGCCCTTGAGCGCCTCGTTGCGAATCAGGTGTTCGGTGAAGCCCTCGATCGCGATCGGCCCTAGCGGGCGGATCTCCGGCACGTCGTCGGCGGCCGACGGCGCGTCCTCATAGCCCATCACCAGCAGCGCGCGGGCCTTCGGCCAGGGTATCAGGCGCATCGTGGCGGCCAGCGTCAGGGCGCAGGTGCTCTCGGAGCCGACCAGGGAGCGCGCGACATGGAAACCCTTCTCCGGCAGCAGGTCGTCAAGATTGTAGCCGGAGACGCGCCGAGGAATGTTCGGATATTGGTTGCGTATCGCATCCCCGTACTTCGCCGCGATGTCGCGCAAGCCCTTGTAGATTTCCGCTCGCCGTCCTCCTGCTTGCTGGATCAGCCCGTATTGCTCGTCGGAGGTTGCGCCGACGGTCATGCGCAAGCCGTCATAAGTAAGGATGTCCAGCTCCTCGACGTTATCGACGGTCTTGCCGCCCATGATCGTGTGCGCGCCGCAGGAGTTGTTTCCGATGTTGCCACCCAGCGTACACCACGCATGGGTGGCTGGGTCGGGCGCGAAGGTGAGGCCGTGCTTCTTCGCCGCCATGCGCAACGTGTCGTTGATCACACCCGGCTCGACGCGGGCGAGCCTGGCATCCGGGTCCAGGGCCAGGATGCGGTGCATGTATTTCGAGAAGTCGATGACGATCGCGACGTTGCAGGTCTGGCCCGCGAGACTCGACCCGCAGCCGCGACCGAGAATCGGCACGCCGCGCGCATGGCACGCCTCGACGGTGGCGATCACGTCCGCCGCGTCGCGCGGAACAACGGCACCGATCGGGACGGCGCGATAGATCGAATGGTCCCGCGAATAGACGGCGCGGCTGCCGGGGTCGAAGCGCACCTCTCCCCGGATGCGTCGCTTCAGCGCGGCTTCGAGGTCGGCGGCCGCCTCGGTCCGGCGGCGCTCATCCGGAGCAAGCGGCCGCACGTCGCCTTCCGCGCCGGGTCCGGCGATCCTCTGGATGACTGTCATCACTCTTGCTCCGGTTCGGACTTGTGCCCGGTCAGCCGTTCGACAATGCGGCCCGCCACGCCGAACGGGCTTTCTGAGAAATTGAACTCCTGCACCGCATGTCGGCCGATCGTCAGCCCGATGGGCGCGCGGTTGCGCTCGCCGCGCGCCATCGCCTCGGCCAGCTTCTTCGCCTCGTCATTGGTGATGACCGGCGGCCAGGGCGGCTCGAGCGGATCGACCACGCACTCGATCAGCACCGGCCCATCCATCGCCAGCGCCGCCTGGAGCTGTTCCTTGCAGCTTGCCGGATTGTCGATCCGCACTCCGCGCGCCCCGCACGCCTCGGCCACCTTGACGAAGTCGATCGGATGCAGATCGACGCCGTACTCGGGATTGCCGAGATAGAGCATCTGCTCCCACTTGATGAGGCCGAGCGTGTTGTTCTTCATCACGACGACCTTCACGTTCAGCTTGTGCTG
The DNA here is from genome assembly GCA_963830565.1 of uncultured Pseudomonadota bacterium. Classification (GTDB taxonomy): domain Bacteria; phylum Pseudomonadota; class Alphaproteobacteria; order Acetobacterales; family Acetobacteraceae; genus DATFDN01. Next base: position 29,520 of record CAWHMO010000015.1, read on the forward strand.
CATCAGCGAGGCGAACTCGCCCATCATCATGGTGAACGAGCCGTCGCCGGTGAAGGCGATCACCTGCCGATCGGGAAAGGCGCAGGCCGCGCCGATCGAGTACGGCACCGCCGCCATCATGGAGCACATCGTGCCGCTGAAAGAGAAACGCTGCCCTTCGCGCAGCCGCATACGCGCCTGCCAGGTCGTGACGGTGCCCAAATCGCCGCAGAAGATGGCGTCGGACGCCGCCAAGTCCGGCAGGTGCCAGGTCACGACCTGCGGGACCATGGGCGTGTGCGTCGATGTGCCGCGCTCCTCCATCAGTGCGTACCAGTCGTGCGTCGCGGCCTGCGCCTGCTCCAGGAAACCGCGATCCTCGTTGCGCGGCAGCTTGCCGAGCAGCTCGCGCAACGTGGCACGCGCGTCACCGACGAGGCCGTAATCGACGGGGTAGCGCAAGCCGATATGCTCGGGCTTGTCGTCGATCTGCACGCCGACCGCCTGGCCAGGCTTTGGCAGAAACTCGATATACGGGAAGCAACTGCCGACGATCAGGAACCCATCGCAGTTGCGCAGCGCTTCGACCGATGGGCGCGTACCGACCACGCCGATGCCGCCCGTCGTGTAGGCGCTGGTATCGGCAACGCAGTCCTTGCCGAGCAGCGCCTTGATGATCGGGGCGCCTAGCCGCTCGGCGACCATCTCCAGCTCCGTCCCGGCGCCGCGCGCGCCGGCCCCGGCCAGGATCGCCACCTTCTTGCAGCCGGCGAGCGCCTTCCCGGCCTCCTCGATCAGCGCGCGTTCGGGAATGCGGATCGGCGGCTGGTAGGCGGTGCCGACATGGCCTTTCACGTTGCGCTTGAACCGCCGCTCCTGGCTTGCCGGCATGGCCTGGATGTCGATCGGGAAGGCGACATGCGCGACGGCGCGGTTCGATACGGCGGCCCGGCAGGCCAGGTTCAGCACGTTCTCCACATGCGCCGGCCCCATCAGGCGCTGGTTGTAGATCGCAACATCCTGGTAGAGGTAATCCTGATTGATGTCCTGAAGGTAGTGCGTGCCGATCAGGTCATGGTACGTCATGCCGGTGATCGCCAGTACCGGCGCGCCGTCGACCTTGGCGTCATAAAGGCCGTTCAGCATATGCACCGCGCCAGGGGCGGCAGTAGAGAAGCAGACCCCTAGCCGGCCGGAAAACTTGGCGTAGGCGCAGGCGGCGAGCGCCGCCGTCTCCTCGTGCCGCACATGGACGTAGCGGATCTTGTCCTTGGCCTTTCGGAACGCTTCGACCAAGCCGTTGATGCCGTCGCCGGGCAAGCCGAAGACGGTGTCAACCCCCCAGTCCAGCAGAATTTGGACGACATGGTCCGAGACCGTCTCCGCCATTGCCTGCCTCCGCACCAAACTCTGTGTTCGTACGGAAACAGGCGCATGCGGCGGCAGTTGCAATCACGGCTTGGAAAGGCCGTGTCCGATCAATGAAGGCCAGGCACATCCATTGCCTGGCCGAACCGGCGGCTCGCCTCCAGCGCGTCACCGTATTTGCGATGGACAGCGGTGTGCTGGGCGGCGGCGAGCAGCAGCCGGTCGCGATCCCGGCTCCGGTTGCGCCCCCAGTCGTCCAGCATGCACTGGGCGATCTCCTGGTTGTGCGGGTCGTTGCCCAATCGGGTGGCGGCGACGGCCAGCCGCTGGATCAGCGGGGCTCGGTCGGCGAAATTGTCAAGATAGGCCTGAGTCCACGCCAAGCTGTCCGGGCCGTGCAGCGCCGTCACCGCTCCTTCCACCCGGTCCAGCACCTGTCCCGCGGTCATCCGATCGGCGCCCGCCGGCGGATTGATCGCCACCGGGTTCAGGTCGCCGGTGTGCTTCTGGTGGAATGCCGCGCGGTTGAGGAACGAGGCGGCGACATACAGCAGCTTCAGCCGCAGCTTGTGATCGAAATTGTCGAAGAACCAGCCGAGCGTGCTGCAGGTACTCGTAGCAGTGCTGCGGCAGCGAGAAGTTGGTGGCGACCTGGGTCTCCATGACCACCTGCGCCGCCGCGGCCTGGATCGTGTCCAGGATGCGGCGCGGTCCCTTTCCGGCCAGCAGCAGCCGCGACACCACCTCCAGATAGGCGGGCTCGGGCTGACGGATGATCGCTTCGGTCAGCTCCGCCGCCTCTTGCTGGTCCAGCGCCGCCGTATTCGACAGCAACTCCGTCTCGCGCGCGCTGGCGCCACCATACGGGACCGCGTGCAGATCCTCGCCATCGAGAAGCACCTTCACCGCGTTGCACGCCATCTCGTAGGTGGAATACCAGCGCGGCCCTACCGCGATGTCGAGCGCCCCGGCGTAGAGGACGTGATGCGCGTTGTTCCAGCCGATGGCCTCGCCGATCTCGACGGTGGAGCGGGCGCGGTACGCCTTGTGGCCGGTCGTGTAGGAGCGATTGAGGAAAGCCCGGTCCTGCACGTCGATCAGTCCGGCGAACACCAGTTCCGCGAGCACCTCGCGCCGGTGCGCGGTCTCCTCCATCAGGCCCAGGAACACGCGATAGGCCTCAAGCACCTGGCCGCGATGCACCAGGGTCAGCCAATGCCCGAGCCGTTCGCGCAGCGGGCCTTCAAGGTGCATCGGTTCCTGGTCGGGCCAGTACACGGCAGGTGGCGGAGGCTGCGCGATCTCGCCCTTGAAGCTCCGCGTGTAATGGCCGGGTGCCTTGCCGATCTTCTGGTTCCAGATGTCGAGTCCGGTCGGGATATACCAGATCGTCTGCGCCATCGGCAGGTCGGCCATGGAGGAGGGCAACATCCGCCTCAGATTGACACTGGCGCGGGCCGACAGCAGACAGTGGTCGTTGTTGACGAAATTCGGGAAACCATCGTCCATCCGTTCGTGATAGGGGACGTGCGTATAGGGCGCGTGGATGCGCACGCCCTCGGCGAGGATTTCAGCCCTCGGCCGGCCCGCCCGGAGCAGCTCGTAGTAGGTCTCGCTCGCACCGACCTGATCGCGCGCCAGGATGCGATCCTCAAGCCGCCCATACAGCCTGTCTGCGTCCGGTGCGCGGGCTGGTGTGGCTGCCTCGGACATATTGGTCACCCCCTGGCTCGTCGTCGACTTGTCTGATCCTATGCCCCGGGCGGCAGGGGCGGCAATCGCTCCCCGGGTCCCGAGCTTCGGCCGCCAGCGGGAATAGCGAGATCAGGCCGGCGGAACTCGTGGCAGGTTGTCGAATCGACTGTGCAAGCCGTAAGAATTCGGGGCTGGACTATGTGGCGCTGAATCACGGATACTTGACCTACTTGTTTGACGAAACCCGCCGCGTCGGCCGGACGGGCCCTCGCGCAGAAGGATGGTTGCATGGTTCGTTCTCCTCGGCTGCGCCACGCTCTTCTGCTCGGCTCCGTCTTCCTGGCCGGAATCGCGGTCGTCCCGGCTGCGGGCCTCATCGGCCGGTCTCCCGCGATCACCGCCGCACGCGCCCAGGGGGTGGAGCGGTCCGAGACCTATAAGTGGCTCACCCTGTTCGGCGACGTGTTCGAGCGGGTGCGCGCCGACTATGTCGATCAGGTCGGCGACAAGACGCTGGTCGAGAATGCCCTGAATGGGATGCTCACCGGGCTCGACCCGCACTCCTCCTATATGACCGCGCGCCAGTTCCGCGACATGGAGGTGCAGACGCGCGGACAGTTCGGCGGCCTCGGGCTGGAGGTCTCGGCCGACAAGGACGAACTGGTGAAGGTGATCGCCCCCATCGACGACACGCCGGCGGCCCGTGCCGGAATCAAGGCTGGCGACATCATCACCCAGATCGATGGCAAGACGGTCGAGGGCCTGTCCCTGTCCGATACCGTCGACAAGATGCGCGGGCCGCCGAACACCAAGATCGAGCTGACCCTGAAGCGGACCGGCGTAGACAAGCCGATCGTGGTCTCGCTAATCCGCGAGATCATCCAGATCCATGTGGTCAAGAGCCGGATGGAGCCGAATGGCATCGGCTATCTGCGCCTGACGCAGTTCACCGAGGACGCCGATTCCGGCATCCGCAAGGCGGTCGCGCAGCTCAAGCAGCAGGCCGGCGGGCGGCTGCGCGGGATCGTGCTCGATCTTCGCAACGATCCTGGCGGGCTGCTCGATCAGGCGGTTGCCGTGGCCGGGGACTTCATCCCGCAAGGCGAGATCGTCTCCACCCGCGCGCGGCACTCGTCCGAGGATCAGCGCTGGAACGCCAAGGGCGACGACGTCACGGGCGGCGTGCCGCTGGTCGTGCTCATCAATAACGGTTCGGCCTCTTCGAGCGAGATCGTCGCCGGCGCGCTGCAGGACCACCACCGCGCGGTGCTGCTGGGGACGAGAAGCTTCGGGAAAGGGTCCGTTCAGACGGTAATCCCGCTGCCCGGCGGCGGCGCCATGCGGCTGACCACGGCGCGGTACTACACGCCGTCCGGCCGCTCCATCCAGGGGCTCGGCATCACGCCTGACATCCGGGTCAACGAGAGCGCCGAGGAGGAGGAGCATTTCGGCCCGGCGCACGAGGCGAACCTGAACAATACCATCGCCAACGAGTACGGGACCGGCGACAAGGCGGCGCCGCCGCGCACCGACCTGCCGTTGATCGCCGCCGCGATCCCCAGCAAGCCGCCGGCAACCTTTCCGAAGTTCGATGCCGCCAAGCCGGACCAGACCGACTTCCAACTGCAGCAGGCGTTGACCGTAGTAGGATCAATGGCGGAGCAGAGACGCTCGGCCTTGAACAAGTAGGACGGAAGCGACGGCAGCCCGGGCGGTTTCGTGCAACTGCGCGCCCCTCCGCGCGGCGCGGGAGTCCACCGGAACCGGATACTCGCGGTTCGGCTGGATGCCAAGCTGGGGGGCTGGCGAGGGCTTGGCCTGTTCTGGGCCGGCATCCTCGCCTGCCTGGGCGGCCTCGCGGCAACGCTGCAACTCCTCGGGGCACCGGCCAACACGCCCGCGCCGCGCCTGGTGGCGACGGCACCTGCGCGCCCGAGTGTCCGGGCGGCAACCGACGCTTCGCCACGGCCCGGGCGGGCCATGCCTGGGCCGATTGCAGCGCCCGATGCCGCCCTGCTGGAGCGGGTCGCGGGCGAGCCGCCCCAGTTCCTGCCGCGCATCGCGGCCGATGGTCGCGCGCCGATGGCGGTCTATGCCGCCGGCCTCGCGCCCGGGTACTCGGGGTCCGCGAGTCGGCCTGATCCTCGCCGGCATCGGGCTCGATCACCCGGGCAGCGAAGCAGCAGCCACGGCGCTTCCGGGGGGTGTCACCCTGGCAGTGTCGCCCTACGCGCACGACCTCGACCCCTTGCTGGCAGCCATCCGCGCCGCGGGGCACGAATACCTGCTGTCGATCCCGATGGAGCCGCGCGGCTTCGCATTGAACGACCCCGGCGACCGCGCCTTGATGACGGCGCTGCCTCCAGAGGAAAATGCGCGCCGGCTCGACTGGGTGCTGTCGCGAGTGAGAGGTTATGTCGGCGTAACCGGCGCGCTGGGCCGGCTGCGTGGCGAGCGATTCGCCGCTGATGCCGACCTGATGAGCCCGGTGCTGCGCGCCATCGCCGGGCGCGGGCTGCTGTACGTCGATCCCCGCCCCGATGCGGCAGCCCTGCCCATCGTATGGAGCCGCCACGTCGACGTGGTGGTGGACGATACCGGGACGGCGCCGGCCGTCGATGCGCAACTGGCCGAGCTGTCGCGGATCGCACGCGAACGGGGCAGCGCGCTCGGGCTGGCGGGAGCGGTGCGCCCGGTCACGGTGGAGCGGATCGCCGCCTGGACAACTCAGCTCGCCACCCAGGGAATCACGCTGGCGCCGGTCAGCGCCCTTGTCGCTCCACCCCCTAAGCTCGACGGCTCGCGATGAGCCAGTTCCTGCCCTATCGGCCCAATGTCGGCGCGGTCTTGTTCAACGCCGCCGGCTTGGTGTTCGTCGCCCGCCGTGCCGACTTGCCGACGACGGCGGAGGGCGCTCCCGATGGCTGGCAGCTTCCGCAGGGCGGGATCGATGCCGACGAGGATCCCCGCGCGGCGGTGCTGCGCGAACTCGCCGAGGAGATCGGCACCGACCGCGCCGAGATCATCGGCGAGCACCCGGACTGGCTCGCCTATGATTTCCCCGATCACCTGATCGGACCGCTTGGCGGACGCTGGCGCGGGCAGCGGCAACGGTGGTTCGCGCTGCGCTTCACCGGTGGCGATTCCGACATCCGGCTGGACGCCGACCCGCATCCCGAGTTCGACGCCTGGCGCTGGGCGGAATTGTCGGACCTGCCCGCACTGGCGGTGCCGTTCAAACGCCCGGTCTACGAGGTACTGGCCCGGTCATTCGCGCGGTTCGCGCGGCCGGAGTGATCGAGTCTCACGACGACGCTCCGCGCGACAGCGAGGGCGTGCTCCACCTGCTCGGCAGTCACGTCCAGATGCAGGCAGGCGCGGCCACGATAGCGGCTGGCCGTGGAGATCAGCACACCTTGACCGCGCAGCTTCGCCGCCAGTTCGGCCGCCGTCATCCCGGCCCCCTCGGTGTCGAAAAACACCAGGTTCGTCTCCGGTGTCTCGACTGCCAAGCCGGCGATTTGCGCCAGGCCACGGGCGAGCGTCCGGGCATTGGCATGATCCTCCGCCAATCGGTCAATGTGATGGTCGAGCGCGTAGAGACACGCCGCGGCGCAGATGCCGCCCTGACGCAGCGATCCCCCAAGCCGCTGCTTCCACCGCCAGGCCTCGCCGATGAAGGCGCTGGTTCCGCACAGCACCGCCCCGAGCGGCGCTCCCAACCCCTTGGTGAAGTCGAGCCACACGGTGTCGTAACCGGCGGCGATCTCGGCCGGGGCCACGCCTAGCGCCACGGCGGCGTTCAGCACGCGGGCGCCGTCCATGTGGGTCGCCATCCCTTGCGCGTGCGCCAGCTCCGCGACCGCGTCCAGTTGCCCAACCGGCCAGCACGATCCGCCGCCCCGGTTGGCGGTCTGCTCCACCTCCACCAGGCGCTGCGGCGGGGAGTATCGGCTGACCGGCCGGATCGCCGCCTCCAGCGTCTCGGCGTCGAACTGGCCCGCGCGCGCCGGCAAGCCGCGGACCATCACCCCGGCGATGGCCTGGCAGGCGCCGGCCTCGCTGGTGATGATATGCGCCTCCTCGTGCGCCAGCACCTCGTCGCCGGGCCGGCAATGCGTGGCGATGGCGACCTGGTTAGCCATGGTGCCGGAGGGCAGGAACATCGCCGCCTCCTTGCCCAGCAGCGCGGCCACCCGGTCGCACAGCGCCCAGACGGTCGGGTCGGACCCGGCCTGCTCGTCGCCGAGCGGCGCCTCCATCATCGCCGCCTTCATTCCGGCGATCGGCAGCGTCTGCGTGTCCGACGACAGGTTCACGCGGATCGGCGTGCCGGGGTCGAACCGGGCGGGCTCGAAGCTCATCGCGGAAGGCTCCTTATGACAGGGCGGCGCCGCTGATCTTGCCGATCAGCGCATCAGGGTTGGCCGGCGGCGCGTTGCCGCGCCATGCCACGTGCTGGTCGGGGCGGGACAGCACCAGCTTGTGCCGATACGCGGACGCATCCTGTAAAGCCTGGACGTCAAGCACCGACAGCGGCACGCCGCGCCGCGCCGCCGCCCGCACGATCGGATCGGCGTCGGCCGTGCGGATCGAGGCGCAGCAGCGTGAAGCCGGGGCCGAGCGCGTCGTAGAGCGAGCGGCCGTCGCGCAGCCACAGATGCGGCGTGCGGCAGCCGGGCACGTCGGAGGGCGTGAAATGGTCCATGCGTGTAGGCGGCGGCGCCTCGCCGTCATGGGCGATGATCGGCGAGCGATCGTAGAAATACCCGAAATTCAGCCCGCCGCAGCAATATTGCGGCGTGTTCAGCGCGACCAGCTTCTGCGCCGAACGCGGCGCGCGACCGCGTCGCCCGCCGGCCCGGCATCCTCGATCGCCGGCGGGAACCGCGGCGCGGGCGCGCGGCGAGCGCCTGCGCGGTGTGCATGGCGTAGCGCGACACCTGCTCGGTGATCGGCTGGCGCTCGGCCTCGTGCGCCTCCAGCATGTCGGGATGCGCCCAGCCCGCCAGCACACCGGCGAGCTGCCACGACAGGTTCATCGCATCGGCGATGCCGGCGTTCATCCCGTAGCCGGCGAACGGCACCCAGATATGCGCCGCATCGCCGCAGATGAACACGCGCCCCCGGCGGAAACGATCGGCCACCAGCCGCCGGCCGATCCAGTCCTCCTTGCTCAGCAGCCGAAACTCGAAATCGTCGCCGACGCCAAGGATGTCGCGGAGGCAGCGGTCGCGGTCCACCGAATCGAAACCCGTCTCCTCGGGGCGCAGATAGTTGTGGACCAGCCAGGTCTCCCGCCCGTCGATGGCGAACATGTTGGCGCTGCGGCGCGGGTTGAGCGACTGCGTGGACCAGGCCGGGGGCGCCTGCATCCGAGCGAGCAGGCCAGGCGCACGGATGTAGCTCGATTGCGTGCGCCCGACCACCGCATCGCCCGAGAACCGCGCGCCGATCGCGCGCCGCACCTCCGAATCCGGGCCGTCGCAGCCCACCATGTAGTCGCAGGCGATCTCGAGCGTCGCGCCGGTCTCGAGATCGCGCGCCTCCGCTCGCACGCCGTGCGCGTCCTGGTCGAAGCCGGTCAGCCGGGTCCGGTTCAGCATGCGCACGCCCATCGACGCGGCCGCATCGAACAGCACGGGCTCGAGGTAGATCTGGTTGATCCGGTGCGGCGGCTCCGGCGTCGGCCACCATCCGTCCGGGCCGGATCGGTCGGTGTAGCGGTCGCGCCGGCAGGGGATGTGGATGCGCGCGAACTCGATGCCCGTCGTGGTGGTGCGGAAGGCGACGTCGTTCGGGTGATCGGCCGGCAGGCCCGGCGCCTCGCGCACCGCGCGCGCGATGCCCAAGCGGCGAAACACCTCCATGCTGCGCGCCGCGACGTGGTTGCACTTGACGCTCGGCGGCTCGCCGCGCGCACGGGCCTCCAGCACCAGCACGTCGATCCCGCGCCAGGCGAGGTCCATCGCGAGCGTCAGTCCGACCGGGCCGGCGCCTGCCACCAGCACCTGCGCACGCAGCCGCTTCAGCCTGGGCAGAGCACGTTGACCAGCGCCTGGCGGCCGGCGCGCACGGCCTGCGGCGGCGCGCGCCAGCGCGCCGGGCAGTTCCGCCGGGTGGCCGACACGCTCGCCATGCCCGTCATGCGCCGGCGACGATCTTCTCGAACGCCGGTGACGGGCCGAGTTCGGCCATGAACCGCCCATCCGCCTCCGACGCCGCGCCATGGGCGAACATGTCGAGCGTCGCGCGGCGCACGGCGCCGTAGAGGGTGTTGTTGTAGATCACGACCAGAACCGGCAGCCGGTGCGCCTGGCTCACGAAGTGGCAGGCGGTCGGGTTGGCGAACATGTAGGCGCCGTCGCCGAGCAGCGCGACCACGTTGCGATCGGGCGCCGCGAGCTTGGCGCCCAGTGCGGCCCCGAAGCCCCAGCCAAGCCCTCCGGCCGCGCTGCATCCCGAACAGGCTCCCCGGTCCGGGCAGCGGGCAGTGCTCCTGGCGGAACGAGTATTCGTTGACCATGATCGTCCCGTCGTCGACGACCCCGCGCAGGCAGTGGTTCAGCCAGGCCAGCGTGCAGACCTCACCGCGTCCGTCGCGCTCCGCCTGCGCGTCCCGATCCGCGCGCATCGCATCGGAGCGCCGCGACAGCTCGGCATGGCGCGCAGCAGTGTCTGGCCTGCGTGACTCCAGCGCCCGTTCCAATGCCTCCAGCAACGGCAGGGTCGCGGCCCGGATCGTCAGGTCGGAGGGAAAGCTGCGCATCGGATAGCGCGCATAGAGCGGGTCCTCGCCGATCTGCACCACGCGCGCGCCGGGACGCCGGCCCTTGCCCGCTCGGGATACCAGGGCACGTCGGATTCCCACACCACCACGAGGTCGGCCTCGGCCAGCAGCGCGCCGGGCGCGGAGCCCTGGAACATCTTGTGCGCGCTGGAAAGCGCGAAGTAGCGCGTGTTGAACGGCACGACCGCCAGCGCGAAGCGATCGGCGATCCGCGCCAGCGCCGCGCTTTCGCGCGGGTCGCGGCCGAGCGTGCCGGTGATGATCAGCGGCCTTCGTGCCTCGGCGATCCAGTCGGCCAGCCGTTCCACATCGGCGGGGGCGGGCAGCGGCGGGCCGGGGCGCGCGCGGGGCGGACGCGCGGTCTCGGTTCCCGCGCCGACGGTCTCGCCCAGCACCTCGCGCGGCAAGCTGAGATAGACCGGGCCGGAGGGCGACGCGGTGGCGATCTCCATCGCCCGCGCAACGACATCGGCGATCTGGTCGGGCCGGCGCAGCTCGTAGTCCCACTTGACGAATTCGCGCAGCATTCCGGCCTGGTCGAACATCTCCTGCGCCCAGTGGATATAGACGTCGCGGGTGCCGGACGGGCCGCTGCTCGGTGATCGGCGTGCGCCCGGAGGTCAGCAGCACGGGGATGCGGTCGCGGCTGGCGTCGATCAGCGCGTTGAGTGCGTTCGCCGTGCCGACGTTCACATGCGTCATCACCGCCTGCGGCCGGCCGGTGACCATCGTGTAGCCGTGCGCCATGCAGAAGGCGGCATTCTCGTGCGGAACGACCAGCGGGCGCGGCACGGGCCGGTTGCCGTGGGCGGCACGGGAGAACGCCTCGATGATCGGCGCGAAATCGGTGCCGGGGTTGGCGAAGAGATACTCAATCCCCTGCGCGGCGAGCGCGTCCAGATAGTCCTCGGCGGCGATGCGGGTCGCGTCCATGCGATGCGTCCTGAGCGGCTGCGCGATTGTGCGCGCGGCGGCGGACGCCCTCAAGTCCGGGTCAGATCGGGGAAGGGTCGCTTTCAGGATTTCCGTCAGGCGCCGGTTCGACCAGATCCAGGTTTCGCGGGATGAAGCTCCGTCCGAGCAACATGCGTGCTTCGTCCAATGCCCGATCGAACTCGTCGCCGGGTACACCGAACTGAAAGGATAAAAGGACAGATTTCAAGTCAGGCTGGTCGGAAGCAGATGCCATGCCGAAACCATGAGGTCGACTGCGCCCGATCGTCAAGCAACGCAGATGCCATTCTATCCTGGTCCGGCGACGATTTGGGTTCCCGTGCTATCCGGTATGAACCGCATGACAACCCGCGTTCTTTTGGTGCAACTCGCCAGTGTCCAAGCCTCGCGCCAAGGGGAGCTCCTCGCCCCCTGCGGAGCGGCCTCCCGCTCCAGGAACTCCGTGTCGGCGACGTAGCCTGTGGCACAATCCTTCTCTGGTCCGCCAGCCTGCATCACCGCATACTGCATCCCATCTTTCTGAAGTTGCGGATTGGCATGCGTCGTTCCGGGCAAAAGCGGCATCATGGCGATCGCCCGTGGTTCCTTCACCCAAACAAGCACGTTTAGAGTGCGTCGGGCGCTGCAACCCTCCTCACTCACCACCTGCTTCCAGGCGCCACCCGTGATGGCGCCAGAGTTGTCGAAGGAGGGTCGGGCGTAGATCGCCACCGTATCCTTCAGCTCAAAACGCGCCGACGAGCACGGATTGTTGAGGACGACGCTGGCCCGTTTCGCCGCAGCGAGGACGTGCGCCTGCTCTCCTGGGTTGGCCAGTATCCTCGTAAACGCTGCCCGATCATCGGCGAACGCCCCCACGCCCCGCATCGCGACTGCCGCTACCCCGAGCACGACTAGAACATTCCTCATGGAGGTTCCCATATAATACCGTTCCTCTTTCAGGATGTTCTTAGCACGCCCTGTTTCGCGGACAAGCGAAAACCCGAGTAGCGTGTCACCTTGGTTCCTGCTGTTCGAAAGCCTCAAATGACCCCGAACACAAAGCGCGTTTTCTATGTGAACGCCGTCGCCCATCCCATCTTCCTCGAAATCCTCGGCCGCCGGCCCGACTTGCACGTGGACCGCCTGGCCAACGACAGTCCCGCCAGCGAAGCCGAGCCGGTCTTGGCGCAGGCCCATGCGTACCAGATCGGCGCCACCCGCGACGAGCTGGCGCTGCCGTACCACGGAACCGCCGAGCTGCTGGCGCGGACCCCGCATTTGCTCGTCATCTCCTCCAACGGCGCGGGCTACGACACGGTGGACGTGGCGGCTTGCACCGCGGCGGGCGTGGCGGTGGTCAATCAGACGGGGGGCAACAAGGAGGGCGTTGCCGAGCACGTATTGGGGTTGATGCTCGCGCTCTCCAAGCGCATCGGCGAGACCGATCGCTTCATGCGCATGCGGCCGGACATCCCGCGCGTGGCATTCATGGGCCATGACATCCTGGGAATGACCATCGGCATCGTCGGCCTGGGCAACGTGGGCAGCCGGGTCGCCGAGCTGTGCCGGGGCCTGTTCCGGATGCGCGTGCTGGCGTACGACCCCTATTTGTCGGCCGAGGAGATCGCCTCTCGTGGCGCCGAGAAGGTCGAGCTGGGCGAACTGTTGCGCACGGCGGATTTCGTGTCGGTGAATTGCCCTCGCAGCAAGGAGACGCTTGGCATGATCGGCGCGCGCGAATACGCGCTGATGAAGCCGTCGGCCTATTTCATCACCACCGCGCGCGGCGGCATCCATGACGAGGCGGCGCTCGCCGAGGCTCTGGAAGCCAAGCGCCTCGCCGGCGCGGGCCTCGATGTGTGGGCCAAGGAGCCGCCCGATCCCGACCATAGGCTGCTGCGCTTCGACAACGTGCTGGCAAGCCCGCACACGGCCGGCGTGACCCACGAATCCCGCCGCAACATGGGCCGCTTCGCCGCCGAGCAGATGCTGGACATGCTCGACGGCAAGCGCCCGCCGCGCCTGGTCAACCCCGAGGTCTGGGAGCACTACCGCGAGCGGTTCGCGCGCATCCTGGGATTCCGACCCGCGGACTGACGGCGCTAGGTGCCCTGCTCCGAACCGCAGCAGGAGCCCGGGCTGTCGGCGGATTGGTATCGACCTCTCGCATCGACAAAGCCGCCTTCGTCGTATTTGTCGTGGTGCCGCACCCAATCGGTCAGGTTGTGGCCGGGACCGGTCTCATTGCGGCCCTTCGGCGTGAGGTCGAGATAGTTGTAGGTGCCGATAAGCATGTCGGTGCCGCGGGCGTACTGCGAATAGGTGTGGAATATATCGCCGTTCGCGTCCTTGTAGAAGACGCTAATGCCGGAAAGCTCATCGCTGTCGATGCTGCGCGTTTCGTAGTTGTAGTACATCTCGCCCTTTGCAATTTGCTCGGGCGTGAACGACACGTGGTAATCATAGTTGAAGTCGCTGCCGAACGAGGAGACCCACTTGAAGCGCCAACCCATGCGCTTCCTGAACGCTTCAATCCGCTCCAGGGGTGCGCGGGAAATCGCCAGTAGCGTGACATCGCGATGCTCGAGATGAGCGAGGGCGCCATCGACATGGTCGGCCTGGAACGAGCAGCCCACGCATCCTTCCTCCCAGTCCGGGCCGAGCATGAAGTGCTTGATGATGAGCTGGCTGCGTCCACCGAAGAGATCGGCAAGCGTCTCCTTGCCGTTCGGTCCGTCGAACACGTACTTCTTCTCTACTCGAACCCAGGGCAGCTCGCGTCGCTCTCGGCTCAGCGCGTCGCGCGCCCTGGTCAACGCCTTCTCGTTCGCCAGATGCGCCTTACGCGCCATCAACCATTCTTCCCGTGAGACCACCTTGTGCCGCGTTTCCATGTGCCACTCCTTTCAGCATCCAGTGACGTATCGCTCCAGCTTGTCGAGAGTGCCGGTCCAGCCTTGCCGGTGACCGTCGCGCGCCGCTTCGTCGAAGAATAGCTCGTGCGTCAGCGTCAGCACGGTCCCGTCGCCATCGCTTGTGAGTGCGATGGCAACGAGCGACTTGCGTTCCGGCGTCGTGCGCCATGCCCAGGTGAACACCAGCTTCTCATTCGGGATCACCTCGCGATAAACCCCGCTGACTTCGTGCTCCTCGCCGTCCGGCGTGCGCGCAACCTTGCGGAACTGGCCGCCGACGCGCGCATCCACCTCCGCGCGCAGGACCTCGGCACCGCTCGGCCCCCACCAGCGCATTATTTGTTGCGGGTCCGTCCAGGCGCGGAAGACCTTCTGCGGCGACGCGTTGAGCCGACGCCTGAGAGTGAGGCTCGGTTTGCCGGTGGTGCTGGGGTAGTCGGACATTCATCCTCCTCCACGAAGGCGGCAAGGCGATCCAGTTGTTCGGACCAGAAGCGCTGGTAGCGGTTCAGCCATTCGACCGCCTGCCCCATGGGCGCCGCGTTCAATCGACACGCCACGGTGCGACCGGTTTTAGTGCGGGTTATCAGTCTGGCGTCGGACAGAACGTCGAGATGCTTCATGATCGCCGGCAGCGAAACCGGAAACGGCCGAGCCAGCTCGCTGACCGACAGACTGTCTTGCTCACCAAGTCGCCCGAGCAGCGCGCGCCGCGTCGGATCGGCGAGTGCGGCGAAGGTGCGGTCCAGGTCCTGATACTTAACCATAAGGTTTAGTTTACGGGCGTGGTCGCGACCGAGTCAAGCGGCTTCGAACACGGGCAGCCTCAGCCAGCTAGCCTTCGAGCAGGGGATTTGGAAGGATTGTGCCGCACAAGGAGGGCGACGACGATGGCCGGAATGCTTGAGGGCAAGGCAGCGCTGATCACTGGCGGCGGCGGCGGGATCGGCCGCGCGACGGCGCTGATCCTCGCGCGGGAAGGCGCGCGCGTGGCGGTCGCCGATCTGTACGCGGAGCTGGGCGCCGAGACGGCGGGGCTGGTCAAGCAGGCCGGCGGCCAGGCGGTGTCGCTCACGTGCGACGTGACCGACCCGGCGCAGGTCGAGGCGATGATCCGCGCGACCGTCTCGGCGTTTGGCCGATTGGACTGCGCCTTTAACAATGCCGGGATCGCTGGCTACCAGGTGAACGCGGGCGGCAAGCGGACCGCCGAGTGGGCCAACTCGTCATTCGACCGGATGATCGCGGTCAACCTAAAAGGCGTGTGGCTGTGCATGAAGCACGAGCTTCTGCATATGCAGGCGAACGGCGGTGGCGCGATCGTCAACACCGGCTCGATCGCTGGTCTGATCGGCCTGCCGACCTCCTCGGCCTATGTCGCGGCGAAGCACGGTGTGCTTGGACTGACCAAGACCGCCGCGCTGGAATACGCGGCCGACAACATCCGGGTGAACGCGGTGTGCCCCGGCTACATCCGCACGCGCATGACGGAGGACACGATGCGCCGGCGCGGCGAGCAGCTGATGGCGATGGTCCCGTTCCACCGCATGGGCGAGCCGGAGGAAATCGCCGAGATGGTGGCTTGGCTCTGCTCGGAGCGGGCCTCGTACGTCAGCGGCGCCTGCTACAATGTCGATGGCGGCTATATGGCGATCTGAGCCTGCCTCGGCGGCTCCAGGGACGCAGCGGAGCGGGCTTGCTCGCCCGCGGGAGCGCGCCGGGCGAGGCGCTTGGCCGCGGCCGCCGCCTGCCAGCCCAGCGCCGCGCGGATGAAGCCGGCCGAGTAGGCTTGGCGCCAGCGCGCGCCGATCAGAACAGGGCTCGTCTCCGGAATGAGCGCGGCGGGCGCGAACAGGACCGCTACGGCCAAGCGTCGGGGCAAGGCTTGCCAGATCGAGGCCCCCTCGCCCAGCAGGCGGCGCGTCACCACGGAGGAGGCACCCTGCCAGTAGAGTTGGCGCAGCAGCCATGCGGGGGTAAGCCGCTCCTTCGCAATCTGGTGACGAACCACGATGCGGGGATCGTATCGCGCCGACAGCCCGCTGTTCTGCAGCCGCCAGGCGAGCTGGACCTCCTCATCGGACAGCAGCGCGCTGCCGTAGCGGCCCACCGCCGCCCGGAATCCGCCGGTCTCCAGCAGCGCCGCCACGTTCACCACCATGTTCGCGGCGTATGGCTCGAGTCCGCGCGGCATGTCCTCGGTCCGGTATTCTCCGGGCCAGTCGTGCTCGATAATCGACAGCACGCCGCGCAGGCTGGCTGGCCACCACGCAGGCAGCGGCGCCTCCCAGCGCGGCAGGATGCGTCCGCCGATCAGCGCCGGCGGGTTGGGCTCCGCGACCGCGTCCAGGATCGCGCGTACCCAGCCCGGCTCGGGGATGGCATCATCGTCGATATAGGCGATCCACTCGGATCGGGCGCAACGGGCGCCGACGTTGCGCGCCAGGCTGACGCCCGGCCGCTCCACCCGCAGGTGCCGGACATTCGACCCCGCCATCGCCAGCCGCTCCACCTCTTGCGCCGGTTCGGGCGCGGAGGCGCTGTCCACCACAAGCACCTCGAACCGCTCGGGCCGCACGCTCTGTCGGCGCAGTCCTTCCAGGCAGGCGCGGAGATAGGCCGGGCGGTCATGGGTGCAGACACAAACGGTCAGGCGCGGGGCGTCCATGCGCGCAGTTTCGTCCCGAGCCGTTAAGCCAGGGTGAACCAGCCGTCAGGTTGCGCCCAAGGCACCGCTATCACGTAAACGTTTGCTCTTCGCTTCAGCGCGACGGCCTGCCCACGCAATGATAATCGAAGCCCGCCGCTCGCATGGCGGACGGGTCATAGACATTGCGCAGATCGACGATCACCCGCCCGCGCATCGCCGCGGCCAGCCGCTCGGGGGCAAGCGCGCGAAACTCGTTCCATTCGGTGATCAGCACCAGCGCGTGGGCACCGGTCGCGGCGTCCAGCGCGTCGCGGCAGTAGGCGACCGAGGGCGGAAGAAGCGGCTTGGCCTGCGCCATCCCTTCGGGGTCGAAAGTCCTGATCTCGGCGCCGTCCTCGGCCAGGCGCCACAGGATCGGAACCGAGGGCGCGTCGCGCATGTCGTCGGTCTCCGGCTTGAACGTGAGGCCGAGCACCGCGACCGTCTTGCCCCGGACCGAGCCGCCGCAAGCCGCGATGACCCTGGTTGCCATGCCGGCCTTGCGGGCGTCGTTGACGGCGACCACGGCTTCGACCAGCCGCGCGGGCGCGCCGAAATCCTGGGCTATGCGCATCAGCGCCAGCGTGTCCTTGGGAAAGCACGACCCGCCGAAGCCGGGGCCGGCATGCAGGAACTTGCGCCCGATCCGTCCATCGAGCCCGATGCCGCGGGCAACGTCGTGGACGTCGGCGCCCACCTTCTCACAAAGGTCGGCGACCTCGTTGATGAAAGTGACCTTCATCGCCAGGAAGGCGTTCGCGGCGTACTTGGTGAGCTCGGCCGTCTCGATGCCGGTAAAGACGATGGGGGCCTCGATCAGATAGAGTGGCCGATACAGCCGACCCAGCACCTCGCGCGCGCGCTCGCTTTCGGCACCGATCAGGACGCGGTCGGGGCGCATGAAATCGGTGATGGCCGAACCCTCGCGGAGGAACTCGGGGTTGGAGGCAACGTCGAAGTCGAGGTCGGGGCGCGTCCGGCGCACGATGTCGGCGATACGCCGACCCGTGCCGACCGGCACGGTGGATTTGGTGACGATGACCGTCGGGCCGGTCGCCGCGCGGGCGACCTGCTCGGCGGCGGCGAAGACGAAGCTGAGATCAGCATGGCCGTCGCCGCGGCGGGTCGGGGTGCCTACGGCGATGAACACCGCCTCGGCGCCCTCCAGCGCGGCCGCGAGGTCATCGGTGAAACCAAGCCGGCCGGCGCGCACATTGGTGGTGACAATCTGATCGAGCCCCGGTTCGTAGATCGGCATGGTGCCGGCACGAAGCGCGGTGAGCCGGCCAGGATCGGCTTCCACGATCGTCACATCCGAACCGAACTCGGCAAAGCAGGCGCCGGAGACAAGGCCGACATAGCCCCCGCCAATCATCGCGATGCGCAAACCGGACTCCGTTTCGTTTGGTTGTCGGGAACGCTTTGAGCACACCCGGAAGCTCGGCGCCATAACGACGCGGTGCGCGAGACCAGAATCCTTCACCGCTGTTGCGCCCACTCATCGATGGCGGCCTGCTCGCGACGAATGCCGTCGGTCCGCGCCTGTTCGGCGCGGCGCGCGGCCTCCGCCTCCACGGCGGCGAGCGCCGCGCGCGTCACACCCAGTACCCGCGCGGGAGCGGGTCGTCTCGATCTCCGTCCGATCGCGCGCCGCTGCGGCGGCCGCACGCTCCTGGCCGATGCGCCTCAGCCAGCGCCCGAAACCCTCCACGGCCGCGTCGCCGGTATCCAGGCGGCTCGCCGCGGCCTGCTCGGCGGCGATCGACGCCTCGATCCGCGCGACGGCCGCGATCGCTTCGGCTTCCTCGGCCAGCCGCGCGCCGAGTTCGCGCATCGCTTCCTCGAGCGCCAATCGCCGCAGGCGGATCAGAGCGTCGAGCGGGTCACGCGCCATGGGGGTTCACTGCCTCGGTCAACCGCGCGAATGCCTCGGCGGCGGTGGACGCCTCCTCCTTGCCCTGGCGCAGCACGGCCTCGATCCGCGGCGCGAGGACCATTGCCTCGTCCACCGCCGGGTCCGCGCCTCGCCTATAGGCGCCCAGGCGGATCAGGTCGGCCATGTCCGCATGCAACGCCAGGACCGCGCGGGCGCGCCGGATCAGCGCCGCTTCGTCGGCCGACATGACGCCATGAGCCGCGCGCGACAGGGAGCGGAGGACATCAACGGCAGGGTAGCGCCCGCCCTCGGCGATGCGCCGGTCGAGGATCACGTGCCCGTCCAGGATGCCGCGGACGGCATCGGCAACCGGTTCGTTGTGGTCGTCGCCCTCGACCAGTACCGTGAACAGCCCGGTGATGGAGCCGGCAGGCTGGTCGCCGCCGTCCAGTCCCGGTCCGGCGCGCTCCAGCAGTCGCGGCAACTCGGCGAAGACGCTGGGCGGGAAGCCGCGGGTGGCGGGCGGTTCTCCGGCCGAAAGCCCGATCTCGCGCAGCGCCAGACAGAACCGTGTGACGCTGTCCATCAACAGCAGGACCGACGCGCCCTGGTCCCGAAAGTGCTCGGCGGCCGACATGGCGGCGTATGCAGCCTCCCGCCGCATCAGCGGCGGCGTATCAGAGGTGGCGACCACCACGACCGCGCGCGCCAGCCCTTCTCCCAGCTCGTCCTCGATGAACTCCCGGACCTCGCGTCCGCGCTCGCCCACCAGCGCGAGCACAACCACATCGCAGCCGGCCTGGCGGGCGAGCATGCCGAGCAATGTCGATTTGCCGATGCCGGACCCGGCGAACAGGCCAAGGCGTTGGCCCGCGCGACAGGCGGCGAAGCAGTCGAGCGACCGGACGCCGAGATCGAGTTCTGGGGCCGAGCCGAGCGCGCCTCGCCGCTGGCGGGGCCGGGACGCGCAGCGCCCGTGGGGCTCCCGCCGGCAACGGTCCTCGTCCGTCAAGCGGTCGGCCGAGCGGATCGATGACCCTGCCCAGCCAGCCATTCGCGACCGCGAGCGTCGCGCCGCTTGGCGCGCCAGACGGGCTCGGCTCGGTGAGCCGCAAGGGCGCGCGGGCCGAACTGCCCGGGCCCAATCCATCGAGAGACCCGAAAGCCATCGCCCGCGCCGCGCCTCCGGCGAATCCCACGATCTCGGCCGGAACGCGCCAGCCTGTGCGTGCCATGAGATCGAGGCGATCTCCCACCGCGACATGACCGCCCAATCCAGTCACCTCGACCGAGAGGCCCGAGAGAGCGCTGATCGCGCCTTCCAGGCGCGCGGAGGAGATGAGCCTGATCGCAGATGCCGCGGCTTCCACGCGGGTTGCGAGACATGTCTGTCTCATTGATACGCCTATGCCTCAAAACCGGCCAAGAACGGCTTCGGCGCACCCACGCCTGGACACATGTCCCGGTTCCGGTCGTTTTTATACACGTAACTGTGAAAAAACTGTCGCTGAGCACACGCGATGGTGGTATGAATTCGTTGCGAAGCTGAAAGTGGTGTGCGATGCGCGTGCTGCTCGTCGAGGACGATATGACTGTGGGGCGTGGGCTTTCGCTCACGCTCAAGGCCGCCGGCGCGATCGCCGATCTCGCCGAAACCGGCGAGGAAGCGCTGGAGCTGCTGCGCCACTACGAGTACGACCTCGTGATCCTGGACCTCATGCTGCAGGACATGGACGGCTCCGAGGTCGTCCGCCGCATGCGGGTCGGCCGCAATCATACGCCGGTGCTGGTGCTCACCGGACTGTCGCGGCCCGAGGCGAAGGTGAAGGCGCTCAGCTCCGGGGCCGACGACGTGATGACCAAGCCGTTCGACAAGGCGGAGCTGCTGGCCCGCATGCAGGCTGTCGTTCGGCGCAGCAAGGGGTTCAGCCAGCCGGTGCTACGCGTCGGCCCGTTGGAGCTCAACCTCGACAGCCGCGAGGTCGCGGTCGGCGGCTGCCCTGTCCATCTGACCGGCAAGGAGTACGCGATCCTCGAGCTGCTGGTCCTGCGCAAGGGCATGGTACTCACCAAGGAGGCGTTTCTCAACCACCTCTATGGCGGGATGGACGAGCCGGAGATGAAGATCATCGACGTGTTCGTATGCAAGCTGCGCAAGAAGCTTGCGCAGGCCGGGGCCGGGAGCCTGATCGGGACCGTCTGGGGCCGCGGCTACATGATCCGCGAGCCGGCGCCGGTGGAGGCTGTCGCGACGCTCGCCTCATCCCTAGCCGCTGCCCGCGCCCTGACCGCCGCCTGAGCCGCGGGGACTAGGGCAGAATCGCGGACCCACAAACCAGCCGACCTGCCAGCAGGCAATCCTCCAGCCCAGCCTCGATCCGCAGCGCGCGCACCACGAGCAGCCCGGCCACGATCAGCAGCAGGGCGATCGCCAGACCGCCGAGACCGGCCGTCTGGCGATCGGCGTCATCATCGGGCGGAAGCGGCCTGCGAGCATGCACGCCGCATTCTGGCGGTTCAGCACCGCCTCTGTCACGCGCCCCTGGCGCATATCCGGGCGGGTGGGCTAGACACGCCTCATGTCGGCGGCAGCCCTACGGCACCTCTCGGCCGATCCGGCCTGGAGAAGGCTGATCGCGCGGGTCGGGAAACCGCGCCTGGAGATCGCTCGTGGTCAGAGCCCGTACGAGGCGCTGATGCGCGCCATCGCCCATCAGCAGTTGCACGGGCGGGCGGCGCGCGCGATCCAGGCGCGCTTTGCCGCCCTCTACCCCGACACGGCCTTCCCTACGCCCGCACAGGTCCTCGCCACCGAGGAGACCACGCTCCGCGGCTGCGGGTTCTCGGCCAGCAAGGTCGCCAGCCTGCGCGAGATCAGCCTCCGTGCGCTGGATGGCACCATCCCCGGACGGCGAGCAGCTGCGCGCTTGTCCGACGCTGTGCTGATCGAGCGGTTGACGCAGATCCGCGGCGTAGGCCGCTGGACGGTGGAGATGCTGCTGATCTTCACGCTGGGGCGGCCGGATGTGCTGCCGGTCGACGATTTTGGCGTCCGCGAGGGCTATCGCGTGCTGCACGGGCTTGATGCGCAGCCCCGCCCGCGGGCGCTCGCCGCAATCGGCCAAGCCTGGGCGCCCCACCGTTCCTGCGCCGCGTGGTATCTCTGGCGTGCCGCGGACCTCGCTCGCGAACTGGCTGCCGAGCGGGCCGAAGCGGCGGCTGCGCCTATCCAGGTCGCTGCCGACGCGTCATGATGGGGCGATGACCGCGTCGCAGGATCAGCAACACAAGCCGCGCCGGCGTGCCAGACCGGTCACGGCGGCGAAGCGGCGGGTCGCGACGGCTGGCTTCGTCCCGCTCGCGACCGAGCGGCTGACCTTGCGCCCGCTCGACCCGGAGGACGCCGAGGCGCTGCACCGGCTGGTCAACGACTGGGAGGTGTCGCGTACGCTGTCCGGAGTGCCGTTCCCCTACCCGCGCGATCTCGCTGGAGACTGGATCGCGGCGACACGTCGCGAGCTGGCTGACGGCACTGCCATCCACCTCGCCATCACCGGCCAGGAGGGCGCCGAGGAGGTGCTGGTAGGCGTGATCGGGCTACGCATCGGCACGCCCACCCGCACCGGACGGCTCGGCTACTGGGTGGGACGGCGCTTCTGGGGTCATGGCGTGGCAAGCGAGGCGGCCGGACGGTTCGCGCGATGGGCCTTGGCCAATCTCGACCTCGATCGGTTGGAGGCGAACGTCGCCACCGACAATCCCGCCTCCGCCGCCGTGCTGCGCCATGTCGGCTTTCGCCAGACCGGGATCGGCACCGAGCGGTTTCTCTCGCGCGGTGGCGAGCATCCCGTGTGGCAGTTCGAGGCGACGCGCGACGACCTGTTCGGGGAGGCCGACGCGCCGGAACCGCCGCGCACGGATGGCGCCGGCGCGCCGCTCCTGTTGGTCGCCGCCTGCGCGCTGATCGATCGCGACGGAAGGGTGCTGCTCGCCCGGCGACCCGAGGGCAAGCGGATGGCCGGACTTTGGGAGTTTCCCGGCGGCAAGCTCAACGCCGGCGAAACCCCCGAAGCGGCGCTGATCCGCGAGTTGAAAGAGGAGCTGGGGATCGACATCTCCGCCGACTGCCTCGCCCCGTTCGCCTTCGCCTCGCATCCTTATGAGCGGTTTCATCTTCTCATGCCGCTGTTCCTGTGCCGGCGCTGGAAGGGCATACCGCGTCCGCGCGAGGGCCAGACCCTGACCTGGGTGCGCCCCGAGAAGCTCGCCGACTACCCCATGCCGCCGGCGGACAAGCCGCTGATCCCGCTGCTGCGCGGGTTCCTGTGACGGAGGACGCCGATGCCCGCCACCAATCCGACCGCCTGCGTGATCCTGATCGGCAACGAGGTCCTGTCGGGCCGCACGCAGGACCTGAACCTGCAGTACCTCGGCCGCCGTCTGAGCGAGCTTGGTATCCCGGTGCGCGAGGCCCGCGTCATCCCCGACGTAGCCAAGACCATCATCGCCACGGTCAACGAGGTTCGCGCCCGCTATGACCACGTCTTCACGACTGGCGGCATCGGGCCGACCCACGACGACATCACCAGCGAATGCATCGCGGCCGCCTTCGGGGTGCCCTGGGAGCCGCACCCGGAGGCATGGAGGCGGTTGGAAAGGACCTATGAACCGGGCCAGTTCAACGCGGCCCGCCAGCGCATGGCGACCATGCCGCGCGGGGCTGCCCTGATCGACAACCCGATCTCCACCGCGCCCGGTTTCACCATCGGCAACGTCCACGTGATGGCCGGCGTGCCGCGCGTCATGGAGGCGATGTTCGAGAGGCTGGCACCGTCGCTGAAGCCTGGCCAGCCGATCGAGGCCCGCGCCGTCCATGTGATCCAGGTCGGAGAAGGATTGCTGGCCGAGGGTCTCGGCCAGATCCAGAACCGTTTTCCGGAAGTCGACATCGGCAGCTACCCGTTCTACCGCGCGTCCGGCAACGGCGTGGCGATCGTCGTGCGCGGCACCGACCCCGAGAAGCTGGACGATGCGTTCACCGAGGTGCGCGCGCTCATCATGAGCTTCGGCGGCACCGCCGTGCCCGGCGAGCCGCTGTCGCCGTGATCTGATTCGCCGGCCCGCGGTTGTACAAAGGTCGGCCAATGGGGCGCGAATTGTACAATCGTCGTAAACCATTCCTTAATCTTGGGGATCGGTGACATGACCGCCTGCCTGCACGACCATTCCCGCTGGGGTCCGGCGGACCGGATCGGCGCGGCGAACCTCATCACGCCGGAGAAGCGGCTGGCCGCCTTGCGCTCGATCACCGAGGGCCGCCTGTTCGACCTCAGCCACGAGATCAGCCCGGCCGCCCCGTTCATGGCGCCCAATCAGACGCCCTTCCTGATGTCGCTCTGGGCATCGTGGCGCGACTCGATCAAGCGCCGCCGAAAGATGGGTGCATCCAACGACGCCGGCGCGAACGTCGAACGCATCGAGATGACCGCCCATGTCGGCACCCATATGGACGCGCTGGGCCATTTCAGCATCGGCGACCGGCTGTACAACGGGCTTTCGGCCGAGGAGACCGTGACCGATTGGGGCTTGGCGCAGCTCGGCATCGAGCAGGCGCCGGCGATGATCACGCGCGGGCTGCTGCTGGACGTGGCCGCGCTGGACGGAGGCGCGCATCTCGAACCCGGCCGCGTGGTCGCCCCGGACGACCTGGCCCGCGCCGCCAATTCCGCCTCGGCCGCGATCGAGCCCGGCGACATGGTGCTGATCCGCACCGGCTGGGGCCGCTATTTCGGGGCCGACAATGCGCGCTATCTCGAAGGCGAGCCTGGAATCGATCGACCCGCCGCACGCTGGCTGACCGAGCGCGGCGTGGCGGCGATCGGCTGCGACAACATGGCGATCGAGGTGCTGCCCAACCCGGACCCAACCCTGTCGATGCCGGTGCATCAGCACGCGCTGGCCGAGGCGGGGGTGTATCTGATCGAGAATCTGGCTCTTGAGGCGTTGGCGGCGAGCGGCGTGCGCGCCTTCTGCCTGATCCTGCTGCCGATCAAGTTCAAGGGCGCCACCGGCTCTCCGGTACGGCCGGTGGCGCTGGTCTGAGACGCGCACGCATGCCGGCGGCCTCCACGGCAGACGAGCCGGAGCAGGGTGGGACCTCTACCTAGCAAACAAAGTCACACGCCTGGTTCCCAAATCACAGGGCCGCTATAGGGAAAACCGGTCGGCACATGGCCCCTAGCTCCCCTGCTGAAATTGCCCGCCCAGCGGGACTACTTCACTGCCTGCGGAACGCCCTTAATGTGCGGTCGAGTGTCCCGCCCGTACATGTTCGGTCTCGATGAAATCGGAGTCCGCATATTCCATGTCCACCTCTCCCTGCGGAGGGCCTTGGAAGCCCATAAGCCGGCGCGGCGGCATTCGCTATTGTCAAGTCCCGTCGGTGGCGGCAGTCTCGCTTCCGATTTGGTTTTCATCGGGCAGAGGTCGCGGAAGAAAACCGAAACCAAACGTGGGGCGACATGAGCGCGGCCGATCCGCTTCTTCTGAGTCAGAGCGTGGTCCGGGTGTGCCTCTTTGTGGTCGCGACCATCGCGATCGTGGGTGGGGTCTTTCAGTTCGTTCTCGGCCAGCCCGACACGGCGCCGCGTCTGGACAACGTCCACCGCTTCATGGCGGGCGTCTATTTCTCGACGGGGCTCATCAATCTTTGGGCGGCAATCACAATCCGGCAGCAAGGTGCGCTCGTCTATCTGCTTGCCTTCGGCGTGCTGCTGGCAGGCCTCGGAAGGGTGGTTTCAATTTGGCGCGTTGGACTGCCCAAGCCTCATGCCCTTTGGCTCGGCTATCTGGTTCCAGAACTTGTGCTGCCATTCATCATCACCGCGGCGCATTACGCGAGCCGATGAGGACTTGCCCCTGCAACTTTAGGCCAGGAGTGCCACTGACCTCTATTGCAGCCATGGAAGCGGGGTGGAAAGCGGGACACGATCGTGTCGCAAATCTATCGGCGCGCGGAATCAGCACCATCGTTCCGGACACAGGTCACTACATTCAGATCGACCAGCCCGGGGCGGTGATCGACGCGGTCCGGCGCGTCGTGACAGAGCTACGCCGTGGATGACACCGCGACCTGCTAAGCCCGCCTTCCCGCCGCAGACATCCAATACTGAGGTGAGGTGCGAGGCATCGTGTGCCAAGCTCGCGGCTGTTGAATGCACGCTGAGGGAGCCGTCCGCCATGGAGATTACCACGATCGGTTGGACATCGCAAGCGCGTGTTCAGGTGCATGGGGCGAGCGTCGGGCCGTGGGTGCTGCGCCGCAGTTGCGGAGGGGCGAGGTGCTGGCTTCTTCAAGGGCTGCCGGCGTGCCTGGTCGGCTCGAGGCGTGCGGACGGCACACACTGGGCGCGCGCGATCACAGACTCGGCCATGAGGTGCGGCTGCTGCCGGCCGGTTACGTCAAACCCTAGTCAAGCGCGGCAAGACGGATGCGGCCGACGCCGAGGCGATCTGCGAGGCGGTGACGCGGCCGAGCATGCGCGCGGTTCCGATCAAGTCGGCCGAGCAGCAGGCGCGTTGCTGTTGCACCGCCCCGCGACCTGCTGGTGCGGCAGCGGACCATGCTGATCAACGCGTGGCGGGCACATGGCGGAGTTCGGCCTATCGCCCACAGGGGGCGAGGCCGTGGGCGAGCTGGTCGCCTGATCATGGGCGAGGACGAGCGGCACTGCCAGCCCTGGCCAGGCCAGCCTGCGCCTGCTTGCGGCCGAGTTGCAGGCAGTGGAGGAGCGCATCGAGCAGCCGAAGCCGCGATCCTGGCTGGCACAAGGGCAACGAGGCCAGCCGCAGGCTCGCCGCCATCCGCGGCGTCGGCCCGATCACCGCAGCGCTATCGTGGCCAGCGTGGGCGATGCCACCCAGTTCCGCCGGCACGGCACTTCGCCGCCTGGATCGGGCTGGTGCCCAAGCAGCACAGCAGCGGGGGCAAGCAGCGCCAGGGCGGCATCCCAAGCAGGGCACCGTTACTGCGCCGGCTGCTGGTCGTCGGCGCCACGGCCGTGATCCGCCACATGGGCGGACGCCTCGCGGCGACGCCGTCTGGCGCATGGGCCAAGGCCCTGCTGGACGCCGCCCGGCGCGGCTGGCCTCGGTGGCGCTGGCCAACAAGACTGCGCGCATCGCGTGGGCTTGCTCGCGAGAGGCGAGACCTACTGCGCCGCCGCCCCGGCTCCGGCTGCGGCCTGAGCAGGGGACATACGGGAAGGCAGCCGCCTGGGCGGCACGAGGGATCGCGAGAGTGATGATGGCCTGATGGCGACCGGTCGAACCGGGAACTGGATCAGCCCGTAGTGTCGACGCGTTTCGAGCGCGGCAAACTGATCGGAAGCAGTCGCGGAGCATCAAGGCCAGCGGCGACAGCCGCGGCAAGAGGCCGGACACATGAGCGCACCCGACCGAACCGCACCTCAGATTCTTGGAGAGGGGGAAATGAGACACTACCCACTACTTGCTGCCGCTTGCCAAGCGGCAGGACCCGTTGACAGTCGAGTCGAACGTATCGAACGCCGCCGTCCACGTCGGTCCCGGTGCTAATGCGGCAAAGGTTCGCCGGTGACGATGGTCGCTATGTCCGAGACTATCGACTTGGCGGCCTGACTGTTGAGGTACTCCCCCTTGTCGTCAAAGCTGCCTTCGCCGAACGTTACCGCGACCGCTATGGCTAGCTTTTTCGAGGGCAAGTATGCCTCAACGGACCCATATCCGCCGAACAGTGGGTTTTGCAAAATCCACTCGCCCGAGATGACAACGCCAATCCCGTAGCTATAACTCTCGTCGAGGCGGTGGCAGGTCGGACAGCCTGCTTGTTCATGCCCGAAGCCGATCAGGCTGGGAGCAATCTGCGCGGCATGCAATTCCGCGGAAAGCAGCGATCCTGTTCCGATAGCGTCCGCAGTTGCCGCCAGATCATAGATGTTGGTTGTCTGGATTGCCCCCTCCGCGAGCGTCCACGACGGATTCCAGTAGGTCAATTCCTCGTAGAATGGCTCGGTTGGCGGAATGCCGAGTACTTCCCGCCGCTCGGACGTGAAAGCGTGGAGAACGGGTTTCTGGATGGCTGGGGTTGCGACGCTCCGGGTGTTCGTGAGCTGGAGTGGCCGAAGAATTCTCTCTCGCATCAACGTCGCCATCGGCACCCCGGTGATCCTCTCGAGCGCTCGGCCAAGGATCACGTAGTTGGTGTGCGAGTAGTCCCAGTTCGTTCCTGGTGCGAAAATCCGCCCGGTTGATAGTCCAAGGTCAATCAGCTCTTGGGACGTCCACTGCCGGTAAACGTCAGCCGCATTTTCCTTTAGGAACTCGGTGTTACGAACGTAGTCGGGATAGCCGGCCGTCATGGTGGCCAACATCCGCAATGTAACCTGGTCGGAATCCGGCAGCTCTGGCAGCCAGGTGGACAAAGGCGCGTCCAGTGTCACCACTTGCTCATCGACGAGTTGCAGCAGCAGCGTTGCCATATAGGAAATAGCCACAGCGCCATTACGAAAATGCATGTCGGTCGTGGCTGGGCTGTTGTCGGCGGATATCCCCATTGCTTTCGTGGCGACATTCCGCCCATCTATCGTCACGCGGAGTATGACGGACCGCAGATGATTTGCCGCCATTTCGCGCTGCGCGGCCGAAATTATAGCTTCTCCTTGCTCACTGGGGGCTTGGTGGCTTCCAAACGGTTCCGGAGGCGATGCGCATGACGTGCGCGCCAGCAAGACAAGGATCAGGCCAGCGCAGACGGCCAGTCTGGTGCAGAAGCGATCGACGACAGGAGTTCTGTTCACTTGTGGTATTATTCCGGACTGACACTCGGATGTCGCTTTAGCGGCGGGTCTCACTGGTGGGATGGCGTTGCGAAGCGCCAGTCACAGGGTGAAGGCTAATCCGACGGTCGTAAACTCCCGGGGAGCTGGCGGCAGTCATCAACCATGGCCGCGACTTGCCTGCCCGTCTCATTGCAGACTGGCCGCGCTACCCCGCCCCCGGCTACCCTCGGAAACACCTCCTCCGCCAGAATCTGCATCTGCTCCAGCGCCACCTGCTTCGGCGTACCCGCCAGATGCACGCTGACGCAGAAATAGTTCACCCCGAAGCGCCGTCGCAGCGCGAGGATCTGCTCGGCCACCTCGTCGGCGGTGCCGAGCAGGAAGCGGTCGTCCAGCAAATCCTCGAACTCCACGCCGAAACTGTCGCTCTCCGGCATCACCGGGTCGTGGACCCTATGGCTGCGCCTGCCAGAAGCCTGGAGCGGTGCACGGCGTGATGAACGACTACCGGGCCGGGCGCGAGGACGTGGCGCAGGAACGCGGATGCGGGGAGCAGGATCACCTGCCCGACCTTGGCGCTGTGGGGACAGGATTTCGAGCTGGTCGGCAGGATGTGGGACGTGGCGGGCATCTGGCGGGAAATGACGACGGATTTGCAGACCGTCGCGATCCCGTGCTGGGGCATTTGCCGCACGAAGGAGCGGCCCGACGAGATGAATGATGCGCTGCTGGCGTTCCTGGAGCCGTGGAAGGGGTAGGGTTGGGGGGTAGTCGTGAGGGCGAGCCGTTCGAGGACGGGGGGTTCATCTCATCCTCTACACCTCACGAGATTGCAATTGCATTTTTTCGGGAATACCCCCATGTGAGCGACCAGATCTGAATGACTTTACCAGGACGTGTTTTGGGATGAGCCTCGCTGTAATAGGCGTCAGTGTAGGTGCGATACTCATACTGGCTGCACTCGTTCACAATAGATTTATTAGAATGAAAGGTAACAGTATTGTAGGAAACGTTAATGGCACGGCGAGCCAAAATGTACAAATCGCGTCGGTATAACGATAACCAGCAGTCTCGTCCCGGGGCTGCGGGACGTTGTCAGCTGGGTTATAGGGCTTTTGGGTGTAGCGATAGCCGCGGCCGGTATTTACGTAGCCCACATTGATTCCATGCGGTTCGTAATATGTTCGGTTGGCGCGCTCCGCGACGTGGCAGTGGCATCCATGTAGTTGGAAACGCCATAGTCGGCGAGGTTAGTGGGACCGTGGTGCAGAACTACTACGCTGGGGTCACACCCGCTCAGGAACCATCTCTCGTTTGGCACCCGCTGCCTGCCCGGCCAGATGAAGTTTTCAAGATGCTGTCATGGCAGGTGCAACTCACTGACCTTGTCGGTCGCGATCAAGAGCTTCAACGGCTTTCTGAGTGGGTCAGCCAGCCAGCGGGAATTCGGATACGTTTTGTATCCGGCGCAGGTGGTGCGGGCAAGACGCGACTGGCGGCCGAGTTTGCGGACCGGCTTCGGCAAGTTGGGTGGACAGCCGGATTTTGGCAGCTTGGGACGCCAGCAGTATTTCCTGTTTCGCGGGAGGGCCTCCTACTCCTTATCGATTACCCGGAGGAAAATCCAACTGCGATACGGGCTTTGCTACGCGATTTGACGAGTCTCGAGACGATAGAGGCACCCATACGTGTCTTAATGCTTAGTCGCCAGCCATTCGAACGGTGGATCGCAGACGTTGACGCCGCCGGGGCGGGTCAGCTGGCGGACGAGCAGGATATAGAAGTTGAATATCTGACTGAAACTGGCGCTGCGTTGCTATTTCAGAACACCGCGTGTGAGGTCGCTCAGCATTTCAGACTGCCGATACCGGAATCGAATAGCCAAGATTTTCGAAGCTGGATCGCGCTTGATCCCGCTCTGCACCGTCTGCCTCTGTTTGTGAGAGCGGCGGCTCTTCATGCCGTGCTGGAGTCAATCGGCACGCTCGGCCTTCGTAGTCATGCGATCATAAGCAGTCTGGTGCGGCGAGAGCAGAGGCGGCTTCGCGGGGGAGGTCACGCAGTCGGATTTGCATCCGAAGCTCTTGAACGCGTAGTGGCGCTTGCCGGCGTGGTGGGCGGTCTCGGGGCACCAAAATTACAAAGCTTGGCTAATCCTCTGCTACAACTGGGCCTCTCACCTCAAGAAAGTGTGGTGGACCTGATACGTAAGACGTCAGTCTGGGCCGGTGAGCGTGTGCCGGCGCCTACCCCGGACATCTTAGGTGCTGAATTACTAAACCAAATATTAGCGGCGCGGCAGGACTTGGCCGGCGAATGGCTGTGGGAGGTTATGAGAACCAGTGGACCGGATCTGATCGGGCACTTAGGTCGAATCCCTCCATGACCTGAACTCGCTTTCGATTTCGGGGGGAGACATTCTTAGAGGCGCACTCAGTCGCGCGATCAGCGGCTCA
Source organism: uncultured Pseudomonadota bacterium (assembly GCA_963830565.1). Taxonomy (GTDB): domain Bacteria; phylum Pseudomonadota; class Alphaproteobacteria; order Acetobacterales; family Acetobacteraceae; genus DATFDN01. Next base: position 60,042 of record CAWHMO010000015.1, read on the forward strand.
CCCGACCGACCTGCTCAACTTACTTTTTTGACGTGTGCCGGAACAACTCCGATAGCGGCGCTTTCACCGTTCCTATGCGAATTAACTTCCGCCCAAATCGCACAGGCGACCGATGACGTCGTTCGGGCGCAGCTGTCACATGGATTGGCAAACCAACTCTCACAGGCTGGCGACCCGAATGGCGCAGTGGTCGCCATCGGCCAAGCCATAACCATACGCCGGGGACTTGCGCAACGGAACTCCGCTCGCTTCGAACCCGAACTTGCGCAAAGTCTAAATGATCGATCTAACTATTTGAGTGCTGTCCGAGACTTTCCAGGCGCGCTGCAAGCAATTGATGAGGCTGTGGAGATCCGACGCCGACTGGTCGAGCAAGACCGAGAGAGGTTTGAGCCGGAGTACACCCAAAGCCTCAACAACCTTTCTAACCACCTCAGCACGTCCAAAGATGTTCGAGATGCACTGGCCCCGATTTTACAATGTGAGAAGATTTGGCGCCGGCTTGCGCAAGACTATCCAAACCTTCACACCAACAGTTGGGCCATTAGTCTCCACAATCTTTCGAACCGTCTTAGCGAGGCTGCGCAGGCATCCATGCCAGTGGGATTATTCTTTTGTACCCTCGCCTTGTGGCTTCATCCTCGTTCGAACCAGCTCCGCGCGGAGGCTAAGACGGCAATGCTGACAGCAGTGGCAATAAGGCGCCAGCTTGCGCGGGCTGCGCCCGCAATCTTTGAGCCCAGCCTCGCGTTCAATCTGAACAGTCTCTCACTTCGCTTTGTTGAGGCCGGTGACTCCCAAGGTGCTTTGGATGCCATTCGGGAAGCCGTAGAGATACGCCAGAGACTCGTCCGACAAAGTCCTGCTCGTTTTGAACCAGAACTTGCGCAAAGCCTTCACAACCTGGCCGTCTGCTTGGCCGAAATTTATGGTTTAGCGGCTGGACTGGAGCCGATTTGTAAGGCAGTGGAGATCCGGCGGCGACTTGCGCAAGAAAAGCGTCCGGGCGCTGACGGAAATCTTCTACATTCCTTGGGTTATTTTATGACAGCTTTATTTGATTCCGGGCAGAACAGTCAAGGGCTGAGAATTGCCGCAGAAATTCAACAAAGAGTAGCTGCCAATCAGTCTCCCTCAGAACAAGATATGAGGTTGCTTGCCGAAGCGCTCAGGCTTATTTGCGAGAAGTCTGGGAGGTCGCCATCATCATCGCAAATTTGACCTGCGACTGCTCGAACGAAATACTACCCCGCCGTCACCTTCGGAAACACATCCTCCGCCAGCATCTGCATCTGCTCCAGCGCGACCGCTTCGGCGTGCCCGGCAGATGCACGCGACGCAGAAATAGTTCACGCCGAAACGGCCGGTGCAGCGCCAGGATCTGCTCGGCGACCTCGTCGGGGGTGCCGAGCAGGAAGCGGTCGTTCAGAGCTCGTCGAACGCCACGTCGAGGTGGTCGCTCGCGGGCATCACCTTGTCCTGGCCCCAGGCGCGGTAGGCCTTGTATTTCCCTCCAGCGCCGGGCGGGCGAGGCGGATCGCTTCCTCGCGCGAGCGGGCGATGAAGGTCTCGCGCATCATCGGCAGCTCGGCGGGGAACGGCTTGCCGCAGCGGTCGAGTTCGCGCCGGTAGAGGTCCATCTGCCGGTCGAGCGTCGCGAGCGTGTTGTGCGGGTTGATGAACCAGGCGTCCGCCATGCGCGCGGCGCGACGGATGCCGATATCGGCGTTGGCGCCGATCCAGATCGGCGGCATCGGCTTCTGCACCGGCTTGACCGTGCAGTTCGCGCCGTCGAGCGTGAAATGCGAGCCGGACATGGTCACGAAGTCCTCGGTCCACAGGCGCTTGATGGCATCGAGGTTCTCCTCGAAGCGCCGGCCCGCCTGCTTGAGCGTGGTGCCGAACGCCTTGAACTCCACGTCGCGGTAGCCGATCGCCGGCGCCGAATACCAGCTTGCCGTCGCTCATGACGTCGAGCGTGGCGAGCTGCTCGGCGATATCGAGCGGCTTGTGCAGCGGCAGCAGCAGCACCCCGCAGATCAGCCGCAGGCGCGGCGCCACCGCCGCGCATTGCGCGAGGAACGGAATCTGCTGGAGCATCTGGAACGGATGGGAGCTGTAGTGCGACGCCTTGCCGACCGCGTCGAACCCCAGCGCCTCGGCGCGGCGGACCATCTCCAGATCGTCCTGGTGGCGCGCGACCATGTCCTCGCCTTGCGGATACTGGCCGCGGATCAGCAGGGCGAATTTCATGGCTCTGCTCGAAGATGCCGGCAAGATGGATGCCCGGCGGATCGAGCCGCACGCCTCCCGTCATGAATGATGCGCGTGGTGATGGCTGCCGGATGCGTCGCGCTCGTGATGAACGATAACCCGCGTCTTGGGGTTCACGATCAGGTAATGGCGGACACTCGGGATACGGAAATAGTCGACGAGCTTAGTGCCGACGTCGCCGATACGCGGTAGAGGGGGAGAGCACTTCCACCACGATCAACGGATCGGTCACGACGAGCGCATCGTCGGGCAACCTGTCCCCACAGCGCACAAGCGCATCAGGCTCATAGAGCGTGTCCGCATCCACCTGAATCGCCATCCATCGATGAACGCCTCGCAGGCCAGGCCGGCCTTCTCTATGGCCTCGGCGAGACGGCCGGCGATGCGGAACTTCGTCCGCGCATGGACCGACCGCTCCGGCGCCATCGCGACCATTTCGCCGGCCACCAGCTCGTAATGCTCGGTTTCGGGCCGCGCCATCGCCCACGGGATGAACTCCTCGACCGTCATCCGCTTCGGCACGGATTCGGCCATCCCGCTAGTCCCCGCGCCCCAGCTCCTCGCCCGCCAGCCGCTCCAGCACCCGCGCCATCTCCGTATGATCGGCTCCGACCCGAACATCGCCACCGCCGAGGCGATCAGCTCCTTGCACAGCGCCGACACCGGCGCCGGGGTCGCCGTCTCGCGGCCGAGTTCCAGCGCGATCGAGACATCCTTGTGCAGCAGCCCCATCGTGAAGCCGGCGTCGAAGCGGCGCGACAGCACGAACTGCTTGAACTTCTTCTGCGTCGAGTTGTTCATCCCCGTCGCCGCGTTCAGCACATCGACCATCACCGCCGGATCGAGCCCGAAGCGCTGGCCGATCAGCAGCGCCTCGATGCCGATCAGGAAGCCGCCGGTGGAAACCAGGTTGTTCAGCGCCTTCATCGCCTGCCCCGACCCGACCGCGCCGGTGCGCAGCACCGTCGGACCCATCGCCTGGAGCACCGGCAGCACGCGGTCGATCACCGCCGCATCGCCGCCCGCCATGATGGCGAGCTGGCCGGTGCGCGCGCGCGGCACGCCGCCGGAGACCGGCGCGTCGATCAGGTGCCCGCCCAGGCTGGCGACGCGCTCGGCGAGTTGCTGCGTGACCGTCGGCACGCCGGAACTCATCTCGATCACCACGGTGCCCGGCCGCATCCCGGCGAGCACATTGTCCTCGCCGTCCTCGATCACCTGCGCACGATGGCGCTGGTCGGCAGCATGGTGATCGAGCACGTCCGAGCGCGCCGCGAGGTCGCGCAGGCTGTCGGGCGCGTCGCCGCCGACCTGCTGGACGAAGTTGTTGGCGACCTCGCGGCGGGAAATCGTTGACCAGCACCGGATACCCGGCGCGCACCAGGCAAGCGGCCATCGGCCAGCCCATGTTGCCGACGCCGACGAAACCGATGGCGGGCTTGGCGTCCGCCATCACTTGGCGTCCGCTTCCTTGAACACCTCGGTCGCGATCTTGAACGCCTCCAGGCAGGCGGGGATGCCGCAATAGGCGCCGGTCTGGAGCAGGATCTCCTTGATCTCGTCGCGGGTGACGCCGTTGGTCAGCGCGGCGCGCAGATGCAGCCGCAGCTCCGCGCCGCGGTTGAGCGCGACCAGCATGGCGATGTTGACGATGCTGCGCGTCTTGCGCGGCAGTCCGGGCGGGTCCAGATCGCGCCCCAGGCGACCTCGGTGGTGAGCTGCTGGAAGGCGGCGTTGAAATCGTCGGCGCGGGCGAGCGAGCCGTCGACATACTCGGCGCCCAGCACCTCGCGGCGCACCGCCAGACCCTTCTTGAACAGCTCGCTCTGATACTCCGGGCGGATCGGCCATGATGTCCTCCTGTCGGTTCGGCCGACGGTAGGGATTGCCAGCCGGGACCGGCAAGCGGTTGACTGCGCACGCAAGCGGGAGGGAACCGCATGGCGAACGCGACACTACGAAATCCTGGCGCTGCGCTACGGCATCTTCGACGGGCGGATGCAGTTCCAGAACTACATCATCCCCGACGACCACGCGGCCCCCGACCCGCTCGATTTCTTCGTGTTCGCCATCAGGGGCGGCGGGCGCACGATCGTGATGGACACCGGCTTCAATCCGGCGTCGGCCAGGAAGCGCGGGCGGGAGATGCTGTGCACGCCGGCCGAGGCGCTGCGCAACGCCGGCATCGAGCCGGGCACGGTCAAGGACGTGGTGCTGACCCACATGCACTGGGACCACGCCGGCGGGATGGAGTATTTTCCGCAGGCGACGTTCCACATCCAGGCGGCCGAGATGGCCTATTGCACCGGCCCTTGCATGTGCCAGCCGTTCCTGCGCCGCCCGTTCGACGTGGACGACGTCCAAAGCGCGATCCGCGCGCTCTATGCCGACCGCATGAGGATGCACGAGGGCGACGCGGAGATCGCGCCCGGCGTCACGCTGCATCTGATCGGCGGCCATTCGGGCGGCATCCAGTCGATCCGCGTGCCGACCGAACGCGGCTGGGTGGTGCTGGCGGGCGATGCCGCGCATCTATGGGGCAATATCCGCAAGCGGATGCCGTTCCCGGTGGTGGTGGATGTGGCGCGGATGCTGCGCGGCTTCGAGACGCTGGAGCGGCTGGCCGACGGGCCGGATCACATCATCCCCGGCCACGACCCGCTGATCCTGAAGCGCTTCCCGCCGCTCGGCGGCAACAAGGAGATCGTGCGGGTGGACCTGCCGCCGATCGGCGAGCAGGCATGGCGATTTTGCTTGAGACTTTCCGCGGGTCGCCGTCAAACGCCTGACTATG
>CAWHMO010000016.1:0-110738 GCA_963830565.1 uncultured Pseudomonadota bacterium
AGGGGATGCCGATGAACACGTTGGAAAACCATGAAAGGCCGCGACTTCCTGCTTCGGCAGGGATGATTTTGCACCAGGCGGAAACCTACAGATTGAGTTGCGCGAGAAACTCCCTTGCCCATTATGATGTGGCGAACGCATTCGATCGGAGAAACATGTACTTGGGGTTCCGACCTTGGTCATGACCAGCGTGGTTGGAACCACGATCTTTGCGACACTCGCCCAAGGTAAGGGGTCTGTCGGCATCGCCATAGCGACGGGAATGCTCTCGGTCGCCGCAGCCGTGATGTCTGCGCTGCAAACCTTCCTTGCCTACCCAGAAAGGGCTTTGCAGCACAAAGACGCCGCCAACCAGTATGCATTGATACGACGCGAGATCGAGATATTCGCCTTGGATGTCGCCTTGTCCAGGCACTCGCCCGCCGAGGGGTTGGAGGCGCTGAGAAGGCTCGTTTATAGGTTGTCGAAATTGACCCTCCAAACCCCAAAAATTCCGCAACGCTTCTGGAGGAAGACAAACGTCGCGATCCGTGTCCCCGCGATTTCGGAGTCGCCTGTGATGGAGGCGTTGGCCAATACCCGGTCCAGCGAAGCCCCCCTCGCACGATAGGTGCCCCGGATGCATTAAGACGCAAGTGCCTCCGAGTGCCGATGTCGCGGCCGCATGGGTCGGGATCTGCCTCGCCGGTCCCTTGGACGTCATCGCGCGCTGGCTGGACGGCACGCCACGCGCGCTTGCCTCCAGTGCGTGGAGCCACTTCTGATGAATCGCAACGTGTGGCTGCTGTTCTGTTGCCAGGCGATGATGAACGCGGTCATGTCTGGGCAGGTCGTGATGGCCTCGCTGATCGGCCACGCGCTGGCCGCCAACAAGGCGCTCAATACATTGCCTGTGGCGATCCAGATGACGGCGGTGATGGCCGGCTCCATTCCGGCTGGCTTCGTCTTCACTCGGCTCGGACGACGGGCCGGGTTCTGGCTTGGGATCGGGATGGCCCTGCTCGGCAGCCTGACCTTCGGGCTCGGCGTCTGGCGGCAGAGCTTCCTGCTCTACTGCCTGGGCGCGGTGCCGGCGGGCATGGGGTTCGGCATATCGCAGCACCTCCGGTTCGCCGCCGCCGAGGTCGCCGCCCGCACGCCCGCCCGCGTGCCATCGCGCTGGTCATGACCGGCGGCGTGATCGCCGCCGTCGTGGGGCCGGAGATCGTCAAGCGCACCAACATGATGCTGCCCGATCGGCAGTTCCTGGCCACCTATCTCTGCCAGCTCGCCCTGCCGCTGCTCGCCGCCTGCCTGCTCAGCTTCACGGCGCTGCCGCGCGCCGAGCGGAATCGCGGGATTCCGGTGCCGGTGGCCAGCATCCTCGCGCGTCCCACCTTCATCACCGCCGCCGTCAGCGCCATGGCTGGGTACGGGACCATGAACCTGGTTATGACCTCGACCCCCCTGCAGATGATGCTGTGCGGGTTCGGTGTCGATGCCTCTGCCGACGTCATCCGTGCCCACTCGCTGGCCATGTATCTGCCTGGATTCCTCACCGGCCGACTGATCCAACGTTTCGGCTCGCATCGGGTGATCGTTGCCGGAGCGGCGCTCATCTCGCTCTGCGTCGCCGTCAACATCTCCCTGGCGCCGCTGTTCAGCACCTTCACCATGGCCTTGGTGCTGCTCGGGGTCGGGTGGAACTTCATGTTCGTCGGCGGCACGACCTTGCTGACGACGGCCTATACGCTGGAAGAGCGGGTGCGGGTGCAGGTCACCAACGATGTCCTGGTATTCGGCACCACCGCCTGCACCGCCTTCGCCTCCGGCGCGCTGGAGGCGACAGGCGGCTGGGAAATGCTGAACCTTGCGGTCATGCCGCCAATCATCGTAGCCCTTGCCCTGGTCGCCTGGCACTGGACGACGCGCGCCCGCTTCGCGCCGGCCCAGAGCCCCGGATAATCAGTGTCGCAATGTCGAGGCGTACGGCTGTGACCTGTCCTCCCGGCACTTGGGACACTGGTGGGACACTGAGCCAGTTGAACCCAGCCCAATCTGGATCATCGTGGATAAGTCTGCTAGAAGAGTTCTGAGACCGTAGGCTAGCGGAATTCCTAATTCCCTAGCTTGCAAGCTACCTTCAGGTCCGGTGGCAGAGTGGTGATGCAGCGGACTGCAAATCCGCGAATGTGGGTTCAATTCCCGCCCGGACCTCCAGTAAGCCACTGACTTCCTGCGGCTTTTTCTAGCTAGCTGCCACCGGCGGCTTCCTCAATTTCGCCCTGGTCGCGGAGCGCACCATCACAACGTCCCATGTCGTCGACCTAAGAGCCTATCGCGGTAGGGCCTGACGCCAGGCGATGATGCCGCAGGCAAAATGGAGCAGGGCGAGGTAGTTGGCTGGCTTCTTGGTCCATCGGATCAGAATGGAGCGGAAGCGGTGGAACCAGGGGTGTGTGCGCGCAGGAAGCCGGACGGGCCGCGATGCTGGATGTACGGCCAGCCATTCTCGCCGCCGGGCTTCGGTGAAGCGGTCGAATGCACGTTCGCCATGAAAATTCGACCAGAAGCCGACGCTTCCATTCGACGCCTGCGCGGCCTTGACACTCCGCGTCGCGGCGATGTCAAGAAAGCCATAGGGCATGCGATCTCTCCCGGTCCGTCAGCAGCAGCCCGAGACCGGCAGCGCAAAAACCGAGAGTCCGCCGTGTCTCGGTTAATTCAGAGACCTGCAACTGTAGATGCAACCGCGCACGCTGATCATCCGTCGCTTTTGAGAACCTGCCTCTCGCAGGGCGAGAGGAGAACGCCAATGCCCTGCCGCGCTCAGACTAGCCTGCTCTGGTCGTCGGCGAGTGCTTTGCGCAGCCGGGGCACCGCGAATTCGAGGAAGCTTCGCATCTTCAGCGGCACGAGGCCCTGGCCAGCATGGATGATGTGGACCGGCGCTGGCTCGGGCTCAAACTCCTTCAGCACGACCTTGAGCTTTCCCTCGGCGACCGCACGCGAGACCCTGGTACGGCAGCACGTGCGTTCTCCCTACACCAGCGATCGCGGCATCGATTGCCGCCTCCGCGGTGTTGATGTTGAGGCGGCAGCGTGGACCCACCGGTTGCGACTGACCGCGGTTCCGGGAGGCGAACGTCCATGGTGCCGGCATTCCCGCAAAGGTCACGCAGGTGAAGCTCGCCTCGCGGCGTGCTGAATTCGCCGGACGCCTCGGTCTCGGCGTCGCCCACCTGTTCGAGGATGCGCTTGCACGCACTCAGGTAGGTCACGCCCGTCTCGGTCAGCGCCAGCTTCCGGGTCGTGCGCACGAGCAGGCGCGTCTTCAAATGCGCTTCCAGCTCCGCCACTTCCCGGCAGAGCGTGGGCAGCGGGACGCCAAGCTTGCGGGCGGCGGCGGATAAGCTGCCCGTTTCCGCTGCCGCGACCAGCATCGACATGGCTTCCAGGCGATCCATGAGTTCTCTCACCAACAAGGCGCGGTCCAGCGATCCCAAGCGAGGGGTCGCCGCCCGCTTCGCGAAGACCTTGATCGAAACGCGCGGCCACATCCTCCAGCCGCCAGCGGGTCTCGTCATCCTCGAGCAGCTCGGTCCGGCGTTCCAGTACGACCTCGCGCAGGACCTCGGCCATCGTGTCCAGGTCCTCGACCGCACTCAGCGACACCGCCTCGTCCAAGGCCGGCTAGGTAGCCGTCCGGCCCGCCGCAGTCCTTCGGGCAGGTAGGCGCCGCTGCCGCCAGTGCAGGCCGGATAGAATCTTGCCCGCTTCACCCGTCACATGACCTTCGATGCGCAGCTCGTGCCGCCACAGGATGTTCAGGTCGTACTCGTGCGGGAACCGAGCACCTGGGCGCAGCTTCAGCGCGATCAAGGTCACGTCGGGCGAGGACGCGGACAGCTCCGACGGGCCGAAGCAATGAGTGCAGCTCAGCCCGATCCACCCGGGCGTCCAGAGATCCTTATGGTCCCCCTACGTGGGCGGGACTGTGACGCAGATCACACCGAGGCCGCTCGAAATGAACTAGCAATCGGGCGTTCTCGGACGGCAGCAAGAGCAGCCAATACCGCGGTCAGGCGGGAGGAAGAGAGATGGCGTTCACGACGTATGGTGAGTTACGCAAGCAACTGGCGAGTGAAGGGATCAAGTGGACGGTCAATCCCGCCCTGACCGACACCATGCGGATCCAGCGGCCATCGCTGGGCCTTCTGGGCAAGCTGCCGCAAGGCAATCCCGCTAAGCGCATCGACGTGACGGCGCTGTTGCGCGCCAACCCGCCGACAAACGCATTGCTTGCGCAAGACCTGTTCACGCGGGGCATTCTGACCCAGAAGCCGGCCTTTCTCGGCCGGCTCGGCACCATCGCGAAAGCGGCGCCGGCGATCGGCGGAGCGGGCGCTGGCGGTGGCCCGACCGTGGTCGACTGGCGTAATCGCTACGGCTGGAACTGGATTACCCGCATCCGCGATCAAGATCCGTGCGAGCACTGCTGGATCTACAGCGCGACAGCACTGGTCGAGGCCATGGTCCGCATCGAGCACTGCGTCTGGTGCGCTCGCTCCGAAGGCGACTACATCGAGGCAAACAAGGTCCCGTGCGGCCAGTGCGGGGATCCGAAGAACGTGCTCAACTGGGTCGCCTCGAACGGGCAGTGCGATCTGGACTGTATACCGTGGGTCGATCGCGATCCCGGCGATCGGTCCGGCCCCTACTGGAACCCCCCGCCGAACCGATGCGGCGGTGGCTCGAACGTTGCTCCTCCAGCCTACACTCCGCCCTTTGATCGCGATGGGCGGACCGTCAAAATTCCATCCTATACCTCGATCGGCAATATTGACGACCAGAAGTCCTGGATCCAGAACGTCGGACCACTGGTGGTCTATTTCGAGGTCTACAGCGACTTCTATGGCTGGTCGGGCAGCGTCCCGTACGTCAGATCGGCGGCAGCGACGGACCAGGGTGGGCATATCATGCTTGCGGTCGGCTTCGATGACAGGCTTGGCTGCTGGATCGTGAAAAACTCCTGGGGGCCGACCTTCGGAAATGCCGGTTTCTGCCTGATCGCATACGGGCAATGCGGCATCGACTCGAGCGACAAGCTCGGCTTGCAGCTCACCAACGCCGATCCATGGACCAAACGGCGCTCCCACGCCGGCGGCATGCTGGAAAGCGGCGACGGCGCGCTGCACCGCAACTTCGAGCTGATTGCGCCGAGTGCCGGCAATTCCTGGACACACTGGTGGCGCGACAACTCCAGCGGCGCCCTGCCCTGGGCGAAGGCGGAGACGATCGGCAACGATGTTGCCGACCCGCCGACCTTCACCGCCACGACTTATAACCGCAACTTCGAGATGGTGTACCGCACCACAGGCGGCCGGCTGCACCACCGCTACTTCGACCAGGCCGCACAGAAGTGGGATGACGGCCCGATCTTCGGTCCGACGAATGCGAGCGGCGCGGTCGGCTTCATCGAGAGCAGCTGGGGGCCCGGCAACTTCGAAGTCGTTGTGGGGATCGGCGGCGGGCAACTGCAGCACTGGTGGCGAGGCGGGAACGAGTGGCAGCCCAGCGTGAGCTTCGGAAGCAACATTGCCACCGCCGGCCCGAACCTGATCCAGAGCACCTGGGGCGCGCTGGAATTGGTCGCGGTGCTGAACAACGGAACGATGCAGCACTGGTGGCGCGACGGCTCGGCCTGGAAGTCCGATCAGGTGTTCGGGTCGAACATCAAGTCCCCGCCGGTGATGATCCAGGGCCAGTACGGGATGGCGGATGAGGCCGGAAATGGCAACTTCGAACTCGTCGTCGCCAATGCTCAGGGCCAGGTGGAACACTGGTGGCGGGACAACTCCAATACCAACTTCGTGTGGTCGAAGTCCGCGACCTTCAGCTCCGGCGTCTCCCGGGTCCAGGCGCTGGTCGAGGGCAGTTTCGGCTTCGATCTGGAGATTGTCGTTCTGTGCTACGATGGGACTATCCAGCATTTCTGGCGCGACAATGGCGGCTGGCACGCGGGTGTCACCATTGGCAGCACCCACTGAGCTGACGCTGCACGTCGGTGAGCGGAAAACCATCCCGCTCACCAGCGCCGGGTCGGTCGGCTACGTCTGGCAGCTGGCCCTCACCGGTGACGCGCGGTCGATCAAGGCCAGCACCGGCCCGGAGCATCGGCGCCCGCCCAACGCGCCGCCCGGCGGAAGCCTGCAGCAAGCGCTGTTCGTCTCCGCCCTCGCGCCCGGGCGCAGCACGATCCGGCTGGAGCTGCTCCGCTTCGGCCGGCCGCCGCCGCGCGAGTCGCACGAGATCGCCGTGACGGTCATTCCATAGGGAAGGCTCCATGCAGCTCAAGGCGCTGACCTTCGACATCATCGGCACCGTCTTCGACGCTTATGACGGTCTGGCGCAGGGCGTGGGACCGCTCAACGTAAAGTATGGCGTGAGCGTCAATGGCGCCGCCTTTGCGAGCGGTTCGCTCAGCGGCTATTCGGAGGGGATCGGGGAAGTGCTGTCGAGCGGGAACTGGGTTCCGCCCGACACGATCCTGCAGAACGCGACGCGCGCGAACCTGCCGATCGCGCAGTTGGGCGCGAAGGCCGATGCGGCGGTGCAGGATTATTTCCGTTTGTGGCATGCATTGCCACCCTGGCCCGATGCCGCGGCGGGGATGGCCGCTCTGCACAAGCACTACGCGCTCGCGGTGCTGTCCAATATGAGCGTCACGACACAGTCGGCGCTACGGGCGCACGCGAAACTGCCATTCGACAAGCTGCTCTCCGCCGAGACGGTGCAGCGCTACAAGCCGGACCCCGGCGTCTATCAAACGGCGCTCTCCAGCCTTGGCCTCGGCGCATCCGAAATCCTGATGGTGGCGGCGCACAACTACGACCTGAACGCCGCCAAGGCGCAGGGTTTTCGAACCGCCTTCGTGGGCCGTCCGACGGAGCTCGGGCCGGGCGGCTCGCCGGGCAACAATCCCGATCCGAGCTTCGACTTCAACGCGACCAGCCTGATCGACCTCGCCGAGCAGCTCGGCGCCTATCTCGTGACCGCCTCGGACGATTGTCTGCCGCTGCATCCTGAGGCCGTGCAGGTGCGGCAGGTCGCCCAGCACTGGAAGATCGTCGACGGCGATCAGCAAGTGTTGGATTTCGGCCCGTTGGAGGCGAATGCCGAGCGCGCGAAGGCCGTAATCGCTCATTACCGTTTCGACCGCATCTGTTTCGTGGGACGCCCCGATCCGCCGATGATGTATTTCACCGTCGGCGGAAAGGCACCGTCCGGCGCCATGCTGGGCGAGGACGCCGTTCCCTTCGACCTGGCGGGGGTGGTGACGCAGCAGGTGGCGGGGAGCTGGATTGTTACCGACGGCACGTCGCGCATGCTCGACTTCGGCACCAGCGAGGCGAACGCCATTCATGCCGTTACCATCATCAAGCGTTACGGCTTCACGCACCAGTGCTTCGTAGGGCGCCCAAACGCGCCGATGATGTATTTCAGGAAATGAGGGCCTTGTCAGGTGGTGCGGCCGCTCTGCCGCCATCGCCTGACCGCCAGTAAATGCCGCAGCATTCGTGATGGCGCATTCCGTGGTTGGTATGACGCGACACAAATCGGAGCCCGCGCGTGACGCTCAGTCAGCACCACGCCTGGCTCCGACCTCCACCACCAACCTGACAATGCCAGCCCGTTCGCCAAGTTGACGGTGCCTTGGGCTCACTGCGTCCGTGCCTCCGGTCCATGCGCCTCGGCCGCGAACGCTTCACAAAGGCCCTGGCCTGAGCGGGATTGCCAGTCCGTATACACGGAATTTCTGACAGTCCCCCATTGGACGCATATCCTTATGTTGTAGGGGATGGAGGTCGCAGATCGAGCACAAAGCCAGCGGCCCCGCTGCCGTTTTCGGGTGCGAACATCCGCGTCATCGTCCAGGGACCACCCGACGCATCCCGGCGCCAGTGAAAGAGACCACCCGGATCACCAGCGGCGATCACTTCAAGGCTCCTTAGGTCGTCGCACTTCACCAGGCTTGGGAAGTCGGCGATGCCGAACTCCTCGGTCGCATACCAGGTCTGGTTGCCATTGCTGTTGTCGCGATAGGAGTGCGCCATGGTGTTGGCCGGGGTCACGACCACAATCTCGAAATTGGCATGAGTTTCGTCCAGCAGTTCAAGCCCATGCCGAGTTCCGGGTTACGCCGAGATAGACCGACAGCGTCGACAGCAGCGCCTGCACGTCCAGATGGCCTCGTGCCAGGCCCGCAGGCGACGGATGGCGAAGCTGTGCCGGAAGGAGTGCAACGAAGGGCGGCGTGCGCCCGTCCATGGGATCGGTGGGCGACGCCTACGATAATGCGATGGCCAAGAGCTTCCTCAGCAGCCTGGAAGCCGAGTTGCTCGCCCGGCGCCGCTTCGCTTCCCAGGCCGAGGCCCGCATGACGGCTTCAGCTACATAGAAGGTTGGTACAACCGGTGCGGTTGCACTCCGCCCTGGGATATCGCTCGCCCATGGCCTACGAGAAGGAGCAGGTGCAAGCAGCCAAAGCCAAGCCCTAATCAACCAAGCCCCTCAACCGTCCACCAGGACGGGGGAACTCCAAACAGCCCCGTTCGCGGTTGCCGCCGCGGCGGGGTTTTCTCTTGAGGCATGGCACCGTCCGGCGCCAGTTGACGGTTTGCCATCCGGCCGATAAGCCATTGAAGTAACTTGCGGCGGGATTGTGCGGTTTGCCTCGCCAAGCTCTTGTATTGGCTTGGTTCGGGCACTCCCGCCCGGATCTCCACTGAGTGCCGACAATCGTAGTGGCCTGTCAGGATCCGCCCGGTATGTGCGCGATGGCCTCCGACCCCGCCTCCGTGCCGCCGCGGGAACCGCTCCGCTCACGAACATCGGCCCAACGCCTGGCGCGCTACGCCCGGCTGCATGACCTACGCTGGCGTCGGCGGGTCATCTTTCTCCTCGGCGGGGCCGCCATCGGGCTCGCCGGCGTGGCGATGGCACTTGGCGCGACGGCGGCACAGGACCTGTTCGACCGACTTCTGGCCAGGGCTCCCCTCGCGCCGCTGGTGGCAACGCCATTGGGCTTCGCGCTGCTGTCCTGGATCACACGGCGCTTCGTGCCGAACTCCGAGGGCAGCGGCATCCCGCAGGCGATCGCCGCGCGCGCGCTGTGGAGCCGGGCGGAGCGCGCCAAGCTCGTCTCGCTCTGGATCGGCGTGAACAAGATCCTGCTGACCTTGGCAGGGCTGGTCATCGGCGCCTCCATCGGACGGGAAGGCCCCACGGTCCAGGTCGGCGCCTCCATCATGTTCACGATCGGGCGGCTGTCGCCGGCGCGCCAGCCGGGGCTGATCCTGGCTGGCGCCTCGGCCGGCATCGCGGCGGCGTTCAACACGCCCTTGGCCGGCGTGATCTTCGGCATCGAGGAGATGAGCCGCGCATTCGACGAACGCGCGAACGGCCTCATCATCGGCGGGGTGATCGCGGCGGGCATCGTCTCGATCGGCATGCTCGGCAACTACACCTATTTCGGCGTGACCAGCGCGGCGGTGGGCGGCGCGGCCGGCTGGGCGATGGTGCCGGTCTGCGGCATCGCGGGCGGACTCGCGGGCGGCCTGTTCAGCCGTATCCTGGTCGAGGTCGGGCGCGGACTGCCGGGCGCCCTCGGGCCGGCTATTCGCCGGCACCGGACGCTGTTTGCGCTCGGCTGCGGCCTGCTGGTCGCCCTTTGCGGGCTCGGCTCCGGCAATACCATATTCGGCACCGGCTACACGCAAGTCAGGGCACTGATCGAGCACGGCACGCCGCTGCCCCTGACCTTCGGACCGCTGAAACTGCTGGCAACGGCTGCTTCGTCCATCGCCGGCATCCCGGGCGGATTATTCTCGCCGTCGATGGCGGTCGGCGCCGGCATCGGCTACGACCTCTGGCGCGTGCTTCCCGGGGCACTCGGGACGCCGCTGGGCGCGGTGGTGATGCTCGGGATGGTGGGCTACTTCGCCGGGGTGGTCCAGGCGCCGATCACCGCCTTCGCCATCGTCGCGGAGATGACGGCCGATCACAACATGATCGTGCCGCTGATGGCGAGCGCGCTGATCGCCAGCACCGTCTCCAAGCTGATCTGCCCGGAGGGCGTGTACCAGATCCTGGCGCGCAATTACGTGCGGCTGTTCGCGCCCGAGGCGGCAACTCCCGCTCCCGGCGCGGCGAGTGCCGTGACCCCGCTGGCCACATCCAAGACCTGAACCTCACCGGTTGGCATAGGGACCGTAGCCGCCGGCACCGTAATCGAAGCTGCGCGGCTGAGCATTAGAGGCCTGGGGCGCGCATAGGCGCTCACGCTGCGATTGCAGGGCTGCGTACTCGTCCCGTCGCCCCGCCTCGTAGGCCTGGCGCATGCCGCCGTTCGGCGTCATGCCCCCGAAGAAATGCTTCATGTCGCCCAGGAAGTCGTTCTGCTGCGCCCGTGCCGGCGTGACCGCCAGCACCAATCCCAGCCCGACCGCCGCGCCGGCCGGGGCGGCCCACCTTGCCCGCATGCCACCGGACTCCTTAGGAAGTGCCCGCACTTCAACGCGGATCGACAATGGCGGTTCGCGGATGCCCTGCCCGAGCCGGCTGCGTCGCTGGCTCGGCGCTGCGCAGATTCGGATGCCGAGCAAGGGAGCCTCTTCATGGCCTGGACCGTCCTCTACCCGGAGCTGCTTTACGCCGATGACAGCGTCGAGCGTCGCATCTTCGGGCCGGAGGTGCGCGTGGTCGTGCGCGACACAAAGAGCCTTGCGGAGCTGTCAGACGAGGATTGCGCGAGTGCCGACGGCCTGATGATCCTGCGCCAGCGGGTCTCCGCCGCCGACCTGGCCCGCTTCACCCGGCTGCGCTGCGTGGTCCGCATGGGGGTCGGCTACGACAGCATCGACCGGAGGGCCGCCGCCGAACGGCAGGTGGTGGTCTGCAACGTTCCCGATTACGGCACGACCGAGGTCGCCGACCACGCCATCGCGCTCGTGCTCGTGCTGCGTCGCGGCTTGCTCCTGCACCATGAGTGGCAGCGGCGCAATCCGGCAGCCCCATGGCGGGCCGTGTTCCACCCGCTGATCCGGCGCACCTTGGTCCAGACCTTCGGCATCGTCGGGCTGGGTCGCATCGGCACGGCCGTCGCCCTGCGCGCCAAGGCGCTGGGCTTCCGCGTGATGTTCTTCGATCCGTACCGGCCGAACGGCGCCGATCTCGCGATCGGGGTGGAGCGTGCGGCGACATTGGAGGACCTGCTCGGGCAGACCGACACGCTTTCCATCCACGCCCCGCTCACGCCGGAAACGCGCGGGCTGATCGGGGCGAGGGAACTGGCGCTTCTCCCTAAGAGCGCGGTGGTGGTGAACACCGCACGTGGCCCGATCATCGACATCGACGCGCTGGCGGCGGCGCTGAAGGACGATCACCTTGCCGGCGTCGGCCTCGACGTGGTGCCGATAGAGCCGCCGGTCGAACCGGTGCCCGAGCTGATCCGCGCCTACCGCGCACGCGAGGAGTGGGTCGAGGGCCGCCTCATCATCACCCCGCACTCGGCCTTCCACACGCCGGAAGCCTGGGACGACATCCGGAGCAAGGGCGCCGAGACGATGCGCGCCGCGCTCCTGGGACCACGGCCGCAGAACGTCATCCCGCCGGAGAGCTACTGAGCAACTCGCACTCGGTCGATCGTCATCCAGGCCGCGCACGCTCCGGCGAGCTGAACAAGGCCGCCGGCCAGCATGGCGGCTCGCAGCCCCGGCGTGCCCGCACCGGCGCCGGCGAAGGCGGCACCCAGTACGGCGACTCCCAGCGTCGCCCCGGTCATGCGGGCGACGTTGACGAACGAGGCGGCGCTGCCCGAGCGCGCGGCCGGCACCGCCGCCACGACTACGCCGAACAGCGGTCCGGTGTTGAGGCCCATGCCAAGCCCGGCGAGCACCAACCCGGCCTCGGCCAGCGCCAGCGGCATGCCCGAGGAGGTGAGGGCGACGACAACGAGCCCGATCCCGATCGCCGCAGTGCCGCCCGCGATCATCGCGCGCGCTCCGGCGCGCTCGGCGAGCCGGCCCGACACGTTGGAAACAGCGAAAAACACCACGGCCATGGGCACCAGGGCGATCCCCGCCGCGCCCGCGCCGAATATCCCGGCCGCCTGCCAGACGAGCGGGAGCAGGAACAGGAGACCATACATTCCGAAGGTCATGGCGGCGGTCGCGGCCAGCGCGCCCACGAACGCGCGGTGGCGGAACAGATCGAGCGGCACCATCGCCGCCTCGCCACGCCGATGCTCGGTGCGCAGGAACAGCATGAGCGCGGCAGCGGCGACCGCCAGCGACGCTCCAGCGAGCGCGCGGTCATGTGCCGCCTCGATCGTGGCCAATGCCAGCCCGCCCAGCGCGGCCCCGCCCGATGCCTGCCCCACCGCGTCAAACCGCCGCCCTGACGGGTCGGAGGACTCCGGCACGACGCAAAGGGCCAGCCCGACCGCCGCCAGCCCAAGCGGAACGGCCAGCAGGAACACGCTCCGCCAGCCGAACCCGTCCACAAGGACGCCGCCCACCGCGGGGCCGATCACGAAGGCAAGCCCGTTGCACGCGGCCCATATGCCGAGCGCCCGGCCTCTCGCCCGCGCGTCGGACCACTCCACGCGGATGATGGAAAGCGATGCCGGCAGCAGCAGCGCCGCTCCCGCCCCCGTCACCGCGCGCGCGAGGACCAGCACGACGATGCCCGGCGCGGCCGCGCACAGGATCGAGCCACCGACAAAGATTACGGCACCCCAAAGAAAGAGCAGGCGCCGGCCATAGAGATCGGCCAGCAGGCCCCCGGTGAGCAGCAGCAGCGCATAGGCGAGGTTGTACGCGTCGAGCACCCATTGCAGACCGGCCACGCCGGCGCCGAACCCCGCGCCGATCGCGCGCATCGCGAGGTTCACCACGGAGGTGTCCACCTGCGCCAGCAGCACCGCGAGGCACAGGGCGGCCAGCAGCAACCCCTTGGCGCCGATCCGGGCGCGCTCCACGCCTGGCGCACGCGCCCTTCCCATCAGGCCGGCGCCAGGCGCTTGCTCATGCAGATCCTTGTATGCCCCGGCGGGTCGCATTCGATCCGCCCGACCTCGCGCCAGCCGTGCCGCGCGTAGAATCCGGGTGCCTGGAAGTGGATCGTGAAGAGCGTGGCCGCCGTGCAGCCGCGCCTTCTGGCCTCCTGCTCGGCCATGGCCAGCACGCGGCCGCCCAGTCCACGCCCACGCACGGCGTCGGGCAGATGGATCAGATCGACGAAGAACAGGCCGAGGGTCGTGCGCCCCAGCAAGCCGCCGAGGATGTCGCCCGAGTCCGGATCGCGCACCAGCACGGCGAGCGGCCGCGCATCGACATAGCCGGCTTGGCTCCGGTTGAACTCGGTCAACCCGTTGTCGATGGCCGCTTCGGCCTGCTCGCCGGGCGCATCGGTCAGGATAAGCTCGGGCGGTGGTCGCATGTCTCGTCCCCTCGGCTCGTAAAGACCGGGCACGCTACGCCTGCCCTGCTGACAGCGTTATGTCAGCAGGGTTCCGTCGTCCGGGAGACGTGAGATGCGCCGGTCGGATCGGCTGTTCGAGATCATCCAGATCCTGCGCTCCACGAAGGTTGCGTTGACCGCCGCCGCGCTTGCCGAGCGGCTGGAGGTCACGCCGCGCACCATCTATCGCGACATCGCCGCCTTGCAGGCCCGGCGCGTGCCGATCGAGGGCGCCGCCGGGATCGGCTACGTGCTGCGGCGCGGCTTCGACCTGCCGCCGCTAATGTTCACGACGGTGGAGATCGAGGCGATCGTGGTCGGTGCGCGCCTCGTCGGCCGGTTGCGGGACCCCGGCTTGCAGGAAGCGGCCGAGAGCGTGCTGGGCAAGATCGGCGTGGTGCTGCCCGACGCCCTGCGCGCGCAGCTCGCCGCCGCGCCTCTCTTCGTCTCCGAAGGCGGCGCGCTCGCCGCGGTCGGCGCCGATCCCGCCGCGCTGCGCGCGGCGATCCGCGACAGCCGCAAGATCCACATCGGCTATGTGGACGAGCACGGCCGGCGCACGCGGCGAACGATCCGGCCCATCGCGATGGCCTACTACGTGACTGTCACGATCGTCGCCGCCTGGTGCGAGCTGCGCAGCGACTATCGCCATTTCCGGGTGGACCGCATCGAGACGTCGCGTCTGCTCGATGAGCACTTCTCCACCGAGCACGGGCGGCTGATGAGCGAGTGGCTGGCGCTGGCATGGCCGCCGCCATACGCCCGCTCCTGAAGCGCCCTTTCACCCGCCCATCCCCTGCGATAGCCTGCGCCGATGAAAAAGACGCTCGCCGACGTCGCGGAAAGCTTGGGGCTGCCGTCCAAGCAGGTCCGCAAGCTGCTTGACCGCTACCGCGTTACATCCGGCAAGCAGTTCCGGCTCAACGACTACGACCCCGGCGACACTGCCGGGCCTCTCCTGGACAAGGAAAAGGGGGACGCGCTGCTGGCCGCGAGCGTGCAACGCCTGTCGGCCTTGCAGGAGCGGCTCTACGCGCAGGGCAGTTGGGCGCTGCTCTGCGTCTTTCAGGCAATGGACGCAGCCGGCAAGGACGGGACGATCAAGCACGTCCTGACCGGCGTGAACCCGCAAGGCGTGCAGGTGACCAGCTTCAAGGTTCCGGGACCGGAGGAGCTGGCTCACGACTTCCTTTGGCGCTCCGCCCGCTCGCTGCCGGAGCGCGGCCATATCGGCATCTTCAATCGCAGCCATTACGAAGAGGTGCTGGTGGTGCGGGTCCATCCCGACCTGCTCGACCGCCAACATCTGCCGCAGGGCCTGGTCGGAAAGGACATCTGGGAACAACGGCTGGAGGCGATCGCCGACTTCGAAAGATACCTCGCACGCCAGGGAACGGCGATCGTGAAGTTCTTCCTGCACCTCTCGAGGCAGGAGCAGCGGCGGCGCTTTCTGGCGCGCCTGGAAACGCCGGAGAAGAACTGGAAGTTCAGCGCCGCCGACCTCGCCGAGCGCATCCACTGGGACGAGTACCAGGCCGCCTACGAGGCGGCCATCGCCGCCACCGCCGCGCCGCACGCCCCGTGGTTCGTGGTGCCCGCCGACCACAAATGGTTTGCCCACGTCATCGTCGTGGCGGCGCTGATCGAGGCGCTGGAGAACCTGGATCTGGCCTTCCCCAAGGTGAGCGCCAGCCAGCGCGCCGCGCTGGAAGCGGCGCGGAGCAGTCTGGAGGGCAAAGACGGCTGAGCGCCGATTGCCGCGCGCGGGCTTCTTCCCGATACTGAGCTCGCATAACGAGGTGAACATGGCGTTTCTGACCGAACCGGAGCCCGCGCGCGGCGTGGCGTTGCCAGTGCTGCCCGGCATCAAGCGGGTTGTTGCCGAAAATCCGGGGCCGATGACCTATCACGGAACCAACACGTACCTGATCGAGACCGAGCATGGGCTGGTCGTGCTCGATCCCGGACCGGACGACGCCAGGCATGTCGAGGCGGTGCTGCGCGCCACCGGCGGCAAGGCGGACCTGATCCTGCTGTCGCACACGCATCACGACCACCTTGGCGCAACGGCGGCGCTGAAGCAGGCCACGGGTGCGCCTACAGCCGGGTTTCGCAACCCGGCTGATTCGGCGTTCACGCCCGATATCCCGCTCGACGATTCCGGCGAGATCGGGGGCATGACAGTTCTGCACACGCCCGGTCACGCCTCCGACCACCTCTGTCTGGCGATGCACGGCGGAGATGGCAGCGCGATTCTGTTCAGCGCCGATCACGTGATGTCGTGGAACTCCTCGGTGGTCAATCCGCCCGACGGCGACATGAAGGCCTATTTCGCCAGCCTCCGCCGCGTGCTGGACCGCGAAGACGACGTGTTCCTGCCCGGCCACGGCCCCGCGCTGCCTGATCCGCGCCGGCTGACGCGCGCGCTGCTGTTTCATCGCATGGAGCGCGAGCGTTCCATCCAGGTCGCGCTGATGAAGGGACCGGCGACGGCGGCCGCGCTGCGCGACAAGATGTACGGGCAGATCGACCCACGCCTGCAACGCGCGGCGGAGCGCAGCGTGCTGGCGCATCTGCTGAAGCTGGAGTCCGAAGGCAAGGCTATGCGCGACGGGGATGCATGGCGCGTCGCCTGAGACGAAGGACCGTTGGCCATGACCACTCCCGCGTTGGACATCGACCCGTTCTCGGCCGACTTCTTCGAAGACCCGTTCCCTTTCCACGCGGCGCTGCGCGAGGCCGGCCCCGTCGTGCGGCTATCGCGATACGGCATTCTCGCCGTGGCGCGCTATGCCGAGGTTCATGCGGTGCTGACCGACTGGCGCAACTTCTCCTCGGCGCGCGGCGTGGGGCTGTCGGACTTCGCGAAGGAGAAGCCCTGGCGCCTTCCCAGCCTGGTGCTGGAGACCGATCCGCCGCTGCACGACCGCACCCGCAAGGTGCTCGATCGCGTTCTGTCGCCGGCGGCATGCGCCGGCTGCGGAAAGGCTTCGAGAACGCGGCCGACGCGCTGATCGACGAGTTGCTGGTGCGGGAAAGCTTCGATGCGATCCCCGATCTGGCGGAGGCGTATCCGCTCACCGTGTTCCCCGATGCGGTGGGAATGCCGCGCGAGAACCGCCAATACCTGCTGCCCTACGGCAACATGGTGTTCAACTCCTTCGGCCCGCGCAATCAGATTTTTCGCCGATGCGGTCAGCGACGCGGAGCCCGTCGTGGCGTGGGTGCAGGCGCAGTCGCAGCGCGCATCGCTTGCACCCGAGGGATTCGGCGCGGAGATCCACAAGGCCGCCGATGCGGGAGAACTCACGGCGGACGAAGCGCCGCTGGTGGTGCGATCGCTGCTGACCGCCGGGGTGGATACGACGGTCAGCGGGCTGGGTGCGGCGATCTATTGCCTGGCGCGGTTCCCCGAACAGTTCCAGCGTCTGCGCGCCGATCCCGGGCTGGCACGCGCGGCATTCGAGGAAGCAGTGCGCTACGAGAGCCCGGTGCAAACCTTCTTCCGCACTTCGGTGCGGGAGGTTGACGTCGGCGGCATGCCGATCGCCGAAGGCGAGAAGGTGCTGACGTTCCTCGGCGCCGCCAATCGCGATCCCGCGCCGCTGGGAGCAGCCGGACGAGTACGACATGACCCGCCGCAATGCCGGCCATGTCGGGTTCGGCACCGGCATCCACGGCTGCGTCGGCCAGGTGCTGGCCCGGCTGGAAGGTGAGGCGGTTCTGGGCGCCTTGGCCCGGAAGGTTGCCGCAATCGAGATCACGGCCCCGCCAAGCCGGCGCTACAACAACACGCTGCGAGCCCTGGCGCATCTGCCGGTGCGGCTGATGCCGGCCTAGCCGGCGCGGATCGTCTCCAGCGCCTTCCAGTCGAATTCGATGCCGTGGCCGGGCAGGTCCGGTGCGATCGCGAAGCCGTTCTCGATCCTGAGCGGCTTCGCCACATAGCGGTCAAGGCCGAAGCCGTGCGCCTCCAGGTAGGAACGGTTCGACACCGCCGCGAGCAGATGCACGGTGACATCATGCGCGCCGTGCGAGGTGACGGGAAGGTTAAAGGCCTCGGCCAGATGCGCGATCTTCATGAACGCGGTGACGCCGCCGCAGTTGGTGACGTCCGGCTCCGGATAGGTAACCCCGCCCGCCGCGATCAGGTGGCGGAATTCCCAGAGCGTGCGCAGGTTCTCGCCCGAGGCGATCGGCAGCCCGCCCTCGCGCACCACCCGCGCCTGCCCCGCCACGTCGTCAGGGATGATCGGCTCCTCCAGCCACAGCGGGTCGAAGGGCTGGAAGGCACGCGCCGCGCGGATGGCCTCGTCCGCGGACCACTTCATGTTGGCGTCCACCATGAGCGGAAACCCGTCTCCCAGGTGCTCGCGCATGGCCCTGAGCCGCTCGACATCCTCGGACAGCTTCTTGCGCCCGACCTTCATCTTGATCGCGCGGAACCCCTTGGCGAGGTTGTCGTCGGTCTGACGGAGCAGCTTGTCGAGCGGGAAGTCGAGATCGATGCCGCCGGCATAGCAGGGCACATGGGGATCATGGCCGCCGAGCAGCTTCCACAAAGGCTGGCCCAGGCGCCGGCCCTTCAGATCCCAGAGCGCCATGTCCAACGCCGACTGCGCCAGCACGGACGGTCCGCCACGCCCGCCGTAGTGCTGGCCCCACCAGATCCGGTTCCACAGAAACTCGATCCGGTCGGCATCGGACCCGATGAGCTGTTCGGGGATGTCGCGCCTCAGGATCGCATCGATGGCGGCTCCGTTGCGCCCGCAGGTGAAGGTGTAGCCCGCGCCTTCAGCGCCGTCGGCATCGCGCACGCGGACTGTGTTGAGTTCGAAGGCGAGCATGTCGCCATGCATGCTGTCGCTGAGAGCGACTTCCAGCGGCACGCGATAATACCCGGGTTCGACGGAGGCGATGGCGGGCACGGCGCGGCTTATCCCGGCGCCCGGGGATCAACGACCTCGTCATTGGGCTTGTTGGGCTCGGTGTGAACCGGAGCGTCGTCGCTCGCCTTGCCTGGCAGCGGCTTCGGCTGCGCAGCAGGATCGGCTGGGGTGCTGGCCTTCTGGTTGTCCTCTGGCTTCGGCATGATTTTCCTCCTCCACTGGCACCCGAACACGCACCCTGGGTCGAGGGTTGCCGGGTCAGTACGCTTGACGCGAAGGACAGTCTCAATCGAGGATTGCCTGAATGGCAATGGGGAGGATCGATTATGCGCAGTTCCCGTCGCGCGATCCTGGCGGCTCCGCTTGCGGCACTTGGCTCGTCGATGCTTGCCCGCACCGGCCTTGCGCAGCAAGCCGCTATGCCCGGGGTCACCGCGGCCGAAATCAAGATCGGTCAGACCATGCCCTATAGCGGCCCGGCTTCCGCCTATTCGCAGCTCGGACGTGCCGAGACCGCCTTCTTCCGTTCCCTGAATGAAGCCGGCGGGGTGAATGGCCGGAAGATCACCCTCATCAGCCTCGATGACGGCTACAGCCCGCCCAAGGCGGTCGAACAGACCCGGCGTCTGGTCGAGCAGGAGCACGTCGCGGCGATCTTCGGGACGCTCGGCACGCCCATCAACATGGCGATCCGGAGATACCTCAACCAGAACAAGGTGCCGCAGCTCTTCGTGGCGGCCGGATCGGACAATTTCGCTTCGCCGAAAACGGCACCTTGGAGCATCGGTTGGCAGCCGACGCTCAGGACCGAGGCGATGTTCTATGCCAAGAACGTGCTTGCCAAATCGCCGAACGCGAAGATCGCGGTCATCTACCAGAACGACGATTTCGGCAAGGGCTTGCTGGGCGGGCTGAAGGAGGGGCTTGGCGACAAGGCCGGCGAGATGATCGTCGGCGCCGAAAGTTTCGAGGCGACCGATCCGACGGTGGATTCGCAGATCATCGCGATGCATGGTTCGGGAGCGGACACGGTGTTCCTGTTCGCCTACGCCAAGCAGGCGGCCCAGGCGATCCGCAAGATCTACGACCTCAACTGGCACCCCGAGCGGTACCTGCACCTTGGGTCCGCCTCGGTGGCGGCGACCTTCATTCCCGCGGGACTGGCGCAATCCGCCGGCATCCTGACAGCGGGCTTCATCAAGGATGTGTCAGACCCGCAATGGGCCGACGATCCGGACACCAAGGCATGGCGCGCCTGGCTGCACACGTACATGCCGGAAGCCGACGACAAGGACAGCCTCAACGTCGCCGGCTATTCCTATGCTCAGACGCTTGTTCAGGCGCTGCGTCAATGCGGCGATGACCTGAGCCGCGCAAACATCATGCGGCAGGCGACGAACCTGCACGATTTCCGCCTGCCCATGCTGCTGCCAGGCAGCCTCATCAACACCAGCCCCGAGGATTACCGCGTCATCACCTATATGCGTCTGCAACGCTTCACCGGGCGAGGGTGGGAGTTCCTGACATAGCGAGATCAGCTCTTCACCAGCGGACAGCCGCCTTCGCTCATCGGACGCCAGGCCTCCTCCAGCGGGGTGACGGCGATGACCTTGGCGACGTCCCAGGGCTGCTTGCTCTCGGACGGCTTCTTGGCCTCGAACAGATAAACGGGATGCAGCGCGCGGCCGTCCTCGCGGATGCGGCCTGGTCCGAAGGCGTCGTCGTCGGTCGGCATCGCCTTCATGCGCGCCACCGCTGCCCGCCCGTCGGCCTTCGCCGCCGCGATGCCCAGGTCGGACGCTGCTTTCAGGTAGTGCAGCACGGCGCCGTAATTGCCGGCCTGCGTCATGTTTGGCCAGATGCCGTTGGCGGTCTTGCCTTTCATGCGGTCGTTGAAGGCGCGGGTCCGGTCATTCAGGTTCCAGTAGTAGGACTCGCTGTAACGCAGGCCCTGCGCCGCCTGCAATCCTAGCGCGTGGATACCGGTGCTCTGGATCAGCATCGCCGCGATGCGCACTTTCCCTCCCATTAGCCCGAACTCGTGCGCCTGCTTGATGCAGTTGGCGGTATCGCCGCCGGCATTGCAGAGACCAATGACGTTCGCCCCTGACGCTTGCGCGCGCAGCAGCAGCGACGAGAAATCGGAGGTGTCGGGGAATGGGTAGCGCACGCTGCCGATTACCTTGCCGCCGGCGGCCTTCACCACCCCCGTCGTGTCGCGTTCCAGCGCCTGGCCAAACGCGTAGTCGGCGGTAATGAAGAACCACTTGTCGCCGCCCTGCTTCACTGTGGCCCCGCCGGTGGACTTGGCGAGCATGTAGGTGTCGTAGGTCCAGTGGATCGTGTTCGGGCTGCACTGCGGGCCGGTCAGGTCCGACGTGCCGCCGCCCGAGTTCAGCATTACCTTGTTTTTCTCGCGGCAGATGCTGCTGACCGCGAGCGCGACCGAGGAGGTCGGAACGTCCACGATCGCATCCACGCCTTCCTGATCAAGCCACTGGCGAGCGATCGAGGCGCCGATCTGCGGCTTGTTCTGGTGATCAGCGAAGATGACCTCGACATTGAAGCCCTTGCCGGGCACGCCGAAGTCGATCAGCGCCTGCTTGGCGCAGGCAACCGAGGTCATGCCGCCGTCATCGCGATAAGTGCCGGACAGGTCGTTTAGGACGCCGAGCTTGAGAGTCGGGGTCTGCGCGCGGGCGGTGCGGGCGGCGAATGGTGCCGCTGCAGCGGCAGTGAGGAGGGTGCGTCGTGTGATGGTCATGAGAATCTCCCAGCCGTCATGGCCGTGCTTGGCACGGCCATCCACGACTTCGAGCGACGGTAAGTCATGGATGCTCGCGACAAGCGAGCATGACGGGGGGAAGATTAGGCCGGCGCGAACATCGGCATCGGCGGCCCGTTCTCGCTCGGGACGAACTTCAGCTTCACAGGCTGCCCGATCCTGATGCTGTCGAGGTCGCAATCGACGATGTTGGTCATCATCGTCGGCCCTTCTTCCAGCGTCACGTAGCCGATCGCGTACGGCACCTCGGCCCGTTTCATGACACTGAACGTATAGATTGTTCCCTTGCCCGACGCCTCGGCCCAGTTCAGATCCTGGCTGAAGCAATGCGGGCAGATGGCGCGCGGGTACCAATGCGACCTGCCGCAGGAATTGCACCGCGGCACGATCAGCTTGCCCGCCGCCGCACCCTCGAATACGCGCTTGGTTTCGGGATTGCTGCCGATATCGCCGACGAACGGGATCTTGCGCTGCTGATAGGCCATGTTTCTCACTCCCGCTCCATGATCAGCGTCGCCGAGCCGTGCCGCGTGCCGAGCGATCCACCGGTGCCGTGCGCCAGCGCAAGGCCGCAATCCTTCACCTGCACCTTCGGATGCGCCTCGCCGCGCAGCTGGCGCACCGCCTCGATCACCTTGGTGATGCCGCCGCGATTGGCCGGGTGGTTATTGCAAAGCCCGCCGCCGTCGGTGTTGAATGGCAGCTTGCCGACGCCAGAAATCAGGTTGCCGTCGGAGACGAACTTGCCGCCCTGGCCCTTCTCGCAGAAACCGAGATCCTCGATCTGCATCAGCACGGTGATGGTGAAGCTGTCATAAATCGAGGCGTACTTGATGTCGCCGGGCTTCACCCCGGCCATCTCGAACGCGGCAGGGCCGGAGAAGCGCGCGCCCGAGAATGTCAGATCGACGTCGCCGCCGGACTGGCCCTTAGCGGCTTCGCCCATGCCGATCACCTTGACCTTCGGACGCTTCAGGCTGCGCGCTATCTCGGGCTTGACCACCACCAGCGCGCCGCCGCCGTCGGTGATGACGCAGCAATCCAGCCGATGCAGCGGGCTCGCAATGATCGGCGACTTCACCACGTCCTCGACCGTTACCACGTCGCGCAGCAGCGCGTGCTCGTTGTATTGCGCGTGCTGCGAGGCGGCGACCTTGATCCAGGCGAGCTGCTCGCTCGTGGTCCCGTACTGATGCATGTGCCGCTGCGCGCACATCGCATACATGTTCGCGACCGTCGGTCCGAACGGGTATTCGAACTGCATATCGGGCTGCGCCGGGTTGCCGGCGCGCGCCGCGGTGCCGGTGGCCTGGCCTTCGCTGCGCGGACGTCCCGCGAGCGTGATCAGGGCGACGTTGCAGCGTCCCGCCGCGATCGCCTCGGCCGCGTGCGCGACCAGCATCAAATAGGACGAGCCGCCGATATCGGTGGCGTCCAGATGCCTGACCTTGAGGTTCATGTAGTCGATCATGCTGAGCGGGCCCATGCCCGGCGCGTCGCCGGCGCAGAAATACCCGTCCACGTCGTTCTTGCTCAGCCCCGCGTCCTTGAGCGCGCCCAGCGCGCATTCGGCGTGCAGCAGCGCGACCGACTTGTCGGGCGCCTTGCGCGTCGGGTGCTCGAAGGCGCCGGCGATGTACGCCGCCCCTTTCAGGCTCATCCGCTGTCTCCCCCTGATATTCAACGCAAGTATGACCGCGCCTTGTCCGGCCGGCCAGCCCGTCGGTTCTGGCACGCGCCGGCCGGGTGCGCTAGCCTGGGCGGGTGACAGACCTGTTCGTCCCTCCCAAGCCGGCCGTCCCCGCGCACGACCTGTCGCTCAGTGAATTCCTGCGCGCCGCGCGGACCAACGCGCTGACCATGTGGTCCGAACCCGCCTATCAGGAATGGTCGCGGGTCGGCCGGTTCTTCGGGCGCACCAGCCTGCTGCTGAACGATCCGGCGGCGATCCATCGCGTGCTGGTGGACAATCCGGGCGCCTACCGCCGCTCGCCGGCAACCATCCGCGTCCTGCGTCCGCTGATCGGCAACGGGTTGTTCCTGGCGGAGGGCGAGGACTGGCGCCTGCAGCGCCGCACCATCGCGCCCGCCCTCAGCCCCCGCGTGCTGCCGATGCTGGCCCGCCACATCGTCGCGGTCGCGAACGAAACCGCGGTGGCGCTCCGCGCGCAAGCCGACGCGCCGATCGAGTTGCTCGGCATCGTGCAGCGCATGGCCCTGGAGATCGCCGGGAGGTCGATGTTCTCGCTGGAGACGCGCGAGTTCGGCGCCCGCCTGCGTGGCATGTTGATCGAGTTCGGGATGCGCCACGGGCGCGTCGACCTCCCCGACATCGTGTTGCCGGCCGCCGTGCCGACCCTCGGCGATCTCGGCCGGATGATGTTCCGCTCGCGCTGGAAGCGCTTCATGGACGAGATCATGACGGCGCGCGAGAAGGCGGCGCCGTCGGCTGCGGGGCGCGACCTGTTCGACCTGCTGCGCGCCGCGCGCGATCCCGAGACCGGGCGCGGCTTCACCCGCGAGCAGCTGCGCGACCAAGTGGCGACGATGATCCTGGCCGGGCACGAGACCACGGGCGTGACCATCTTCTGGGCGCTGACCCTGCTCGCCCGCGTCCCCGAGGCGCAGGCGCGGATAGCCGAGGAGGTGCGCGGCCTCGATCTTGCTTCCGCCGTCGGCCGCGGACAGATCCCCGAGCTGCCCGCCACCCGCGCGGTGGTGAGCGAGACGCTGCGGCTATATCCGCCCGCCTTCGCCCTGTCCCGCATGGCGAAGGGCAATGACCGTTCCGGCGACATTGCCATTCCGCGCGGGGCGATTGTCCTGATCGCGCCCTGGGTGCTGCACCGCCATCGCCGCCTGTGGCGCGAGCCCGACGCCTTCGACCCCGACCGTTTCGCGCCGAACGCCCCCGCCCCACCCCGCTTCGCCTACCTGCCGTTCGGCGCCGGCCCGCGAGTCTGCGTCGGCGCCCAATTCGCCCTGACCGAGGCGATCCTCGTGCTCGCCGCCATCGTCCAGGCATTCGAGGTCGCGTTGGAGGGTTCGCGCCCGGTGCTGCCGGTCGCGGTCGTCACGACGCAGCCGAACCACTCGCCGGCCTTCCGCCTCCGTCCCCGTTCCCCCGCAGGAGCCGCCCCTTGTCCGTCCTCGACGCCGTCCGTCGCTACCATCCCGAGCTGACCGCGATCCGTCGCGACATCCACGCCCACCCCGAGCTCGGCTTTGAGGAGCACCGCACGGCCGAGCTGGTGGCCCGCACGCTGGAGGCGTGGGGCATCGAGGTGCATCGGGGTGTGGGTAGGACCGGAGTGGTCGGCGTGCTGCGCGCCGGCAACGGTCATGGGCGGATCGGGCTGCGCGCCGACATGGACGCGCTCCCGATCGAGGAGGCGACCAACCTCTCCTACGCCAGCCAGACGCGCGGGGTGATGCATGCGTGCGGCCATGACGGGCACACGACGATGCTGCTCGGGGCGGCGCGCTACCTCGCTGAGACACGCAGTTTCAGCGGCACCGTCACGTTCATCTTCCAGCCGGGAGAGGAGGGTATCGGCGGCGCGCTCGCCATGCTGAAGGACGGGCTGTTCGAGCGATTCCCCTGTGACACGATCTACGGGATGCACAACTCGCCCGGGATGCGGCTCGGGCAGTACGGGATCACTCCCGGCACGGCGATGGCGGGCGGGGCCTTCTTCGACATCGACATCGCCGGCAAGGGCGCGCATGGCGCGCGGCCCGACGCCAGCGTCGATCCCGTGCTGGTCGCCTGTCATGTCGGCGCGGCGCTGCAATCCATCGTCTCGCGCAACGTGCCCCCGCGCGAGACGGCGGTGCTCTCGGTCACGCGCATCGCCGCCGGGGACGCCTACAACGTCATCCCCGAGGGCGCCCGGATGTCGGGGACGGCGCGGACCATGAAGCGCGAGACGATGAACCTGATCGAGCAGGGCCTGACGCGCGTGGCGAGCAATGTCGCCACCGCCTTCGGCGCCGCGGCCGCGGTCGATTTCCGGCTGATCTTCGCGCCGCTCGTGAACGAAGCGGCGGCGACGCGCGACATCGCCGACGCGGCCGCCGATCTGGTGGGCGAGGTCAATGTGGATCGCGGCAAGCCGCCAGCCTCGGCATCCGAGGATTTCAGCTTCATGCTGGAACAGGTGCCAGGCGCGTATATCAACCTCGGCAATGGCGAGCAGAGCGCGCCGGTCCACAACCCAGGCTACAATTTCAACGACGAGGCCATCCCCTACGGCAGCGCGCTGTTCGCCCGGCTGATCGAGCGCTCGCTGCCGCGTCAGGCCGAGTGAGCGACGGAGAGACCGATGCCCAGCCTCGACGCCGTGCTGGCTCAGGCCGACGCGGCGCTTGACCAATCCCGCAAGCGGCTTTTCGCGCTGCTGCGCATCCCCAGCATC
This sequence comes from uncultured Pseudomonadota bacterium, assembly GCA_963830565.1. Taxonomy (GTDB): domain Bacteria; phylum Pseudomonadota; class Alphaproteobacteria; order Acetobacterales; family Acetobacteraceae; genus DATFDN01. Next base: position 25,596 of record CAWHMO010000016.1, read on the forward strand.
AGCGCCCAGCCGGCCCATGCCGAGGATTGCCGCCGCGCCGCCGAATGGGTGCGCGGCGAACTGGCCGGGCTCGGCTTCGAGGCAAGCCTGCGCCCGACCGAGGGTCATCCGGTGGTGCTGGCGCATCATCCGGGGCCGGACGGATACACCGGGCCGCACATCCTGTTCTACGGCCATTACGACGTGCAGCCGGTCGATCCCCTGGCCCTGTGGTCGAGCCCGCCCTTCGAGCCGCAACTGGTGGACGGCCCGCACGGCAAGCGTTACGTCGCGCGCGGCGCGGTGGACGACAAGGGCCAGATGATGATGTTCGTCGAGGCCCTGCGCGTCTGGAAGGACGCGACCGGCGCCATCCCGGCGCGGATCACCGTGCTGATCGAGGGTGAGGAGGAGATCGGTTCGGCGAACCTCGAACCGTTCCTGATCAGCAACAAGAACGAGCTGCGCGCTGATCTCGCCCTCATCAGCGACACCGGCATGTGGAACGTGGACACCCCCGCCGTGACCACGCGACTGCGGGGCATGGCCTATGTCGAGCTGACTTTGCACGCCGCGAAGCGCGATCTGCACTCGGGCCTGTTCGGCGGCTCCGCGCTCAACCCGATCAATGCGCTGACCAGGATCCTGGGCGAGTTGAAGGACCAGGACGGGCGCATCCGGATCGCCGGCTTCTACGATGGCGTGAAGCCGGTGACGAACGCGCAGGCGGCCGAGTGGGAGGCGCTCGGCTTCGACGAGGGCGCGTTCCTGGACGGCATCGGGCTCGGCATGCCGGCCGGAGAGCGTGGATTGCCCGCCCTGCAACGCCTGTGGGCGCGGCCCACGGCCGACATCAATGGCATCTGGGGCGGCTACATGGGGCCGGGCGCCAAGACGGTGATCGCCGCCGAGGCCTCAGCCAAGGTCTCGTTCCGACTGGTCCCAGGCCAGGACCCGGGAAGGGTGATCGAGGGCTTCCAGGGCTTCGTGGCCGAGCGTCTGCCGCAAGACGCTTGGGTGGAATGGAAGGTGTTCGCCTCCGGCCCGGCGATCGAGGTGCCGACCGACAGCCCCTGGGTGCGCGCCGCCCGCGCGGTTCTGGGCGAGGAATACGGCCGCCCCGCCGTCCTGATCGGCAGCGGCGGCTCGATTCCCGTCGTGTCGTCGCTAAGGGCGGTGCTGGGGGTGGACAGCCTGTTGATGGGTTTCGGCCTGGATGACGACCAGGTGCATAGTCCCAACGAGAAGTTCGAGCAGGTATGCTTCCATCACGGCATCCGCGCTCACGCGCGACTGCTGGGCAGGCTTGCAGGGGTATAGGTGCCGAACTGACGCGGCTCTTGCTGCGGGAACTCCGTAGCCCGCTTGCCGGCCCCTTCAATTTATCGATCGCAAACGGCGAGTGCGTTGCGATCAGCGGCCCGTCCGGCGCGGGCAAGAGCCTGTTGCTGCGCATGATCGCCGACCTCGACCCGAACGAAGGCGAGGTGTGGCTGGACGGGCGGGAGCGGCGGAGCTGGAGCGCGCCCGCTTGGCGGCGCCAGGCGGTCTATGCCGCCGCCGAGCCGGGCTGGTGGTCCGAGCGCGTATCCGAGCACTTCACACCCACCACGGCAGAGGCCGCCCGCGCGCTGCTCCCATGCCTGAACCTTCCGCCCGCCATGATGGAAGGGGCCCTGAGCCGGCTGTCCACCGGGGAGCGCCAGCGCCTCGCGCTGGTGCGCGCGCTCGTGCTCGATTCTCCGGTGCTCCTGCTCGACGAACCCACGGGCGCGCTCGACCAGGATGCGACATCACGCGTCGAGGACGCGCTGCGGGCGCGGCTGGCGTGCGGCACGGCGATCCTGATGGTGACGCACAGCGCCGAGCAGGCCGCGCGCCTCGGAAGGCAAAGGCTGCGCATGGCGGAGGGACGGCTGACCGGCCCCCCGGTGTCGCCTGCATGAGCCCCATCCTGCTGTCCTGGACGGATATCGGCATCGCCGCCTCGCTGCTGTTCGTGGACGGCGTGCTCTCGCTGGCCCTCGGCTTGCGGCTGCACCGCCAGCTTGGCGTCGCGGCGGCGCGCATGGTGCTACAACTCGTCGCCATCGGCTTCGTGCTGCGGACGGTGTTCCGCCTCGCCTCGCCCTGGATCACGGTTGCCGTGCTCCTGGTCATGGCCGCCGTGGCGGCGCGCGAGGTGGCGGCGCGGCCGGAACAGCGGCTGACCCGGCTCGGCAATGTCGCGGTCGGCGCCTCGGCGGTCGCCTTCGCGACCGTGCTGACCGCCGGCCTGGCGCTGAGCACCGCGATCCGCCCGCAGCCCTGGTACGACCCGCGCTACGCCATCCCGCTGACCGGGATCGTGCTCGGCAACGTGCTGAACGGGGCAAGCCTCGCGCTCGATTCCCTGCTCGGCGGGGTGGTGCGCGAGCGTGGCCCGATCGAGGCGCGGCTGGCGCTGGGAGCCACCTATGGCCAGGCGATACGCCCCTTGGTGCGCGCCTCCGTCCGGCGCGCGCTGCTGCCCATCGTCAATCAGATGTCGGCCGCCGGGCTGGTGACGCTGCCGGGGATCATGACCGGACAGATCCTCGCCGGCATGGACCCGGTGGAGGCGGTCAAATACCAGATCCTGCTGATGTTCCTGCTGGGCGGCGGCAGCGGACTCGCGGCGGTGGCGGTGGCTTACCTGGCCGCCTGGCGGTTGAGCGACGACCGCCACCGGCTGCGGTTGGACCGGCTGCATGTGCCTGGGGTTCGCGGGTAGGCTATGCTGCTATTGGACGAGTCCGGCGCCAGACACCCAGAATGCTCCTGCTCGCGCGGGGCCACGGTTCCCCGGCCACCTGCATTGCTGAACGGCAGTTCCTCAGAAGGTATCCAGACTCAGAATCCCGTCGTTCGGATCAATCTTCCCGAACACCCGCCGCGCTACCAGGTCGCGCAGCATGTCGGGTGTGCCGCCGCCCAGCCCCCCGAAGCGGGCGGCGCGGAAAAAGCGGCTGACCGGATATTCGTCGGTGTAGCCGTAGCCGCCGTGCATCTGCACGGCGTGGCTAGTGACCGTGATCGCCATTTCGTTGCAGTAGATCTTGGCCAGCGCGGCCTGCATCGGGTCGGGGAACTCCCGCCCGCTGACGCAGGCGCGATACAGCAGGCCGCGCGCCGCCTCGATCTCCTTGTACATGTCCACCAGCTTCCAGCGCAGCCCCTGGAACTCGGCGATCGGGTGGCCGCCCACCTGGCGCAACTGCATGTAGCGCACGCACTCGTCGAACGCGCCCTCGGCCGAGCCGAGGCAGATCGATGAATTGAGGCAGCGCTGCACGTTAAAGGCGTTGAAGAGGCGGCGGATGCCGTTCTCGCGCACGACCAGGTTCTCGACCGGCACCTCCACGTCCTCGAACCGCACCTCCGACAGCATCTCCCCGCCCATGGTGTGGTACTTGGCTTCGGGGATCAGGCCCTTCGTGCCCTTTTCCACCAGCAGGCAGCCGATGCCCTCGCCGCCTGGTCTGCGATCGACGCGGGTGAAAACGATGAACAGATCGCCTACATCGGCGCGGCTGATCAGCGTCTTGGCGCCGTTCAGCACCACAAGCTCGCCGCGAATGTCCGCGTTGGTCCGCATCCGCGCCGCATCGGTCCCGGCATCCGGCTCGGTGATGCAGATGGCGAGAACGCACGCCCCCGCGACGATCCTCGGCAGGAAGCGCTGGCGCAACGACTCGGGCGCGAAATGCGATATGATGCGGCACTGCACGCCGATCTCGCCCAGCATCATCATCGCCGTCGCGTAACAGCCCTTGGCGATCTCCTCCAGGACCAGCGCCGATTCCAGCGTGCCGAGCCCGAGCCCGCCATAGGCTTCCGGCACCGTCATGCCGGCCACGCCGAGTTCCGCCAGAAGTTTCAGATTGTCCCACGGAAAGGCGCCGTCCAGATAACGCAGTGCATCGGGCTTGAACCGATCCTGCGTGACCCGGCGCACGGTCTCGATCAGCCGGCGCTGCTCGTCGGTCAAGCGGAAGTTCAGCCCCTCGACCGCCTCGGCGCTGCTGCCCGCGATGTCCATTCCACCCTCTCTTTCCGTGCGAGTTCTGCACGCGGGCTTGGCGCGGCGCAACCGACGGGCTTTGCTGGGCGGATCGGGGAGGAGCGGATGCTGCTGCTGGAGCACGACGCCAAGACGCTGCTGGAGGGCGCGGGCATCCCGGTGCCGCCGGGTTGCCTGCTCGCGCCAGGCCTGGAGGCGCCGCTGCCGGACGGCCCGTTCGTGGTCAAGGCGCAAGTGCCGACGGGCGGGCGCGGCAAGGCGGGCGGCATCCGCCTGGCCGATAGTCCTGAGGAGGCGCGGGCCGCCGTAGCGGCGCTGCTCGGCATGAGCGTCAAGGGCCACGCGATTCGGGCGTGTCGGGTGGAACGGCGGGTGAGCGGGCGCGAGGCCTATCTCAGCCTGTCGATCGACCCGGCGGCAGGCGGCATCCGCCTGCTGTTCGCGCCCGAGGGCGGCGTCGAGGTCGAGACGCGAGGCTTGGTGCGCGACGCGCTCGCGCCACCCGACGCCGAGGCCACCGCTCGGGAGTTCGCCCGGCTCTTTCCCTTAACCGATCGCGTAACCGATCGCGCCGCGCTGATCGATGCCGCCGCGCGCCTCTCCGCCGCCTTCTTCCGCCTGGAGGCGACGCTGCTGGAAATCAATCCGCTGTTCCTGCTCGACAGCGGCGGCTGGGTGGCGGGCGATGCGAAGCTGATCGTGGATGACAACGCGATCCACCGCCAGCCGGTCATCGCCGCGCTGCTGCGCGCGCGACGCGACGCCTACCCGGCAATCGTCCGCAAGCTGGAGTCCGGGTTCGACTACATCGAGATCGACCCGGAGGGCGAGATCGGCATGGTCACGACCGGCGCCGGGCTCTCGATGATGCTGGTTGACGAACTGACGGCACGCGGCCTTCGGCCATTCAATTTCTGCGACATCCGCACCGGCCAGATGCGCGACGACCCCAAACGCCTGATCGAGGTGCTGGGCTGGATCGGCGCCGGGCCACACATCCGCGCCATCCTGGTCAACATCTTCGCCGGGATCACCCACCTGGGCGAGTTCGCGCTCCTGTTCGTGCAGGCAATGGCGGCGGTGGACGTGCGCGCGCCAGTGGTCATGCGGATCATCGGCAACGGGTTCGACGAGGCACGGGACATCATCGCCGCTTCCGGTCTCCCCGTCCTGATCGAACCCGACCTCGATCGCGCGATCGCGGCGGTGGCGCGCGCGCGATGATCGCACTGGACGCAAGCACGCCGGTCCTGGTGCAGGGCATGACCGGGCGCACCGGGCAGTCGCACGCGAAGCTGATGCGCCGCTACGGCACGCGCATCGTCGCTGGCACGGGGCGCCGGGCAGGTGAGCTGGACGGCATCCCGATCTTCACCTCCTGCGGCGCGGCGGTCGCCGCGACCGGCGCGGTCGCCAGCGTGGCGATGGTGCCCGCTCTCGACACTCTGGCCGCGATCGAGGAGGCGGTTGCAGCCGGCATAAGGCTGATCGTGACCCCGGCCGAGGGCGTGCCGGAGCACGACGCGCTGCACGCGCTGCGCCTGGTGCGCCAGGCAGGCGTCACCTGGGTCGGTCCCTCGACGCCTGGCATCGCCGTCCCGGGCCAGACCAAGCTCGGCTTCCTGCCCGACGTGGCACTGGCGCCCGGCCCGCTCGGCGTGATGTCGAAAAGCGGCACGCTCTCCTACGAGATTCTGCCACCGGCTGATCGGCCGGGGGGTCGGCCAGAGCGTGTGGGTGGGCGTCGGCGGCGATGCCGTGAAGGGCACGCGCTTCGCTGATCTGGTGGAGTTCTTCGCCGCGCACCAGGCAACGCGCGCGGTCCTTGTGGTGGGCGAGATCGGAGGCACGGAGGAAGAGGAGCTAGCGGCGGTCTTGCGCGCGCAAGACTTCGATAAGCCCGTGTTCGCCCTGATCGCGGGCGCGACAGCGCGGGAGGGCGTGGTGATGGGTCATGCCGGCGCCCTGATCCACGGCAACGCCGGAACACTGGCGGCCAAGCGCGCTGCCTTGGAGCAGGCCGGCGTGCATGTGGGCGCGAGCATGGACGAGATCGTGGCCGCTATCGGACGCTGGTCAGCCAGCCGGCATCCCGCGTAACCTTGCCGCAGGGAGGACCGATAATGCCCGCACCGACACGGCGTATCTTCGCCGCCAGCCTTGGCGCACTGGCAGCTGCGTCGTTGCTGCCGAACCTGGCGAAGGCCGAAGAGGCCGCGCTCGCCGAGGCCGCGCGCAAGGAAGGCGGCATTACCTGGTATATCGCCCAGGTCGATGGCGAGACGGCCGAGAACATGGGACGCGCCTTCACGCAGCAATATCCGGGCATCAAGGTCTCGGTGATCCGGACCACCGGACAGGTCGCCTATGAGCGGCTGATGCAGGATCTGCGGAACAACACGCCGCAATGCGACGTGTTCAGCACCACCGACATCGCGCATATGCCGGCATTGATGAAGCGCAAAGCGCTGGCACGCTACGTGCCGGACAACGCACAGGCGCTCGCGCCGGCGCTGAAGGGGCTGGGGGAGGACGGGTTCTACTACCCAACCACCTACACCTTATTCCTGATCCTGTACAACAGCCAGAAGGTGAAGCCGGACGAGGCGCCGCACGCCTGGACCGACCTGCTCGATCCCAAATGGAAGGGCCGCATCGCGCTCGGACATCCGGGGTTCAGCGGCTACATGGGCAGCTGGACCCTGGCCATGCGCGACCTCTACAAATGGGATTATTTCGAAAAGCTGGCGCGCAACAATCCCCGCATTGGCCGGTCGGCGGTCGATCCGGTCACGCTGCTGAACGCCGGAGAAGTCCTGGTCGGCGCCAGCACGCTGTCAAACGGCCTGCTCAGCGCAAGCAAGGGCAATCCGATCGGCGTGCAGTATCCAACCGACGGGTCGGTGCTGTGCATCGGCCCATCCGGCGTGTTGGCGAACGCGCCGCACCCCAACGCGGCGCGGCTGTTCGCCAATTGGCTGCTGAGCCCGGAGTTCGGGAAGATCGCGGTGCAATACTACGTGTTCCCCGCGCGTGCCGACGCACCCACCGTTCCAGGCGCCAAGCCGCTGGACAGCGTCAAGCTGATCCGGCTCACCACGGCCCAGATCGGCAAGGGCGTGCCCGAGGTCACCGAGCAGTGGCGCGACACGTTCAGCTGACCCTACGCCGCCGGCTCCCGGCTCGCTGGAGCGCCGTGGCTGGCGTGCTGCTGCTGCTCGCGATCGCCGGGGTGCTCGTGTTCCTGGTGGTCAACCCGCTGGCGCGTTTGGTGGCGGTGAGTTTGCAAGACCCCGACACGGGTGCGTTCACCTTCGCCAACTACCTCGCCGCATACGGGCGCCCGCGCTACGTGCAGGCGCTGTGGAACTCGCTCGCGCTCGGGGGCGTGGTGACGCTGCTTTGTCTCGCCTTCGCGCTGCCGGTGGCTTGGGGCGTGGCCCGCACGGACATGCCGGGCAAGCGGCTGGTGCGCTTCCTGGTGCTCGGTGCCTTCGTCACGCCGCCCTATCTCGGTGCGATCGGCTGGATCCTGCTCGCCGGACCGAATGCCGGCTGGCTCAATCGCATCTGGGCGCTGAGCGGGGTGCAGACGAGCCTGTTCAACATCTACTCGTTCGCCGGCCTTGCCTTCATCATCGCCATCTACTCCTTCTCCTACCTCTTCATCTTCACCACCGCCGCGCTCGAACTTGTTTCGTCGGAGATGGAGGACGCGGCGAACATCCTGGGCGCCGGCCCGCTGCGTACGATGCTGCGCGTCACCTTGCCGCTGGTCCTGCCCGCCATCCTGGGCGGCGCCATCGTCACCTTCCTGGAAGCCATCGCCCTGTTCGGCTCGCCGGCGCTGATCGCGATCCCGGCGCGCTTCAACGTGGTCACGACGCAGCTCCTGCAGTTCTTCTCCATGCCGATCCGGGTCGAGGTGGCGGCGGCCTATGCGATCCCACTCCTGCTCATCACTCTCGCCCTGTTCGAGGTGCAGCGACGGCTGATCGGGCGCCGGGGCTTCGTGGCGCTCACCGGCAAGGGCGGGGATCGGCGGCTGATCGCGCTTGGGCCGTGGCGGTGGGTGCTGTTCGGCTACGCCGCCCTGCTGCTCTGCCTATCGGTGCTCCTGCCCTACGCCGCGCTCGCCCAGGCGGCACTGTCGCGCGCCTGGGGGCGGGGGTTCAGCCTGTCGAACCTGACGCTCGACAATTTCCACTACCTGCTGTTCGTCCACGACACCGCCGCGCGGTCGGTGGTCAACAGCTTCACCTTCGCGGCCGCTGCCGCCTGCATTGCGTTGGTCCTGGCACTGGCCGTGGGCTACATCGTCGCCCGCCGGCTGCTGCCCTTCGCCTGGGTGCTCGGCTTCCTCAGCATGGCGCCTTTCGTTATTCCGGGCATCGTGCTCGCGATCGCCTTCTATTCCGCCTACGCGCCGCCGCCGTTGTCGCTGTATGGCACGCCGCTGATCCTGATTCTGGCCTTCGCCACGCGCTTCCTTCCGGTGGGCTACGCCAACACCTCGTCGGCGATCCGCGCCATCAACCCGGAGATGGAGGAAGCGGTGCGCATCCTGGGCGGCGGACGGCTGCTGGCGATCCGGCGCGTGCTCGCGCCCCTGATGCGCCGCGGTTTGGCCGGGGCGTGGCTGCTGGTGTTCATCCCCGCCACCCGCGAGCTGTCCACGGCGATGTTCCTCTATGGCCCCAAGACGCGCACCATGTCGGTGATGCTGCTGGACATGAGCGAGGAGGGAAATTTCGAGCAGCTCGCCGCCCTCGGCTTCATCCTGCTGATCGCGACCTTGGCGATCGTCGCGATCGCCTGGCCGCTGATCGGGCGCGACTTCATGAGCCGGCGCGACAGCGCGTGAGCAAGCTCGCGCTGCGCGGCCTGACCCGGCGCTTTGGCGGCACCGCCGCCGTGGACGACGTCACGTTGGAGTTGCAGGAGGGCGAGTTCGTCTCCCTGCTCGGCCCCTCGGGATGCGGAAAGACCACCACGTTGCGCATGATCGCGGGCTTCATCCCGCCCTCCGCCGGCACGATCGAGATGGACGGACGGACGCTGTCGGCGCCCGGCTCCGTGCTCGCGCCCGAACGGCGGGGCATGTCGATGATCTTCCAGAGCTACGCGATCTGGCCGAACATGACGGTCGGCCAGAACGTCGCCTTCGGGTTGAAGCTGCGCCGCCTGCAAGCAGCCGAGACGCGACGGCGCCTCGATGCGATCCTGGAGGTGGTGCGGCTCGGCGCTTTGCGCGATCGCTATCCGGCGGAGCTGTCGGGCGGCCAGCAGCAGCGTGTCGCGCTGGCCCGCGCCATCGTCATCGAACCGGAGGTGCTGTTGCTCGACGAGCCGCTGTCTAACCTGGACGCCGCGCTGCGCGAGGAGATGCGCGGCGAAATCCGCCGCCTGCACGACGCGTTCCGCATCACCACCGTCTACGTAACCCACGACCAGGCCGAGGCAATGGTGACATCGGATCGGATCGTGGTCATGAACCGGGGCCGGATCGAGCAGGCGGATGACCCGGTATCGCTCTACACCCGCCCGCGCACGCGCTTCGTGGCTGGATTCGTCGGCCGCACGAATTTCCTCGACGGCACGGTGCAGGGCGAAGCGATTGCCTTTCCCGGCTTCGTCCTGCCGATCGCCGGCGTCGCCGACCCGCCCGGCCCAGGCGACAAGGCCAGCTTCTCGGTCCGCCCACAGCAGATCGCGATGCGCGAAGTCCCGCCCGCCGTATCCGACGGGCGCTGGCGGATCGAGGGCCAGATTACCGAGCGCGCCTATCTCGGCGAGCACTGGGAGTATGTCGTGCGGCCGTCCAACTCCGCGCTGCTGCTGCGTGTCACCACGCCGCCTTTGGGCCGCCGCGAGGTCGGGCAGGCCGTATGGCTGGAGATTGATCCCCAGGCAATCGCGCGGATACCGCCGCCACCGTGAGTAGCTACCTGCTCGTCCAGGCCCTGAACGGGCTGGTCATCGGCGTGATCTACGCGCTGATCGCCGCCGGGCTGACGGTGATCTTCTCGATCCTGAAGATCGTCAACTTCGCCCATGGCGAGATCTACATGATGGGGGGCTATTTCGGCTACTTCGTCATCACCTTGCTGGCAATCCCGCCGCTCCCCGCCGTGCTGGTGGCGATGCTGCTTGCCTTCGCGCTGTCGGTCGCGCTGGAACGCACGCTGCTCTCGCCCTTGTACAGCCCGACCACCGAGCGCAAGGGCGATTACGGCATCCTCGTCACCTTCGGCATCTCCATCCTGCTGCGCAATCTCGCCATCATCGTATTCGGCCCGTTCCCGCTTCGCCCGCCGTCATTCTGGCCGGGCGCGCTCGTCGCGGGCGATCTGATCATGTCATGGGATCGCGTATTCGCCGCTGGCGTCGGCATCGCGATCCTGGTCGCTCTGCTGCTGTTCCTCGCGCGCTCGGCCTGGGGTCAGGCGCTGAGCGCGGTGAGCCAGTCGCGCGAATCAGCGGCGATCGTCGGCATCAACGACCGGCTCGCCTACACGCTGGCCTTCGCCGTGGGTGGCGCGCTTGCCGGCGGGGCGGGCGCGCTGGTCGGGCCGATCTACGCGCTGTCGCCCTCCATGGGGTTGGTGCCCGACACCCAGGCCTTCGCCATCGTCGTGCTGGGCGGCATGGGATCGGTCGGCGGCAGCATCATCGCGGCACTCCTGCTCGGCGTGTCGGAAAACCTGTTCGTCGCCCTGTTCCCCGACCCGACCCGGGGCCTCAGCTACGCGCAGGCGTTCAGCCTGCTGGTTCTGATGGCGGTGCTGCTGGTCCGTCCGACCGGCCTGTTCGGCCGCGCGCATGTGGCGATGGAATGACCGCGCGCCCTGCCCTTCTGGCCTGGATCGCCGTCGCGCTGATCGCGCTGGCCTATCCGTTCGTCGTCGACCCGTATTGGCTCACCGTCGGCATCCTGGCGCTGTTCTATGCCATCGTCGCCGCGAGCTGGACGCTGCTGGTCGGCTATGCCGGGCAGTTCTCCTTCGGCCATATGGGCTTTGTCGCGCTCGGCGCGTACGCCTCGGCGCTGCTGGTGCGCTATGCCGGCCTGCCGATCCCGCTCGCCGCGCTGGCGGGGGTCGCGCTGTGCCTGGTGGTTGGGGCGGGGATCGGCGGCATCTGCCTGCGGATGCGCGGCCCCTATCTCGCCATCTTCACCCTGGCCTTCGCCGAGGTGCTGCGCATCGTGCTGACCACGGAGAACGAGGTCACGGGCGGCTCCGGCGGGTTCCAGGCGGCGACGCTGTTCCACGGCCGCTCCGACATCCCCTACTATCTGGTCGCGCTGGGGCTGCTGGCCTTCACGCTGGCGGCCCTGGGATGGATGGTCGTCTCGCGCTGGGGCCTGTTCTTCCGCGCAATCCGCGAGAACGAACGCGCGGCGGCGGCCTCGGGCGTGCGGGTGGTGCGCTTCCGCATCCTGGCCTTCGCCGTCTCCAGCAGCTTCGCCGGCCTCGCCGGCGCCTTCTATGCCCATTACATCGGGATGCTGACGCCCGATATCGGCTCGGTCGATCAGATGGGGCTGGTGGTGGCGATGGCGGTGATCGGCGGCTCCGAAAGCCTGGCGGCTGCCGTGCTCGGCGCGCTCGCGGTGGAGGCGCTGGTCGAGGCACTGCGCGCCTACGGGCAGTGGCGGCTGGTGCTGTTCGGCGCGCTGCTGCTGCTGACCATGCGCTTCGCCCGCAACGGGCTGCTGGCGCTGGCCTGGGAGCAGACGCGCCGCGCGCTGGGCCTGCGCCGACCTCGCCGCACGGTCGAGCCGGCACAGTGACGGCGCTGATCGAGGCCGCCGGCCTGACCCGCCGCTTCGGCGGCATCGTCGCGGTGAACGCGCTCGACCTGGCCGTGGAGGAGGGCGAGCTGGTCGGGCTGATCGGCCCCAACGGCTCGGGCAAGACCACCACCATCAATCTGCTGACCGGCCATCTGCCGCCGAGCGCCGGTCAGGTCCGCCTGCGCGGGCGGCGTGCGGACGGGCTGCCGGCCGATCGGTTTGCCGCGCGAGGCGTGGGGCGCACCTTCCAGATCACGCAGCTCTTCGGCCGGATGAGCGTGCTCGAGAACATGCTCGTGCCAGGGCTGGCGCGGTCCGGCTCCACCCGCGCCGGGGCGATGCGCGATGCGTGGCGGTATCTGACGTTCCTCAATCTCGCCGCCCTCGCGGCCCAGCCGGCGCGGAGTCTCTCGGGCGGCCAGCAGAAGCTGCTGGAGCTTGGCCGGGCGCTGATGCTGGAGCCGGCGATCCTGTTCCTGGACGAGCCGTTCGCCGGGGTGAACCCGTTCCTGCGTGATGAGATCATCGGCTTGGTGCGGTCGCTGCACGAAGCGGGCCGGACCTTCGTCGTGGTGGATCACGACCTGGAGGCGATCCAGCGCCTGGTGCGCCGGCTGGTGGTGATGTCGCGGGGCGAGAAGATCGCCGACGGCCCGGTTGCCGAGGTGCGCGACAATCCCGACGTGGTGCGCGCCTATACGGGGGCGGCGTGATCCCGGCCCTCTCCGCGCGCGGGCTGGTCGCGGGCTACCTGCCCGGCATCCACATCCTGCACGGCGTCTCGGTCGATGTCATTCCGGGCCAGGTGCGCTGCGTGCTCGGCCCCAACGGCACCGGAAAATCGACCTTGCTGAAGGTGCTGTTCGGCTTTCTGCCGCCGGAGCAGGGCGAGGTACGCACGGGGGATCGTCCTCTGGCCGGCGTGGCGCCGCACCAGATGGGCGCGCGCGGCATCGTCTATCTGCCGCAACGCCCGAGCGTATTCCCGTATCTCAGCGTGGACGTGAACCTGCGGCTCGGCACCTGGATCTTCCGCCGCGACCGCGCGCGAGCGCGGGCGGCGATCGAGGCCGCGTACGGCCGCTTCCCGATCCTGGCGGAGAAGCGCGGCCAGAACGCCGGCACCCTGTCGGGCGGCCAGCAGCGGCAGCTGGAGATCGCGCGGGCGCTGCTGAACGACCCGGCGGTGTTCCTGATCGACGAGCCGACCGCCAGCATCGAGCCGCGTACCGGCGCGCGCATCTATACGCTGATCCGGGATTTGGCGCGCGCCGGCAAGGCGGTTTTGCTGGTGGATCAGAACATCAAGGGCGCGCTGGACATCGCCGATCATGTGTACGTGCTGCGCACGGGGACGATGTTCGCGGAGGGACCGCGCGCGGAGTTCACCGACAGCGTGGAAACGCTGGTCAAGACGTGGCTCTACACGGGGGAGCGGGTTTCCTGAGCGTGTCCCCGATTTCTGCGAACATCGCACCAGGAGCTTTGATGCAGAAATTAGGTTCTTTGCGCCATTTAGGGTCAATTCTAGCAGCAGGGAAAGCATGGTCGAACTGGCTGTAGTAGTCGCTGACATCACGGAGAGACCTTGTGATCTTCTCCTTTTGAAGCACGCGGACGGATTCCACGGAGTCGATGCAATCGTCTCGGAGCGTCTCGGGTTCAGTGCGGGAGCACCCGAGGGCGAGGTGGCCTTCTTGAGCGGGCGGAATATTAAGGCACGGAAAGTTCTATACATCGGAGTCGGCCCTCTAGGCCAATTTCGCTACCCGCAAATTCGAACGTTCGGACGTAGGGCACTGGAGCTTGCCGCTCGGGGTTCGGGGCGCACCCAAGTCCTTTGCACACCCCTTCACGGCCCAGGGTATGGCTTGGACGAACGGGAAGCGTTCCTTTCGCTTGTTGGTGGATTTGGGACGGAATTGAGAGTAGCAACATTCCCAAAGACTTGGAGCGCATCGAAATTGTGGAGAGGGACTTAAGAAAAGCGAAACGACTAGGTAAGATATTATCTGAATTCGTTGCTTCATCCTCGCACACCGAAAACAAGCGAAATCCACTTTATGGCAAGCAAACCTTTAACCTCGCTGCGGTATCACACCAAGGTCTCTCGTCATTCGGAGTTCAAAGCGAACGAAAAACTAAGCTGTTCGTCGCCATGCCTTTCGCACCTGAACATAGCGATGTGTGGGAGATTGCCATCCAAGAATCCTGCCAGGCCGCGGGAATTATTTGCGAGCGTGTGGATGAGCAGGCTTATACGGGCGACATACTTATCCAAATCACGTCTCGCCTGCGAGACGGGAGCGGTGTGTTGGCGCTTCTTAACGATGCCAACCCTAATGTCTTCCTTGAGATCGGCTTTGCGTGGGGAGCAGGGAAGCCAACCGTCCTAATCGCCAAAAAGGATGCTTCGCTTCCGTTCGATGTGCGAGGCCAAAAGTGCATTCTGTACACTTCCATCGCGAATCTCCGTTCTCTCCTAACAGCGGAGCTCATTTCGCTTAAAGCGCAAGGGGTATTCGAATTATACAGGTCCGCGGTCTTCCCTCTAGCCGGCAGCTACCTAGAGTTGGTGAATGGACTTGCTCTCCGTTACCAGATTGCTGCGGAGGAACATCAATGACGCAGAAAGCTGAGCAGAAGGCTATCGAGCGGGCCGGCCACGATCCAGTTCGCCGCAGCTTCGTTCTCGGCGGCGGCTTGGCCGCCAGCGTGGCCCTTGTCGGCGCCGCAGCCGCGCAGACCGTCCAAACCTCGCCCGAGCCCCATATGCTCAACGGTCAGCCAATGCCCGAGCCGCCGGCCGACAAGACCGCTGGTCCGGTGCGTCCAGGGCGGGGTTCGGCGCTGACCGGAAAGATCGCGGTAGTCACGGGTGCGGCGCGCGGCATCGGCCGGGCGATCGCCGTGGAATTGGCGGCGAACGGCGCCGACGTCGCGGTGCTCGACATCGCCGGCCCGGTCAGCCCGGCCTCGGACGCCGAGCCCGCCACCCCTGCCGAGCTGGCCGCGACCGTGCGCCAGATCCAGGCCTATGGCCGTCGGAGCCAAGCCATCCGCGCCGACATCCGCGACATCAAGGCGCTGCGCGCCGCCGCCGATCAAGTAGAGCAGGCATACAGCAAGATCGACATCGTTGTTGCCGACGCGGCCATCCAGCGCTGGAAGCCTCTCCTCGACATGGAGGACAGCGACTGGTCGGACGTGATCGACAACAACCTGAACGGCACTGCCAACACCATCCGCGCCTTCGCGCCGAAGATGGTGGCCCGGCGCGAAGGACGCATCATCGTGCTCTCCTCCATGCAGGGCAAACACGGCACAAGGACGCGTCGACCTACTCGGCGTCGAAATGGGGCATACTGGGGCTGATGAAGTCGGCCGCGCTGGAACTGGGCCAATACAACGTCACGGTGAACGCGCTCATCCCCGGCCTCGTGGACACGCCGCTCACGCGCTACGAGAAGCGCCTGAAGGAAAGCATGGAAGAGACCGGCCAGAAGCCTCCCGAGCGGCCGACGCGCAACAGGCATGGGACACACGCGCGCCAACCGTGCCCCTGAAGGTCGGCTGGCCGCAACCCGACGACATCTCCCCAGCCGCCGTGTTCCTGGCCTCCGACGCCGCGGCTATGGTGACGGGGGCGGAGAACAAGTGACCGAGGGTGACAGCGCGAAGGATGTTTAGGGCTTTATGACGTTCTGATCGTTGGCCCCGGCATCAAGTGCGTGCGAACCATGCCTGCCGGCTGGCGCCGGCACCATCCCTGACGCCGCGAGACGAGGGACTGTGCCTTTGGCGGAGTACGGCCTAACGTTCTGCCCCTGGATGATAGATCTCTCGGTCAATCCCAAGAGGGTCGACATGGACACTGAAGGTTTTCTGGTCCGGCCGCTCCCAAGCGGTGCGGCTGCCCAAGAAGTTCCGATTCGCGACGGGGGAGGTTCGTATCCGGCGACACGGCCATGGAGTGATCTGGAGCCGATCGCCACTGATTGGGCTTGGCTGGACGCGCTGATCGGCTTGCTCGACAAGGATTTCGTCGAGGCCACTATCAAGCAACCAGAGGGGCAGGAGTGCGCGCTGCTGAATTTTTTCGAGTGAAATACCTTCTCGACGCCAATGCCGTGATTGGGCTGTTGGCCGGCACTACAAGGCTTCTGTCGCGGGTTCGCCAGCAGACCCGCATGAAGCATCACCCGACGCGATGCGCTTCTGGCCATCATTTCCGGCGATTGGATAGATGCATGTCTGACGAGAGGGGGAAAACCCCATGATTCGATTGACGGTTGCTATAAGCATTTTATGCACAGCGTTGAGTGGTCAGACACTGGCGCAGCAAGGTGCTCAGCCTCAAACTCTTGAAGAGTTAAACAGGAAATTGGAGGCAGATCTAAAGAAAGTCCCCCCGGGTTCGGTGCAGACCATGTTGGTGCCGTTGAATCAATCGTTGACAGATTTGTTGAATAGCGGGTGGACTATTTCGAGCGGAGGTCCTGCTACCGGGCTTGTACTTCGACAAGGAAGCAAGTGGGTAGCTTGTCAGATTAACGACGGTCGGTTTGGGTCGCCGCCAGCTTCACATTGCCTGTCCCTAAATTGATAGGCTCGGGGCGTGGCGATACGGTCCCTCCGGGACGCTCGCAGGGCAGCGGGTCGCTTTCCATATAGCGACTTCTCCTACGCGGCGACGGGCCAGTTCGGGTTGAGAGCGGGAGTCTCGGCAGCCTTGTATGCAAAGGAGGGATTGGAACTACGTCCCTGGATGTCCCATCCCGTAGGGTAGATACGGACACTGCCAACGTCGTCTGGTCCAGTCGCTCCCAGGCAGTGCGGCTGCCGAAGGAATTCCGATTCGCGACGGAAGAGATCCACATCCGGCGACCTGACATCCGGTGATCCTGGAGCGATCGCTACCGATTGGGTTTGGCTGGACGCGCTGATTGGCCTCCTCGACGAGGACTTTGTTGAGGCCACGACCAAGAAACCGAAGGAGCAGGAAAGCCCGGTGCTGGATTTTTTAGTGAAGCATCTGCTTCGATCCGATACCCTCATGTACGTTGAGGATTGCGAGTCGGCCAAGTAGCCACCGACTTGGCGCGCAGGCTACGATCCGCCCATGACCGAGTTCCGTTTCCTGCACGCGGCCGACCTGCACCTCGACAGCCCGCTGCGAGGCTTGGCCGCCGACCGCGAGGCTCCGGCGGAGCGCATCCGCGCCGCGACCCGCGCCGCGTTCACCAACCTCGTCGACCTCGCCCTCGCCGAGCGGGTCGCGTTCGTGGTGATGGCGGGCGATCTGATCGACGGAGAGTGGCAGGACTGGCGCACCGGGCATTTCCTGCTGACCGAGATCGCGCGGCTCAGGGATGCAGGCATCAAGTTCTACGCGATCCACGGCAACCACGACGCCGCCAATCCGGTGCTCGGCCGGCTTCGCCTGCCCGATGGCGCGGGCACCATCCTCGACGCCGCGAAACCGCGGACCGTGCGTTTGCCGGAGCACGGGGTCTCGATCCACGGCCAGAGCTTTCCCACACGCGACGTGCGCACCAATCTCGCCCTCGACTATCCCAAGCCGGAGCCCGGCCACTTCAACATCGGCCTGCTGCACACCGCCGCGACCGGCCGCGACGGGCACGAGAACTATGCGCCCTGCACCGTCGACCAGCTCGCGGCGCATGGCTACGAGTACTGGGCGCTCGGCCACGTCCACGCCCGCGAGGAGCTGGCGCGCGATCCGTGCTGGATCGTCTTTCCCGGCAACACCCAGGGGCGCCATATCCGCGAGACCGGGCCGAAGGGCGCGACGCTCGTGACCGTGCGCGACCGGCGGGTGGCGGCGGTGGCGCACCGCCCCCTCGATGACGTGCGCTGGGCCATGCTGGACATCGAGCTGGCCCCCGAGCTGGACGAGAGCGCGGTGCTGGACGCCGTGCGCCAGCGCCTCGGAGCGGCGCTGGACGAGGCCGGGGATCGGCTGCTGGCGGTGCGGCTGATTTTGCGCGGCGCCTGCGGCGCGCACGCGGCGCTGGTCCGCGATCTCGGCGCGACGCGCGACCGGCTGCACGGCGAGGCGACTGCGCTCGCCGGCGATGCGATCTGGCTTGAGGACGTCCGGCTCCTGACCCGCCCCGCGCTCGATCGCGCCGCGACGCGGGCGCGCTCCGATGCCATGGGAAAGCTGCTTGGCCAGATCGACGACATGCGACCGGACGCGCTGGCGCCGCGCCTGCAGGAATACTGCGCGGCGATGCTCGACCGCGCACGAGGCCTGCGCGAAACGCTGGGGGAGGATCATCCGGCAGTGGCCGGCGCGCGCGGCGAGATCACCCCGGAGATGCTGGAGCGCGCGCGCCAGTTGCTGCTCGCGCACATGGCGGCGGAAGACTGAGCGATGCGGCTGACCTCGCTCGCGCTGACGAACTACGGTGTCTTCCAGTCCGAGCGTATCGATCTCGATCCGGCACCGGGCTGCATCAACCTGCTGATCGCGCCGAACGGCGCCGGCAAGTCCATCCTGCGAAGCGCGTTCTGCGACCTGCTGTTCGGCGTCGGCGCCCAGACCCCGATGGGCTTCCGCTATGGCTATCGCGACATGCGCCTGCTGGCGCACGCCGAGACGCCAAACGGCGCGTTCGTGTTCGGCCGAAGGAAGGGCCAAGGCAACACGCTGATCGATGCGGATGGGCGGCGCATGGACCCGGCCGTGCTCGCTTCGTTGCTGGGCAGCGCCGACCGCGCATTGCTGGAGCGGCTGTTCGCGCTGGATACCGAGAGGCTGCGCCTGGGCGGCCAGGCACTCCTTGCCTCGGACGGCGCGTTGGCCGAGGCGCTGGTGTCCGCTTCGGGCGGCGTACGCCAGGCGCGCGATATTCGGCTGACGCTGGAGACGGCCCGCGACAGCTTGGCACCCAAGCGGGCATCCCAGAGCCGCCCATTCTACCAGGCGCTCGACCGCTTCCTCGGCGCCCGCAAGCGCATCGCCGCGACCATGCTGAAACCCGAGGTGCGGGAGAAGCAGGAGATCGAACTCAAGGCTCTGCAAAACGAACGTACCCACCAGGATCTGTTGCACAAGCGCGCCACGCGTCTCCTGTCGCGGCTCGACCGCGTGCGCCGGATCCGCGGCGTGCTGGCGAGCCTGGACCAGCACTCGGCATGGCTCGCCGCCCATCCTGACGCGCCGGCGCTGCCTACGGATGCGGGCGCGTGCCTGGACGGCGCCGAACGCAAGCTGCGTGAGGCCGAGCAGGCAGCCCAGCACGCAACCGCCACCCACGACGCCATCGCCGCCAAGATCACGTCGGTCGCGGTTGACGGTGCCCTGATCGATGCCGCGGCCGAGCTGGAGACGTTGGTGCGACGCGCCGGTGCGATGGAAAAGGCAGCGGCGGACCGCCCCGCCCGCCAAGCCGAGCACGACGCCGCCAGCGGCCGCATCGCCGGGATGCTGCGCCAGCTTGGGGCGCAGCCGACGGACCTCATCCCGTCGCTGCCCGCCATCGCCCGCGCGCGCCAGCTTCTATCGATTCACGACACGCTGCGCGGCGACCTTGACCGGCTGCCGCGCGACGCCGCCGCCAAGCAGACCGAACGCGACAAGGCAGCCGCCGAGCTTGCCGCGCTGGGGGCGCCGGCCGAGACGCGCGGCCTGAAGCGTCTGGTGCGCGAGATCGGCTCCGATCCCGCAACCAGCGCTGCTCAGGCGGTGCGCACGGTGGCGCAGCGGCGAGCTGCGCTGGAGCAGGCCCTCCGGCGCGTGCCGGGCTGGATCGGCGGAGCGGAGGCGCTGGCCGATCTGAGCCCTCTTCCGCCGAGCGAGTATGAGCGTCTGGGCGCGCGGCGTGACGCGGCCGAGCAGACACGGGCACGGCTTGCGAGCGATCTCGCGTCCGCTCGCGCCGATGCGGAGGCCGCGCGCGCACGGCTGACGGCGCTTTCCGGCGACGTGCCGATCCCAGACGCCGCCCAGGTTGCGGCGGCCCGGAGGAGGCGTGACGGCGGCTGGGCGCTGATCTGCCGGCGGCTGTTCGAGGGTACACCCGATCCCGCAGCGGAGCGCGCCTGGGCGGGCGACCTGCCGCTGCCCCTGGCCTACGAGCGCGCCGTGACCGCGGCCGACGATCTCGCCGATCGGCGCGGCAGCGAGGCGGAACGGGTCGAGCGCATGGCCGAGTCGCGGCGGCAGATCGCCGCCACGGAGGCGATCATCGAGGATTTATGTATCCGTCTGGCCGAAGCTGTCGACGCGTGCGCGCGGATAGAAGCAGCCTGGACCGCGGTGTGCTCCCCGCTCAACCTGCCCAGCGACGCGGGGCTGGGGGCGGTGCGCGATCTGATGGCGGGTCGAGAGCGCGTGCTCGACCTGCTGCGCGGTGTGGCCGAGGCCGAGGAGGTGAACGACACGCTCCTCGCACGCCATGCCGACTGGGCCGCGCATTTGGCGGCAGGCTTGAACGTGCCCGCGACCAACGAAGCGGCCGCGCTGCCCGGCCTGCTCGCGCGCGCCGAGGCCGCGATCGACACCGAGGAACGCGCAGAAAAGGCCCGTGCCAAGCTAGAGACGCGTCTGGCTGCGGCACGCGAGGAGGCCGAACGGCTCGCCCAGGCGCTGACCGAGGCGACCGACCGGCACGCGAGATGGCAGGTCGAGTGGACCGACGCGCTCGCCGCGCTGGGCCGCCCTGGCGATGAGGACCCAGACATCACGCGGGCTCTGCTGGACGTGCTGGCTGATCTCGACAAGGAGCAGCAGAACGCGACGCAACTTGCCGACCGGCTGCGGGACATGCAGCGGGATTTGGCGGCGTTCCGCGACGATGTGGCGGCCACGGCCCGGCGGCTGGTACCGGACATCGCCAACGCGGATGCGTTCGAGGTCGTCCATGCCTTGCGCCGGCGCCTGACCGAGCAGCAGAAGGCCGCGCAGCAGCGCGACACGCTGCTGGCACAGCTTGCCGACGCCGATCGCGGGCTCGTCAGGCTGAACGGCGATCTTGGCAGGCATCGCGCGGCCCTCGGCGCCACATTGGCCGAGCTCGGCGCCGAGACGATCGGGGTCGCACGAGAGCGCGTATTCCTGGCAGCCGAGCGCGTCCGCGCCGAGGCCGCCATGCATGAGGCTGAACAGAAACTGCGCGACGAGGGCGATGGGCTCGACATCGCGACGCTGCGCGAGGAGGTCGCTTCCATCCCGCCCGATGACGTGCCCGCCGAGATCGAGGCGGCGAAGCGGGAGCGCGATGCCGGGGTGGCCGCGCTGCAGGACATCGCCGCCCGCATCGCCACGAGCACGGCCGAGCTGGATCGCCAGGCCCGCGAAACCGGGGCCGGCATCGCCGCGGCGGAGCAGGAATCGGCGGCGGCGAGCCTCGGCCGCGTGCTCGACGAGGCGACCGTGCTGCACCTAGCCGCTTCGATGCTGGATACGGCGCTCGGGGCGGTGGAGGGCGCCGGGACCTCGGAGGTGCTGGACCGCATCGGCGCGTTGTTCCGCGCGGTCACCGCCGGCGCCTATGACGGTGTCGCCGCCGAGCCAACAGAGGACGGTTCGGCACGGCTCATCGCCCTCGAGCACGGCGTTCCCGACGAGCCGAAGCAGGTGATTCAGCTTTCGGAGGGAACTCGCGACCAATTGTTTCTGGCCCTGCGCATCGCGGCGATCGAGGATTATGCGAAGGCCGCTCCGCCCCTCCCCTTCATCGGCGATGATGTATTGCAGACCTTCGACGACGAGCGGGCGCTGGCGGCGATGTGCTCGCTGATCGAGCTGAGCCGTACCACCCAGGTGATCCTGCTCAGCCACCACCGCCACCTCCTGGATCTCGCCGCGCGCCTGCCGGAGGGCTGCGTGCGGGTGGGCGCGATCGCGCGCGCGGCCTAGGCGCCGGCCGCCGCCCTTCCCTGCTTGCGCGCGATCAGCGAGGCCAGGTCGCTCACGTTCTTCAATGCCTCGATCTCGACGGTGCCGAACCTGATCCCGAACCGGACCTCGACCGCGACGATGAGATTGATGTGGTTGAAGGAGTCCCATTCCGGGATGTCCGCCGCGGTGGTCTCCGGGCGCAGGCTGATCACTTCGTCACCGAACAGATCGCGGAAGATCTCGTTCAAGCCGGCATAGATCTGGTCCATGACCGTCTATTGCCATTTTTGGTCCGGACTTGTCACGAAATATCACCCCGGCGCTGTCTCGATCTAGCGTGGAGATTGGACCCCGGTGCCAATCAACCGCCGTGCGCCGACGCTGACTACCAGGACGAAGGCAGTAATGATCAGCGCCCCGGCCCAGGCCAGCGCGTGCCAGTCGTCGTAGGGACTGAGCGCGAACTGGAAGATCACCACCGGGATGTTTGCCATCGGGTGCGCCGGATTGGCGGTCCAGAACTGGTTGCTGAGCGCCGTGAACAGCAACGGCGCGGTTTCGCCGCTGATGCGGGCAACCGCGAGCAGGATGCCGGTGGTGATGCCAGTGCGCGCGGCGGGCCAGATCACCAGCGTGATCATGCGCCAGCGCGGCGCGCCAAGGGCCAGCGCGGCCTCGCGGAGCGACATGGGCACCAGTCGCAGCGTCTCGTCGCTGGTCCGCACCACGACCGGCAGCAGGATCAGCGACAGCGCGACCGCGCCCGCCCAGCCGGAGAAATGCCCGGTTGGACGGACCACCACCTCGTAGACGAACAACCCGATCACGATCGACGGGGCCGAGAGCAGGATGTCGTTGATGAAACGGATCGTCTCCGCCAGCCATCTCAGCCGCGCGTATTCGGCAAGCCAGGTGCCGGCCATCACCCCCACCGGGGTGCCGATCACGGTGCCGATGACGACCATCAGAAGGCTTCCGAACAGCGCGTTCAGCAGGCCGCCGGTCGCACCCGGCGCCGGGGTCATCTCCGTGAACAGGCGCGGGCTGAGCGCCGCCGCGCCGTTGACGATCGTCGCCCCCAGGATCCAGAACAGCCAGAACACGCCGAACAGTGTCGCCACCGCCGACAGGAAGAGGGCGATCCGGCTGTAGATGGCACGCCGCCGCCGCAAGGCGCGGGAGGCCGTGCCACGCGACACCGACGCCATCAACGCCCGCCCTGCCGGGCCACGCGCATCAGCATCAGCTTGCCGAAGCACAGCACCACGAAGGTGATGACGAAGAGCAGGAAGCCGAGCGCGATCAGCGAGGAGACGTAGAGCGGCGAGTCCGCCTCGGTGAACTCGTTGGCGATCGCCGCGGAGATACTGTTGCCCGGCATCAGCAGCGATGCGCTGAGGTCGTGCGCATTGCCCAGCACGAAGGTCACCGCCATCGTTTCGCCGAGCGCGCGGCCGAGGCCGAGGAAGATGCCGCCGATCACGGCGCCGCTGGTGTAGGGCAGCACGACCTTGCGCACCACCTCCCACCGTGTCGCGCCGACCGCGAACGCCGCCTCGCGGAGCTGTCCCGGCACCAGCGCGAACACGTCACGCATCACCGATGAGATGAACGGGATCACCATGATCCCCAGGATGATTCCCGCCGTCAGCATGCCGATGCCGAGCGGCGGGCCGCTGAACAGCACGCCGATGCCGGGGATCGGGCCCAGGGTATCGTTCAGCCAGGGCTCGACGTGGTCGGCCATGAACGGGACGAACACGAACAGGCCCCACATGCCGAAGATGATCGAGGGCACGCCGGCCAGCAGCTCGATCGCGGCGGCGACCGGGCCGCGCATCCAGGCGGGCGCGACCTCGGTCAGGAAGACGGCAATGCCGAAGCTGACCGGCACCGCGATCAGCATGGCGATCAGGGAGGATACCAGGGTTCCGTATATCGCCACGCCGGCGGCGAACTGCTTGGCGACTGGATTCCAGACCGTGCCATAGATGAAGGGCAGGCCAAAGGCGCGGAACGCGGGCAGACCGCCTATGAACATCGAGGCCGCCGTGGCGGTGAGCACGGCCAGCACCAGAGTCGCCGCGCCTCCCGCCGCGAGGCGGAAGGCGATGTCCGGAGCAGCGGAGCGCCTCACGCGCGGGATGTCACGGGCTGTCGCTTGTGTGACCGACACGATGACCTCAACGCTGCGGGCTAGGGGTGAATATGCGAGCCGACATAGCTCTCGATCTGTGCCACCAGCGCGGGCGGCAGCGGCACGTAGTCAAGGCTCTCGGCCAGGTTCTGACCATGGTCCAGAGCCCACGCGAAGAAGTCGAGCGCCGTCTTGGAAGCCTGCGGGTTCTTCGGCTGGGTGCGCATCAGGACGAAGGTGCTTGCCGCGAGCGGATAGGCGTCCTTGCCGGGCGCGTTGGTCATCACGAGGTCGAAATCCTGAACCGACTTCCAGTCCGCGCTCGCGGCGGCGGCCTGAAAGGCGCCGGCGCTCGGCTGCGGATAGTTGCCCGCCGCGTTCTGAATCAGCGCGTACGTCATCTTGTTCTGGATGACGTAGGCGTATTCGATATAGCCGATCGAGCCCTTGATGCGTTCGACGTAAGCGGCCACGCCCTCGTTCCCTTTGCCGCCCACGCCGGTCGGCCACGCAACGGCCGTGCCGATGCCGACCTTCTGCTTCCAGTCGGGGCTGATCTTGGACAGGAAATCGACGAAGTTGTACGTTGTACCGGAACCGTCCGAACGATGCACGACGTAGATCTGCTCATCGGGCAGTTTGACCCCCGGATTGAGCTTGGCGATTTCCGCATCGTTCCACCTCTTCATCTTGCCGAGATAGATATCGGCGAGCGCGGACCCGCTCAGCTTGAGCTCGCCCGCCTTCATGCCGGCCAGGTTCACGACCGGGATAATGCCGCCGATCACCACCGGGAACTGCGCCAGCCCTGCCGCCTGCAGGTCAGCGGGCGAGAGGGGCGCGTCGGTCGCCCCGAAGTCGACCGTCCCCGCCTTGATCTGTGCGATACCGCCGCCGGAGCCGATCGATTGGTAGTTTATCTGCACGCCTTTGGTCTTGGCGTACTCCGAGGACCACTTGGACAGCACGGGATAGACGAAGGTTGACCCCGCCCCGGTGATCTGCTGCTGCGCCCGTGCCGCGGGGGTGAGCAACGCCCCAAGCGCGATGGCAACCGCGGCAAGCCCGAGAACCCGTCGTCGCATGTCGTCTCTCTCTCTTTCGTATCGTTCGCCGTGCGTGGCGGCACCCTATGGTGCGCGGCCAGCAAGGCCAGTGACATTTCGATGACGGGGCGCACACTGAGGCGGAGGGAGGAGCTCATGACCGAGAAGCTGCCCCAGTACGAGCTGTTCGCGATCCGCTACGCCACCCGCGAGGCGCGGCGGGCCGACAATTTCATCGGCGGTGATCCCCATGACGCGCCGATGCCGATGGACTATTTCGTCTGGCTCGCGGTCAGCCTCGGGCGTGGCGTGGTGATCGACGCCGGCTTCACGGAAGAGACGGCCCGGCGGCGCAAGCGCACCTTCCTGCGCTGTCCGATCAGCGCGCTGTCCCTGCTCGGTGTCGATGCCGCCGGGGTCGAGGATGTCGTGCTGACCCATCTGCACTACGACCATGTCGGCAACTTCCATCGCTTTCCGCACGCGCGCTTCCACCTCCAGGAGCCGGAGCTGCACTACGCGGTCGGCCGCTACATGCGTTACCAGCGTCTCGCCCACTCCTTCGAGCTGGAGGACGTGGTCGGCATCGTGCGGCTGAATTACGCACGCCGGGTCTGGCTGCATAACGGCCGGCACGACCTCGCGCCGGGGATCGAGCTGCACCCGGCACCGGGCCACTCGGCGGGGCTTCAGTTCGTACGGGTCCACACCAGTCGCGGCTGGGTCGTCATCGCCTCCGACGTGACCCATTACTACGAGAACATGGAGACCGAGCGGCCGTTCACCACGGCGTTCCACATCGGTCAGATGCTGGAAGGCTACGGCCTGCTGCGAGCCGCCGCCCCCAGCCCCGCCCACATCATTCCCGGCCACGACCCGCTGGTCATGCACCGTTACCCGCCCCCCCGGCCGGAGTTGGAGGGAATCGCGGTGAGGCTGGATGTCGCGCCCGCCGGCTGAGGCCGGCGAGGCGCTCTACCCGACAGCGTCAGTCCATGCGCTGCCCGCCATTGATCGACAGCGTGCTGCCGGTGATGAAGTCCGCATCATCGGCAGTCAGGAACGCGACGCCGCGGGCGATATCCTCCGCATGGCCGAGGCGGCCGACGGGGATGCGGGCCACAATCTTCTGCAGCACGTCGGCCGGCACCGCGCGCACCATGTCGGTATCGACGTAGCCCGGCGCGATGGCGTTCACGGTGATGCCGAAGCGCGCGCCCTCCTGCGCTAGCGCCTTGGTGAAGCCGTGAATGCCGGATTTCGCGGCGGCGTAGTTGACCTGCCCGTACTGGCCGGCTTGGCCGTTGATGCTGCCGACGTTCACGATTCTGCCGAATTTCTTCTCGCGCATCCCGTCCCAGGTCAGCTTGCAGAGATTGAAGCAGGAGCCGAGATTGGTATCGACCACCTGGTCCCACATCTCGCGGCTCATGCGCGCGAGCGTGGTATCGCGGGTGATGCCGGCGTTGTTGACCAGGATCTCGATCGGTCCCACCTCGGCGGCGATCTGCCGCACCGCTTCCTGGCACTGGGCGAGGTCGCTGACATCGAAGCGCATCACCTTCAGGCCAGTCTCGGCGGCGAAGGCTTTCGCTGCCTCGTCGTTCCCGGCGTAGCTCGCGACGACGGTGCGGCCTTGGGCTTTAAGGGTCTTGCTGATCGATGCGCCGATTCCGCGCGTGCCCCCGGTAACAAGCGCCACTCGTGCCATGGTCGTTCTCCCCCGTTGGATTTCCGCTACGGGAACGCTAGCACCCTTGGTTCGGGTACGGGAGCCGGGTTGTGACTGGCTCGCGAGGATGGCACCTTGCTTGATGAGGGGGAATTGGTATGGCGGTCAACAAGGTCCATTCGAACGCGGGCGACGCGCTCTCTGGCGTGCTGCGGGATAATATCACAATTTTGTCAGGAGGCTTCGGCCTGTGCGGCATTCCCGCCGCGCTGGTCGAAGCAATCCGCGAAAGCGGCGTCAGCGGCCTTACCGTCGTTTCGAACAACGCGGGAATTGACGACGTGGGCCTGGGCGTGCTGCTGCGCACGCGCCAGATCCGCAAGATGATCAGCTCCTATGTCGGCGAGAACGCCACTTTCGCCCAGCAATACCTGGCGGGCGAGCTGGAGATCGAGTTCAACCCGCAAGGCACCCTGGCGGAACGCATCCGCGCTGGCGGCGCGGGCATACCCGGTTTCTATACCGCGACCGGAGTCGGCACGCAGATCGCCGAGGGCAAGGAGACCAAGGTCTTCGATGGCCGAACCTACATCCTGGAGCGCGGGCTGCGCGGCGACCTCGCCGTGATTCACGCCTGGAAGGCCGATCCCGAAGGCAACCTGATTTATCGAAAGACGGCGCAGAACTTCAACCCGATCATGGCGACCGCCGCCGCGGTCACGGTCGTCGAGGTGGAGGAGCTGGTGCCGGCCGGGGCGCTCGATCCCGACTGCATCGTCACTCCGGGCATCTTCGTCGATCGAATCGTGAAGCTGGAGCGCGTCGAGAAGCGGATCGAGCAGCGCACCGTCCGCAAGCGGAGCTGAGGGGAGCACATCATGGCCTGGACACGCGATCAGATGGCCGCCCGCGCGGCTCGCGAGCTGAAGGACGGGTTCTACGTCAATCTCGGCATCGGCATCCCGACGCTGGTGGCGAACCATATCCCGGAAGGCATGTCGATCCAGTTGCATTCCGAGAATGGAATGATGGGCATGGGACCATTTCCGTTCGAGGGCGAGGAGGACGCGGACCTAATCAACGCCGGCAAGCAGACAATCACGGAGCTGCCGACCACCAGCTACTTCGACAGCGCCGCCAGCTTCGCCATGGTGCGCGGCGGGCACATCGACATCTCCATCCTGGGCGCGCTGCAGGTGGCCGAGAACGGCGATCTGGCGAACTGGATGATCCCCGGCAAGATGGTGAAGGGGATGGGCGGCGCGATGGACCTTGTGGCCGGGGTGCCGCGCGTGGTCGTCCTGATGGAGCACACCGCCGGTGGCAAGCCCAAGCTGCTGCATCGCTGCACCCTGCCGCTCACGGGGACCGGAGTTGTCGATCTGGTCGTCACCGATCTCGGTGTCTTCGAAGTTGGCAAGGGTGGGCTGAGGCTGATCGACCTGGCCCCGGATGTGACGCTGGCCGAGGTCCGGGCCAAGACCGAGGCCGCCTTCACCCCGGCGCCGGGGCTGGCGGCGGCCGCCTGAAGAAGCTCAGCGGCGGGCCAGGGCGGGCCGGCACCGGGTCGAGCGCGCTGCCCCACAGGCGGTCTCCGGCGCGGGCGAGCAGCAGCACGTCGGACTTGAGCCACGTGTAGATCCGCGTGCGCGCCTCCGGCGCCAGCGGCCCGCCCAGGGCGATGATGCAGCGCAGCCGCGACAGGTCGGGCCGCCGACCGGCGCGCTGGAAGGCCGCGTCCGGCAGCGCCGTCGCGTCCGCGACCAGGATCGTCGCCCGCTCTTCGGCCGCTATCGCCAGGAGCGCCGGGGGAGATGGTGGCGGCGCGAGAACGAGTTCGCTACCTTGCCGCAATGCCAGCAGCCAGGGCCAGGGCGGGCCGGCGGCGACGAGCACGCGGTCATCCGGGCGCAAATCGGCGTGCAGCAGCACCTCGGCGGCAGGGCGGATCAGGCGCGCGCGGGGCCATACACGCCGCACCATCGCCGCCGCTTCGGGAAAATCGGCGGCATCTTCGCGCCTTCCGTCGGCGCGGCGCAGCACCAGCGCCGGTGATGTCTCGGGAGCCAACAGCGGCGCGGGTGCGGCGGGTAGCCCGGCAAAGCCGGCCAGCGCGTCGCTGAACCCGACGGGATCGGCGGCCGACCAGGCGATCAGCTCCTCCCAGCCGCCGTAGTCGCCACGCTCCGTCGCGCGCAACCAGTGCAGGAAGGCCCAAACGTTGCTGGTGGCGACCTGCTCGGGGTGGGGAACATGCAGCGTGCCGGCGCTCATAGCGGAGGCGCGTCCAGGGGCGCATTTGGGAGTTCCGTCGCGGGCACGGCCAACAGACCGCCCAGGCTGCTGGCCATCTCGGTGGGGATGAGAATCGTCGCCCCGCGATCCTTGTTCATCTCGTACAGCAGGTTCATCTGACGCAGCCGCAATGCCGTGGGGTCGGCGCCATACAGCCGCGCCGCCTCCAGCACTTGCTCGGCGATGGCCCGCTCGGCCGAGGCCAGGGTCACGCGCGCGACCCGCTCGCGCTCGGCCTGCGCCTGACGGCTCATCGCATCCTGCAGGTCGCGCGGGATGGAAACGTCGCGGATCTCCACGCTGCGCACCGTCATGCCCCAGTCGATGGTCTTCTCGGCGATCACCGCGCGCAATTGTTCGTCGGCGGACCGCCGATCCGACAACAGGCGCGCGAGGTCGGAGGCGCCGATCATCTCGCGCAGGCTGGTCTGCGCCACCCGCTCGATCGCCTCGCGGTAATTGGCGATGCGGACGGCCGCCGCGGCCGCGTCGGCCACCTGCCAGAAGACGATCGCATCGACGCCGACCGCCACCGTATCGCGCGTCAGCGCCTGCTCGGCGCTGATCGTGCTGGTCTGGATGCGCAGATCGATCACCTGCGCGGCGCGGTCGATGAGCGGGAGCAGCAGATAGAGGCCCGGCCCCTTCACCTTGTGCAACCGCCCCAGGCGCAGGATGACCGCGCGCTGCCATTCGGTGGCGATGCGCACGGACAGCACCAGGAGGACGGCGATCACCGCGACGATCACGTAAAGCGCGATCACGCCGCTGGTTCCCGCCGGGCGGGAACGCGTAACACCGCCTGAAGCTCCGCGAGGTCTGGTTCACCAGCCGCGGCCGCCGCATCCTCTAGCCGGCGATAGGCCGCGAGCACCCGCGCGCCGAGCGAGGTGAGTGCCGCCCCACCGCCGCCGGCGCCTCCCTTGGCGGCATCCACCAGCGGGCTGGCGAACATGGCGTTCATCTCCTCGGCCAGGGACCAGGCGCGCTTGTAGCTCATCCCCATGCGCCGGCCGGCAGCGGCGATCGAGCCGGTCTCGGCGATGCTCTGCAGCAGCTCGGCCTTGCCCGGACCGATGGCGACGGCCTTTCCCAGCACCACGCGCAAGTGGAGGCCGAGACGCTCAGGATGACGCACGCGCCGCATGCGGCGGAGCAAAGCACGCGCTCCCTGGGCCCGGCTAGGGCAACGCGGCGCTAACCCGGTTCTGCGAGCGGCAGCGTGACCCCGATCATGTCGCCCTCATGCACGATCGACGCCAAGCGGGCCTCGTCCCAGCCCTCCGTGCCGGCGGGGCGGACCGGCAACACCATCCAACGGTAGTCGGCGGTGGAATCCACCACGCGCACCGTCACCCCATCCGCCAGAACAGTGCCCCATTCCGCCAGCAGCCCGCGCGGGTCGCGGACGGCACGGGCGCGATACGCGGCCGACTTGTACCAGAATGGCGGATATCCAAGCACGGCGCGCGGGTAGCAACTGCACAGCGTGCAGACGACGAGGTTATGGACCGTCTCGGTATTCTCCAGCACCCCGAGCGGCGGAGCGCCCCGCATCGGAATGCCCAACATCTCGGTGGCCTTGGTGCCGTCCTCGAGCATCAGCGCGCGATACTGCGGATCGAGCCACGCCCTGGCGACCATGCGCGCGCCCTGGCCGGGCACGGCGGCATCGGTCGCGGCGCGGCTCTCGGCGATCTCGGCCTCGGTCACGAGGTTCTTCTCCGCCAGCAACGCGCGCAACGCGGCCAGCATCCGTTCGCCATCGGTTTGAAGAATGGTGCTCATGCCGGCTCCAGCCAATGTTCGAAGATCTCCACCAGCAGCTCGTCCCCTGCCCGGCCTTCTTGCCAGACCGTCGGTTGATCGAACGCGACATGGTACAGCGTCCGGGTGGCAGCTTGCCGGCCGAAGGCCAGGTCCTCGGGGTTCGGGAAGGCACCAAGCCGGCGCACCACGCGACCGCGCATCCCGCGCAGATAGTGCGGCGTGCGGATATGCACCGGCCCGCGCCTTTCCGGCCAGTCGTCCCTGACGCGCACCGCGAGGCCGGGGGCGAAGTCGGTCATCGTGTCCGCTCCAGCGCCGCTTCCAGCTCGGCCTCGGTGATGACGCCCTTGCGGATCAGGTTGTCCGCTATGGAGCGAACCCAGCGCCGGTAATAGCTCAATCGATGGTACTCGGCCTCCGGAATGGCCTCGATGCCGCGCCGCAACTCGTCGACCGTCATGACGCGCTTGCGCCCCAATACCTGGCGCAGCGCGTCCACGTCGCGGTCGAACTCGGTCAGGCCGTGCGGCTGGATGTCCACCGGCTCGCACATAAATCGACCGGCACCCCCTAGATCGTGGTGGGCGCGGGGTACGTCCTTTTCCATGCGGGGACGATAGCCCGCGGGCCGCGCGCACGCGAGTCGCGGTTCAGTCCTCCACCGGCTGGTGCCGCGCCCGGACGCCCCTTTCGATCGCCGCGGCCACCAGCCGATCCAGGTGTAGCTCCCCCGCCACGAAGGCCAGCATCTCCAGCGACTGCTGCCCGGCGACGTCGTCGGCCGCGATCACCTCGCAGGCGAGCGCGTAGGCGGTCTCTCGTAGCCTCGGACTGAGCGCGGTGCGGATCAGGCGGCCGGCGTGGCGCAACCCATCCTCTTCGTTCAGCAACTCTACGGCAGCTTCAGTCGCGAAATCGAGCGCGCTCGCAGAGAAGTCGCGGAAGGCAGGCAGCGTCTGAACCTGCCCCGCCATGACCCCGATCTCGCGGTCCGTCATGCCGCCGTCCGCGGCGGCGACCAGCACCATAGTGCAGACCAGCGCCTCGGGCGCATCGAGTTGCGTGAGCTTAGACATAAGAAACGCTCCATGGGGGCGGCCGCGGACGGACCCGTCGCCGTTACCGATCAGCCGGCTGCATCGGATGTTCCAGGAAGTTCCGCACTTCCGCAATCGCCTGGGACAGGCCGATCCGCCGGACCGGAACACCTGGGGGCAACGCCGACAGCAGGCGCGAGGGGGTCTGGCGATCGAGCAGGACGAAGGCGCCGCGATCACTGCCGCGCCGGATCAGCCGCCCGAATGCCTGGCGCAGGCGCAGCCGGGCGATCCGGTCGTCATAGGCCTTCGGATTGCCCATCGCGAGATGGATGCGGCGCTCGCGATGCAGGATGTCGGGACGCGGCCAGGGCACCTTCTCCAGCACCACGAGCCGCAGTGCCCGACCGGGCACGTCAACGCCGTCGCGCATCGCGTCCGTCCCCAAAAGACAGCTTTCCTCCTCGGCACGGAAGATGTCGACCAAGGTCGCGTTATCCGTGGCGTCGACGTGCTGGGCATAGAGCGGGAGCCCTCGCGCCTCCAGCTCCGGCGCGATGCGGCCGTGGACGGCTCTCAGACGATTGATGGCGGTGAACAAGCCCAGCGCGCCGCCGCCCGCGGCCAGGAACAGCTCCCGGTAGGCGGCGGCGAGCGCGCCGAGATCGCCGAAAGGCAGGTCGGTGACAATGAAGGCTCGGGTCTGGGCCGCGTAGTCGAACGGGCTGGCGACGGTCGCGCGAATGGCGGGCGAAGGAAGGTGCGAGGCACCGACCCGTGCCTCCGCCGCGGCCCAGGAGGTCTCCGTGTCCGCCTCCGCTCCGTCGCGCAGCGTGGCCGAGGTGACAAGCAGCCCCTGCGCCGGCGCGGCGAGCGTCATGACGAACGGTACCGTGGGGTCCAGCCAGTGGCGGTGCAGTCCGGCATCCCGGTCCAACGCGTCGCGCCGATCGAGGCGCAGAAACAGGACGTGCTCGGGCCGCTGCCCGGGTTCAGGCGGGACGGCCGCCACGGCGCGCAGCATCGCCTGCCAGACCGACAGCGGCGCTAGGGCGCGGCGGGCGATCGCGCCGCACATCGCCTCGATTCGCATACGCGTGGCGGCGTCCAGATCGTCGGCTTCTTCGTCCAGCCGCGCCATGAGCCGAGCCGACAGGGCCACCATGGGCTGGGCGATCCGCGCCAGGGCGCGCTCAAGCCGCAGCGCAGCCTCAGACAGCTCGATGGCGACCGGGTAGAGGTCGCACTCCACGGTGCCGTGTGCTGGCGGCTCCTCCGCCCGGCGCGCGAGAATTTGCCGACGAATCAGGCGCAAGAACCCTTCCGTCGGGTTCGGCTGGCCGGCATCGAGCCCGGCGAGTTCCGGCCCGTCCTCGACCAGGCGCGGGGACCAGCCCGGCGCGGGCAACGCACGCGCGGCCTGCAGGGCGGCGTCCAGCATCGACTCCAGTTTGGGCCGGCCGGCAACGAGATCCTCGACGCGCCGCCGCAGGCCACGCGAGCGCGACCGGCCGCCTTCGGCGCCCAGCAGCCAGCGCCGCAGCTCGGCCGCTTCAGCGCCGGAGAGGACGCAGGCGAAGGCGCCATCGGCGGCGGCGAACAGATGATGACCTTCGTCGAACACGTACCGGCTTGGCACCGTGGCTTCGTCCAGCCCGCCCCAGGCCGCCTGGGACATCACCAGGGCGTGGTTCGCGATCACCAGCTCGGCGTGGCGCGCGCGGCGAATCGTGTGCTCGACGAAGCAGCGGCGCCAGTGCGGACAGGCGGCATGGATGCACTCGCCGCGCCGGTCCGCCAGGGCGAGGATCGTGCTGGCGCCGAACAGCTCGGTCATCCAACCGGGCAGATCCCCGCCCTGGATATCCCCGTCCGTGCTTGCCAGCGTCCAGCGCGCGACCAGCCCCACCGGCACTGCTTCGGACGGCAGGTTGCGTGCAACCGCGTCCTCCAGGTTCAGCAGGCACAGATAGTTCTCCCGCCCCTTGCGCACGACCACGCGCCGGCGCCGCTCGGCGGGATCGGGAAACAGGCGCGCTAGCTCGGCGTCGATCTGGCGCTGCAGGTGGCGGGTGAAGGTGCTGATCCAGACGGCACCATGGTTGCGCTCCGCCCAGAGGCTGGCGGGCGCGATGTAGCCCAGGGTCTTGCCCGTGCCAGTCCCGGCCTCGGCCAGCACCATTCTCGGATCGCCCCGCTGTTCGCGCGGCGTGAAGGCGGCGGCGGCGGCCCCGGCGTAGTCGGCCTGACCCGGCCGCTGTTCGGCGTCGGGGCCCAGCATGGCGGCGAGCCGCCCCCGCGCCTCGGCTTCCGTGACAGGATGTGCCGCTGGCGGCGGTGGGGGCGCGGTCTCCTCCCACTCCGGCAGGCGTTTCCAGACTTTCAACGCATCGCCCGAGACCGCCGCGTTCGGCTCCCGCAGCGCGGCGAGGACGAATGGCGCCCAGCCCCAGCCGGCCCGACCCATGCGCGCCGCAAGGCCCGCGGCGTCGCGATTGAGGGGCAGGCTTCGCCCCTCGGCCATTCGGCGCAGCAGCACGGTCGCCAGATCGGGCAACAGGGCCGCGGCCGCCTCGGGGCCATGGGGCGGGGGATCGAGGTCGAGCGCGATCGCCAAGCCCCGCGGTGTGGGCGCGGCGCTGCGCGCCGGCAGGACGAAGGCGAACAGCTCAAGCAGGTCGTAGCAGGGCATCGACCGCAGCCCGAGCCGTCGCAATGTCAGCGGTGCATGAACTAGCAGGGGAGGCGGCAGGGTCCGCAAATGGGCACCGGCCTGTTCTTGCGTCAGCAGCAGCATCTCGCCATCCGGCGTGAGCAGGGCGGCGCGGCCGTGTCCGGCGACCAGAGCCGGGGCCTCGGGCAGAATCAGCGGCACGATCGGTGGGTAGCAGTCTCCTGGGCGCGCGCGCCATAGCCGCGCTGTGAGCCAGCCCTCGCAATCAGGGCCATGACGCCGTGAGCCCGCGTCTTCGCGAGCGCGCGGCGCGTCCCAGCAAGGAGACCACGATCTGCCCGATCAACGATCCGAGTCCGAGACCGGCCAGTCCATAGATGGCGGAGCTGGTGCTGATGACCACCTCTGGCACATAGGTGTCGAGGGTCGTCCACAGCACCGGCGCCTTGTAGCCCTTCGGATCGGCGAGCAGGTCCAGCACGGCGGTCACTGGCTGCTGGAGACGAGGAGCCGAATTGATGCGGTCATATGTCGCTTGCAGCACGCGAGCGCGTTCTACCGAGGCAGCGAGTGTCTGGGCGTTCGACGGCTCGACTGGTCGGAGCGCCGCGATGATATCCTCATCCGTTTCACTAGGCGGAAGGTGATAGAACTGGCGACCCGAAGCCTCCCTCTGGTCGATGTCCCGCCGCGCATCCCCCGCCACCTGCAGGATGGCGACGGCGTATTCATGCGTCAGCGCCGGAATCTGCATCGCCATGAAGGCCAAGCCGAGCGACAGGGCAAGCCGGATCGTGTCCGACAGCCAGCGGGCGATGAAACCTGCCATCGACTGCCTCTCCTCCCCAATGGCGCTTTCAGGCAGCCGGCCGTTGTCCCCCGATGAGTAAGGGATGGCTGCGCCCACGACTGGACACCGTCCGGCGCGCGGGTCATATCCACCCGCCGCGCTGTCTATTGCAGACCTACAAGGAGCGACGCCATGCGCCTGTTTGCCGGACTACTTGCCAGCGTCGCCGCCGCCGCGATATCGCTTGGCGCGGCGCGGGCGCAAGGCACCAATGACGGGCCGGTCAAGATCGGCGTACTCACCGACATGTCGGGACTGTACGCCGATATCGGCGGTCCCGGCTCGGTGCAGGCCGCGAAGATGGCGATCGAGGATTTCGGCGGCAAGCTGCTCGGCAAGCCGATCGAGCTGGTCAGCGCCGATCACCAGAACAAGCCCAACAACGGCGCCTCCATCGCGCGCCAATGGTATACGCGCGACGGCGTGGACGCGATCGTCGATGTCCCGACCTCGTCCGTGGCGCTCGCCGTGGAAGGCGTCTCGAAGGAGCAGAAGAAGCTGTTCTTCGCCACCGGCCCCGGCGCCTCAGACATCACCGGCAAGAACTGCTCCCCGTACACCGCGCACTGGGTGTACGACACCTACGCCCTGGCGCACGGCACCGGCTCGGCGATCGTCAAGCAGGGCGGCAAGTCCTGGTTCTTCCTGACCGCCGACTACGCCTTCGGCCACGACCTCGAGCGCGACACGGCGGAGGTGGTGAACGCGAGCGGCGGCAAGGTTCTCGGCCAGGCGCTGGTGCCGCTGAGCACGGCGGACTTCTCCAACTACCTGCTGGAGGCGCAGGGCTCGAAGGCGCAGATCGTCGGCCTCGCCAATGCCGGTCAGGACACGGTGAACTCGATCAAGCAGGCGGCGGAGTTCGGGCTGACCAAGCAGGGCCAGAAGCTCGCCGGACTTCTGGTGTTCATCACCGACATAAACAGCCTCGGCCTGCCGGCGGCGCAGGGCCTGGAGCTCACCTCTGCCTTCTACTGGGACCAGAACCCGCAGGCGCACGCATGGTCGGAGCGCTTCATGAAGGCGGTGCATCACATGCCGACGATGAACCAGGCCGGAGTATGGAGCGCGCTGCACCACTATTTCGAGGCGGTGCGGGCGGTGGGCAGCAAGGACCCCGAGAAGGTGATGGCGAAGATGCGCGAGACGCCGATCAACGACTTCATGACCCATGACGGCAAGCTGCGCATCGACGGGCGCGTGCTGCGCGACCTGTATCTCTTCCAGGTGAAGACGCCGGCCGAGTCGAAGGCGCCGTGGGACTACTACAAGCAGCTTCGGGTCATCCCGTCGGATGAGGCATTCCGCCCGCTTGACAAGGGGGGTTGCCCACTGGTCACGGCGGCGCAGAAGTAGAACACTCAAATCGCCGACAAGAGGGAAGGATCCGCCATGCGTAGCGCCGTCATCGTCTCCACCGCCCGCACCCCGATCGGCAAGGCCTACCGGGGCGCCTTCAACGACACCCAGGCCCAGGCGCTCGGCGGGCACGTCATCGCCGAGGCGGTCAAGCGCGCGCGTATCGAGCCCGGCGAGGTGGAGGACGTGGTGATGGGCGCCGCGCTGCAGCAGGGCAGCTCGGGGTTCAACGTCGCCCGGCAGAGCGCGCTGCGGGCGGGGCTTCCCGACAGCGTGGCCGGGATGTCGGTCGATCGGCAATGCGCCTCCGGCCTGATGGCCATCGCGACCGCCGCCAAGCAGATCATCGACGACAGCATGAGCATCGTCGTGGGCGGCGGGCTCGAATCCGTCTCGCTGGTGCAGAACGAGCACCGCAACGGCTATCGCGCGGCGGACCCCGAGCTGGTTTCCCGCGTCCCGCAGATCTACATGGCGATGATCGAGACAGCGGAGATCGTCGCGGACCGCTACGGCGTCTCGCGGGAGGACCAGGACGAGTACTCGCTGCGCTCGCAGCAGCGCACGGCGGCCGCTCAGCAGGCGGGGCGGTTCGACGACGAGATCGTTGCCCTCCCCACCACGATGCTGGTCGCCGACAAGGCAACAAAGGAGACCGCGCCCAAGAAGGTTGCGCTCGGCAAGGACGAGGGCAACCGGCCGGAGACGACGCTGGAGGGGCTTGCCTCCCTCAAGCCCGTGTTCAAGGACGGCCAGCGCGTGAAACAGGGAAAGTTCATCACCGCCGGCAATGCCTCGCAGCTCTCCGACGGTGCCTCGGCCGCGGTGCTGATGGAGGAGAAGGAGGCCGAGCGGCGCGGCCTTCAGCCGCTCGGCATCTATCGCGGCATCGCGGTCGCCGGCTGCAATCCCGATGAGATGGGCATCGGCCCGGTTTTCGCCGTGCCCAAGCTTCTGGAGCGGCACGGTCTCAAGGTGGATGACATCGATCTTTGGGAGCTGAACGAGGCCTTCGCCTGCCAGGTGATCTATTGCCGCGACAAGCTCGGCATCCCGCAGGACAAGCTGAACGTCAACGGCGGGGCGATCTCGATCGGGCACCCGTACGGGATGTCCGGTGCGCGCATGGTCGGGCACGCCTTGATCGAAGGCAAGCGGCGCGGCGCCAAGCATGTGGTGGTCACCATGTGCGTGGGCGGCGGGATGGGCGCGGCCGGGCTGTTCGAGGTCGCCTGACCCAATGCTGCCCCTGGTCGAGGCCGCGTAGCCAGTCGAGGCCGTGCTCTAATGTCGCGGCTGGTTTCACGCGTGCCGAAGTAAGCACGACACAATCTTCCGCTCCCGATGTTCGGGCATGAACACCCTAGGAGGAAGCGCCATGGCCGCGTTGGCATACATGATCTTCAAACAGCAAGATGGCAGCTATCTGAAGTCGGAGTCGCAAACGGTCTTTCAGGGGCAAGCCGGAATTCCCGAAGCTGCCGATTTCGTCAAAGCATCAAAGCTTGGCGACAATGGGATATTCGAGGTGGAAAACTACAGCTTTGAAATCGAGCAAACCCTCAATATCGGAAGCCAGAGCAGCGGCGCAGGGGCCGGCAAGGTCACTTTCAATCCGTTTTCGATTACACGGGAAATCGACAAGGCATCGCCGATCCTGCTCCAGATGGCTTCCTCTGGAACGCCCTTCCAGGAAGTCTCCCTGGCCCTGCGGAAGCCCCCAAACGGCGCGATCTTCCTGGTGTTCAATTTCAAGCTTGTCGCAGTCAAATTGATCTCCTGGGCAGGTGATACTGGGTCGATTAAGGAGGCGATCAGCTTCGAGTACGGCGGATTGCAGGTTTTCTATGGGCAGCAGAAGCCCGGCGGCGAAATGATGAAAACGGTGGCTGGCGGCTGGAACCGCGTTCTCAACAAGTCGGACACGGACATCAGTGCGCCCATCCCATAGCCCGGACCGCCGGATACAAACGGGCAACCGGCGGGACGTTGCCGGGTCGTTCGCCGCCGCCTGACCCCGCGCTGCTTCTGATTGACCCGCCAAGCTGCGTTACATAGGTTCCGCGAAATGGCGGGAAACAAAACGGTGGCGGCAACGCCCAAGGCGTGGCCGTTCGAGGAGGCGGCGAAGGTCGCCGCGCGGCTGGCACGGTCGGGCAAGGCCGAGGCGCTGTTCGAGACCGGATACGGCCCCTCTGGCCTGCCGCATATCGGCACCTTCGGCGAGGTCGCGCGCACCTCCTGGGTGCGGCACGCTTTTATCGAAATGACCGGCCTGGCGTCGCGACTGATCGCGTTCAGCGACGACATGGACGGGCTGCGCAAGGTGCCCGACAACGTGCCGCACCGCGACATGCTGGCCCAGTATCTCGGCAAGCCGCTGACCCAAATCCCCGACCCGTTCGGCAGCCATGAGAGCTTCGGCGCGCACAATAACGCCCGTCTGCGCGCCTTCCTTGATTCCTTCGGGTTCGACTACGAGTTCGCCTCCTCCACGGAATATTACCGCTCCGGCCGGTTCGACGCCGGGCTGTTGCGCGTGCTGGCGTGCTTCGACGCGGTGATGGCGGTGATCCTGCCGACACTGGGGCCGGAGCGCCGCGCCACCTACTCGCCGCTGCTGCCGATCCATCCCCGCACCGGCCGGGTGATGCAGGTGCCGATTGAACGGCGCGACGCCGCCTCCGGCACCATCGCCTGGAGCGATCCCGAGACCGGGGA
Organism: uncultured Pseudomonadota bacterium; assembly: GCA_963830565.1. Taxonomy (GTDB): domain Bacteria; phylum Pseudomonadota; class Alphaproteobacteria; order Acetobacterales; family Acetobacteraceae; genus DATFDN01. The sequence continues at coordinate 64,847 of CAWHMO010000016.1, forward strand.
AGCGTTCGAGACACCGGTGACAGGCGGGGCGTGCAAGCTGCAATGGAAGGCCGACTGGGCGATGCGGTGGTACGCGCTCGGCGTCGATTACGAGATGTCGGGCAAGGACCTGATCAATTCCGTGCGCCTGTCGGGCCGCATCTGCCGCATCCTGGGCGGCACCCCGCCCGAGGGTTTCACCTACGAGTTGTTCCTCGACGAGCACGCGCAGAAGATCAGCAAGTCCAAGGGCAACGGGCTCTCGGTCGAGGAGTGGCTGCGCTATGCCCCGCCGGAGGCACTGGGCCAGTTCATGTATCACCAGCCGCAGCGGGCCAAGCGGTTGTATTTCGACGTAATCCCGCGCGCGACGGACGAGTATATCGCCAACGCCGCGCGGCTCTGCCAGCAGACCGATGACGAGCGTCGGACCAATCCGGCCTGGCACATCCATGCCGGGCGGCTGCCGAACCAGGGCGGGAGCCCCGTTTCGTTCGCGATGCTGCTCAATCTGGCGAGCGTGGTGAACGCGGAGACGCCGGCGATCCTGTGGGGCTTCATCCGCCGCTACAGCCCGGACGCCTCGCCCGAGACGATGCCCTTCCTCGATAAGCTGGTAGGGCACGCGATCGCCTATTATCGCGATTTCGTCCGCCCGGCGAAGCGGTATCGCGAGCCCACCGCGATCGAGCGCGCCGCCCTGGCCGACCTCGCCGAGACGCTGCGCGGGATGGAGCCGAACGCCCACGCCGAGGCCATCCAGAACGCGGTCTACGAGATCGGCAAGCGCCATCCGTTCCCGGAGCTGCGCGCCTGGTTCGGCTGCCTGTATCAGGTGCTGCTCGGCCAGGCGGAAGGTCCGCGCTTCGGCGGATTTGTCGCGCTGTACGGGCTAGACGAGACAGTGGCCCTGATCGAAGCCGCGCTCGCGCGTTCCGCCGACGCCGCCTGATCCGGCTTCCGTGCCAGCTCGCATTTCCGCCCTCTCCCGCCGAGTCAACCGGACGGCGCGGCTCGCCCGCGTGACCCGGCACCTGCCGGCCGCGCTGGGCGTCCTGCTGCTGTTCGCGGCCGTCTATGCCGTGCAGAAGGAATTCCGCCACCTCCAGCTTGCCGATATCGGGCGCGCGATCCGCGCCATCCCGCCTCGTCCGCTGGTGCTGGGGTTTCTCTGCACGGTGCTCGCCTATGGCGTGCTCACGCTGTACGACCGGCTGGGCACGATCTATGCGGGCCACCGGCTCGGTTACGGTCGGGTGGCATTCGCGTCTTTCTGCGCCTTCGCGCTGTCGCACAATCTGGGATTCGCGGCGGTCTCCGGCGCGGCGGTGCGCTATCGCCTCTATTCCCATTGGGGTCTGACGCCGGTCGAGATCGGCAAGACGATCGCATTCTGCAGCCTGACCTTCGGCCTGGGCGGGATGGTGCTGGGCGGGTCCATCCTGCTCGGAATGCCGACCGCTCTGCCCTATGTGGGCGAGCACGTGCCGCCTTGGGCGCTGTACGCGGTGGGCGCCCTGCTGTGGATCGTGGTCCTGCTTTATCTCGCCCTGGCTGCCCTGCTCGGCACCTTTCGCGTGCGCGGACACAACGTGACATTGCCGGATCTGCCCATGGCGCTGCTCCAGGTGGGGCTGGCGGCGGCGGACGTTGCCGTCACGGCGAGCATCCTCTGGGTGCTTCTGCCGCCCGCGCCCCGGCTCGACTGGCTGCTGTTCCTGGGCGTGTATCTGGCCGCGTTCAGCGCCGGGCTCGCCGCCAACCTGCCGGGCGGACTGGGCGTGTTCGACACCGCCCTTCTATTCGGCCTGTCCCCGTTTCTGCCAGCCTCGCCCATCATCGCCGCCATCGCGGTGTTCCGGCTCTACTTCTACGTGATCCCGTTGTTCCTGGCGGGGGCCCTGTTCGCCGCCAACGAGGCACTGATGCGGCGCGACTGGCGGGCGCCCGCGCGCGGACCGCGCTGGAGCGAGCCGGACTTCGCCGCCGCCGCGGCCAGCGGGGCGGTGGCGCTGTCCGGAGTGCTGCTGCTCGGGCTCGGGCTTCTGGCCCCCCGAAGCGTGCCGCCGCCCTCAGGTCAGATCGCCGACATCGCCCGCCAGGCCGGGCAGTTTGTGCCCTCGCTGATCGGCGCCGGGCTGGTGGTCATGGCCATGGGCCTGATCCGGCGGGTGAACCTGGCGTGGAGTGGCGCCCTGGTGCTGCTGGTCGCCGGCGCGGGCTTCATCCTGGGCGAGGGCGAGCGGATGTGGCCGATTGGCGTGCTCATTCTCGCCACCCTGGTCCTGGCGCCGTTCCGCGGCTTTTTCTACCGCCCTGCCCGCCTGCTCAGCGCCAAGCTGGACCGCACGAGTGTCCTGTCGCTGCTCGCGCTCGCGGCTTGCGGGCTCGCGCTCGCCGGCTTTCGGCGCCGGGTCCATGGGATGACCAACAACGCGTTCTGGGAGGTGCTGCTGTCACCCGCGATGTCCTGGCCCTTGCGCGCCAGCCTCGCCCTGGTGGTTGCCTTGGCGCTGACCGCCGTGTGGCTGCTGCTGCGTCCGGGGCGGATCGGCTGGCGCCCCTGGGACGTGGAGGCGCGGCTCCGGCTGATGATGCTGGGTGTTCGTCCGCCCGCGCATGCGGATGGCATCCTGTACGGCGAGGCGGAGCGCGCCGCCGTGCCGTTCCGCCGGCTGGACGGGCTGCTGCTGGCGCTGGGCGATCCGGCGGGGGCGGAGGCGGATCGGATCTCGGCGGTATGGCGACTGCGCGACCTCGCCCGCCAGGAGGGGCGCGATCCGGCAATCTATCGCGCCGGATCGCGGCTGTTGAAGGTGTACAACGATCTTGGCCTGACGGCGCTGCCGCTGGGGCCTGACGGGCTGCCGGTGCGAGAGGGCTCGCCGGCGTCGCGCGCCAGCCAGCACTATCTGGTCTGCGTCGCCGAACGCGACTACGCCGCGCTCTATCCGCTGCTCCCGACGCTGGAGGCGGAGAACGCGATCACGCCCCCGCCGCGCGGCGGGGGAACAGCACCGTCGTCGTGAATCGCTGCACCGGTTCGTCGCGCTGATTGAGCGTGGCGCAGCGATAGGTGACGACACCGGCACCAGGGCGAGAGCGGGAGATACGCGCAGCCAGGATCTCGATCTCGATCCGGAGCGCGTCACCAGCCTGGACCGGGCGAAGCCAGCGCAGTTCCTCCACCCCCGCGCCCATCCCGCCGCGCGCGATCGGCATGGTCTCGCTGATCAGCCGCATGGTGACAGCCCCGGTATGCCAGCCGCTCGCGCAGAACACGCCGAACATGCTGGAGGCTGCGGTCTCTTCCGAGAGGTGCGCGGGATGAAGGTCGAACTGGCGCGCGAAGGCGGTGATGCTGTCGCGATCCATCGCGATGGCGCGCGCCGAGCGCAGCACCAGCCCCGGATGCACGTCCTCGAAAAAGAAGGTCTTGCCTGGCCGCACCTGCGTCTCTTGTCCGTTCCGGAACGACGAGGTTTAGCCGATAATCGCGACTCGCGCACCCTCAGGAGCAAAGATGTCCGAGTTCGCCGCCCCACTTGCCGCAGTGGCCGCCTTCATTGCGGTGTACCTGCTGTTGCGCGCGGGGCAGGAGATCCAGCGCCTGCGCATCCTGGCCGAACAAAACCTGGCTGGTCAGCGCGCCGAATCCGAGACGACGCGCATGGCTATGATGGGAATGGCCAGCGAGGCAGCCGAGCGCATGTCGGCGCTGCGTGGCGCGATGGAAATCGGCATCGAGCAGCTTCGCACCGTGCTCTCGCGCGGGCACGGCGAGCTGCGGCTGGCATTGGCCGAGGAGCAGCAACGCGGCGCCTCTGACATGCTGCGCCAGTCCGAGGCGACCCGCACGCTGCTGGAGACCAAGATTGCCGAAATCCAGCGCACGGTGAACGAGCAGCTGCACGCCGCGGTGGAAAAGCAGATGAACGACAGCTTCGCGCGTGTGATCGACCAGTTCGCGGCGGTGCAGAAGGCGATGGGGGACGTGCAGGCCGTGACCGCCCAGATCGGCGACATCAAGCGGCTGTTCTCGAATGTCAAGACACGCGGCGGCTGGGGCGAGGCGCAGGTGCGCGCGCTTCTGGACGATATCCTGCCGCCTGGCAGCTACGAGACGAACTGCCGGGTGCGTCCTGACAGCGATGACGCGGTCGAGTTCGCGGTGCGGATGCCGGCGCGCGGGACCGCGCCGGCGCTGCTGCTGCCGATCGATGCCAAATTCCCCGTCGAAGATTACGAGCGTATCCTGAGCGCCTCCGAGGCGGGCGACGCCGAGGCCGAGCGCGCCGCCCGCAAGGGCCTGGAGCGCACGGTCCGCGAACAGGCCCGCAGGATCGCGACGAAATACATTGCCCCCCCGGCAACGGTCGAGTTCGCGGTGATGTATCTGCCGACCGACGGGCTGTTCGCCGAGGTGGCCCGCCTCCCCGGCGCGATCGACGAGATCGGCCGCGCATGCCGCGTCCTCGTGTTGGGACCGAGCCTGTTCCCCGCGCTGCTGCGCACCATCCATCTCGGGATCGTCAGCCTCACGCTGGAGCAGAAGGCCGATCAGGTGCGCGACCTGCTCGGCGCGACCCGGACGGAGATGCTGCGTATGGACGAGATCCTGGCCAAGCTGCTGAAGAACGCCGGCGCGATGGCCAACACGATCGAGGCCGCCCGCCGCCGCACCCGCGCCGTGCAGAAGGTGCTGCGCGGCGTGGAGGCGGTGGACGCGGTGCGGGCCGACGCGATGCTGGAGATGGATACGGAGGCGGAGATCGAAGAGGCGTGAGACAACACCTCCCTCGCCTATTCTAGGCGCGGTGTTCCATTAGATCTTCTCTGAATCTCCGATGGGTCTTTTCCCGCGCGGCTATGATGCCGGAAAGAAGGTGCTCGGCCGCAAGCGGCACGCGATGGTCGACACCGATGGCCGCCCGCTGGTGCTGCAAGTGCATCCCGCCTCCGTCCAGGACCGCGACGGTGCCGTCCCGCTGCTGAAGACGTCTCGTCGCAGCTTTCCCTTTGTCGAGCGTGCCTTTGCCGACACCGCCTATGCGGCCGAGCGCGTCGCCGACGCCACCTGCATCGCCATCGAGATCGTCCGCAAACCCGCTGATCAGGTCGGCTTTGCCGTCCATCCGCGCCGCTGGGTGGTGATCGACTGTACAAATTTGCCAAGCCGAGTTTCGAGTGGCTGGAGGCCATCGCGCGCGAGGAACTGCGTGCTCTGGGGTATGCGTGCCGCCAGGCTGGGTTGAGGCTCCATCGGCTGCCCCCGCCGCCCGGGGGGTCTGCCGATGGAGGAGCGAATGGTCCAAGCCAAGGATCACCCTCGCTTGGAGCTGCGGGAGTTGTTCGAGACGACCCGATTGGGCCCGCAGTGCCTGATCAAAGCCTACGTCCACTTGATCCCGATCCGGCGCGTGAAGGCCGGATGCACCGGGCAGGAACGAGCGGACGCGCTGTCGCGAAAGAGCGGAGGTAAGCATGCCTGAGCGTCATGTCGCGTTCTATGCGCGCGTCTCGACCGAGAGCCAGGCGCACGACAACACCATTGCCAGTCAGGTGAGCGCTCTTCGCGAGCGGATCGCCGCCGATGGCGGGCAACTCGAGCCCGATCACGCCTACACTGATGAGGGTTACAGCGGCTCTGTCCTGATCCGCCCGGCGCTGGAGCGGCTGCGCGATGCGGTAGCGGCCGCGAGCATCCAGCAGATCTACGTTCTCGCGCCCGATCGCCTTGCCCGCCGCTATGCCCATCAGGCCTTGCTGATGGAGGAGTTCCATCGTGCGGGCGCCGAGGTGGTGTTCCTGAACCGGCCGATCGGCGGCACGGCCGAGGACGATCTCTTGTTGCAGATGCAGGGTGTGATCGCCGAGTACCGAGCGTGCCAAGATCCTGGAGCGAGGCCGGCGGGGACGCCGTCACGCGGCGCGTTCGGGGCTGCTCAGCGCGTTCACCACCGCCCCGTTTGGCTATCGCTACGTGCCCAAGGATCAGGGCGGCGGGATGGCGCGCTTCGAAGTGATTCCGGATGAGGCCCGCTTCGTGCGGCTCATCTTCGCCTGGATCGGGTTGGAGCGGCTGAGCCTGCGCGAAGTCTGCCGCCGCTTGCAGCAGGCCGGCGTTCCCAACCGACGAGGACAGGGGCTGTGGTATGCCTCGACCTTGCACGGCATGCTGACCAACACGGCCTATATCGGGCGGGCCGTCTATGGCCATTCCCGCTACCTGCCTGCGCGCCCGCGCTCGCGGCCGATCCGGGGGCATCCCCATCCTCCCGTGCGCCCGACGGCGCGCGTCGCTGTGTCACGCGAGGAGTGGATCGAGGTGCCCGTGCCTGCGTTGGTTGACGAAGCGGTGTTCGCGGCGGCTCGGGCCCAACTCGTCGAGAATCGCCAACGCAAACGCGACGGCCTGCGCGGCCCCCGCTGGCTGTTGCAGGGACTGACCGTGTGTCGCCAGTGCGGGTATACCTATTATGGCAAGGCCCTCCCGAGGTCGCGTGCGGATCCCTCGAAATGCGGGTATCGCCAGTATCGCTGCCTGGGCACGGACGGGTATCGGTTCGGTGGCACCGCACCGTGTAGCAACAGGACCGTCCGAGCCGAGCATCTCGAGCAGGCTGTATGGGAGCGAGTGTGCGCCCTTCTACAGAACCCCAGCAGGGTTGGAGATGAATACCGACGCCGGGTGCGCCAGGCAGGCGAGGGCGCCGTCAAGTCGGACGAACTGGTGCAGCTTGAGCGACAAAGGGCAGCCCTGCAGCGCGGAATTGGGCGGCTGATCGACAGCTATGCCGCTGGCGTGATCGATCGTTCCGAGTTCGAGCCGCGCATCACCGGGCTCAAAGCGCGCGTCGCTCAGTTGCAGGAGCAACAGCGGGCAGCGGCTGACGTGGCGAACGCGGAGCGTGAGCTGACGCTGGTTATCGGTCAGCTCGAGGATTTCGCCAGCAAGGTCCGCCACAGCCTGGAGAGCCTCGACTGGCTCAGCATACGGGAAATCATCCGAACCCTCGTCCGGCGGATCGAGATCGACGGCGATCAGGTCGAAGTCATCTTTCGGGTTCCCCCACCGGTCGGCTCCGGCGGCCCATCTTGGCCCGGTCCGGCCAGCGGCGAACCACCAGCCAGGCAAGATTGTACAGTCGATCGTCGAGAGGACGATCGGTTGGCTCAACCGCTGTCGCCGCCTCGCCAAGGACTTCGAGACTACCATCGAGTCCGCGACAGCCTTCCTCTACGCCGCCTCAGCCATGCTCCTCATCAGGCGCATTGCTCGTTGCACATGAGTTCAGAGTCAACTTTAGGTGGGGAGCATCCCAGCGCCTGCGGAAGCCTGGCCGATGATGACGTTGCCAGAAACGCTCCTGCCAAACAGGCTGGCGTTGTGCAGGCTTATGTCGATCGCCTGGGTGGTGATGCCTACTGGCGTGATCGTCTTGTCGAGTCCGTTGGAGATGAGGTCGGATACAGTTTGCCGATCGAGGGTCACGGTGACGATCGGGCTCGAGAACAGAACCGTATTGGGCGCGGCGTCGCCCGAGAACGTCAGGGTCTTTCCGATCAAGGCTCCGCTCAGGCTCAGCGAGCCAAAGCCAGCCTCGCCGCTGACGAAACTCCTGTCCATTCCGTAGATATGCGAATACGTCGCACTCGAATGGATGTGGCTTGCCGAGACCGACAATCCCAGCAGCGAGAGAATGCCGCGAGGGAGCAAAGGATTATCGGTGAGCAGGAATTCGGCCGACCCGACGCTCGCCTCACCGGTCGCGGAAACGGAATCAATGCCCATCCCGGCGGAGGTCGCGTTCGTGCCGAGTCCCGTGGCGTGGATCTGCAAGGTCGGATTAAGTGAACTTCCGGGCTCGAGGCTGAGGGTCTGGTCCAGGTGGTCCACGATCTGGGCTTTGTCATAGGTGGGTGGGGCACTACCTTCGACATGGGCGATCGGACCGAAATCGAGCGCCTTACCACCGGGGGCAAGATGAACGGCAAGTCCGTCTGCAGAACTCGATGCGATTGACACCGGGGTGGTCCGAGGTATCGGCGGTATCGCGGGCGGCATTTCCGGGAGGGAGGTGGACATCGCTCACCTTGTTGCTGATTTGAAACTTACGCGACCTCCTCCTAACTCACGTTACCGTGAAGGGCTACTTAAAAACCGCACCTCCCCGGAATTCGGCAAAGCCCCGCCATTGCTGGCGGGGCTTTCGGTTGTAGGCGGCTTCGTCGCCGTAGGCGCTGCTCAGACCGAGTAGTACATCTCGAACTCGACCGGATGCGGCGTGTGCTCGAAGCGGTACACCTCGCTCCACTTCAGCTCGATGTAGCTCTCGATCTGGTCGGTGCTGAATACGTCGCCAGCGAGCAGGAACTCGCGGTCGCCCTCGAGCGAGGTCAGCGCCTCGCGCAGGCTGCCGCATACGGTGGGGATGCCCTTCAGCTCCTCGGGCGGCAGATCGTAGAGATCCTTGTCCATCGGGTCGCCCGGATGAATCTTGTTGCGGATGCCGTCCAGGCCGGCCATCAGCATCGCCGCGAAGGCGAGGTAAGGGTTGGCGCCCGGATCGGGGAACCGCACCTCGACGCGCTTGGCTTTCGGGTTCGTGGCATACGGGATGCGGCACGAGGCCGAGCGGTTGCGCGCCGAATAGGCCAGCAGCACCGGCGCCTCGAATCCGGGGATCAGGCGCTTGTAGCTGTTGGTCAGCGGGTTGGTGAACGCGTTCAGCGCCTTGGCGTGCTTGATGATGCCGCCGATGTAGTACAGCGCCGATTCGGACAGATCGGCGTAGCCGTTGCCCGCGAACAGCGGTCTGCCGCCCTTCCAGATCGACTGGTGGACGTGCATCCCCGAGCCGTTGTCGCCGTACACCGGCTTCGGCATGAACGTCGCGGTCTTGCCGTAGCTGTGCGCCACGTTGTGGATGCAGTACTTGTAGATCTGCAAGTGGTCGGCCAATTGCACCAGCGGGCCGAACTTCATGCCCAGCTCGTGCTGGCTCTGCGCCACCTCGTGGTGGTGCTTCTCGATAACCACGCCCATCTCGCCCATCGTGGACAGCATCTCGGCGCGCAGATCGCTCTCGGAATCCACCGGCGGGACCGGGAAGTAGCCACCCTTCACCAACGGGCGGTGGCCCATGTTGCCTTCCGGGTAGTCCTTCAGCGACGCTTGCGGCCCCTCCTGGCTGTCGAGCTGGTACATCGCGTAATTGCCGCCGACACCGAACTTCACGCTGTCGAAAATGAAGAACTCGGCTTCGGGGCCGAAGAAGGCGGTATCGCCGATGCCGCTGGCCTTCAGGTACTGCTCGGCCTTCTTGGCGGTGGAGCGAGGGTCGCGGTTGTAGGGTTGGCCGGTGGACGGCTCGATGATGTCGCAGAACAGGATCAGGCTGGGCTTGGCGGCGAACGGGTCCATCACCCCCGTCTGGGGGTCCGGCATCAGGATCATGTCGGACTCGTTGATCGCCTTCCAGCCGGCGATCGAGGAGCCGTCGAACATGATGCCATCGCGGAACGCCTCCTCGTCGATGGTGGAGACGTGCTGGGCGGTGTGCTGCCACTTCCCGCGCGGGTCGGTGAACCGCAGGTCGACATATTCGGCGGAATGCTCGTTCAGCATTTCCATGACGTGGCCGACCGCGTCGGCGTTCCCGCTGCCAGGATTCTTCGCCATCCCTCTTGCCCTCAATCTTCCTGTTTGCGCCGACCGTTTAATCGCTTCCGTTTCTGCCCGAAAGCCTAGACCGCGTCATCGCCGCGTTCGCCGGTGCGGATTCGCACCACCTCCTCGAGCGCGGAGACGAAGATCTTGCCGTCGCCGATCCGCCCGGTGCGGGCGGCGTTGATGATCGCCTCGACGGCGCGCTCCACCACCAAATCGGCGCACACCACCTCGATCTTCACCTTGGGCAGGAAGTCCACGACGTATTCCGCGCCCCGATACAGCTCGGTGTGGCCCTTCTGGCGACCGAAGCCCTTGGCCTCGACCACAGTGATACCCTGCAGCCCGACCTCGTGCAGCGCCTCCTTTACCTCGTCGAGCTTGAAGGGCTTGATGATCGCCTCGATCTTCTTCATCGCCTAATCGCGCCCGACCGCCGGGCCTCCCTTGCGCATCATTGCACGTGCCGTGCCAGCGGGCGCGCCGGCCCGCGCGGCCGGGCGGCGTGATGTTTAGCCCAGCCCATGGGCGACTGACCACTGGCTTGCCCGGAAAACGGGCAGTTCCCGTTGACCCGCGGCGGACCGCACCCATACTGCGCCCCGCCCTCGAAGGAGCCTCGGCTTGAAGCCCGCCAATTCCCTGCTGTCCGGCCTCGGCACGACGATCTTCACCACCATGTCGGCGCTGGCGACCGAGCACCGCGCGATCAATCTCGGGCAGGGCTTCCCCGACAGCGACGGCCCCCCCGACATCCTGGATGCCGCCGACGCGGCCTTGCGCGATGGCCGCAACCAGTACCCGCCGATGCCGGGCGTCCCGGAGCTGCGCCAAGCCGTCGCCGCCGCCAATGCGCGGTTCTATGGGATAGAGGTCGAGCCGATGCGCGAGGTGATCGTCACCTCCGGCGCCACCGAGGCGATCACCGCCTGCCTGATGGCGCTGCTCAACCCGGGCGACGAGGTGGTGCTCATTGAGCCGCTGTATGACACCTATCTGCCGGTAGTCCGGCTGCTGGGCGCAATCCCCCGCCTGGTGCGGCTGGCCCCGCCCGACTGGGTGCTGCCGCGGGCGGACCTTGCCGCCGCCTTCGGGCCGCGCACCAAGGCGATCATGCTCAACACTCCGATGAACCCCACCGGCAAGGTGTTCACCCAGGGCGAGCTTGGCTTCATTGCCGATCTCTTGGCACGCCACGACGCTTATGCGGTGTGCGATGAGGTCTATGAGCACCTGACCTTCGATGGCGCGCGGCATATCCCGCTGATGACGCTTTCGGGGATGCGCGAGCGGGTGATGCGGATCGGCAGCGCCGGCAAGACCTTTTCGCTGACAGGCTGGAAGGTGGGCTACGTCACCGCGCCCGCGGCGCTCGCCGACCTGGTGGCCAAGGCGCATCAGAACCTGACCTTCACCACGCCGCCCAATTTGCAGCGCGCGGTGGCAGTCGGCCTGGCCAAGGACCAGGGGTATTTCGGCGACCTCGCGGCGGCCCTCGCAGCCAAGCGGGACCGGCTGGCGGCGGGGCTGGCGGGGCTCGGGATGGAAGTCCTGCCGTCGCAAGGCACCTATTTCATCACCGCCGACTTCACCCCGCTCGGTTTTCCGCCGGACGACGAGGCGTTCTGCCACTACATCACCGAACATGCGAAGGTCGCGGCGGTTCCGGTGACGGCGTTCTACGACGCCCCGGATCCACCGCGGACCTACGCGCGGTTCGCCTTCTGCAAGCGCGAGGAAGTGCTGGACGAGGCGGTGGCGCGGCTGCGCCGGCACTTCCGCGAGCGCAACACGGGCACGTTGACGACGGCACGCTGATGGGCCAGAACCCGCCCGATCCTCGTGGCGGGCGTAGCTCAGATGGTAGAGCGCCAGGTTGTGGTCCTGGATGCCGTGGGTTCGAGTCCCGATCGCTCGCCCCATTCCCAAGGCACCACGATAGCAGTCGGGCGCGTTCCCGGCCTTTTCGCACTGGCGCTGGCCGGCGGCGCCGCACGCCGCATGGGCGGCGGCGACAAGCCGCTGCTGGAGGTGGGCGGCCGGACCATGCTGGCACGCGTGGTCGACGTGCTGGCGGCGGAGGCCGATTCCGTGGCGATCAGCGCCAATGGCGATCCCGCTCGCTTCGCCACCTATGGCGTGAGAGTGCTGGCCGATGGCGCCTTTGTCGGACGGGGGCCGCTTGCAGGCGTGCTGGCCGGCCTGCAATGGGCTGCGGAGAGTGGCGGGACGGCGCTGCTGACCTTGCCGGGCGACACGCCTTTCGCACCGCCGAACCTCGCCGCCCGTCTCGCCCCTGCCCCTGCCTGCGCGGAAAGTGCCGGACGCGTGCATCACCTCGTCGCGCTCTGGCCGGTGCCGATAAAGGACGCGCTGGCCCGGTTCCTCACCTCACCCGGCCCGTATGCGGTGCATGGGTTTGCCCGGACGATCGGGATGCGCACGGTGGCGTTCACAGATTGGCAGCGCGACCCGTTCGCCAACATCAACACCGTCCAGGACCTGATGACGGCGCGCGACAGAGGAGTGCTCGGACCAATGACCAGGACAGTCAGGTCACGATGTGGGCCGATCCGTCGCTGGAGCGCAACACGCACACGATCCGTGTCGAGGCCGAGGCGGCGCGCTTCTGCATGAGATCGAAGACGTTCCCAGCCCGGATAATCCCCGCACCGGCCAGTTGCCGCCGCTTTCGATGCTGGCTTGCTTGCGTGGGCTGGTCTCGACCTTGAAGGTCGGGAGCTAGAGATGCGGCTGGCGCGCTCACCGTTCGAAAATCAAGAATTATGCAGCACCTGTGAATGCCCATTATCGACATCGTATTATTTTCCTTTATTAGGGTCTGTTGACAATTACCTCGTTGCGATGATGGTGGCTGCGAGGCTGATGTTGGCACGGAAGCTTTCGTCGGTCTTGTCGTAGCGGGTGGCGATGGCTCGGAACTCCTTCAGCTTGGCGAAGAAGTTCTCGATCAGGTGGCGCCAGCGATACATGGCCTTGTCATAGGCGATGATCGTATTGCGGTTGGATTTGGGTGGGATGACGGCGACGGCGCCACGGTCATCGAGGTCCGCACGCAGCCAATCGGCGTCAAACGCCTTGTCACCGAGCAGGGCGTCGAAAGTGATGTCTGCGATGAGCGGCGCGACCCCTACGATGTCGTGGCGCTGTCCGGGCAAGAGCACGAAGCGGACCAGATTTCCAAGCGCGTCCACCAGCGCGACGATCTTGGTCGTCAGCCCGCCTCGCGAGCGTCCGATGGCCTGATTGTGAGTCCCCCCTTTGCGCCGCTCGCCTTCTGATGGGCGGTGACGATCGTGCCGTCGATCAGGGCGTATTCGAAATCCGGCTCGTCGGACAAGCGCTCGAAGAGGCGCTCGAAGACGCCCGCCCGCACCCAGCGGCGGAAGCGCTGGAACACGCTGTTCCAGTGCCCGAACTCAGGCGGCAGGTCGCGCCACGGCGATCCCGCCCGCACGCGCCACAGAACCGCTTCCAGGAACAGCCGGGTGTCCTTCGCCGTCACTCCGCGATCCGACGCCTTGCCCGGCAACAGCAGGGCCATCTTCTCCCAAGCCGTGTCGCTGATCACAAATCGTCCCCTGTCCACCAAACCCTTCGCTCCGCCAAAACGGAGCTTGAATCACGGCTCAGGCCCGAGAGGAACCCACTCATTGTCAACAGGCCCTAGTCCGCATGATAGACGTTGTGCGATTTGCAAATCGTGCTGGCGCTTGCAAGCTCGAATATTGACGGCGGCGTGAAGGCGGGCGGCGGCAGCGACGAACTTGTCCGCTTGCGCGTGCGCCTTGCGGGCGAGGCTCTTTTGCAGACGTTCGGAAGGAACTCAACCAGTTGCGGGCGAAGCAATCTGTATCGGCGACCACGCCTACGCCATCACCAGTTTGACTGCCGCGGGAAGCCACATCCGACTTGATGCCTCGCGCGCTGCGGACGGCAAAATTGACTCCTCCCGTCCGGAGGATGACAATCTCCTCAAATGACGCTTGGTGGCAAGCTCGCCGCGACGCAAAAAGGCCGGGACGCGAAGGATCGGAGGAACGATCATGCGGATCTCCACGCTGCGGTCAGTCATCCGGACTGTCGAGTTTCTCACGGTCATCAGCCTCGTTTGCGAACCGTCATTGTCTCGCGGCGCTTTTCCTGACATCCATAACGACACGCCGCAAGTCGCGCCTCTCCCGGAACCCGCGCCGCCAACGCCACCATCGGCAATGCCAACCCAGGACGCCTGGCGCCAGACGATGGCGAAGAAGCCCGCGCCGAAAGGCGGATGCTATACCTCCACCTACCCGAGCACCGACTGGCAGGAGGTTCCGTGCGCCACCGATCTTCCGCTGCTCCCGCATGCGATCCCGGACGTGGGAGGAGGAGGACCCAAGACCGGCTATCTCGAAAGCGTTTCGTTGCCGATAACCTCGGTGCGTGGCTCGTTCTACAGCGTGACCGGCGTGACGAACGAGTGCAACCAGGCGAACTCCGCCACGACGGCGTGCAACGCGACGCAGCCGCCGAGCTCGCCCAACACGTTCTCGCTGCAACTGAACCCGAACATGTTCCCAACCCCCCTGTGCCCGGCCAACACACCCTGCATCGGGGCCCAGCAATACATCTACGACAATGACGGCGCTGGCAAGAATAGCTCGCTCTACATTCAATACTGGTTGCTGAATTACCCGAGCACGACCCCATGCCCGCAAGGATTTCGTCGGTAACACCAAACATACATGGTCTTACATTGCAGCGCCTGCTGGGTTCCTCTCCGGCTGCGTTGTCAACGGCAATCAGTTCCTAGTCGACGCTCAGCACAACCCCCATCAGACTATCCTGGCGCTGCCCGCGCTCGTCCTTACCGGCAACAGCACGAGCGCGCAACAACAGGCCATACTCGCAACCCAGTCCACCCTGCTCAGCACGGCGACTGATGACGGCGATCAGCTTGGCATCGGCAATTCCTGGAAAGCCGCCGAGTTCAATGTGTTCGGCCTCTCCGGCGGCTCAATCGCCGTGTTCAATTTCAACTCGACAATCGTTGTCCAGATGGACGCGACCGTCGCCGGTGGCGCCGCGGCGCTGCCAACAATCCTCTGGCAGGGCCTAACCGGCGAGAAGAACAATCTCGCCCTGATCCCGCCGCCCTGTCCGGTGCAGTTTGGGCCCTCGGGTGTTGCGACTACAGCCGTCAACCGCATCCTGTTCACCGAGAGCAATGCGCTCATTCCGCCGACTTCGCTCTGCACCTGCCAGTCCGGAGCATCATGGTATCCGAGCCTTGAGGCCTGCATCACGCCCGTGACCCAACCACGCTGCCAGAGCCCCGAGCTCTTTTGTCCGCGGCTCGATCGCTGCGTGACCCAGCAGCAATACGACCTCGAGTGCCTGTTCCAGAAGCCGACACCGCCGCCACCTTGAGCCACGGCTGGCGACCACCGTGGCGCCATCCTGACGCCCAGGCCACGCAACCACACTTCGTCGGTCGGCTGCGGCCCGCTCGTCCGCATTCGCAAAGGGGAAAGCCCGCATGACGCCTGTCCCCTTCGCTGACGCAAGCGCGCCCGTGTTTCTGTTTTGCACAAATCATATGTGGACGGCCCCCGCCTGCGAAGGGGTTGAGTGCGTTTCCGGCGAAATGGTCAGGTGCAGTCATATTCCGGCCTCTCGGTGCGGTGCGACCTTCGGCGAGACGGGCTGCGCTAGGTCCTCCGGCACATAGGCTAAGCCAAATCCGGCCAGGGCGGCATTGAGCATCTGGAAAGTGCCGTTGAAAACGAGCTGGCCTTCGACATGGACCTTCAGCTCACGTTTGCCTTTCTCGAACTCCCAGGCGTACAGCCCGCCATAGGTGGGCAGGCGCAGATTGATGCAGTTGCGACCAATCAGGTCCTGCGGCCTCTTTGGCAGTGACCGCTTCAAGAAATACGACGGCGCTCCCACGACCGCTATGCGCATGTCCGGCCCGATACGAACGGCGATCATGTCCTTCGCCACTTGCTCGCCGTTTCGCACGCCAGCGTCAAAACGCTGGGCGACGATGTCGGTCAGGACAGAGTCGATGATGATCTCGATTTTGATGCCTGGATACTGGCGCAGGAACTTCGTAATTTTCGGCCAGAGGATCGTGTCGGCCGCATAGTCCGTGGCCGTGATCCGAATGGTGCCGGCGGGCTTCTTCCGAAGCTCACTTAAGGCCGCAAGCTCGGCGTCGATCTCCTCAAACCGAGGGCCCAGGGTGTGAAGCAGGCGTTCACCCGCCTCCGTTGGCGAGACGCTGCGCGTGGTGCGGGTCAGTAGCCGGAGACCGAGCCGTTCCTCAAGTCCACGGATGGTATGATTGAGGGCCGACTGCGAAACGCCGAGCTGCGCTGCTGCCTCGTGAAGCTGCGTTCCTTCGCGACCGCGAGGAAGGCAAGGAGATCAATGAAGCTTTCGCGCGGCATTCATGAGCCTAGATCATAAGCGCATCTAATCGCATACAGGTGGAAACGCCAATTTGCGGCTCGTATAATGCCTCAGCAGCTACGGGAGGATTAGACCATGACGAATTTCGATGCGGACACCCTGCGCGAGTTGCGCGACGTGCCGGAGTCCGTGATCCGGACCGAGAAGCATCCCAAGAGCGCGGTCGTGATCTGGGTGGTGGTGGCCGACGACGACGTCTTCGTGCGTTCGTGGCGCGGCGCCAAGGGGCGTTGGTACAGGGACCTCGCTGCGGGCGGCCCCGCCACGCTGGAGTTCGCCGGCCGCCGGTTGGCGGTGCAGGCGATCCCGGCGAGCGACCCCGCTGCGGTCGCCCGGACCAGCCGTGAATTCCTGAGGAAGTATCAGCCGAGCACCCATGCGCAGGAGATGGTGCGCTCCGAAATCTTGCCGACCACGCTGCGGCTCGAACCGCGCTGACTCGCCGCGCTTGGTTCACCTCCTGCCGCTGCAGAGGCGCCGACCCCGACTGTCCCTAAAACGGAGTAATGAAACAATGGACATCAAACGAAATGGCTCAGAGCCCTCTGGCAAAGGACCGTCAGAGTATTTCACGGGAAAGGTGCGTGTTGATCGGCTGTTCAACACGCCCGATCCGGCACGTGTTGCTGGCGCGAGCGTCACATTCGAGCCCGGCGCGCGCACCGCATGGCACACGCATCCACTGGGTCAGACATTGATCATCACGGCCGGCTGCGGCTGGGTCCAACGCGAGGGCGGACCGGTGGAGGAAATCCGGCCGGGTGACGTGGTCTGGTTCTCGCCGGGCGAGAAGCACTGGCACGGCGCCACCCCAACCACAGCAATGACCCATATCGCCATTCAGGAAGCGCTGGACGGCATTGCCGCGGCACTGCCGTATATGAAGCAGCAGAAAGTCGGGCATGTCATCAACGTC
Source organism: uncultured Pseudomonadota bacterium (assembly GCA_963830565.1). Classification (GTDB taxonomy): domain Bacteria; phylum Pseudomonadota; class Alphaproteobacteria; order Acetobacterales; family Acetobacteraceae; genus DATFDN01. The sequence continues at coordinate 81,895 of CAWHMO010000016.1, forward strand.
TCTTCTGTGGCCGGCCATAAGGTCGGGCCCGGCTTCGCGGTCTATGCGGCCACCAAACACGCCGTGCGAGCCCTCTCCGAAGGACTGCGCCAGGAAGTGAAGCCTTACAACATCCGCACGACGGTCATTTCGCCGGGCGTGGTAGCCACGGAACTGCCCAAGAGTACAACCGAGCCAGATACCGCTGAGAGGGTCCGCAAGGCCTATGAGATCGCGATTCCTGCCGATTTGTTCGCGCGCGCGGTCGTGTTCGCCATCAGCCAGCCGGATGATGTGGACGTGAACGAAATCCTGTTCCGGCCCACGCGCCAGGAATACTGAGCGGAAGGACGGAACAATGCCCCACGTGATCGTGAAGCTCTACGCCGGAAGATCGGAGCGGCAGAAAGCCAGAATTGCGGAGGAGCTTACGAAAGCTGTGATGGCTGGCGCCAATTGTGCGGAGCAATCGGTCTCGGCGAGCATCGAAGACATCGAGCCGGAGGGTTGGGTCGAAAAGGTCTTTAAGTCGGACGTAATCGCGAAATCGGATAGGCTGTACAAGAAACCCGGATACAACCCTATGTAGCAGCCGCAAATCGAGGGCTGAATTCTATGCCGCAAGGCCCGCGCGGCGGCACAGGGGCTTTGTCGGAAGTCTCAGGAAAGCAACCAACGAAGGCGAATTCGGTCCACATTCGTCGCGACAGCGCTGACCCCGCGCCACGGGCACGCGCTCCTAAACCACCGTCCGCCCATGATGCACAAATCAGGACCTCTGGAAAACCGCCGGAGCCGCGCGCCATCAATGACTTATCGGTTGCAGAAGTCCGGTGCGAAATACCCGCTTCGGGTCGGAAGCCAACATCCAAGCCAAGACACGACCGATTTTCCATCCGACTTGACAGGTCCAGCCGCGCCGGCGCGCGATGGAAGAACCGCCAACGGAGATTCGTCCATGCCCGACACAATCGTCCCCCGCAAGCGCCTGCTCTCCGAGGCGCCCTCGCCGCCCTCTATCTATATCGACGTGGCCAACATGCCCTGGGAGAGGTCGAAATTTCCCGGAATCGAGCACAAGGTGCTCTATTCCGACCCGGCGACGGGGATGGCCACGCTGCTGTTCCGCCTCGACCCCGGCGCCGTGGTGCCGCTGCATGAGCATACCGGGGTCGAGTTGACCTATGTCCTCGAAGGCAGCCTGGAGGATGATGAGGGCGCCTGCACGGAGGGCAATTTCGTCTGGCGCCCGGCGGGCAATACCCATGTCGCCCGGGCGCCGAACGGAGCTGTCATCCTGGGCGTGTTCATGCGCCCAAACCACTTCGCGGAGGGGCAGAAGTTCTTCACCGACACCGATCCGGGCTGACCGCCTTACCGGGTCAGGACGCCGTCGGCCCAGGCTTCCAGCCGGCGCGCTTGCGCGTGCAGATCGGCGATCCCTTGCTTTGTCATGCCGAGCCGCAAGTTCTGATCCTCAAGCGAGCGACCGACTGCGCCGATGCCGAGGCGCAGCCGCTCAAGCTGGCTCCGCCACGCCGCCACCGCAGCACTCTGTTCGGCGAGCGCCGCCCTCAGTCGGGCAAGCGAGCGGTCCAGAGGCTCCCCAGAGAGGGTCCGGACAGGAAACGGAATGATCTCAGCCATGCTGCGCTCAGCCATGGGGCAAAGCCCGCGGAGTGATGATCGTTAATAAATCATAAAGGTCGTCAAAAATCTAGATGAATCTCGCTTACGCTAACCTGCGCGCTGCGGTCGCCGTGTGATGGATTTGGGAGTCGAAATCCTGGCCGTCCTGGTCCTGATCGGGTTGAATGGGCTGTTCTCCATGAGCGAACTCGCCTTGGTCTCGGCGCGGCGGGCGCGGCTTGCGGTGCTAGAGCGAAAGGGGCTCGCGGGCGCGGCGTCGGCGCGACGGCTGATCGACGACCCGCAGACATTCCTGCCCACGGTGCAGATCGGTGTTACCCTGGTCAGCGTCTTCACTGGCGTCCTCGGCGGCGCCCGCATCGCCGAGCGGCTCGCGGTCGCGCTGGCCCGCTTCCCGCTTGTGGCACCGGCGGCTGATACGCTGGCAATCGCGCTCGTCGTCGTGCTGACGACCTATCTGACGCTGGTGTTGGGCGAGCTGGTGCCAAAACAGCTTGCCTTGCGTCGCCCGGAGCATGTGGCGGCGCGTGTGGCGCGGCCGATCGCCTGGATTGCGCGCGCCACCGCCCCCGTTGTCTGGCTGCTCGGCTATTCCACCGCGTTTGTGCTTCGCCTGTTCGGCCTATCGCGTGCCGCGAGGGAGACGGTGACCGAGGAGGAGCTGAAGGCGCTGCTGGCCGAGGGTGCGCGGGCGGGGGTGCTCGAGGTCGAGGAGCGCGACATGATCGAGCGCGTCCTGCGGCTCGCCGACAAGCCCGTCCGGGCCATCATGACCCCGCGCACCGAACTGGCCTGGATCGACCGCACCGACCCGCCGCGCGATATCGCCCAGACCCTTCGCGCGGCTCCGCATTCGCGCTTCGTCGTCTGCGACGGGGCGGTGGACAATGTCGTGGGCGTGGTGCAGGCGAAGGATATCCTGGACCGCATCCTCGCCGGCGGCGAGCTGTCGGTGGCGGCGGCGCTGCGCCAGCCGGTGGTGCTCCCCGACACCGTCACCGCCCTCGATGCGCTGGAGCGGCTGCGTGGGGATGCCCTGGGCATGGCGCTCATCATGGACGAGTACGGCAGCTTCGAGGGCGTGGTGACGGCGGTTGACGTGCTGCTGGCGATCGTGGGCGACCCGACGGACGCGGCCGCGCAGCCCGCCGGGCCCGCGAGTCCGGATGGCGAGGCGGCGCTCATGCTGGACGGCTTGATGCCCGTGGATGAAGTGAAGGCGCGGCTCGGCCTGCCGGATCTGCCTGGCGAGGGCAGCTATCATACCCTGGCTGGCTTGCTCCTCGCCTTGCTGCGTCGGGTTCCCCGTGCCGGAGACCGCATCGTGTTCGACGGCTGGAGGTTCGAAGTGGTCGAGATGGACGGCCGCCGCGTCGCCCGCGTGCGCGCGAGCCGTGACGCCCCGGCCATCCCGGTGACTCAGCACGCGGACTGAACCCGGCGCGGCGGATGCACCGGAAGTTGAAGCCGCTGCTCCTGTTCGGCCGCGCGTCATACCGTCCGGCGCGCGACTTCGGGAAACGGAGGTGCTTGTCTGCGCGGGCAACTGGAAGCACTTTACGCGCATGAAGGTCCTGTTCGCGACGAGCGAGTTCGCCGACTTCACCAAGTCGGGCGGCCTGGGGGAAGTTGCCGCCGGGCTGCCGCGCGCCCTGCGCCGTCTCGGGGCGGATGTGCGCATCCTCATGCCTGGATATCCCGCGGTTCTGGCCAAGGCGCCCGAGATCAGACTGATCGGAACCCTTCCGGGGCGTTCCGGGATTCCGCCATGCCGGCTCGGGCAGATCAGGACGGCCGACGGGCTGATCGTCTATGTGCTGCTCGCGCCCTCGCTCTATCAGCGGCGCGGCGCCGCCTATTCGCGGCCCGACGGGACCGACTTCCCCGACAACGACCTGCGCATGGGCCGGCTCTCGCTGGCCGCCGCCGAGATCGCGCGCGGGCGAGGCGGAGTCGGTTGGCAACCCGACCTCCTGCACGTGAACGACTGGCCCGGCGCGCTCGCGCCGGCCTATCTACGATGGGAGAATGCCTCCGTTCCGACCCTTCTCTCGGTGCATAACCTTGCCCACCAGGGTGTGTTCAGTGCCGACCACCGGCACGGGCTGGGCATTCCCGAATGGGCCTTCAGCCATCGACGGAGTGGAGTTCCACGGCAACGTCTCGTTCATGAAGGCGGGGCTTTTCTATGCCGACCATGTCTGCGCCGTCAGCCCGACCTACGCGCGCGAGATCACCACGGAGGCACTAGGAAACGGCCTGCATGGGCTGACACAGGGCCTGGCAGCGCGCGGCCAGCTCAGCGGCATCGTCAACGGCATCGACGAGAGGCTTTGGGATCCCGAGACCGATCCCTATCTGGCGGTCCATTTCGGGCCCGCAGATGCCGTCCGCAAGCGCGCGACCGCCGATCTGGTACGGACCGGCCTCTGCCTGGCGCCGTCCGAGGGGCCGATGTTCGGGGTGGTGTCGCGCCTTGTGCAGCAGAAGGGGCTCGACCTCGTCGCGGAGGTCGCCCCGGAGATCGTGCGCGGCGGCGGACAGATCGCCATTCTCGGGCTGGGCGAGCCGCAGACGGAGCTGATGCTGAACCGGCTATCGCGCCGCCATCGCGACCATTTCGGCGTTCTGGTCGGCTTCAACGAGCCGATGGCGCACAGCATCCTCGCCGCCAGCGACTTCCTGCTGATGCCCTCGCGTTTCGAGCCGTGCGGTCTGACGCAGATGCAGGCGCAGCGGCTGGGTACATTGCCGATCGCGCACGCGACCGGCGGCCTCGCCGACACGGTCGAGGATGGAGTGACCGGATTCCTGTTCCACGACCTCTCGCCCGAGCGCCTGTTGGCCGCCTGCCGTCGCGGCTTCGAGGTGTTTCACGAACCGGCGCGGTTCGCGGACATGCGCCGGGCCGCGATGGCCCGTCATTTCGGCTGGGCATGGGCCGCGAGGGAGTACCTGGCGCTCTATTCCCGCCTTTCTGGCCAGCCCATCCCCGCGCCGCCTCCCGAGCCCGTGCCCGAAGTCGAGCGCGAAGCCGCGGCCCCGGCGAGGGCGGGCGCGGCGCCCGCTCTGCAAGCCGCCTGAACCCGCCTACGTGATCTCCCGATTCATCGCCATCTCGTAGACGCGCAGCACGGAGCTCGAGTCTCCGCTGCCTAGGCCGTGGGCGCGCGCCATGCGCATCAGGTTCATGACCTGGGGCGCGATCATCCCCGGCAGACCGACTTCGTCGGCCATCTCCAGCGCCAGCCGCAGGTCCTTGTGCGCAAGGTCGAGGGCAAAGCCCGGCTTGAAGTCGCGGGCGAACGCCTTGGAGCCGAGCCCCCGGAACGCGTCGGAGTTGCCCGAGGCGTTGCAGATCACATCGTACAGCTTGCGGATATCGATCCCGGCCAGCAGCCCGAGCATCATCGCCTCGGACGCGGCAGCGGCGTTGCAGAAGGCGAGCATGTTGTTGCACAGCTTGGCGACCGATCCCATGCCGACCTCGCCGACATGGATCACCTCCTTGCTGAAGGACTTCAGCAGCGGCAACTGCGTCTCGAACACCGCCCGGTCGCCGCCGACCATGATGACGATGGTCCCGTCGGTGGCACGCGGCACGCCGCCCGAGACCGGCGCCTCCAGCATGGCGATGCCCTTAGCCTGCATGCCCGCCTGCACGCGCCTCGCGGTGGCGGGCGAGTTGGTCGAGAGGTCGATGAGTACGGTGCCGGGCCGCGCGCTCTCGGCGATGCCGCCGGTACCAAGCGCCACCTCCTCGACATGGCGCGGCATGGGCAGCGAGGTGAAAACGATCTCCGAGCCGGCGGCGACCTCGGCCAGCGAGGTGCCGGCGGCGGCGCCCAGCGCGGTGCAGGCCGCCATGGCGTCTGGATTCAGGTCGTAGGTCGTGACCTGGTGGTTGGTGTTGCGGATGATGTTGCGGCACATGGGGCCGCCCATGTTGCCGACCCCGATGAACCCGACCTTCATGCGTCCTCTCCCTTCATTGTCCGCGGTGGCGCACATTGCCGCTTTGCGCCGGGATGCCCGTCTGCTCCCAGCACACCCGCGCCAGCGCGGCGACGCCAGCGCGGATCTGGTCGTGACTTGGCAGCGCGAAGCACAAGCGCAGGTGCGAGGCCGCGTGATCCGGGTCGCAGGCCCATTCGGGGCCGGGGTTGAAGGCGATCCCGGCATCGGCGGCGGGCTTGACCAGCTTGCGCACGTCCACCGCGTCCGGCAGCTTCATCCACAGAAAGATGCCGCCGCGCGGGCGCCAGGTCTCGACCGCGGCGCCGAACTCGCGCTCGAGTGCCTCCTGCATCGCGCGCAGCTTTTCGTTCAACCCGGCGCTCAGTTCCCGCACATGCGCGTCGAAGTGGCGCGTGAAATATTCGGCGACCACCATCTGATCCAGCGCCCCGGTGCCACCATCCGATTTCATCGCGACCATGCGCGACAGCGCCGGCCATTGCGCGATCGCGTAGCCGACGCGCAGCGCCGGGGCCAAGCTCTTGGAGAACGAGCCGATGTGAATCACCTGCGCCGGATCGAGTGCGTACAGCGCCGCGGGCGCCTCCACCCCGGCCCAGAGCAGGTCGGCGTAGCACTCATCCTCGAACACCACGACGCCGTACTCGCGCGCGAGCCGCAGCAGGGCGTTGCGCCGGTCGAGGGGCAGAATCGACCCGGTCGGGTTCTGGATCGTCGGGATGGTGTAGATGTATTTGGGGGTCACGCCCTTACGCTTGAGGTCGCCGAGGATGTTCTCCAGCGCGTCGGGCCGGATGCCCTCCTCGTCCAGCGGCATTCCGACGATGGCGACTCCGGCCTTTCTTAGCTTGTTGATGGCACCGCCATAGGAGAATTCCTCCACCAGCACCGTGTCGCCGGGCGCCAGCAGCAGGCGGTTGACGAGATCGATCCCCTGGCCGGAACCCGAGGTGATGAGCACGTCCTCCACGCCGCAGGCGATCCCGCGATGCTCACGGGACTTCGCGGCAACGAACTGGCGCAACCCGGCATAGCCTTGCGGCCCGTGCGCGAGATTGTACATCGCGAGCTTCGCGCCATCGCGCCGCAGCACCGATGCCGCCGCTTCGATCAGGGCATCAATCGGGATCAGCGTCGGATCGTTGTGGCCGCCAACGAAGTTGTAATCCGGGAAGCCGGTGAACCTTGGCGCCGGCTCCGGCAGTCCATCGGCAAACCGCCGCGCGATATCAAACCCGGAACCATCCATCGCTGCCTCCCGCTCTCGCCCGCATGCTGCGCAGCCTGCGGGCGAGGCGCAAGCTCCGGCCTATCCTATCCTCTCCCGCAAGGGCTGCTCAGGCGACGGACCTGGAAGGGCTGATCGCGGAAGGGCCGGATGGGCTGCCCGTCCCGGCGAGCTGATCCACCTCGACACCAAGAAGCTCGGCCGCATCGAAGGGATCGGCCACCGCATCACCGGCCATCACACCGGCATGGTGCGCAACCGCGGCATCGGCTGGGACGACCTGCACGTCGCCATCGATGACGCGAGCCGGCTCGCCTACACCGAACTCCTGCCCGACGAGCGCAAGGAGAGCGCCACGGGCTTTCTCTCCCGAGCGCTCGCCTGGTTCGCTCGCCACGGCGTCACGGTCGAGCGCGTCATGACCGACAACGGCTCGGCCTACCGCTCGCGCGATTTCGCCGCCGCGCTCGCCGCCGCCAGGCTGCGCCACATCCGCACCCGGCCCTACACGCCGCGCACCAACGGCAAGGCCGAGCGGTTCATCCAGTCGTCGTTGCGTGAATGGGCTTACGCACAGCCGTTCCAAACCTCCAGCGAACGAGGCACCGCGATGCGGCACTGGATCGACGACTATAACCACAGCCGACCCCACTCAGCCCTCGGCGGACTTCCACCCATCAGCCGTATCGCCAGGGACAACCTCCTTGGCAATGACACCTAGCTCGGCGCCTCGCATGCGTCGGCCAGCGCGGCCAGACTTTCGAAGCGGAAGTCCCAGCGCACGCCGGCCGGGGGTGACGCGGTCGCGCCCCAGCCTTGCGTGCCGGCGCGGCGGTCGATCCAGGCGGAGGCGAGGCCGGCCTCATTGGCCGGGGCGTGGTCATGAAACAGGCTTTGCGCGACATGCAGGATCGCCTCGGCCGCGATGCCCCGTTCGGCAAGCCGAGCGATCAGGAACGCGAAGTTGCGCGGATCGGGCTTGTAGGAGCCGATCTCCTGGGCCGTGAACACGTCGTCGAAGGCGACGCCCAGCCGGGGCAGCGTGCGCGCGAAGCTCGCGTGATCGATGTTGGACAGGATCACCAGCCGATAGCGGCGCTGCAGCCGACGCAGGGCGGAAGCGGTGTCGGCGAAGGCAGGCCAGTCGCCCACGCTGGCGCCAAAACGGCCCGCCTCCTCCCGGTCCGGTGCGGCGCCCCATGCGGTCGCCAGGCGCCGGTGGACCTCGGCCAGCACCTCGGCATAGCGCAGCCTTGGCGTCTCGACCTGCACGCGACTCTCGATTTCAGCGAACCGCGCCAGCGCCGCTTCGCGTGCCGGGGTTGCCTCGCAGCGCGAAAGCAGCGGCTGCAACGCGGCCCACAACCCGGTTTCCCAGTCGATCAACGTGCCGTAGCAATCGAAGGAGAGCGCGGCGAAGTCCTGGAGCCGCTTCACCATCCGCCAGCCTCCGCGACCTGTGCCAGCCAGGCGCGCACGCCGGCGGGATGCGCAAAGGCATCCGCGACCAGCAATCCCGCCCCGCCCATGGAATTGGCCATGCGGATGCCATCATGGTCGGTCACGTCGTCGCCGATGAAGACCGGCAGGCGGCCTGCGAAGGGCGGACGGGCCATCAGCGCGGCGACCGCACCGCCCTTGTCCGCGCCGCGCGGGCGGATTTCCCAGGCCATGTTGCCGTCCAGCAGCTCGAACGCGGGAGAATCCGGCCACCAAGCCGCGCAGCAGCGCGCCGAAGCCGGGGCCGGCGTCAGGCGCCTCCCGATAATGCAGGACAAAGCCGCGCGCCTTGCGCTCCAGCCGCGCGCCGGGATGGGCGGCGGCCGCCCGCTCGGCTGTGGCCAGCCAAGCTTCCGGAGCAGCGGGCAGCGCCGGCCGCTCGATCGGGCCGCCGGGCCCGTGGCGGATCGCGCCGCCATGCTCGCCCGCGACGGCGTGCGGCGCGTCCCCGAGCAGCCGATCCACCTGTACGATCTCCCGCCCGCTGATGACGCCCAGCGCACCGTCCAGCAACGGCTTGATCCGGCCGAGAGAGGCAAGCAGCTCCGGCGGGACCACGACGCTCTCGGGCGTCGGGGCGAAGTCGATCAGCGTGCCATCCACGTCGAGCAGCAGGGCCGATCGCGCGAACGGCGGCAGGGATGGAGCTACTGGCATTGGATCACCCGCACATCATAGACCGGGCTCTGCAGCATCGCGACCCAGGGCTCCTGCGCCAGCATCCAGCCGCGGAAGCCGGGCTCGTCGGGGTGGCTGTCGGTGATGTCCAGCAGCGCCGCCGCGTCCGCGGGCTGGTCGGGCGGACGCGCCTGGCAGGATTGCACGGCGATGGTGAGCGAGCCGACCTGGACCGACTGGCCGACGCGCACGGTGTAGTCGCGGCTGACCGCGTTGATCTTGTCGAGCACCTCCAGCACCGCCTCGCCGCGAGGCACCCAGGCGGGAGGCGGCGGAGCAGGCTGGGACCGCGCGAACCCCGCCGAGAGCAGCACCAGGCAGCCCGATGCCACGAGGCTTCGCCTCACCGTGTCCGCTTCGGGCTTTCCAGCCCGGCCACCATGTCGCCCAGGATGCGGCGCATCGCGTGCTCATCCACGCCCATCAGCACCGCGTCCTCGAACGCATCCTGCAGCGCCTGCGCCAGCTCGGCGTGGTTCTCGGCCAGCATCTTCAGCTTCTCGCGGCACGCCACCGGCGCCCCGTCGGACTGCGGCCAGATGGCGGGCGGTGCGATCATCGGGCAGTCCCTCCGGGAGCCGACGGAGTGGCAGCCGGCTTGGCCCCGCCGGACTGGCTGCCCCCAGCCATCGCGCTCGCCATATTGCTCGCGCTGAAGATGAACTTGCCGAGCAGGTCTTGCAGGCTGATCGCCCCTTGGGTCGCCGTGAACGCCTCGCCGGGCTTCAGCATCTGCTCGTCCGCGCCCGGCGATACCGCCAGATAGATACCCCCGAGGAGGCTTTCGCTGGAAACCGAGATGCCGCTGTCCTTCGGCAGCATCACCCCCTGGCGGACATCAAGCGTCACCCGCGCCAGATAGGTCTTGGGATCAATCAACTCGGCCTGCACGCTGCCGATCTTGACGCCCGCGACGCGCACGTCCGATCCGACATTCAGGCCGGCGATGTTGTTGAAGCTGGCGTACAGCGGATACCCGCCGCCGCTCGGCCCGGTTCCCGAATTGGCGATCGCGTAGCCCAGGAAGCCGACGGCGACGATCAGCACCAGGATTCCGGTCAGCACCTCGATGGGGTTGCGCCCGCGCATCAGGTGCCCGGAGTTCCACGATTCGTAGTCGCCCGTCGCCGCCGCCCGCTCTCCGCCCTGGTAATCGTGCCCCGGCGGCCGATAGCTTTCAGGCGTTCCGGTCGCGTTCGCCAGGTGCGGCTTCTGCCAGGGCTGGCGGGTCGAGAGCGGCAGCGGCTGCTCGGTGGTGTAGTGCAGCCAGGCGTGCCACTCCGGCGGCACCTTCGATGCCTCGGGGATGCCGGCATACGCCACCCAGCGGCGCAGCCGCAGGCCGGAGCGCGCGCGCTTCTCCTCGTAGTAGATGTTGCCGTCCGCATCCTGGCCGACAGGGCGGCCCTTCAGCTTGGTGAATAGCCAGGTGCCGAGGTTCATGCCGGGCCATATACGAAGCCCAGGCCTAATGGTCCACCGCACTTGGCGCGGCGCGGTTCATCCACAGGATTTTGTGCCCGAGTGCCCTCTTCACCCCAAGATGCTCTTTTCAGCCCGGCTGCTCGGTCGGGTACGGTCCGAGTCATGCGAATCACCCGGACTTGGCAAGGCGTGCGGATGCGGCGGATCGCGGCGGGGTCGGACCCGGACGGGCCGCCTCGCCTGGTCACTTTGCCGGCCACCTGGGACGGCGCGGCGGCGAGCGCCCTGGCCGCGCTCGCGCCAGGGCGCGGGCCGGCAATGCTGGCCGTCGCCGCCGAGGGCTGGATCGGCCCCGTAGCGGCAGCCGCGGCGCGCGCCGACCTCGACATGCCGCTTGCCGAGCGGCTGCACGTGATGCTCCTGCATCGACAGGGCGCGCCGAGCGCCGCCGTCTGGCAGGGGCGCGCGGCGGCGGAGCCCCGTTTCGTCCTCAACTTGCCAGCCTTCCTCGACGCCGGCTCCGGCTTCGATGCGGCCGGATTCGGAGCCGCGGTCGAAGCAGCGGTGTTCGCGCTCTCGATGGCGGCGCCAAGCGCGCGTCGGATCGCCGTCGGCATGGCCGATCTGGCGGGATTGCTGGCGGCGCTTGGCCTCGACTACGCGACCGAGGCGGCCCGCGACAGCGCCCGGGCGCTCGCGGCGCTACTGCGTGCCCATGCCGAGCGCGCGTCGGGGGCGCTGGCCGAATGCATGGGCGCCTGCGCGCCGGCGTTGTACGACTGGCCTGCCCCGCCCGTTGCGGTCGCGGTGCCCGGCCTCGCCGAGGCAGCGCAGCGCGCCCGCCGTGCCGTCGCTTCGGCCTGCGGGCTCTACCACGAGGCCCTCACAGCGGTCTTCGCGCCGAGCGAGGCCGAGGCGCTGCTTGGCGTCGAGACGGGCGGCATCGCCCCGGCCTACGCCCCTCTGAGGGACGACGGCCGCCTGACGCGCGCCGCAAGGGCCTGGATCGCGAGCCGGGGCATGACGGTAGAGACGGCTCTGGCCGCGCAACTCGGCGGCAACAGCGTCTTTCCCGCGGAGGATGCCGGCGCGCACCGCGCCATGCACGACGCGCTCGCGCCGTTCTTCCACGCCATGCCGGCCCGGCCCGAGGCGGCAAGGCCGGACGTCGCGCCTGCCCCGGCAACGCGGTGGGAGCTGCCGTCCCGCCACGGGGGCTACACGCAGCGCGCCGCCGTGGGCGGGCACCGCGTCTTCGTGCGGACGGGCGAGTACGAAAATGGCGCGCTGGGCGAGGTCTCGGTCGCGCTGCCCAAGGACAGCGCCGCGATGCGCGGCCTGATGGACGCCTTCATGACCGCCGTCAGCCTGGGCCTGCAGCACGGGGTGCCGCTGGCCGAGTTCGTGGAGGCGTTCACGTTGACGCGCTTCGGCCCGGCCGGAGCGGTCGAAGGCGATCCGGCGGTCGCGCGCGCCTCCTCGGTGCCGGACTACGTGTTCCGTCATCTTGCCGCGAGCTACCTCGACCGCCACGACCTGCCCGCCCCGGCCGAGGAGCCGGAGCCTGTCCCCGCCCCTTCCCTGCCGCTCGATCTGCCGGCCGACCCGCGCGCGCGCCGGCGCGGGTTTCGGGTGATCGCCGGGTAGGCTGGAGCGTCGTCGCTTCGAGTCGAAGTGAACACGCTCCAGGGCTGACGGAGGGTACCCGACAGGCATGTATCGTTACCGGTGCGGCAGGTGTCCGATCCCGACCAAAGGGACATTCGCACCGGACTTCTGCAACAGGTAAACCATTGATGCAGGGCGGCTCGGGCGACTTTGCAGAAGTCTTGATTACGCAATCGTCGTTATTCTTGCCAAGCTACTCAAAAAAGTCCTCGTCGATTTTCTTGATGTGCAGCGTGTCTTCTATCCGGCAGCCGACATTGTGACGGATCATAAGCTTGGTGAGCTGTTCGCCGTCGATCAGGAGAATTTCTTGCTAAGAAACTCGGCCGTTTCCCTTGCAGATGGGGAAAAGGTGGAAGTCGTCACAAAAAGGCCCTTCGATGCCTTGTGGCGGTCGAGGCTGCCGAAAAAGTCTCGTATTGCTCCGGAACCGATGTTGTTGCCGTTGGCATAGCGTTCTGGCCTGAATATAAACGCGGTCCAGCCCAAGGGCGTCCTGATCGATTACACCGTCAACCCCGTCGTCACCGCTGCCGCCGATGGCGCGGCCCGCATCTGCTGCTGACCCTCCGAAGCCCATACTGAGGAGCAGGCTGACGATAAGGCGCTCAAAAAAGTCGGGCGGCGCGGCGCGGATTCGATCAAGAAGCTCTTGTGCAAGGGAAGCATCGATCTGACGGTGTGCCACGCGCATGATTTCATCAGGCGTTTCGGTTTGGCTCGTGAAGGTCGGCTCAATCGGCTTTGCCGTCTGCGCCGTGGCCTCGAAATTGGCCTGCGCTGATTTCTCTTTGAACTGCCGGAATTCTTCGAACTGGTTGAGAAAATTGTTGTCGATCCGCGCCGGGTTCGACGCGATGACTTGCTGACCGCGTGGCGTGATCTTGAAATAGCCTCGCCGCGTGCTTTCGAATAAAAGTTTGACTTTGAACTCATGTGCAACGAGCAATGCGCCTGATGAGGAGCATGGCTGAGGCGGCGTAGAGGAAGGCTGTCGCGGACTCGATGGTAGTCTCGAAGTCCTTGGCGAGCCGACGATTGCGGTTGAGCCAGGCGAAGCACCGCTCCACCACCCAGCGGCGCGGATGGACGGCAAAGCCGACCTGATCAGCGGGTTTGCGGACGATCTCGATGGCGATGCAGGTGGCGTCGGCGACGCGCTCGGCCGCATAGGCGGTGTCGGCAAAGGCACGCTCGACAAAGGGAAAGCTGCGACGAGACGTCTTCAGCAGCGGGACGGCACCGTCGCGGTCCTGGACGGAGGCGGGATGCACTTGCAGCACCAGCGGGCGGCCATCGGTGTCGACCATCGCGTGCCGCTTGCGGCCGAGCACCTTCTTTCCGGCATCATAGCCGCGCGGGCCACCGGCCTCGGTTGTCTTGACGCTCTGGCTGTCGATGACGGCAGCGCTCGGGCTTGCCTCGCGTCCGGCCCGCTCGCGGTCGAGCATCACCAGCCGATGGGTGATCGCCTCCCACACATGAGCGCGCCGCCACGCCGCGAACCAGCCGTAGACCGTCTGCCGCGGCGGGAAGCAGGGCGGCAACATGCGCCACGCGATGCCGCCGCGCAGCACGTAGAAGATCGCGTTGACGATTTCGCGCATCGACCACTCGGGCGGCCGCCCGATGCCAGCAGGAGGCGGGAGAAGCGGCTCCAGGACCGCCCATTCGGCGTCCGTCAGGTCACTGGCAAAGCGGAGCCCGTCGCGCTTATGCTGCGGGCGGGTGGTTGCGGTCCACATGGGCGTGCTCATCCAACTCGGTCTCGACAACCCGTTGGAATCACATCTCACCGTGGCCACCCAACCCCCATTCCGCGAGCGTTCAGAGACAGCCTCTAAGCCCGCCTTGCTGAGGTAGGTCTTTGCCCAATGAACGCGGTTGCCGAAAAGCGTCTGTTTGCCCGAGGGCAGCAACTCGGATCGCTCCTCTGCGGTAAGGCGAAGTTTCTGGGCCAGTTTGTCAACGGCGTCGCTGATGCGAATTTCGCCGTCCGCAGAGGACAAGAGAACCGGAAGCATCAAAGACTGATAGTCTGGGATGGTCATATCATTCGGCGCCCAAAGCGGGCTGCGGCACCCGCTGCACCTTGATCCGGTTGGCCAGCTTCATGGCCTGCGCCATGTCGTAGTTGGCCTGCATGAGGTGCCACGCAGTCAGCGCCGCCGCCGAACGCCTTGTCGAGCCGGATCGCCATTTCTGGGGAGATGCCGCGCCGCTCGTTCACCAGCTCGGACAAAGCATTGCGCGAGACGCCGAGCGCCTTCGCGCCGTCCGTCACGCTTAAGCCAAGAGCTTCAAGGCATTCCTGCCGGACAATCCGGCCCGGATGCGGGGGGTTCTTCATCGGCATGGTTCAATCCTCCTAGTGGTAGTCAATCAGGTCCACGTCCACGGCGTCCTCACCCTCAAAGCGCCAGACAATCCGCCAGTTGGCGCGGACGGTGACGGCCCAAAAGCCGCGCAAATCGCCTTTCAGCGGGTGCAGGCGAAAACCGGGCAGGTCCATCTTTTCCGGGACGTTCGAGGTATCCAGCTTCGCAAGGATGTTCTCGATCCTGTCGAGCATGTCCGCTCCGACCTGTGATCGGTCGCCGCGCTCAAACAGCCGTTTCAAACCCCGATGCCGGAAGCTCCTTATCATATCATAATGTAGCCCGTAGCCTACCGCATGTCAATCCGGACCGTGCTACGGTCGCCGTCATGCATTGCTGATTCTGCGAAAGCCCGCTGCGGCGCGGCCCCGAGGGTTTCTACTGCCCGTTCGCCGATTGCCCGGCCATCAAGGGCGGCGCGGCGCTCGACGCGCGGGAAACGGAGAGCTGGCGGCGGATGCGAGAAGCCGGAACGCTGCGGAAGAATTTGACTGACGCGGGCCTTATCGAGCCGGGAGCCTAGAATAGCAGATCGTTCCCCATGTCCGAAGGGCCGGGCCTGTGCTCGAACCGTTGGGAGTTGTCGGGTGACAAGGGCTGGGGCTGATCCGCCTCTGGCCGGTCCCACGGTTCCTGCAAGTCGCTGTCGTTGACGCCTGCAACGATCATGGCGAGGTCATGTCCTACCGCCTCGATCAACACGGCGCGGTTCTCTTTGTATTGATGATTCCCTTTGCGGCTTTTCTCCTTCCTGCTTTTGACATTGCAGCGATAATCGCCGGACTTGCTTTGGGACCTGAAATGCTGCATGCGGCCTTGTTCAGCCACGTCACGGTAGAGGTCTGTCTGCCGGGACGTTGGGAGGTAGTTCAAATCCAACATTCAAGCGCAAAACATGCCGGAAGCACTTTACAGCATAGTAGGTTGTTTGAAGACGAGGCGGCTCTGAGACAGATTGCTGACTGGGTCTATTTTCGTGAGCGGAAGGATATAGTCATGTCCATTCTGCCCGACCGCGGCAAGGTTCAGGTGGCGACAAAATACCAAACGGGTGCTGCCATGATGTTGGCGCATGAGCCCCGGCATGGAAACTGGGCGCGGAGCGGAATTCTCGGCCATTCCGCCGGCTGGCGGCAATCAATGTCTGCTTCCACCACGAGCGGACCATCAGTCCCCGATACCAACCGTCTGATTTCACCGCGAAATTCTTGTCCGAGCGCGCGATTCGTGCCCCACGGCGCTTCCGCCTGAAGCAATCGCGCTCTAGTCTGCCGGCCGCATCAGGAGGCAGGGCATGGGGCGGACCGAGGCGAAGCTGGCGGAACTGGGATTGACGCTGCCGCAGCCGATGGCGCCGATCGCGACCTATGTCCCGTTCGTCGATCACCGGCAATCTGGTCGTCATCTCCGGCCAGCTTCCGGCCAGCCGGCGGGCAGGTCGCCGTGACCGGCAAGCTCGGCCGCTGGCTGTCCGTGGAGCAGGGAACCCGCGCGGCCCGGATGTGCTTCATCAACGTGCTCGCCCACCTCAAAGCCGCCTGCGGGGAACTGGATCGCGTACGCCGGGTCGTGCGGCTCGGCGGCTTCATCGCCTGCGACTCCGGAATTCACCGAGCACGCCGCGGTGATGAACGGCGCCTCCGACCTCGCCGTGGCGGTCTTTGGCGAAGCCGGGCGTCATGCGCGCACCACGGTCGGCGTACCCTCCCTGCCGTTGGACGCGGCTGTCGAGGTCGAAGCGATGTTCGAGATCGGCTGAGCGCATCCCCCATGCCGGACGGCGCCGCTTCGTTCTCGCTCACGCTGCACGCCGCCATCAAGGAGATCGACCCGGCGGAGTGGGACGCCTGCGCCGGCGACGGAAATCCGTTCGTGAGCCACGCCTTCCTCAGCGCGCTCGAGGATAGCGGCTCCGCCAACGCGCGCACGGGATGGCTGCCCCAGCATGCGATCATCCGCGACGAGGCCGGAACGGTGGTGGCGGCGGCGCCTATGTACGCGAAGTCGCATAGCTACGGCGAATACGTGTTCGACCATGGCTGGGCGCACGCGCTGGATCGCGCGGGCGGAGACTACTATCCGAAGCTGCAGGTCGCGGTGCCGTTCAGCCCGGTGCCCGGCCCCCGGCTGTTGCGCCGGCCGGGCGCGGCGGTCTCCGTCGAGTCGCTTGGCTCGGCGCTGGCGCAGGCATGCCGGGAACTCGGGCTGTCCTCGGTCCACGCGACGTTCTGCACCGAGGCGGAATGGACCGCGCTGGGCGGGGCGGGGTGGCTACGCCGGCTGGGGATGCAGTTCCACTGGGAGAATGCGGGCTACGGGAGCTTCGAGGACTTCCTGGGCGCGCTGTCGTCGCGCAAGCGCAAGGTGCTGCGGCGCGAGCGTCGCGACGCCAACGCCGCCGGGCTCACCTTCCGCGCGCTATCGGGCGCCGAGATCACCGAGCGGCACTGGGATGCGTTCTACCGTTTCTACCGCGCCACGGTGGATCGCAAATGGGGCAGCGCATACCTGACCCGCCGGTTCTTCTCGCTGCTATCCGAGCGGCTGGGCAGCCGGGTCGTGCTGATGATGGCCGAACACAAAGGCACCCCGGTTGCCGGCGCGCTCAACCTCGCCGGGGCCGACGCGCTGTATGGCCGCAACTGGGGCTGCCGGGGCGACTGGCCGTTCCTGCATTTCGAGCTGTGCTACTACCGTGCCATCGACTGGGCGATCGCGCACGGACTGGCCCGCGTGGAGGCCGGCGCGCAGGGGCGCCACAAGATCCAGCGCGGCTACCTGCCCCGGCCGACCTACTCCGCGCACTGGATCGCCCATCCCGGGCTGCGGCGGGCGGTGGCGGAACTCGTTGAAGCATGAGATGCCCTCGATTCGGGCCGAGATGGAGGCCTTGGCGGAGCAAAGCCCGTTTCGCAGGGACAGCGAGGAGTGACGGGGGAACACCGCGCGCATCACCTCCAGTATGGCCCGGCTCGCGACATCCTGGTTCAGCAGCGCAAGCACCACCCGTCCCGGCGGCAGCCGCGCACGGAGCGAGTGCGCGTCGTCGGTCTCGGAGACGAGCAGGACGTGGGTGGCATCCGGAAGCTCCGCCAGGAACGGCCCGACGACGCCGACGCCGTCATTGCCGCGCGGCAGCACGACCACCCCGTTCGACCCGGCGAGCACGGCGGTCTGACGGGCAACCATCCGCGCCGGCTGCATCGTCTCCGGCCGCAGGATCAGGCCGAGGATCGCCAGGGCCTGGATTGAAAGCACACCTGCCGCGCACCTCCCTCTCCACCCGCCTTTGCGGGGAGAGAGGGCCGGTGTGAGGGTTCCGGCCAGTAGCAGGCCGATGAACGGCGTGGCGAAGCAAAGATACCGCAGCTCGATCGGCGTGTTGTCGAAAATCACCCCCAGTGCCAGCAGCCCGAGCGGCGGCGCGGCGGCACAGCCCAGCAGCATCCATCGGGTCCTATGCGCCAGGAAGCGCCACCGACAGGCGACCACGCCGGCCAGCCCGAGCGTTGCTGCACCCAACGCGGTGCCGACGAGGCTGCGCGCCGGCCCGGTCACATAAAGCGGCAATCCGCCGAACAGGTTGGCCACGGCGTACTCGCCAAGGCGCACGAGGCTCCGGCCGAGGCGGAAAGGCGGAAACTGGCCGACGCGGCTGCCGCGCTGGGCCAGGAAGAACCACAGATCGGCGGGTAGAAACGCTGTAAAGCCGAGCCCGGCCGAGACCCACAGCGAGGGCCGGCGCCAGCGGTCCTCCAGCAACCAGAGCAGCGCGGCTGTGGCCCCGAACGCACTGAGATAGTTGGTCAAGGTCGCCGCGCCGAGCAGCAAGCCCCCGCCCAGCGCCGGCCGCCACCGCTCCCGCCGCGCGGCGCGCAGGACCAGCAACACGCCGCAGAGAGTCAGCGCCTGCGCCAGCGCGAAGCCACGCGCCACCACTGCGGTGTAGGCGAAGCCGTAGCATCCGGCGGTGAACAGCATCGCCGAGGCCGCTGGAATTGCCGTCTCCCGCGCGATCGCGCCCACCGCGACGAGAGCGACCAGCGCGCACAGCACCGACAACAGCCGCATCGCGAGCAAGCCGTCACCGGCAATCTGACGCCACCCCGCAAGCGCCCAGAAATAGAGCGGCGGATGCACGTCGGTCTCGCGCAGCGCGTGCGCAATTGCCGCCGGCCCGGCATGGGCAGTGAATACCGCCCGCACGTCGCCCACGCGGAACACCGTCGCCGGCCAGGCGGGCCGCGGGGTCGGCGAGGTGACGAATACGCTGTATGCCTCGTCATATTCGAAGCTTCGCGCCGCCGCCGCGCAGGTCAGCACGAAGGCCGCCAGCAGCAGGACCGCGAGCTGTTTACCGAAGCTCAATGTCTTGCGCGCCTCATGGGTCTGCGGCGCCAATGATGCCGTGCAAAAGTTGACAACCCGCTTCGAGGCCACCCGCCATGCTGGACGTCGCGGCCGCGCCGTGGACCGGAACGCGCCCCACCTTCTCGGTGGTGGTGCCGCTGTTCAACGAGCAGGCCGGATTGGCCGCGTTTCATCGGCGCCTGAATCTGGTGATGGAGCCGCTCGGACCGTGGGAGGTGGTCTACGTCAACGACGGCAGCACCGATGCCACGCTGTCGCTGGTGCAGACACTGCGCCGCGCCGAGCCACGCATTGCCGTCCTCAGCTTGTCGCGCAATTTCGGCAAGGAGATCGCGACCACCGCCGGGCTCGACCACGCACGCGGCGAGGCGGTCATCGTCATCGACGCCGACCTGCAGGACCCACCCGAGCTGATTCCGGCGCTCGTGGCCGGCTGGCGCGAGGGCTTTGATACCGTGTACGCGCAGCGCAGCGCCCGCACCGGCGACGGCCTCCTCAAGCGGCTCACCGCCAGGCTGTTCTACCGGGTGATGGGCCGGCTCGCCGAGACCGACATCCCGCGCGACGTCGGCGACTTTCGGCTGATGAGCCGCCGCGTGGTCGAAGCGGTGCTGCGGTTGCGCGAGCACCATCGCTGCATGAAGGGCCTGTTCGCCTGGGTGGGGTATCCGGTCAAGGCGGTGGCCTACGAACGCGCCCCGCGCCACGCCGGCCGCAGCGCCTGGAGCTACCTCGCGCTCTGGGAACTGGCGCTGGAGGGCATCACCGGCTGCACCGTCGCGCCGCTGAAGGTGGCGACCTATGTCGGCTTGGCGGTGGCGCTATTCGCCTCGGTATTCGGCGCGCAACTGATCGCGCGCACGCTGCTGTTCGGCAATCCAGTGGCGGGCTACCCCAGCCTGATGACGGTGGTGCTGTTCCTGGGCGGCGTCCAGCTGCTCACGCTCGGGGTGATCGGGGAGTATCTGGGCCGGGTGTTCAACGAGACGAAGAACCGCCCGCTCTACCTGGTGGAACGCCATCTGCCGAGCGACCTGCCCGCCTACGCGCGCACGCTGTGACCCGCGTCGGTGCGCTGCTGTTCGCGCTGCTGCTGGCGCTGCTCGACGCCTGGCCTCCTGGCGTCTGCCTGGCCGCCCCGCCGGCGCAGCGCATCGCGGTGCTGCGCCGCGGCGTCAACGTCACGAACTGGCTGCGCTTTCCGGCGCGCAGCGACCCGGCCGCGATCGGCGCCTATCTCAGCGACGCCGCCATCGCGGATCTGCACCACGCCGGCTTCACCTTTGTCCGGCTGCCCTTTGAGCCGGACTTCGCGGCCAGCGCCTCCGGACGTAGGCTGCTGATCGCTCAGGTTCGCCGCCTGCAATCCGCGGGCCTCGCAGTAGTGCTGGTGCCAAGCTCCGCCGCGTGGCGGCTGGAGCAGCGCGAGGAGGATCAGGCGGCGCTGGCGGAAACTTGGCGCCGCCTCGCCCCGGCGCTCCGCTCGCTCGATCCGGACCGCACCTTCCCGGAACTGGTGAACGAGCCGGTCTTTCCCGGCGACGCCCCGTCCTGGAGCGCGCTGCAGGACAAAGTTCTAGCGGTTGTCCGGGCGGCGCTTCCCGCCAGCACCGTGATCCTGAGCGGGCCGGACTGGAGCAGCATCGACGGCCTTGCCGCGCTCGCGCCGGTGCCGGACCTTGATGTGGTCTACACCTTCCACTTCTACGAACCCTCCGAGCTGACCTCGCTCGCGGCGTATCGCCCCGATCTGGACCGTGCGGCGCTCGCGCGCCTACCCTTCCCCGCCACTGACGCCGCCTCATGCGCGCGCGCTGCCGCCAGCCCCGGCCCGGCAACGCAGGGATTGGTCGCGTTTTTCTGCGCCCAGCACTGGAACGAGCAGGCCATCGCGGCCCGTATCGGCCGCGCCGCTGCGTGGGCCGCCCGCAATCAGGCGGTGCTGCTCGCCGGAGAGCTGGGGGCGTCCGCCCGGCTGAACACGCAAGCGCGCCTGGCCTGGATCGCCGCGGTGCGAGGGGAATGCGAGCGCACCGGCATCGGCTGGGCGCTCTGGGGCTACGATGACGTGATGGGCTTCGATCTCTCCCGCCCGCCGCCGCCCCGGCCGGTGCTCGATCTCGCCCTGCTGGAGGCGCTCGGACTACGAAGCCCGACCGTGCCCTCCGAACAAAAACCCCGGGCGATAGCCCGGGGGAGTAACAGGGAGGCTTCACGTCTGGGAGACGCTGGGGCCAGTGACCCCGTCCCGGCTCACAATGCCGGAACAACATTCCACTAAGCCCTTGTCCGACTCCGCTCCACAGAGGAATCCCGGACCCCGCCATGTGGGATACGCATGCGTGCAGCTACCCGGTCAGCCGACCCAGGATGTAGCCGATCCCGAGCGCGATCAGCGCCGAGGTCAGTGGCTGGTCACGGATAACCTCGGCCAGCCGCGCCGCCTGTTCCTGCGCTTGACCGCTGGCCTGGTTGTAAATCCCCTTTGCCTGCGTGCTCGCATCGCCGACCGCGCCGCCGAAGGCCTGCTGCGCGCGTCCGGCCACGTCGCGGGCCATGCCCTGCACCTTGTCGCTCATGTGTTGTCTCCTTGATTGGGGCGACGATACGTTACGGCCAACAGGCCGAAGCCGTCCCCGGTTCCGCGTTCATGAATCCGTGTTGGAGCCGTCCTTCCCAGGTTCCGGCGTTTGCGGCAGGTGTCGCAGCTTGTCCAGGATCGCGCGGTCCTGGTCGGTCAGCGGCACCGGCTCCACAGGGGCCACCCCGGGCGGCACCGCATCGCCCGGGTCGCGTTCCGCGGTTGGAGGTTCGTATTTGCCCATGGATGTCTCCTAATGGCTGATGCGCAGCACGATCTTGCCGCGCGGATGAGCGTGTTCCAGCGCACGATGCGCATCCCGCACCTGATCCAGCTCGAAGACCGCGGCGATGCTGGGGCAAATCTTGTCCGCATCGATCAGCCGCGCGATCCCGGCTAGCTGCGCGGCATTCGGCTCCACCAGAAACCGCGTGCCGCGCGCCTGCCGCTCTCGCGCGGTATCCTGATCGGGCTCCTGCACGGTGGAGACGATGGTCCCGCCCGGATCGAGCACCGACCAGCTCCTCTCCTGCGTCTCCCCGCCGATCAAGTCGAGCACCAGGTCGATGTCCCCTACAGCCTGCTCGAACCGCTGGTGACGGTAATCAATCACTTCATCGGCGCCCAGATCGCGCGCGAAGCCGATATCGCGGTCGGAGACGGTCGTCGCGACCCAAGCGCCGTGTGCCTTGGCGATCTGCATCGCGAAGTGGCCGACGCCGCCCGCGCCGCCGTGGATCAGAACCCGCTGCCCTGGCTCCAGCCCGCCATAATCGAACAGCCCCTGCCACGCGGTCAGCGCTGCCAGCGGCACGGATGCCGCCTGCACGTGGTCGAGGCGCGCGGGCTTCGCGGTCATCTCCACCGACTTCACCAGCAGCAACTCGGCATAGGTGCCGCGGTCCCAGCCGACGGAGCAGAATACTTCGTCACCGGCTCGCAGCGTATGCGCCGCCGTCCCGCATGTTTCCACGATGCCCGATGCGTCGCGGCCGAGGCCAACGGGTAGCTGCTCCGCCCGGACCATCGGCACTTGCCCGGCGCGGATCTTGACGTCCACCGGATTGATGCTCGCCGCTTCGACACGGATCACCACCTCATCATCGCGCGGCACTGGAGACTCGACCTCCTCGATGCGCAACTCCTCCGGCCCACCAAAGCGGTGCAGACGGACAGCCCGGCAGGTCGCCATGACTGCCTCCTTACGCCAGCTTCAATAAATAGAGGCCTTTCGCGAGATGCGGGGCGAGATCCAGGTCCTCGGCCATCGCGCGTGGCTCGGCGTCGGTCTGACGGGATTCGGCCGCGGTCAGCGCAGCATCCCACTCGCGCGCCGCGAACTCTCCGGCGCCGATCATGGCGATCGCCTGCACTTCCCGCCGCGCTTCCGCGCTCATCTCCTCCAGCGCGGCCTGCAAGCGCTTCAAGGGCTCGGCCATTGTCGAGGCACCGAGCGGAGCCAGGTCATTCAGCTCCGCTTCGTCACGCTGGGCCGGATGCACCGTGCTCTGTTTGTCGCCCGAGGGCAGCAGATCGGCCTTATACATCCGATTTATCAGTCGATCGCCGCTATCCGCCGCCGCCTCGCTCCGGGCGATGATGGCTCGTATCTCATTTACGCTGATATAGGTGAGCATTGCTGCCTCCGTCCTTTCGGCGCAAACGGCGGAGGCCGGCCCGCGTTGCTTTCGGGTGCGACAGTGAAGGAGGAGGATCATGCCCCAGCCCCATACCGAGCAGGACGTGAAGCACACCGACGATCAGCAGAATACCGGGAACCACAAGAAGCCGGGCACGCCCGAGACGGGCGGTGCCGACCGTTTCGGCGGAACCCGGAAGGGGGCCGAGAACGTGGAGGACACCGGCGGCAAGAAATAGCGCCCTGCCCGCCTCACTCCGCCGGATGCTGGCGCGGCCGGCGCCGGCGGAACAGGTGTCGCGTACCGCTCGCTCAAGACTTCAAATCCGGCGAACAACGCCGGCACGAACAGCACGCCGATGAAGCTCGCCAGCACCATGCCGCCGAACACCGTGGTGCCGATGGAGACCCGTGCGCCGGCGCCGGCGCCGGTCGCGATCACCAGCGGTATCACGCCGAAGATGAAGGCCAGGGCCGTCATCATGACCGGCCGGTAGCGCGTGCGCGCGCCGTCCTCGGCCGCCGCGCGCACGCTCACGTTGCCACCCGCCAGACGATCCTTCGCGAACTCCACGATCAGGATCGCGTTCTTCGCCGACAGCCCGATCAGCAGCACCAAGCCGATCTGGCCGTACACGTCCAGCGCCATGCCACGCACCAGCAGCCCCACCAGCCCACCGAGCAGGGCGAAGGCCACCGGCAGCATGACCGACAGCGGCAGCGTCCAGCTCTCGTACAGCGCGACCAGGAACAGGTAGGAGAAGACGACGGCGAAGAGGAACGCCGAGGATTCCTGTCCGGCCGATTGCAGCTCCTGGTACGACATCGCCGTCCAGTCATAGCCGTACCCTTGCGGCAGATGTTGTGCCGCTACCTGCGCCATCGCCGTGATCGCCTGCCCGGAGCTGCGGCCCGGCGCGGAGTTGCCGTTGATGAGCACCGCCGGGTAGAGATTGTAGCGGTTGATCGCGTCCGCGCCCTGGATGGTCGAGAGCGTCACCAGCCCACCCAGTGGCACCATCGCTCCGGCGGAACTTCGCACATAGAGCTGGTCGATGTCGCTCACCTGGCGCCTAAACTGCTCCTCGTCCTGCACCACTACCTGGAACACGTAGTTCTGGTAGTTGAAGTCGTTGACGAAGGTTCCGCCCAAATTGGCCTGCAACGTCTGATAGATGGCGGCCGGCGTCACCCCGAGCAGCGCCGCTTTGGTGGTGTTCACGTTGACCATGATCTGCGGCACGTCGGCCGAGAAGCTGGTGAAGACCGCCTGTAGATTGGGGTTCTGGTTGGCGGCGAAGATCAGCCCGCGCGACGCCGAGGCGAGCTGTTGGTAGGATTGTCCGTTGCGTCCCTCCAGGACGAAGTTGATGCCGCCGGTCGTGCTGATTCCTGGGATCGCGGGCGGGCTGAAGCTGAAGATGCTGGCGGCGGGAATGGCGCTGAAACGCGGCTGCAGCGCGGCGATCACGTTCGGAATCGCGTGGCTGGCGCCGCGCTGGTCCCATGGCGTCATGATGGCGATGACCGTGCCCGCGCTCGCCTCCTGCGCGCCGGAGACCAGGCTGAAGCCTGAAAGCTCGATCGTGTGCGCCACGCCCGACGTGCCGCGGAGCATATTGCTCACTCGCCCTATCACCGCCTGGGTGCGGTCGAGCGAGGCGCCGTTCGGCAGCTGGACGTTGACGAAGAAGTAGCCCTGGTCCTCGGCCGGCAGGAACGCGGTGGGCGTGCGGGAGAAGACGAGATAGGCGATGCCGAAGGCCGCCGCCACGCCAAGCGCGCCCAGCGCCAGCCGACGCACCAGGACCCGCACCACCCTGGTATAGCCGTCGCGGGCGAAGTCGAAGCCGCGGTTGAACAGGCGAAAGCCGATGAACCGCGCCGGCCGCGGCGGGCGGAGCAGTGCCCCGCACAGGGCCGGGCTCAAGGTCAGCGCGTTGATCGCCGAGATGACGACCGCGACCGAGATGGTCACGGCGAACTGCCGATAGAGCGCGCCGGTGACGCCGGAGACGAAGCCCACCGGGGCAAATACCGCCACCAGCACCAGCGTGGTCGCGATCACCGGCCCGGTAATCTCCGCCATTGCCCGCTCGGTCGCCTGTCCGACCGGCAGGTCCGGCTCCTCCTCCAGCGTTCGGGTGACGTTCTCCACGACCACGATCGCGTCGTCCACCACCAGCGTGATCGCCAACACGATGGCGAACAGATCCACCGTGTTGGCGGAGTAGCCGAGCACATAGAGCACCGCGAACACGCCGATCAGCGATACCGGGATCGCGATCGTGGGGATCAGCGTCGCCCGCCAGTCCTGCAGGAACACGAACACCACGGCCACCACGATGGCGAGGGTGATGGCCAGGGTGACGAGGATCTCGTGGATGTTGGCGCTGACGAAGTTCGTCGCGTTGTAGACGATCGCGTATTTCAGCCCCGGCGGGAACTGCTTCGACAGCTCCTGCATCTGCTTCTCGATCGAACTTGCGACCGCCAACGCGTTGGCGTTCGGCGACTGGTAGATCGCGAGCGTCGCCGAAGGACTGCTGTCGAGCGCCGAGGAGGACGAATATTGCTGCGCGGCCAGCTCCACCCGGGCAAGATCGCCGATCCGGACCACGCCGCCGTTCGGGTTGGTGCGCACAACGATCGCGGCGAACTGCTTGGGATCGCTCAGCCGGCCCGGCGCGAGGACGGTGATCTGCTGCTGCTGGCCGTTGGCGATCGGCGGCTGGCCGATCTGCCCCGCCGCCGCCTGGATGTTCTGCGCCTGGATCGCGGCGATCACGTCGGTGGCGGTGATCCCGAGGGCGGTCATCCGCACCGGGTCGAGCCAGATCCGCATCGCGTATTGGCGCTGGCCGAAGATCTGCGTGTTGCCAACCCCGGGCGTGCGCGCGATCTGCTGCTGCAGCTGGATGTACGCGTAGTTCGAGATGAAGACCTGGTCGTATTTGTTGTTGGGCGAATAGAGGTTCACCGCGAGCACGAAGTTGCTGGAGGCGGCCCGCACCGTCAGCCCTTCCTGCGCCACCTCCGTTGGCAACTGCGCCTGCGCGAGCTGCACGCGGTTCTGCACGTTCACCTGATCGATGTTCGGGTCGGTCCCGATCGCGAACGACACCTGAAGGCTATACGTGCCGGAGCTTGAACTCGTGCTCTGCATGTAGAGCATGTCGGGCACGCCGTTCACCTGCGCCTCGATCGGCTGGGCGATGGTGTTGGCGATGGTCTCGGCGCTGGCGCCCGGATAGCTGGCCGAGACGGTCACCTGCGGCGGCGTGATGTTGGGATATTGCGAAATCGGGATCACCGATAACGCGAGCAAGCCCACCAAGGTGATCACCACCGATATGACGATGGCGAATTTCGGTCGCCGGATGAAGAAGCCGGACAGCATGGCTAGCCGCCGTCCTTGAGGGCCGCGGCGGCGGCAACCGGGGTCTGCCCGGGCATTGGCTGCGGGTTGACCTTCTGCCCCGCATGGACCTTCTGCACCCCTTCGACGATGACGCGCTCGCCGCCCTGCAGGCCCTTGCTCACGATGAAGTCCTGCGCAAGCTGGCGCCCAAGCTCGATGGGCTGCTGACGGACCGTGTTGTCGGGACCGACGACCAGGACAAAGCTGCCACTCTGATCCGTCTGCACCGCCGCGACCGGCACCAGAGGCGCCTCCTGCGGCTTGCCGCGACGAACATTCGTCGTGACATAGGAGCCCGGCAGAAGCAGACGATCGGGGTTAGGGAAGTCGGCATACACGCTCACCGTCCCGGTTTGCGGGTCAACCTCGTTGTTGAGGAAGCTGATCGTGCCGGGATTTTTATATTTCGACCCGTCCGGCAGCACGAGATCGACCACCAGGCTGGAGGCGATCTGCTCGTTGCTCGCGCCGGTCCTTTGCTTCACGTCGACGAGCGTCCGGTCGGTGACGGAGAACACGACGCGGATCGGATCGAGCTCGTTAATGGTGGCGAGCGGCGGCGTGCTCGGCGTGACGAGATTGCCCACGGTCAGCGTCACCGCGCCGATCCGGCCGTCGATTGGCGAGACGATGGTGCAGTAGCTCAGGTTCAGCGCCGCCTGCGCCAGATTGGCCTGCGCGCCAAGCACGTTCGCTTGGTCCTGCGCGCGTGTCGCGGTCGCCTGGTCCAGGTTCGCCTGCGCCTCGAATCCCTGCTTGTTGAGCTGCGCCGCCCGGTCGTAGGCGAGCTGGGCCTGGCGGAGCGCCGCGTTGGCATTGTCGAGCTGCGCCTGCGCCGACTGCAGCGCGGCCTGGTACTGCGCCTTTTGCAGCTCGAACAGGACGGCGCCAGCCTTCACGTCGCTGCCTTGCTTGGCCGGCTCCTTCTCGATGAAGGCCGTCACCCGCGCGACGACCTGCACCGACTGGATCGCGATGACGTGGCCAATGAAACTATAGGATGGAGCCACATTTTCGACCCGGATCGGCGCCACCAGGACCGCGGGCGGCGGTGCCGCTCCGGCCGGACCATGGGACGGTTGGCCGGCCGCCGGCCGCGACACGGTGCCGAGCGCGAGGAGAAGCACCGCGGCAAGAAGAAGGCCGGCGCGGTTCATCGGTCCGCCCGCCCCAGGTCGCGCGGGCGGATCAGGCGGACCAGGCGAGCTGCCCGCTGATCAAGTTGCCTCCACGGGCCGGCCACCGAAAATTCGGCCAGCGTGGCGGTCGGGAACCCCTTGGCGACTCGCCGCATCGCCTCCGCATCGCTTCCAGGACCGCCGGCTAGAGCCATCGTCAACTCCTGCACACCAGGATTATGCCCGATCAACATGACCCCGCGTACCGTTTCGGCAACCCGGTTCAGTTCGGCAAGCATCTGGCCGGCCGTTGCAAGGTAGAGCTGGTCCAGCGGATCGACCAGGGGCGTGTCGTCCCAGGGCTCCAGCGCCTCCAGCGTCTCCAGCGTGCGCCGCGCGGTGGAGACGAGGATCAAATCCGGCGCCAGCCCCAGATCGCGCATGGTCAGGCGCATCGCCGTCACGGCCTGCCGTCCGGCGGGGCTGAGCGGCCGGTCACGATCCGCGCCCCCCGCCTCGATGGTGGACGCCTTGGCGTGGCGCAGGAGCAGAAGCTGGTGCATTGCCACCAATCCTGACACGTCGCGCGCCACTTGTCGTCGCCCGACGCCGAGCCGCCCGCGACGGCCCCGCCATCACAGCACCGTGGACCCTTCCCTCGCCCAAAGTTCAGGAGACCTGAAACCGCTCCCGCACCAGATCGAGAACCGCTTGGTGGACCGCCTCCGCGTCGGCATTCGCTTCCACGAGCACGCAGCGTTGCGGCTCGGCACGGGCGATCGCGCGGAAACCCTCGGCCACGCGGGCATGGAAATCCCCGCCCAACCGCTCATAGCGATCCGGCGCCCCGCCGCGGGCAGCGAGCCGGGCGGCCGCCATCTCCGTGGTCGTGTCCAGCATGATCGTCAGGTCGGGCGCTGGTCCAACTATCGCGCTCAACGTGGCGATCATCGCCCGGTCCACCCCGAGTCCCCAGCCCTGGTAAGCCATCGTGGAATTGGCAAAGCGATCGCAGATCACCCAGGTTCCCGCCCGCAGCGCCGGCGCGATCGCGCGCTCGACGTGCTCGGCCCGCGCGGCGAAATGCAGCAGGGTTTGCGCCATTGGCGTGAACGGCACATCCGCCGACAGCAGCAGCCTCCGCAGCACCTCGGCCCCCGGAGCGCCGCCCGGCTCGCGGGTGAGCAGGACCGACACGCCCCCTGCTTCCAGCGTCGCGGCGAGCCGCCG
>CAWHMO010000017.1:0-103742 GCA_963830565.1 uncultured Pseudomonadota bacterium
GTGGGTCGGTGGTTCGAGTCCACCAGGGCGCGCCAGCATTGACTATCGGGTGATGCGCCATTCAACACCGTCAGCCCGTATGGCCCCACGATCGACAGCTTTGGCGGCAGAGCGATGACCTGCAGCGTGGGATCGAGGGCGCGTCCCGCGACCGCGGACCGGAATCGGCGCGACATGGATCCCTAATCCCTCGAGCAACCCAGTCAATGTCACCTCCGCGAGATTGAGGTTCTGCAGCCAGCTGTCGCTGTCCAGGTTCCATCCACTCGTCATTGCTGTCTGCCGCTTCTGCGCCGACCAGCCGATCATCGCCGCGAACGAGGGCAGCCGGCGAGGCCCCGGCAACCGCTCTATGCGCGAGTATACGGCGGTCAATAGTCGCCTAATCGGTCCCCTGGAGCGGCACTGCATAGACGCGGAACGGCTGGGGCTTGCCCGCCTTCGGATCGAACAGAGCGGTGAGCTGGCCCTCGGCCACCCAGGCGACATTGCCTACCTGAACTACGGATACCGGTGTCTTGTAGCCGCTCTTGAGCACATCGATCTTGGCGTGGTCGCCATCGACGGTGACGCGGTCCAGCTTCCCCGTGCCCTCGATCATCAGCAGAGTATCGGTGCCCAGCTTGCGCATTCCGTCGCAGAGCGCGACCGGCTGCGACGGCTGCAACTGCGTGACCTTTCCCGCGCTGCCGTCGCTGTTCACGCCAATCCGGAACAGGGCATTCCCGTTGTAGAGGTTCACGTAAAGATTGCCATCACCGCCGAACGCGATTCCGTCGAGTGCCGCGCCGTCCTTGACCGTGAAGCGGCCATCTGTCGCCCATATCTCGAATGCCGCAGCACCAGGCCTCAACCGCAACACATGCGGGTTGAACGAGTCCGTCACGTAGGCAGCGCCGTCCGGTCCTATGGCGATATCGTTGCACAGCGTGCGCTCGCCAGGCAGCGGCACGCTGCCCTTCGGGGTCCCGCTTTTCAGATCGAACGACTTGAGTGCTACCGGCTTTCGGCCGCCTGGTATGTTAACCCCCGCCGCCGAGAAGTCGCTGGAGCATGCCCAGAGCGTCCCGGATCGTTCGTCGGCCAGCACCCCGAGAACCGACATCATTCCGTTCGTACCCGGCTTGATCCACATCTCCGCCGTCGATGCACCCGGGGCCGCCCGGTAGATCGCCCCCTGTCCCAGGCTGCCGATGATCAGGGTTCCGTCCGAGGTAGCCGTGAGGCTCTCAGGAAATACGCGGTCGCCAGGGATCGTGACGTCGGAAGGCATGGCGGCGGCGCGGAGTGGACCACAGCTCAATGCGAGCAGCCCGAGCGCCAACGCAGCCGATGTTGCCGAATCCCGCGCGACCGCCGCACGACCCCCAATGTATCGCAGCTTCACTGTGTCCTCCCGTCGTCTCGTTTTCCGTTGTCGGCAAGTCCATCTGCCAACATTGGCGACAAAGCCGACCAGCGCTGATCCGCCCAGCGGGAAGCAGGCGGCTCGGATCAGGCCGCCAGCCGGTTTAGCGGTGGTCGCATCCCTCCTACGCCGTCCGGATATCGACGGCCTTCACGTTAAGGTATTCCTCCAGGCCGCGCGTTCGACGAACAGCCGTGTGCCGGCGCTGCAGATCTGCCCGGAGATGGCGAACACCGCCATGCCGGCGCCCGGCACGGCCCATTCCAGATCGGCATCGGCAAACACGATGTCGGGCGACTGCCTGCCGCTCGGGCCAGCTCAGGACGTCACGCTCGTACGGGCCGTCCGGCATCGGGACCTCTGATGGTCAGCTCGAACCGCGTGGTCGTTTCCAGGTCGTCATCGAACCAGGCGGTGATCGCCGCTTCGCGGTGGCCCACGAAGCTGGGGCGGCCGTCGGCGTCGAGGACCATCGGCAGGTCGTGGCCGGGGACCAGCAGCGTGCCGGGGCGGCGGCGCCAGAGCGCCCACATGCGCTCGATCGAGGCTGCGGTCACCGCCGGGTCGTAGGTCATGTCGGCGGCGCGGGTCAGCAGCTCGGCGCGGTTCTTGGCGGCGTCGCCGGTAAAGATCACGTCGCGCTCGGCGCCGTGCAGCATGAACATCAGGTGGCCCGGCGTATGCCCCGGCGAGTCGAGCGCGACCAGACCGGGCAGCACCTCCTCGCCGTCGCGGACCAGGTGCACGCTCGGGGCGCCACGCAGCTCGCGGATGTAGAGCTCGGGGACGGGCGTGCGGCCCCAGGGCTCGTTGATCGCCCAGTCGAGTTCCTTCGCGCCGATCCAGATCCGGGCCTTGTCGAACAGCACCCAATTGATGGCATGGTCATGATGGGCGTGGGTGAGAACGACATCCGTTACCTGCTCCGGCGCCAGCCCGTGGCGGGCGAGGCCGGCGAGCAGCAGCGGGCGGTGGCTGAACGTCCCGGCGTCGATCAGCGCGACCCGTCCGGCGCCGTGCAGCAGCGCGATGGTGCTCCAGCCCAGGCCGCCATGGCAGACCGACTTGCCCGGGTAGCCCTGCACGAGGATGTCGAGCCGGTAGTCCTCCATGGCGCTATTCCACGGTGACGGACTTGGCGAGGTTGCGCGGCTGATCGACGTCGGTGCCCTTCAGCACCGCGACCTGGTAGGCGAGCAGCTGCACCGGGATGGCATAGAGGATCGGCGCCACGAACGGATCGACCTCGGGCAGCACCACGGTGGCCGCGGCGATGCCGCGCAGCTTGGCGGCGCCGGCGGCGTCGCTGAACACGATCACCTGGCCGCCACGGGCCGCCGCTTCCTGCAAATTGGAGGCGGTCTTCTCGAACAACGGCCCCGACGGCGCGATGGCGACCACCGGCACGGCGGGGTCGATCAGTGCGATCGGCCCGTGCTTCATCTCGCCCGCCGCGTAACCCTCGGCGTGGATATAGCTGATCTCCTTCAATTTCAGCGCGCCTTCCAACGCGATCGGGAAGCAATTGCCGCGGCCAAGGTAGAGCACGTCGCGCGCCTTGGCGATCCGCGCGGCGATCTCCTGGATCGCCTCGCCGTTTTCCAGCACCTCGGCCGCCCGGCTCGGCACCTCCAGGAGCGCGGCGGTCATGGCCGCCTCCTCGGCTTGCGTAATGGCCCCGCGCGCCCGTCCGGCGGCCAGGGCGAGGCAGGCGAGCACCGAGAGCTGGGCGGTGAACGCCTTGGTGCTGGCGACGCCGATCTCGGGTCCGGCCACGGTCTCCAGCACCGCCTCGCTTTCGCGCGCCATTGTGCTCTCGGGCACGTTGACGATGGACAGCACGCGTTGGCCCTGGTCGCGCATGTAGCGCAGCGCCGCCAGGGTATCGGCGGTCTCGCCGGACTGGCTGACCAGCAGCCCCAGCCCGCCGCGCGACATCGGCGGCGTGCGGTAGCGGAACTCGCTAGCGACGTCGCCGTCGGTCGGGATGCGTGCCATCGCCTCGAACCACCAGCGGCCAACCAGACCGGCGTAGAAGGCCGAGCCGCAGGCGCTGACGGTGATGCGCTCGATCTCGGCCAGCTCGAAGGGCAGCGCGGGGAGGGTCACGGCGCGGGTCGCGGGGTTGACCATGCGGTGGAGCGTGTCGCCGATCACCGCCGGATGCTCGTGCAGCTCCTTTTCCATGAAGTGGCGGAAATTGCCCTTGCCGATCGCCGCACCCGTGAGCCGGGTGAGCTTCACCTCGCGGGCCGTTTCCTCACCGGTCGCGTCGAAGAAGCGCGCGCCCTTGCGGTCCACCACCGTCCAGTCGCCGTCGCGCATATAGGCGATGCGTCTTGTCAGCGGCGCGAGGGCGAGGGCGTCGGAACCCACGAACATCTCGTCCTCGCCGAAGCCCACGGCGAGCGGGGCGCCGTTCTGCGCGCCCACGATCAACTCAGGGTGGCCCGCGAAGATCATCGCCAGCGCATAGGCGCCCTGCAATCTCTTGAAGGCGGCTCCGGCCGCGGCGACGGGGTCCATGCCGCGCCTGAGGTTCAGGTCCACGAGCTGCGCCACCGTCTCGGTGTCGGTCTCGGTGGAGAACTCCTGACCCTCGGATTCCAACTCGGCGCGCAATTCGGCGTGGTTCTCGATAATGCCGTTATGCACGACCGAGACCCGGGCGGTGCCGTGCGGATGGGCGTTGCCCTCGGTCGGCGCGCCATGCGTCGCCCAGCGCGTGTGGCCGATGCCGATGGTGCCGGGAAGCGGCGCGCGCTCCAGCGCAGCGGCGAGGTTGCCGAGCTTGCCCTCGGCCCGCCGGCGCTCGATGTGGCCGTTGACCAGGGTCGCCACCCCGGCGCTGTCATAGCCGCGATATTCGAGCCGGCGCAGCGCCTCAACCACGAGCGGTGCTGCCGGGCGCGATCCGATCACACCGATGATGCCGCACATACTTTCAACTCTCCTTTCGTTGCCGCCGCGCCCGGAAGGCGGCGGCGCCGCCGGGCTTCTCGGTCTGCTGGCCGCGCGCGGTCGCCAGAGCGTCGGCGCTCACGTCGCGGGTGATGACGCTGCCCGCGCCCACAATCGCGCCGTCGCCGACGGACACCGGGGCCACCAGGGCAGTGTCCGAGCCGATGAAGGTATTGGCGCCGATGCGCGTGCGATGCTTGGCAAAGCCGTCATAGTTGCAGGTGATCGTGCCGGCGCCGATGTTGCTGCCCGCGCCCACCTCGGCGTCACCCAAATAGGTGAGGTGGTTCGCCTTGGCGCCGGCGCCCAGCGCGGTCGCCTTCAGCTCCACGAAATTGCCGACATGCACGCCCCGGCTCAGCACGGTGCCGGGACGCAGGCGGGCGAACGGGCCGATGACGCAGTCCTCGCCCACGGTGGCGCCTTCCAGGTGGCTGAACGGGCGGATCTCCGTGCCTCGCCCGATCCGCACGCCGGGGCCGAGCACCACGTTCGGGCCGATCGTGATGTCGTTTGCCAGCTCGGTGTCAGCACTGAGGAACACCGACCCGGGATCGGTCATCGTCACACCCGCCTCGAATGCCGCCTCGCGCAGCCAGTCCTGGACCGTGGCC
The DNA here is from genome assembly GCA_963830565.1 of uncultured Pseudomonadota bacterium. Lineage (GTDB taxonomy): Bacteria > Pseudomonadota > Alphaproteobacteria > Acetobacterales > Acetobacteraceae > DATFDN01. The sequence continues at coordinate 4,984 of CAWHMO010000017.1, forward strand.
TCGGCGGCGGCGAGCTCGGCGCGGGAGTTGATCCCGGCAAGCTCCGCCGCCGGCGCCTCCACGGCCGCGACGCGTTCGCCCTCCGCACGGGCCAGGGCCACGACATCGGGCAGGTAGAACTCGCCCTGTGCGTTGTCGGCGCGCACCGCGGCCAGCCAGCAGCGCATGTCGTCGGCCGCCGCGCACAGCACGCCGCCGTTGCAGAGCGTGATCGCCCGCTGCTCGGCGGTCGCATCGGCGTATTCGATGACCCGATCGACGGCGGTGCCCGCCATGATGACGCGGCCGTAGCGGTCGGGATCGGCCCGGCGGCTGACGAGTAGCGCCAGCGCCGCGTCGCCCTGGGCGCGGCGGTCGAGGAGGCGACGGAGGGTATCCGGCCGGATCAGCGGGTTATCGGCATAGAGGATCGCGACCTCGCCCTCGCCGAATTGCGCCTCTGCCTGGCGTGCGGCATGGGCCGTCCCGAGGCGCTCGGCCTGCACCACGCTGGGGTGCGGGTCGGCGAGGCGGGAGATGGCCTCCATGCCCGGCCCGACCACGACCACGATGCGGTCGAACACTGCCTCGCAGCTCGCGAGGAGGTGGCGCAGCATGGGGCGCCCGGCGATCGGATGCAGCGCCTTGGGCAGCGCGGAGTTCATTCGGCTGCCTAACCCGGCGGCCAGGATGACGGCGGTGGCGGGCATCACGCCTCCTTGACTTCTTCTGACATCGGGTAGCGGGCAGCGCAAGCCCGTGTCAAAGCAAGAGCGTAACAGGCCGATCACTTTGCTGACGGAAGCGGGAGCGACGGAGGCGGCGCGTGACGGAGCCGGGGAAGCCCACCCTGCTGCTGGACCTCGACGGCACGCTGATCGAACTCCGCGCCCGATCTGATGGCGGCGCTGAACCGCCTGATGGCGAGGCGCGGGTTGGCCATCTTCTCCCGCGCGGAGACGGCGGCCATGGTGGGCGACGGCCTCCAACGCCTGGTCGAACGCGCCTGCGCCGCGCGCGGGCGAGTGGCCGACGAGCAGGACGTGGCCAGCTTCACGGCCGACTACGCCCGCAACGGCGCGCTCGCGACGCGCCCGTTCCCGGAAGTGGCGGAGACCCTCGGCGCGCTGCGCCAGGCCGGCTGGCGACTCGCGATCTGCACCAACAAGCTGGAGGAGCTGGCCCGCCAACTGCTTGCTGCCTTCCGGCTGGCCGAGTTGTTCGACGCGGTGGGCGGGGGCGACAGCTTTCCGGTCCGCAAACCCGACCCGGCGCATTTGCTGGCGACGCTGCGCGCCAGCGGCGGGTCGCCGGAGCACGCGGTCATGGTAGGCGATCACCGCAACGACGTGCTGGCGGCGCGCGGCGCGGGGCTGGCGTGCGTCTTCGCGGGTTGGGGCTACGGGACGCCGGAGATGGCCGCTGAGGCCGATGCGGTGGCGACGCGGTTCGCCGATCTGCCGGACGTGGCGGCGCGGCTGCTACGGCGGCCCTCACCCAACCCTCTCCCTCGGGGAAAGGGTCGGGGAGAGGAGGCTAGCTCGCGCGAAGGTGGGTTCAAGCAATCATGACATCGGGGATCGCGCCGGCCATTGCCGCTGATTCTCGAGCACCCTTATAACCCTCGCAACGACGGAGATCGCGCAGATGACGAAAATCCGCTTCCTGACCGCCGCCGCGGCCTTAGGCATGCTGGGCAGCCTGGCCTACAGCCCGCCGGCCAGCGCGATTGGCTGCATTAGCGGCGGCGCGGCGGGTGCCGTGGCCGGTCACATGGCCCATCATGGCGTACTCGGTGCCCTCGGCGGCTGTATCGCCGGGCATGAGGCGCATAAATACCAGAAGCGGCGGGAGATGCGGGCAAGCGAGCAGCAATCCGAGCCTTCTTCGTCGTATACCCAGTCGCAATCCCCGCAAGACAACGGCCCGAGCGCGCCGAGGTAGCGGCGGGAAGTGACGCGAGCCCGGCTCCACCTCGCCCGCGCGCGGGCGAGGTGGAGCCGATCGAAGACGGCTGGGCGCTAACCTCCCTCGATCGCCTCCAGCATCGCGCGTGCCGCCTGGACCCGATCCTGCGCCAATGCCTCGGTCTCGTTGTCGGTCTTGTCGGCGGCCTCGTAGGCCGCCTCGGCCTCGGCGAGGCGACGCTCGGCATCGGGGCGCGCGATCTCGCCGACCGGGCGGGCGTCGGTCGCCAGCACCGTGCAGCGTTCCGGAGTGATCTCGGCGAAGCCGCCCGATACGAACAGCCGGTCGGTGATCTGATCGTCCTGGTAGAGCGCGATCACGCCGCCGCGCAGCATGACGATCATCGGCGTGTGGCCCTCCAGCACGCCAAGCTCGCCCTCCGAGCCGGGAAGCACCGCCATGTCCACCGGGCGCGACAGCAGCAGCTTCTCCGGGCTGACGATGTCAAGCGCGATCGGCATCAGGCGGCGGCCTTCATCGTCTCGTTCTTCTTCACCGCCTCCTCGATCGTGCCCACCATGTAGAACGCCGCCTCCGGCAGGTGGTCGTACTCGCCGGCGCAGATCGCCTTGAAGCTGCGCACCGTATCGGCGATGGGCACGAACACGCCGGGTATTCCGGTGAACACCTCGGCGACGTGGAAGGGCTGGCTCAGGAAGCGCTGGATCTTGCGCGCCCGCGCCACCACCAGTTTGTCCTCCTCCGACAGCTCGTCCATGCCCAGGATGGCGATGATGTCCTGCAGGCTCTTGTAGGTCTGCAGGATGCGCTGCGTCTCGCGCGCGACGCCATAATGCTCCTCGCCGACGATGCGCGGGTCGAGCGAGCGCGACGTGGAGTCCAGCGGATCGACCGCCGGATAGATGCCGAGTTCCGAGATCGCGCGCGACAGCACCGTGGTCGCATCCAGATGCGCGAACGATGTCGCCGGCGCCGGGTCGGTCAGGTCGTCGGCGGGCACGTAGATCGCCTGCACCGAGGTGATCGAGCCCTTCTTCGTCGAGGTGATCCGCTCCTGTAGCGCGCCCATGTCGGTGGCCAAGGTCGGCTGATAGCCCACCGCCGAGGGGATGCGTCCGAGCAGCGCCGAGACCTCGGCGCCCGCCTGGGTGAAGCGGAAGATGTTGTCGACGAAGAACAGCACGTCCTGGCCTTCCTCGTCGCGGAAATACTCGGCGACGGTCAGGCCCGAGAGGCCGACCCGCGCGCGGGCACCCGGCGGCTCATTCATCTGGCCATAGACCAGCGCCACCTTGGAGCCTTCGGTCGTGTTGTCGCCGAGCTTGATCACGCCGGCGTCGATCATCTCATGGTAAAGGTCGTTGCCCTCGCGCGTGCGCTCGCCGACACCGGCGAACACCGACACGCCGCCATGCGCCTTGGCGATGTTGTTGATGAGTTCCTGGATGAGCACGGTCTTGCCGACGCCGGCGCCGCCGAACAGGCCGACCTTGCCGCCCTTCAGGTACGGCGCCAGCAGGTCCACCACCTTGATGCCCGTGACCAGGACCTCGGCTGACGTGGCCTGCTCGTCGAAGAGCGGCGCCTCGCGGTGGATCGGGTAGCGAAGCTGGGTCGGGATCGGGCCCCGCTCGTCCACCGGATCGCCGATCACGTTCATGATGCGCCCGAGCGTCTCGGGACCGACGGGCATGGCAATCGGCGCGCCGGTATCGGTCACTTCCTGGCCGCGCACCATGCCGTCGGTGCTGTCCATGGCGATGCAGCGGACAGTCCGCTCGCCGAGCTCCTGCGCGACCTCGAGGACCAGCGGGTGCCCGTTCACGGTGGTGTGCAGCGCGTTCAGGATGTATGGCAGGTCGCCTTCGAACTGCACGTCCACCACGGCGCCGAGAACCTGGGTGACACGGCCGACGATGTTGCTGGAGGCGCCGGCGGGGCGGGGGGCGATGGTGGCGGACATCAGTTGCTCCTGTTAATTTGTGGCGCCGGAGTTTGTCCGGCGGCTGCGCCACGATCGTCATGGCCGGACTTGTTCCGGCCATCCACGCCTTGCGTTCCGGGGTAGAAGGCGTGGATGCCCGTGACAAGCACGGGCATGACGGTAGAGGGCGCGAACTGCATCAGAGCGCCTCGGCGCCCGAGATGATCTCGATCAGTTCCCTGGTGATGTTGGCCTGGCGGGCGCGATTGTAGTTCAGCGTCAGCCGCTTGATCATGTCGCCGGCGTTGCGGGTTGCGTTGTCCATCGCGGTCATGCGCGCGCCGTGCTCGCCGGCCGAGCTTTCCAGCATCGCGCGGTAGATCTGGATAGCGAGGTTCTGCGGCAGCAGGCGGGCCAGGATGGTCTCCTCGTCGGGTTCAAACTCGTACACCGCGCCGCCGAGCGCGTCCGCTCCCGCGCCACCCTCCGGGATTGGCGCCGGCACGAGCCGCTGCTCGGTCACGATCTGCGCGATGACGGACTGGAAGCGGTTGTAGACGATGGTGACGACATCGACCTCGCCAGCCGCCAGCATCGCGGTGACGCGCTGCGCGACGTCCTCGGCGTCGGAGAACTCGATGCGCTTCTTGCCGGCATAGCTTACGTCGCCGGCGAAGCGGCTGGCCAGCTCGCGGCGCAGATAGTCGCGGCCCTTGCGTCCGACGGCAAGGATCTTCACCGTCCTGCCCTCCGCCTCCAGCCGGCGCGCGAGGGTGCGGGTCGCGCGCCCAATGCTGGCGTTGAAGGCACCGGCAAGGCCGCGATCCGCGGTGACGGGAATCAACAAATGCACCCGGTCGTTGCCGGTTCCGACCAGCAACCGCGGAGCGCCGGGGCTGTCCGCGACCGAGGCGGCGAGCGCGCCCAGTATCCGCTCCATCCGCACGGCATAGGGCCGCGCGGCCTCGGCCTGCGCCTGCGCGCGGCGCAACTTGGAGGCGGCGACCATCTTCATGGCCGAGGTGATCTTCTGCGTGGAGCGGACGCTGTTGATGCGGGTCCGCAGGTCTTTCAGGCTAGGCATCGCATTCCCTCGCCCCGGCCCTCTCCCAGATGGAGAAGGAGTGTTGTTCGCGTCGACATTGCCCACCCCGCCCCCTCTCCCGCTTGGGGAAGAGGGTTGGGGTAAGGGCCGCTCAAGCGAAGCTCGTGACCAGGCGGTCGAGGAAGGCCGCGAGCTTCTTCTCGGTGTCGGGCTTCAGCTCCAGGTCGGTGCGGATCGCCTCCATGATGCTCGGCTCGCGGGTCTTCAGCTCCGACAGCAATTGCTGCTCGAAGGCGCCGATGCGACCCATCTCGATCTTGTCGAGATAGCCGCGCACGCCGGCGAAGATCACCGCGACCTGGTCCTCCACGGGCATCGGCCGGTATTGCGGCTGCTTCAGCAACTCGGTCAACCGGGAGCCGCGCGCGAGCAGCGCCTGCGTCGAGGCGTCGAGGTCGGAGGCGAACTGCGCGAACGCGGCCATCTCGCGATACTGCGCAAGCTCGAGCTTGATGCGCCCGGCGACCTGCTTCATCGCCTTGATCTGCGCCGCCGAGCCGACGCGCGAGACGGAGAGGCCGACGTTCACCGCCGGGCGGATGCCGCGGAAAAAGAGCTCGGTCTCCAGGAAGATCTGCCCGTCGGTGATGGAGATGACGTTGGTCGGGATATAGGCCGACACGTCGCCCGCCTGGGTCTCGATCACCGGCAGCGCCGTCAGGCTGCCCGCGCCGTGGGCATCGTTCATCTTCGCCGCGCGCTCGAGCAGGCGCGAGTGCAGATAGAACACGTCACCCGGATACGCCTCGCGTCCCGGCGGGCGGCGCAGCAGCAGCGACATCTGGCGGTACGCCACCGCCTGTTTCGACAGATCGTCGTAGACGATGACGGCGTGCCGGCCGTTGTCGCGGAAATACTCGCCCATCGTGCAGCCACTGTAGGGCGCGAGGAACTGCATCGGCGCCGGGTCGGAGGCGGTGGCGGCGACGACGATCGAGTAGTCCATCGCCCCGTTCTCCTCCAGCGTGCGCACGAGCTGCGCGACAGTGGAGCGCTTCTGGCCGATGGCGACGTAGATGCAGTAGAGTTTCTTCTTCTCGTCGTCGCCGGCGTTGACCCGTTTCTGGTTGATGATCGTGTCGATGATCACCGCCGTCTTGCCGGTCTGGCGGTCGCCGATGATCAGCTCGCGCTGGCCGCGCCCGATCGGGATCAGCGCATCGATTGCCTTGAGGCCGGTCTGCATCGGCTCATGGACGGATTTGCGCGGGATGATGCCCGGCGCCTTGACCTCGACCTGTCGGCGTTCGGCGGCGGCGATCGGACCCTTGCCGTCAATCGGGTTGCCGAGCGCATCGACCACGCGGCCAAGCAGTGCTCCGCCCACCGGCACGTCGACGATCGAGCCGGTGCGCGCCACCGTGTCGCCCTCGCGGATCGCCCGATCATCGCCGAAAATCACCACGCCGACATTGTCGGTTTCCAGGTTCAGTGCCATGCCGCGCAGCCCGGCGCCGGGGAAGGCCACCATCTCGCCGGCCATGACGTTCTGCAGGCCGAACACGCGGGCGATCCCGTCACCCACGCTCAGCACTTGGCCGGTCTCGGCGACGTTGGCCTCGGTGTCGAACGCGGCGATCTGCTGCTTCAGGATCTCCGAGATTTCGGCGGGGCGGATCTCCATATCAGGCTGCTCCCTTCATGGCGTACTGCAAGCGTTGCAGCCGAGACTTCAACGACGTGTCGTAGAGCCGCGCGCCCACGCGCACGACCAGTCCGCCGAGCAGGTCGGGCTCGACCTGCTCGACGATGTTGACGTTGCCGTACCCGGCCTCGATCAGGCGGGCACGCAGCTGCTGACGCTGCACATTGCTGAGCGGGTGCGCCGAGGCGACGTGAGCGGTGACGACGCCGCGCTTCTGGGCGACCAGCGCGGAAAAGGCGCCGACGATCTGGCGCAGGCTGCGCAGGCGGCGATTGCTGGCAATGACGCCCACGAAGTCGCGCACCGGCTTGCCGAAGCCTTCCCGCTCCAACACCGCGAGCGCCGCGGCGCGGGCCTGATGCACGTCGATCAGCGGCGAGCCGAGCAGGCGGCGGAAATCGGCGCTGGCGTCGATCAGCCGGCCGAGCTGTTCCATTTCCGTCACGACGCTGTCGAGCGCGTGCGCGTCGGCGGCATAGGCATAGAGGGCAGCGGCGTAGCGGTCGGCGAGGCCACCGCCGGTGGCGATCGTCGTCGTGCCGGAGCTTGTCGTGCCGCTGGAGGCCACGGATGGATTCCCGACCATGAGTGAAGCCGCGCGCGGGCGGCGGCACCGGAGGACCGGCGCCCCTCGTCCGGCGGCGGGCGTCTAGCATGAGGGTGACTGTGAGGCAACACGGGGTGGTCGTCGTGCAACGGTGATCGGTCTAGGCCGGTTGGACGGGTTGATCCCGCGCCCCGGCAACCTTATTTTGATGCCGTGCCAATCAAGCCCCCCCTCCTGCCCGGTTCCTGGAGCCGGTGCGACTATGCCATTGCGGCCGCGTTCGCGGCCTCGTTGTTGGCACTCGCCCCCGCGCTGGCGGCTCCGCCGCTCCTGGTGGCGTTCTTCCTGCCGCCGAAGGGGTAGTTGGCACGCCTCCGCAGCCATTTTGACGGCGCGAGATCGCCCTCTGGTTCGAATTCAGAAATTTCCCGAAGCGGTCCGACATGGCGGCTCGTGACAGAGCTGTTGGGAACGGACCTATATGTCACGGTTGCGGATGCGCTCCCAACCCCAGATCAGCGCAATCATTGCGGCCACGCCGATGACGCCACCACTCACGGCACCAACCAATTCGTCGTGCTGGCCGCCGATGGCCCAGCCTGCAGCCCCGCCGGCGACGATCAGGATGAGCGGGATCAGACAGCCGACAGCCAGCATGGACCTCCGCCTTTCGCACAAGGGTGATCAGCCAGTCCGATTCGATCGCGTTCGCGCTGAGACACAACGCCCCGCTCGCCTTGCGCTTACCCGAACTCGGGCACGATCCGGTAGGCGATTGGCCCAGCATACGCGAGGTGACGCAAATGGCGCAGTCCCGGGATGCGTACTGGCGCTTCCACTGTCCTGAATGCGGCTTTGGAGATCGCGAGTTCGGTCACCTGCTCGCGGCCGACGAGATTCACTGCATCATCTGCATCGAGGAGGACGGCCGCGAAGTCACCCTCCATCGTTGGCTGACGGAGGAGACGGATCAGGCGCGCTTGCGCGGTGCCTTCGTCGCGGCCTGAGCGCCCGCGCCCGCACGCTTCTTCGGATCCCTGTCGGCGGCCCTAGTGGGGATGCCAGTTGCGGTCGAACAGGCTCGGCCAGCCGGACGCGGCCGCCCCAAGCACCCGGCTCTGCCAGCAGCAGCGCCACCAACAGTGCGGCGAGCACGCCGGGCCCGATCTCGGCCGTGCTCGCGCAGCGCGAAAACCGGGGCCGGATGTCTCACCTTGCCCGACGGCCTGCCGGCACGCATGTTCGCGGCCGGCGCGCCGCCGCCAGGAGCCCGCAATGCCCGATCCCACCGGCCCCCTGAAGGGCCTCCGCGTGTTCGACCTCACCCGCGTGCTGGCCGGACCGACCTGCGTGCAGATGCTCGCCGATCTCGGCGCCGACGTGGTCAAGATCGAACGGCCAGGCGCCGGCGACGACACGCGCGGCTTCGCGCCGCCCTTCATGCCGGGAACGAAGGAGAGCGCCTACTTCGTCGGCGTGAACCGCAACAAGCGCTCGGTGACGCTGGATGTCGCCAAGCCCGAGGGTCAGGAGATCGCGCGACGCCTGATCGCCGAGTCCGACATCCTGGTGGAGAACTTCAAGGTCGGCGCGCTGGACAAATACGGGCTCGGCTACGCCCAGCTCCGCCCCCAATTCCCGCGCCTGATCTACTGTTCGATCACCGGCTTCGGCCAGACCGGGCCGTATGCGCCGCGTCCCGGCTATGACAGCCTGGTCCAGGCGATGGGCGGGGTGATGAGCCTGACCGGCGAGCCCGAGGGACTGCCGCAGAAGGTGGGCGTGCCGGTGGCCGACCTGTTCGCCGGGCTTTATGGCTGCATCGGCGTGCTCGCCGCACTGCGGCACCGCGACGCGACCGGGGAGGGCCAGCAGATCGACATCGGGATGCTGGACACGCATGTCGCCTGGCTCGCCAATCAGGGCATGAACTATCTCGCGACGGGCGAGAACCCCGTGCGGCTCGGCAACCAGCATCCGAACATCGTGCCCTATCAGGTGTTCCCGACTGCGGACGGGCACATGGTGCTGTCGGTCGGCAACGACCCGACCTTCAGGCGGTTCTGCGAGAGCTTCGACCTCGCGCATCTGCTCGACGACCCGCGCTTCGCCACCAACGCCGCGCGCGTCGAGAACCGCCAGCATGTCACCGACACGCTGGCGCCGGTGATGCGCCAGCATCCGACGGGCTGGTGGGTCGAGCGGCTGGAGGCGCTGAAGATCGGCTGCGGGCCGATCAACAAGCTCTCCGAGGTGTTCGCCGACCCGCAGGTGCGGGCACGCGGCACGGTGGTGGATATGGCGCATGGCTCGGGGCAGACGGTGCAGGTGATCGCCAACCCGGTGCGCCTGTCGGCGACCCCGGCCGACTACCGCCTGCCTCCGCCGCTGTTGGGCGAGCATACCGAGGAGGTGCTGTCGGGCCGCCTCGGCTTTTCGCCGGCGGCGATCAGCGGGCTGCGCGAGAAGGGGGTGATCTGAGGGCGTTTACGGAATCGCCACCAATGGACGGGTAGAGTCGGGCCTCTGTCCAGGAACACGACCGGAGAGGACCATGCGCCTAGCCCTGCCGCTCGCCGCCTTCGCGCTGCTCGCCATCCCGGCGGCGGCGCAGACCACGCCAAACGCGCCGATCCCCCAGGCGTCGACCGTCGCGCCGGCCCAGACGCCGACCCCCGCGGCGGCGACGCCGGACGCCGCTCCGCGCCACGGCCATGCACGGAAGGGATATCTGTCGCTCGACAAGCGATTCCAGATGGCGAACAGCACCCATGATGGGCACCTGACGCTCGACCAGGCCCGCTCGGCCGAGGTGATGCATACGGTCGCCGAGAATTTCGATTCGATCGATAAAGACCACAAGGGCTACGTGACCGAGGACGACATCCGCGCCTGGTACAAGGGCCGCCGGGCAGCCAGGAGGCATGGCGGGGAGAGCGCGGCGACAAAGAGCTGAACCGGCTACCGCCGGGCTGCGGCTCGGCCCCTCACCCGGGCCTCTCCCGCAAGCGGGCGAGGGCCGCTGAACGGATGCGCGGACCTCGCCCACAGGGCCCCGTTTCCCGTCGGAAGGAGTTGGCCCGAACTTGCATGGGGATTTTGGCGTCAAGCTGATTTTTCGCCGGCGATCTCTTTACACAATCCCGACGTGAGCGGCACCGAGACGCTCGCCGACTAGGCTCTCGCGCTCGCGGCTCGGACTCTTGGCCCCCTCTTCATCGATCGAGGGCACCGCAACTATGCTGCGGTGCCCTCGCTCGCCGCGCAACGCGCGAGCTTTCGACCTCGTGTGCGCGCGACCACCGCGCCAGCCAGAAATCGTCACGGCCTGCCTCGACGGCTACGACAGTGCGTGCAACCGTTCGCCCACTTTTGGTTGCCTTGTCCCGCCACCGCTGTAGGAGCCGAAGCAGCGCCGGCTCGTCCGCGTCGAGCTGCTTCAGTGGCTGCCAACCTCGCCGGGCGCCCCCATAGCTTCCAACGATCTGACTATTCCAGTTAAGTTCCGCATGGTCGCCCAGCAAGATAACGGTCTATCCAGTCGTCCCGACACTTTGGATTGCGAGTTTTGAGGATGCGTGATTCACTCACCGGCACGCTACCCCTCCGCGCCCGCCTGCGCGAACGCGGCCTCGACGGCGCGACCCTGCTCGTGCTGCCGGCCATCCTGTTCGTGCTCGGCCTGTTCGTCTATCCGTTCCTCTACGGCCTATATATTTCCTTCACCCCGAAGCAAGGCGGCGGTGCGCTCGCCAATTACGCGCGTTTCTTCGCCGACCCGTTCCTGTACGATACGATCGGCACCACCCTCCTGATCGCCGTGCCCGTTACCCTGGTGAACGTCGCCGCCGCCGTTCCCGTCGCGCTGCGCGTCCGGCTGACGCGTCACCAGCGCCTGCTGAGCGCCATCCTGGTCGTGCCGATCACGCTCGGGACGGTGCTGGTCGCCGAGGGCCTGCTCACCTATCTCGGCCCGCGCGGCTGGGTGAACCGAGTGCTGATCGCGGTCGGCCTGGCCGCGCACCCGGTCCGTTTCCTGCACAACTACTGTGGCGTGTTCCTTTCGCTGCTCATCACCGGTTTCCCGTTCACCTTCCTGCTCGTGCTCTCCTACATCAGCGGCATCGACCCCGCGCTCGAGCAGGCGGGCGCGGTGCTTGGCGCGCGGGCGCGCGGGCGCTTCGCGCGCATCCTGCTGCCGTTGCTGGTGCCCGGCCTTACCATCACGCTCGCCCTGTCCTTCGTGCAGGCCTTCTCGGTGTTCCCCTCCGCGGTGCTGCTCGGCGCCCCGGCCGGACCGACGCGCGTCATCTCCATCGCCGCCTATCAGGCCGCGTTCGAGCAGTACGACTATTCCATGGCCTCGGCGATCGCCATGCTGATGGCCGGCGTGCAGATCCTGATCGTGATTGTGCTGCTGACGCTGCGCGGCCTCGTCTATCGCGGCCCCGCCGCGAGCGGGAAGGGCTGAGGTTATGCGGCGCGAGACCACGCTCGGCGCCCGTGCCTGGGCGCTCGCCGTCTGGGCGCTCACTGGGTTCTTCGTGCTGAACCTGTTCGCCATGATCGCGAGCGTGGTCGTGAATTCCTTCGGCACGCGCTGGTTCGCGACCTGGCTGCCTTCCGGCTACACGACGCGCTGGTACAGTCTCGTCTGGAACGAGTTCCAGCTACCCGATGTGCTGATCGTCACCGCCGAGGTGGTAGCCGTGGTGGTCGTGCTCGCCGGCCTGCTCGGCGTGCCGGCGGCCTATGCGATGGCGCGGCGCGAGTTCCCCGGCAAACGGGCTTCCATGCTGCTGTTTCTGCTGCCGCTGCTGGTTCCGCCCTTCACCTACGGCATCCCGCTCGCCACCGTGCTCTATCAGGCACACTTGGCCGGCACGATCTGGGGCGTCATCCTGGCAAACCTGGTGCCCACCGTGCCGTTCGTCATCCTCATCATGATCCCGTTCATCGAGCAGATCGACCCGCGCATGGAAGCCGCCGCTCGCGTGTTCGGCGCCGGCACGTTGCGGCTGTTCACGCGCATCCTGCTGCCGCTGCTGGCGCCGGGCATCCTGTCCGCCCTGCTGCTCGTGCTGGTTCGCACGATCGCGATGTTCGAGCTGACCTTCCTCACCGCCGGCCAGACCAGCCAGACCCTGGTGGTGGCGCTCTATTACGCCGTGTTCTCCGCTGGCGTCCGCCCCGGCCAGTCGATCGACGCCATGGCGGTGGTGTACATGGCCTCGACGCTGCTCGTGCTCCTGGTGACGCTGCGCTTCGTCAGCCCGACGCAGATCGTGGCGCGGGCGCGGCGTTGAACCGCCAGGACGGCATCCTCGGCCTGCTGTCGGTCGCCGCCGGCGGCATCGACGCGCTGAGCTTCTTCGCGCTCGGCGCCTTCACCTCGGCGATGAGCGGCAACACCATCCTGTTCGGACTGGCGCTCGCCCAAGGCAAGCTGAGGGCGGCGTCAAGCTCGCTGCTGGCGTTCACCGGCTATGTCCTCGGCGTCGCCGCGGCGACGCCGCTGGGAGTTTCCGCGGCGCGCCCCAAGCCCTCGCGCGCCCTGCGTCGTGCGCTGCTCGTCGAGGCGGCGCTGCTGGCCGCCTTCGCCGCGCTGTGGGCGGCGCGCGTGGAGATACCCGTCCCGCCGATGCTCCAACGCGGATTGCTCCTGCTCGCCGGCACCGCCATGGGCCTGCAGTCGGCGACGGCGCGCAAGATCAACGCTCCCGGCATTAACACGGTGGTTTTCACGAGCACGCTCACCGCGATCGTCGGCGCGCTGGCCGACGCCGCCCTGCGCTGGCCGCCGCGCCGGGTGCAACCCGAGACCTGGCGGCAGATCGCCGCCTTCGTGCTGTACCTGGCGGGCGCCGCGGGCGTGGGCAGGCTTGCCCTGCAGGACGTGACCCTCGCCGCGGTACCGCCGTTCGCGTGCGTGCTGCTCGCCCTGATCTTGATCGACTAGCCCGAACCTCCGACCCTCATGAGGGCAACAGGCGCAAAACCCCGGGCGGTCACGGTGATCGGCAGCGCAGGCTGACGAGGCCCGGGAGGAGCGGAGGAGCTGGCAGCCGGGGACGGCGCGCTTGCCACGTGGCGCCAAGCGCCTTCGTGAGCGCGGCTCCAGTTCCATCAGCGCTGGGCGGCGAAGCCGATCATCGCGCGCGGCACGCGCGCATCCGAGCCTTTCGCCAGCAGCTCGCGCGGCGCAGTCTCTTGGTGGGTCATCGTGGTGGTGGTCCTCGGGTCGGGGTTGAGCCTCAGCAACCCAACCCTACCCAGGTCCGCCGCGGTGGCCGCCTTCTACACCACCGGCTGGGGCGACCTGCGCCGCCCGGCGTACGGCCGCAGCAAGGGAGAAGCGAGATGGCCAGCAGGCAAAGCGAAGAACTCAAGACCCTGTATCGCTCCTGGATCGCCGCGTTTGGCGCAAACCCGGAGATGCCGCTTGACGAGATGCGGCGCATGTTCGAGCACTGGGGCGACGTGACCGCCGAGCCGGGCGGCGTCGATTACGTCGAGGTGGACGCGGGCGGGGTGCCGGCGCTTTGGGCGACGCCGAAGGGGGCGCGCGAGGACCGGGTGCTGCTCTGCGCGCATGGCGGCGGCTATGTCACCGGCTCGATGCACACGCACCGCAAGGTCTACGGCCATTTCGCGAAGGCGATCGGCTGCCGCGCGCTCATCGTGCATTACGCCCGCGCACCGGAGAGCGTCCATCCGGGCCCGGTGGATGACATGGTCAAGGCCTATGCCTGGCTGCTGCGGCAGGGCATCCGTCCCAACCACGTCGCGCTCGTGGGCAACTCCGCGGGCGGCGCGCTCGCGATCACCACGATGCTGCGCGCGCGCGAGAAGGGCCTGCCGCTTCCCGCCGCCGCGATGCCGCTCTCGCCGTGGCTCGACATGGAAGCGAAGGGCGGCACATTCCAATCGAACGCGGAGCGGGACGTGCTCGTCTCCGCGCCGGTCATCCAGATGATGGCGAGCACCTTCCTCGGCCCGGAAGGCGATCCGAAGCACCCGCTTGCCAATCCGCTGCACGCCGACCTCGCGGGCCTGCCGCCGCTGTTCATCCAGGCGGGGGGTGACGAGACCCTGCTCGACGACAGTCGCGCGCTCGCCGCCGCCGCGCGCCGCGCCGGGGTGGACGTCACGCTCGAGGAGGAACCCGAGATGCAGCACGTCTATCACTTCCTCGCCGGCGTCGCACCGGAGGCGGATGCGGCGATCGGGCGGCTCGCTAAATGGGTGCGGCCGAAGCTCGGCCTGGACTGAGGGCCGGCGGTCCATCGCTCCGACCCGCTCCCGCAAGGGGCGTCACTTGTGTCGTCATGCCCGTGCTTGTCACGGGCATCTACGCCTTTATGGCGGCAAGGGAAGGCGTGGATGCTCGCGACGAGCGCGAGCATGACGTGGAAAGTGTCCGCAAGCGCCGGCCCGTCCTCGAACCGGTCAGCCGTGCGTCAAGCCCGCGCAGGAAGATCGAGCCTCCTATACAAGAGTGAGCCGCTCGCGCCCCCCTACGACACCGTCGAGGCGATCCGGTCTGCAAGCGTGCCCAGCGCACGGCTCATCGCCGGCACCACCGCACGCGGGGTGCCCGCGCCGGCGTTGACCTCGATCTGCTCCCGATGCGGTCTGCCGGTCGGCGTCTCGCCGGAGCGGGCAAGGAGCCACGAGGCGCGCAGCACGACATGTCCGGCGCTGTCGCCCCCGAACTGATCGATCGACACGGTCAGGATGCGCAGCCCGCGTGCCGGGGCCGGGTCGCCCGGCGCCAGCACCGATCCGGGGGGCAGACGTGCGCTCAGATCATCCGACAGAGCACGACGAATGAGCTGGCGCAATGGCGCTCCCCAGACGCTGTTGCTCGACACGCTCAACCGATCCCCTGGTGCCACGAGAACGATTGCGTCGCGGTCGATCGTGGCCGGCACGGAAACCTCTCCGACTTCGAGCGGCGGGTGGACCGGCGAGCCGACCGCCATGCGCGCGGGCGGGACCGCGGAGAGCGTGTAGGTGTCGGTCTGGGCACTGGCGCAAGCGGCCAGAAGCAGCGCCAAAAGCAGCGATGCCGGAAAGCGCATTCCGTTTTCCTTCAACTGCGGCCCCGTATCAACGAGGAAGGATGCCGGGTGAGGTAGTCCGCAAGCTCCCGCATGGACTGAGCGGCGCGGTTCAGCTCGTAGAGCGTCTGACCGAGGCCGGCGGTGTTCGTCCCCACCGGACCGTTTCCGGCCGTGGTGTTGATGAGCTGGCGTGCGTCGCTGACAGTCCGGTCCGCTTGGCTGGCGACCTTGCGAAGCGAGGTGAGCACGGCCGGCACCTCTGTCTTGGCCGAGGCGCTGACCTGCTCCAAATTGGCCACCGATTGCTGCAGGCTCTCCAGGCTCCGTGTCAGCTTGGGCGACTCGCTGAGCGTGGCGAGCCGGTCGGTGAGCGTGCGGACGTTGTCGGCGATCTGGTCGATCGGCAGCCGGTCCAGCTTGCCGGCCATGCCGCTCACGGCGTTCATGATGCCGTCGAGCCCGCCTCCGCCAGGAGCGACCGGGATTTCGGGCGGGTTGCCGGCGATCAGCGTCGCCGGTTTCGCCCCGCTCACGAAGGTGAGTTCGACATCGCTCGGGCCGACCAGGGGTATCGACGAGCCGGGCTGCGCGCGCAGCCCCTGCCCGATCAGGCGGCCAATCAGCTTGTCCATCTCGGTCCGCCCAGTCCCGGACCAAGTGCCGCCCCCGCCAAGCGCGATGCGCCAGGGTTCGATCCCAAACACCACATGCTCGCTCAGCGCCCCGCTGCTCGGGTCATAGACGAGGTGCGAGTCGACAACGGAGCCGACCTGCTGCCCCGCAAGCTTCACCGCTGCCCCTTTCTCCAGCGCCCCCGCCTGGGCGCCGAACACCGCCTGGTACGTCACCGCGTGCGGCCCCGGGGCATATTCGGCCTCGGCCTTGCTCTGGTAGAGCGTGAAGGCGGCGCCTTCGGGTGCGATCGGTCCCTCGGCGAGGCCGGCGGGAGTGTCGAAATCCACAGCGCCGCCCAACAGCGCCGGCAAGGACTGGAGCTGAACTCGTGGCCCGGTGCCCGCGAGCGAGACCTGCACCGCGCCCGCGTTCCAGAACCGCGTGCCGTCATGCACGAGCGCGTCATAGGGCGATCTCACGAAGGCCGCGATCGTGAATAGCCGATCGGAATCGAGCTTCACCGCCTCGACCGTGCCGACGTCCAGGTTGCGGAAATAGATCTGCGAGCCGCGGGAGACG
Organism: uncultured Pseudomonadota bacterium; assembly: GCA_963830565.1. Lineage (GTDB taxonomy): Bacteria > Pseudomonadota > Alphaproteobacteria > Acetobacterales > Acetobacteraceae > DATFDN01. The sequence continues at coordinate 21,373 of CAWHMO010000017.1, forward strand.
CTGCCGGGGTCGCTCGCGCGCAGGACATAGTGGTGCCCTGGCACCGGCTCCGGGATCACCGGCGGCTTGGCGAGGCCCCGGTATTCGTCCTGCTTGCCGCCTGGCCGCGGCTCCATCCCGATCGTCGGCCCGGAAATCACCGAGCGAATGGAGGACAGGTCGCTCAGGCTCGGGCCCCTGATCCAGAACAGCGTGCCAGGGCCGATGTGACCCTCCATCTCCAAGTCCAGCCGGATTTCCGCCCGCACATGCTGGAGATCCTTCTCCAGCCGAACGGATTCCACTTCTCCCACCTTCATGCCCTGATACTGCACCTCGGTCTGGTTGGCGCTGATGCCCTCCGCGCCGGGAAAGATGACCGTGATCTTCGGGCCGGTGGCGGCGAGCTGCTTGAAGGCGAGCCACGCCACGATGGCCACCGCGGCGATCGGGATGCCCCAGATCCAGCCCGGCCATCAACTCCGCTCGGTCTTGGCCGATGGCGGATCGGGTGTCACCCGTGGCGCGGACTCGAGCTCGTGCGGCGGCGGGGCGGTGTCGGGGCTCATGCGTGCCTCTCAGCCTGATCCCAAAGCAGCCGGGGGTCGAATAGTCTCGCGGCAAACATGGTCATCACGATCACCGAAAGGAACGCCGGCGCGCCGACCCCGGCGCGCACGCTGAGGAGGCCGCCGATCTGCATCACCGGCACGAAGATCGCGATTGTGAAGACGTCGATGTTCGACCAGCGCCCGACCTCCTCGACGAAGCGGAACAGCCGGGTCTTGGTCACCAGCCGGCGATCGGAATGGTGATGGATCGACCACAAGAGCCAGCTCAAGCCGATCAGCTTGCCGAGCGGGATCAGGATGCTCGCCGTGAAGATGATTGCCGCGAGCGGCCAGAAGCCGGCATCGACGAGCTGCATCACGCCCCAGGCAATGGTCTGGTTCTCCTTCATGCCGAGGCCCAACTGCACGCTCATTGGAAACCAGTTCGATATGATGTACAGCGGGAACCCGGCGGCTACCAGGGCGGCGACCCGGGTCACGGCGGCGGGCTTGCGGCGCGACAGCCGCGCCAGGCATCGCGGGCAGCGCTGGCCCGACATGGTCACGGGCAACACCAGGTCGCACTCGACGCATGCCAGGGGCGGGCCGGAGAGCGGCGCGTGGGGCCGGCTGATCTCGCGCCAGACGGCCTGGCGGTCCAGGCTCGCGCGCGTCATCATGGTGAAGAACGCGGCGGCGATCAGACACCAGCCGCCGGTCTTGATGCTCACCGGAATGTGGACGGCGACCCGGCTGTAGCCGATCGCCGCGCCGAACAGGAACACATCCGGCATCGACCAGAGATCGAGATGCTCGGACCACCGGAACACGCGGCCGGTCCAGGGGCCTTGGCGATCGAGGCGGATGGCGGCGAGCGCGGAGGCCAGCAGGCCGAAGCGGAAGAACGGCAGGATCACCCCTTGCAAGGCGACCACGATGGCGAGCAGCAGCCAGCCCTCGTTCCACATCTCGATCGCGCCCGACCCGAGCCGGCTCGAGCGCTCGATGCCGGCTATGTTGAGCGTCATCAAAGTTCCGAGATTGGCGGGAAACCAGAGCAGAAAGGTGGTGAAGGACAGCGCCAGCGCCGCGTCGATGCTGCGACCGGCGGTCCGCTCCAGCACTTTGCCGCAGCGGCAGCATAGGACGCGCGTGCGCGAGCCCAGAACGGGAACCTGTTGGATCGTCCCGCAGTCGGGGCACGCAATGATCATCGCACCGTCCGCAACGCCATCGATACAGTAGGGTTGCCTCCCCTCTCAGCCAGCTGACCGCGGTGAGGAAGGCCCTGAGGTCTTTCGGCGCCGCATCCGCCTTCCGATATGTTTTGGGGAGAAGCAGACGGAGCACAATGATGGATGAGGAACTTGCGACGCTGGGCGGCGGTTGCTTCTGGTGCCTGGAGGCAGTGTTCAAGGATTTGCGCGGGGTGAGCAGCGTCAAGTCAGGCTATGCCGGTGGCGATCTGGCGAACCCGACCTACAAGCAGGTCTGCGGCGGCAGGACCGGCCACGCCGAAGTGGTCCAGGTCGCGTTCGACCCGGCGGAGCTCAGCTATGCGGACCTGCTGCGGGTCTTCTTCGCGATGCACGACCCGACGACCAAGGACCGCCAGGGCAACGACATCGGCCCGCAATACCGTTCCATCATCCTCACCCACTCGGACGCGCAGCGCCAGACGGCCGAGGCGGTGACGCGCGAGATCACGGAGGCGCGACTATGGCCGGCGCCGCTCACGACCGAGATCGAGCCGCTCGCTTCATTCTGGCCGGCCGAGTCGGAGCACGAGGACTACTTCGCCCGCAACCCCTGGTCCGGCTATTGCCAGGTCGTGGTCGCGCCCAAGGTGGCGAAGTTCCGCAAGCAATTCACCGATCGGCTTAAGCGGGCGGCTTAGCGAGGCCCCTCACCCCAACCCTCTCCCGCAAGCGGGAGAGGGAGCGCAATGGGCAACGCCCGTGCATTCAACGCCCCCTCTCCCTCCGGGAGAGGGTTGGGGTGAGGGCCGGCCCCCTTCACGCCTCAGTTCGGCAGCAGCACCGAGTTGACCACCTGGATCACGCCGTTGGACTGCATCACGTTCGGGACCGTGATCTCCGCCACGCCGCTCTTGCCGCCGCTGACGAATAGATGGCCGTTGTTTTCGCTGATTTTCAGCGGCTCACCCTGCACGCTCTTCAGCATCGCCTCGCCATGCCCCTGGCGCACCAAATCCATCAGCCTTGACGTCGTGTAGACCCCAGGCACGACGTGGTAGGTGAGGATCTTCACCAGCATCTGCTTGTTCTCCGGCTTCAGCAGCGTCGGGACGGTGTCCGGCGGCAGCTTGTCGAAGGCGGCGTTGGTCGGCGCGAAGACGGTGAATGGTCCCGGTCCCTCCAGCGTAGGCACCAGCCCGGCCGCCTTGACGGCTGCAACCAGCGTCGTGTGGTCCTTGGAGTTGACCGCGTTCTCGACGATGTTCTTCGACGGATACATCGGCGCCCCGCCGACCATCACCGTGTGTTCCGAGGACATCGAGCCGCTGCCCTGCGCGAAGGCGGGCGATATGGAGAGCGAGGCCGGGAGTGCCAGGCTGGCGAGCAGCACGGCGACGGAGCGGATGCGCATCTGGAGGGTTTCCCTTGCTTGCCGGACCGCACCTGTTGCGCCGGCATAACCCTCCTACGGACCAGAGGTCCGGCTGGATGCAGGGCTCCCTATTCCGGGAGCGCCCAGCGCCAGGCATCCCACTCGGGCGCATAGGTGCGAGGGGTCTGCGCGGGGTTGCGGTTCACCAGCGGGCGAGCGTACAGCGGGTGCTTCATGCTGCGCACCTCGTGCTCGATCGTGAACAGCACGCGATTGGTGTCCAGGTCCACGATGTCGGTGAAGCGGTACTGGTGCTGGTCGCTCTCCTCGGTGATCAGCCCGCGCTCCAGCAGCTTGCGGTGCGGGCCGGAGAAGTCGGCGAGCGTGATCTGGAGATGGTGCCCGTCAAACGGCGGCAGCTCCGCGTCGGTCTCGCGGAACAGGATCTGATTGCCGTCGCCCACCACCGCCCAGGCGTGCGCGCCCTGTGCATCCTCGGCCACTCCGGCGATCGCGCGGAGGACCTCGCGGTAGAAGCGCGCGATGCCGGCAAGCGGGGTTCCCCTCGGCACGGCGCATTCGACATACGGCATCCCCAGCGTGATCCGTCCGAACCGGGCGGCGTCCGGAGCGTGCAGGCGGATGCGGTTGCCCCAGGGGCAGGTCGCCTCCACGGCATCGTTGGTCGCGCGGTGGCTGAACTTCGTGCCTTCTAGCTGCGGCGCGACCGTGCCCAGCCGCGCCATGAGCGCGTCGAGATCGGGCACGACCAGCCCGGTCGTGCCGCGCACCACCTGCGGCGCCCGCGTGGGCAGATGGAACTGCGCGCGGCCCACGTTGATCCACATGTTGTTGGTGCTGGTCATCAGGTAGGGGTCGCGCGTGAGGCCGAGGCCCGCCACGTAGAACAGCGTCGCCAGACGCTGATCGGGGATCGTGACGTTCACGTGCCCCAGCTCGACGATGTTGCCCACATCCTCGGCGGTGCGGTCGTAGCTCGGTTGGGTGGCGGCATCCATGACCCGGTTTCCCCTCTGCGCCTTTGGTGCATGATACCGTCGTGCAACGCCTCCGGTCCATGGGGCGAGCGAAGGGGGATCTGATGGTCGCACATCCCGCGATGGGCTGGGAGGAATGGAGCCGGCTGGACGGGCTCGCGATGGCCGGTCTTGGTGCGGGCGCGCAAGGTCACGCCGGCCGAGCTGGTCGCGCAGGCCGCCGCCGGGGTGGCGCGGATCGCGCGGCTTGATCCGGTGATCGAGGTGTTCGACGACGTGCTGGCCAACCCCCTCGCCGATGGTCCCGATGCCGCCGGCCGGCTGCACGGGGTGCCGATCTTCCTCAAGGATCTCGGTTCGGGCCTCAAGGGGCGGCTTCAGGAGTCCGGATCGGCGCTACTCGCCGGCACGGTGCTCGGCCAGACCGATCCGCTGATCGCCAATTTCCTGCGCGCGGGGATGATCCCGCTCGGGCGCTCCACCACGCCCGAGTTCGGGCTGACCTTCGACACCGTGACCGACTATCGCGGCGGCGTGCGGGTCTCGCGCAATCCGTGGAATCCCGAGCACACGCCCGGCGGCTCCTCGGGCGGCGCGGGCGTGCTGGTCGCCGCGGGGGTGACGCCGATCGGCATGGCGAGCGACGGCGGCGGCTCGATCCGCTTCCCGGCGGCGTTCTGCGGGGTGGTCGGGCTCAAGCCCTCGCGCGGGCGCGTCGCCCCGGCGTTCGCGCGCAACGAATACGTGGCGCGGGTCAGCGTCGAGGGCGTGGTCACGCGCAGCGTGCGCGACACCGCCGCGGTGCTGGACCACATCACGACCGGCCCGAACGGCGGCTCGTTCATCCGGCTGGCGCCGCCGGCCGGGTCGTATCTCGGGGCGGTGCAGTACGACCCCCCGCCGCTGCGCATCGCGCTCTCCACCGGCGATTGGGGCCGCGCGACCCGCACCGACCCGGAGGTGGCGGCGCGCGTGCGCGAGGCGGCGCGCGCGCTGGAGGCGCTGGGCCATCATGTCGAGGAGATCGACGATGCCGGCATCTGCACCTGGGAAACGCTGTGGCGCGGCTACCTGACGGGATGGGTCGGCAGCCGCGTCGTCTTCGCCCGGATGGCCGCCCAGCGCGGCCTGGACGAGCGGGGGCTGCGCGAACGCCTCAACCCGATGACTTGGCGGCATTACGTGGCCGCGCAGCGCTACACGGTGCTCCGACATCTTCGCGATGATGGACGCCAACAACACCGTCACCCGCCAATGGGGCGCGCTGATGGAGCGCTACGACGCCCTGCTCTGCCCGGTCTGCGCGGTCCGCACGCCGCGCGCGAACGGCCCCTATTCGCTGCTGCGCGACGAGGAGCTTGACCCGTGGATCGAGCGGCTGACCGACGCCGCGCGCTACACCATGCCGGCGAACGAGACCGGGCTGCCGGCGATTTCGCTGCCGGCAGGGGTGGATGCGGAGGGATTGCCGATCGGGGTGCAGGTGTACGGCGATTTCGGGCGGGAGGACGTGCTGCTGCGGTTGGCGGCGCAGATGGAGCGTGCGCGGCCCGATTGGTTCGGGGCGCGGCCGGGGGTGCATGTGGCGGCCCCTTCCCCGTCTCCCTGAGCGCGCGCCCTCGCCTGCTCTACCGCGTCTCACGCGAGGGGCAGGGCGAAGATCAGCGCACTCACGCTAAGTCGCTCAATCTCATCGAGTGAACGGGATAGACAGGCGTTCGCCGGGACGGAGGATGAGAGACCTGCGTCTTTATGGAGGCGGAGCCGCGTTCTGACCCAATCCGACGGCCATCCGTCGCTTTGACCGGCTACGGTGACGACCACATGCGATTTTTCTTGTGACGCCTGACTGAAGGGCTTAGTTTCGGCGCGGGCTATCCGCGATAGGGTCGGATAAATTTATCCGGAAAAGTCGGATTGATCCCCAATGGTGGAACACATCCCGCCAGTCCTAAAATCACGGCTCACTATGTTGCTGCATAATCTAATGGGTCCTGAGCCTGGTTCGGAAACCCGGTTGGAGGCACCTCATGAATGTAATTCACACTCCCCAAGCCCTGACATTTACAACTTCCCAGATCGGTGCGACGAGCACGCAAGCGGTCTTGATCCGTTCGACGCCGTTCGACTGTGATATCACGGCCAGTGTCATCAATTCGAATTCAACCGGGTTATTTCAGGTGACACGTGTAGTGAAATACGACGCCGTGCGCGGACCCAACGGTTGGCCCTCAGACCCCGATATGACCGAAATCGGCGAGTCTAACGGCACCAATCCGCTTCGGGTTACTATGAAAGATTTTATCGAAGTTGATGTCTTCCTCCGAATTGCTGGGCATTTAGGTGATAACATTTCCGCCACGCTGGAAGTACAAGGGAAGGCCACCGGAGGACAGCACTGGAGTTTTTTGGTCCCCATAACGTTGCACGTTCAAACTGATTTTTGGCTCACCGGGCTCGAAGTCATTCAATCGGTTCAGACCCCTGATAACGGCGTTCCTCTAATCGGGAACAAGACCACTTACGTCCGTGCTTACGTGCAAAGCGACCAACCGACTTACATATCCGGGAATCTAACCACCACCGACCCGAACGGTCGCCAGAGGTCGATAGTGCCGACGTCCCCGACCATCTCCGCCTCGCCGCAAGGAAGCACACGATCTGCCTGGTCCCAAAGTCTGAATTTTCGACTGGACGATGATCTCGTTTCGGCCGGCTCGCGGGAGGTCAAGGTCATTCTGTTCGATCCGACGCAAGGACCCGTTGCTGATCCCCAATCGAATCAAGTCATGACTTTGGAATGCACATTTCGCCCAAGGCTCGACCTTCACGTGTACGGGGTCGTGTGGGCAGTGACAAACACCAACGATGGTCAGGGCGCACCTATCGGACCGGCCGCGCCTTGGTCGGATTTTGAAGAACATAGGCGGTACGTCGAGAACGTGTATCCGGTCTCAACTTTGACGATAGAATCCAGTGCCTGGGATTGGAACCCAGGCGCCAAATCCTCAGACGTTTGGAAACCTGCTCGAGTCACGAGCCTGGGCTACTATGGAAAATTCGAAATTGCCGCCGAAATCCATTATTAATCTCCTGGACAACTGGGATACTGGCGGATTGCACGGTTATGCGTGGGACGGTGGCTGTGAAGAACAGAATGCCCGAGGGATCCGCGTCGGGCACGTGATGGCTCAGGAGATTGCACATCGCCTGGGTTTGTGGTGGCATACCTTCACACCGGGAACCCCGTACCCGCGGTCCGACGGCACGATTGGTACGAACGAGGTCTGCTTGGATCTAACAGGTCCAGAGCCTAGATTGGTCGATGGTTCCGTTTACGTGTACGATATAATGTCCTATGGTGGCAGGGGTAGTCCGCCCCCAAAGCACTGGGCCTCGGCTTTCACCTATGGGCTGCTTCTGGATGCCATTAACAACAGGTGAGCCGCCCAAGCGTGCGCGCGCGAATCCAGGTCGCGCTCGGATTCCGTCAGGCCGCCCAGCACGGTCAGTTAGCCGCTTATACGCGGGCGTGGTGTTGGCCCATGCGTTCGCGGAGGAACCGGAATCCGGCCTCACCTGCCGGTGGTGGCGACAAGGCTGTTCAACAGGCGGCGGGTACTTCGCGCGAGCCGGTCAAGCCGTCACCATCAGCAGGTCGCCCGATCGAGCGCGGTGATGGCCTTGCGGAGCGTGCGCGCGCAGTCGGGGCGCCGCTCGCCACCTCCCGGAACACCTTGCGCGCATCTGCGGCCTGGAACGCGGCAATAGGAACATCGCGCTTCCTTCAGGCAATGCGCTCGATCATCGGAACCCAGCGGATACCGCCGCCTCCCGCAGAAAACACGCGTGGAGCCGCTGGCAGCTCATGGTTCCCATTGGTCAAGCCGCGTTGGGTTCTGGAAACCGGGCAACGTTGATGGTGCGCCTTCCGCTGCGCCTGCCACAGGTTGTGCTGCATCTGCATCCGCAACCACGTTTCCGCCGTGCTCCATCCGGCCTTAGCGGGATCGCCATAGCCGCCGCGCTTGGTGCATAATTTCCGTCATGGACGGTGAGGCGCGCCAAGCCCGCGTCACCTGACGTCGCAGCGGGCGCAGCGGCAACCTTCCTCGTGGCAAGCACCGGTCGTTAACATCGCACCTGAAGTGCGCCAGCCGCCCACAGCGGAAATTCAAGTTAAGAGACGACCCTCAGGCCGTCAGCGTCGCCTCCAAGGTAATCTCGGCCTTAGGAAGCTTTGAAACCGGGCACCCCGCCTTCGCGGCGAGTTCCTCAAGCTTTGCACGGGTCGCGCCGGGGATCTTGGCGTTCAGGGTTAAGTGGGCGGTGATGGTGAAGCCGTCCGATACCTTGTCCAGCGTGACCTCAGCCTTCGTTTCCATGCGCTCGGCGGCCAGCTGAGCCTCGCCGAGGATCAGCGACAACGCCATCGGGAAGCAGACTGCGTGGGCGGCACCGATCAGTTCCTCGGGATTCGTGGCAGGCCTGCCCCGAAGCGGCTGGCAAGGCCGTCCAGGGATCTCTCAGGCGCTCCGCTCTTGGTCGAGATAGCGCCCTTGCCGTCCTTGATTCCGCCTTCCTAGGCCGCCGTTCCGGACGTGTTCATGCGCGTGTCTCCTCGGCTTGACCCTAGGCCGCCGCCCTCGCCTCCCCGAACAGCCCCCCAGCGCGCGCCAGCGCCGCCAGATGATGATCCGCATCGCCGAACATCTGGTCGATCATGGTCATGCGCTTGAAGTAGTGCCCCACCTTGTATTCCATCGTCACGCCGATGCCGCCGTGCAGCTGCACCGCCTCCTGGCCGACATGGCGGCCGGAGCGGCCAATCTGCACCTTGGCCGCCGAGAGCGATTTGCGCCGTTCGGCCTCATTCTCCTCGCCCGCCATGACGGTGGCGAACAGCGCCATGCTGCGCGCCTGCTCGACCGCGGTCAGCATGTCCACGGCGCGGAACTGCAAGGCCTGGAAGCTGCCGATCGGGCGGCCGAATTGCTGGCGGGTCTTGAGGTAGTCGAGCGTGATCTCCTGCATCGACGCCATCACGCCGACCGCCTCGGCGCAGAGCGCCGCCGATGGCGGTGTCGACCACGCGCTCGATCATCGGCAGCGCCGCGCCGGGCTCGCCGAGCGGCTCGGCGCGCGCGCCCGACAGCGTCACTTCGGCGGCGCGCAGCCCGTCCTGCGTCGGATAGCCGCGCCGGCTCACGCCCTGCGCCTTGGCATCCACCAGAAACAGCCCGATCCCGCTGCGGTCGCGCTGGTTGCCGGAGACGCGCGCCGTGACCAGCAGCTTGTCGGCGGAATCGCCGTGCAGGACCACGCCCTTGGCGCCGTCCAGCACCCAGTTGCCGCCCTGCTCGCGCGCCTTGGTCGCGACATCGGCGAGGTTCCAGCGCGAATGCCGCTCGATATGCGCGAAGGCGAGCTTCAGCTTGCCTTGCGCCACCTGGGGGATCAGCTCGGATTTCTGTGCGTCGCTGCCGGCGCGGTTGAGCAGGCCGCCGCCCAGCACGACGGTGGCGAAGAACGGCTCCAGGATCAGGCCGCGCCCGAATGCCTCCATCACGATCATCATCTCGACCGCGCCGCCGCCGAAGCCGCCCATCGATTCCTCGAAGGGCAGGCCGAGCAGGCCGAGCTCGGCGTATTGCGACCACAATGAGGCGCTGAAGCCGTCCGGCTCGGCCATGTATTTCTTGCGCTGCTCGAAGTCGTACTGGTCGGCGATCATGCGCTCGACGCTGTCCCTGAGCAGGCGCTGCTCCTCGCTGAAATCGAAGTCCATGTCCGTCCCCTGCCGGTGAGTTTGGATGGCCGTTCCCCTCACCGTCATGCCCGGGCTTGACCCGGGCATCCAACGCAGCGCCCTAGCCATTCGGCCCTTGCGCTGGATGGCCGGGTCAGGCCCGGCCATGACGAACGAGGGTGGCGGAGTTCTAAAGGCCCAAAATCGCCTTGGCGATGATGTTGTGCTGGATCTCGTTCGAGCCGCCGTAGATCGAGACCTTGCGGTAGTTGAAGTACATCGGGCCGGCGGCGGCGGCGTAGTCGGGGCCGATCGGCGGCTCGTTCTGCCCCTGCTCGGGCGGGTGGTACGGCATCACGTACGGCCCCACCACCTCCATCATCAGCTCGGTCAGCCGCTGCTGGATCATCGAGCCGCTGATCTTCAGGATCGAGCTGGCCGGGTTCGGCCGGCCCTTCTCGCGCTTCCTTTCATCGGAAACCACGCGGAGCTGCGTCATCTCCAGCGCCTTCAGCTCCACCTCGATGGCGGCGAGCTTCTCGCGGAACTTGGGCTCCTCGATCAGCGGCCGGTCGCCCTCGCGCTCCATCGCGGCGAGCTGCTTGATGCGCGCCACCTTGGCCTTGGAGGCGCCAACGCGCGCGATCCCGGTGCGCTCGTTGCCGAGCAGGAACTTGGCGTAGTCCCAGCCCTTGTTCTCCTGGCCGACCAGGTTCTCGGCCGGCACCTCGACATTGTCGAAGAACACCTCGTTCACTTCGCGCCCGCCGTCGATGGTGACGATCGGGCGGACGGTGATCCCCGGCGTCTTCATGTCGCACAGGATGAACGAGATGCCCTCCTGCTTCTTCGCCGTGGGATTGGTTCGGGCGAGCACGAAGATCCAGTCGGCGTACTGCGCCAGCGTGGTCCACATCTTCTGGCCGTTGATGACGTACTTGTCGCCCTTGCGCTCGGCGCGTGTGCGCAGCGAGGCCAGATCGGAGCCGGCGCCGGGCTCGGAGAAGCCCTGGCACCAGAAATCGTCGGCGTTGGCGCAGCGGGGCAGGAAGCGGCGCTTCTGCTCGTCATTGCCGAACTGCGCGATCACCGGGCCGACCATGGTGACGTTGAAGCCGATCGGCGGCGGGACATGCGCCTGTTGCAGCTCGTCCTGGTACATGTAGACCTGCACCGGGCTCCAGGGCTGCCCGCCCCATTCCACCGGCCAGTTCGGGGTCGCCCAGCCGCGCGCGTTCAGGATGCGCTGGGTGGTGACGAGGTCGTCCTTCGACAGATGCTCGCCATCGCGCAGCTTGGCGCGGATCGTCTCGGGGACCTCGGTGCGGAAGAAGCGGCGTGCGTCCTCGCGGAAGGCGAGTTCTTCCTGGGTGAAGTTCAGGTCCATGTGGCGCTCCCCACGTCTGTGGTGGCAAGGTGCGGTTCGGCAAGCCCGGCGTCAATCGGGTCGGAAAAATGCAGGGAGAGCGGATCATGGAACGTTTCGGTTCCCTGGCAGAGGTGTTCCGCGCGCAGGCACGGGCTCAGCCACGGGCGACGGCGCAGATCTTCCGCGATCGCGTGACCACCTACGCCGAGCTTGATCGGCACGCGAGCCAGGTCGCCAACGGGCTGATCGCGCTCGGCGCCCGCCCCGGCACACGGATCGGCTATCTCGGCAAGAACTCCGACCTCTACTTCGAGCTGCTGTTCGGTGCGCTGAAGGCGAACGTGGTGCTGGTGCCGGTGAACTGGCGCCTTGCCCCGCCCGAGGCGGCGGCGATCCTCGCCGATGCCGGCGCCGACATCCTGTTCGTCGGACCCGGCTCCGCGCCGATGGCCGATTCCATCAAGGAAGCCGGCCATTCCGCCCGCCATCGCATCGGCATGGACGGGGCCGATCCGGCAAGGCCCGATTTCGCCGCGTGGCGGGACGCCCGGCCGGACAGCGACCCGATGCTGCCGGGCGGCCCCGAGGACACGGCGATCCAGCTCTACACCTCGGGTACGACCGGCCTGCCAAAAGGCGTCGAGCTGACCAACGGGAACTATCTCGCCCTGATGCGGGACTGGGGGGCGCTGGGCTTCGGCGACCTTGGTCCCTCGGACGTCGTGCTCACCTGCATGCCGCTGTTTCACGTCGCCGGGGTGAACATGGGCATTCTCGCGCTGTCCTATGGCGCCACCAATGTCGTCATGGAGGAGGTGAACGTCCCCGGACTGCTCGACCTGATCCCCCGCCACGGCGTCACCCTGGCGCTGCTGGTGCCGGCCGTCGTGCTCGCGCTGGTGCAGCACCCGGACGCGGCGCGCGCCGATCTCGGATCACTGCGGCACCTGATCTACGGCGCCTCTCCGATCGCCGAGGCCACGGTGCTGCGCGCCAAGGCGCTGCTGCCCGGCGCCGAGCTATGGCACGTCTATGGCCTCACCGAGACCAGTGGCGGCGGCACGTATCTGCCTCCGGCGCTGCACGAGGGACCGAACGCCAAGCTCCGCTCCTGCGGCCACCCCTACCCCTCGTTCGAGTTGCGGGTGGTCGGACCGCTCGGCGAGACGCTGCCTACGGGCGAGGTGGGGGAGATCGTCATCCGCGCCGCGGCGGTGATGAAGGGCTACTGGAACCAGCCCGCGGCGACGCGCGCGGCGTTCTTCGACGACGGCTGGCTGCGCACCGGCGATGCCGGCTACTTCGATGAGGAGGGATTCCTCACCATCCACGACCGCATCAAGGACATGATCGTCTCGGGCGCCGAGAATGTCTATCCGGCCGAGGTCGAGAATGCCCTGATGAACCACCCCGCGATCGCGGACGTTGCCGTGATCGGGGTGCCCGACGAACGCTGGGGCGAGGCGGTGAAGGCGATCGTCGTGCTGAAGCCCGGCCAGCAGGCGACGCAGGACGACATCCTCGCCTTCGCCCGCACCCGCATCGCCGGCTACAAGCTGCCCAAATCCATCGAGTTCGTCCCCGCCCTGCCGCGCAACCCGAGCGGCAAGATCCTGCGTCGCGAGCTGCGCGCGCCCCACTGGGCCGGGCGCACGCGAAAGGTGAACTGACCGTCAGCGCAACCGGATCGAAGCATGATGAAGCGTGACGCCAAGGCCTCGGCTGGGAGGGATCGGGCCGGTGTAAGCGCGGGACGGCAGGATCTCTGCCATCTTCCGACAGCACCGCCTGCCCGGCGACGGTGACGTGCTCGCCGGTCTTGCATAGCGGCAGGTCGAGATACGGCGCCGGGTCCACCGGCCGGTCGCCCACGAACATTCCGAAATAGAGGTGCGGGCCGAAGGTCACGCCGGTCAGGCCGACCACGCCCAGCTTCTCCCCAGCCGCGACCACCCGGCCGCCTTCGGCGAAGACGGGGGCGATGGTGCCGAAGTGGCTGTACACGGCGACGAAGCCGGGATGCTGGACCAGCATCTCCAACCCTCCAGGTCCGCGGCGCTCGATGCGCAGCACCGTCCCGGGGGCGGCGGCTCGGATCGGCGCGCCGAGTGGGGCTGGAAGATCAATCCCATAATGGTATGTGCCCGCCTGCGGCCTGCCGGGCAGCACGCGCGGCCCGAACGGGGAGGACACACAGGCCGGGCTCACCGGCGGCAGCAGCCGCTCCGAGACCGCAACCGGCGCGGCGAGGGCCTGGCCGCCGGCCAGCATGAGGGCAAGTCCAAGGGCAAGTCGCTGCATGGCGGCTCCGTCGAAGGCGGAATGCCTCGCCAGGAGCCATATCCGCAGCGGCCGTGTCCACTCAGAACATCGTGTCGGACCGGCTCCTGGGGCCGAGCCGGTGAATGCGGCGATCGGAACCTCGAGCGGCATCCGTGCGTTGCGGCAATGGCCACAACCTACAGGAGATGATTGATGGACAAGGATCGGGTCGAGGGCATCGGCAAGCAGGTCAAGGGCGCGGTCAAGGAGACCGCCGGCAAGGTCACTGGCGATGCCAAGACCGAGGCTTCAGGGCAGGCCGACAAGGCCGAGGGCAAGGCGCAGAACGCCGTCGGCGGGGCCAAGGACGCGATGAGGGACAAGCTCTCGAAGTAAGGCATGTCCGCCGTCCTGCTCGCGATCCTGTTCCTGCTGGTCCTCGCGGCACTGCCGCGCTGGCCCTATAGCGAAGGATGGGGATGGTATCCGAGCGGGGCGCTGGCCCTGGCGCTGCTGGTGGCGACGATCGTGCTGATCTTCGCCTGGGCCTGACGCCGTCGGCCGGCACCGTGGAGGGGCGCTTCCAGGAATGCCTGAAAGCGCCCCTCCATGCATCAAGCTATCTCGCGGTGCCGCCGGTGCTGGTGCCGCCGGTTCCCATGCCAGCCCCGGAACCGCCCGTGGAACCCGCCGTGCCGCCGGTCATGCCCGTTCCGCCGCCGGTGGTGCCGCCTACGCCGCCCGTGCTCGCCCCGGCTGCTCCGGTCGTGCTGGATAGACCGGTCGTCCCCGTCCCCATCCCGGATCCGCCGCTCATTCCCGCGCCGCTGCCGCCCGTCCCCGCGCCACCACTGCTCATCCCCGCGCCGCCGCCGCCCATCCCGCCGCCGGCCGCCCCGCCTCCCGCGCCTCCGCCGCCCCCGCCAGCTTGAGCGAACGCAAGCGCCGTGGCGCCCGTCAACAGCATGGAGGCGACGCCCATCACGCGAATTGTCTTCCACATGGGTTGCTTGTTCCTTCCGAGTGTCGCCCGCAATTCGGGCGGCTCATCTGGGTAAACGCGGTCCGAGCGGGCCGGACTGGTCGGGTCACGGACTTGTCGGCCGTTTCGCTTCGCGACTGCGAGGCCGCCTCAGACCTCCAGCCACTCCCGCCGCACGCCCGCGTCTGCTTCCAGCGCCGCGGGCGTGCCCTCGAAGACGATCCGGCCGTGCCCCATCACATACAGGCGGCGCGAGATGCGGAGAGCGATGGTGAGCTTCTGCTCGACCAGCAGGATCGAGACGCCCCGGCGCGCGATCTCGGCGAGCAGCATCCCCACCTGTTCCACCAGACGCGGCGCCAGGCCCTCGGTCGGCTCGTCGATCAGGATCAGGTCGGGGTCGCCCATCAGGGTGCGGCACATGGTCAGCATCTGCTGCTCCCCGCCCGAGAGCACGCCGGCCGCGTTGTCCTGCCGCGCGGCGAGGTTCGGGAATAGCCGGAACACGTCGTCATAGTTCCAGCGCCCGAACCTGTCGGCGCGCTTCAGCCCGAGCGCGAGGTTCTGTCGCACCGTCAGCGCGGGAAAGACCTGCCGGTCCTCCGGCACGTAGCCGAGCCCCTTGCGCGCGATCAGGTTCGCGCTGAGCCCCGCGATCGTCTCGCCCCGCCAGCGTACCGCGCCGTGGGGCGCGACCAGCCCCATGATCGCCTTGCAGGTGGTCGAGCGCCCGACGCCGTTGCGCCCCAGCAGGCTCACGATCTCGCCCTCGCCGACACTCAGCGTCACCCCATGCAGGATGTGGCTCTTGCCGTAATAGGCGTGCAGGTCCTCGACTTCGAGCGTCATGCCGGGAGCGCCCCGAGATAGGCTTCCTGCACGGCGCGACTGGCGCGGATCTCGGCTGGCGGACCCGATGCGATCACTTGGCCATAAACCAGCACGGTGATGGTGTCGGCGAGGTCGAACACCACCCGCATGTCGTGTTCGACCATCAGCAGGGTCCGGTCCGCGGTCAGCCGGCGGATCAGGGCCATCGCCTGTTCGGTCTCGGTGTTGCTCATGCCGGCGGTGGGCTCATCCAGCAGGATCGCCTCGGCGCCGCCGGCGATCGTCATGCCGATCTCCAGTTCCCGCTGCTCGGCGTACGACAGCAGCCCTGCCTGCACGTCGCGACGGCCGGCGAGGTTGATCTCCTCCAGCAGCCGCTCGGCCTCCTCGTTCAGCGCGCGCTGGCGCGCGAGGCTCTGCCAGAACGAATACCGATAGCCGCGGCTCCAGAGCAGCCCGCACCGGATGTTCTCGAACACACTGAGCCGCTGGAAAATCGAGGTGATCTGGAAGCTGCGCGACAGGCCCAGCCGGTTGATGCGGTGCGGCGGCAGGCCGTCGATCCGGGTTTCGTCGAGCCGGATCTCGCCGGCGCTCAGCTCGAACCGGCCGCTGATCAGGTTGAACAGCGTGGTCTTGCCCGCCCCGTTCGGGCCGATCAACGCATGCCGCTCGCCCGCCGCGATGTCGAGCGTGACGCCACGGATGATCTGGGTCACGCCGAAGTTCTTGCGCACGTCGCGCAGATGGATGCCCGGCGCCCTCATCGGATGGCCGGCGCCAGCCCCGCCATCAACCGGTCCCAGACGGCATGGAACCGGCGCGCCTCCAGCCGCAGCCATGCGATCCCGATCGCCGTCCCGGCCAGCGTGCCCGCCCAGGGCATGATCGTGTAGACGTCCGGCGTCAGGCCGAACAGGCTGAGCGTCTTGCCCTCGGCGGCGCCAATGGTTGCGAACGACAGCATCTCCACCAGCCCGACGAAGCCCGCCAGCACCAGCAGGCACGGGACGGCCAGTCGCAGATAGGGAACCGTCAGCGCGCGGAGCCGCCCAGCCCGCGCGATCGGCGCGTGCGCCAGCAGGATGCCGGTGATGCCGGTGGGCGCGAAGGTGACCATGGCAATGAACAGCAGGCCCACATAGACCAGCCAGGAGTTCGACATGAGGCTCAGGCCGCTCTGCAGCGCGGTGATCAGGATGGCCCCGATCACCGGCCCGGCGAAGCTGCCCACGCCGCCGATAAAGGCCATCAGCAGCGCGTTGCCCGACAGTGGCGCGTTGACCGCATCGAACGTGACGATCTCGTAGGTGATGGCGTACAGTCCCCCGCCGATCCCCGCGAACAGGCCGGAAAGCGCGAATTGCAGGAACCGCACCATCCGCGGGTCGTAGCCCACGAACTGCGCCCGCTCGTAGTTGTCGCGGCAGGCGTTGGCCATCCGCCCGAGCGGCGTGCCCCGCAGGTAGTACATGCCAAGCGCGGCGAGCAGCGTCCAGCCGACGATCAGATAATAGACCTCCAGCCCGTGCGCGTAGCTGACGCCGAACAGGCTCCAGGTGTTCTGCCGGTCGGTCGTGATGCCGCTCTCGCCGCCGAAGAAATGCTGGAACATGATCGCCGCCGTGGCGACCAGCTCGCCGATGCCGAAGGTGATCATGGCGAAGGCGGTGGTGCGCTGCTTGGTCGCCATTGCCCCGAACACCGCCGCCAGCCCCAGGCCGCACAGCCCGGCGGCGAGCGGCATCAGCTCGATCGGCAGCGCCAGCCCGCCATTGCCGGCGGCATTGAGGAAGTGCGCCACGCAGTAGCCGCCAAAGCCGAAGAACACGGCATGGCAGAACGACAGCAGCCCAGCTTCGCCCATCAGCATGTTGTACGACAGGGCGAAGATGATCATCATGCCCATCTGGCTGAACATGGAGATCATGAAGCCGTTGTCGCGCGCGTGGGCGTAGTCGCGGAACAGCCAGGGCAGCACGAGGCCGATGACCAGCATCCCGATCCACGGCCATGCGGCGCGCAGCTTCCGGCGGCGGGGCGGCGCGCGGACGGCGAGATCGCGGACGGGCGGCGCGGCGGAGCTCATGATTCCCGCCTCCCCATCAAGCCGCGCGGGCGAAAGAACAGGATGAGGATCATCAGCACGTAGGGCAGCAGCGGCCCGATGCGCGCGACCGGGGTGGTGAGGATCTCGATTCCCAGATTGTCCCCGCTCACGGGGATGCCGAACGGGGTGAGCAGGCTCGCGACCGAGCCGTTCACCATCACCGCGAAGGTCTGCACGAGGCCCATGAAGATCGACGCGACGAAGCACCCGGCCAGCGAGCCCAGGCCGCCGAACACGACCACCACGAAGACGATCGGCCCCATGGCGTCCGCCATGCCGGAATCGGTGGTGAAGTAGTTGCCCCCGATGACACCCGCGAGCCCAGCCAGCACGCAGCCGCCGGCGAAGACGATGGTGAACACGCGCGGCACGTTATGGCCGAGCGCGCTCACCATGTCCGGATGGGTCAGCGCCGCCTGGATGATCAGCCCGATCCGCGTCTTCTTCAGCAGCAGCCAGATGCTGAGCAGCATCCCCGCCGAGACCACCAGCATGAAACCCCGATAGGCCGGGAAGTTCTGGCCGTAGAGGTGGAACAGCGGGAAGTTCAGGCTGGCGGGCACCTGATAGGGCACGGCGAGCGTGCCCCAGACCATCATCACCGCGCGCTGGATGATGAACACCAGGCCGAAGGTGAACAGCAGCTCGGCGATGTGGCCGTTGGCGTGACAGCGCCGCAGGCCCCACACCTCGATTGCGGCGCCGATCAGCCCGCAGGCGAGCGGGGCCAGGATCAGCCCGGCCCAGAAACTCACGTACTTGCTGACGTCGAAGGCGAAATACGCGCCGAGCATGTAGATGCTGGCGTGGGCGAAGTTCAGCACGCCCATCATGCTGAAGATGAGCGTAAGCCCGCTTGCCAGCATGAAGAGCAGCATCCCGTAGACGAGGCCGTTGAGCAGCGTATCGAGAAGGAGCTGCATGATGCGGCCTCGCCCGCGATGACCGGATCTAGGAGGTGGGCCGCTTCATCTTGCAGGTGGTCGCCATCTCCTCCTGCTCGGCCGGGACCGTGAAGATGGTCTTGAAGCCGAGGCCGGTGCCCTCGGTGTCGTATTTCACGTCCTTGGTCAGCAGGCCCTCGTAGTAGGGCAGGATCAGCTGGTGATCCTCCTTGCGCATCGTCTCGGTTTTCCCCAGCAGGTCCTTCTGCTGCATGTTCTCGAGGTTCCGGGCGATCTTGAGCACGTCGACCGATCCGGCCTGCGTGATCGCGCGCGACAGCATCTCGAACATCACCACCCAGGGCTGCGCCACGAAGTCGAATTTGTGGTCCTTGCGGAAGCCCTGGTCGAATTTCTCGGCCGAGGGGATGTTCAACTCGACCGGCAGGTTCTCGTTATACTCCATTATGACCGTCATCCGGTCCGCGCCGGTCTGCCCGATCGCCGTTACCGCGCCGGTCAGATAGGCGAGATAGGTGTCGAAGCGCACCTTCAGCCCGGCATCGACGGCGGCCTTCATCAGCAGGTTGAGGTCAGGCCCGTAATTGCCCGTCACCACGGATTGCGCGCCGGAGTTCTTGATCTTGGTAACGTACGGCGAGAAGTCCTTGACTTGGCCGAGCGGCACGAACTCGTCGCCGACAATCTGGATGTCGGGGCGCAACTGCTGCAGGAACTTCTTGGTGTCATGCTCGACCGAGTGGCCAAACAGGTAATCCTGGTTGATGAGATACACCTTCTTGATGTCGGCTGGCAGCGACTTGATGCGCGCATAGGCCCGCTGCTCCACCGACCCGGTGAAGCGGAACTGCCAGAAATTGCAGAGCGGCGCGTTGGTGAGTTCGGTCGCGAGCGCGCCGCAGTTGAGATAGATCACCCGATGGTCGGGGTTGCGCTCGTTGTTCTTCCCCACCCCGTCGATCAGGGCCGAGCCGACGTTGGAGCCGACGCACTGCATCACGAACGGGATGTTCTGGTCGGTGATGCGCTTGAGCGCGATCAGCGCCTCGGCCGGCTGCAATTTGTCGTCAAAGGTGACGATCTCGAATTTCTTGCCGAGCGGCGGGGCGTGCGCGTTCACGTAATCAACGATGTAGTGCAGCACCTGAAGGAACTGGTCGCCGCTCATGGCGAACGTTCCGGAGAACGGGTCGACATAGCCGATCTTGATCGTGTCGTCCGCGGCGCTGGCCCTGGGAAGGGCGGCGAGTAAGCCAAGCACGAGACCGCAGATCGCGGCGGGAAGCCCCCGACGTGTCATGTTCCCTCCGTGGCCCCGCGCTTGCCGGCGGGTGTCGCATCATTCGAAAGCGTTGGCACGCGCCCCCGACGAAGTCAAACTCCCAGGCTGGTCAAGGTGAGGGCGGACGATGCAGCGCATTCTTGTTCTTGGTGCCGGCTTCGCCGGTCTCTGGAGTGCCATTGGGGCTGCCCGCAAGCTTGACGAGCTCGGCATTGGCTCCGACCGGGTCGAGGTCCTGGTCATCAATCGTACCGAGTGGCATTCCATCCGGGTTCGCAACTATGAGGCTGATCTCGATCAGACACGGGTTCGGCTCAATGATGTCCTGGACCCGATCGGCGTCAAGCACGTGGAAGGAGAAATCACCGACATCGACAGCGCAGGAAAAGCGGTTTCCTGCTCGATCAGGGGCAACCCACGCGTCTTCCCGTATGACCGCCTCGTCGTTGCTCTTGGCAGCCGCCTTGTTCGGCCGGCAATTCCTGGCCTGGAGACGCACGCCTTTGATGTCGATACTTACGAGGCTGCTGCTCGGCTCAACGCCCACATCGCCACCCTGCCATCTCGCCGATCCCGTGCCGGCCAATACACCGTGCTCGTCGTTGGTGCCGGCCTGACCGGCATCGAGACCGCAACGGAGATGCTGGGCAAGCTTCGCACCGCGATCGCGGCGGCTCCGGGTCTTGAGCCTGGGTCGTGTCCCCGCGTGATCCTCGCCGACCGGCAGCCGTGGATCGGCTCCGATATGGGCGAGAGCGCACGGCCGGTTATCGCGGAAGCCCTACAGGCGCTCGACGTGGAGACGCGCGTCGGCGTCTCCGTGGCCTCGATCGACGAGCAAGGGGCCACGCTCACGACAGGCGAACGCATCGCCACTGCCACGGTGGTGTGGTGCGCCGGGATGCAGGCTAGTCCCTTGACCGCGTGCTTCCCGGTGGAGCGTGATCGGCTCGGTCGCCTGCCAGTTGACCACTGCCTCAAGGTCAAGGGCATGCCAGCCGAGTTCGCCGCGGGCGACGTCGCGTGGCTCCCGATCGACGGCAGCCATCTGTCCGTCATGTCGTGCCAGCACGGTCGCCCGATGGGCCGCTTCGCGGGCCACAACGTCGTGTGTGACCTTATGGGTCAGCCCATGCTGCCGCTCTGTATCGATTGGTACACCACGATTCTCGATCTCGGCCCCTGGGGAGCCGTCTACACGGAGGGATGGGACCGTCGCGTCGCCTCGACGGGCTCAGCCGCCAAGCAGACCAAGCAGATCATCAATCGCCAGCGCATCTACCCGCCGCGCTCCGGCGATCGCCGCGAGATCCTGGACGCCGCGGCGCCGGTCATCCAGGCGCCCCCGCGCCGATTCGAATGACGGAGAAAGCCGATGGAAGGCCAAGCCACGGAGTTCGACTTCATCATCATCGGCGCGGGCTCGGCTGGCTGCGTGCTCGCCAACCGGCTGTCGGAGGACAAGCGCAACCGCGTCCTGGTACTGGAGGCCGGCGGCAAGGACACCAATCTTTGGATCCACGTTCCGGCCGGCTTTTTCCGCAACATCTATCACCCGAAGATCACCTGGCAGTTCGAGACCGAGCCGGTGCCAGGCCTCGACGGCCGCCGGGTGTCCTGGCCGCGGGGCAAGGTGCTGGGCGGCTCGTCGTCTATTAACGGGCTGATCTACATTCGCGGTCAGAAGCAGGACTTCGACATGTGGCGGCAGATGGGCTGCACGGGCTGGTCCTACGACGACGTGCTGCCCTATTTTCGCAAGGCCGAGCACCAGGAGCGCGGCTCGGACACCTATCATGGCGGCGACGGTCCGCTCTGGGTCTCCGACCTGCGCTCCCGCCACGAGCTCAACGACGCCTTCATGAAGGGCGCCCAGGAGCTCGGCTATTCCTACAACCCGGACTTCAACGGCGCCGAGCAGGAAGGCGTCGGGCCGCTGCAGATCACCGTGAAGGGGCTTCGCCGGTGCAGCGCCGCCTTCGCCTATCTGCGTCCGGCGCGGCGGCGGCCGAACCTGAAAGTGGAGATCAAGGCGCTGGCGCACCGCGTGCTGTTCGAGGGCAAGCGCGCGATCGGGGTGGAGTTCGCGCAGGACGGCCAGATCCGGCAGGCGCGCGCGCGGCGCGAGGTGATCCTGACCGGCGGCTCGATCAACTCGCCGCAACTGCTCCAGCTCTCGGGCGTCGGTCCCGGCGAGCTACTTTCCTCGCTGGGGATCGAGGTGATCCATCAGTTGCCCGGTGTCGGCGAGAACCTCCAGGACCACCTGGGCGGGCGCGTGATGTGGCGCTGCGCGCGCGCCAACACCTACAACGAGATCGGGCGGAACTGGAGGCTGCAGGCGCAGGCGGGCGTGCAATATCTGCTGGCCCGCGGCGGACCGCTGATGACGGGGGCGAGTCCGATCGGGATGTTCGTGAAGACCCGGCCGGAGCTGGAGAGCCCGGACGTGCAATACCAGTTCCTGGCCGGCAGCCTGGACAAGGCGGGCGAGCCCATGCACGCTTGGCCCGGCTGCATGGGGGTGACGATCCCCTGCCGGCCTGAAAGTCGCGGCTGGCTCCGCATCACCTCGCCCGATCCCGCCAAGCCCCCTGCCCTGCAGCCGAACTACCTGGCCACCCAGGGCGACCGGACGACGATGATCGCCGGCATGCGCATCCTGCGGAACGTGTTCCAGAGCCCGGCGATGCAACGGCTGCTGACCGAGGAATACATGCCCGGCAAGGACGTGCGGAGCGACGAGCAGTGGCTGGAGCACGTGCGCCGCACCGGCGGCACCACCTATCATCAGACCAGCACCTGCACGATGGGCACGCATCCGATGGCGGTGGTCGATCCCTCGTTGCGCGTGCACGGCATGGAGGGGCTGCGCGTGGCCGACGCCTCGGTGATGCCGACGGTGATCTCGGGAAATACCAACGCCGCCACCATCATGGTCGCGGAGAAGGCGGCGGAGATGATCCTGCGGCAGGTGTGATGGGAACCGAATCCGGCTCTATTTCGGTTCGAATGGAACGACCCTAATCCCGGCCGCCCAGCGCGGCTTTGCATCTCTGCACGCCGCGCATGACGGCTGGCATCCGGCTCCGGTCGATCGGGAACGACACCCCGCCGGCTTGGCCGTTGGGGAAGTCGACAGTGATCTCGCGCTCGCTGGGCAAGATGTCCGCGATCGGCCGGTCAAGCCGGGCCCTGATCCAATCCCGGTAATCGACCACGGGAAGCTGGGTGGCGACGCCGCCCGGGCCTGAGCTTGCCCGGCCAACGGCGATCTCCACCTTCGCGGTGCCTGCGCGGTCGCCGAAGCGCCAGCCGGGGTGCTGGATGAAAAGCGACGGGTTTTCCGCCTTTCGCCACATGAAAAGCAGGACGTCGTCGTCGTGGTACATGACCAGCGAACAGGCCTTCTCGCCGGTGTCGGTGCGGTGCCCGACAACTTCGGCCCCCTGCGTGCGCCACCAGATAGTCAGATCATCCGCCGTATCGCCCGCGCGCGCCGCGCCCCACGCCGAGAGCGCGACTGAAAAACCGAGAAGAAGACTGCGCATACCCAATGGATGCGCGGCAACGGCCGGCAGGCGATACACAAAGGGCGGAGGCGGAAACTTGGCGAATGGCCGCGGCCTTTCGGCCACCATCCGCGACGGCTATGCTGACCGAGGCCGGCATGCGCCGGCCTCGGTCCTTGGCATAACGCCCACCGTCACGCGGCGGGCATCGCGCGCTTCTTCCGGATTGCCGGAAAACGGGCATCAGCCGATCGTGGCAAGAATCTCGTCGTCGGTCGGGAAGCGGCCGCTCGCTTTCTTGGAGTACCGTATCTTCCCGTCGACCGCGATCTCGAAAACCCCGCCGCCGCTCTTGCGAAGGCTCACTTCGGTTGCAGGCGACCTAGCCACGATCATGTCCCGCGCCCGTCTGGCGCGCGGTTCGTAGCCTCACATCCCGCAGTATTCGATCTCGACCTTCATGGAGTGGTCTCCTGTTTTGATGTCGGCCAACGCGGAACGCGGCCAGGCGCGAGCATGAGCCGAAAGACTTGGTGACGCCAGTTGGATCGCGCGCCTAGGATCGTGGGGCCGATCCGAGGCCGCGCAGGCCGCCGGGGGTAATGCCGAAGGCCGCCCGGATCGCCGCCCCGAACGCCGGCGTGCTTGCATACCCTACGCTCGCGGCGGCGCGGGCCGGCGTGGCACCGGCCGCCAGCAGCGCCACGGCCTCTGTCAGACGGAGCTGACGGCGCCACTGCTGAAAGCTCATTCCCGTCTCTCGCCGAAACAGTCGCGCAAGCGTGCGCACGGAAGCACCCGCCTCGGCGGCTAGCAGGTCGAGGCTGCGCGCCTCGTCCGGGCGGGCGCGCAGCCGGGCGGTGAGCCGCGACAGGCGCGGGTCGCGCGGCACTGGCAACGCAAGCGGCAGCGACGGCGCGCGCGCGATCTCGTCCAGCGCGAGCGCGGCGAGGTGGCGACCGCGCCCCTTGAGATCCCAGTTAAGCGGCTCGGTGCAGGCGGCGAGGATCAGTTCGCGCAACAGCGGCGACACCGCGATGACCGTGACCCTGGGCGGCGCCACGCGCGCGGCATCGGCGCGCAGGAACAGCGCCCGCATGGCGACCGGCCCATCCATGCGGACCGCGTGAGACAGGGCGGCGGGGATGAAAAGTCCGGTGCCGGGAGGGATGGCGTAACTCGCGTCGTCGGTGGCGACCCGCAGCACGCCGGAAAGCGTATACAGAAGTTGCGCCCGAACATGACGGTGTGGCTCGGTGGCGAAGCCGTCGGGATAGTCCTGCGTGAAGCCGACGACGGCACGCGGCGCGTGCTCGTGCGCCACGGTGCGGGCGTTGCGGTCGGGCGGCGAGTGTCCGATACGCGACATGATATGGCCGGACATCGTGATGCAGACAGCCTAGATCAGTTCGCAAGTGGCGCAAAGAAACCCGGAGCCCGCAGTCGATGCCCGACCCCGCCCGCCGTCAGATCGCCTTCATCAACGCCGCCCACGGACTGACGCACTACTCGTTGCTGATCCTGCCGACCGCCGTTCTGGTCATGGCCCGCCCCGGCGGAGCGTTCGGGTCGGGGTACGGGTCGATCCTGGCGCTGGCGACCGGCGGTTTCGTGCTCTACGGCGCGGCATCGCTGCCGCAGGGATGGCTCGCGGCGCGGCTCGGGCGCAAGACGATGCTGGCGGCGTTCTTCCTCGGCACCGGCGCTTCGCTCATCGCCGCCGGGCTGGTCGGCTCGCCGCTGGGATTGGCGCTGGCCCTGGCGTCGGCGGGGCTGTTCGCCGCCATCTACCACCCGATCGGCACCGCCATGCTCGTGGACGCGGCCGGCGCGAAGCCCGGCCGGGCCATTGGGCTGAACGGCGTGTTCGGCAACCTGGGCGTCGCACTCGCCCCGGTGCTGACCGGGCTGCTCGCGAATGCCGCGAGCTGGCGCTGGGCCTTCGCCGCGCCCGGCCTGGTCTGCATCGGGGCCGGGCTGGTCTGGCTGCGCGAGCGCGCCGTCGAACATACGAGCCATCGCGCCCGCGCCGCGTTCCCGGCGATCCCGCGCCCGCTGGTGCGCCGTGCCGTGGTAGTGCTGATGCTGATCGCCGCCGTCTCCGGGCTGGTGTTCAACGCCTTCACCCTGCTGCTGCCGAAGCTGATTCAGGAGCGGCTCGCCGACAGCCCGCATCTTTTGCCGCTGGTCGGCGCGGCGGCGTTCGCCGTAACGCTCTGCGGGGCGTTGACGCAGATCACCGTCGGGCACCTGATCGACCGCATGACCCTGAAGCGCGTGTTCCTGCCGCTCGCGCTGGTCCTGGCTCCCGGCCTCCTCGCGCTTGCCTGGCTGCATGGCTGGGCCGTGCTGCCCGCCGCTGGCGCGGTCGCCGCCGTGCTGTTCGGCCAGGTCACGGTGAACGAGACGATGACAGCGCGCTATATCTCGCCCGAGCTGCGCGCGCGCATCTATTCCGTGCGGTTCTTTGTGGGCTTCCTCGGGGCCGCGGTCGCGGCGCCCATGGTGGGACTGCTGCAGGAGCGTACGGGCAGCCTGGAACTGGTGATGCTGGTCCTGGCGGCGTTCGCGCTGGTCACGCTCGGCTGCGCGCTGTTCTTCCCCGATCGACCGGAGGAGCTGCGGCCGGAGCTTTGGGCGCGCGCGGTGCCGGTTCCGGCCGAGTTGAGGGCATAGTATCGGTTGTCAGCTGAGCAGCGCCGCTCTCATCAACCAAAGCCGTCAACGGCGCCGAATCTGGATGCTGCCTTGAGCGGTCCGATGCAGCTGGCGCCCGACGGCTGACTTGAACATCGCCTGTACCTGAAGGGCGGGCGCGATCCGCGACCACAGTGGTTTGGCAAAATGCCGGCAACTCCTCACTGGATCGGACCGCAGCCGCAGCATGCCCATCATCTGCCGCAAGTTGGCGGCGTGCCGGCGAGCACGCTTTACCCCCACCTGCACGCCGACGGCACGCGGACAGCGCCCGGCGTCAAGCTGCTCGCCGCGGCAGTGGGTGAACCGCATCCCTCCCATCCCGGAACGTGAATGCGGCCCACGCAGCAAACGGCGTGAACCTGAGGCCGTCCGGCGATGACAGCCCGTCGATACCTGGATCAACGCCTGCGGCTTCACCTCTTGCGGGCCGTGGACGCCATCGAGAGGCACCGCAGCCTCTAAGGCGTCGTGGCCCTCGGCGTCAGCCAGCCGGCGCTGACCAGAGTCTGCACGAGCTGGAGGACATCCTCCAGCTTCGGCTGTTCGACCGCCACTCCCGCGGCGTGTGCTCGACCGAGGCCGGGACCGTGTTCGTCCGGTCGGCCCGGCGCATCCTCGCCGAGCTGCGCCGGCTCGATGAGGATCTCGACCTGCTCTCCAGCCCAGGCGGCGGCGCCCTGGCGCTCGGCGCCCTGCCCGTCGCCGCGGCCGGCGTGCTGCCCGGTGTGCTGACCCGGCTCAAGGCCGCCTACCCCGCCATCAGGGTCCGGCTGCAGCAAGGGCGCACGGAGGAGTTGCTGCCGCTGCTCGCGTCGGGCGAGCTCGACCTGATCGTGGGGAGACTCTATGAGCCCGCCGTGCCCGACGGCTTCGCGCGCGAGGCGCTGTGGACCGAGCCGATCTCCGTCCTCGCCCGCGCCGAGCACCCGATCTTCTCCTCGGGGGCGGTGACGGTCGAGGAGCTGCGTCGCTACGATCTCGTCCTGCCCACCGTCACCCAGCGCGTCGGCCAGGAGATCGAGCACCTGCTCTCCCTGCTCGGGATCGATCCGGCGACCTCCCTCCGCTCGAGCTCCTACGGCTTCATCCGGGAGATGCTGCACGGGACCGACCTGCTCTCGGTCATGCCGCGCCTCATGATGGTCGGTGACCTGCTGCGCGGCACGCTGCGCGTGGTGTCCCTGCCGATCCCCGCGCCGGACCGGCCGGCGGGGCTGATCCTGCCGCGCGGCCGGCCGCTGCCCGCCGCGGGGCTCGGGGCGGACGGCCTCGGCGAAATGGGCGATGACGCCGGCGTCGATCGCGTCGGTCTTGGCGAGCCGTCCAATGGCGCCGGCGAACTTGCGCACCTGGCGCGGGTTGACAATAGCGACCGGCAAACCGGCCTCGGCCAACGCCGCGGCGACGACGCCCTCGTAGCCGCCGCTGGCTTCCATGGTGACGAGCCTGGGCCGCAGCGGTTGGAGACGGCCGACCAGATCGGCCAGGCCGTCCGGGTCGGTGGTGCAAGTGAACGCGGTCCCGCCGGGGCGCACATGCACGTCCACGCGGCTCTTGGAGACATCGATGCCGACGAAGCGCTCGGCGGCAGGCGGCTCATCCATCACCCATCCTCCTCGATGCGGGCTCGGGCCCAGACGACTGTTCGGGCTTACGGACAACCGGCCGGCGCCACACGCTCCCTCGCGGTCTCACGGACCAGGACGCATTCGGGCTACCGGCCGGGCTCGGCAGGCCAGCGTAGCAATGCCAACCAAGCAATGCCGAGATAGGAGGAGGACACGATGCAAGGCGAACCCATCATGGACGTGGCCCATCTCGGCCACCTGGAGCTGCTGACGCCCAAGCCCGAGGAGAGCCTGCGTTTCTTCGTGGACGTCATGGGCATGACCGAGAGCGGGCGCCAGGGCGAGTCCGTCTATCTGCGCGGCTGGGACGACTACGAGCGCTACTCGCTCAAGCTCACGGGCTCGAACACTTCCGGGCTCGGCCACGCCGCCTTTCGCGCCCGCAGCCCGCAAGCGCTGGAGCGACGCGTGGCGGCGCTGAAGGGCTCCGGACACGAGGTGGGCTGGCACGAGGGCGAGCTCGGCCACGGCCCCGCCTTCCAGTTCCGCGACCCGGACGGCCACCTGATCGAGCTCTATTACGAGACCGAGTGGTACGAGGCGCCGCCCGCGCTGCGGCCCTCGCTCAAGAACCAGGCGCAGCGCTTCCCGGCGCGCGGCGTGAACGTGCGGCGGATCGATCACTTCAACTGCCTCGCCGTCGACATCCGGGCCAACCGGGAGTTCTTCGAGAACTATCTCGGCTTCCGCCTGACCGAGCAGATCGTGCTTGACGACGGCACCGAGGTCGGCATGTGGCTGACCTGCACGAACAAGAGCTACGATTTCGCCTACACGCGCGAAGCCCACGGCATCAAGGGCCGATTCCACCACGTCACCTTCGCGCTCGACAGCCGCGAGGAGATCCTGCGGGCCGCCGACATCTTCCTGGAGAACGGCGTCTTCATCGAGACCGGGCCGCACAAGCACGCCGTCCAGCAGACCTTCTTCCTCTACGTCTACGAGCCCGGCGGCAACCGGGTGGAGATGGCCAATGCCGGCGCGCGGCTGGTGCTCGCGCCCGACTGGAAGCCGATCACCTGGACGGAGGCCGAGCGCAGGAAGGGCCAGGCCTGGGGGCTGAAGACCATCGAGAGCTTCCACACCCACGGCACGCCACCACTGCCGCCCGGGTTCGGGGCGAGACGGAAACGGCGGGGCAGGACGACTTGGCGGAGAAGGGGATCGCATCGTGACAGGACGGGCAAGACGGCGCTCGTGGTGAGCGCGCACTCGGCGGACTTCGTCTGGCGCGCGGGCGGCGCGATCGCGCTGCACGCGGAGAGGGGCTTCGCGGTCACGGTGGTCTGCCTCTCCTACGGCGAGCGCGGCGAGAGCGCGAAGCTCTGGCGGCAGGAGGGCATGACGCTGGGCCGGGTGAAGGCGGAGCGGCAGAAAGAGGCCGAGGCGGCCGCCAAGCGCTCGGCGTCGCCGACATCCAGTTCTGGGATCTCGGCGACTACCCGATCACCCTCACCCAGGAGTCGCTGTACCGCCTGGTGGACGTCTATCGCGCGATCCACCCGGCCTTCGTGCTGTCGCACTCGCGCAAGGACATCTACAACCACGACCATCCCGGCGGTCGACCGACTTCGCCCAGCACGCCCGCATCATCGCCCAGGCGCATGGGCACAAGCCCGGGCAGCGCGGTGCTCGGCGCGCCGCCGGTGTTCCTGTTCGAGCCGCACCAGCCGGAGCAGTGCGACTGGAAGCCGGACGTGCTGCTCGACATCACGCCCGTGTGGGAGAAGAAGCGCGCCGCGATCGAGTGCATGGCCGGCCAGGAGCACCTCTGGGAGTACTACACCCGCGTCGCCCTGCAGCGCGGCGCCCAGGCGGCGCGCAACTCCGACAGAGAAGATCACCTACGGCGAGGGCTACGAGGCCGTTTTCCCGCATGTGGTGGAGAGCCTGGCGTGAGCGGCCTGGTCGTCACCGACCCGCCCCGCGTTGCTCCCGAGCTCGCGGCGGCGTTCGCCCCTTTGGCGTGGCCACGGTGCATGAGGCGCAGGGCCGCACCGGCCTGCTCGCCTCCTACATGCGGCCGATCTACCCGGGGCGCGAAGATCGCGGGCAGCGCCGTCACGGTCTCCATCCCGCCCGCCGACAACTGGATGCTCCATGTCGCGGTCGAGCAGTGCCGGGCGGGGGACGTGCTGGTGGTGGCGCCCACCTCGCCCTGCGACACCGGCTACTTCGGCGAGCTGCTGGCCTGCTCGCTCGCCGCGCGCGGCGTGCTCGGCCTGGTGATCGAGGCGGGCTGCGCGACGTGGCGGCGCTGACCGAGATGCGCTTTCCGGTCTGGTCGAAGGCGGTCTCGGCGCAGGGCACGGTCAAGGAGACGCTCGGCTCGGTGAACGTGCCCGTGGTCTGCGCGGGCCAGCTCGTCCGGCCCGGCGACCTGGTCGTCGCCGACGATGACGGCGTGGTGGTCGTGCCGCGCCTGGCCGCCGAGGAGTGCTGCGCAAGAGCGAGGCGCGCGAGCGCAAGGAGGCGGGCACGCGCGCGCGGCTGAAGGCGGGCGAGCTGGGCCTCGACATCTACGGCATGCGCGAGGAGCTGGCGCGGAAGGGATTGGTCTATCGCCCCTACGGGACACGGAGGGCTGAGCGGTGCCGGCGAGCGGCGTCGGCGACGGCGACCGAGGCGCCCGTGCTGCGCGCGGCGATCGGCACGTACAAGCACACGGCGGCGCTCAAGTCCGGCCAGGTCGCGTCCGACCAGCTGCGCCTGGACTTCGCCGACGTGTCGCCCGTCAACCGCGCCTTCGCGCCCATGGTGCGGGAGCTGCGCTTCGACGTGTGCGAGATGGCGATCGCCACCTTTCTCCAGGCGAAGGCCTACGGCAAGCAGCTGGTGCTGCTGCCCGTGACCGTGGCGGCCCGGTTCCAGGAAGGGGCCTTGCTCTGCCGCGCGGACAGCGACGATCGGCGGCCCCGCCGACCTCACCGGCCGCCGCGTCGGCGTGCGCGCCTATAGCCAGACCACGGGCATGTGGCTGCGCGGCATCCTCGCCGAGGACCACGGCGTGCGGCCGGAGCAGGTGCGCTGGGTCACGTTCGAGGACGCGCACGTGGCCGAATATCGCGATCCGCCCTGGGCCGAGCGCGCGCTCGCCCGGCCAGGAGATGCTGCCGATGCTGCGGGCGGGCGAGCTGGACGCGGTGATCGTCGGCAACGACGTGCCGGACGACCCTCACCTGCGCACCGTGTTCCCGGACCCGGCGGCCGCGGCCGAGGGCTTCTGGCGGAAGCACCGTCTTGTGCCGGTCAACCACATGGTCGCCGTGCGGCGCGAGCTGGCCGAGAGCCGCCCGGACCTGGTCGCCGAGCTGCTGCGCATGTTCCGGGACGCCAAGGCCGCCGTCCCTCCGGCTCCCGACGGCCGCGACTCCCTGCCGATGGGCCGCGCGGCGCTGCGGCCCGCGATCGGCCTCGCGCTGCGCTACGCGACCGAGCAGGGCCTGCTTCCCCGCCACCTAGACGCCGAGGAGGTATGGGAGGGGCTGCCGGCGGGTGCCGCAGCGGGATGATGGACCAGATTTCAGAGGCGACCATGACGGCATCCGCGATCATCGGCTTCGGCGAGGTGGGCGGCATCTGCGCCCGCGACCTGCACGCGGCGGCGGAGGGCGGCGTATCCCGGATCGCCGCCCTCGAGTAGCAATCCTATCCGACCGCGAACTCCGCCGGCCGCAGCAGACGTGCCAGTCGGTCGAGCACGCCATTGGCCAGGCGCGGCTCGTCGCCCGAGAAGAAGCCGTGCGCCACGTCCACGTACTCGTTGATCACCACCTTTGCCGGCGGGCCGTCGGCGAGGGCGAGTTCGGCCCCGCCCGCGCGCATCAAGGCGCGCAGCACCGGATCGATGCGGTTGAGCGGCCAATCGGCCGGCAGTGCCTCAGCCAGCATCCGATCGATCGTGTCCTGCCGCGCGACCGCGGCTCGCACGATGCTCGCGAACAGTGGTACCTCGGCCCGCGGCACGCGACCCTCCTCGAACCCGCCCGTTCCTGGCAGCTCGCCCAACCGGTGACGCACGAACTGGTCGATCACCGCCTCCGGGCTGTCCTGGGCCTGCTCGCTCTGGAACAGCGCCTGCACCGCGGCGACGCGCGAGGCGGTTCGCGCGCGAGGGCGCGGCCTCGGCACCTTTTCCATCAAACCTCTCCTACGAAGGGCTAGGGTGCCGCGAACCGACGCGCCGCCGCGACCTGCATCAGCGCCGCGACCGCGGCCTCCGCGCCCTTGTTGTGTCCATCCTGGCCGGACCGCGCCAACGCCTGGTCGATCGTATCCACGGTGAGCAATCCCGTCCCAAGCGCCAGGCCGAACTGCAAGGCGACCGCCATCATCCCCGCCATCGTCTCGCGGCATATATGGTCGTAATGGTCGGTCTCGCCACGCACGATACAGCCCGAGCGCCACGAAAGCATCGAACCGCGTCGTCCCCCGCACCGCGAGGCGGATCGCCTGGGGCAGCTCGAAGGCACCGGCCACGTCCAGCGTTTCGCGGTCCGCGCCCGCGTCGCGCAGGATGCGCTCGGCGCCGCGTGCGAGCCCGTCCACCACCTCCCGGTAATAGGGCGCGCGCACGACCAGGACGCGCGGCGGCGGCCCCGCGACCGGCGGGGCGACGGGCAGCGCGGCATCGACGGTGCTCACCGCTGCCAGCCCTCGCGCACCGCGTCGGGGATCGGGCGCTGCTCCACGATGTTCAGTCCATAGCCCTCCAGCCCGACGATGGTGCGCCTTCGATTGGACAGCAGGATCATGTCCCTGATCCCCAGATCCAGCAGGATCTGGGCGCCGATGCCGTAGTCGCGCAGCTCTCTCGGCAGGCGCTCCGACATCGCGAGCTGGCGGACGCGATCCGACAGCGCGGTCCGGCGGTGCTCGCGGATCAGCACCAGCACGCCCCGCCCCTCCCGGCCGATCATGTGCATCGCGTTGTGGACCGAGATCCAGGCTGGCCCGCCGGTCATGTCGTCCATCAGATCGACCGCGTGCATCCGCACCATCACCGGGTCGCCGCCGGAAATGTCGCCCTTCACGAGGGCGAGATGCTCCTGGTACTCGACGGTATTGGCGTACACGATCAGCTTCCACTCGCCGCCGGCGACGTGGTCGAACACGCCCTCCGTGACCCGGCGGACCAGCCGTTCGGTGCGGCGGCGATGCGCGATGAGGTCGGCGATGGTGCCGAGCTTCAGGTTGTGCTTCTGCGCGAAGCCGACGAGGTCGGGCAGACGAGCCATCGTGCCGTCGTCGTTCATGATCTCGCAGATCACGGCGGCGGGGCTGAGCCCGGCGAGCCGCGCGAGATCCACCGACGCTTCGGTGTGGCCGGCGCGGACCAGCGTGCCGCCCTCGCGGGCTACCAGCGGGAAGATGTGGCCCGGCGTCACGATATCGTCGCGTCCGCACTCGGGGTTGATGGCCACCGCGACGGTGCGCGCGCGGTCATGGGCCGAGATGCCGGTCGTGACCCCCTCGCGCGCCTCGATCGACACGGTGAACGCCGTCTGGTGGCGGGTGCCGTTGGTGGCGCTCATCAGCCCCAGGCCGAGCTGCTCGACGCGCGGGCGGGTGAGCGCCAGGCACACCAGGCCGCGCGCGTAGCGGATCATGAAGTTCACCGCGTCGGGCGTGGCGAACTGCGCAGGGATGACCAGATCGCCCTCGTTCTCCCGGTCCTCGTCGTCGACCAGGATGAACATGCGCCCGTTGCGCGCCTCCTCGATCAGCTCGTCGGCGCTGGCGAGGTAGTCGGAGAGGTCCACGGTCTTCATGTCAGCGGGCCTCCGCCAGGCGCGCGACGTAGCGCGCCAGCATGTCGATCTCGATATTCACCGCCTCGCCCGGCCGCAGCGCGCCGAAGCGCGTCGCGGCGGCGGTGTGGGGGATGACGTTCACCGCGAAAGTGTCGCCCTCCACGGCGTTGACCGTCAACGAGACCCCGTCGACCGCCACGCTGCCCTTCACCGCGATGAAACGCGCGAGATCGCGCGGCGCCCGGAAGCGCCAGCGGACCGAGGCGTTCTCCGGGGTGGCCGCCACCGCCTCCCCCACCCCGTCCACGTGGCCGGAGACGAGGTGCCCGCCAAGCTCGTCGCCGACGCGCAGGCTGCGTTCCAGGTTGATCCGGGTGCCAACGCGCCAGCCGCCCATCGTGGTGCAGGCCAGCGTCTCGGCGGAGGCGTCGGCGGCGAACCAGTCCGCGCCCACCTCCACCGCCGTCAGGCAGCAGCCCGAGCAGGCGATCGAGGCGCCAAGCGCGATCTCGGCGGTATCCGGCCAGGGCGCGGCGATGACCAGGCGCATGTCGTGCCCCTGGCCGAGGCTGGTGATGGCGCGGACGGTGCCCAGTGCGGTGACGATGCCGGTGAACATGGGTCAGGACGCCCTCTCGAAGGTCGTCAGCATGTCATCGCCAAGGGCGATTGCCGAGAGCCGGCGGAAGCGGGGCAGGTCGGCGAGCCGGTCGAGGCTCATTGCCTGCACGGCGGCCAGACCATCGCCGCCCATCACGGCGGGGGCGTGAAACCACGCGATGCGGTCCACCAGGTCGGCTTCCAGCAGACTGGCGGCAAGGTGCGCCCCGCCTTCGACAAGCACCGAGGTCAGCCCGGCGGCGGCGAGGACGGTCATGGCAGTCCCTAGATCGAGCCTCCCACCCCCTTCTCCCTCTCCCGCTTGCGGGAGAGGGCCGGGGTGAGGGTCGACCGCGATCACCCGCGCGCCGCAGCCCGCCGCCTGCGCGCGCCGGGCCGGGTCCGCATCAAGCGTGGCAAGCAGCCAAGT
Organism: uncultured Pseudomonadota bacterium; assembly: GCA_963830565.1. Lineage (GTDB taxonomy): Bacteria > Pseudomonadota > Alphaproteobacteria > Acetobacterales > Acetobacteraceae > DATFDN01. The sequence goes on from CAWHMO010000017.1 coordinate 55,585, forward strand.
CGGCGTCTGGGATGCGGTCGCCATCACGCGGGACGAAGCCGGCGTGCGGAGCGCGGAGTCCGCCACCACCCGCACAACCGGCAGCGCGCGCATCCCCGGAATTCGGCAGGTCAGATCCGGATCGTCCGCGAGCACGGTCCCGATTCCCACCATCACCGCGTCGTGGCGACCACGCAGGGCATGCGCCCTAAGCCGCGCCTCGGGGCCGGTGATCCAGCGGCTCTCGCCGGCGCGGGTCGCGATCCGCCCGTCCAGGGTCGTGGCGAGCTTCAGCGTCACCAGCGGACGACCCGTCCGCACACGCTGGCTGAACGCCGCGACCGCCTTTGCCGCCTCGTCGGCCAGCACGCCCTCGACCACCTCGATCCCCTGCGCACGCAGCGCGGCGATCCCCTCCCCGTTCACGCGCCGGTCCGGGTCACGGGCGCCGATCACCACCCGCTTCACGCCCGCCTCGATCAGCGCGCCGGTGCAGGGCGGGGTGCGGCCCCAATGGCAACAGGGTTCCAGCGTGACGTAGGCGGTCGCCCCTCGTGCGCCCGACCCGGCGCGGGCCAGCGCCGCCGTCTCCGCGTGCGGTCGCCCGCCGGGCGCGGTCGCCGCGCGCCCGACCACCCGGCCGTCCTGGACGATCACGCAGCCGACGGACGGGTTGGGCCAGGTCACGCCGAGGCCGCGCCGCGCCAGCGCCAGCGCGGCGCGCATATGGGCGGTATCGGCGGGATCGGGCGCACCCATGGCGCGCTATGTGGCCTCGTCCAGCGATCCTACAAACGCCTCGAAGTCCTTGGCCTCGCGAAAATTCCGATAGACGCTGGCGAAGCGGACATAGGCTACGGTGTCCACGTCCTTCAACGTCTCCATCACCAGCTCGCCAATCTGCTTGCTGGCGACTTCCGGCTCGCCGGAGGCCTCGAGTTGGCGGACCACGCCGGAGACGATCCGCTCGATCCGCTCCTCCTCGATCGGGCGCTTGCGCAGCGCGATGCGGATGGAGCGCGCCAGCTTGTCGCGGTCGAAGGCCACGCGGCGGTTGTCCGACTTCACAACGGTCAGCTCGCGCAACTGCACGCGCTCAACGGTGGTGAACCGTTGCCCGCAGCCGCCGCAATAGCGCCGGCGCCGGATCGCCGCGCCGTCCTCGGACGGACGGCTGTCCTTCACCTGGGTATCGGCGTTGCCGCAGAAAGGGCAGTGCATCAGCGGTCGGGGTAGATCGGGAACCGTGCGCACAGCGCCTGGACGCGGGCGGCCACTTCGCGCTCGGCCGTATCGTTCGCGCCGTCGTTGGAGCGCGAGAGACCGTCGACCACCTCGGCGATGAGGCGTCCGACCTCGCGGAACTCGGCGATTCCGAAGCCGCGCGTGGTGGCGGCGGGCGAGCCGAGGCGGACGCCGGAGGTGACGGCCGGCTTCTCGGGGTCGGCGGGGATGGCGTTCTTGTTGGCGGTGATGCGCGCCCGCTCCAGGCTGGCCTCGGCGGCCTTGCCGGTGACGCGCTTGGGCCGCAGATCGACCAGCATCAGGTGGCTGTCGGTGCCGCCGCCGACGATGGCGAAGCCCTCCTCGATCAGCGTCTCGGCCAGCGCGCGGGCGTTGTCGGCGACCGCCTGCTGGTAGGCGCGGAACTCGGGACGCAGTGCCTCGCCGAACGCGACCGCCTTGGCGGCGATCACGTGCATCAGCGGGCCGCCCTGAAGCCCTGGGAACACGGCGCTGTTGATCTTTTTCCCGATCTCCGGGTCGTTCGACAGCACCAGCCCGCCGCGCGGGCCGCGCAGCGTCTTGTGCGTGGTGGTAGTGACGACATGCGCGTGCGGCAACGGGCTGGGATAGAGACCGGCGGCGACCAGCCCGGCGAAATGCGCCATGTCGACCATCAGGAACGCGCCCACCTCATCGGCCACGCAGCGGATGCGGGCAAAGTCGATGATGCGCGCATAGGCCGAGCCGCCGGCGATGATGAGCTTCGGGCGCTCGGTCCGGGCAACGCTCTCCAGCTCCTCGTAGTCGAGCAGCCCGTCATGGCGCACGCCGTAGTGCAGCGCGCGGAACCATTTGCCCGAGAGGTTGGCGGGCGATCCGTGGGTCAGGTGCCCGCCGGCATCGAGGCTCATGCCGAGGATGGCGTCGCCGGGCTTGAGCAGGGCGAGGAACACGGCCTGGTTCGCCTGCGCCCCGGAATGCGGCTGCACGTTGGCGAAGGCGCAGCCGAACAGCGCCGTGGCCCGCTCGATGGCCAGCCGCTCGGCGACGTCGACGAAGCCGCAGCCGCCATAATAGCGCCGGCCTGGGTAGCCTTCGGCGTATTTGTTGGTGAGCACGCTCCCTTGCGCCTCCAGCACGGCCACGGAGACGATGTTCTCGCTGGCGATCAGCTCGATGCCGTCCTGCTGACGGCCAAGCTCATCGCGGATCGCCTGGGCGAGTTCGGGATCGGTTTCGGCAAGCGGGGCGGAGAAAAACCGTTGCAGGCTGGAAGCGGGCGCGTGCTGGTTCATGATCTGCCAGGTGCGTTTCGGATCGGCCCGTCTAGCACCGCGCCGCACACCCGACAAACGCCGGCATCAACTGGCGGGCGGCGTTGCGTCGAGCGCAGCCTGAAGCGTCCAGGCCGCCGCCATCCGATCCACCACGTCCGCCCGGCGCGCGCGGCTGAGGTCGGCCTCGTCGATCAGGAAGCAATTCACGGCCGCCGACGACAGGCGCTCGTCCCACAAAGCCGCCAGAAGCCCAGTCGCCTCCGACAAGGCGTCGGCCCAGTCCCGCGCCGCCTGCGCCGCTGGGCCGATCGAACCGTCCATGGACAGCGGCCAACCCACGACCAAGCCGCCGGCGCCTTCCTTCCCGGCGATGGAAGCGATCTCCGCCGCGTTCTCCTTCAGCTTGCGGCGCCGCAGGGTTCCATACGGGCTGGCGAGGCGCAGCATCACGTCCGACAGCGCGATGCCGATGCGGCGTGCGCCGGGGTCGATGCCGATGAGCCGCTGCCCTGGCAGCAACCTGCTCCGCAGCTCCGCCATGTTGAACAGCGCCATTACCGCCGTTATGGTCCCGAGCTCTCCCGGAACCAAGGATCACCATGTCGCTCGACCCCGCGACCGTTCGCCGCATCGCGCTGCTCGCCCGCATCCGCCTGGACGATGTGGAGGTGCCGCGCCTGCAGGCGGAGCTGAACGGCATTCTCGGCTGGATCGAGCAGCTCAACGAAGTCGATGTCGAGGGGGTCGAACCGATCGCGGGCGCCGCACGCATGGCGCTCAGGATGCGCGAGGATGTGGTGACAGACGGGGGCTATCCCGAGAAGGTGCTCGCCAACGCGCCCGAGCGGATCGACGAGTTCTTTGCGGTGCCGAAGGTGGTGGAATGACGCTCACCGGGCTCACCATCGCGGACGCGCGCGCGGGCCTCGCCCGGCGCGACTTCACCGCACGCGCGCTGACCGAGGCGCATCTGGCCGCCATCGAGGTGCTGAACCCGCGCCTGAACGCCTACCTCACCGTCACCGCCGATCGTGCGCTGGCTCAGGCCGAGGCGGCCGATGCGGCGCTGGCGCGCGGCAAGGCGCGGACGCTGACCGGCATCCCGCTCGCCATCAAGGACCTGTTCTGCACCGAGGGCGTGCGCACCACCGCCGGCAGCCGGATACTCGGCTCCTTCGTGCCGCCCTACGAGAGCACCGTCAGCGCCAACCTGCTGCGCGACGGCGCGATCTTCCTCGGCAAGGCAAACATGGACGAGTTCGCGATGGGCTCGTCTAACATGACCTCCGCCTATGGTCCGGTCGAGAACCCGTGGAAGCGCCGTCAGGACGATCAGGCGGTGCTGGTGCCCGGCGGCTCCTCCGGCGGGTCGGCGGCGGCGGTCGCGGCCCGGCTCGCGCTCGGCGCCACCGGCACCGACACGGGCGGGTCGATCCGCCAGCCGGCCTCGTTCTGCGGTATCGCCGGGCTCAAGCCGACCTATGGGCGATGCTCGCGCTGGGGCGTCGTCGCCTTCGCCTCCTCGCTCGACCATCCCGGCCCGTTCGCCCGAACGGTAGAGGACTGCGCGATCCTGCTCGGCTCGATGGCCGGGCATGACCCGAGGGACAGCACCAGCGCCGATCTGCCCGTGCCCGACTTCGCCGCCGCCTGCACGCACGGGGTCAAGGGCCTGCGCATCGGCATCCCGCGCGAGTACCGCGCGGACGGGATGCCCGAGGAGATCGAGGCGCTATGGAGCCAGGGGATCGACTGGCTGCGCGAGGCCGGGGCCGAGATCGTGGACGTCTCGCTGCCGCACACGAAATACGGGTTGCCGACCTACTACATCGTCGCTCCAGCCGAAGCATCCTCCAACCTCGCCCGCTACGACGGCGTGCGCTTCGGATTGCGCGCGGAGAATGGCGAGGACCTGCGCGACCTCTACGAGCGCACGCGCGCCGAAGGCTTTGGCGCCGAGGTGCGCCGGCGCGTGCTGATCGGCACCTACGTGCTCTCGGCCGGCTACTACGATGCCTATTATCTGCGGGCGCAGAAGCTGCGCGCGCTGATCCTGCGCGACTTCACCGAGGCTTTTGCCAAGGTGGACGCGCTGCTCGCCCCGACCGCGCCTTCGGCCGCCTTCGCGCAGGGTGAAAAATCCGACGATCCGGTGAAGATGTACCTGAACGACGTGTTCACCGTGCCCGCTAACCTCGCTGGCGTCCCGGCGATGTCGGTCCCGGCCGGGCTGGACGCGAATGGGTTGCCTTTGGGGTTACAGGTGATCGGCCGGCCGTTCGACGAGGAGACGGTGTTCGCGGTCAGCATCGCCATCGAGCGCGCAGCGGAGTTCGATGCGCTGCCGGCGCTTATCGCGGAGCGAACGTCATGAGAGTGCTTTCCTTTCGTCATGCCCGGGCTTGGCCCGGGCACCCACGTCTTTCCTTGCACGTTCGTGAAGTCGTGGGTGGCCGGGCCAAGCCCGGCCATGACGATTGTGGGGTGCGAGGCCGGAGCGGAATCGCATGACCTACACCATCGACGGCACCACCGGCCCCTGGGAAGTCGTGATCGGCCTCGAAGTCCACGCCCAGGTCATCAGCCAGGCCAAGCTGTTCTCCGGCGCCGCCACCGCCTTCGGCGCCGAGCCGAACAGCCAGGTGAGCTTCGTCGATGCCGGCTTTCCGGGGATGCTGCCGGTCATCAACCGCGAGTGCGTCGCGCAGGCGGTGCGCACGGGGCTCGGGCTCGATGCGCGCATCAACCCGATCAGCCGCTTCGACCGCAAGAACTACTTCTACGCCGACCTGCCCGCCGGCTACCAGATCAGCCAGTACCAGCACCCGATCGTGGGCGAGGGCCGGATCGAGATCGAGCTTGCCGATGGCGCCACCAAGGAGATCGGCATCACCCGCCTGCACCTGGAGCAGGACGCCGGAAAGTCGCTGCATGACCAGCATCCGACCAAGTCGCTGATCGACCTCAACCGTTCCGGGGTCGCGCTGATGGAGATCGTGAGCGAGCCCGATCTGCGCGCGCCGGAGGAGGCGGGCGCCTACTTGCGCAAGCTGCGCACCATCCTGCGCTATCTCGGCACCTGCGACGGCAACATGGACGAAGGGTCCATGCGCGCCGACGTCAACGTCTCGGTGCGCCAGCACGGCGAGCCGTTCCGCACGCGCTGCGAGGTCAAGAACGTCAACTCCATCCGCTATGTGATGCAGGCGATCGAGGCGGAGGCGAGACGCCAGGTCGAGGTCTGGGAATCCGGCGGCATGGTGGATCAGGAGACCCGGCTATTCGATCCCGCGCGCGGGGCGACACGGTCAATGCGCAGCAAGGAGGACGCGCACGATTACCGCTACTTCCCCGATCCCGACCTGCTGCCGCTGGTGCTCGACGAGCATTGGATCACCGAACTGAAGGCCGGGCTGCCCGAACTGCCGGACGCCAAGCGGCGGCGCTTCGTGGCCGAGTACGGCCTGCCCGCCTACGACGCCGCTGTGCTGGTCGCCGAGCAGGCAACCGCGGATTTCTACGAAGCCGTGGCGAAGGGGCGCGATGCGAAGCTCGCCGCCAACTGGGTGATGGGCGACCTGTTCGCCGCGCTCAACCGCACCGGGAGGAGCATCGCCGATACTCCGGTGAACGCCACGAGTCTCGGCCACCTGCTCGATCTGATGGCCGACGGCACGATCAACGGCCGCATCGCCAAGGAGGTGTTCGAGGCGATGGTGGACACCGGGCAGGAGCCCGGCGCCATCGTCGAGGCGAAGGGGCTGCGCCAAGTCACCGACACCGGCGCGATCGACACGGCGGTGGATGCGGTGCTGGCCGCGAACGCCGACAAGGTGGCGGAGTACAAGGCGGGGAAGGACAAGCTGTTCGGCTTCTTTGTCGGCCAGGTTATGAAAACGATGAAGGGCAAGGGCAATCCGACGCTGGTGAACGAGGCACTGGGTCGGCGGCTCGGCGGCGCATAGGAATGCCCCTCCCCCCGGCCTCCTCCCGCACGGGCAGGTGCTGTAGAAGGGATCCAGTCCCGATGGTCCTGCCTGTAATGGCTTGCCCTCATCCGCGCTCGGGCTCGCACTTATCGCCGATGAGTGGAGGTCGCCAGATCTGGCGCAGCGTGTCCGATCAGATCGGCCGGGTGTACTATTTCAATTCGGCAACTCGTCCGGATAGCTTCTGGGTGCCGCTGTCGAACCTCGATCTGCAACAGGCCGCCGATGGGGAGGTCTATTCGGGCGATGTTTCCGCGCAGTTCCGGCCGGCCACGCCCTTCACGTTCGAGGCCGTGGCGCCCTGACGGAGCCGTTGGCCACGCACTCGGCTCAGCTCTTGACCTTCCAGCTTCCGTCAGACATCCGGCACCACGTCAGCTCATAGGTGCGCGGCGGCTTGCGTCCCTTCACCGTGATCTCATGGTGCAGGCGATGGCAGGTCGTTGCCCCATCCTGGAAGATTTCGCGCACCACGTTCTGCCCCCGGCTGTGGCTGGCGGGATTGCTCCAGCTGTCCTTCGACCCGACCGCGACATCCCCGGAGCGATTCAAGGACGCGATGCTGGACGACAGCAGATCGACGTCGCGCTGAGTGAGCCCGGTTCTGCTCCCCTGGAACGGGTTGAGCTGCGCCGTCGCCGGCGTTGCCGCCGAGACAAGCAATCCGGTCACGAGAAGCCGAAAAATCCTCATCGGTGTTCCTTTCCCTTGGCTCGCCTGCCGGTATCACCCCGGAACCCCCGGTTTCCTGCCCGCCACCGCCGCTCCGTCTCACCAGGCCTGCGCCGACGCCGATGATCTCACGTCCGTCTCAGCGAGCTTGCGCCCAGGATCACCCAGCGTGCGCCCGCCGCATCGGATAGCCTCGGCGAGCACGAGCCGAAATCGTCGATGAGTGCGAACCCGGGCGGGGATAAGTGCAAGCCATTACACCTTCCCAAGCTTCCGCTGCACCCCCACGGGCAATGCCGTCAAGCGTGCCATCTCGCCCCGCGCCAGCATGTCGGGATCGTCCAGATACGCCTCCGCCATCCTCATGGCGTCCAGACCCCAGAACACGGCGCCTTCCATCGCCAGGGTCGGCACCCCGAACACCCCGGCGTCGATCGCCGCGTCGGTCCAGGCACGCAGGCGGGCCTTGGCGTCCTGCTTGGCGATGAGGGCATCGAAGTCGGTCACCCCGAGACGCGCGGTCAGCGCGGCATGCTCGGCCGGTTCAGCGGGATCGCGCCCCTCGGCCCAGATGAAATCGAACGCGGACCGCACCGCGTCGGTCCGGCCGTCCAGGGCCGCCAGGAGCCGCAGCGCGTCGAGCGAACGGAACGGATGACGGGGCGGGAAACGCATCGGCAGCCCGGCGCTATCGGCCATGAACTGGCACAGCCGATAGGTGTGCAACCGCTTCGGCGGGATTTCCGCCGGTCCAAGCTGGCCCCAATGCCGCAGCAGGGCGGCCAGCACGACAGGGCGGAACACGACCGGACGGCGTCTCGCCAGCGCCTCCACCGCCGGCAAGGCGAGATGGGCAAAGGGAGAGACGAGGTCGAAATACCAGATCACCTCCGGACTGGCTGACTCCTCGCTCATCCCGCCGGCTCAGCCGGCCAGCTCGCGCGAGCGTGCCGTCGCGGCGGCAATGGCCCGGGACAGCAGATCAGGCCAGGCACCAGGTGCCATCAGCACCTCCAGCGCCCGCTCCGTGGTGCCGCCGGGGCTGGTGACGGCGCGGCGCAACGCGGCGGACTCCTCGGCGCTCGCCGCCAGCAGGGCTCCCGATCCGGCCACCGTCCGACGTGCCAGCGTCCGGGCGAGGTCGGCGGGAATGCCCTGCTCGCGCGCCGCCTGCTCAAGCAGTTCGGCGAGCAGAAACACATAGGCCGGCCCGCTGCCCGAGACGGCGGTGACAGGGTCCAGCAACGCCTCGTCCTCTACCCATGCCACCTCGCCGATCGCCTGGAGCAGCCGGTCGCAGAGCATACGCTGAGCCGTCGTAACGCCAGCGCCGGGGCAAGCCACGGTGATGCCTTGCCGCACTGCCGCGGGCGTGTTCGGCATCGCGCGCACGATCTGCGCCCCGGCCCCAAGCAGGGCGCCGATTCCGGCCAGGGTGCGCCCGGCCATGATGGACAGGAACACGGCTTGGCCGGCGAACCGACGGTAGAGGGGCAGCGTCTCCGCCGCGCTCTGCGGCTTGACGGCGAACACGATCGCGGCGGGGGCGAAGCCCTCTTCGATCTCCGCGGCCTTGCTGGCCACGCTCAGGTCCGGACCGGCCTGACGCGCGGCCTCCGGCGCGGGATCCACGGCGACCGAGGGCGCCAGGCCGCGCTCGCGCCAGCCCGCCAGCATGGCCCCGCCCATCCGGCCACAGCCGACCAGCAGGATGGGCGGGATCGTCTCGCTCATGCCTCGCCGACGCACTCCAGCATGGCCGCGTCCAGCGCCTCGCGCGGGGTCTTGCCGCCCCACAGCACGAACTGGAAGGCCGGGAAGAACCGCTCGCACTCGGTGATGGCGATATCGACCATATCCTCCAGGCTCTCGGTCGAGGCGCCGGGCGCGCCGCGCAGCAGCACCGCGTGGCGGAACACCGGCATGCCGTCATCCGGGTCGATGGCGAAATGCCCGATCCACAGCCGATCGTTGGCGAGCGCCAGCAGCTCGTAAAGGGCCGTACGGCGCTTCGCCGGCACCTTCATGTCGAAGGCGCAGGTGAAGTGCATAGCGCTGATCTCATGCGACCAGTTGAAGTACAACCCGTAATCGCACCAGCGGCCCGGCGCCTCTGCCGCCATCTCGCTATCGCTGCGTCGGTCGAAGGCCCAATCGTTCGCGGTGATTATTTGCTCCAGCATATCGAGGGGATTGGCCGCGGTCTCCAGCGGGGCGGCGATGGACGTGGCGGGCATGCGGGGTCTCCCGTCTAGAGGAAGGCCGGGCGGAACAGGCGCTTCTCGCACCTGCACCGAGGAGCCACGAGGCTCACCCTACCGACCGGGCCCGCCCCGCCGCAAGCGGCGCACCGAGTCGCACCGCTCATCTGTCACAAACGCGCCACATCAGGGCGCGGTTGCCGGGTCGGGCGCGCGCCCCGCCGCCTCCAGCGCCGCCACCCGCGTCTCCAGGCTCGACAGGCGGTTTAGCGCCTCCGCCAGCCGGGTCTCGGCCGATTCCTGTCCGGCGCGGGCGTTGGCTGCCAACTCCTGCATCGCTGCCAGTTCGTCGCGACGAACGAGGTCGAGGCGCCGGATCGCGTCGTCGACCCGCGAGCGGATCATCGCCTCTGCCTCCTCGCGCAGCCCCGCCAGCGCCGAGATCGCCCCCCCGGCGACCCCGGCCAGATCGTCGAAGAATTTCGGTCGTTCTGCCATGGTGCTCTCCCGTTCCGGCACTTTACCGCTCGTGCGCGAATGCCCGTATAAGCCGCGCCCATGATCATGGTCACCGGCGGGGCCGGTTTCATCGGCTCGAACCTGCATGCCGCCCTTGTCCAGCGCGGAATTGAAACGGTCGTGGTGGACTGGCTGGGCGATCGGGGCAAATGGCGCAACCTGGCCAAGTATCCGCCCGCGCGCCTGATCCCGCCCGGGACGCTGGACGACTTCCTGGCCACGCATCCGCCGCTCGAAGTGCTGGTCCATCTGGGCGCGGTGAGCGAGACCACGGCGATCGACGGCGACCTTGCCTGGGCCACCAATGTCGAGCTGCCGCTGCGCCTGTGGCGCTGGTGCGCGGCGCGCGGGGTCCGGCTGATCTACGCCTCCTCCGCGGCGAGCTACGGCGACGGTTCGGCCGGGTTCGACGACGACGGATCGGTCGCGGCGCTGTCCCGGCTGCGGCCGCTGAACCTGTATGGCTGGACCAAGCACGCCTTCGACCTTCGCGTGGCGCGCATGGTCGCGAACGGCGAGCCGCGCCCGCCGCAATGGGCGGGCCTGAAGTTCTTCAACGTGTATGGCCCGAACGAGTATCATAAGGGCGCCATGATCTCGGTGGTTAAGGTCAAGCACGACGAGCTGGCGGCAGGCCGGCCGATCCGGCTATTCCGCTCCGATCGGGCGGGGCTCGCCGACGGGGCGCAGGCGCGCGACTTCATCTGGGTAGGCGATGTGGTCGATGTCCTGCTCTGGCTGCTGGACAGTCCCGGCGTGAGCGGCCTGCTCAATGTCGGCACCGGTCGCGCCCGCACCTATCTCGATCTCGCCCACGCGGTGTGCGATGCCGCCGGGCGGCCGCCCGACATCGAGTTCGTGGACATGCCGAAGGCGCTGCGCGGGCAATACCAGGCCTTCACCCAGGCCAACGCCGAGCGGCTCCGCCAGGCCGGCTTTCCCGGCCAGTTCACCCCCTTGGAGGACGGAATCCGGTGCTACGTGCAGGACTACTTGACCCAAGCCGACCCGTACGTGTGACGGCATGAACGCTCCGCTGGTCTTCCCGCAATTCGACCCCGTTGCCCTCCAGCTCGGCCCATTCGCGATCCGCTGGTATGCGCTGGCCTACATCACGGCGCTGCTGCTGGGCTGGCGGCTGGCCCGCCGGCTTGTCACCCGGGCGCCGCGAGTAGCCACCCCCGAGCAGACGGACGACTTCCTGACCTGGGCGACGCTCGGCGTGATCCTGGGCGGGCGGCTCGGCTACGTGCTGTTCTATCAGCCGAGCCTCTACTTCGCGCACCCGGCGCGGATCGCGCAGGTTTGGAACGGGGGGATGAGCTTCCACGGCGGCGCGATCGGCGTCACGGCCGCGATCATCTGGTTCTGCTGGCGAAACCGCATCAACGTGCTTGGCTTCGCCGACCGCATCGCCGTCTGCGTGCCGATCGGACTCGGGCTCGGCCGGGTCGCCAATTTCATCAACGGCGAGCTGTGGGGCCGCGAGGCGCCCGAATGGTGGCCGGGCGCGCTGATCTATCCGCAAGCCGGACCACCCTATGTGCCCCGCTTCCCGAGCGAGTTGTACGAGGCGTTCCTGGAAGGGATCGCGCTGCTGGCAGTGCTGCTGGTGCTGGCGCGCAGCGAGCGGGTGCGGGCGCATTTCGGGATGCTGACCGGCGTGTTCCTCGTCGGCTACGCGGTCTGCCGCATCATCGCCGAGTGCTTCCGCCAGCCGGACGCGTTCCTCGGATACATCGCCGGGGTGCTGACGATGGGCCAGATCCTGTCCTTCCCGATGCTGCTGATCGGCCTCGCGCTGATCGCCTACAGCGTGCGGGCGCGGCGGGCTTGAGCGAGCCGGAGCGGCTCGACCGCTTCATGGCGCGGGCGAACGCGGCCTACTACGCAAGCCGCGATCCGTTCGCCGACTTCACCACCGCCCCCGAAATCTGCCAGGCGTTCGGCGAAGTTCTGGGCGTCTGGGCGGCCGTCACCTGGGACCAGATGGGCCGACCCACGCCGGTGATCCTCGCCGAGGCCGGGCCTGGGCGCGGCACCCTGATGCGCGACGCGCTCCGCGCGATCGCAGCCTTGGCGCCGGCGTTCCGCGAGGCGTTGAGCCTGCACCTGATCGAGACCTCGCCCCGGTTGCGGGCGGCACAGGCGAAGCTGCTGGGCGATGCGACCTGGCACACGGGCCTGGCGAGCCTGCCCGCCGCGCCGCTGATCCTGCTTGCCAACGAGTTCCTCGACGCGCTGCCGATCCGCCAGTTCGCGCGGCGTGGCGCCGGCTGGACCGAGCGGTGCGTGAGCGGGGGGGAATTCGTGGAACTTCCCTGCGCGCACCCCGACCGGGAGGCGGGTGAAGGTCAAGTGGTCGAGGTCTGCGAGGCGGCGCTCGAGTTCGCCGCCTCACTCGGCCGCCGCTTCGCCGCGAGGCCCGGCGCGGCGCTGATCGTGGATTACGGCCCTGCCGAAAGCACGCCGGGCGACAGCCTGCAGGCGATCCGCCACGGCCGCCCGGCCGATCCTCTGTCGGAACCGGGGAGCGCCGATCTGACGGCGCATGTCGATTTCGCCGCCCTGGCCCGAGCCGCCCGCCGGGCGGGTGCCGCCTCCTATGGCCCGGTGCCACAGGGCCTGTTCCTGACGCCGCTCGGATTGCTGCAACGCACCGACCGCCTGGCCCGCACCACAAGGCCGGCGCAGGCCCAGGCGCTGATCGAGGCGGCGCGGCGCCTGATTGAGCCCGACCAGATGGGTCGGCTGTTCAAGGCACTGGCGATCTGTTCGCCGAAGTCCCCGGTTCTTGCGGGATTCGAGTGACAGGGCGCAGCCTGCGCCATATAGCCCCGGACAGAATGACTGCTCCCTCCCCGCTTCGCTCACCGATTCTTCCAACTCCGCACGGCTTCTTCACTCGCCAAGGCGGCGTCTCCGATGGACCGTTCGCGTCGCTTAATTGCAGCCTCTCCGGGCCGGACGCGCGCGACTCGGTCCTGGAGAACCGGGCACGTGCCGCCCGCGCGGTCGGCGCCGCGCCGGCACGCCTGGTTGGGCTCACGCAGGTTCATGGCGCCGAGGCCATGAGGGTCGAAGCGCCGTGGGAGCCAGGCGCCGGACCGCGCGCCGATGCGATGGTGACGGACAGGCCCGGTCTCGCGCTCGGCATCGTCACCGCCGACTGCGCTCCGGTGCTGTTCGCCGATCCGGCTTCCGGCGTGATCGGCGCCGCCCATGCCGGCTGGCGTGGGGCGGTCGCGGGGGTGCTGGAGACGACGATCGCGGCCATGTGCGCGCTGGGCGCGGCGCGGGAGCGCATCGCCGCCGCGATCGGCCCCTGCATCGGTCAGGCCTCCTATGAGGTCGGGGCCGATCTGTGGGATGCCGTGCTCGGCCGCAATGCGGCGGATCGGCGCTTCTTCGCCCCTGGCCGGAGCGACTGCCGATGGCAGTTCGACCTCGCCGGCTACTGCGGCGCCTGCCTCGCCGCCTCGGGGATCGCGCGGGTCGCGACCCTCGGCGCCGACACCGCGGCCGATGCGGCGCGATTCTTCAGCCACCGGCGCCGCACCCTCGCCGGCGGCGGGCCGATCGGGCATCAGATTTCCATTATCGCGCTGCCGGCCTGATGCGCCTGCTTCCGCTGCTCGCGCTGGCGGGCATTCTCGCCTCTTGCGGAACCCTGCCGCAGCCGTTCCGCGGCAACCCTGGGGAGACGGCGCGCCGGCTGGCGTCCGAGCCGCCGATCCTGCCCCGGCTGATCGTGCCCGCGCCCGCCACGGCGCTGCTGTCCGATGATGGCGGCAAGGCGTTCGCCGCGCTGCTCGCCCGCGACCTCCAGCTTCGTGAGGTGCCGGCCTATGCCGAGGCCGGACACAGCGGCGACTGGGTGCTCGCGGTGTCGGCGACCGACACTGGCCAGGCCGTCGTTCCGGTGTACACGGTGCGCACGCCGCAGGGCCGCGATGCCGCGACCTTGCGGGGCTCGCCGGTGCCGGTGGCCGTCTGGGCGACGGCGGCGCCGGCGACGCTCCAGCAGGTGGCGGCCGACGCCGCCCAGCGGCTTTCGGTCATGCTGGCCGGGATCAACACCAGCCTGCAACGCGCCAATCCCAACAGCCTCTACAACCGTCCGGCGCGCGTGGCCGTGCTGGAGGTGACGGGCGCGCCGGGCGACGGCGATGCCGCGCTGACCCGGCTGATGCGCGCCCATCTCTCGGCGCTGGGCGAGGCGGTGCAGGACCAGCCCAAGGACGCGGACTTCGTCGTGCAGGGACAGGTGCGGGTGGTGCCGATCGGCAACGGGCAGGAGCGGGTGGAGATCCAGTGGATCGTCACCGAACCCAGGCGGGCGAATACGCCGGGCGGGGCGGAGCGCGGGCGCGTGGTGCAGCTCAACAATGTCGCGGTGGGCTCGCTCGGCGGGGTCTGGGGCGATGTCGCCCAGGCGGTGGCCGAGGAGGCCTCGGGCGGCGTGCGCGAGGTGGTGTTGCGTCAGTCCGGGCGCGGGCCGATCAAAGCCCAGTAGTTTCGCGCCCGGGTTCATGGACATGTCGTGGTCTCGTTGCTAGAAGGCCACGTCCCACGGCGCCGAGGGCACCGCATCCCATGAAGATCGTTGCCTGCAACAGCAACCGCCCGCTGGCCAACGCCATGGCCGCGGCGCTGAACCTGCCGCTGACCCGCGCCGCCGTCCGCCGCTTCGCCGACATGGAGATCTTCGTCGAGATCCACGAGAACATCCGGGGCGAGGACGTGTTCGTGATCCAGTCCACGTCCTATCCGGCCAACGATCACCTGATGGAGCTGCTGATCACCCTGGATGCGCTGCGCCGCAGTTCGGCACGGCGGGTGACGGCGGTGGTGCCGTATTTCGGCTACGCAAGGCAGGACCGGAAATCCGGGCCGCGCACGCCGATCAGCGCGAAGCTGGTGGCCAACCTCATCACCGAGGCGGGCGCGCATCGCGTGCTGACGATGGACCTGCACGCCGGGCAGATCCAGGGCTTCTTCGACATCCCCGTGGACAATCTCTACGCCGCCCCCTTGTTCGCCCGCGACATCAAGGAGCGCTATGGCGGACGCGACATCATGATCGTCTCCCCCGACGTGGGCGGGGTGCTGCGGGCGCGGGCCATCGCGACGCGGCTGAACGTCGATCTCGCGATCATCGACAAACGGCGCGACCGGGCGGGCGTGTCGGAGGTGATGAACGTGATCGGCGACGTGGAGGGGCGCGACTGCATCCTGGTGGATGACATCGTCGATTCCGGCGGCACCCTGGTGAACGCGGCGGCGGCGCTGATCGACAACGGGGCGCGCTCGGCGAGCGTCTATGTCACCCACGGCGTGCTATCGGGCGGCGCGGTGGCGCGGATCGCATCCTCGCCGATCGAGATGGTGACAATCACGGACTCGATCCTGGCGACCGAGGCGGTGCGGGTGGCGGACAACATCCGCCAGATCACGATCGCCCCGCTGATGGCGGAGGCGATGCGGCGGATCAACGACGAGAGTTCGGTGAGTTCGCTGTTTGATTGAGGTGGGCGAACAGCCCCCGGTTCCTCCCCGGCCCCTCCCGTAAGGAGCTAACAGATCGTCACGCGCGGGCTTGACCCGCGCATCCAACGCAGGGTCCGCGCCGCTGCAACCTTGCTATGCATTGACGAGTCAAGCCCGGCAATGACGATGGGAGCCGTTACAGCGGAGATGTGTGAACACCGTGGCCCGTAAAGACCGGGGCAGTCGAGGCGCGCTTACATCGGCGGAACCAGATCCCCCTTGCCTACGGCCACGAAGTTCGCCGTGGTCTTGCCGTTGTCCTCGGTCGCGACAACGAAAACGTGGGAGCCGTCCCTTAGTACCGCGTGCTCGCCCGGTTCGAACGTAACCACCGGAGTGGTCGGCGGGATCAGGATTTTCTGCTCGCCGCCTTTGTAGGAAACAGTGATCTGCTGGCCGCCGGACTGGCCGGATGAGGATGCAACGCTGCCATTGGTCATCGCGGTGCTGACTTGGTTGGCGCTCCCAGCCGAGGAACTGGCCGCGACCGTGCCGTTGGTCATGCTGCTGGACACGCTGCCGCCCGAGTTGGACGTGTCGGGCAGCCTGTCCCAGGGGTAGTGGCCCTCGCCCGCCCCTCGCATCGAAGCCGGAAAGACCACCACCTCAACGGCGGTAGCGGAGTTGCCGGACTCCTTGGTGGCGACGCCGATATAGCTCCCCTGCTTCACGTCCGACAGGCTCGACTTCACCACGGTTGCGTACTTCGTGGCGTTGTCGAGCGTGAGCTTGACGTCGCCGCCCTGCTGCGACTTCACGGTCACGCTGTTGTTGTCGAAGGACTCGATCGTGCCGCGAACCCGCTCTTTCTGCGGGGCCGCATAGGCCGCGACCGTGAAAACGACCGTCGTCGCGAGCGTCAACCCAAGCAATCTCATCATGGTCCCCCCTGTATGGGCTCTCCGCCTGGTTGAGCGTCCGAACAAGCGGCAGATTCAAGCGGATAGGCGGCCATGGCCTTCTCGCTGTCAAGGTAGGCCGCGGGATCGAAGAGGACGAGCCTCAAGGGTCATCGGCTCACCGCGCCTGGACCGGGCTCAGCCGCACCACGGGAATGAGCCGGGCCGTACGGCGTTGATACTCCTCATACGGCGGGTAGATCGCCACCAGACGCGGCCAGAGCCGATCCCTGTCATCCGGGTCCGCCCGTCGTGCCGTCACGGCAATGCGCCGAGGACCGATTCGTACCTCGCCTCTGGGATCGGCCTGGAGATTGAGATACCAGGCCGGGTGCCGAGGCGCGCCGCCCTGGGAGCCGACGACGATGAGATCGTCTCCGTCCGCCAGATAGAGCAGCGGCACGGTCCGCGACCGACCGGATTTGCGGCCCTTGGTCTTCAACAGACACACGGGCGCCCCGGACGGAACGCGCCCCATCAGTCTGCCGCCGCTCAGGCGATAGATCCAGGTATTCAGGGCGCTGAGGGCGTGCATCACCGATGGAGGCATGCCGACCATGCTGCCATGATGCGATGCCTGCGACCATGCTCGGCCCGGCGCGCCAGGGAACGGAGCCGAGCGGAGCCCGTCGCCAGCGCACCGGCACGCAGCGCCACCCCGACGTGACGCCCCCCGCTTCCTGCCCGATACTCCCCCCAGGAGGACGCCCCCATGCGCCAGATGACCCTCGTCGCCTTCCTGCAAGCCCAGAATTGCAGCAACTTCGTCGGCTCCTGGCGCCACCCGGAGGCGGCGTCCGACTTCACGTCGCCCGAGTACTACCGCCGCATCGCCCGCACGCTGGAAGCCGGCAAGTTCCACCTCGCCTTCTTCGACGACCGCCTGGCGATGCCGGACCGCCTTGGCGGCGACCATGCCCATACCGTCGCGCATGGCATACGCTGCGTGAAGATGGACCCGGTCACCGTGCTGATGGTGATGGGCATGGCGACCGAGCGGCTCGGCCTCGGTTCCACCTACTCCACCACCTACTACGAGCCGTTCCACGTCGCGCGCGTGTTCGCGACGCTCGACCTGATGACGGGCGGCCGCGCCGCGTGGAACGTGGTGACCTCGCTGAACGACGGCGAGGCGCTGAACATGGGGATCGGCGCGCACATGGAGCACGACCTCCGCTACGACCGCGCCGACGAGTTCATGGAGGTGGTGCTCGGGCACTGGGACGCGTGGGAGGATGACGCGCTGGTGGTGGACAAGCGAAGCGGGCTGTTCGCCCGTCCCGACAAGGTGCATCGCCTGGACCACCAGGGCCGCTTCTTCCGCTCGCGCGGGCCGTTCACCGTGCCGCGCTCGGCCCAGGGCCATCCGGTCATCATCCAGGCCGGGCAGAGCGGGCGCGGGCAGCGTTTCGCCGCGCGCTGGGCGGAGCTGGTGTTCGTCGCCTATCACGACCTCGAGCGGGCGCGGCGCGACTACGCCGCGTTCAAGCACGCGGTGGCCAGCGCCGGTCGCGACCCGGCGCTCGTGCGGATCACCATGGCGTCCTACCCGGTGGTCGCCGAGACCCGCGCGGAGGCCGAGGACAAGCTCGCCGTCATCGAATCCCTGCCCAACGATATCGACCGCCTGTCATTGCTGTCCGAGCTGCTGAACTTCGACTTCGGCTCCAAGGGCCTGGACGAGGCTTTAACCGACGCCGAGCTGGATTCCATGTCGGGCGGCCAGTACCTGCGCGACCGCGTGACGCGCGCCAGCGGCAACCCGCACCCGACGGTGCGCGAGTTCATGCAACACAGCGGGCGCGGCAGCCTGCGTGACCATCCGGTGTTCTGCGGCTCGCCGCGCGACGTCGCCGATCAGATGGAGGAATGGTTCACCGCCCCGGCCTGCGACGGGTTCGTGATCGCCGCCTCGCACGTGCCGGGGGCATATGAGGATTTCGTGCGGCTCGCCGTTCCCGAGCTGCAACGCCGCGGCCTGTATCGCCGCGAGTATACCGGGCGCACCTTACGCGAGAATCTCGGCCTGCCGCGCCCCGCGGTCGGTGCATGGCGCGCAGGCGCTTGAGGGCGGAGCCGGGGCAGGCTAACTCAAACCGACTTCAGGAGGAATTGCCATGAAGCTTTTCTACGCACCCGGCGCCTGCTCGCTCGGCATCCACGTCCTGCTCGAGGAGATCGGCAAGCCCTATGAGACGGCAGTGGTCAAGTTTGCGGAAGGCGCGCAATACAAACCGGACTTCACCGCCATCAACCCGAAGTCGAAGGTGCCGACCCTGGTGCGCGACGACGGCTCGGTGCTGACCGAGTTCCCGGCCATCGCATACTGGCTGGCCCGCACCAATCCGCAGGCGAAGCTGCTCCCCGACGATCCCGACACGATGCGCGCTTGCTGGAGGCGATGGACTATGTGGTCGCCACCATGCACATGCAGGGCTTCTCGCGCATGTTCCGCCCCGAGAACTTCGCGCCCCACCCCGAAGATGCCGAGAAGGTGAAGGCCAGGGGACGCGAGATGTTCGAGAAGGGGCTGGCGTCTGATGGACAAGACGCTGGCCGGAAAGGACTATCTCGGCGGCTCCTCCATGTCGATCGCCGATGCCGCGCTGTTCTACGTGGAGTTCTGGGCCGCCGCGCGCATGAACATGACGCTGCCGCCCAACTGCGCTGCCCACTACCAGCGGATGCTGGCCCGGCCGGCGGTGCGCAAGGCGATGGAAGCCGAGGGGCTGCAAGCCTGATGCCGCAAGAGGAGACGCTGGCGCGCATCCCGTTCTGGTTCCTGCGTCACGGCGAGACCGACTGGAATGCGCGCGGGCTTTCCCAGGGCAACGTCGATATCGCGCTCAACCCGACCGGGCTCGCTCAGGCCCGGTCGGCGGCGGAGCTGCTGCGCAACCGGGGCATCAGCACGATCGTCACCTCGCCGCTGTCGCGCGCGCGGGTCACGGCGGAGATCGCGGCCGAGGCGCTGCGGCTTCCGGTGGCGATCGACGATGGGCTGCGCGAGGTGGCCTTCGGCGTGCAGGAGGGCCAGCCGATGACCGAATGGTTCGCAAGCTGGGTCGCCGGGGAGTGGACGCCGGACGGCGCCGAGACCTTCGCGCAACTGCGCGCCCGCGCCGTGGCCGCCGTCAATCGCGCTATCGCCCGTCCGCCTGCCGTGCTGGTCGTCGCGCACGGAGCGATGTTCCGGGCACTGCGCTCCGCGATGGGGCTGGAGCCGAATGTCCGCACGCGCAACGCCGTCCCGTTCTGGTGCGAGCCGGGACCGGATGGCGCGGCATGGGATTCTGCGGCCCGCCGTCGCGGGCATGCCTCTGACGATGGCCGGGTGAACTCATGGACACTCTGACGTTTCCGCACGCCGAAGCTCCGCCGCCGGGCGGGGTGCGCCCGATCGCACCGGGCGTGTTATGGCTCCGCCTGCCCCTGCCCTACCGGCTCGATCACGTGAACATCTATCTGATCGAGGAGGATGGCGGCTGGTGCGCCGTCGATTCCGGCCTCGGCGACAGACGGTGTCGGGAGTTGTGGGAGGCAGCCCTTGCCGGCCCGCTCTCCGGCGGCCGTCTCACCCGATTGATCGTGACGCACTACCATCCCGACCATGTCGGGCTCGCTGGCTGGCTCGCCGACCGATTCGACCTGCCGCTGCTGATGCCGCGGCCCGAGTATCTCTACTCCCTGGCCTTGCAGCACGCACCCGGCGATCTCGGCGCCGACATGCACCGGCCGTTCTTCCAGCGCCACGGGCTGGATTCGGAAACCACCGAGCTGGTGCTCAGCCGCGGCCACGAATACCTGCGCCAGACCAGCGGCGTGCCTACGACCTACACTCGCCTGAAGCACGGCGACACGCTGCGCATCGGCGAGCGACGCTTCCAGGTGCTGACCGGAGGCGGACACGCGCTGGAACAGGCAATGCTGGTGCGCGCCGAGGAAGGACTGTTCTTCGCCGCCGACCAGGTGATCGCCCGGATCTCACCCAATGTCAGCGTCCATGCGATGGAGCCGGATTTGGACGCGCTCGGCATCTATCTCCGCTCGCTGCGCGGGATCCGCGACACCGTCGATCCCGACGTGCTGGTGCTTCCCGGACACGGGCTGCCGTTCGTGGGGCTGCACACGCGCATCGACGAACTGGCCCAGCACCACGCCGCACGCTGCGCGATGATCGCCGAGGCGTGCCGTGCCGCGCCGCTCTCCGCGGCGGGGCTCATCCCGCTGGTGTTCCCGCGCGCGCTGGACCCGCACCAGACGGGCTTCGCCTTCGGGGAGATCCTGGCGCATGTGAACTACATGCTGGGACGCGGCGAGCTTCGCGAGGAGCATGGGCTGGACGACGTGGCGCGGTATCGCGCGGCCTGAACCCTCTCAGCGCGGCGCCATGCGCAGCGCCCCGTCCAGCCGGATCGTCTCGCCGTTCAGGAACCGGTTGGCCGCGATGTGCAGCACCAGCGAGGCAAACTCGTCCGGCCGCCCGAGACGGGACGGGAACGGGACCGAGGCGGCGAGACCCTGACGCAGTTCGTCCGGCAGTCCCTTGAGCATCGGCGTCTCGATCAGGCCCGGCGCGATCGTCACCACGCGCACGCCCGACCGGGACAGCTCGCGCGCGGCCGGCAAGGTCAGCCCGACCACGCCGGCCTTCGAGGCGGCATAGGCAGCCTGCCCGATCTGGCCCTCGTACGCGGCGATCGAGGCGGTATTCACGATCACCCCCCGCTCCTCATCCTCCAGCGGATCAAGGCCGATCATGTCGGCGGCGGCCAGGCGGAGCATGTTGAAGGTGCCGATCAGGTTGACGCGGATCACCTGCTCGAAGGCGGCCAGGGCGAGCGGGCCTTCGCGGCCAACGATCCGCCCGGCATTGCCGATGCCGGCGCAATTGACCAGCAGCCGAGCCGGGCCGTGGGCGTCGCGCGCGCGCGCGATCGCGGCCTCCGCCGAAACGGCGTCCGCCACGTCGCAGGCCACCGCGAGACCGTCGGTCAGCCGTGCGATGGTCTGGGCGGCGGCCTCGTTGCGATCCAGCACCGCCACTCTGGCGCCGGCTTCGGCCAGCGCCTCGCACGTCGCCGCGCCCAGCCCCGACCCGCCGCCCGTCACCAGCGCGGCTTGTCCTTGCAGCTCCATACCCTGCCTCCTCTTTGCGCGACGCGTCCCGTATCGAAGAATGGGGCCCGAAACAACGGGGACGCTTCACATGACCGATTGGCGCGCGCGCACCGCGATCCGCTTCACGCCCGAGAAGTCGCCCGCGCGCGGCGCGCGGGGAATGGCGGTGACGAATCATCCGCTCGCCTCCTCGGCGGTCGCCGAGATGCTGGCCGCGGGCGGCAACGCGGTGGACGGGGCGATCGCCGGGTTGTTCGCGCTGAGCGTGGTGGAACCGATGATGGTCGGCATCCTGGGCGGCGGGATGTTCCATCTCCGCCTGCCCGACGGCCGCCACGTCGTGATCGACAACCAGAGCCGCGCGCCGCTTTCGACCGGCTCAAGCACCTACATACCCGATCCGAACGCCGCGCCGGGCACGATGGACGCCGTGGGGCGGGCGAACGCGCTCGGCCCCAGTTCGGTCGCCTCGGCCGGCAACCTCAAGGGCTGGTGCGAGGTGCTGGAGCGGTTCGGCACCTTCCCGCTCGCCGACATCATGGAGCCGGCGATCCGCCATGCTGCGCGTGGCTTCCGCGCCACGCCCTTCCTGTCCGATTGCGCCGCCGACTGCGCGGCGGACCTCGCCGGCGACGCGGCGATCGCGCGCCTGTTCCTGCCCGACGGCCAGCCCGTGCAGGCGGGCGCGCGCGTGGTCATGGGCGATTACGCCGAAACCCTGCGCCTGATCGCGCGCGAAGGGCCGGCGACGCTCTACGGCGGCGCGCTCGGCACCCGCTACGCCGAGCACATGGCCCGCGCTGGCGGCTACCTCGCGATGGACGACCTGACCCTGTACCGCACGGTGGAACGCGAAGCGGTGCGCGGCACCTATCGCGGCCACGAGATCATAGGCCCGCCGCCGCCCTCCTCCGGGCCGCTGCACATCATTCAGATGCTCAACATCCTGGAAGCGTTCGATATCGGCGCCTTGGGGTTCGGCACGCCCGAGACGACGCATCTGATGGTCGAAGCGCTCAAGATCGCCTTCGCCGACCGAGCGGCGGCGACGGCGGACCCCGATTTCGTCGCCGTCCCGGTCGCGACACTTCTGTCCAAGGAATACGCCGCGCGGCGCCGCGCCGAGATCGACCAAGCGCACGCCCGCGATTTCGCCGCTGGCATCGCGCCAGCGGAATCGTCGCATACAACTCATCTGACCGTCGCCGACGTCGGAGGCATGGTCGTCGCGGCGACGCAGACCATCAACAGCCTGTTCGGTGCCCGCTTCGTGGTGCCGGGGACGGGCATGATCCCCAACAACTACATGCACCTGTTCACGCCCTATCCCGGCCGCGCCAACTCCATCGCGCCCGGCAAGCGCGTCACCTCGTCGATGTCGCCCGTGATCGTGCTGCGCGACGGCCGCCCGGTCTATGCGCTCGGCCTGCCGGGGGGCTTGCGCATCTTCGCCTCCGTGATGCAGGCGCTGATCAACCTGATCGATCACGGCATGACCCTGGCCGAGGCGGTGGAGGCGCCGCGCCTGTGGACCCAGGGCTTTGCGGTGGAGATGGAAAGAACCTTCGGCGAGGCCGCAGTGCAAGCCATGGAGGCGCGCGGGCACCGTGTCTCGGTGGTGCCGAACGTCGCCGGGGGGATGTGCGCGATCGCGTTCGAGTCCGACGGCGCCCTGACCGGTGCGGCGTGCTGGCGCGCCGACGGCACCCCGATCGGCCTCGGCGGCGGCCTGGCGCGGCCAGGCGTCCGGTTCCGGCCGGAGGCGGCGGCGCGGTAACCGGGCCGTGCAACATCTCCCGATCCTGCTCGGCGCGGGATTCGTGGCCGGCGCGATGAACGCCGTGGCCGGAGGCGGTTCGTTCGTGTCGTTCCCGGCCCTGCTGCTCGCGGGCGTGCCCGCTGTCGCGGCGAACGCGTCCAGCACCGTCGCGCTATGGCCCGGCAGCCTGACGAGCCTCTACGGCTATCGCGGCCGGATCCTGGGCTTGCGCGGCGTGCCGATGCCGGCCTTGCTCGCGATCAGCGTGGCAGGTGGGCTTGTCGGGGCGCTGCTGCTGCTGTTCACCCCCGAAGGCGCGTTCAACGCGATCGTGCCGTGGCTGCTGCTGCTCGCCACCCTGACCTTTGCATTCGGCGGGCGCATGGGCGTAGCGCTGCGTCGGCGCATGAGGATTGGCGCCGTGCCTCTGCTGGTGATCCAGTTCGTGCTGGCGATCTATGGCGGGTATTTCGGGGGCGCCGTGGGAATCATGACGCTCGCCGTCTGGAGTCTGCTGGGCACGGTCAATCTGGCCGCGTACAATCCACTGAAAGTGCTGGTCGTGAGCGCCTGCAATAGCGTGGCGACGCTGTGCTTCGTGGTCTCGGGTGTGGTCTGGTGGCCGCAGACGCTGGCAATGCTCGTGGCGGCGGCGGTGGGCGGGTATGCCGGCGCCCGGCTCGGACGAGTGATAAATCCCGGCCTGGTGCGGATCGCGGTCCTGACGGTCAGCGCGGCGATGACGGCGGTGTTCTTTCGGCGCGCGTTCTGATCCGTTGGCCTTCGTTGGCGCTCCTCCGCGCACGCTGGCATTGGAGGCCGCCGAAGGAGACATGCCGGCCCCCACGCTCCATGAGGTGCCGGTTGGGTGCGGACAGTGCCGATGCTTGATGTCGAGTGTCCGCGCTCAGCCGCTAGCCGCCGCGGGAGCGGCCCTGGGGGTTGCCCGCGACGGGGACGGAGCCGCTATTCTTGGCCAGGACGGTGCGATTGTCAGGGCGGGTCGCCATCGTTCTCGGGGCTTGCGCCTGGAGCGCCGCGACGGCGCCGTGCCAGCCGCTCTGCCAGGGGACGAGGCTGGGAGGGGCGCCCTGGGCGAGGGCAGCGCCGCTGCCGATCAGGGTGAGCAGGGCGGCGGCAGTCACGATCGTCTTCATTTCGATCTCCTTGGTTGGCCTACCGCTTGCGTCGCGGGGCCTGTCGGGTATCGGTCGCTTTATGGGCGCCTCCGATGCCGCGATGCTCGCCCGCCTTCGCTAGCTGCTGATGTGCCCGTGTAATTTCTGGGTAAAAGTTCGTTCCCTTCGAAGCGGCCGGTGGCATAGGTAGTCCGCAAGTGTTCTCTGTCCGATTGCCTGGGTGGGCCGGGAGGATGGCTGACGCGGAGCCGACAGCGCTGCGGTTCGAGGGCTTCACCCTCGATCTGGGCGCGCGCACCCTCGTTGACGCGGGCGGCCAGGACATCGCCTTGCGGCGTTCGGAGTTCGAGCTGCTGCTCGCCTTCCTCGCCGCGCCTGGCCGCGCGCTCAGCCGCGATCACCTGCTGGAGGCGGTGGCCGGGCGCCGCTCGGAGCCCTTCGATCGGAGCATTGACGTGCTGGTCGGGCGGCTGCGGCGCAAGATCGAGACGGAGCCGGGCAAGCCACGCCTGATCGTCACGGTGCCCGGCGTGGGCTACCGGTTCACGGTCAGGCCGCAGCCCGTCTGCGCCGCGAGCGAGGCGGCGCCGGTGGCGGCACAGCTAACAGCGCCTCCAGCCTCCCCCGAGCGGCGGCAACTGACCATGATGCAGTGCGGCCTGTGCGGGCCGGCCCTGCTCGTCCGCGCTGCGCGACCCGGAGGACTTGCAGCGGCTGCTTGCCGTCTTCCACGAGCACGCCAAGTCGGCCATCGCTGAGGCGGGCGGCACGGTCGATCGGCTGCTAAGCGACGGGCTTGTGGCCTATTTCGGCTACCCGCAGGCGGACGAGCACCAGGCGGAGCGCGCCGTGCGCGCCGCCCTAAGGCTGGTCGAGACAACAGGGCGGATCGGCACCGGCCCACTCGATTGCGCTGCAACTGCACATCGGGGTTGCCACCGGGCTCGCGGTGGTAGGTGGCCAGCCCACCGCACTGGGCGAGGCGGCCAGTGTTGCCGCTGGGTTGGCTGCGAGGGCCGAGCCGGATGCGGTGCTGATCGCGGCGGGCACGCGCCGGCTCGTGGGCGAGCTGTTCGAGCTACGCGCGTGCGCGCCGATCGCCATGGCGGGCGCCGATGAGCCAGTCGAAGCCTGGCGGGTGACAGCGGAAGCCGCCGCGGAGAGCCGGTTCGAGGCGTTGCGCGGCGTCACGTTGGCACCCCTGGTCGGGCGCGAGGAGGAGCTGGAACTGCTGCTGCGGCGCTGGGAGCAGGCCAAAGCCGGAGGCGGCAAGGTCGTGCTGGTCAGCGGCGAGCCCGGCATCGGCAAGTCGCGCCTCGCCCACGCCCTTCAGGACGCCATCGCGGGGCAGCCCCATGTCGAGTTGCGCCTCTTCTGCTCGCCGCACCACCAGGACAGCGCGCTGTATCCGTTCATCGCGCAACTCGAACACGCGGCTGGCTTCAGTCGCGGCGACACCGATGAGGCCAAGCTTGCCAAGCTCGACGCGGTGCTCGCCCAATCGGATGGGACAGACGAGGCGATCGCGTTGATCGCGGAGCTGTTCTCGATTCCGACTGACCAGCGCGAGCGGGTCCAGCGGATGAGCCCGCAGGCGCAGCGCGAGAGGACGCTCGCGGCGCTGCTGGCGCAACTGGCCGGGCTCGCGGCGCGCCAGCCGGTGCTGGTGATCTACGAGGACGTGCACTGGATCGACCCCAGCTCGCGCGAACTGCTCGATCGGACCATCGAGCAGGTGGGGCGCCTGCCGGTGCTGCTGCTGGCGACCTTCCGCCCCGAATTCCAGCCGCCCTGGGCTGGGCAGCCGAACGTGGCCTCTCTCGCCCTGTGCCGGCTTGGTCAACACGATTCCGCCGCGATGATCGCGGAGATCGCCGGAACGGACGAGTTGCCCCCGGTGATCTCGCAAGAGATCGCCGAATGCGCGGACGGCGTTCCGCTGTTCATCGAAGAGGTGACGAGGGCGGTTATTGAATCGGGGGCACGGACGGAGGTGCTCTCGGCCATCCCGCGTCCTGAGCTGTCGGTGCCGGCCACGCTGCATGCGTCTCTCGTGGCCCGGCTCGACCGGCTCGGCCTCGCGGCCAAGGATGTGGCGCAACAGAGCGCGGCGATCGGGCGGGAGTTCGGCTACGAGCTGGTCGCCGCGATCGCCGAGCGGCCGGAGCCAGAGCTGCGGGAAGCACTCGACCGGCTGACGAGCGCCGGCCTGCTGTTCGCGCGCGGCGCCCCGCCACAGTCCACGTATCTTTTCAAGCACGCGTTGGTGCAGGACGTGGCCTATAGCATGTTGGTGCGAGCCGCGCGGCAACGGGTACATGCGCGGATCGGGGCGGCCCTGGAGCGGCAGTCGCCCGAGATCGCGCAAGCGCAGCCCGAACTGCTGGCGCATCACTTCACCGAGGCCGGAGAAGCGGAGCGCGGCGGTCGCATATTGACGAGGGCGGGCTGGCTGGCGATGGCGCGATCCGCGATGCGCCGAGGCCGAGACGCTGCACCTGAACAGGGGATTGCACGTGCTGAACCGCCTGCCTGAGACCGCTTGGCGGCAGAGATCGAGAACTCGATCTCCTGATCGCACTCGGCCGGACGCTGATGGCGACCATGGGTCCTGGAATTCCCGAAGTCGGCGAAGTTTACGCGCGCGCCCACGGACTCTGGTAACCGGCTCGGACATGTAGGCAAACTTCTGCCAACCTTGCTAGGCGAATGGACGCACTATCAATTGCAAGCCAATCTGGAGCGCGCCCGACAGTTGGCGGCCGAGATGCGACAGATCGGCGAAAGCTGCGAGTGACGATGTTGCGCGGCTAACGGGTTACCGAACGAGCGGATTTGTCTGTCTGTTCGCCGGAGATTTTTCGGATGCGGTAGCCTTGGAGACCTAAATCGTGGTGCTGCCATCTACAACCCTGTGCAAAGGGGTTCATTCGAGGAACTCGGGCAGTTTGATTGGACGTGTCAGCTGTTCGGGCCTTTTGCGTCGGGCTACCGTGGTGCCTCGGATATCCGAAGCGCGGCCTGTCGCTCTGCGCTCCGGCACTCACCGAGAGCACGTGAACGGGCTCGGACTCCTACGCTCTCGTTGCCGCTCTCTGGTGGGTGTGGGGTTCCGGTTGGCTCGCCCGCTCGGAATTGAAAGGGCTCTGTCGTCACGCAGAAGAACTTGTCGCCTTAGCGACCGAGAACAGGCTTTCCCTTATTACAGGGCTCTCGGACTGGCCGCTTGCGGATGGTGTCAGGCTGCCTCCGGAGATGCGAATTCAGGGGTTCGAATGCTGTATGATAGCCTCGCTGGAACGATCGCAACACGAACTGCCCCCATTTCACGTCGGGTATCGCTTTGATGCTGGCGGACGCCCACCGCTTGGCCGGGCAGCCCAAGGCTGCGCTAGCAGAGCTAGACCGAGCGGTGCGTCACATCGAAGCGACGGGCGAGCGTATGCTGGAAGCGGAAACGCTTCGCCTGCGCGGCGACCTTCTGATCCTTATCAGGGATGGTATAGCTGCGCGAAGGCGCAGCGCTTGCGAAGCGCAGCTATCACGCTCGCGCGAGTGGCGCAAAGACGCGAAGCTGTTCGAGCTGCGCGCCGCCACGAGCCTTGCCCGACTGTTGCGCGAGCAGGGGCGGAGCGCGGAAGCCCGCGACCTGCTTGCTCCGATCTACAACTGGTTCACCGAGGGCTTCGACGACGCAGGAACTGATCGAAGCGAAGGCGCTGCTCGATGAGCTAGGGGCCAGAAACTGAGACAGGTCCAGGCGTCGATTGCGTCGGCATCGAAGTCGTTGCTATGATTACCCGTTGAGCCGCCGAGATCCTCTCGTTCAGCACGCCCGCGAAGGCAAGCCACGCGGCGAGCGGTGCCAAGGCCAGCGCGGCTGGGCGGTCCACCTTGCTGGCAAAGCCGAAGCCGCCGAGCGCGGCTGCCAGCATGGCCCCGATCACGCCAACCCCACCCGCAAGTCGCCGCCCGCCGAAGAAAACCCGGGTCCAGCCGGGTATTCCCAGCACGGCGAGGACCCAGCCGGCGATCGCGCCGCGACGCGCGGGGCTGGGCGGCGCGGCGAGAAGCCGGGCGCCAGCCACCGCGAGCAGCGCCTCCAGCATGGCCCACACCCCGCCGATGACAGAGGCGGGCGGGGTAAAGGACGGCTTGCGGAGCGCCGCGTACCACTCCGCCGTATAGAAATGCGCCGGTTCGGGGCTCCAGCGCCGGGCCAGCAGCGCCGCCCCGAGCACGGCGCCGCCGGCGAGCAGGCCGGCGGCGGGCACCGACAGACGTGGCAGCTCGGCCATCAGAGTCTCCTATCGAGCTGGCTCGGGCAGACGCAGCCAAGCCGGGAGGCGCGGCGTCAGCCGTGCGTCGCCGCAGAGGAGCGATGCGTTTCCCAGTGCCTCCAGCCGCAACAGCGCCATCCCCAGCGTGTCCCGGCCGGAGCGCATCGTCCCCACCTCCACGCCGTCGCGCAAATCGGCGTGCCGGGCGGTGGCAGCTCGCCCGCCACCGCGACCGGCACCAGGCGACGCTTGACCAGGCCGCGATACTTCGTCCGTGCCGTCAGCTCCTGGCCCATGTAGCAGCCCTTGCTCCAGGAGACGCCGTTCAGCTCATCGAAGCCCGCCTCCAGCAGCACCGTCTTCTCGGCCTCGAGGTCGCGCGAGCCGTCGGGCAGGCCGAGGGCGAGGCGGTGTAGGTCGTAGTCCGGCTCGCTCGCATCGGCGGACAGCTTCGCGGCGGCGAGCACGCGCCAGCCCGCGTCTTGCAGGCGCGGGTCCAGCGCCGCGAGCACGTCGGACTGGGAAGGCGCGCCATCCCAGGCGGCGTATACGCTCAGCGCGGCCGGGGCGATCGTCACGGCGGAGCGCAGGCGGTAGCGGGACAGGCGCTGCGCGATCATCGCGGCCTGTCCGGCCTCCACGTCGAGCAGCAGCTTCCCCCCGTCGCTCAGGATGAAGAAATCCGCCAGCCACTTGCCCTGTGGCGTGAGCAGCGCCGCCCATACGGCACGGCCGGGGGTGGCGGCTTCGACGTCGTTGGAGACCAGGCCTTGCAGGAATGCCACCCGATCCTCGCCGGCAATCTCGATCACGCTTCGTGCGGGCAGCGGCGCCAATCGTGTCATGCTCGCCCAGGTGGGCGCTGGCGCCTGGTGCCGCAAGAAGTGCTACAGACTTGGCGATGAGAGTGGCACAGATCATGGCCGGCGCACCGGCCGGCGGAGCGGAGCTGTTCTTCGAGCGGCTGAGCTTGGCGCTGGCGCGCGCCGGCGAGACAGTGCTCCCAGTGATCCGCTGCAACCCTGCTCGCGCCCGCCGCCTGGCCGCTGCCGGGCTCGCACCGGTCCAGCTCGGATTCGGCGGTCCCTTCGACATGCTCACCGGCCCGCGCCTCGCGCGGCTGCTGGACGACTTCGCGCCGCGGGTCGTGATCACCTGGATGAGCCGGGCCGCGCGCTTCGCTCGGCGCGGAAGATGGGTGCTGGTCGGGCGGCTGGGCGGCTTCTATGCGCTGCGGAATTTTCGCCGCTGCGAGCATCTGGTGGGGAATACGCGCGGCATCGTGGACTGGATCAAGGGCCAGGGCTGGCCGCCCCAGCATGTGCATTATCTCCCCAATTTCGTGCCTGACATGGAAGGCGCGATGCCCCTGCCCCGCGCGGCGCTCGGCGTGCCGGACGGCGCGAAGCTGATCCTGGCGCTCGGCCGACTGCACAGCAACAAGGGCTTCGACGTGCTGATCCGAGCCCTCGCCCGCCTGCCCGAGGCGCACGCGGTGATCGCCGGGGAGGGGCCGGAGCGCGCCGCCCTCGCGGCACTCGCCCAGACCGAAGGGGTTGGGGCGCGGGTCCACATGCCGGGCTGGCGCGAAGACACTGCTGGACTGCTCGCCGCCTGTGATGCGCTGGTCTGCCCCTCGCGGCATGAACCGCTCGGCAACGTGGTGATCGAGGGCTGGTCGGCGCGCGTCCCGGTGGTGGCCGCGGCCGCGCGAGGCCCCAGGGAGTTGATCGCATCCGGCCGGGACGGACTGCTGGTTCCCTGCGAGGACGCCACGGCATTGGCCGACGCGCTCGGCGCGGTGGTGCAGGACGCGGCTTCCGGCCGGGCGCTCGCGGCGGCGGGGCGCGCCCGCTTCGAGACGGAGTTCGCCGAGGCACCCGTGCTCGCGCGCTGGCGTTTCTTCCTCTCCACCGTGGAGAAGCCCTGATGTGCGGCATTGCCGAAATCGTGCTGGCCTCCAGCGCGCCGCCGCCGGATGCCGGGGTGCTGGCGCGGCTGATCGGCGCCCTGGCGCATCGCGGGCCGGACGGCAGCGGCCATGCCGTCGTCGGCCGCGTCGCGCTCGCCCAGAACCGGCTGGCGATCATCGACATCGCCGGCGGCGACCAGCCGATGTTCCTCGGTCCGGCGACGCTGATCGCCAACGCGGAAATCTATAATTACAGGGAGCTGCGCGCCGAGTTGCCGGACGCGCCGTTCCATACCGAAAGTGACTGCGAGCCGCCGCTCCATCTGTTCCGCCGCGACGGCGCCGACTACACGCGCCACCTTCGGGGCATGTACGCGATCGCGATCCACGACCGCGCCGCCCGTACGGTGACGCTCTCGCGCGATCCGTTCGGCATCAAGCCGCTCTATATGGCCCATATTCCTGGCGGGCTTGCCTTCGCGTCCGAGCCGCAGGCGCTGCATGCGGCGGGGCTGGTCGCGCGCGGCTTGCGGCCGGCGGCGCGCGATGAATTGCTGCAACTCCAATTCACTACTGGCGCAGAGACGATCTTCGCCGGCATCGATCGCGTGCTGCCGGGCGAGACCCTGACCTGCCTGGAAGGCCATGTCGTCGAACGCCGCCAGCTCCCCGCACTGCCCGAAGGTGGGCCGGAGGAGATCACCGAGACGGACGCGCTGGAGCGCCTGGACGGCGCGCTCGAGAGCAGCGTGCTCCTGCACCAGCGCAGCGACGTCCCGTACGGGATGTTCCTGTCGGGCGGCGTGGACAGCTCGGCCGTGCTCGCGCTGATGGCGCGGCTGAACAGCGCGCCCGTCCTCGCCTTCACCGCCGGCTGGGACGTGCCGGGCGCGGCCGACGAGCGGGCGCACGCCGCTCTGGTCGCCAAGGCAGCGGGCGCGCAGCACGAATCGATGGAGATCACCGAGCAGATGGTCTGGCGTCACCTGCCCGAGATCGTCGCCTGCATGGACGACCCGGCCGCGGACTACGCCATCATCCCCACCTGGTTCCTGGCCCGCCGCGCACGCGCCGACGTAAAGGTGGTGCTGTGCGGAGAAGGCGGCGACGAACTGTTCGCCGGCTACGGCCGGTATCGTCGCGCCATGCGGCCCTGGTGGCTGGGCGGGCGGGTGATGCGCGGACGCGGCGTGTTCGACCGCGTGGACGTGCTGCGCCACCGCCCCTCCGGCTGGCGCGACGGCTTCGCCGCCAGCGAGCAGCGCGCCGGGGAATGCGGCGGCAGCAGGCTCGCCGGCGCGCAGGCCGCCGACATCGCCGACTGGCTGCCCAACGACCTGCTGCTGAAGCTCGACCGATGCCTGATGGCACACGGCGTCGAGGGCCGGACGCCGTTCCTCGATCCCGCGGTCGCCGCCGCCGCGTTCCGACTCCCCGACGGCCTCAAGCTGCGCAAGAACATGGGCAAGTGGCTGCTGCGCCGCTGGCTGGACCGCCACCTGCCCGAGGCGCAGCCCTTCGCGCCGAAGCGGGGCTTCACGGTCCCGGTCGGCGAATGGATTAGGGGCCAGGGTCCCCGCCTTGGCTCGCTCGTCGCCGCGCAACCCGGCGTGGCGGAGATCGCCGAGCCGGACAAGGTGGCCGCGCTGTTCCGCTCCCCCGCTCGCGGTGGCGAGTCGATGGCGAGCTGGATGCTGCTGTTCTATGCCCTCTGGCATCGCCGGCACATCCTCGGCCTGCCGGTGGAGGGAGACGTGTTCGAGGCGCTGGCGACGCGGTAGCGGTACGGCAAATGGAGCGTGGCGTGTCCTCTCATTACGACCTGCTGATCCGCAACGGCGCCTGCGTCCTCCCTTGGGGCATCGAGCAGACCGACATCGGCGTGCGCGACGGACGCATCGCGGCGCTCGGCGTGCCGGCAGGCGCGACCGCCGCGCAGACGCTCGATGCGCGCGGCCTGCATGTCCTGCCCGGACTGATCGACAGCCACGCCCATTTGCGTGATCCCGGCGACGCGGCAGTGGAGACCATCCCCACCGGCACCAAGGCCGCCGTGCTCGGCGGGATCGCGGCGGTGTTCGATATGCCGAACACCGCGCCGGCCATCGTCGATGCCGATCAGCTCGCCTGGAAGCAGGACTATGTCGAACGCGTCGCCTGGTGCGACATGGGCCTCTATGTCGGCGGCACCAAGATCAACATCGCCGATCTCGCCGCACTCGAACGCGGGCGCGGCGTCTGCGCCATCAAGATCTTCGCCGCCAGCTCCACGGGCAATCTGCTGGTCGAGGACGACGAGAGCCTGGAACGCGTGATGCGCGCGGGGCGCCGGCGCATCGCCTATCACAGTGAGGACGAGTACCGGCTGCAATCGCGCCGGGCCCTATTCAAGCGCGGCGATCCGTATGCGCGCCACATGGAATGGCGCGACGAGGAAACGGCCTTCCTCGGCACGCGGCGGTTGATGGCACTCGCGCGCAAGACCGGCCGCGCGGCCCACATCCTCCATGTCTCGACCGCCGAGGAGCTGGAGTACCTGAAGGACTTCCGTGACCTCGCAACGGTCGAGGTGCTGGTCAATCACCTTACTCAGGTCGCGCCTGAAGTATACGAAAATCTCGGCGGCTTCGGCGTGATGAACCCGCCCATCCGGGGGCGGCGGCATCTCGATGCAGCCTGGGCGGCAATCGCCGACGGCACGGCCGACACGATCGGGTCGGACCACGCCCCGCACCCGCGCGAGAAGAAGATGCTGCCCTGGCCGGACTGTGCGGCGGGGCTCACGGGTATCCAGACCATCGTCCCGGTGATGCTGGACCATGTGAACGCGGGACGGCTGACCTTGCAACGCTTGGTGGACCTGATGTGCGCGGGGCCGGCGCGCGTCTATGGCGTGCTCGGCAAGGGACGGCTCGCTGCCGGCTACGACGCCGACTTCACCATCGTTGACATGAAGCGGCGGCGGCCGATCGAGGAGTCCTGGATCGTCTCGCCCTGCGGCTGGACGCCGTTCGCGGGTACGGAGGTCATCGGCTGGCCGGTCGCGACCATCGTACGCGGCCATGTGGTGATGCGCGAGGATGAGGTGCTTGGCGTGCCGCTTGGCCGGCTGGTGCGGTTCGGTTAGTTGGCTAGGGCATATTCGGATCAGGCTGACGCGCCGCGGCACGATGGGAGCCGTGTTTCTCGGCCCGATAGCAGCCTACTGATCGGCATGGTCCAGGCCGCATGCGTGCTTCCGCGTGATTGTGGAATTGAGGCCGGATGATGAGCGACGAACGCGAGCGAGAGCCGGAGCGGCATGCACAGGATTCGGGCGGGAGGATGCTTGGCGCGGGCACTGCTTTCCCGATCCTCTGCGCCGGACTGCCGCGCAGCGCCTCGACCTGGGCATTCAATGCGGCCGCGAGCCTTGGGTGCCTGAGCGGCAAATGGCCGCAGGTTGCCATGTTCTACAGTGACGGCATTGGCGGCTCGCATGACGAGGAGATGCTGCGCGGTGGCCTCCTGCTCATCAAGACGCATTCGCCCTCGCCGCTGCTGTGCTGCGCCGTCCTCTGGTCCGGCGCGCCGGTACTCCTGACAATTCGCGATCCACGCGACTGCGTCGTCTCGTTGATGCAGCAGTTTGGTTTCGCGTTCGCCGACGCGGTGCGGGCGATATCGGCCTCCGCCGCCGCGCTGCTACGGCTGGAACAGGCCGCCGCCCCGCTGCTGCTGCGATACGAAGATCGCGTTGCGTTCGGCCTGGATGGCATCAACAGGATCGCCGAGTTCCTCCATCTGGACATTCCGCGATCCGATCGAGAGCAGATCGCGTGCGAGTTGTCGCGCGAGCGCGTCGGGCAATTCGTCGATGAAGCCAAGTTCGTGAACATTCCCGGCGAACCCATGCCGCTTCCGCAATCAAGACCAGAGACGCAGTGGCATCCCAATCACATCGGCGATGGGCTGATCGGCAAGTACAATCGGCTGCTGACCCCGGCACAGATCGCTGTCGTCAATTACGAGACCCGCGAGTTTCGGCGGCGTTTCGGCTACGCTTCCCATGCGGAGCCAGCGGCGCTCGCCCCTGGGGTGCGCACCGTCTTTTCCGTTGCCGGCACTGGGGCGAACTATCTCGGCGAGGGCTTCTCCTACATCGAGGACTGGGGAGTTTGGACGCAGGCGGAAGCAGCGTTTCTCGAATTGCGCCTCGAATGTCCGGTCGCGGAATGGCTTTCGCTGGAGATCGACTGCATGCTGGGCCCCAGCTTCCAGCCGGACGGCAGCAGCGCGGAAATCAGCGTCAACGGACAGCGGCGGGCAGTGATCGCGGTGTCCGACGCCAGGCCAGAACAGATCAGGCTGGCCATTTGGCTGCAGGATGCCTCGGTAGTCGGTAGCGATCGAATTCGGCTCGACCTGCACATCACAAAGCCGCTCAGCCCGGCGCAACTCGGGCTGACCGAGGACACGCGGCCCATCGGGGTGGGCCTGCGCACGATCAGCGTCGATTACCGCTGAGGGCGCAATACCGCCGGAACCCGGCGGTCAGGCCTCCGTCAAGCCGGCGTCGTGGGGTGATCGCCGGATAGCAGTCTCGGTGCGAGCGGAGGCGGCGTTGCGCTCGAACCAGTCCCAGGTGTCCTTGATACCGGTCTCGATCGTGTAGGCGGATTCGAAGCCGATGTCCTGCAGCACGGCGTTCGAAACGGACCGCTCGGGCACCCCGACCGGCTTATCGGTCTGCCAGGCGACCGTCTTTTCGTATCCGGCCGCTCTGACCAGGGCGGCGACGACGTCACGGATCGACACGGCGATGCCGCTGCTGACGTTCGCGACACCGGAAATCCGTTGCATGCCGAGCAGGATGGCGCGAGCCGCATCCCTTGCGTGCATGAAGTCGCGCGTGGCGAGGCCGTCGCCCCATACCTGGAAGGGCTCCCCGGTCCGCTTGGCGCGGTGGAGCTTGAGTATCAGTGACGGAATGACATGGCCGAAGCGATCGTCGAAGCGATCGCCAGGACCATAAAGGTTCGTCAGCAGGCCGTAGAAGAAGTCGAGGTCGGCTTCGCGCCGCAGGATTTCGAGATAGGCAAGGGCGTGCCGCTTCGCATGCGCGTAGCCGAATTCTCCGTAATGAGGGACACCGTCCCAAAGCATGCTCTCAATCAGCGGCAGGCCCTTGTAGGGGAACGGATAGGCGGCGACGGTACCGGCAAAAAAGAGCTTGCGCACTCCAGTAGCCGCGCAGGCGGTCAGCACGTTATGGTTGAGCAGCGTGTTGTCCGCCAGCGCAAGGAACTGGTTCTCCATGTTGCCGAACAGGCCGAACACGATCGAGGCGAGATGGAATACCTGTTGCGGGCGTTGTTCCCGGAAATATGCCAGCGTTGCCGCGCCATCCAGCAGGTCGAGTTCAGCTCGCGGCGGTGCGAGGATACGGACGAAGCCTTGGTCCCTCAGTTCCGCCTGAAGTGCCCTGCCGACCATGCCACTGCCACCGGTGATGACGACGGTCGCGTCGGGCAACAGCCACGCCGGCGTTCGGCTCAGTGGCATCATCCTCTCCTCCATCTCCGGCCGTCGATATTGCCTCGCTTGCCGAGACGCAAGGGAGTGTCGCGGTACTTTGCGCGGCAAGTGTTCAAATTGGCGCCGGAGCCATGACCGGGGTGCCGGCGGCACGCCCGTCACGCGGTCCCCTCTTGACCGGAGTGTCCAGACCGTGAAGTTGCCTGACGCGACGAGCGCGTCAGCACACGGCAGGGTGGAGCATTGGTGAAAGAGTACTTCGAAACGCCGGAAGGAATGCGTGGCCGGTTCGGCGTGGTCAAGCTGTGGCCCGACATCAAGGTCGCCGAGGATGAAGTGATTGCCAGGCTGAAGAGGGCGGCGCAAGTCCTCGGTCTAGAGTGCATCGTCGTCGATCATATGGCGAAAACCATCGATCCACCCTATCGCCAGATGACCCAGGACGATCTGGACTTCGTCATCCATCTCCATTTCAGCACGCCGAAGTCCTACGACATATTCTCGTTCGTGGTGCTCTGGAATCCACTCCAGTTCTACCATGATTTCGGCTACCGCCGGGTCTCGCGCAATCTCCCGACGCACGATGACTTCCTGAGTTGCTCGTCACCTATGGCCGATGACCAGATCCGGCGGCTGACGGCACGCGATCCGACGCGGGCCGGGCCGCACTTCACGATGTATCATTCGGTGGCGGAACCGATCCTGCGGCCCACGCTCGGCGACCGGAAGCTGTTCTACTCCGGGATTAACTGGGAGCGCCTCGGCAAGGGGACGTCGCGGCACCAGGAGGTGCTCGACGAACTCGACATGACTGGCGAGATGCGCATCTACGGTCCGCGGCTGCTGCGCGGCGTACGCGTCTGGGAAGGCTACAGGACCTATCAGGGCTCGCTTCCGTTCGACGGCGTGTCGATGATCCGCGAGATCAACCGCGCGGGCATCGCGCTGGTGCTGTCCTCTGAGGCGCACAAGGATGCCGCGCTCATGTCGAGCCGGCTGTTCGAGGCACTGGCCGGCGGGGCGGTCGTGATCTGCGACGAGAACCCGTTTGCCCGGAAGCATTTCGGGGACTCGCTGCTCTATGTGGATTTGACCGCCCCGGCCGACGAGGCGACCGAGCAGATCCTCCAGCATGTCCGCTGGATCAAGGACAAGCCCGAGGAGGCGCTGGCGCTCGCCACCCGCGCGCAATCGATCTTCGAGCAGGATTATCGGCTGGATCATTCGTTGCGACGGATCTACGAGGGCTTTGCCACGCGCCGGACCGACCTCGAGCGTCGCTACGCGCCCGCCGCCCTGGATCAGCGCGTCACCCTGTTTCTGCTTCTGCCGGAGTACCGATGCCGCCGCGCTGAAGCGGCAGCTTGCCAACGGCGGTCGGCAGCGCCACGCAGGGTGCCGTCCGGTTCTGGTGATCGACGAGTTCGATCGCAGGTATTTCGCCCCAGAACTGCGCAAGGCGATCGCCGAAAGCGGCGTGGATGTGGCGATCGAGACGGCATCGTTCTTCACGCGCGACCAGAACGGCAGGATCGTCCGGCGCAACCGCCTCGGCAGCGTGCTGGCCGGGCTCCTCGGCGGCCCCCCCGCGGAACTGTTCTGTGTGGTCGCGCCGAACGAGGATCTTTACTCCAATCACGTCCAAACCCTGGCGGGTGCGCTGTCGCGGCATCCGGAAGCCGACTACGCGTATGCAAACCTGCTGCTACGTTATCAGGACAATGCCGGGGAGACCGTCTGCGAGCTGCATGAGAAGCTCAACTTCTTCGACCATTCCCAGAACGTTCCGCTCGGCCATTGCCGCTTCCTGTTCCGGCTAAGCGCGCTTGCTGGCAAATGGGAGATGATGTTGCCGTATCTGGACGTGAACGCCGTGCTCGGCTTGGCCCTGTACGGCGCTGGCGTGCCGACACGACGGACCACCGGCATGCTCGACATCCAGCACAAGTTCAATGTCGGCGGGAGTATTCGGGGTGCGAAGCCCCGAGCGTTCGAGGAGTGCATGCGCGAGGAATCCGAAATCGTCCGTGATTTCGACCCCGATACATTTGATCGCGCATCACGGCTTAGCACCGTCGAGGCCGCCCCGCCGGCCACCGCCCCAGCTGTCCCTCCCACGGCTTTGGTTGTCGCGCATCCGCCAGAGCATCTCCTCCCCAAATCCCTGTATATTGACCAGCTGTCGCGCAGGAATCGGCAGATCCTGCTAGTCCAGTTGCTTCAGAGCCTGCCAATCCCCCGTTTTATCTGGGCGATGCTGCGCCCGCTACGGCCTTGGCGCCGCGAGTTGGGATCTTCTCCTGAGGCACTGCCCAGTGCGACCGCACCCGTCGACCGAACATGACCTCGATGCCGAAACGGCTGCCCCTGCACGCCTCTGGAAACAGCCGCATCCTGTCGCTGCACTACATGCGCGGGTTCGCCGCGCTGCTGGTGGTCTATGCCCACATCTACGTTGTCGGCATCACCGATCGCGAGACACCGAGAACATATCTGCCGATGATTTCCGGAGCCCCGGTCGGGTCCTCGCAGGTCGCGGCGGCGGACATCTATCTGAAGCCAGAATACGTGCTCAACGCCCACGGGATGAAGTCGGGCGAGATCGGGGTGCTGCTGTTCTTCCTGATCAGCGGTTTTGTCATCCGCATGAGCATCGAGGCGAGCGGGCCGGCCCGCTTCCTGGTCCGGCGCTTCTTCCGCATCTATCCCCTCAGTGTGAGTTCGGTCTGCGCCACGGCTCTCGCCTTCTCGCTTTATGCGCGCGCCTATGGTGTGGCGGGACCATATACGCCGCTAAACACGTTGGCCTCGTCGCTGCTCGTGAGCGGCTGGTTCGGCATGTTCTATACGATCCCGCTCATCTGGACGCTGATGGTCGAGGTCTGCTTCTATGTGACGATGGCCGGCTGTGCTTATGTCTGGCCCGATTTGCGGCACCGTCATTTGGTGCTGATCGGCGCGATATGTCTGCTGCTCGCCTATATCGGCGTCGTGCCCCCGGCCGAACTCGTGTTCGCCGCACTGCCGCTGCGCTATGCTGGCTATAATGGCACGTACATCATCTTCATGTTGATCGGCGCCGCGTTGTGGCAGCCCGATCGCAGCCGCCGATGCGGCGGGTGGTGCATCCTGACCGTGCTCGTGCTCGGTGCGATGTTCACGATTGCCCATAGCATCTTCGCCGAACACGTGTATACCACGACCGCTGAGGACCCGTACAGCGCCGCCGCCGCCTTTGCTATCTTCATGGCTGCTCTGGCCTGTGAGCAATGGCTGAGAGAGGCCAGGCCGCTGTCGTTTCTGGGCGATATCAGTTATCCTCTTTACCTCGTCCATGTCCCCCTTTCCTGGGCGATCGTATTTGAGCTGAGCCGACGACAGGTCAGCATACATCTCGCGCTCACCTCGGCGCTGGTCGCTAGCGTTGGACTTGCCTGGCTACTGCACGTGCTCATCGAGCGACCCTTCCATCGCTTGGGCAGGCGGATCACGGCCCCGATGCGGCAGTCCGCGGCGCAGTACGGCAACATGGCGGGGCTCGGGGCATAGCCGGCGGCGACCGGCATCGGTGCCGCCCGTACGCGCTGCGCGCATTGCGTAACCCCTGCGAGAGGAGTTGCAGGAAAGGTTGAACCGACAAACAACTAGGGTCTGTTGACAATAACCTCGTTGCGATGATGGTGGCTGCGGGGCTGATGTTGGCACGGAAGCTTTCGTCGGTTTTGGCGGAGCGGGTGGCGATGGCTCGGAACTCCTTCAGCTTGGCGAAGAATTTCTCGATCAGGTGGCGCCGAGCGATACATGGCCTTGTCATAGGCGATGATCGTAAGGCGGTTGGATTCGGGTGGGATGACGGCGAAGGCGCCACGGTCATCGAGGTCCGCACGCAGCCAATCGGCGTCGAACGCCTTGTCACCGAGCAGGGCGTCGAAAGTGATGTCTGCGATGAGCGGCGCGACCCCTACGATGTCGTGGCGCTGTCCGGGCAAGAGCACGAAGCGGACCAGATTTCCAAGCGCGTCCACCAGCTGGGACGATCTTGCGTCGTCGAGCCCGCCTCGCGAGCGTCCGATGGCCTGATTGTCGAGTACCCCCTTTGCGGCACGCTCGCACTGCTGATGGGCGGTGACGAGTCGTGCCGTCGATCAGGGCGTATTCGACAATCCGGCTCGTCGGACAAGCGCTCGAAGAGGCGCTCGAAGACGCCCGCCCGCACCCGCGGCGGAAGCGCTGGAAATCGATCCGCTCGTGCTCCAGTGCCCGGAAGCTCAGGCGCGCAGGGTCGCGCCGCCACGGCGACATCCCGCCCGCACGCGCCACAGAACCAGGCTTCCAGGAATAGCCGGCGTGTCCTCATCGCCGTCACTCCGCGATCCGACGCCTCACCCGGATCAACAGCAAGAGCCATCTTCTCCCAAGCCATGTGTCGCTGGCGCCATCTGACGAGAACTTCGTCCCAGCTGGTCCAGCCAAACGCCTCTCGCTACGCCAAGACCGACGGAGCTTCAATGCACGGCTCAGGCCCGAGAGGAACCATCATCGCAACTAGTAATTGTCAACAGGCCCTAGTCAGCGCATACGGCCGCTGCCGGTCTCGCCGCTGGCGGTATCAGTGCCGCCGGGCGCGATCTGAAGCGCGAGCCACTCCGGACCGGGCCGCGCCTGGTTCTGCGGCAGGGTCAGCACTAGCACGAAATTCCGATGCTGCCCGCGCGCTTCATCCAAGGCGGCGTAGAAATCGGCCGCCGAATCGACAGGATGGGTCTGGACCCGCAGGATCGCGTCGCCCGGAGCGATGCCGCGCTCGGCCGCATCCGTTGCCGCCGCGACGCCGGTCACGAGGACGCCTTGGGCGGCGGGATCGAGACCCAGCTTCACTCGCTGCGCCGCCGGCAACGCCACGACCTTGATGCCGAGATCGGGCGGGATGACGCGCATCGGCTCCGCCGCCGGGATGGGCGCGTCGAGATGCTCCCAGCTTTGTCGCGGCCACTTGGCAATAGTGGCCGGCATGTCCATGACCTCCCCGCCCCGACGGATCGTCACCACGACGCGGCGCCCGGGGGGGGTCTGGGCGATTTCGCGGAGCAGCGCGCGGTCATCGGCGGGTGTGTGTCCGTCATAGCTCAGGACGACGTCACCCACCGCAATGCCGGCGTTCGCCCCGGGGCTGTTCTTCATGACCGCAGCGACGATAACCCCCCGGTCCTGACGCATGCCGAGCGCCTCGGCCATGTCCGAGGTCAGTTGCTGCACTTTCACCCCCATCCAGCCAGGATGGAGCCAGCCGTAGCGTCGAAGCTGGCCGATGACGAAGCGGGCGTCATTGGCGGGAATGGCGAAACCGAGGCCGGCCGAGCCCGCGGTCGGCGAGATGATGGCGGTGTTGATCCCGACGACCTCGCCCCTGAGATTGAACAGCGGCCCGCCGGAGTTGCCGTGGTTTATCGGCGCGTCGGTCTGGATATAATCGTCGTACGGCGTTTCCATGATGTCGCGGTTAAGCGCGCTCACGATGCCGCCGGTGACGGACAGCCCGACGCCGAGCGGGTTGCCGATCGCCAGCACCGGATCTCCGATCCGCACCATGTTGCTGTCGGCCCAGTGCGCGGCCAGGAGCGGCTTCGGCACGGCCACCTTGAGCAGGGCAATGTCGGACAGGCGGTCGGCCTCGAGCACATTGGCCTCCGCCTGCGTGCCGTCATAGAACGTCGCGAAGACTTCATAGGCACCGTCAATCACGTGGTAGTTCGTGAGGATGACGCCCTCCGGATCGATGACGAATCCCGAGCCGAGTTGGCGCTTCTGCTGCGAGACCTCGAGGCCCGGATCGCTCATCGCCCCGGCCTCACGAGGAGCGGGAATATGGGTCGGAACGAGCGCGGTGATGTTGACGACCATCGGCAGCAGCCCGCGGACCAGGGCAGACTGGTTGTACTGCATCTCCTGGGCGCGGGTCGGCACAGAGCCGAGCAAAGCGATCGCGGCCAGAATCAGGCCAGCTTGCAGGCAGCGGAACATCGGCTCTTTCCCGTGAAGTCCGGTCAGCAATGCGCAAACAGAGCCTCGCCTCACATCGTCGTGATAACGACCGTGGGCTGCGCACCGCCAGATACGTTTAGAGGCAGCGCCGGGGTGGGTCCACTGGGCTGACCACTACGCTTCAATGCCTTTCTCACAGCTAAGGGTTCCATGCAATGACGATCACGTCGCGTCTCGCTACGGCAGTGTTCGGACTGACTCTTGCACTGATGGCGAGTCCGGTCGCAATGGCGGCTCCCAACGGGACTGGCTGCACCAGCACGGCGCAGAGGACCGATCAGGAGCAGCTTGGCCAGACCACCGGCCGGGCGCAGCAGACCGATCAGGAGCAGCTCGGCCAGAATACCGGCCGGGCGCAGCAGGCCGATCAGGAGCAGCTTGGCCAGAATACCGGCCGGGCGCAGCAGGCCGATCAGGAGCAGCTCGGCCAGAATACCGGCCGGGCGCAGAAGACCGACCAGGAGCAGCTCGGGATGGCGTCAACGGCGGGCAAATGCTGAGTGCTACGAAGCCCACACGAGTGCGAAGTGAGCTTGCAATCGGCTTGATCTCTTCTCCCGGGATCTGGCCGAATTCGCTTTCGTGACGGCCTTTTCTCCCGAAGGCGAGAATCCAGGCGGCCGTCATATGGTGCGGCATGCCTGGATTCCTGCTTTCAAGCTTGTGAACCTAAGCCACTGAGTGTCCATCCGGGATCATAGTGTTTGCTGGCAGAGTCTTCTGATCATCACGCGAACGGAGGCCCAGCGCAGGAAGGCGAGTGCGTTGCGGTTGAGGCACTCCCAGTCTTTGGCGAGGCGGCGACAGCGGTTGAGCCAACCGATCGTCCTCTCGACGATCGACTGTACAATCTTGCCTGACTGGTGGTTCGCCGCTGGCCGGACCGGGCCAAGATGGGCCGCCGGAGCCGACCGGTGGGGGAACCCGAAAGATGACTTCGACCTGATCGCCGTCGATCTCGATCCGCCGGACGAGGGTTCGGATGATTTCCCGTATGCTGAGCCAGTCGAGGCTCTCCAGGCTGTGGCGGACCTTACTGGCGAAATCCTCGAGCTGACCGATAACCAGCGTCAGCTCACGCTCCGCGTTCGCCACGTCAGCCGCTGCCCGCTGTTGCTCCTGCAACTGAGCGACGCGCGCTTTGAGCCCGGTGATGCGCGGCTCGAACTCGGAACGATCGATCACGCCAGCGGCATAGCTGTCGATCAGCCGCCCAATTCCGCGCTGCAGGGCTGCCCTTTGTCGCTCAAGCTGCACCAGTTCGTCCGACTTGACGGCGCCCTCGCCTGCCTGGCGCACCCGGCGTCGGTATTCATCTGCAACCCTGCTGGGGTTCTGTAGAAGGGCGCACACTCGCTCCCATACAGCCTGCTCGAGATGCTCGGCTCGGACGGTCCTGTTGCTACACGGTGCGGTGCCACCGAACCGATACCCGTCCGTGCCCAGGCAGCGATACTGGCGATACCCGCATTTCGAGGGATCCGCACGCGACCTCGGGAGGGCCTTGCCATAATAGGTATACCCGCACTGGCGACACACGGTCAGTCCCTGCAACAGCCAGCGGGGGCCGCGCAGGCCGTCGCGTTTGCGTTGGCGATTCTCGACGAGTTGGGCCCGAGCCGCCGCGAACACCGCTTCGTCAACCAACGCAGGCACGGGCACCTCGATCCACTCCTCGCGTGGCACAGCGACGCGCGCCGTCGGGCGCACGGGAGGATGGGGATGCCCCCGGATCGGCCGCGAGCGCGGGCGCGCAGGCAGGTAGCGGGAATGGCCATAGACGGCCCGCCCGATATAGGCCGTGTTGGTCAGCATGCCGTGCAAGGTCGAGGCATACCACAGCCCCTGTCCTCGTCGGTTGGGAACGCCGGCCTGCTGCAAGCGGCGGCAGACTTCGCGCAGGCTCAGCCGCTCCAACCCGATCCAGGCGAAGATGAGCCGCACGAAGCGGGCCTCATCCGGAATCACTTCGAAGCGCGCCATCCCGCCGCCCTGATCCTTGGGCACGTAGCGATAGCCAAACGGGGCGGTGGTGAACGCGCTGAGCAGCCCCGAACGCGCCGCGTGACGGCGTCCCCGCCGGCCTCGCTCCAGGATCTTGGCACGCTCGTACTCGGCGATCACACCCTGCATCTGCAACAAGAGATCGTCCTCGGCCGTGCCGCCGATCG
The DNA here is from genome assembly GCA_963830565.1 of uncultured Pseudomonadota bacterium. Classification (GTDB taxonomy): domain Bacteria; phylum Pseudomonadota; class Alphaproteobacteria; order Acetobacterales; family Acetobacteraceae; genus DATFDN01. The sequence continues at coordinate 99,839 of CAWHMO010000017.1, forward strand.
GCCGGTTCAGGAACACCACCTCGGCGCCCGCACGATGGAACTCCTCCATCAGCAAGGCCTGATGGGCATAGCGGCGGGCAAGGCGATCGGGCGCGAGAACGTAGATCTGCTGGATGCTCGCGGCCGCCACCGCATCGCGCAGCCGCTCCAGCGCCGGGCGGATCAGGACAGAGCCGCTGTAACCCTCATCAGTGTAGGCGTGATCGGGCTCGAGTTGCCCGCCATCGGCGGCGATCCGCTCGCGAAGAGCGCTCACCTGACTGGCAATGGTGTTGTCGTGCGCCTGGCTCTCGGTCGAGACGCGCGCATAGAACGCGACATGACGCTCAGGCATGCTTACCTCCGCTCTTTCGCGACAGCGCGTCCGCTCGTTCCTGCCCGGTGCATCCGGCCTTCACGCGCCGGATCGGGATCAAGTGGACGTAGGCTTTGATCAGGCACTGCGGGCCCAATCGGGTCGTCTCGAACGACTCCCGCAGCTCCAAGCGAGGGTGATCCTTGGCTTGGACCATTCGCTCCTCCATCGGCAGACCCCCCGGGCGGCGGGGGCAGCCGATGGAGCCTCAACCCAGCCTGGCGGCACGCATACCCCAGAGCACGCAGTTCCTCGCGCGCGATGGCCTCCAGCCACTCGAAACTCGGCTTGGCAAATTTGTACAGTCGATCACGATCCATCGCTTGGGCAGGACGACGAACTTGCGGGCATCGGAGCGCCTGACGATCTCCAGGTTGACCCGGCGGCACGCCGCCTTCAGCCCAGCTTGGAACTTCGGCCCCTGATAGCCGCTGTCGGCGTAGAGCTTGAGCAGGAACGGGAATAGACCGAACAGGGCGCCCATCAGCAGCACGCCACCGTCGCGATCCTGGACATCGGCGGCGTGGACGATGGCTTGCATCAGCAGACCTTGCGTATCGACGAGGACGTGCCGCTTCTTGCCCTTGATCTTCTTGCCTGCGTCCCACGGGTCGGGCCGAAGGCCCGCCCGAGGGCAGGCTCCCCCCGACGGATCGACCGAGCGCCCCCCTTTTCCGCACTCTTGACACTCTGGCTGTCGATGATTGCCGCCGAGGGACTTGCCTCGCCCCTCGTCTTGCCATTCCATCCGGCTGCGCCGAATGGAACCTTTGGCAAGCCTCGCCCGGCCTGCTCGCGGCACTGGACATAGAGCGCGTGGTGGATGCGGTCGAGCGTGCCCTCGTCGTCCCAGCGCCGGAAGTAGTCCCACACTGTGCTGCGCGCCGGCAGGTCCTTGGGCAGCGCCGCCCACTGGCAGCCCGCGCTCAAGATATCCAAGGCCCCGTTGACGACCTCGCGCACGTCCACCGTGCGCTTGTTGCCGCCACGCTTGGCGGGTGGGATCAGCGGCTCGATGAACGCCCACTCCGCGTCGGTCAGGTCACTCGGGTAGCGCAGCTTGCTGCGGTCGTAGCGGCCGCGGTTCTCGGTCGTCCACACTCTGCGCCCCTCACGGATCGGCCCCCTGCCACCGGACCACAAGCAACTCAGATGACGCAAGATGTTCCCAGATGAACACTCAGTCCGACTGGCGATGCTATTAAATATGTCTGCTTGGCGAGCCGAAAGCCGGGATATGATGCTTGCGAAGTGAACGTACTGAGGATCATAGTCGTCCGTAGCTGATGCCAACAACTTCGCCCAAAGATCGATCAGAGGACTACCCGGCTCTTCCAGCGATGACTGAGCTATGAACGGATAGAGGAATTTGTTTGGTGGCGGGGCCGACGGGGCGGAGGAGCCTCAAATCTCCTTATACCGCGCGGCTACTTGCGCAGAGTCTGGTGCCGTTCCCTCTCTCTCTTGCTCCAACCGTAGCGTCTCACGCTTGTATCGAAGCCTGTCTGCAAGAAGTGCCGCTCCTTGGGTTAATGGGGAGAACGAATCCAGCCATGCGCTTGAGTTCGCCCAAGTCACATCTGGGGGAACTACCTCCAGAGAGACCCGCTTGCGGCTCCACTTAGCGCTGGCCTCTAGCCTCGCTTTGCCGCTCAGTTCTACATTTGCAGCCGTGGCACGGGCGCGCGAACGTTTGGGCTTATCGGTCAGTTCCATTCCATCGATGGGCCGGTCTAATCAGGTGACGGCAAGTCCACATGGCGCAACTTGGGAACGGCTCTGTTCGGGCGCAATCGGCGGGAGGGCTTTCGGAGGGAGTGTTGGTGGCCGGGTACCAGACAGCGAAGCTGTTTGCACTTCCGTCCCCTCCCCACCGGCCCCTGTCTTGGAGATTGCGGAGATGTTTATCTAAGGTTGAGGGCGTGCGGCCAGTAATCGCCTTTTCCGAGGGGCGGCGTGGGACAATCTGGGACACGGAATCGGAAAAGCGGTGCCTCGGAGCGAATGAGCGCGAAACTCGAAGACACTGAGAACACTGGTCTTGCCTGAAATTCCCAATGTTTTCAGTGCCTTTCTAACGGCCTTCTAAGCTCCATTTGGAGCTGGCCTGAGGGCGCCCAGAGGATGGGGGTGGCGGAGCGGGTGAGCGGGTAAGCTTGCGGGGTCCCCGCCAAGAGACGCCGCCATGCTGAGCCTGCCGTCCCGCTTCGCCGCGGTCATTCTATCCTTCGCGCCAGTGTTCCTGCAGCAGCGGAGCTGGCGCCATGCCGAAGTGTTGCTGATCGGCGCCATCCTGGCTCCGGCCAACGCACGGTGACGAGCCTCCTGCGCATCACCGGCCTGATGCGGGAGCGACATTTCACCAACTACCACCGGGTGCTCAACCGGGCTGTCTGGAGCCCTCACGGTGCGGCCCGCTTGTTGCTGGGCTTGCTGATCAGCGCCTTCGTCCCAACCGGGCCGGTGGTGCTGGGCCTGGACGACACGATCGAGCGTCGCCGCGGCAAGCGGATCTCCGTCAAAGGCATCTATCGTGATCCGGTGCGGTCCAGCCACGGCCATTTCGTCAAAGCCAGCGGCCTGCGTTGGCTCTCCCTGATGCTGCTGGTCCCATCCCCGGGCCGGACGTGTCTGGACATTGCCGTTCCTGACCGCCCTGGCGCCCTCGGAGCGCTACGCGCGTGAGCACGGTCGACGGCACAAGAAGCTGACGGACTGGGGGCGCCACTCGGCTTGCAGACCCGCCGCTGGTTACCCGGGCGCGAGATGGTGCTGGTCAGCGACAGCGGCTTCTCTGCCCTCGACCTCCTGGCGGCACTGGCCCGCCGGGGCGTGATCTGCGTCACCCGCCTGCGGCTGGACGCGGCCCTCTACGAACCAGCACCGCCCCGCCTGCCCGGCACGGTCGGGCGTCCCCGGACCAAGGGCAAACGCCTGCCGACGCTTGCAGCCGTGCTGGTTGATCCGGCCACGCCATGGCAGCGCGTCGCGGTGCCGGGCTGGTATGGTGAGGGCGAGCGCGTCGTGGAGGTCCACTCCGCCACCGCCGTCTGGCGCCACAGCGGCATGCCGGTCGTGCCGATCCGCTGGGTGCTGCTGCGCGATCCCCAGAACCGCTTCGACCCGCAGGCCCTGCTCTGCACCGATCCCGCCCGCGACCCGCTCCAGATCGTCCGCTGGTTCATCCAACGTTGGCAAATCGAGGTCACCTTCCGCGAAGTGCGCGATCACCTCGGCGTCGAAACCCAGCGGCAGTGGTCGGACAAGGCCATCGCCCGCACCACGCCTTGCCTGCTCGGGCTGTTCTCCATCGTCACGCTCCTGCAGCCCGCCTCGCCATCCAGCACATCCACGGACCTACCGGCCGCTTGGTATCAGAAGCAGCATCCCACGTTCGCCGATACCCTCGCCGCCGTGCGGCGTCACATCTGGACCGAACAGGGTTTGATACCTCACGGCACTCGGCCAAGGCGGCAAAACTCCGCCCGGCACTCCGCGAAGGCATCGCCTACGCCCTCTGCCATGCCGCCTGAATGCCAAAGTCGAGCT
>CAWHMO010000018.1:0-175418 GCA_963830565.1 uncultured Pseudomonadota bacterium
CGCATGAAATCTGACGGGCGCACCGTGCTGATGCTGGCGGTGTAGCGTGATGCGCTTCCAAGTGGAGGCGCGCGATGATCGAGGGCCTGATCGAGCAGTTCGCGACGCTGGACGACCCGCGCTGCGCGGGCAGGATCGAACACCGGCTGGTGGACGTGCTGGTGATCGCGGTCTGCGCCGTGGTGGCCGAGGCGGAGACGTTTGAGGACATCGCGCTCTACGGCCGTTGCAAGGAGGGGTGGCTGCGGAGCTTTCTGGCGCTGCCCGGCGGCATCCCCTCGCACGACACGTTTCGCCGCGTGCTCATGCTGATCGACCCCGATGCGTTCGAACGATGCTTCCTGGCCTGGGTGCGGAATGCATTCCCTCCTGATGACGGCAGCGATGCCGGCGCGACCGCCAGGCCGGAGCAGATCGCCGTGGACGGCAAGACGGTCCGCCACTCCTTTGACCGCCGCCGCGGCCGCTCGCCCTTGCACCTGGTCAGCGCCTACGCGACCGGGCGCGGGCTCGTGCTAGCCCAGCGCGCGGTGGACCACACGGGCGGCGAACCCTCGGCCCTGCCGGCGCTACTGGACGGGCTGCATCTCGACGGCTGCCTGGTCAGCCTGGACGCGCTCTCGTGCCGGCGCGAGGTGGCCCGCCACATCGTCTCGCGCGGGGCCGATTACCTGCTGACCCTCAAGGCCAACCAGGGCAAGGTCCACGACGAGGTCCGCGCCTGGTTCGCCGCACACGCCTTCAACCGCGGCGCTGACCTGCGGCCCTGCCACGACGCGTTCGACGACACGCACGGCCGCCTCGTGCGCCGGCGCGTGTTCGCCTGCAACGCGAGCGGCTTCCCACGCTGCGGGACTGGCCGGGACTGGCCGCGGTGCTCGCGACCGAGACCATCCGCGGAGTGAACGGCACCGGCGTGGTCACGGCTGAGGTCCGCCACTACCTCAGCAGTTCGACCGCGCCGCCCGCGGTGCTGGCCCAGGCGATCCGGAGTCACTGGGCCATCGAGAACGGGCAGCATTCGGTGCTCGATGTCACCTTCGGCGAGGACCACAGCCGCGTGCGCGAGCAGACCGCCGCGCGCAACCTCGCCATCCTGCGTCGCATCGCGCTCGATCTGCTGCGTGCCGACACCTCGCTCAGGGCCAGCCTCAAGGGCAAGCGCAAGACCGCCGCTTGGGACGACGCCTACATGGCCCGGCTGCTCAGAGAGTAAGTGGTCTCGTGCGTTTGCCCTGGCGGCGACAGGGTGCGTGAAGGTGTTCGCGGATTGCGCCTCGGGCGCGCGCGCCGACCGTGCCGGATTGCGCGCGGCGCTCGACTACGTGCGCGACGGCGACGTGCTGATCGTCTGGAAACTCGACCGTCTCGGCCGCTCGCTGCCGCATCTGATCGAAACCGTGACCGCGCTGGAGAAACGCGGCGTCGGGTTCCGCTCCATCACCGAGGCAATCGACACGACGACATCAGGTGGACGCCTGGTCTTTCACCTGTTCGGTGCCCTGGGCCAGTTCGAGCGCGACCTGATCCAGGAGTGTACCCGTGCCGGCCTTGCCGCGGCGGCGGCACGCGGCCGGAAGGGTGGGCGCAAGCCCGTTGTCACCGGCGAGAAGCTCCAGCGCGCCCGCGCCATGACCGCCAAGGGCCTAACGGTGCGCGAGGCCGCCATGCGGCTCAAAATCGGCAAAACGGCCCTCTACAGCGCATTACGCGGCTGACCGAACCACTGTCGCGACCAGCAGCGTTCGCATATGTTCGCTCTTAGCGTTGTTCAGCGAACAACCGACGCTCTGCCCTCAAATCGACGATCTGGCGCTGGCAGGAGCGCTATATGCATCACGGGGCCGAGGGGCTGTTCCGGGACGCGCCGCGCGGCCGTGCCTTCGCGGCCGCCTCGCCCGAGCAGGTAGCGGGTGTGGTCGGACGCACCCTTCGCGAAACCCCGCCTGCTGCGACGCACTGGACGCTGCGCTCGATGGCGAAGGCGAGCGGGCTGGCGCCCTCCACGGTCCACCGCATCTGGCGCGAGCACGGACTGAAGCCGCATCGGGTGGAGACCTTCAAGCTTTCCAACGACCCGCGGTTCGTCGAGAAGGTCCGCACCATCGTCGGCCTCTACGTCAACCCGCCCAAGCATGCGCTCGCGCTCTCGGTGGACGAGAAGAGCCAGATCCAGGCGCTCGATCGCACCCAGCCCGGGCTGCCGATAAGCGCGGGCGGGGTGCGACGATGACCCATGATTACAAGCGCCACGGCACCACGACGCTATTCGCTGCCCTCGACGTGAAGGCAGGCACGGTCATCAGCCAATGCATGCTGCGCCACCGCGCCGCCGAATTTGTCCGTTTCCTGCGGCTGATCGACAAGCAGACCCCGGCCGAGCTCGATCTGCATCTGATCCTCGACACCTACGCCGCCCACAAGACCGCAGTCGTGAAGCGTGGCTGGCGCATCACCCGCGCTTCCACGTCCATTTCACCCCAACCTCGGCCTCCTGGATCAACGCCGTCGAGGGCCTGTTCGCCACCCTGCACCCAGGCCAGGAAGCATCGTTCGAACGCATCGGGGTCGATCAGCATGAGCACGCGGCGAAACGTGTCGTGCGAGGGGATGCCGCCGGGCAGCGCCAGAAAGCTCCGCAGCCACCCCTCCTTGCAACGGCCGTAGAGCGCGATGTCCTCAAACGTCTCCGCCTCGGCCACCACGGCGCAGACCGCGATCACCAGCACGTCCACCAGCCGGTGTTCGATCCTGCCCGCGCAGCGCGGGTCGTCCAGCGTCGCGAACTGCTCGATCAGGCCCTCGATCATGGCGCGCCTCCACTTGGAAGCGCATCACGCTACACCGCCAGCATCAGCACGGTGCGCCCGTCAGATTTCATGCGTTTGCCCTGGGCATGAGCTGATCGCCGCCCTTGCCGATCTGGCTGCGCACCTCCTGGAAGCCGACCTCGTGGCCGAAGTCGCGGAACGCCTCCTGCCAAGCCTCGGCATGGAGATCGACGGAATCGACCAGAGTGCCGTCCACATCGAAGATGACAGCTTTCGACAAGATATCTGCTCCGTCCGGTGTCTCCCTTACGCCCGGTTTGCCGAGGCGTTCCGCTCCGCTCCTGTCACCGAGTTGGGAGGGCCTGTCCCTGGACCGCAGGGCGGCTCAGACTGCCGGCGGTCGGGAAAGAGGTCATGCGATGCGGTTCGCGGCGATCGGGCTGGACCACCGCCACATCTACGACCTGACGCAGGGGCTAATCGAGGCGCACGCGCGTGCGGCGCGCTTCGCGCCGACGATACGCGCATGAGGGAGGCAAATGCGCCGGCGCGCGGCGGCGCGGGCGAGGTGTTGCGGGTGACGCTCGGGCTGGGGCTCACCTCCTTCGGTGGGCCGATCGCGCATCTGGGCTACTTCGAGCGCGCCTACGTGCGCGAGCGGCACTGGCTTTCGGCGGAGGAATACGCTGGCCTTGTCGCGCTCTGCCAGATGCTGCCCGGCCCGGCGAGCAGCCAGACCGGGTTCCTGGTGGGGCTGCGCCGAGCCGGGCCGTGGGGGGCGATCGCCGCCTGGGTCGGCTTCACGCTGCCGTCCGCGATCCTGATGTTCGCGTTCGGGCTGGCCGCGCCGCGCATGCAGGGATCGACGCTGGACGCCATCCTGCATGGCCTCAAGCTCGTCGCGGTCGCCGTCGTGGCCCAGGCGGTCTGGAGCATGGCGCGCAAGCTGTGCCCCGACCGGGCCCGCGCCGCGCTGGCGCTGATCGCCGCCGCGCTGCTGCTCGTCACCGGCGGCCCCGGCGTGCAGATCCTGGCGCTGACGATCGGCGCGGCGGGAGGCGCGCTTCTCTGCGGAGATTTTGCCGCTGCCCCGGCGCTGCCGGCCATGCCGGTCGGCCCACGGGCGGGTGGCGTGGCGTTGGTGGTCTTTGTCGCGCTCCTGATCGGGCTTCCGCTTGCGGGACGCGCCGCGCCGCACTCGCTGCTCGCGCTGGCCGGCGTATTCTACAAGGCGGGCGCCTTGGTGTTCGGCGGCGGGCATGTGGTGCTGCCGCTGCTGCGCGCGGCCCTGGTGCCGGGATGGCTGTCCGACAACGCCTTCCTGGCCGGCTATGGGGTCGCGCAAGCCGTGCCGGGGCCGCTCTTCACCTTTTCCGCCTATCTCGGCGCGGTCATGGCCCCGGCCGGGTCGGCTTTGCTGTGGTCGGCGGTCGCGTTGGTGTTCATGTTCCTGCCCGGCATCCTGGTGGTGCTGGCGGGACTGCCGCTGTGGACGTGGCTGGCGCGGCATCCGGCCGCGCGGGGCGGCCTGGCCGGAATCAACGCCGCCGTGGTCGGGGTGTTGGGCGCAGCCCTGTACGATCCGATCTGGATCAGCGCCGTGCGCGGCGGGGCGGATGTGGCGATCGCGCTCACCGGTTTCCTGCTGCTGGAAATCTGGCGCGTGCCGCCGCTCGGGGTCGTGGTGTTTTGCGTCTGCGCGGCGTTGCTGGCTTCGGCGGTCGCGTAGCGAACGAGGGAGGGAGGATACATGGCACCGACACAGGACAGTCGGATGGAAGGCAAGGTGGCGATCGTGACGGGGGCGGGCTCGCGCGCCGACGGCATCGGCAACGGGCGGGCCAGTTCGGTGCTGCTGGCCCGGCATGGCGCCAAGGTCGCGCTGGTGGACGAGAACCCGGACTGGGTCGCCCGCACCCAGGCGATGATCGAGGCGGAGAGCGGGGTCAGCCATGTCGTGTCGGCTGACGTGACCGTCCCCGAGGACTGCGCCCGCATCGTGCGCGAGACGGTCCGCCTATGGGGCCGGCTCGACGTGCTGGTGAACAATGTCGGCATCGCCGGCCCGCCCGGCACGGCGGTCGATGTCGATCTCGAGGCCTGGGACCGGGCGCTGCGCGTCAACGTCACATCGATGATGCTGACGGCCAGGTTTGCGATCCCGGAGATGGCCCGCAACGGCGGGGCGATCATCAACATCGCCTCCTATGCCGGGCTGTTCGGCGGGCATCCGAGCCTGCTCTACCCGACCTCGAAGGGCGCGGTGGTGAACATGACCCGCGCGATGGCGGCGCACCATGCGTCCCAGGGCATCCGGGTGAACGCGGTGGCGCCCGGCATGGTCTATACGCCGATGGTCCATGCCGGCGGAATGAGCGAGGAGACGCGCGCGGCGCGGCGCAACCGCTCCCTGCTCAAGACCGAGGGGAGCGGGTGGGATGTCGGCAATGCGGTGCTGTATCTGGCGAGCGAGGAGGCGCGCTGGGTCACGGGGATCGTGCTGCCGGTGGACGCGGGCGCCTCGGCCGCCCCGTCGGCTTATCCGGCGCGGCAATAACCGCGCCGGCCCTTACCCCGACGCTCTCCCAGAGAGCTACGGAGTCACACATCTTGGCGCAGCGCCCAGCCGGCCCTGATGGCGACAAGGCGGTGCTGACGATTGATCTCGAGCGCCGGCATCAACCAGGCAGAGGTGCTGCCAATTCAATAATGGCGCAAACAATGCAGCCTTGTTCATCAAGCGATGAGCTCGTTTTACTTGCCGCTAATCTCGAAGCGGCCGCCCTGCTGTAACGGGATAGTGTAGGTTCTGTGTCGCCTAGCCTGTTAAGACTCCGTATGTCAAAATGAGCCGTCGCATGCGGGTCTTTGATGTAGGAGATAGAGAGATGAGTTCAACAATGGCGAAGACGTCTCGGCTGAGCCTGGCACTGCCGATTGCCTGCCTAGGCTTGGCGTTCGGGTCTGCCGGCTCGACGTACGCGCAGCAAGCCCCTAGCACCAGCGGGTGCGCTTCCGGTCCCACTTACCAGGCCCAGAAGACGCAAGGCCTCCCGCCGTCAGTGCGCGATCGGGCGCAGCAGGCCGATCAGGAGCAGGCATCCGGTCCCACCTACCAGGCCCAGAAGACGCAAGGCCTCCCGCCATCGGTGCGTGATCGGGCGCAGCAGGCCGATCAGGAGCAGGCATCCGGTCCCACCTACCAGGCCCAGAAGACGCAAGGCCTCCCGCCATCGGTGCGTGATCGGGCGCAGCAGGCTACGGCCGGCGTGAACCCTCCCTGCGGCTAAGTGCGCATCCGGCAAGTTAGTCATGACTTCCCGGGCGTGGCGCATTGAGGCAGCAGCTGGTTCTGCCTGGGTCTGGCGATGACGATTCGGGTGCGCTGGGCCGAGGAGCGCTGCATCGAGTGGCACAACATCGCGCCCGGCCACCGGTGCAGAACGGCGAGCTTCCCGACGGGTGCCTGAACGAGCACGTGTTTGGATCGCTGGCGGAAGCGCGGCGCATCGTCGAGGCGTGGCGGCAGGACTACAACGCGGTGCGCCCGCACACGAGCCTCGGCGGGCTGAGCCCGGCCGAGTTCGCGGCCAGAAGCACCAGACAGGAAGGGGTGGGAGAGCGGGGCATCGCGCGAGGGCAACCGGAGAAGGACCACCGTTGCCGTGTGGGCGAGGTCAGTGCGTACAGCGCCCCCTCTCCCACTTTGCGGGAGAGGGTCGGGGTGAGGACGCCCGCTCAGGGCGCCCGTGCCCGCACGACCGCCTCGGACTGTGCGCGGGCGTGGTTCATGCCTTGCGCGATCGCCTCGACATCGAGCTGCACCTGCCGGCGCTCCCAGGCGGCACTCTCGTCCGGCGCATCCGGGCGGTTCATCGTGGAGGCGCAACTCGCCAAGCCGAATAGGGCTAGAAAAATCGAGATGATTCTCATGGCGTCCGGCTCGGGTCACACTTCACTGGGAACAATCCTACGGATAGCACCGCGCCGCGCCAAGCATCATCAGCCAGTCCAGGGGGCCCTCCCTGGACCTGCGGCGCTACCCAGCGGTAGGATGGCTCAACCCGCTCGCGGGAGAGTGAAACGACGCGCGAGGGCGCGCGCAGCCAGGAGCGAACATGCCCAGCCTCAACTATGCCTCGCCGACGACGGTCAATGAGGCCGTCGCCCTGCTGGCCGGGGCGTCCGGTCTTGCCAAGGTACTGTCCGGCGGCACCGATCTGTTGGTCCAGCTCCGTTCGGGCCGCGTGAAGCCGGAGCTGATCGTCGATACCAAGCGCCTGCCCGGCATCATCGGCATCCGCGAGGAGAACGGCGGCTTCGTCATCGGCGCCGCGACCCCCGGCGCCGTGCTGGAGGCCCATGAGGGGCTGAAGCGCGCCTATCCGGGCGTGGTCGAAGCGGTGGACCTGATCGGCTCGCAGCAGATCCAGGGCCGCGCCTCGCTGGCCGGCAATCTCTGCAACGCCTCGCCCGCGGCCGACAGCGTGCCGGCGATGATCGCCGCCGGCGCGATCGCGGTGGTGGTCGGCCCGGATGGACGGCGGGACGTACCGGTCGAGCAGATCCCGACCGGGCCGGGCCGCACCTCGCTTGCCAAGGGCGAATTCGTCCTGGAATTCCGCCTACCCTCGCGTCCTGCCCGCGCATCCGATGCCTATCTTCGCTTCATCCCGCGCACCGAGATGGACATTGCCGTGGTGGGCTGCGGGGTGAGCGTGACGCTGAACGCGCAGGGCATCTGCGCCGCCGCGCGGGTCAGTCTGGGCGCCGTCGCGCCCGTGCCGCTGCTGGTCTCCGCCGCGTCCGATGCGCTGATCAGATCGCGCCTGGACGACGCGGCTCTGGCCAAGCTGGACGCGGCGGCACAGGCCGCATGCCGGCCGATCACCGACAAGCGCGGCACCATCGAGTATCGCACCAAGGTCGCGGGCGTGCTGGCCCGGCGCACCGCCGCCATCGCATTCGAGCGCGCCCGACAGCGCGGGTAAGGACATCAAAGGACATCATGAGCAAGCATCACGTCACCACGACGATCAACGGCGAGCCTGTCGAGTTCCTGTGCGAGACGCAGGAGACGATGCTCGACGTGTTGCGCAACACGCTGAACCTGACCGGCAGCAAGGAAGGCTGCGCCTCGGGCGATTGCGGCGCGTGCAGCGTCATCTGCGACGGCAAGCTGGTCTGCTCCTGCCTGATGCTCGGCGTTGAAGCCGAGGGGCGCGCGATCACCACCGTGGAAGGCGTCGCCAATGGCGACGAGCTGCACCCGGTGCAGCGCAAGTTCCTCGAGCACGCGGCCTTGCAATGCGGGTTCTGCACCCCCGGCCTGATCGTCGCCTCCAAGGCGCTGCTGGACGAGAACCCGAACCCGACCGAGGAAGAGGCCCGCTACTGGCTCGCCGGCAATCTCTGCCGCTGCACGGGCTATGACAAGATCCTGGCGGCCGTGTTGGATGCCGCCGCCGAAATGCGCGGGGAGACGAGGGCAGCATGAACTACATCGTCAGCAAGCCGGAACTGAAGGTCGTCGGCACCCGCCCGGTGCGGCCCGACGGCGTGGACAAGGTCACGGGCGCCGCCCAGTTCGGCGCCGACATGGCGTTGCCGGGGATGCTGTGGGCCAAGGTGAAGCGCAGCCCGCACGCGCACGCGCGGATCAAGTCGATCGACACCTCCAAGGCGCTGAAGCTGCCCGGCGTGCGCGCCGTGGTGACGGCGGCGGACTTCCCGGACATCGCTTCGGAGGAAGCGTTCGTCGGCGAGGGCCCGATGAACTTCCGCGACCTGTCGCGCAACTGCATGGCGCGCGGCAAGGCGCTGTACGAGGGGCATGCCGTCGCCGCCGTCGCCGCGATCTCGCAATCCGTCGCCGCTGCCGCGCTCGATCTGATCGAGGTCGAGTACGAGGTGCTGGCGCACGTCATCGAGGTCGAGGCGGCGATGCGCCCCGACGCCCCTGTGCTGCACGATGACCTGTTCACGCAGGGGCTGGCGGCGAAGCCGAGCAAGCCGTCCAACATCGCCAAGCGGGTCGCCTTTAGCAAGGGCGACGTCGAGGCCGGCTTCCGCGAGGCGGAAATCATCGTCGAGGGCCGCTACACGACGCAGCCGGTGCATCAGGCCTACATCGAGCCGCATGCCTGCGTGGTCAGCGTCGCCGCCGATGGTCAGGCGCAGATCTACAGTTCGAGCCAGGGCCAGTTCATGGTCCGCGCCTACTGCGCGAAGCTGCTGAACTGGGATCTGTCCAACGTCCGTTCGGTGCCGCTCGAGATCGGCGGCGGGTTCGGCGGCAAGACGCTGGTCTATCTGGAGCCGCTGGCGCTCGCACTGGCGCAGAAATCCGGCCGGCCGGTGAAGATGGTGATGACGCGCGAGGAGGTGTTCCAGGCGACCGGTCCGACCTCGGGCGCGGTCATCGACGTGAAGATCGGCGCCAAGCGGGACGGCACCATCGTCGCCGCGCAGCAGGTGCTGAAATACCAGGCCGGCGCCTTCCCCGGCTCGCCGATCGGGCCTGGCTGCATGTGCGGGTTCGCGATGTACGACCTGCCGAACGTCGACGTCGTCGGGTTCGATGTGGTCTCCAACCGCCCCAAGGTGGCCGCGTACCGGGCGCCCGGTGCGCCGATCTCGTCCTGGGCGGTCGAAAGCGCGCTCGACGATCTGGCGCGCAAGCTGGAGATGGACCCGATCGCGCTGCGCGAGCGCAACGCGGTACGCGAGGGCAGCAAGACCCATTACGGGCCGAGCTTCCGCGACATCGGCTTCCTGGAGACCCTCGCGGCGGCGAAAAACCATCCGCACTACCGCGCCCCGCTCGGCCCCAACCAGGGAAGGGGCATTGCCTGCGGGTTCTGGTTCAATATCGGCGGCGAGTCCTCCGGCGCCGTCCACATCAACGAGGACGGCACCGCGAGCGTGGTGTCGGGCAACCCCGACATCGGCGGCTCGCGAGCGTCGATGGCGATGATGGCGGCCGAGGTGCTAGGTATCCCGGTGGAGAAGGTGCGTCCGATCGTGGGCGACACCAGCTCGATCGGCTTCTCGCACCTGACCGGCGGCTCGCGGGTTACGTTCGCGACCGGCATGGCGGTTACCCACGCCGCCGAGCGCGTCGTCGAGCAACTCAAATCCCGTGCCGCGCAGATCTGGGAGATCCCGGCCGAGGCGGTGGAGTGGCGCGATGGCGAGGCCTATCCCGCCGGATCGAACGCGGGCGCGTTCGAGCCGCTGACGCTCGCCCAGATCGCCGAGAAGGCGGGGCGGACCGGCGGGCCGATCAGCTCGGAGGTGTCGCTGAACGCGCAGGGTGCCGGCCCCGGCTTCGGGGCGCATATCTGCGACGTGGAGGTCGACCCGGAGACCGGGCGCACCACGATCCTGCGCTACACGGCGGTGCAGGACGTTGGCAAGGCGATCCATCCGTCATACGTCGAGGGGCAGATTCAGGGCGGCGCGGCGCAGGGCATCGGCTGGGCGCTGAACGAGGAGTACGTCTACGACGCGCAGGGACGGCTGGAGAATCGGGGTTCCTGGATTACCGCGTGCCCGTCGCCTCCGACCTGCCGCGCATCGAGGCGGTGATGGTCGAGGTGCCGAACCCGCGTCATCCGTTCGGTGCGCGCGGGGTGGGCGAGGTACCGATCGTGCCGCCGATGGCCGCGGTCGGCAACGCGATCCGCGCTGCCACCGGCATCCGCATGCACGACTTGCCGATGTCGCCACCCAAGGTCCTGGCGGCATTCGACGCGGCCAAGGCGTCCTGACGCGAGCGGCATGCCGCGCGTCGTCTTCTCGGGCTCGTCCTGCCAGGCCCTTACCGGCGGGCGGACCGAACTCGAGGTGACGGCGCGCACCTTCCGCGCCTTGGTTCGGGAGCTGGAGGATCGCTTCCCCGGCCTCGGCACGCAGGTCGAGGCAGGCATGGCGATCGCGATCGACGGGGTGATCTATCAGGACGCGTACGGCGCGAAGCTGGAGGATGGGAGCGAAATCTATCTTATCCCGAAGATCGCCGGCGGATAGGGGCGCGGGTTGCGGCGAGACGGGCCGACAGCTATACCGCCGGCCACGCCGACGTAGCTCAGGGGTAGAGCAACTGATTCGTAATCAGTAGGCCCTCGGTTCAAATCCGAGCGTCGGCATCGTTTTAGATCAAAGATTTAGATGCGGCTTGTCGGCTGCTCCGCCGGCCTAAAACTGCTGCGGGGCTTCACTAGGGCTTCAAGGTCGGCGCGACATCTCGGGACCACCGCCCAGACACCGCCTAAACGCCGTGTGAGGCACCCCTTGACCCAGCCCGCCCCCGTCCAGGGCGCCCCGACGGAGGCACTGGCCGGCCTGGTGGAGCGGGTTACGTTCCATAGCGCCGAGACCGACTTCTGCGTGCTACGGGTGAAAGTGCGGGGTCAGCGCGATCTTGTGCCCATGGCGGGCCACGCCGCCAGCATCAGCGCCGGCGAGTGGGTGCAGATGAGCGGCAGCTGGGTGAACGACCGCGCCCACGGCCCGCAGTTCAGGGCCGCGTTCCCGAAGACGCCGCCGCCGACCACTCTGGAGGGCATCGAGAGATGCCTCGGCTCGGGGATGATCCGCGGCATCGGCCCGGTCTACGCCACCGCGCGTGTATCGTTTGTGCTTGGCGCGCGCCCGTATATCCATGTCGCAACCTGCTGTTGCTTAAGCCGGCTCCTACCGGAAATCCCGCGTCGGCACCTTGATCCCCGAGCCTAGACGCAGATCCGAGATGTAGATATCGCGAGACGGCCCGATACTGGCCGCCTCGCGCGCATCTGGCCCGCCGAGGTCCGTCGGCTGATCGCCGTCGCTGTGCGGGACGGGCAGGGCATCCTGCCCGACCTCGCGCAACAGGGCCGACAAATCCTCCAGCCGGTCGGTCACGACATGGATCACCTCGCCCTCGCGCTGCACGCGGCCGTGGCAGGCGATCATGCCGGCGGCCAGGATCACCCGGCGCTGGCGCTCGAACACGCTCGGCCAGACGATCAGGTTGGCGAGCCCGGTCTCGTCCTCGATGGTAAGGAACATCACCCCCTTGGCCGAGCCGGGCTTCTGGCGCACCAGCACCAGCCCCGGCACGATGACGCGGCTCCCGTCCCGCGCGCGCGCCAGCTCGGCGCAGGCGATCATGCCGTGGGCGCGCAAACCCGCGCGGCGGCGAGCGCGCCGATGCGCTCCAGCCCCAGCCTGCGCAGCGCCGCCGCCGTCTCGGGCGCCAGTCGCAGCGCGGCAAGGGGGAGGGGAGCGAGGGCTTGGGCAGCCGCCCCGTCAGGCATGACACAATACTTCCCGTGGCGCTCCCCATAGCGTGCCATCGCGTGCGCCGCACCTGGCGTGTCGGCGATCGCGGCGCGCGCGCCGATGCCGACGCGGGCGAGGCGGGCGGTCATGTCGGCGAGCATCGCCGCCTCGCCGCCGAACAGATGCGCGCAGCCGGTAGCGTCGATCCATACCCCGTCCGGCGGATCGGGGGCGGTGAGCGGGGCGTAGCGCAGGCACCAGGCGGCAAGCTTGCTCAGCGCCGCCGCGTCGCCCGCCGGGTCGGCCTTGGCGATGCAAAGGCCCGGAACCAGCGCCTGGGCATGGGCGAGCGGCATCCCCGGATGAAGACCAAGCCCGCCGGCCGTCGCGTTGGCCGCGGCGACGACCAGACGCCGCCCGTCATGGGTGCGCGTGACCAGAGGGAGGTCTATACGCCGGCCCGTATTAGCCGGCAGCGTGATGTGCCGGCGCAGCCGGTCGGTCGGCCAGGTCGGCAGCCAGAGCGAGACGACCCGTCGCATCGCAAGCCTCCACGATCCAGGACCCGGGTTCGGCGCCGCGGGCGCGCACGAGGTCGAGCCGCCAGCGCGCCCGCGCGAGGCCCGGCGTGTCCGGCGCATCGCGCAGCGGCGGGGGCGAGGGGAGGGAGGCGATGCGCCAGCGAGTGATCGCCGCCGAGGGCTCGTCCAGCGCCGGATCATCGAACTGGCGCGAGCGGCGCAGTGCCAAGGCGATGGCGCCCGAGGCCTCGGCGGCGAGCTGCAATCGGCGCGAGGCGGTCAGCCCAAGCTTCCCGACCTCGCCCACCACGCCGGCCAGCCCCGGTTGGCGAAGCGCCTCCTCCATCGCGAGCAGGACGGACGTGCCGGCCTCGACATAGAAGACCCGTCGTGGCGACAGGCCCACGGCGGCGAGCGCCGGGGCGAACAGGTCGGGCTGGCCGAGCGCCCAGAGCACCGGCCCGCGCAGCCGGGCGAGCAGGCCGGCGACGAACAGCGCGGCGGCGGCGCCATGCTCCACCTCCGGCCCGGCCCCAGCGACCTCGTGCAGCGCGCCGAGCGCGAGGCCGCCGCCCGGCAGGGCGCGGTCGATGCCCGCGATCCGCAGCGCCAGGATCCGTCGCCCTCTGGGCGCCCCCTCGGCCGGCGTGCCGCGCTCGATGCGGGCGATCTGGAGACGAAGCTCCTGCAGGACGGCGGCGGACGGCACGCAGGACCTCCCAAGGCCAGAAAGTCTAGAACATATAGAGAACATTCGGGAGCTGTATAGAGCCGTCGATGCCACCAGCATCTCCTCCCAATCGGCGCTCCAGGGTGCGTTGACTCCGAGGAGGCCGCGTCCGACTAAGGTTGATCAGGGTGTCGCGCTACCGCTGGTATCCCTCCCCGCCCTCGGGGGGTCGGCGAGCTTTTGCCTGAGTGAAGTTGCTGAGGCATGGCGACGCGATGTGACGTGCAAAGCTGGGCTGCGGGTCTAGACGCGGTGGTGGGGCGGATCGCATCAAGGTTTGTGCGCGCCGAGCCGCGGCGGCGGGCGGCGGCCTACTTGCGTGGGTTGCTGGCGCCTGTGGAGCGCAAGAACAGCTGGCAGCTGGCCGAGGCGGCGGGCGATGCGACCCCAGACGGGGTACAGGACTTGTTGCGCCGGATGCAGTGGAATGCCGACGCGATCGGGGATGACCTGCAAGCCTACGTGGCGGAGCAGTTGGGCGGTTCCGGTGCGGTGCTGGTGCTGGACGAGACCGGCTTTCTCAAGAAGGGCACCAAGAGCGCGGGCGTGCAGCGGCAATACAGCGGCACGGCGGGGCGGATCGAGAACTGCCAGATCGGCGTCTTTCTGGGCTATGCCAGCCGCCACGGCCGCGCGCTGATCGATCGTGCGCTCTATCTGCCGCAGGACTGGGCAAGCGATGGCGGGCGCCGACGGGAGGCGCGCATCCCGGAGGAGGTTGCATTCGCCACCAAGCCGAAGCTCGCGCCGGCCATGCTGGAGCGGGCACGCCTGGCCGGCATTCCGTTTGCCTGGATCACCGGCGACGGCGCGCTGCACCGCAACTTCGAGCTGATTGCGCCGAGTGCCGGCAATTCCTGGACACACTGGTGGCGCGACAACTCCAGCGGCGCCCTGCCCTGGGCGAAGGCGGAGACGATCGGCAACGATGTTGCCGACCCGCCGACCTTCACCGCCACGACTTATAACCGCAACTTCGAGATGGTGTACCGCACCACAGGCGGCCGGCTGCACCACCGCTACTTCGACCAGGCCGCACAGAAGTGGGATGACGGCCCGATCTTCGGTCCGACGAATGCGAGCGGCGCGGTCGGCTTCATCGAGAGCAGCTGGGGGCCCGGCAACTTCGAAGTCGTTGTGGGGATCGGCGGCGGGCAACTGCAGCACTGGTGGCGAGGCGGGAACGAGTGGCAGCCCAGCGTGAGCTTCGGAAGCAACATTGCCACCGCCGGCCCGAACCTGATCCAGAGCACCTGGGGCGCGCTGGAACTGGTCGCGGTGCTGAACAACGGAACGATGCAGCACTGGTGGCGCGACGGCTCGGCCTGGAAGTCCGATCAGGTGTTCGGGTCGAACATCAAGTCCCCGCCGGTGATGATCCAGGGCCAGTACGGGATGGCGGATGAGGCCGGAAATGGCAACTTCGAACTCGTCGTCGCCAATGCTCAGGGCCAGGTGGAACACTGGTGGCGGGACAACTCCAATACCAACTTCGTGTGGTCGAAGTCCGCGACCTTCAGCTCCGGCGTCTTCCGGGTCCTGGCGCTGGTCGAGGGCAGTTTCGGCTTCGATCTGGAGATTGTCGTTCTGTGCTACGATGGGACTATCCAGCATTTCTGGCGCGACAATGGCGGCTGGCACGCGGGTGTCACCATTGGCAGCACCCACTGAGCTGACGCTGCACGTCGGTGAGCGGAAAACCATCCCGCTCACCAGCGCCGGCTCGGTCGGCTACGTCTGGCAGCTGGCCCTCACCGGTGACGCGCGGTCGATCAAGGCCAGCACCGGCCCGGAGCATCGGCGCCCGCCCAACGCGCCGCCCGGCGGAAGCCTGCAGCAAGCGCTGTTCGTCTCCGCCCTCGCGCCCGGGCGCAGCACGATCCGGCTGGAGCTGCTCCGCTTCGGCCGGCCGCCGCCGCGCGAGTTGCACGAGATCGCCGTGACGGTCATTCCATAGGGAAGGCTCCATGCAGCTCAAGGCACTGACCTTCGACATCATCGGCACCGTCTTCGACGCTTATGACGGTCTGGCGCGAACCACCCGAAGACGTAGCACCACACCGCCCACCGCGCTGGCGCAGATCACACGTTTCGCCAAAACCCGCACACCGGGTTAGCTAGGGAGCGCCCGGCGTCAGGACCTGTCCAGCGGGCAGACCGACGGATCGGGGGGCGGAAACGCCTCGTCGCCGGGGATGGTGTCGAGGATCTTGTAGTAGTCCCAGGAGTATTTCGATTCCTCGGGGCTCTTCACCTGCGCGAGATAGAGGTCGTGCATCATCAGCCCGTCCGGGCGCAGGTGGCCGTGCTGGGCGAAGAAATCGTCGATCGGCATCTCGCGCATCTTGGCGGCGACCTTGAGCGGATCGTCGCTGCCCACCACCGCCACCGCCTTGAGATAATGAAGGACGGAGGAATAGACGCCGGCCTGCCAGGTCGTCGGCATGGCGTGGCGCTTCTCGAAGAAGCGCTTCGACCAGGCCCGCGTCCGATCGTCCCTGTCCCAGTAGAAGCCGGTCGTGAGCAGCAAGCCTTGCGCGGCCTGGAGGCCGAGGGCGTGGATGTCGGTGATCAGCATGAGCAGCCCGGCGAATTGCTGGCCGCGCCGGTAGACGCCGAACTCGCTGCCAAGCTTGATGAAGTTGACATTGTCCGGCGGACCGCCGGCGATCCCGAGGATCTTCGCGTGCGATTGCTGGGCTTGCAGCAGGAAGGCGGCGAGATCGCGCGCCGCGAGGGGGTAGCGCACGGACCCGACGACTGACCCGCCGTTCTTCTTGATGAACTCGGTCGCGTCGTGCTCCAGCGAATAGCCGAAGGCGTAGTCCGCGGTGAGAAAGAACCAGCTCAGGCCGCCCCGCCGGGTCACTGTCCGCGCCGTGCCCGCGGCCAGGGCATAAGCGTTGAAGGACCATTGCATGGTGTAGGGCGAGCAGAACTTGCCGGTGAAATCGGAGGTGACGGTCGATTGGGTGATGAAGAGCTTGCGTTGCTCGCGGGCCACCTGCTGGACGGCGAGGCCGACCGAGGACACCGGCACATCCTCTATGAGGGAGACGCCTTCCCGATCATACCATTCCCGCGCGATCGAGGCGCCGACATCGGGCTTCATCTGCTCATTGCCGGAGATGACCTGGATCGGCCGCCCCAGGACCGTGCCGCCGTAATCATCAACGGCCATCTGCGCGGCGATCACCGAGCCTTCGCCCGTCGCATCGAAGGCCGGGCCGGACAAGTCGGTCAGCACGCCGATCTTGAGGGGCTTCTCCGAATTTTGCGCCCACGGCGCGCCCGACGCGAGCATCGCAAGGAGGGCCGCGGCTGATAGGCTTGCGGCAAAACGCCTCATCCGGTTGCCCTCCCTTGCCTGTCAGCGCGCCTGCAATTTCTCGGCCGCGTGACGATGGCTGCGCAGCAGGCCGGGCAAGCGGGTCGGGTCGCTCCGTCCCCAGCCGCACTCGCTGGCGATGCCGAACCACGGCACGGCCCGCCTCGCCGCTTCGATGCGGCGCTGGTCGCCGGCCTCGTCGTCGTGATGAATCAGGCCGATATAGAGATGCGTCCCGTCTCGCCGCTTCCAGTCGCGCAGCGGGGCGAAATAGGCGTCATCCGTCCGGTCCTTCGGCACGGGGATGTGCAGGTAGTCGATGCGCCGGCGCACGGCGGCGCCGATCCCGTTCATCACTTCCACCAGGATGCCGGCATCGCGCGGCTGCACCAGATGCTCGTCGGCCGGCGAGCCATAGCAGAGGTGAAAGCCAAGTTCGGCAGCCTCCGGCACCGCGTCACCCAGGCGGCCGAGGGTTGCGAACATCACCTCCTTGTAGTCGGGCCGACGGCCGGGGAAATAGTTCTCGAAAACCAGGATCTCCTGGCAGACATCGAATTGGACGGCGAGATCCCCGGCCGGTATCGCCGTCACGATGCGGCGCAGCGCGGCGAGCAAGGACCGCTCGTAGGCGGCGAGGAAGGCCGGACGGCCCGCCGGGCTCACATACATGTAAGCCGGCGACATCGGGGTGGGCAGCGACACCTGAAAGCGCACTCCGGCGGGAAGCGCGCCCTGCGCGCGCAAATCCTTGAACACGTCGTGGGAATGGAGCGCCGCGCGATCGTAGCCGGTGTCGAACGCCACCGTGCCCTGGTCGATCTCGGGCTTCAGCCGCAGCAGCTTCGTTTCGCGCAGCAGCTTGCCGTCCCATTGCGTCAGCCGGAGCGGCGGGGCCGTCGGGTCCACCTCCATAGCGGGATGCGCTTCCAGCATCTCGCGCTGAAACCAGATCCACCGGGACCGCTCGGCCGTCTCGCCGTCCGGAAGGCGCTTCACGAATTCTCCGACCTCCCGGCTCAATCGCCGGAAGACCTCCTCGCTGTCGCGCAACGGCACGCTGCCGACGAAATGGACGAGGTCGCGCGGTGATGTCATGCGCGGACGATACTGCGCCGTTTCGGCCGTTGCCAAGCCGCGGGCACGGCGAGGCTGCGCGTCGCTTAGATACGTCTCCCGGACCTTGGGATCGCTCAGAAGCGCGTCCGCCTGCGCGGCGACAATCAGGATGGTTCTCGTGTTGCCTCACCCGATGATGTTCCCAATCGAGCGCGGTTTTGCCTCACCGATTGCTCCCGTTGCCTCACTGACGCGCTCCCGATGCCGCATCTGAAACGCTCCCGCCTTTGTCGAGTGCGCCGAACATCATTGAGTGGGACAGCTCTCGGCGCCACTCCTTAATCCGCCGCTGCAGCGTCCGCAGCTGGCCGTCTGGAAAGCTCCGGGGCGCGCCGCCTGCAATCGCTCGAACAGCTCGCGGCTGGTCCGCCATGGCTCGGCGTCGAACCACGCGCGCACCTCGGCCGTGACCGCCGCGAATGGGTCGGGCCGACGCCGGCCGCGCTGCGCTTTCTCCGGAGTCCGCGACGTCGGGCGCACCTCGCCCTGCTGCCAAGCGGTGCGCAGGCTGGCGAGGAACTGCTCCAGCGTCGGAGCACTCGCTTCGGGCACCGCGTCCATGGACACTCGGTCAGCGATCTCCACGAGCCGCGCTTGGGCCTGGCGGATGTCGCTCAGGGAGCCGCACCGGATCCAATGTCGTATGGGGCTGTTGAAAAAGCGGGCTGCTTTTGATTCGATTTCGCCTCTAACGGAGCGGATCTCGATTCGATGCTGGGCAGCAAACCTCGAGGCCAACTTGAGCTGATCATGGCGGGATCGCTGCGAGACTTGGTGCCTGACGAGCACGTGCTCGCTCGGATTGATCGCGTGCTCGATCTCGGCTGGCTGCGAGCGGAGGTTCAGGACTGTTATGCTCCGGAGGGCGCTGGCCGGCCCGGGATCGACCCCGAGGTGGCGCTGCGGCTGATGCTCTCCGGTTTCCTGCTTGGAATCGTGCACGACCGTAGGCTGATGCGCGAGGCCCAGGTCAATCTCGCCATCCGGTGGTTTGCAGGTTACGGGCTGCACGAGGTGCTGCCGGACCATTCCAGTCTGACGCGCATCCGTCAGCGTTGGGGGGCCGAGCGGTTCCGCAAGATATTTGCCCGCACTGTGCAGTCCTGTGTCGTCGCGGGCATCGCGCGCGGCGATGTGGTGCATATCGATGCGACGCTGATCCGTGCCGACGTGTCCTGGGAGAGCTTGGCGGTGCGCCATGCCGACGTAGTGCTGGCGGAAAATGATGATGACGACTCCACCACGGCCGCGACGGCGACTGCCAAACGCCGGGCCGAGCGCGACGGCAAGCAAACCGGCCGGCACAAGAAGATCTGCCTGACCGATCCCGACGCGACCATGGCCACCAACGCACGGAACCGCCGGCTCGAGCCTGCCTACAAGCAGCACACTGCCGTGGACGATGTTTGCGGCGTGGTGCTGGACGTGCAGGTCACGACCGGTGAGGTGAACGAGGGTGACCATATTTTGCCGCAGCTCGATGCCGTCGCCGCGGCGACGGGAACCGCGGTCCGCACCGCCACGGCCGACCAAGGCTACGCCTATGCCAAAGTCTATGGCGGGCTGGAGCGGCGCGGCATCGACCCGGTGATCCCGGCCAAGAAGGAACCGATCCGCAGCAAGGTGCCGTTGCGCCGGTTCCGGTACGACGCTCGGCACGACGTCCTGCGGTGCCCGCACGGGCGCATTCTTCGTCCGCAACGGCCCGTCAAGCACGGCCGGTTCTTCTATTCGCGCGCAGCTGATTGCAAACGCTGCCCGCTCCGGAGCGACTGTCTTTCCCCTGGCCGGGCCAACAAAGCGGTGGTGGTCGGCGATGATTATCCGGCTCTGCTGCGTGCCCGCCGTCGCAAGGAGCGCTGGTCGGAAGAAGATTCCCGCATCTATCGACGCCACCGCTGGCGTTCAGAGGGGTTTCACGGCGAGGCGAAGACCTGGCACGGGCTCGCGAGGGCCGTCCGACGCGGGCTGCAGAACATGAAAATCCAGGCGTTCCTGACGGCGACGGCGATCAACCTCAAACGCCTCGCGACGGCACGGAACGCTCCGCTCGCCACCGCTGCGGCCTGACAGACAGCTCGAACCTACCCTCCAAGGCCAACGAGTTCGCCACGTATCCGGCGTGCCTCCGCATTCGCCAGGGCCAGCCTCCCACGCTCAGCCGAGATCGAATGAGCGTTTTTCAACAGCCCCCGTATACATAGCCTCGAACTCTTGTCGGACCGTGTCCGGGGTGCGTGGGTCGGCCAGCAGGCGTTGATAGGGCGTCGCGGGCGTGTCATACGAACTCCGGCTGATCAGCTCGGTTGAACCGATTTCGGCCACCAGTGGAAATTGGTGTGCGGCTTGATCATGGTGGCGTCGAGCCGACGGCAGCGCTCGGCGACGACGGCGTCGAGGTCGCCCAAGGTGGCGAAGTGCCGGTTGGCGACCGGCTCATCGACCAAGGGCCATAGGCGCTCGGCGGGCTGGAGCTCGGGCGAGTACGGCGGCAGGAACACGAGCGTGATCCCGTCGGGCACGGCCAGGCCCTTGGGGCCGTGCCATCCGGCATTGTCGAGCACGAGCACGATGTGGCGCTCGCGCCCCGCCCCAACCTGCCGCGCGAAGGCGGCGAGTAGCGCCTCGAAGAGGCGCTTGCTCAGGCCGGTGGACAGGAACCAGACGACCTCGCCGCTGGTCGGCTGCACGAAGGCCGTGACGTGCAGCCACCGGTAGCGGTGATAGCCGAGGGCGATGGGCCGCTCGCCGATGGGCGCCCACACGCGGCGGCGCACCGGCTTCAGGCCGAGGTGGTGCTCGTCCTCCGCCCAGACCTCGACCGGCCTGTCGGGGTGCGCCGCCCTGGCCTGGGCGACCGCCGCTTCGAGCCCCCTTGTATCTCGTAGAGTCCATCCGGGATCATAGCGTGCTCTGGCAGAGCTTTCTGATCATTAGGCGGACGGAGGCCCAGCGCAGGAAAGCGAGGCCGTTTCGGTTCAGGCATTCCCAGTCCTTGGACAGGCGACGGCAGCGATTAAGCCAGCCGATGGTTCTCTCGACGATCCAACGCTTGGGCGGAGGCGGCCAAGGTTCCGGCGGCGCAGCCGCTGGAAAGCCGCCGGAGGGAGCACGACGAATGTGTGGAGTTCGGAACGCTTCACGATCTCCAGGTTGATCTGACGACAGGCCGCCTTCAATCCGTCCTGGAATTTCGTGCCCTGATAGCCGCTGTCGGCATACAGCTTCAGCAGAAACGGATACAGTCCGAACAGGCTGCCCATCAGCAGCACGCCGCCGTCACGGTCCTGGATGTCGGCCGCATGAATGATCGCCTGCATCAGCAGACCTTGCGTGTCGACAAGGAGGTGCCGCTTCTTGCCCTTGATCTTCTTGCCCGCATCATACCCCGCCGGGTCGATCGCAAGCCCCCTTGATTGACGGCCCGCCACAGCCAGTTCGTCACGCCGGCGATCTTGAGCACGATCTCATCGGGGTGCCACTTCTCACCAGCGCAAGGCGGTCTGCGACGGATCTGGCTGGCGGAATTCCTGGCCGAACTTGCGCGCCCATCGCCGCACGGTCTCGTGGCTGACTACGACGCCCTGTGCTGCCAGCGTCTCCTCGACCATGCGCGGGCCGAGCGGGAAGCGGACCACCCCGATCTGCCCAGGCAAGCCAGCCCTTCCGCCAAGTTGGCGGTGCCGTGAAGGCATGGTCGGGCAAATGCGATTGCCCTGCACGCTCGAGGAGGTCCGTCATCCGCGACAGGCGGCGGTCAGGGCCTCGAAGATACGGCGGTCGCCAGGGTCGATGAAAAACTCCGGGTGCCATTGCACGCCCAGGCAGAAGCGCATCCCCGTGCCTTCGATACCCTCCACGACACCATCGGGCGCGACCGCGTTCACCGTCGCGCGTGGCCCGGCATCGCGCACCGCCTGGTGGTGCGCGGAATTCACCCGCATCTCCGCCGCCCCGACGATCCGGTGCAGGAGGGTGCCTGGCCGGATGGCGACGGAATGACCCGGCTCGTGGCGCGGATTGGCTTGCTCGTGCTCCAGCGCCTCGGTGATCGTGTCGGGTATATGCTGGATCAACGTGCCGCCCAGCGCCACGGCCAGGAGCTGCTGACCGCCGCAGATCCCCAGCACCGGCATCTCGCGATCGAGGGCGCCTTGCGTCAGCGCCAGCTCGGCCGCCGTCCGGCCCTCCTTGAGCGTGACGGTCGCATGGCGCCCGGCCTCGCCGTACAGGGCGGGATCGACGTCGAAGGCGCCCCCAGTCACGATCAGCGCGTCGATCCCTGCGAGCCAGTCAGCCGCCAATCCGGCGTCATGCGGCAGCGCCACAGGCAAGCCGCCGGCGGCGATCACCGCTTCGGCGTAGTTCGCCCGCAGCGCATACCACGGATATTTCGAGTAGCCGCCCGGCGGCTCGGCATCGAGGGTGACGCCGACCACGGGGCGGCGCGTGTGGCTGCTCATCGCGGCTTGCTAGACCCGGCCGGCGTGACCGGGCAAAATTCCTGTCATGCAGAAGGCATCTCCGACGACCGGCCGGCTTGTCGCCACCGCATCGCTCGCCGCCGCCGGCATGGCGCTCGTCCACGTAACGGCCTCCGCCGCTTTCCGCAGGCGCACGCAGGCCCTCATCACCCGGCTCGAACGTCCCGCTATGCCCGGAAAAGCCGACCTCCCCGCTCCGGAGTTGGTGCGCTCCTTCGTCCAGCGAACCGCCTCCCGCCCGGCTCCCAATCTCGTCCGCCTGCGCCAGCGCGCCGAGATGCGGTCCGGTCTCGATGATTCGTGGCGCCCGGTGAACGCCGAACAGACGATCAAGGTGCATGAACCCGGATTCGTCTGGGCCGCCGAGATGACGCTGGCACCGTTCCTGCCGGTGCGCATTCTCGACGCCTACGTGGACGGGGACGGGGTGCTGGAAGCGCGGCTGTTCGGGTCCGTGCCAGTCGCGCGGGCCGTCGGGCCGCAGCTCAGCAAGGGCGAGCTGATGCGCTACCTGGCTGAATTGGCCTGGGCTCCGCAGGCCATGCTGCGCAACGCGGGGCTGCGCTGGCGGGAGGTCGACGCGGCCCGGATGGAGGTGTCCGCCGACAGCGCCGGCGGCCCAGCGCGGGTCCGGCTCGTGTTCAAGGATGGCGACATCGCCGGCATCGAGGCTGACGATCGCCCTCGCATGGTCGGCGGGCGCCCAATTCCCACGCCGTGGCGCGGCCGCTTCTTCGATTATCGCGAGATGGCAGGCTGGCGCATCCCGACGCGCGCCGAGGTGAGCTGGATCGTGGAGGGGCAGCTCGTCATGGTCTGGCGGGGCGAGGTCACGGACTATGGCACTGCCTGAAGCTGGCCGCCCCTCGCCAATGGAGATCGCGCTCGCCGAGGCCACCGCCGCCGCCGCGCGGGGTGAAGTGCCGGTCGGCGCCGTCGTCCTCGGCCCGGATGGAGACGTGCTGGGCCGCGCGGGAAACGAGATGGAGGCCCGCCATGACGCCGCTGCCCATGCCGAGCTGCTCGCGCTGCGCCAGGCTGCCCGCGCCCGCTGCACGCCGCGCCTGTCTGATTGCACCCTGTTCGTGACCTTGGAGCCATGCCCGATGTGCGCGCACGCCGCCAGCCTGTTCCGGGTGCGGCGCCTCGTGTTTGGCGCTTACGATCCCAAGGGCGGCGGCGTGGAGCACGGCGCTCGGGTGTTCGACGCGGCCTCCTGCCATCACCGGCCGGAGGTCGTCGGCGGCGTGCGGGAAAGCGAGGCGGGAGCGTTGCTGCGGGGGTTTTTCGGAGAGCGGAGGCTCCAGTCCCGCGCCGCGAACTCGGAACCTCCCGGATCGAACGACGTTCTCCGAGGCTTGGCGGAGGAGAGCCATGGCCACACGGCCGATCCGGCTAGACGCTTCCGTGACCGAGCGCCAGCTTCATGATTGTCCTTCCTGCGGGCGGTTGCAGGTCGTTCCCCGCTCCCAGCCCGCGCCACGGCGCGCTGCGGTCGCTGCAAGCAGGTGCTCCGCCGGACCCGGCGCGAGCCGCTAACCCGGCCGCTCGCCTGCGCCCTGGCCGGCCTGGCGCTGTACGGTGTCGTCATCACGCTCTCGTTCCTGTCGATCAGGATCTACGGCCGGGGGCACGCTACCACGCTGCTGTCGTTTCCGTCGGAGCTCAACACGAACGGCTTCTGGGAGTTGGCGGCGATTTTCCTGCTGTTCGTCATCGTCCTGCCGCCGGTCAAGCTGCTGCTGCTCGCAGTTGTTTTGGGAGGATTGCGCCTGCCGCGCCCACCGCGCGCGCTGTGCGTCCTTTTCCGGTGGTATGACCTCATTGGCCCCTGGGCCATGACCGAGGTGTTCCTGGTCGGGTTCTTCGTCGCCTACACGCGCCTGGTGGGACTTGCCACCATCGGGATCGGGGCCGCGGTCTGGGGGCTCGGGGGGTTGATGGTGGCGACGGTCGCCGCCGATGCATCGCTCGATCCCCAGGCGGTATGGGAGGCGATCGAGGCGCGCGGCGCCGCCGCCGGGCCGGCCGGGCCGGAGGGCGCGGGACCGGTCATCGGCTGCCGGCGCTGCGGCCGGCTCGGGCATCCGGCCCGGGACGACGCGGGCAGATGCCGGCGCTGCGGTGCGAGACTCTGGCTGCGCAAGCCCGCCAGCCTCGGCCGTGCATGGGCGCTGCTGATCGCCGCCGCGATCTGCTGCGTTTTCGCCTACGCCTATCCGGTAATGACCGTCACCGAACTGGGCCGCGGAGCGCCAAGCACCATCTTCGGCGGCATGATCGAGCTGGCGGCGATCGGCTGGTGGCCGATCGCGATCGTGGTGTTCATCGCCAGCATCACCATCCCGATGTTCAAGATCACCGCGCTGGCCGTCATGCTGCTCAGCGTGCATCGCGGCTCGATCGGTCGGCTCCGGGGCCGCACGCGCGTCTATCGCTTCGTCGAGGTGATCGGCCGCTGGTCGATGATCGACATCTTCATGGTGTCGATCCTGACAGCACTGGTCCAACTGGGCTTCATCGCCACCGTCCGGCCGAACGGAGGCGCGGTCGCCTTCGCTGCCGTCGTCATCCTGACCATGCTCGCCGCGTTCAGCTTCGATCCGCGCCTGATGTGGGATGAAGCCGCGCGGCGCCGATCCGCCGTCCTCGCCGCCTTGGAGGAGCATGGTCCCGCTCCGATCGGGGCCTCCGGCATCGGACACCCCGGCGCATGAGCGAGCCGCCGCACGAACTCCCGGAAGCCACCGTCAAGAAGCCGAGCCGCTTCTCGCTCATCTGGCTCGTTCCCATCGTCGCCGCTTGCCTCGCGGTCTATCTCGGCCTGAAGACGCTCGCCGCGCAGGGGCCGCTCATCGCCATCACGTTCCAGGATGGGGCGGGCCTGAACGCCGGGCAGACCAGGGTGGAGCACAAGGCGGTGGCGCTCGGCGCGGTCGAGAGCGTGAAGCTGAGCAACGACTTCAGCCAGGTGACTGCCTCGGTGCGCATGAGCAGCGAGGCAGCTCCGTTGCTGACCGATCACGCGCGCTTCTGGGTCGTGCGGCCGCGTTTCTCCCTGACAAGTCTCTCGGGGCTGCAAACCCTGATCTCCGGCAGCTACATCGGGATGGACCCCGGCGCGCCGGGCGGCAAGCCGACGCGGACATTCCACGGACTCGACCAGCCGCCCGGCGTACGCTCGGACGAGCCCGGCCAGACCTTCACGCTGCGTGCGCCTCGCCTTGGCTGGCTGGGGACCGGAGCGCCCGTGTTCTACCGCGATCTCGCGGTCGGCCAGATGCTGGATTTCCAGGAGCCCGGGATGGGCAGGCCGGTCATCCTGCATGTCTTCGTCAGGGCGCCATACGACCAGTATGTACGCGCCGAAACGCATTTCTGGAATGCGTCCGGCCTTTCCATGAGTTTCGGGCCGCAGGGCGTCCATGTAGCGGTCGAAAGCATGCAGGCCCTGCTGACCGGCGGCATCGAGTTCGCCAATTTCGAGGACGCCGCCAAATCGCCTCCGGCGACGCAGGACAGCGTCTTCGAGCTGTACAATAGCGAAGGCGACGCGCAGAACGCCGGGTATCACGACAACGTCCGCTATGTGACCTACTTCCAACGATCGGTCGTCGGCCTCCAGCCAGGGGCGGCGGTGCAGTTCCTTGGCATCAGGGTCGGAACCGTGACCGGCATGCAGCTTCAGCTCGATCCGCGGACCAGCCAGCCGCGAGTGCGCGTGACCTTCGATGTCCAGCCCGAGCGCGTGTTCAGCCGCGGCGAGATTTTGCGCAAGCCGCCGCTGCAAGTCACGCGAGATCTGGTGGAGCTTGGGACGCGGGCGCGCCTCAACACCGCGAGCCTGCTGACCGGGCAGGACGTGCTCGGGCTCGACATGTTGGCGAACCCATCGAAAGCCGTCGTGGAGACCGAGGGTGATCGGATCATGTGGCCGAGCGAGGGCGGCGGATTGCCGGACCTCACCAATTCGCTCGGTGACATCGCAAGCAAGATGAACAGCATCCCGCTCGACCAGCTTGGCATTAACGCCAACGATCTGCTCGCCTCCCTGCGCGAGCTGGCGACGACGGCGGATAAGAGCCTGAGGCCGGTCGCCGAACAGCTCCCGGAACTGTCACGGCAGTTGCAGGCGACGCTGCAACGGGCCGACCGGCTGCTCACGTCCATGCAGGCCGGTTACGGCGCCGATTCCGAGACGCATCGAAGCCTGGAGCAACTGATGTCGGAGACAACCGAGGCTCTGCGCTCGCTCCGGGAGCTCGCTAGCTACCTGAACCGGCATCCGGGGTCGCTGGTCTGGGGACGATGATGATGGCGCGACCTGAA
The DNA here is from genome assembly GCA_963830565.1 of uncultured Pseudomonadota bacterium. Lineage (GTDB taxonomy): Bacteria > Pseudomonadota > Alphaproteobacteria > Acetobacterales > Acetobacteraceae > DATFDN01. The sequence continues at coordinate 26,550 of CAWHMO010000018.1, forward strand.
GCTCCACCCGATGTCCTTCCGGCAGAATCCTTCCGGCCACTCGATCGCAACCGCTCCCGCATATGCCGCGCCGCGTGCCGTTGCGATGTCGGGCCCCATCCCGCACACGGTCAGCACCCGCCCGCCAGCCGAGAGCAGTCGGCCCGCCGCATCCAGTTTCGTGCCGGACTGAAATAGTCTCGTGCCCGGCATGGCGGCGGCGTGCTCCAGGCCCTTGATTTCGGTCCCGATCTCGGGGTCGGCGGGATACCCGCGCGCGGCGAGCACCACCGCGACCGAGACGGTTTCATCCCAGCGCAGATCGAAATGCGCCAGCTCCCCGTCGCAGGCGGCAAGCAGTGCCGGCAGGATGTCGGAGCGCAGGCGCGGCAGCAGCGCCTGGCACTCTGGGTCGCCGAAGCGCGCGTTGAACTCGATCAGCTTCATGCCGTCCGCGGTGTGCATCAGGCCGGCGAACAGGATGCCGCGGAACGGCGTCCCCCGCCGCACCATCTCGACCAGCGTCGGACGGATGATGCCGGACATGATCGCGTCCTCAAGTTCGGGCGTCATGCCGGGCCAGGGCGAGACGGCGCCCATGCCGCCGGTATTCGGTCCGGTGTCGCCGTCGCCGACACGTTTGTGGTCCTCGGCGGAGCCGAACGGGATTGCGTGCGCGCCGTCGCAGAGCGCGAAGAACGACAGCTCGTCGCCGGTCAGGCATTCCTCGATCAGGATGCTCGCCCCCGCCTCGCCCAGGCCGCGCGCGACCATCATCGCATCGACCGCGGCAAGCGCCTGTTCCTCGGTCTCGGCGACGACGACGCCCTTGCCGCCGGCAAGCCCATCGGCCTTGACGACGATCGGCGCGCCTCGGCGGCGGATGAATTCCCGCGCCGCCTCGGCGTCGTCGAACCGCTCCCAACGCGCCGTCGGAATGCCGGTAGCGTCGCACAGCTCCTTGGCGAAGCTCTTGCTTCCCTCCAGCCGCGCAGCGGCGGCGGTCGGGCCGCAGCAGGCGATCCCCGCCGCGTCCAGCGCATCGGCGAGCCCGGCGACCAACGGCGCCTCCGGTCCCGGCACCACCAAGTCAACCGCGTTGTCGCGCACGAAGTCGACCAGCGCCGCGATCTCGGTCGCACCAAGCGGCACGCAGGTCGCGAGTTCGGCGATGCCGGGATTGCCGGGTGCGCACCAGAGTTGGGTGAGCAGCGGGCTTGCCGCGAGCGCCCAGCACAAGGCGTGCTCCCGCCCTCCCGAACCAACGACCAGAACGCGCATGGCATCCCCCGCTTCAACCGGTGTTCGCCGTAGCATAGGGTGCGCGGATGGACGATCTTCGCCCGTCAAGCGCCCGCCCGCCCGCCACCAACGTCCCGGAATACACCGTTTCGGAGATCTCCGGGGCCGTGCGCCGCGCGCTGGAGGGCAATTTCGGCCGGGTGCGCGTGCGCGGCGAAATAACGGAGCTGAAGCGCTACCCGTCCGGCCACATCTATCTCTCGCTCAAGGATGAAGGCGCGAAGCTTGCGGGCGTCGTCTGGAAATCGACCCTGCCCCGGCTCGGCCTGATGCCCGAAAACGGGGTCGAGGTGATCGCGACCGGGCGGCTGACCGCCTATGCCGAACGGTCCTCTTACCAACTCGTCATCGAGCGGCTGGAATATGCGGGCGCGGGCGCCATGCTGGCGCGTATCGAGGCGCTGCGCCAGCGACTGGCGGCGGAGGGATTGTTCGAGCAGTCACGCAAACAGCCGCTTCCCATGCTGCCGCGGATCATCGGCGTGGTGACGTCGGAACGCGGCGCGGTGATCCAGGACATCCGCACCACCATCGCCCGCCGGTTCCCTCGAACTCTCCTGCTCTGGCCGGTGCCGGTCCAGGGCGAAGGCGCGGCCGCGCGCATAGCGCGGGCGATCGCCGGGTTCGACGCGCTGGCGCCGGGCGAGCTTGTGCCGCGCCCCGATGTGCTGATCGTGGCGCGCGGCGGCGGCAGTCTTGAGGATCTGATGGCCTTCAACGACGAGGCCGTGATCCGCGCCGCCGCGCTCTGCCGCATTCCGCTGATCTCGGCGGTCGGGCATGAGACCGACACAACCCTGATCGACTTCGTCGCCGACCGGCGCGCGCCAACCCCCACCGCCGCGGCCGAGTTGGCGGTTCCGGTCCGCGCGGAGTTGCTCGCGGGCCTTGTCCATACCGAAGCGCGGCTGCTCGGCGGCCTCAACCGTCTGGCCGGGGAGCGGCGGCTCAGGCTGGGACGGGCCGAGCGCGGCCTCCCTGATCTTCCAGCCTTGCTCGGACAGGCGCGGCAGCGTCTCGACGACCGCACGGAGCGATTGTCGATCGCGCTGCCCAACCTGCTCACGGCGCGCCGCGCGGCGATGGAGCGGGTCGAGCGCCGGCTGCCGAACCCGACGGCGCTTCTGCGCCAAGCACGCCAGCATCTGACGGGTGCCAAGGCGCGGCTCGCCCTGGCGCTGCCGAACCTGGTCGAGCGCCGGCGCGGTGGATTTGCGTTATGCGGCCAGAAGCTCGACGCCGGCCTGCGCCACGCCGTCGGCGGCGTCCACGGCCGGGCCGCGCGCGTACTAGGGCGGCTGTCGGAAGCCCCTCTGCGCGCCGCCTTGCGCGCGTGGCGCGCGCGCGTCGAGGGGGCTGGCGGGCGCCTCGAATCGGTCTCGCCCCTGGCCGTGCTGAAGCGCGGCTACGTCGTGGTTTCGGACGCCAACGGCCACGCCCTGACCGAGTCCGGGCAGGTGCGGCCAGGCCAGCGGCTGCGCCTTCGGTTCTGCGATGGCGAGGTGGGCGCGCAGGCCGAGGGAGGCAGGGCGGCGGATCGGCAGGGCCGGCTGCCGCTCTGAGGCGCACCGGGCAGCTTGGCACGCACGGTCAAGGGAGACACGCGATGCTCGAGGCGCTGGTCGCACTGCTGGGCGCGACGGCGATCGCCGTTCCGATCTCGCGCCGGCTAGGGTTCGGCAGCATCCTTGGCTACTTGGTCGCGGGCACGGTGATCGGCCCCTCCGGCCTGCGCCTCGTCACCGGCGTCCAGCAGATCGCGGCAGTGTCGGAACTCGGCGTGGTGATGCTGCTGTTCCTGATCGGCCTCGAACTCCGGCCGCACCGGCTTTGGATTCTGCGCAATGCAGTGTTCGGCCTCGGTCTTGGGCAGATGGTGCCGAGCACGCTGCTCCTTGCCGCGCTCGCGCATCTGGCCGGAACGCCGTGGCCCGGCGCATTCGTGCTCGGTGCCGGTCTCGCCCTCTCCTCGACAGCCATCGTGCTGCCGATGCTCGGCGAGCGGAACCTGCTTTCGTCGACGGCGGGGCGGGACAGTTTCGCGGTCCTGCTGTTTCAGGACATGGCGTTCATCCCGCTGGTGGCGCTGGTGCCGCTGCTCTCCGGCGCGGGCGTTCACACGAGCTGGCCGGATGTGGCCCGCGGGGTCGCGGTCATTGCCGTCATCCTGGTCGGCGGCAGCTTCCTGGTACGGCCCGTGTTCCGCGCGGTCGGCGGCGCCAAGACCCCGGAGGTGTTCACCGCGACCGCGCTTCTGCTGGTGGTGGGCACCGCGGCCCTGGCCGATTGGGCGGGTCTGTCCATGTCGCTCGGCGCGTTCATGGCTGGTGTCATGCTGTCGGACTCCGAGTACCGGCATGAAATCCAAGCGGATATCGAGCCGTTCGAGGGCCTGCTCCTGGGCTTCTTCTTCATCTCGGTCGGCATGTCAGCCAATCTCGGGCTGGCGGCCCTCCACCCCGGACTCGTCGCCAGCCTTGTGGCCGTCATGGTCCTGGTCAAGGTGGCTGTCACGTTCGTGGTCGGGCTGGTGAAGCGCGGTTCCGCGAAGAGTGCGCTGCGCTTCAGCCTGGCGCTGCCCGAGGGGAGCGAGTTCAGCTTCGTCCTGTTTGCCGCCGCCGTCACCAGCGGAGCGCTGGACCAGGACCGGGCTGATCTGGCCACGCTGGTGATCGCCGTCTCGATGGTCGTCGCGCCGGTCCTGTTCGCGCTATCGGAACGCTTGGTCATCCCCCGGCTGGACGCACCGAGGGAGCCTGTCTACGACCCGATCGAAGGCCCACCGGCTCCGGTGATCATCTGCGGCTTCGGCCGCGTCGGCCAGATTGTCGGCCGAGTCTTGCAGATGCAGGGGATTCCTTTCACGGCCCTGGAGAAGAACTCGGCGCAGGTCGAGGTGGTGCGCCGGTTCGGCAACAAGGTCTATTTCGGAAACCCGACGCGCGAGGAGGTGATGCGCGCCGCCTCGGCCGATACTGCCCAAATCCTTGTCGTCGCGCTGGACGACATGGACGAGACCTTGAGGGTGGTCGAGATGGCGAAGCGGCACTTCCCGCGCCTCGTCATCCTGGCCCGCGCGCGCAACCGTCGCCACGCCCACCTGCTGATGGATCGCGGGGTCACCGGCATCGTCCGGGAGACGTTCCTGTCGAGCCTGCAATTGAGCGAGATGGTGCTGGGCGAGCTCCACATCGATCCCGCAGCGGCCCGCCGGGCGATCGACCTCTTCCGCGAACACGATGAGCGGACGCTGATCGAGACCCACGCGATCGCCCATGACGAGAAGCAGCTGATCCAGAGCACCCAGCAGGCGACCCAGGAGCTTCTTGAGCTGTTCGAGGCGGACCGGGACGAAAGGAGAGAGACGGCGCCCGCCGGCTGATCGCGGTCTCCGTCAAATCCAGTGCGCGACGTGGGCGATCAACGCGGCCAGCCCAAGCATCGTGGTGATGATCGCACCGAAGGTGATTCGGAAATCGCGATCGTGGATGCGGCGGAGGTCGCGCATTTCGGTACGGAAGTCGCGCATCTCGGCGCGCATTTCCGTGCGGAAGTCATGCGCCTCCTTCCGCATCTCGATCAGCGTGGCCGAGACCTGGGCCAAGAGCGCTTCGAGTACGGCTACCCGGGCTCCCATGCTCATAGGGAAGTCCTTCCGCTCCGGCCCTTCAACGATCCCGTCCGCCATCGTTCGCCTGTCTTGACGACGCATCCTCCGCTCAGCGCGCTGAGGAACCGCTAATCACCTCCCCCAAGACCCTCTCCAGCGCCCCCGGATCCTCCCATGCGAGGCTGATGCGCGCGACTTCGACCTGTGCGCGCAGCGTGGGCGGGAGGCGCACCGCGTCCTTCGTCGTCGTGACCGGGACGGCGTCAAGCCGGGCGGCGCGATCGAGCAGGCGCTGGACTTCGGCGGCTCGGTAGGGGTGATGGTCGGGGAAAGCCACGGCACCGGCAAGCCCCGCACCGGCGTCGGCCAGGGTGGTGAAGAACTTGTCCGGCCGGCCGATGCCGGCGAAGGCGAAGACCCGCCGGCCGGCGAGCGCCGCGATCTCCGGGCCGGGCGTCAGGCGCGCGCGCAGCACCGGCAGACCCGCCAGCACTGCGGCCGCGCCGGTGCTGTCAGGCCCGATCAGCACCGCCGCTCCGCAGCGTGCCGCACCGGCGGCCACCTTCTCGCGCAGCGGGCCGGCGGGAAACAGCCTGCCATTGCCGAAGCCTGATCCGCCGTCGATCACCAGCAGCGACAAATCCTTGACCAGCGTCGGGTTCTGCAGCCCGTCATCCAGCACCAGCACCTCGGCACCGGCTGCGATCGCGGCGCGCGCCGAGGCGGCGCGATCAGCTCCGGTCCAGGTCGGCGCTATCTCGCTCAGCAGCAGCGCCTCATCGCCGACCAGCGCGCTGTCATCGCCGGGGCGCACGCGCCGCGGCCCGCGCGTGGCGCCGCCATAGCCGCGCAGCAAGAGATGCACGCACCGGCGCTCAGCTTGGAGGCGCCGCGCGATGTCGAGGGCGACGATCGTCTTGCCGGCTCCCCCCAGAGTGACATTTCCACAGCAGATCACCGGGACGGGGGCTCGGAACCCTGGGCGGCTAAGCCGGCGGGCGGTGATCGCCGCGGCGATAGCCCCGAGCGGTTGCAGCAACCGCGCCGGCAATGAATTGGCGGGACCAGACCAGAAGACGGGCGCACGCATCGCCTCAGTCGTGCCGGCGCGCAAGCAGGTCCAGCAGCGCCGCGGCGGTGACTTCGGGCAGGTGCGCGTAGCCCGCCGCCGCCCTCTCTCCTGCCGAGCCGGCGGCCTCGCGACGCGCCTTGTCGTCCAGCATGATGCCGACCCAGCCGGCCAGTCCCGCCGCATCATGCACGCGGCTCAGCGCACCGGCCGCGTCGAGCACGCGCACCGCGTCTGCGAAATTGTCCATGTGCGGCCCCGCCGCCACCGGGCAGCCAAGCCGCGCCAACTCCAGCGGGTTCTGCCCGCCGCCGGGCGCCAGCAGGCTGCGGCCGACCAGCGCAGCGGCGGCCACCCGGTACCAGAGACCCAGCTCGCCGAGCGTATCGGCGACCCACACCCCCTCGGACGGCGGCGGCGCCCCGAGCCCCCGGCGGGTGACGGCCAACCCGGACGCCGTTGCCGCGACGGCCGCTCCGCGTTCGGGATGACGGGGAACGATGATGCTCAGCAGGCCCGGCCGCGTCGAAGCCAGGAGCCGATGGGCGGCGAGGACGATCTCGTCCTCACCAGGATGCGTGCTCGCGGCCACCCAGCAGGGGCGTCCCGCCAGCATCGCGCGGATTTCGGCGAGGGCCACCGGGTCCGCGGGCAGCGGCGGTGCGGCGAACTTCAGGTTGCCTGGAGCCGTCACGCATTGCGCGCCCAGCACGCCGAGCCGGTCGGCATCGTCCGTGCTCTGCGCATGCACGAGATCGAGCGAGCCGAGGACGCGGCGGGCGAGGCCCGGCGCGCACTGCCAGCGGCTGAAGCTGCGCCGCGACAGGCGCGCGTTGACCAGCATGGTCGGGATGCCGCGCGCCTGGCAGCCCGCCAGCAGGTTGGGCCACAGCTCGCTCTCCACGAACGCCGCCGCGTCAGGGCGCCAATGGTCCAGAAAGCGCGCCACCCAGCGCGGCACGTCAAGCGGAGCAAAACGGTGCGGGACCCGCTCCAGTCCCGCCGCGTCCAGCCTCTCTCGCATCAGGGCGGCCGAGGTCACGGTGCCGGTGGTCAGCAGCAGCGCCAGCTCGGGACAGCGCCGGTCGAGCGCTTCCAGCACGGGCAGGATCGACAAACTCTCGCCGACGCTGGCGGCGTGCAGCCACAGCAGGCGCCCCGGCGGGCGGGCGCCTGGATCAACGCCGCGCCGCTCGGCAAGGCGCGAGGGTACCTCCTTGCCCCGGCGGGCACGCCGCAGCAGCATCAGGCGAAGCGCCGGCGCGGCCAGCGTGGTCGCTCCGGACCAGATGGCTCCCCCCGTCATGCCGGGCAGAGCCGGTCCGCCTCATCCGCCGCGGCGGACAGCGCCGCGCCGATCACCGTCGTCGCCTCGCGCCAGCCCTCCCGCGCGACGACGATCGCCGGGCCGCAGACCACCACACCGCGCCCGAACGGGCGAGGGATCGTCATGCGGTCCCAGCTTCGCAGCACCCAGCGGCGCGAGGTCTGCGCCGCGCACGGCAGCACCGGCGCACCGGACAGGGCGGCAAGCTTGGCGACGCCGGGCGCGGCGTGCCGGCGCGGTCCGCGCGGCCCGTCCGGCGTGATGGCGACCAGCCCGCCATCACGCAGCAAGCCGAGCAGCGCGCGCAACCCGGCCGCGCCGCCCCGCGAGGAGGAACCGATCACGACCTGCATGTCGAAGCGCCCGATCACCGCTCCGATGAAGCGCCCGTCACGATGGCGGCTGACCAGCACATGCACCCGCCGAGGTCGCGAGCGCGGCAGCCGCCGCACCATCAGCCACAGCATCGGCATCAGCGGCAGGCGCTCATGCCAGAACGCCACGACGTGCGGCTGTCCTTCAACCAGTCCCGCAAGATTCGCTTCTCCCTCCAGGCGCCACCGGGTGGTGGCGAGCGCGAAGGCAAGATAGGCACCGAGCAGGCGCGCCAGCAGGGCCTGCACCGCCGGATGACGCACCAGGCGTTTCATCCCGCCGCCGATAGCCGCCGCTGCGTGAGCCTGTCCAGCTTGCGGGCGGGGCTTTTGCCAATTCGCGGCATCGTGGTAATGCCGCGCGCCTCAAGACGCGAGCCGGCCGCCTTGGTTTTCAGTTCGATCCAGTTCATCTTTGTCTTCCTGCCGTTCGCGCTCGCGCTCTACTGGATAGCGCCGCGTTCCGGCCGCAACCTGATGCTGCTGGCATTGAGCCTGTTCTTCTATGCCAGCGGGGAGGCGCACCACCTCTGGCTGCTTTTGGCTCTGATAGCGGTCAACTACACGGTGGGACTCGTCATCGAGGGAGCGCGATCGGCGATGCCGCGCCGCCTCGCGGTTGGCGCCGCCGTCGCGGTGGACCTTTTCGCGCTGGCTTGGTTCAAATACGCGGGCTTTCTTGCCACCACACTCGCGCCGCTATCGCATGTGGCGATGTGGCAGGCGATCATCCTGCCGCTCGGCATCTCGTTCTACGTGTTCCACAACATCTCGTACGTGGTGGACATCTACCGCCGCACCGCCCCCGCGCGCCGCAACCCGATCGATTTCGCGCTCTACATCTCGTTCTTTCCGCAGGTGATCGCCGGCCCGATCGTGCGCTACCACGATATCGCAAGCGCGCTCGACCATCGCCGCGTGCGCGTGGAGGATTTCGCCTCCGGGCTGGAGCGGTTCGTGGTCGGGTTGGCCAAGAAGATGGTGCTCGCCAATCCGCTGGGCGAAACCGCCGACCGGGTCTTCGCATTGCCGACACACACGCTCGCCACATCCGATGCGTGGCTTGGCCTGATTTGCTATTCGTTACAAATCTACTTCGACTTCTCCGGCTATTCCGACATGGCGATCGGCTTGGCTCGCATGTTCGGGTTCGAGTTCCTGGAGAACTTCAATTATCCGTACGTCTCACGCTCGATCCAGGAGTTCTGGCGCCGCTGGCACATCTCACTGTCCAACTGGTTCCGGGACTACCTGTACATCCCGCTTGGCGGCAGCCGGCACGGCGCGGCCCGCACCTGCCTGAATCTCACGATCGTGTTTCTGCTGTGCGGGCTGTGGCACGGCGCCAACTGGACCTTCATTGCCTGGGGCGCCATGCACGGCGCGTTCCTGGCGGTCGAGCGCGCCGGCCTCGGCCGCCTGCTCGCGCGCGCGCCGGCCCTGCTCGCGCGCGCATACACGCTTGCGGTGGTGGCGTTCGCCTGGGTGCTGTTCCGCTCCGAGACGGTCACGGGAGCGCTCGGCTTCTACCGCGCGCTGCTGCGGCCGTTGCGGTCGGAGGCGTATCGGCAGGTCTATCCCGGCAACTTCACGTGGCTCATTCTCGCCTGCGCGCTCATCGGCGCGACCGGAGTGATGTCCTGGCTCACCCGCGACTGGCGGGCGCGGGCCAGCCAGCTGCGCGGGCGAGTCGATCCGTCGCTTAGAAACGTGCGGGAAGGCGCGCTGGTCCTGGGCGCGCGCAACGTGATACTGCTTGGCCTGATGTTCCTATCCTTCCTGCAGCTTGCCAGTGCCGTCTACAACCCCTTCATCTACTTCCGCTTCTAGGCCCAGCATGATGTTCGGGCGCCGCTTCTACCGGGGCATCGCCGACCTGCTCCTGCCGGTGGCGTTCCTTGGCTCGATCGGGTTCGTGCTCGCGCGTACTGATTGGCAGGGGCGCTCCGATCTCGTGGAGCGGTTGGAGGCGCGGCAGCCCGCGCCGATGCCCGCAGCACCGCGATCGCTGTCGCAAGCGTATCACTACACCGCCGAGTTCAGCCGTTTCCTCGACGACCACTACGGCTTGCGCGAGGCGGCCGTCGATCTGCGCGCGCGCCTTGGTTTCTGGCTGCTGGGCGACACCTTCAACAACGATGTCAGCGTCGGCCAGCGCGGCTGGCTGTTCCTCACCGGCCACGGCGAATTGCGCGATACGCTGCATGCTGATCCGCTCGCGCCGCGTGCGGTCGAGGATTGGGCCCAATCGATCGAGGAGCGGCGGGCCTGGCTCGCGGCGCGCGGGATCCGCTATCTGTTCGTCGTCGCACCGGACAAGCGCACGATCTACCCCGAGAACCTGCCGCGCTATCAACCGAGGCCGGGACAGACGCGACGCGAGCAGCTCGATGCGCGCATGGCCGGGCAGGACGATTTCCTCGACCTGACTCAAGCCTTGCGGGGCGAAAAGGCGCAGAGCCGAGTCTATTATCGCTGGGACACGCATTGGGACCGGCACGGCGCCTATGAGGGTTATCGCGCGGTAATGCAGCGCCTGGGTCTGCCGGCCGAGCCGGAACTCCTTGGCCATGCGCCGGAACAGGAAGACCATGTCGGCGATCTCGGCCGGCTCTCCGGCCTGACGCTGACCGAGCCCGATCGCGCGCCGGCCTCGCAGTGCGCTGTGCATATGCCGCCTCCCGAGGTGTCGCTGCGGGCCGACCCTATGCTCAAGGGCGAGCGTGCGTTCGAGGTCGAACCCACCACCTGCGCCGAGGGCACCGGGCGGCTGTTGATGTTCCACAACTCCTTCGGCGGCATGTGGGCGCCGTGGCTGTCGACCCAGTTCGCGCAGGCGGTCTATGTCTGGCGCCAGCCCTCCTTGGAGGATATCCAGCGCATGGTTGAAGCCGTGCATCCGACCGTGGTGATCGAGGAGCGGGTGGAACGGTTCCTGGTCCTGCCGGTTCGACGCTGAGAGGAGTCCGTCATGCCCCGACCGCAGCCTGCCGCGATCGTCTTCGACACGTTCGGAACGGTGGTCGATTGGCGGGGCAGCCTGATCGCGGAGCTGACCGCATTCGGCGAGGGGAGGGGGATCGGCGCCGATTGGGCTGGCCTCGTGGATGCCTGGCGCGCTGCCTATCAGCCCTCAATGAGCCGGGTGCGCGCCGGCGAGATTCCCTGGACCAGGCTCGATGACCTTCATCGCGCCTCGCTCGACCGCCTGATCGAGGAGTTCGGCATCATCGGCCTGTCCGAGGAGGACCGGCGCCACATCAACCTTGGATGGCATCGGCTGAACCCGTGGCCCGATTCGGTGCCGGGGCTGACGCGGCTGAAGCAGCGCTTCATCATCGGGCCGCTGTCGAACGGCAATTTCTCCCTGCTCACAAATATGGCCAGGCACGCGAGGCTGCCCTGGGACGTGGTGTTCGGCTCCGACCTGTTCGGCCATTACAAGCCCGACCCGGAGACCTATCTCGGCGTGTGCCGGCTGCTCGATCTTGCGCCCGGCCAGGTGATGATGGCGGCGGCGCATAACGGCGATCTGGCGGCGGCGCGCAAATGCGGGCTGCTGACCGCCTTCTTCCCCCGCCCCGCGGAATACGGCCCGCGCCAATCCCGCGACTTCAAGGCCGAAGCGGACTGGGATGTGGTTGCGGCCGATATCGAGGAGATGGCGGGGCTTCTCGGGGTCTAGCCCCGACGGCGAGCGGGGCCATCATGGCAGGGCGCGATACACGGCGCGCTCGAACCCCTGCAACAGGCTGAGCACGGCGGGATCGGCGAAGGGCAGGATCTGGGTGAAGATCGCGCCGGCTACCTTTTTCGTCGGATCGAGCCAGTAATAGGTGTTGTTCAACCCCGCCCAGGCAACGCTGCCGGCGCTGCGTCCGTCTGGTACCGGCTCCGTGTTGATCAGGAAGCTGAGCCCCCATTTCTGCCGGGTTCCGGGGAACAGATCGACGTCGTTGGACGAGGCGGGAGCGGCGGAGACCATCGGCTCCACATCGATCTCGCCCATGTGGTTCTCCAGCATCGATGCTACCGTCTCGGGGCGCAGCAGGCGCGCTCCATCCAGCGCTCCGCTGCCGAGCAGCATGCGCAGGAAGCGAATGTAGTCGCGCGCGGTGGAATGCAGGCCCCCGCCGCCGGGAAAGAATTCCCGCGGCGGATTCGGCTCCAGGCCGAGCGGCTGCAACCCCGTTTGCGTGCGCGCATGGACCGCGGCGAGGCGCGGCAGCATGTCGGGATGGACCAGGAAACTCGTGTCACGCATGCCAAGCGGCGCGAACAGGCGGTCGCGGAACACGCGCTCCAGATCCTGACCCGTTGCCGCCTCGACCATGCGGCCGACCCAGTCGATGCCGATGCCATATTGCCAGCGCGTTCCCGGGTCGAATGTCAGCGGAACGGTCAATCCGGCGAGCTTGCCGGTGCGCGGCGCGGGGGTGCCGGTCTCCCGATGGTAGCGCAGCAGGTCCGCGTTCCAGACATCGTATCCGAAGCCCGAAGTGTGGGTCAGCAGGTTGCGCAGCGTCACCGTGCCCCGGGCGGGGCGAAGCATCGGCCGACCGGCGGCATCGAACCCCTCCAGCACTCGCGGCGCGGCAAGGCCGGGCACCACCTCGCCGGCAGGCTGATCGAGCGCGAGTTTTCCGGCCTCGACCAACTGCATCGCCGCCGCGGCCGTGATCGCCTTGGTCATGGAGGCGATGCGGAACACGGTCCGCATGTCCATCGGCGCCGAACCGGCGAGGCTGCGACGGCCGAACGCGCCCTCGTAGAGGATGGCCTCCGGGCTGGCGGCGATCGCCACGATGCCGGGCACCTCGCCCTGGTCCACTGCCTGGCGCAGAACCGCGTCGATCTCACTCATGGCCCATGCTCCCGTCGCTGCGCCATGAGATACAGGCCCGACCCGAAAGGGAATATACACGATACTGCTGGCGCTGTTCCTGCCGCTGCTGTTCCAACTCGCGGGCGAGACAGTCACGCGCGGCTTCGGCCTGCCCATACCCGGTCCGGTGATCGGCTTCGTCCTGCTCGCCGGGCTGCTTGCGGCCTCCCCGGGCATGCGCGGGAGTATCGAGCCGACCGTCGCGGGGCTGCTGCGCCATTTGTCGCTGCTGTTCGTGCCGGCGGCGGTCGGGGTGGTCCAGCAATGGCGGCTGCTGCAATCGGAGGCGCTGGCAATCGGCGTCGCTTTTGCCGGGCTGGCGCTGGCGCTGGCGCTGAACGGGCTGATCACCTCGATTTTGGTGCCGCTGATGCTGATGCCGTGGCGGTGAGCTGCTCCGTCGTGCAGCTTCGCGGGTCCTTGTCGTCGCGCCAGCGCAGCAGGCGCGAGCCGTGGCGGAACTTGCCTGCCGTGATGTGATCGGCGCTGACCTCCACCACCAGCACGGGCTCGGCCGGCTCGGGTTGGCGGGGTCGGTTCGACCAGCGGCTCGGTCCGCCTGGAGCCTCGCCGGTAAAGCCGCCGCGCCCCAGCAGCGGGCGGACCCGCGCCTCCGTCTCCGCCCCGTCGGGCCGACAGCGGCCGACATAGTTCAGCCGGCCTTCCTGGTCATAGAGGCCGAGCAGCAGGTATTCGATCCGCTGTGTGCCGGCCTTCAGGTACGCGCCGCCGACCACGCAATCGACCGTGTGCCACAGCTTGTATTTCAGCATCGCCCGCGTGCCGGGCTCATAGGCGAGGTCAAGGCGCTTGGCCACGATCCCGTCGAGCCCGTGGCCGACATTCCCCAGCCAGGCGCGCGCCGCCGCCGGCGTGCGTGCCTGCGGTGCCAGGCGCACGCCCTCCGCGGTTCCGATGCTCTCGAAGAGCGCGGTCAGCGTGGCGCGGCGCCTCTCGAACGGCCAATCGAGCACGACGCGGCCCTGGTCCTCGGCCAGCAGGTCGAAGGCCACGAACGTTGCGGGATGCTCGCGCGACAATTTGGCGATGCGCGAGGCCGCCGGGTGCAGCCGCATTTGCAGGGTGTCGAACTCGGCGCCTTCGATCACCAACTCGCCGTCGAGCACGAAGCGCGTCACGCGCAGTGCCCGCATCGAAGCGGCAACCTCGGGGAAGAAGCGCCCTAGCGGATGCTGCCGCCGGGATTGCAGTTCGACCACGTCGCCGTCGCGAAAGGCGATGCAACGGAACCCGTCGTATTTCGGTTCGAACGCCCAGCCGGGGCCGTCCGGCAGGGCCTCGACCGGCTCCGCCTCCATCGGCGCCAGATCGAGCGGAACCGGCCATTCGGTCATCGCGCGGCGCTCTCTCCTCGAGGCGGCGGCGGCTTCGTGCCCGGCGCTTGCGTGCGCGCTTGCGCCAACAGGGCCTGGCAGCGGTGGTGGTCGGCGGTGCCGAACTGGATGGTGGGCAGCACGGCCAAGGGCGGGAACAGCGCCGCCAGCACTCCGGCCGCCCCGGCACGCGCCGCGGCCTGCGCGCCGGGGAGCACGCGCGGGTGCTTCAGCGTGCCCGAAATGTCGATCGGTCCGGGTAGGCTGCCGATGCTGAAATGCTTGGGCGCCGTCCGGATCGTCAGGTTCAAGGCATCGTCGCGCAGGCTGGCCGTCCCGACGCCGCGCACCACCGCTTCGCCGGTGTCCAGGATCAGCGCACGGGAACGCAGCACCCCGCGTTCGAGCGCGAAATCGGCGATCAGGCACTCCACCTGCGTCCGCTTCGGCACGCCGAGCGCCGACAGCACCGCGTTGCCGAACTCCAGCCCCGACAGATCGACCAGCAGGGCGCTGAGATCGCCGCCGGCCATCCCCAGCACGATCTCGCCGTTGCCGTTGGCCGCCATCGCCGCCAGGGAATTGCCCGTTCCCGCGATGCGGGCGCTGCCGCTCAGCGCGCCGGCGCCGTGGAAGGCGTGGGTCGCGGACATCAGCCTCGCCACATCCAGTTGCTGAAAATCGACCTCGGCATCGGCGCGGATCAGTCCACCGACCGGCACCAATCGAACGCTGGAGCGAATGTTCCCCGCACCCACGCCGAAGCTGATCGGGTGCAGCGCCACCTCTCCGTTGACGATATCGAGTGCCGCCGAGAGATCGTCGAGCGGCATCGATCTCCCCTTGATGGAGCCGGCCTTGTAGCGAAGGTGGACGTCCGCGTAGTGGAATTGCGGCAGGCTGAGCTTGGTGTCGGGCAGCAGGCCGGGTCCGGCGGCGGCCTTCGTCGCCTCACTGCCGGGCTTGGCGCCCACGAACCCGCCGAGATCGGCGAGATCGACGGCGCGCGAGGCAAGCTCGGCCCGCACCACCGGCCGAGGCTCGCCCGGCTCGACCGCCACCTCGCCTTCCAGGTCGCTCGACCCCACGCGGCCTTCGATATTCTGAAAGCGGACGCCATGATCGGCGAAGTCGAGCGCGCCGGAAAGCCGGAACGGCGGCGTCTCGGGCAGGGCGATGCCGGACAGCGGCCGCAGCGTGCTCAGGCTGGGGCCGGAAAGTTGCAGGCGTAGCTGCGCACCGGCGAGAGCCAAGGGCTGGGCGATGCTGCCCTGCAATTGCGCCTCGGTCCGGCCGTTGGCCACGCGCAGATCGATCGGCCAGGGGTGCGAGGCGTCGCGCAAGCCGAGAATGGCGCCCCCGGTCATGCGGGCTTGGATAGGCTGGCCGGCGTAGGTCCCGTGCGCCTCCGCCACCAGCGCGGCCGGACGGTCCGGCGATTGCTCGGTCCGCACCGCAACCTCGAAATCGGCGCGCAGCGGCGCCAGTACGGCATGGACCTCGCCGCCCTCGATGCGCAGTTCTCCGATGCGCGGTTCGGGACCGCCGGAGCTCGTCATCGCCAGATGGTAATTTGCCGCGTGGTTCGGCATCTCGGCGGCGAATACGTGGGGCTGCTGGACGTCGATCTCGGGAATGGCGATCTGGCGATGGCGCAGATAGGTCCAGAGATCGAACCGGATGACCAGCTGCTTGATATCGGCCAATGGCGGATCGTTGGCGGGCCAGTTGTCGGGATTGGCGATCACCACATCGTCGGCCGTGATCGTGGCGATCCGGCCGGCGCTGATATGCAGACGGCCGATGCTGACCTTGCGCCCGAGCGCGGCGGAGGCGCGTGCTTCCACGATGGGCCGCAATGCGGCCTGGCCCCAGTGCCAGGCCGCCATGCCGCCGCCAATCAGCAGGAGCGGCAGGCCCAGCCCGAGCAGCCACCATAGCCGATATCGTCGCTTCGTCATTGCAACGAGACTAACACGTCGACACCGCAACGGATTTCCGGCACGCGATCAAGCTTCGGAGAGGCGATGTTCGTTTGACACGGCCCGCCCTGGCCCGTATAGGCCCGGGACTGCCGGGAACGCGGACGGGTCCCCGGGACCCGCGCCCGCCGCGACGTGCGCGGCCTACCGGTGCAACAAGAGCAGCGAAGGACAGCGCGCCGCATGACCAAGCGCGTCGAGAGCAAATACAAGATCAACCGCCGCCTGGGCGTGAACCTCTGGGGACGGCCCAAGTCGCCGATCAGCAAGCGCGACTACGGACCCGGTCAGCACGGGCAGCGCCGCAAGAAGGTGACGGATTTCGGCGTCCAGCTCGCAGCCAAGCAGAAGCTGAAAGGTTACTACGGCAATATCGGCGAGAAGCAGTTTCGCAAGTATTACGAGGAGGCGGTGCGCCGCAAGGGCGACACCTCCGAGAACCTGATCGACCTGCTGGAGCGCCGGCTCGACGCGGTCGTGTATCGCATGAAGTTCGCGATCACCCCCTTCGCCGCCCGCCAGTTTGTCTCGCACGGCCACATCCTGGTCAACGGCAGGCGCCTCAACATCCCCTCCTACATCGTGAAGGACAACGACACGATCGAGGTGAAGGAAAGGTCGAAGCAGCTCGCGGTCCTGCTGGACGCGGCGCAGAGCACCGAGCGCGACACGCCCGAGTATCTCGAAGTTGACCATCGCGCCATGAAGGGCCGGTTCGTACGCCCGCCGAAGCTGTCGGACGTGCCATACCCGGTTCAAATGGAGCCTAATCTCGTGGTCGAGGACCTACTCGCGCTGATTAGGACTGCCTTTAAACGTCGTCATGCTCGCGCCCGTCGCGAGCATTCACGCCTTCCATCGCCGCCATAAAGCCGTGAATGCCCGTGACAAGCACGGGCATGACGCTACAAACATCACCAGTGTCACAGGCAAAATGACCGACATTACGGCCGAGATCGGCCGCCGCCGCACCTTCGCGATCATCTCCCACCCCGACGCGGGCAAGACCACGCTCACCGAGCAGATCCTGCGCGCGGGCGGCGCGATCCAACTCGCCGGCTCGGTGCGCGCCAAGGGCGAGCGCCGGCGCACCCGTTCGGACTGGATGGGGATTGAGCGCGAGCGCGGCATCTCGGTCGTCACTTCGGTGATGACGTTCGAGCACGCCGGCTGCGTGTTCAATTTGCTCGACACGCCCGGCCACGAGGACTTCTCCGAGGACACCTATCGCACGCTGACCGCGGTCAATTCCGCGGTCATGGTGATCGATGCCGCCAAGGGGATCGAGGCGCGCACGCGCAAGCTGTTCGAGATCTGCCGCCTGCGCGACATCCCGATCGTCACATTCATCAACAAGATGGACCGCGAAAGCCGCGACCCGTTGGAGCTGCTGGACGAGATCGCCTCGACCCTCGCCCTCGATACCGCGCCGGTCACCTGGCCGGTCGGGCGCGCGGCGGACTTCGTCGGCACCTATGACCTGCGCTTGCGTGACCTGCATTTGAAAGCCGATCTCACGCAGTCCGACCCGCGGCTGATCGCGGTCGCCGAGGAGGTCGATCTGGTGCAGTCCGCGCTGCCGGCGTTCGACCGCCAGAGCTTCCTCGAAGGCCACCTGACGCCGGTCTATTTCGGCTCCGCCATCAAGGGGGTAGGGGTCGCCGACCTGCTGGCGGGCCTGGCCGAATACGGCCCGGCGCCACGCGCGCAGCCGGCGGATGTGGGTGCCGTGCAGGCCACCGAGCCGAGGCTGACCGCGCTGGTGTTCAAGATCCAGGCGAACATGGACCCCAACCACCGCGACCGCGTCGCCTTCGCGCGGGTCTGCTCGGGCCGGCTGGTGCGTGGGATGCGGCTGAAGCAGGTGCGCACCGGCAAGCTGATCCCGCTGCACGCGCCCCAATTCTTCTTCGCGCGCGAGCGCGAGCTGGTCGAGGAGGCGTTCGCCGGCGACGTGGTCGGCATCCCCAATCACGGCACGCTGCGCATCGGCGATACGCTGACCGACGGGGATGATCTGAACTTCCTTGGCGTGCCCTATTTCGCCCCCGAGATCCTGCGTCGCGTGCGCCTCGACGAGGCGATGAAGGCGAAAAAACTGCGCCAGGCGTTGCAGGAACTGGCCGAGGAAGGCGTGGTCCAGCTGTTCCGCCCGCTCGACGGCTCTCCTCCGATCGTGGGCGTTGTCGGCACTTTGCAGCTCGATGTGCTGCAGGCACGGCTCGGCGCCGAGTACCGGCGTGACGATCGGCTTCGAGACGACGCCCTACGCGGTCGCGCGCTGGGTCTCCTCCCCCGACAAGCAGAAGCTGGCCCGCTTCGTGGCCGAGAACCGCAGTGCCATCGCCGAGGACGTGGACGGCGATCCGGTGTACCTTGCCACCTCCGCCTTTATGATGCGCCGCACGACCGAGCTGAGCCCGGCGCTGGCGTTCCGCGACATCAAGGACGTGCTGAAGGAAAAGGCAGCTGCGTAGGCCAGCACAGGCGCTACTCACCTCCTCTCGTCCCGAGCGGCATTGCCTTGAGTGCGGCAAGCGGCTGTTGCTGGGCAGACACTCAGGAAAGGCTTCATCCCAATGACGAGAAGCTCAATGGGCAAAGCCGTGCTGGGGTTCGGGTTCGCCATGTTCTTGGGTTTCGCAGCGGATGCGGCTGAGACCCTCGACAGAACCCCCCGCACTGCAGTGATCTCTGCCTTTCAGCCTGAGTGGACAGCACTGCAAGCAGCACTCCAGGAACACAAAAGGTATGTCGTCAACGGGACAGCCTTTGACACGGGTGTCCTCGAAGGCAAGCCGGTGGTCCTGTTTCTCAGCGGGATCAGCGTGGTCAACGCAGCGATGACGAGTTCAACTCGCACTTGACCGCTTTACTATCGTGAGGATCGTCGTTTCAGGCATTGCAGGCGGAGTCGATCCCAGGCTTGCAATTGGCGACGTAGTGATTCCTGCGCAGTGGAGCGAGTACCTCGAAACTATTTTCGCCCGCGAAAAGGGCGGTTCCTACGTATTGCCCAGGTTCGCCGATAAATCGCTGCCGAATTTCGGGATGATGTTTCCGCAGCCGGTAGAGGTCGCAAACGGCACGCCGCAGCCGGAGAAGCGGCGGTGGTTTCCCGTTGACGCACAGCTCCTCTCCATTGCCAGGACAGTGGCAGGGACCGTCCGTCTGAGTGTTTGCCCTAGTGATAACAAGTGCCTTCCACATCAGCCGGAGGTCGTCGTCGGTGGCAACGGCGTATCCGGCCAGTCGTTTGTCGATAACGCGGCATTTCGCGAATATGTCCAGAAGACCTTCGGTGCCGAGGTTCTGGACATGGAAAGCGCCGCAGTGGCGCACGTCGCCTACGCCAACAAGACGCCATTCATCGCCTTCCGCAGTCTGTCTGACCTCGCGGGAGGCGGCGCAGGTGAGAACGAGTTGGGAACCTTTTTCCAGTTGGCATCCGAGAACTCGGCGACGGTCGTTGAAGCTTTCCTGAAGGCGCTACCCTGACCTCGTTGTGAGGGCGGACAAGTGCTTCCCGAGCCGGAGGCGCCGAGGGCCTAAGGTAATATCAGGGACTATGCATCACCTGCTGCACGGATCGGCTGGCTGGTGCCTAGCGCTGGGTGGCGCAGGAAGGTGCGGACGATCGATCTTGGTGGCGCCCTGTTGCGCGATGGATGAAACAAGCGCCCACGTTCCCACGAACTCTCTGGCAGTCGCACGTTCGCTCTGGGCGTGGCGAAAGAGAATACGGCTGACACGGCGGCGATCGGCATGGCGAGGCGGTTCACAGCCTGTCTCTTCTGCTAACCGGCGGCAGTTTCTGCCGGGTCGTTAACGGCCGGGTAACGAGCCATGCCTACCATCGCGCGACGGCAGAATGCCATCGGAGCCGGCTCGCGATGCAGTCCAGGCACCCAGCGCAAGGAGTTCGCGCGCCATGCAGGCCCTGATCCAGGGATTGCGGGCGCTTGGCCCGGTGCGGCTCGCGGCCATGGGCGTGGTCGGCGCCGCCGTGCTGGGGCTGCTCGCCATGCTTGTTGTGACCTCCGGGCGCCAGCCAATGGCGCTGCTGTACGGCGGGCTTGACCTCAACGATGCCGCCCAGGCAGCCGAGCAGCTCGGCCGTCAGCACATCCCGTTCCAGCTCGGCGCCGGCGGGACCGCGATCATGGTGCCGGCTGACCTCGTGCCGCAGGCTCGGGTGGCGCTGGCCAAGGCAGGCCTGCCCTCGGGCGGGTCTGTCGGCTACGAGCTGTTCGATCGCGGCGCCGGCGGGCTGACCAGTACCGATTTCGAGCAGCAGATCGCCCAGACCCGCGCGCTGGAGGGCGAACTCGTCCGCAGCATCCGCGCCATCGACGGGGTGCGGACCGCGCGCGTTCACCTGGTCCTGCCGCGCCGCGAGCCCTTCGCCCGCGAGCAGCAGGAGGCGCGGGCAAGCGTGCTGCTAACCATGGCCGGGGCGATGCGTCTCGACCGCGAGGGCGTGCAGGCCGTCCTGAACCTGGTCGCCGCCGCGGTTCCGGGACTGAAGCCGCGCGACATCGCCATCGTCAACTCGCGCGGCGAGCTGCTCGCCCGTGCCGGCACGCCGGTCGATGCGGTCGGCGGCGGCGCCCTGTCGGGCGACGAACTGCGCCGCGCGACCGAGCTGCGCCTGGCGCGCGCGGTGGAGGAAATGCTGGAGCGCAGCCTCGGCCCCGGCCACGTGCGCGCCGAGGCGGCGGTGCGCATGGACTACGACCAGGTCCGCGAAACCCAGGAGAAATACGACCCCGACGGCCAGGTGCCGCGCAGCGAGCAGAGCGTCACGACCAAGAGCAAGAGCACCGAGGCCGCGCAGACCGTCACGGTGCAGAACAACCTGCCGAACGCCGACCCGGCATCCAGCGGCGCCGGAAACGAGGAGAACCGGCAGGAGGAGACCACGAACTACGAGATCAGCAAGACGGTCCGCACGCTGATCCGCGAGCAGCCGCAGATTGGCCATATCAGCCTGGCGGTCATGGTGGACTCCGCGAAGGCCCACTCCGATGCAGACCTCGCGCGCATCGGCGACCTGGTGAAGACGGCGATCGGGTTCGATGCCAAGCGCGGTGATGCGGTGCGGGTCGAGGCGATGCCGTTCGTGGCGGAGGACACGCCGGAGCCCGCGAAGCCGGCGCTGTTGGGCCTGCATGTCGAGAAGTCCGACGTCATGCGGCTGGCCGAGCTCGCGCTGCTGGGCCTGGTCGGGATCGTGGTGCTGCTGACGGTGCTGCGCCCGATGGTCGTTCGCCTGACCGCGCTCGGGCCCGCGTCGCTGGCCGATGGCGCCGGCGGCTTGCTGGCCGGCGCGGGCATGGGCGCGGCGCAGGCGCCGGCTCCCGTGGGGGGAGGCGGCGGGGCACTCCCCGGGTCGGGGGCGCCGGGGCTGGGGCAGGCGATCGGGCCGGCGCTGCTGGAGGACGAGAGCATGGTGAGCCTCGCCCAGGTCGAGGGCCAGATGCGGGCCTCCTCGGTCCGCCGCATCGCCGACCTGGTCGAACGCCATCCCAACGAGACGCTGAGCATCGTGCGCGGCTGGATTGGCCGGGAGGCGGGCTGAGATGCCGCGAACCGATGACTTCGCCAGTCTGGCCGGCGCGCAGAAGGCGGCGATCCTGATGCTCGCGCTGGGCGAGGAACAGTGCGGCCGGTTGTTCGCCCTGATGCACGAGGACGAGATCAAGGAGATCTCGGCTGCGATGGCGCAGCTCGGCAGCGTGCGCGTCGAGGTGGTGGAACGGCTTTTCGTGGACTTCGCCCAAGCCCTGGGCGCCACCGGCACCCTGGTCGGCAGCTTCGAAAGCACCGAGCGCATGCTGATGCGGGCGCTGCCGCGCGAGCGTGTCGCTCAGATCATGGAAGAGATACGCGGTCCCGCCGGCCGGACCATGTGGGACAAGCTGGGCAACGTGAACGAGGGGGTGCTCGCGAACTATCTCAAGAACGAATACCCCCAGACCGTCGCCGTCGTGCTGTCCAAGGTGCGCAGCGAGCACGCCGCGCGCGTGCTGTCGCTGCTGCCGGAGGCCTTCGCGATGGAGGTCGTCATGCGGATGCTGCGCATGGAGAGCATCCAGAGAGACGTGCTGGACGGGGTCGAGAAGACGCTGCGCGCGGAGTTCATGTCGAACCTGGCGCGCAGCACGCGCCGCGACGCGCACGAGCTGATGGCCGATATCTTCAACAACCTGGACCGCGCGGCCGAGGGCCGGTTCATCGCCGCGCTGGAGGAGCGCAACCGCAAGTCCGCCGAGCGCATCAAGGCACTGATGTTCACCTTCGACGACCTCCAGCGCATGACGCCGGCCAGCGTGCAGGTGCTGATGCGCGAGGTGGAGAAGGAGAAGCTGCCCGTGGCGCTGAAGGGCGCCTCGGACAAGGTGCGGGACCTGTTCTTCTCCAATCTCTCGGAGCGCGCGGGGAAGATTCTGAAGGAAGAGATCGCCGCGTTGGGGCCGGTGAAGCTGCGCGCCGTGGACGAGGCGCAGGCCGCGATCGTCGCGCTGGCGAAGGAGCTTGCCGCCCAGGGCACGATCGAGATCGGCGAGAGCAAGGACGAGGAGCTGGTGTTCTAGATGGACGGTCTGCTGGGTGCGGCGATGCGCGGGCGCGGCCGGGCGGGCGCGCTGTTCGACGAGGATTTCGACGCTCCGGACGCGCCGGAGCCGGAAATCATCACTCCGGGCGTGGCGCCGTGCGGGCTGACCGAGGCTGACATCGCCACCGCGCGTGCCGACGCCTGGGCGGAAGGCCATGCCTCCGGACGCGCCGATGCCGAAGCGGCGGCCGCACAGGCACTGGCCCAGGCCACCGCTTCCATGGCCGGCGAACTCGCGCGGCTTCGCCCGGAATTGCTCGCTCAGGCCGAGGCGGCGGCAAGTGCCCTCGCGCGGCTGCTGCTGGACACCTTGGCCGCGCTGTTCCCCGCGCTCAGTGCCCGGCACGGGCCGGCGGAGGCACAGGCGGTGCTCCGTGCGCTGCTGCCTGGCCTCAAGCTGGAGCCCGAGATCGTGGTGCGCGCCAATCCGCACACGACGCCCGCCCTGGCCCAGGAGGTCGCGCGCGCCCTGCCCGAGGAGGCGGATCGGGTGCGCGTGATGGCCGACCCGGCCATGGGACCGGGCGATGTGCGGGTGCGCTGGCAGGGCGGCACGGCCGCGCGCGACGCGGCGACGCTTTGGGAGGAGGTGGCGGCCGCGCTGGCCCCCGCCGGGCTGCTGAGCGCGCGTATCCGGGAGGTCGAGCATGTCGAATGAGATGCAGTTATCCGAGCTGTCCGACCCCGCGCCGGGCGGGTCGGACACGGGTTCGCCGCGCGGTGCCCGCGATCTGGAGGCGGTGTACGATATTCCCGTCACCGTCAGCGCCGTGCTCGGCAAGGCGACGATGCAGGTGAGCCAGCTCCTCAAGCTCGGACGCGGCGCCGTGGTGGAGCTGGACCGCAAGCTCGGCGAGGCGATCGACATTTACGTGAACAACCGCCTGGTCGCCCGCGGCGAGGTGGTGATGGTCGATGACAGCCGGCTGGGGGTGACGATGACGGAAATCGTCAAGACCGACCGGGCGGGCTGAGGGAGCGGCCATGCGGGTCCTCATCATCGGCTGCCTGTCGGGCGAACTGGGGCAGGCGGGGCGCATCGCGATGGCGCGCGGCGCCAAACTCGACCAGGCCGACGACGCCGCCGCGGCGCTCGCGCGGCTGCGCGCCGATGCCCGCACCGACCTCGTGCTGTGCGACATACGTCACGACGTGGGGGCGCTGGTGCGCGCGCTCGGCGCCGAACGCATCGCGGTTCCGGTTGTCGCCTGCGGCACCGGCGACGACCCCGACGCGGCGGTGCGCGCGATCCGCGATGGCGCGCGCGAGTTCCTGAGCCTGCCGCCCGACCCGGATCTGATCGCCGCCATCCTGACCGCGGCCGCCGGCGAGAGCCATGCGCTGATCGCGCGCGACCTGGTCATGCAGGCGGCGGTCCGCCGCGCCGAGCAGGTCGCGGCATCCGAGGCGTCGGTGCTGATCAGCGGCGAATCCGGCACCGGCAAGGAGGTGCTGGCGCGCCACATCCACCGCCGTTCGCGCCGCTCCGCCGGCCCGTTCGTGGCGCTGAACTGCGCCGCGATTCCCGAGAACCTGCTCGAATCCGAGCTGTTCGGCCATGAGAAGGGGGCTTTTTCGGGCGCGCTCGCCCGCCGCGTCGGCAAGTTCGAGGCCGCCGACGGCGGCACGCTGCTGCTCGACGAGATCAGCGAGATGGAGCTGCGCCTCCAGGCCAAGCTGCTGCGGGCGCTGCAGGAACGCGAGATCGATCGGCTGGGCGGCGCGGGGCCGGTGAAGGTGAACGTTCGCATCCTCGCCACCACCAACCGCGACCTGGCGCGCGAGGCGGAGCGCGGGGCGTTCCGGGAGGATCTCTATTTCCGCCTGAACGTCGTCAGCCTGCGCGTGCCGCCGCTGCGCGAGCGCCCCGGCGACGTCGCGGTACTGGCCGAGCATTTCGCCCGCCGCTACGCCGAGGTGAACGGGGTCGCCTTCCGTCCGCTGTCCCCGGCGGCGCTGGCCGCGCTGGCCGCGCATGGCTGGCGCGGCAACGTGCGCGAACTGGAGAACACCATCCATCGCGCGGTGCTGCTGGCCGAAGGCGCGGAGATCGGCCCGGAGGCGATCGAGCTCGCGCCGGCGGCGGGCGCTGGCGCCGCTGCGGTCGCGCCCGCAACGGGCGGGGTGGCCGGGCTGGTCGGGCGCACGATGGAGGAGGTGGAGCGCGACCTGATCCTGCACACGGTGGGACATACCCTCGGCAATCGCACCCACGCCGCGACCATCCTCGGCATCTCGATCCGCGCCCTGCGCAACAAGTTGCGCGACTACGCGGCGCAGGGGGTCCCGGTACCGCCGCCGGCGCAGGGCGTGGCGGCGGCGTGAGCGGTTGGGTTTACGTGATGACGAACCGGGCGAATGGGACGCTGTATGTGGGGGTGACGAGCGATCTCGCGCGGCGGGTTTGGGAGCACCGGGAGGGGGTAGAGGAGGGGTTCACGAAGCGGTACGGGTTGAAACGGCTGGTGTATGCGGAGCGCCACGAGGATATCCGCGCCGCTATTCAGCGTGAGAAAAACATCAAGCACTGGCCGCGCGCGTGGAAGCTCCAGCTAATCGCAGCGGCTAACCCGAATTGGGACAATCTTTACGATCTGCTGCCATGACGGTCTCGGCCTTCCCAACATCGTCATGGCCGGACTTGATCCGGCCATCCAGCGGAACCTCCCGTAGCGGGGACCGTGGATTGGATGCCCGGGTCAAGCCCGGGCATGACGATTGGGATTCACGCAACCAGTGAACCTCGGACTCCCTCTCGCCCGCTTCCGCCGCTTCACTCCCGGCACCGATGTCGGGCTCGCGCTCGGCGTCGTCGCGCTGCTCTCGGTACTGGTGCTGCCGCTGCCGCCGATGCTGCTCGACCTGGGGCTCGCGCTGTCCATCACCGGCGCCGTGCTGGTGCTGATGGTGGCGCTGTTCCTGACCCGCCCGCTCGACTTCACCAGCTTCCCCACCTTGCTGCTGCTGACCACGCTGCTGCGCCTGTCGCTGAACGTGGCGACCACGCGCTGCATCCTGAGCCGCGGCGCGGAGGGGCCGCTGGCGGCGGGGCATGTCGTCGCCGCGTTCGGCGGGTTCCTGATGGGCGGGGACGTGCTGATCGGGGTGATCCTGTTCGCCATCCTGCTGGTGGTGAACTTCATGGTCATCACCAAGGGCTCCGGGCGCATCGCCGAGGTCGCGGCGCGGTTCAGCCTCGATGCGATGCCCGGCAAGCAGATGGCGATCGACGCCGACCTCTCGGCCGGGCTGATCGACGAGAAGGTGGCGCGCAAACGCCGGCGCGAGCTGGAGGAGGAAAGCGGCTTCTACGGCGCCATGGACGGCGCGGCCAAGTTCGTGCGCGGCGACGCGGTCGCGGGACTGATCATCACCTCGATCAACATCATCGGCGGGCTGGCGATCGGCGTCGCCCAGCACGGCATGGCGCTGACCGACGCGCTCGCCACCTTCACCACGCTGACCGTCGGCGACGGGCTGGTGTCGCAGATCCCGGCGCTGCTGGTCTCCATCGCCGCCGGCATCGTCGTCACCAAGGGCGGCATGGAGGGCAGCGCCGACGCCGCGCTGATCGCCCAGCTCGGCAACAGCCCCAAGCCGCTCGCGCTCGCCGCCGGCGCCGCGGGGGTTCTGGCGCTGATGCCCGGACTGCCGGCGCTGCCGTTCCTGGCGCTCGCCGGGCTGGCCGGGGGCGGCGCCTGGATGCGCCACAAGCACCCGCCCGGCACCGCCGAGCCCGCTCCCGCCGGCCCCGCCGCGCCGGTCGAGCCGCCGATCAGCGAGCAGCTCCGCATCGACCTGATCCGGCTGGAGCTCGGCTACGGGCTGCTGGCGCTGGCCGGCGGCGGCCAGGCGCGGCTGACCGAGCAGATCAAGGCGCTGCGCCGCAGCATCGCCGGCGAGATGGGCTTCGTCCTGCCGCCGGTGCGCATCCAGGACAACATGGAGCTTGCGCGCCGAGACCTACGCCATCCGCGATCAAGGAGATCGAGGCCGGACGGGGCCAGTTGCGCCCGACCCGGCTGCTGGCGATGAACCCGAAGGGCGGCCTGCCGGAGCTCGCCGGCGAGCCGACCCAGGAGCCGGCCTTCGGCCTGCCCGCGCTGTGGATCGAGCCGGCCGAAAAGGACGAGGCGGTGTTCCGCGGCTACACGGTGGTCGATCCGGCCAGCGTGCTCACCACCCATCTGACCGAGGCGGTGCGCGAGAGCATGGCCGAGCTGCTGTCCTACGCGGAGACGCAGAAGCTGCTCGACGAGCTGCCGCGCGAGCAGCAGAAGCTGGTCTCCGACCTCGTGCCCGCGCAGATCAGCGTCGGCGGCATCCAGCGCGTGTTGCAGGCGCTGCTGGCCGAGCGGGTGTCGATCCGCGACCTGCCGACGATCCTGGAAGGCGTGCAGGAGGCGTGCGCGGGCGGGGTGCGTGCGGTGCCGATGATCGTTTGCTCATGTGCGCGCGCGCCTGGCACGCCAGATCAGCGACAGCCAGACCGGGGCGGCGGGGTATATCCCGATCATCCCGCTCTCGCCCGAATGGGAGAGCGCCTTCGCCGAGGCACTGACCGGCCCGCCCGAGGACCGCCAGCTGGCCATGGCGCCGACCCGATTGCAGGAGTTCATGCAGCGCCTGCGCACCGCCTTCGACGCCAGCGCCGAGCCGGCGGCGCTGCTGACCAGCGCCGGCATCCGCGCCCATGTCCGCGCGGTGGTGGAGCGCATCCGCCCGAACACTCCCGTGCTCGCCCAGACCGAGATCCACCCGCGCGCGCGCATCCGGACGGTGGCGACGGTCTGAGCGCGTTCAGCGGAGCAGAATCGGGCGGGAACAAAACGTCGACAGCGGCGTTCTGCGCGCATGAGCACGAACCCCAAGACCCCCGATCCCGAGCATCCCGGCAACGCCGTCAAGGACCCGGACGACTGGACCACCGGCGACGAAGCAATGACCGGTGCCCAGGCGTCCTACCTCAAGACGCTTTGCGAGGAGGCGGGCGAGGAGTTCGACCCAAAGATGACCAAGGCCGAGGCGTCCAAGCGCATCGACGCGTTGCAGGCAAAGACCGGGCGCGGGCGGGATCACTGACGGCCTTGCGCCCGGCGCCGGTCCGGGCCACATTGCCCGCATCGTCAACGGAACTGAAAGGAGGTGATCCAGTGTCTCATTGTTTGGTGCCGGCGCCAGTCGCCGCGGCCTGGATCGTTGCCTCACTGTGCGGGGTGGCGTAGCCCACGGCTTGGGCCTGGCTTACGGACAGACAATGGAAGGCCTCGGGACCCGTTCCCGAGGCCTTCGTCATTCAGGAGCCCAAGCCCGGCCATGACGGTGGCTGGCAGGCGGCTTACGCTCTTCGGACGTTCCAGAACATCACGAAGCCGTTCAGGACTCCCGTGATCTCCTTCTTGTAGGCCGTCGCCGCGAAATACTGGCCCAGCGGAACATACGGCACGTCCTGCAGCGCCTGGAGCTGGAGTTCATCGGCCAGCTTCTTGCGCGCGGGCAGGTCGGGGGCGTCGATCCATTGCTGGCGCAACGCCTCGATCTTCGGGGCCGTTGGCCAGCCGAACAGCGCCTGCTTGCCGTTGCCGCGCAGGAAGGCGTGACCGACCGGGTTGGACTGGTCGAGCCCCGCCCAGAACGTCGCGAAGGCGCTCCAGCCGCCGGCATCGGGGCTTTGCTGCTTGGCGCGGCGTTGCACCAAGGTGCCCCAGTCCATCGCCTGATAGTCGACATTCAGGCCGGCGCGCTTGAGGAAGTCGGCACAGACATCCGCCTCGGCCTTCAGGATCGGGAAGTCGGTGGGCGCCATGAACGCCACCTTCTCGCCCTTGTAGCCGGCCTGCTCGATCTCGCGCTTGACCGCCGCGTAGTCGCGCTTGCCGCGGAAGACATCGAGGCCGACATCAGTCGCCATCGGCGTGCCCGGCGCGAAGATGCCGGTGGGAACGTGGATCAGCTTCGGGTCGTCGCCGGCCACCGCCACCACGACATCGGTCTGGTTGACGGCCTTGAGCAGGGCGCGGCGGATCGCCGGGTTGTCGAAGGGCGGATTGAGCTCGTTCAGCCGCAGGCAGGCCATCAGCCCGGTGGGATCGATCACCTCCACCACCAGCCCGTCCTGCGCGCGCAGCAGCGGCAGGACATCGCCGGTCGGGTCCTCCCACCAGTCCATCTCGCCGCTTTCCATCGCAGCCGCCTTGGTGGAGAGGTCGGGGATCACGTGCCATTCGATGCGATCGAAATTCACGATCTTCGGCCCCGAGGTCCACTGCGCCGGGCCACCCTCGCGCGGCTTGTAGGCCGGGTTGCGTTCATAGACCGCCTGCGAGCCGACGACGCGCTCGGCGGCCTTCCAGCGGAACGGGCCGCTGCCCACCATTTCGGTGATCTGCGTGTAAGGATCGGTCTTGGCCAGCCGCTCCGGCATCATCGCGCACATCAGGCTGCCCGGATGGCCGAGCGCGTCCGGCAGCAACGTGAACGGCTTGTTCAAACGGAATGCGATCGTCTTGTCGTCCGGGGCCGAGATCTCGTCCGTGTAGGCCATCAGGGTCTGCCCGTACGGGTCGCGCTTGCCCCAGCGCTGGATGGAGGCGACGCAATCGCGCGCCAGCACCTTCGTCCCGTCATGGAAGCCGAGCCCGTCGCGCAAGGTGAGCTTCCAAAGCTTGCCGTCGTTCTCGACCACATGGCCGGCCACCATCTGCGGCTGCATCTGGAAGGCGTTGTCCATGCCGTACAGCGTGTCAAAGATCAGATAGCCATGGTTGCGCGTCACATACGCGGTGGTCCAGATCGGGTCGAGGATGGTGACGTCGGATTGCGGGATGAACTTCAGCACCCGGCTGGACTGCGCCCGAACGACCGAGGGCGCGGCTAGCGCGGCGGCGGAGCCGGCGAGGAATGTGCGGCGCTTCATGGGCACGGCCCTTCGTCAACGGTTGGTACACGAGTAGATGCCAATGTGCCGAGGCGGCAGGCAAGGGCCGGGGCCGGGAGAGGAGCGGGTGCAGGTCGCGACCAGCCTACCGGAGCCGGACATCATCGGGCAGTTCCTGCGCTTCGGCACGGTCGGCGCCTTCGGTTTCCTGATCGACACCGCCACGGTGTATGGATTGCGCGGCGTGCTGGGGCTGTATGGCGCCGGGCTGGCGGCCTATGTCGTCGCCGCGTCGGCGAACTGGGCGCTGAACCGAAGCTGGACATTCCGCGGCCGGGGCACTGGGCCGGCGCATCGCCAGTGGGCGGGGTTTCTGCTCGCCAACCTGGCCGGCTTCGTCCTGAACCGGGGAGCTTATGCCGCGCTCGTCACGGTGGTGCCGCTCTGCGCCGCCCAGCCGGTTCTGGCGGTGGCGGCGGGGGCGCTGGCCGGGATGGGGGTGAACTTCTCGCTCTCGCGGTGCGTCGTGTTCACAGACCGAACTTGGCGTCCCCGAGAGGAGGGGATCGCCCAAGACTAGTATGGGTCGTAAGAGCTTGAATTACAAGCGTCTTGAGGCAAAGTGGGCTGTAACGCTGGGGGTGTCACGCAGCGTTACACACGTTTGCGCTAGGGGGAGCGGAGCTGCGATTGGTCAGGCAGGGTGGGCCTCGCAGCTATCCCCTAATCAAGCCGGCGATCCGTAGCGGCAACCCGATAATCTCCGGGTGAGCCGACCCGTCCAAAGTTTGAGCTTTCGTTTCGGAGAAATCTCTATTAATATTCCGATCCAGTAGTTTGATCAGACGTGGCACGGAATGCGCATGCCTAGGAATTGGCTTATCGCTGCCGCATTCGGCGCAGCATTGTTCGCCAGAATGGATACCTCGGAGGCGATGCAGTTCCGGCGGGTGCCGCTCACCGAAGGGGGCATTATTGTCCAGAGTGTCGGAGAGATCATTCCGGGCGACATGGGCCGGCTTCAAGAGTTTCTGGGCAACCTTCCTGCGACCGATCGGATTTTCGGTTTCGCCCTCGACAGCCCAGGCGGCAATGTGGGGGAGGCAGCGAAATTTGCCGCCTTCGTTCATTCTCTAGGAACAACTACAGGCGTAACCGCCGGGTCGAAGTGCGTCTCAGCCTGCTTCCTCGTCTTTGTTGCGGGAGCACACAAGCTCGTTGCACGAGACGCCTTGGTCGGTGTTCACAGCGCATCCGATGACGGACAAGAAACGACCCAGAGTATGGCCGTTACGACCGCAATGGCACGCGACGCGGCGGCGTTCGGAGTGCCACCAGCGATTATCGGCAAGATGGTGGAGGCTACCCCTGGCCGGATGGAATGGCTCACTCACCAGGACCTCGCCTCAATGGGCGTGAGAGTTCTCGAACCCGATGCCTCCCCTTCTCCGGCTTCGGTCGAAACGCCTGCTCCCGAGCCTGCGCCAAGCAATCCGGTCGGCAGCTTGCAGGCGCCCCAGCAAGCGCCGGAATTTCAACAAGGGCTTGCGGATCGGCGGAACTGGGAGACGTGGTTTGCTGGCCTTACCGGCGACCACCGGAGCGGGGCCGAATACTGGGCTAGCCACCGGAGCCTTCCGAAGCCAGGATCATGCTACAGCTCAGCGGAGGGCCAGACCTCCGGCGACTGGGTAGCCGGATGTCTTGCTGCCCAACGGCAACTCGCGCGCCCTGATGTTCGGCGAAAGGCCGAGCCGGAGTATCGGCGAGGATGGAACAGCTACTAGGCTTCAACGACGCCCATCAGGCACCCCCGTAGCCGTCTCAACGCCTCCCCGCTCGGCTTCGCCGCTATCGCGCCAGGAGTCTCGACCGGGTCCGCGCCCCCGGGTGGGACCCATGGAGGTTTCACGCTACCCCGGCTTCACGGAACGCCGTCATTTGGACCCCCAACCCCTCAGCGTTTCGACCAGGATTTTGTGGGCGCCCAGCGCCCACTGAAAGCTGGCATATCGGCCCAAGAACAACGAAACCCTTTAGGGCGATCTGCGAAGTCACCTCCTGGCGACCCCTACCCCCTTAAGGATCGCGTCGGAACTCTTGATCCGTCCGCTGCGTCGTGCCGCGCGGGGAGACGGTGCAGCAACGTGGCATCGCACCGAGCAGCGTTGCCCGGCGGATACCCACGCTACGCTCGCGCCTTCCCCGAATGCGACAGCAGTGACGGCTCGGTTGTCACCCCTTGCTCGCGCCTTCTGTCCGACTAGGGCAGGGTTCATTGAGTTAGCCCGCAATCGGTCCAAACGGTCTCCGTAGTGTCTCGCACAAATGGTCGTTGCTTTTTCGGACAGACTGTCCTATGTTGCCTTAGAGACAATTCGGACATCGAGACAGCCAATGATCGTCGGATATGCCCGGACCAGCACCGCAGACCAGCAGGCCGGATTGGCGGCCCAAGAGCGCGACCTGAGGGCGGCGGGAGCCGAGAAGATTTACAGCGAGCAAGTGTCCAGCGTCGCAGCCCGAAGCGGCCTGAAGGCGTGCCTGGAGTTCCTCCGCGAAGGCGACGCCCTGATGGTGACAAAGCCGGACCGCTTGGCGCGCTCCACGATGGAACTGCTGACGATCGAAGCGGACCTGACCAAGCGGAGCATTGGCCTGATCGTGCTGAGCATGGGGGGCGAACGGCTAGATACCCGCAACCCGACCAGCAAGCTCATGCTGACCATCCTGGCGAGCGTCGCGACGTGGGAGCGAAGTGTGATGCTGGAACGCCAGCGGGAGGGCATCGCCAAGGCCAAGGCGGAGAAGCGGTATAAGGGCAGGAAGCCCACCGTGGCCGTCCAGGCGGACCAGATACGCGCCCTGAAGGCCGCCGGGGAGAAGCCGGCCCACATCGCCAAGAAGCTCGGGGTGGCCCGTTCCAGCGTCTACCGGATGCTTGGCGAGGGAGACCAGCCGACACAGCCGCCGGGCTGAGGGGCGGCCCGCAGCGCGCCCAAGGGAGGAAGTAGGCTCCTCTAGGCGTGGGGCCAGAGGCCGCCGCTATGGGCGACATAGAGCGGTGGTTGTGAAAGAGACAACCTCAGTGGTGCCCTAACCATCGCTGCCCTTGCTGCCCCTCTCCCTCTCTGTCCCGTCACCCCTCCCCGTAGTCCCCATGCGGTCCCCTTATCGCCCCCTGTAGGCTCCCATGATCCCTTCTCTCTCCTCTGATATCCTCTTACCCCTGCCTGTGGGCATCGGGGACACCGGGAGGGTAACGCAAAACGAAATTGAGGGGCCGGTCGGATGCTGGCAGGCACCCCCTATGGGCATGACCCCTGAGGAACTGAAGGAGGCCCGCTGGCTGCCCCTCAGCGCCGTCCCGAAGTCCCCCGGCGCGGTGGCCCTGGTGGCTGACCTGACACGCCGGGTCGCGGCCCTGGAGGCGACCTCCAACGCGCGGCGCAAGGGGCGTCGCCAAGCCGGTCTGGGTAAGCTCGAAGGCGCCATAGGGGCCATCGTGGGAGGCGTGCTGCGGCGCTGGGGGCGCGAGCAGCCTGAGCCGGTATTCCGCAGCCGGACCCCCGCTGAGTTCTCCAGAGGTCCGGTCGGGGTGCGCCAGTTCCGCCCCGCCATTAACGGTCTCCTTGCCCTGAAACTGCTCAATGGCTCCAAAGCGATCCGATACGGGGCCTTCTCGTTCGACGATGGGGCCCAAATCTTCGCCGGCAAGGCACCCCGCTACTGGCCATCCTTGGCGCTCCTTGAGGCTACCGAAGCGCATGGCCTCACCCCAGCGACGATCGGGCAGGACTTCGACGACATCATTCCGACCACCCCGCCCAAGGTGCCTCAGGCGGTCTGCGTCCGCGCGCTGCGCCAGCCCTGGCGCGGGGACAAAGCGCGGCTCCCGGTGTCCCGCCTTGGCAACGCTGGGGCGCGCATCCGAGAGGAGGTCGAGGCCGCCAACGCCTTCGCAGCGGAGCACACGGTCACGGGCTGCCTGCCCCCAAGGTGGTTTCGCGTCTTCACCGAGGGGGCGATGCTCGGAGGACGGTGGCAGGCGGCGGGCCGGGAGGGCGTCTATCAGGCCATGCCGGAGGCGGAGCGCGTGGCCCACATAGAGATCAACGGCGAGCGGGTGGCGGAAGCCGACGTGAGGGCGTCGCACTTGTCGATCATGCATGGCCTGCTTGGCCTGACGCTGCCCGAAGGCGACCCTTACGACATTCCAGGGGTGCCCCGTTCGGTGGTCAAGGCGTGGATCACGGCGACACTCGGGAAGGGATCATCGGTCAGCAAGTGGCCTGAGAAGACCACCAAGCGGAACCCCGATCTCCGCCATCACGACCCCAGAGAGGTCGGCAGTCTGGTCTGCGGCCGCTATCCCTTCCTGCGCCAGCCGGCGCGCACCGTGGCGAATGCGGCGGGATTGGACCGGCTGGGGCACCTCGGGAAGCCCGAAAAGCTCCTGACACACCGCCTTATGGCGATCGAGGCAGAGGCCCTGACGGGGGCCATGCGGTATCTCCGGACGGTTCGCGGTGTCCTATCCCTGCCACTCCACGATGGCCTGCTCGTTCCACTGTCCGGCGCTGGCCACGTCGGGGCGGCCCTTGAGAGCGCCTTCTCGCGTTTCGCCGGGGTCCGCGTTCGGTGGAGGGTCGAGACCGCACCCTGACGGGTTGGCCCGATGAGCGACAAGCCGCGAATTTCGTGGTGGCCCGCTACTCCGGTCTCTTCCCTCGACGCTCCCGGACGTAGTCCTCCGCCGGGCGGATTACCCGCTCCACGACGTTCGCCAGTAGCTGCGCTGGCGAGGCATAGCGGTGAACGGGCAGGAACCAAGGGAAACTTCGGTGAAAGTCAAACATTCCCGGCTCCTCCTGGCTGGCGAGGATCACAGGCTGCACGGGCACACTGGGCAGCTCCGGGACAATCGTGCGCAGTTCCTGCAGGACGCTCCGCGCGTCGGAGACGTCCGCGATTACGAACCGCGCCATGCGCGCGAGCAGCGTTATCGTCTCGTCCGTGGTTCGGCTGACCGGCTTGTCGAAGTCGAACAGGACCGGCAGGTAGTCACGGGCGCGCAGCTCATTACGCAGGGCGTCGAGAACGGCCTTGCGCTCCGGCGGCGCGAAGCGGCCAAGGATCAACACCACCTTGGAGGTGATTGTGTCGATAACACCGCGTATCTTCTGGTTGTGCAGCAGCAGGTAAATGAATTGCGCGACCTCGATGTTGTCTGCGGTGATCTCAGGCTCACCCGGCGCGGTGATAACCAGGTTCTGCTGCTTCGTGCCCTCGCTGAGCTTCAGCCCCCATGCGGATACACCGAAGATGTGGCAGCCACTGAGATTGGCATTCGTGAGGTCTGTCTGAACCAAGTTGGCAAGCGTCAGGCCCGCCCCGCTGAGGTCCGCCCCGCTGAGGTTCGCCTCGTGAAAGTTAGCCCCGCCGAGGCCCGCTTGGCGGAGGATCGCCCCGCTGAGGTTTGCTCTGCTAAAGTTCGCTCCGAAAATGTGCGCTACGGGGAAGGGTCGCCCCGCTAAGGTTCGCCCCCTGGAAGTCCGCCCCGATGAGGTTCGCCCGACCGAGATGCACCTCGCGAAGGTCCGCCCTGGTGAAGATTCGCTCCGCTGAGGTTCACCCTGCTGAGGATCGCTCCGCGAAGGATCGTCCCGCGAAGGGTCGCCCTGCCGAGGAACGCCCAGGCGAGATTCGTCCTGTCGAGGTTCATCCCGTCGAGATTTGCCTCGCGGAGGTCCGCCCAGCTAAGGTTCGCTCCGCTGAGGTTCGCGTCGCGGAGATCGGCGCTGCTAAGGTCTGGCCTATCTGAGCCCCCTCCCGCCCTCCAAGCATTCCAGGCATCGATCCCTTTCCGGAGCCGTTCGAGGTGGTCTGCATCGGCCATTTCCAGAACACCTACTCAAACTGCGTAAGACTCCAGGTAGTGCTTGATAGAGCGGCCTGCCACAGATAGCCGGATGATCGGCATGCGGGAGAAGAAGCCAACCACCACGTCGGTCCTGTGTGCTGGCTTGAGACAGCCTAATAGATAGATTTGCCCACTGGGCTGGGTTCTCCCGGCAGACGTCGTTCCGCCTGCGGACATGCCTCGTGCTGGCTGTAGGAGCGTGCTAGAGGGGCTCGCAGGGTTGGCCGGTAGGGAAGTAGCGGGACGGGTCGCAGGGGCTTGTGTCGAGTTCGCAAGGGCTTCTAGAGGGGTGTCCCTAGGCTGCCTTGCGGTGTGTCCGTTCCGCGCCTCCCAGGTTCGGCTTGTGGCGAACTCCGGGAGCCTACCTTCGGCGCGAACCGCGTCATGGGAGGTCGATCGGACATGGTCCCCGCCAACGCCCTGCGCACCTCTTCGGGCAGGCCCAGTTCCTCCATGTCGGCGACGGCATCCGCCGGCGGTCGCAAGGCCGCGCCTGCCGAGTAGCGGTTAAGGGCCAGGGTGCCGCGCGCGTGGCCCATGAGGCTATCAATCAGCGTGGGATTGACCCTGCCCCCGGCGTTCATCGCGGCCTCTAAGTGGGTCGCGAAGGCGCGGCGCAGACTGTGAAAGTCCACGCCCTCGCTGTTGGGCAGAAGATAGGCGCGCGCCTTGCGAAACCGATCGGACAGCTTGCCGCCGCGACTATTGGTTAGCGCCAGAATGGGCAACTCGGGCCATAAGGGCGCATCCGGGCTGGTGTCCGGCAACGACGCGAGCCTTGCCGCAAGCACTTGGCGCCCTAAGGGAGCCAGTGGGACCACCCGGCGGGCATTCTTCGTCTTGCCGCGCGGGATGTGAATGGCGGAACGATCTTCGGCGATGTCCCGGATGCGGAGGTCTGCCAGCTCGGCGCATCGGAGACCCGTCAACAGCGCAAGCCGTGCGGCATCCCACAGGGTTGCCCCGTAGCCGCCGCCGTTGGGCGCCCAGCCGCGCGCCGTCGCCCGCAACAGGGTGACTAGCTCCGCCGTGGTGTAGGCACGCCGGTCACTGTCCGCCTCGCCGCTCCCGTTGCTCTTGGCGGCTCCCAGGCCGGCTGCCTGTCCCGCCCAGGGGTTTATCTCAGCGTGCCCCCGGCGCATCGCCCAGCGCCATAGACCCATCGGCGCGGAGAACTCGCGAAGGACGGCCTTGCCGGAAACCTGTGTGGCTCGCCATTCGATAAACTCCCCGGCCCTGAGGCGGGTGACGTCGGAGAAGGTGAGTGCGGTCAGCGCCGGCAACCCGTGGCGCTCCCGAAGGAATTGCTCCAAGTCCCGAAGCACCTTGCGGTGCCCGTCCACGGTCTTCTTGCGCCTGGACCGCGCCACCTCCGCAAGCCAAGCGTCCGCGCCTTCGCGGATCGTGAATGCCGTGGTGGTGGACGCCTTATAGAACGCCATGGCAACGGCATGGCCCTGTCTGGCCTCCACGGTTTCAGCTTCGTTCTCGATGGACTCCCGGATCAGGTCACGGTCGGAGTCGTCAATCTTCGTCCCCGTTGTCATCGCTGGCCGTGCGAAGGGCCGCGCGGTTCTCGGCTGCCCGGTCGGCCCAATCCGCCGTCCAGTCGGTCAGCGGACGCATCTTGGCCTGCCTCAGCGCGTCATCGACGCTGGCCCGAAGCTCCGCCAAGGCCACGCCAAGGCGTCTCTGAGCCTCCCGGCGGTCGGAGGTCTGGAGGGTCCGGACAACCTCCCGCTTGATCCCGCGTGCGGCTCCCATCGCCTTGCCGACATTGGCCCAGCGGTCCTGAGGGATGAACAATCGGGCGAACCAGGCGTTGCCCCGGCGGAGAAGGTTCTGCATCGCCAACGAGAATACCACAGCCCGCCGGGCGATGTAACGGCGAACATGTAACGCTGCGCCCCACTCGATCCGGAACCGATGAGACTAAGTGGCTGAAATTGCTTGCCAAACTGGCCGCTGGCGTCCCCGAGAGGATTCGAACCTCCGGCCCCAGGATTAGGAATCCTGTGCTCTATCCTGCTGAGCTACGGGGACGTAAGGTTAACCGTACCGTTTTTTCGCCGCACTGGCGAGTCCAGGTTCAGGCTGGTAATGTTCAGTTTGGAATCGATTAGCGGCGCTTTGTTGGCGCCCGCACCTTCTTTCGCCTGCCCCTGCAACGCTGCCGTTCAAAAAAATATGTGCCAGGCTCATAATCCCTGACGTTTCCAGGCTCTATGCCATCTCGCACCTTTCGCGTGTGAGCGACATTTGGGGGCCGGCTGCGCGCAATATAGCTGTTTCGATCTCCCGTTCGTGGTTTTTATTTTCAATCACGTAGAACGAATAGTAGACGAGCTCTTTAGCGTATTTACGTTTATGGCTTTCTAGCCTCGAGAAGATCTGACCTCGACCACCGTAACGGGCAACCCCCATCGCATCATGGGCGGAATATACCCCTTCAAGGTAGTCTGCTTCTGCATTCATGTAAGCTTTCACGGCTTTCAGGGAGGCGTAAGGCAGCTTTTCAGCAATATATTTGAATAGCCGTGCTGTTTTACTGGGCCTCCCAGGTCCAGGATTAAGCCTTCCGCGCACAACAACGCACCCTGGCTGGGAGGCTCCTCGGGCCCGCTCACGAGCTATCCGGCCGGCGGCGCCAGTTCATACTCCGCCTCGGCCTCGTACACTGCGCGGTCCTTGCCGAGGCGCGAGCTGAACAGCGTGAAGTGCTCCACCTCCACCGGCTCGGCGCGGAATAGGCTGAATGCCTGCAAATGAGCGACGAGCTTCGCCTCCGGGACGTTCTCGACCCGTGCCAGCGTAACGTGCGGGGCAAACCGGCGGCGCTCGGGCTCCAGGCCGATCCGCTGCAGCGCCGTCTCGACCTTCGCACGCAGATGCTCGAGCGCGGGCGTGCGCTCCACCCCCGCCCAGAGCGCGGCGCTGCGCCCGCCCTTCTCGAACGTGCCGAGCCCCGCCAGCGTGAGCGGGAAGCCGGGCGCGCGCAGCGCGGCCAGGGCCAAGTCGATCTCCTCGGCCTGCCAGGACGGCGTCTCGCCGATGAAGCGCAACGTCACGTGGTAGTTCTCCGCCGGCACCCAGCGCGCGCCCGGCAGACCGCCTGACATCATCGACAGGCGTTGCCGCAGCGGTGCCGGCAGATCGAGCGCGACGAACAGCCTCATTTCGGGGGCTCCGTCACCAGATGCTCCACCTCCGGCAGGATCCGCGCAACGATGCGTCGAACGCCCTCGGCGTTCGGATGCAGCCCGTCGGGCTGCGTCAGGCCAGGCGCGCGCGCGACGCCCTCCAGGAAGAACGGATCATAGAGCACGCCGGGCCGGCGGCCCAAGTCGTCGAACACCGCCCGGAACTGCCGCTCGTAGTCGGGGCCCAGATTGGGCGGGGCATACATGCCGGTGAGCAGCACCGGGATGTGCCGCGCCGCGAGCGTGTCGAGGATCGACGACAGGTTCGCGCGCATCTCGGCCGGGGCGAGGCCGCGCAGCCCGTCATTGGCCCCCAGCTCCAAAATGGCCGCATCGGGCGCGTCGGCCAGCACCCAGTCGAGCCGTGCGCGGCCGCCGGCGCTGGTGTCGCCGGAGACCGCGCCATCGATCACCTGCACATCCGTCCCGTGCGCCTTCAGCGCCGCTTCGAGCTGGGCCTCGAACCCCTCATCGTGCGGCAGGCCGTAGCCGGCCGAGAGTGAGTCGCCCAGGATCAGCAGCCGAACCGGGGCCGCGCGGGCGCCGCTCGCCAGCATGCAGGCCAGCAGCGCGAAAGCCGCCCTCAGAAAGGCGGCGCGCAGCCCATATGCTGACGTCATGGATGCCTTGTCTTCGCCTATGTCGTCGGCCCTGGCGGACGCCGAGCCGTTGGTCCGCGTACGCGGCCTGCATTTGACCCTGCCTTCGGCGGCCGGTCCGGTCAACATCCTGCGCGGCGTCGATCTCGACATCGCACCGGGCGAGGCGGTCGGCCTGATCGGCCCGTCGGGCTCCGGCAAGACCAGTCTCCTGATGGTGCTCGCCGGGCTGGAGCGTGCCAGCGCCGGGCAGGTTCGGGTGGCCGGCGCCGATATCACCACACTCGACGAGGATCGGCTGGCCCGGCTCCGCCGCGAGGGGATCGGGATCGTCTATCAGGCCTTCCACCTGATCCCCGCCATGACCGCGCTCGAGAACGTCGCAGTGCCGCTGGAATTGGCCGGCAGGCGCGATGCCGGGCGCCAGGCGCGCGCGGCGCTGGAAGCGGTGGGCCTCGGCCACCGGCTCCGCCACCTGCCCGGCCAGCTCTCGGGCGGCGAGCAGCAGCGTGTGGCGATCGCGCGCGCCTTCGCCGTGGCGCCCCGGCTGCTGCTCGCCGACGAGCCGACCGGGAATCTGGACCAGGCAACCGGGGCGGCGGTCATCGAGCTGCTGTTCCGCCTGCGTGCCGAGCGCGGCACGGCCTTGCTGCTGATCACCCATGACGCCGCGCTGGCAGGCCGGTGCGGCCGGATTTTGCAAATGGCGGACGGGCGTATCCTCGCGGACCAACCCGCGTGATCCTGGCGGTGCGCCTGGCCGCCCGCGAGTTGCGGGGCGGCGTGCGGGGGCTGGGCGTGGTCCTGCTGTGCCTCGCGCTGGGCGTCGCCGCGATCGCCGGTGTGGGCGGGCTGCGCGCGGCGGTCGAGCAAGGCCTGGCCGAGAACGGGCGCGCGCTGCTCGGCGGCGATATCGAGGTGCAGACCGGCGCGGAGCCGCCTCCGGCCGCGCTCGTCACATGGCTGCGAACCCATGGCGCTTCGGTCTCGGAGTTGACGCAGATGCGCTCGCTGCTGGTCGCACCGTCCGGCAGGCGGGAGCTGATCGATCTGAAAGCAGTGGATGCCGCCTGGCCGCTGGTCGGCGCTGCCGTGCTCGACCCCTCGACGCCGCTGGCGCAGGCGCTAGCATCTCGGCAAGGCCGCTTCGGGCTGGTGGCGGACCCGCTCGTGCTGGACAGGCTCGGGCTGAAGCCGGGCGACTCGGCGCGGGTCGGCACGGCGACGTTCCGGGTGACGGCAGCCCTCGTCTCCGAACCCGATCGTGCCGCCACGCCGGCCCTGTTCGGCGCCCCGGTCGTGATCGCCGCCGCCGCGCTGCCAAGCACCTCCCTGGTGGTGCCGGGCGCGATCGTCACGCACGCGGTCCGCGCTGCATGGGCCGCTCCCGCATCGGCATCTGGCATGGCCGCCGCTCTCGGCGCGGCTTTCCCCGACCACGGCTGGCGCGTGCGCGGTCCGGCGGATGCCGCGCCGGGCGTGGCGCGATTCGTCACCCAGACCGCACTGTTCATGACCCTGGTCGGGCTGACCGCGCTGCTCGTGGGTGGGGTCGGCGTGGCGAGCGGCGTGCGCGCGTGGCTCGATGCGCGGGCGCGGAGCCTTGCCATCCTGCGCTGCCTGGGCGCGTCTTCGCGTCTGGTGTTCGCGGTCGCGGCGATCCAGGCGGCGGCGCTCGCGCTGTGTGGCATAGCGGTCGGGCTGGCGGCCGGCGCGGCTATCCCGCCGCTGGCCGCGCACTGGCTGGCAGGAGTGCTGCCGGTGCCCCCGCGCGCCGGGCTTCACGCCGGGCCTCTGGCGCTGGCTGCGGCGTACGGGGTGCTAACCGCTTCCTGCTTCGCCCTGCCGCCTTTGGCCCGCGCCATGCACATACCGGGAGCGGCGCTGTTCCGCGATGGGCTGATCCCCGAGGACGCCCGGCCCCCGCCCGCAGTGCTGGCCGCGACCACGGTGCTGGCCGCCTCGCTCGGCGGACTGGCGATCTGGTCCTCGGCGGACCGGCTGTTCGCGCTTGGGTTTTGCGGCGCGGCGGTGCTGACGCTCGTGCTGTTCCGGCTAGGGGGCGCGGCGCTGGTCCGGGCGGCGGGCGCGATCCGCCTGCCATGGCCGGCCCCGCGCCTCGGACTGGCTAGCCTGCGCCGGCCCGGCGCGCCAACTCCGCTGATGCTGATCTCGGTCGGGCTCGGCCTATCCACGCTCGCCACCGTGGCGCTGATCCAGGGCAACATCGGCCGTGCCATTCTGGAGGAGATGCCAGCGGACGCGCCGAGCTTCTATTTCGTCGATATCCAGCCCGACCAGCTCGCCCGCTTCGAGACGATCGTGCGCTCCACCCCGGACGTGGCGGATCTGGAGCAGGTCCCCAGCCTGCGCGCGCGCATCGTCGCGGTGAACGGCGTCCCGGCCGAGCAGGTCCGGGCCAGTCCCGACACGCGCTGGGCGCTCCGCGGCGATCGCGGCCTGACCTATGCCGCGGCCGAGCCGCCGGGCACCCGCCTGGTCGCCGGGCACTGGTGGCCGGCGGACTATGCCGGCACCCCGCTCGTCTCGCTGGACGCGCATATCGCGCAGGGCTGGGGGATCGGGGTGGGCGCGGTGATCCGGGTGAACGTCCTGGGGCGCGATCTCGATTTGCAGGTGGCAAGCCTGCGCGACGTGGCTTGGCGGCGGCTCGGGCTGAACTTCGTCATGGTCGCGAGCCCCGGGCTGCTGGCCGCCGCGCCGCATACCCACATCGCCACGGTCCGGGTCGGCCGCGCCGAGCAGGGCGCGCTGCTGCGGCGGGTCAGCGACGCGCTGCCCAATGTCACCGGCGTCAGCGTGACCGAGATCCTGGCAGCAATCGCCGGCCTGTTGTCGCAGATCGCGGCGGCGCTGGCCGCCATGGGAGCGCTGACGCTCGCGGCCGGCGCGCTGGTTTTGATGGGCGCCGTCGCCGCCGGCCGGCGGCGTCGCATCCAGGAAGCAGTGATCCTGAAGGCGCTCGGCGCCACACGCGGGCAGCTTCGCGCTGCCTGGCTGACCGAGTTCGGCACGGTCGGCCTCGTCGCCGGCGCCATCGCCGCGGGGATCGGGACCGCGGCAAGCTGGGCGGTGACGCGCTTCGTCGTGGACGAGAGCTGGGTGTTTCTGCCGGGCCGACTGGCGGGGACCCTTGCGGCGGCCCTCGCCGTCATGCTCATCTTCGGCTATGCTGGTACGGCGTCGGCGTTGCGGGTCAAGCCGGCGGCGCGACTGCGCAATGAATAGCGGGGGAGGTTCGCGCTTGAAGCGGACCTTCCCGTTGCCAAATGTCATGGCGCGGGTCTCGCCCGCGTGAGAGGAACAAAGGAACCATGGCCTACAGTCCCGATTTCCGGACATACCCGGGTGCCCGGCCCAGCGCCACCGCGAACACCGCGGTGCTGGACGCGGGTCTGCGGCAGTACATGCTGGGTGTGTACAACTGGATGACCTCCGGCCTCGTGCTGACCGGGATCGTCGCCTACCTGATCGCCAACACGGCCCTGATCGACGCGTTCTACCCGCGCGTCATGACGGCCTACGGATACACGCGCACCGTCGGGCCGCTGGCGATGCTGTCGATGTTCGCGCCGCTCGCCTTCGTGCTGGTGCTGAGCTTCGGCGTGAACAAGCTGTCGCGCACCGCGGTGCAAGCGATCTACTGGGTGTTCTGCGCGGCGATGGGCGCCAGCCTGAGCAACATCTTCCTGCGCTACACCGGCGATTCGATCGCGCGGGTGTTCTTCATCAGCGCCGGCACCTTCGCCGCGATGAGCATCTACGGCTACACGACGCGCCGCGACCTGAGCCGCTTCGGCAGCTTCCTGATCATGGGGCTGTTCGGCGTCATCATCGCGAGCCTGGTGAACATCTTCCTGCAAAGCACAGCCATGCAGTTCGTGGTCAGCGTCGTGGGCGTGCTCGTGTTCACCGGGCTGACCGCTTACGACACCCAGCGCATCAAGGCCACGTACACGCAATTCGCTTACGCCGACGGCACCGACGTCGCGGCCAAGCGGAGCGTGTATGACGCGCTGAGCCTCTACCTAAACTTCATCAACCTCTTCTTGCTGATGCTGCAGCTCTTCGGCAACAGCGACCGACGCTGATCGAACGCAGCCTTGGGTGAGACAGGGCGGCCCTCACGGGCCGCCCTTTTTCGTCCACGGCCTCTCTGGACCGATCAAGCTGGGCCGATCAAGGTGGGTCGCCCAGGCCGCCGCCCCACGACCACCACCCAGGCCGCGCCAGCGCCTCGGCCGCCGCCTCGGCCTCGGCTGGCGTCGCGAACAGGCCGAAGCACGTTGCGCCCGAACCGCTCATGCGCGCGAGAAGGCAGCCTGGCGCGCCGCGCAGCGCCTCGAGTACGGAGCCGATCGCCGGGCACAGGGCGATCGCAGGCGTTTCCAGATCGTTGCGAAGCTCCGCAAGTCCCGCCGCCATCACCGCAACGTCCGCCCACCCGGCGGGCAGCACGGCCAATTCGGAGAAGTCGCGCGCCCGACCGCGGAACACATCGGCCGTGGCGATCGGAACGCCGGGGTTCAGGAGCGCGAGGCCGCAGGGCGGTATGTCCGGGGCGGGCGTCAGCACCTCGCCCACGCCTCTCATCCGTGCCGGGCGCGAGTCGACGCAGACCGGAACATCCGCGCCGAGCCGTTCAGCGACCGCCTTCAGCTTGCCTGCTCCAGGCGCGATACCCCACAGCGGCGCGAGCACGCGAAGCGCGGCGGCTGCGTCGGCCGAACCGCCGCCAATGCCGGAGGCGACCGGCAGAGTCTTGGTGAGCGTGAGGCGCGCGCGCGGCACGACACCGGCGGACGCGGCCAGCGCGCGCGCGGCACGCAGCACCAGATTGTCCGACCCAGGGGTATCCGCCAGCGACGATGCGAACCGACCTTCAACCGCCAGGTCCAGGCCCTCAGCGGGCTCCGCGTGCAGCAGATCGGAGGCCGCC
The DNA here is from genome assembly GCA_963830565.1 of uncultured Pseudomonadota bacterium. Lineage (GTDB taxonomy): Bacteria > Pseudomonadota > Alphaproteobacteria > Acetobacterales > Acetobacteraceae > DATFDN01. The sequence goes on from CAWHMO010000018.1 coordinate 70,590, forward strand.
GCGAAGACCGCGAGACTGTCGAGCAGGTGATAGCCGTCGGAGCGCCGGCCGAGGATGTGGAGGAAGAGGTTGACCTTCGCGAACGCGCGCTCACCGCGTCTCGCCCCTCCGTCCGGCATCTCAGGCGCGCAGCGGCACCACCGCGGCGTCCGCATCGGACTCTGGCACGCCGGCCAGACGCAGCCCTTGGGCGTAGCTTTCGCGGTCGCTCTCGCGCGCAAACGGTGCGCCGCACAGGAAGCGCTGCACGGTGAAATCCGGCTCGATTGCCAACAGCCGACGCAAGGCGATCGCCGCCTCCTGCCGGCGGCCAAGATGTCCCAGCGCGGCCAGATAGGGCTTGAAGCCGGCCGAGAGGGACTGATTCATCTGCGTCGCGGACCGTCCGGCCGCCACGGCCGCTTCGTAGTCCCGCTTGAGCAGGTAGATGAGGGTAAAGAACCCATCGAAGATGAACGCGTACGGATCGAGGGGCGACAGCTCCTTGTAGCGCGCGTTGCGACGCTCGGCCTCGTTCAGCTCGCCCATGTAGGCGTATGTGGCGGACGACAGCGCCCAGGCCATGGCGAGGTTCGGATTGAGCGACAAGGCGCGTTCATGGAGCGACGCCGCCTCGAGCAACTGATGATGCAGGAACGCGCGGACATGCCCGGCAATGGTCAGCGCCCGAGCGTCCAGCGGATCCAGCTGGATCGCGCACTCGGCGAGCCGCCCGCCTTCGGCCATGCTTTCCTCCGGAGCATCGGCCCAGCCCTGCCCGACCAGGAACACGTGCCAGTACGCGGCCCAGGCGTGCGCAGCCGCGTATTCGGGCTCCAGCTCGATCGCCCGGCGCAGCAGGTCTCCGGCCTGGGCAAAGGATTCGCGTTCCATACGGTTCATCAAGGGCAGGGCGCGCAGGACAAGGTCGTAGGCGGTGGCGTCCACCGCCGGGCGCGCGGCGACACGCCGGGCCTCGATGAGCAGGATCTCGGGATCGATCTGCGCCACCACCTCGGCCGCGATCTCGTCCTGCAAGGTCAGCAGGTCATTGACTTGCCGATCGAAGCGCCGCGCCCAGACGACCTGGTTGCCGGCCCGCAGATCGAGCAGCCGGGCCGTCACCCGCAGCCTCGTGCGCACCCGCTGGATCGAGCCATTCACCAGGAAGTCGAGGCCGAACGCGCGGCGAATCGCGGTCTCGTCGCGCGTCTCCTCGACAAGGCGCGCGAGCGAGTTCGAGGAGAGCACGAACATCCAGCGGAACCGCGACAGCGCGGCGGTGATCTCCTCCGCCAGCCCCGGGGACAGGTGCGCCTCCTCTTCGCCGGTGCCGACCAGCTGGAACGGCAGGACGCCGACATGCGCACCCCCTCGGGCACTGCCTGATTGCTGCTCGGCCACCGCGGGCGGCTCTTCGGCCTCGGGCAATGGGGCGGGTGGGCGCAGCGGCAGGCGCGAGCCGGACGGGCCGCGAATCTCCGACAGCAGCTTCTGCGTCTCGGCCGAGGGGGCAGCATCCAGGAGGTCGGCCAGCACGGCGCGGCACCGGTCATAGGCCTGGATCGCCATGCCGCGCTCCCCGCGAGCGGCGTGAGCACGCATCAGCGCCCGCCAGGCACCCTCGTGCGCACGGTCGATCGTGAGCAGGCGTTGCGCGGCCGAGATCGTGGTGTCGGGATCCTCCTGCTCGCGCAACAACTGCTCCGCGAGGCTGCGTCCGCGGTCGCGCAGGCGCTCGCGCTCGGTGGTGAGCCAAGTGTCGAACGCGGGGTCGGTGCCGTCCAGATCCTCCAGCAGGTCGCCATCGAGCAGCGACAGCGAGGTCGGGTGCTGGACAGTGGCGCGCATGACCTCCTCGACATCGATCCAGACCGCACCGGGGCTGAGCGAGAGATGGTCGCGGGTGATCGTAAGGACATCGTCGGCGCCGGCTGGAGCAAGCACTTCCAGCAGGCGATGGATCTCCTGTCGCAACGAAGCGCGCGCCTGTTCTTCCGGCCGTCGGCTCCACAACAGCTCGGCCAAGCGCCCACGCAGGGCCGGGCGCGGGGCGGAAAGCGCGACTACTGCCAGCAGGGCGCGGGTCTTGCGGCCGGTCGGCAGTACGCTCTGGGAGCTGACCGTCCAGGCCTCCATCTGGCCGATCAGCCGCAGCCTCAGGACGACGGCGCTCGGCCGCATAGCCGAAGCAGGCTGGCCTGAAGCCTGGATGATGGGGTTCGACATCATGGCCATATTCTGCCCATCTGGGTTGCAGGCGCAAGTATGTTCACACGCAAAAGACGCTTCAGAGACTATCCTATTCCGGAAATCGCGAAAATCGGGCGCACGTCACCACCCCAAGGGCCGTGGTATTGCTTCAGCCAGTGCTCGGCCTGGAGGGGCGCGCCCTCCATGATGGCATGCAACGGTTCGAGAAACACGCTCTCATCGCGCCCGGCTATGTTGGTCCGGGCGCGGGCGCGCAGGCCATCGGATGCGATCGCAAGCATATCCCCGGCGAGGTCGCGCAAGCGATGGCCGCGAAACGGCGTGTCGAGCCCCAGACGGGGCACGGCATCGCGGGCCGCCGCCGCGTCGGCCCAGGTGACGCCCCGAATTAGCGCCAGCGCCGCTTCCAGTGCGGCTTGATCATACAGCAGGCCTACCCACAGCGCGGACTGGGCGATCATCATCTCGGGCGTGCCGGCATCCGCCCCGCGCATTTCCAGGAACCGCTTGATGCGGACATCGGTGAAGGCGGTGGTCAGATGGTCGGCGAAGTCGCCGACCGTGGCGGGCATCCCCACCAGGTTATCGAGCCGCCCCTCCATGAAGGCGCGGAAGGACGCGCCGGCGACATCGATGTAGCGGCCCTCGCGGCAGACGAAGTACATCGGCACCTCGTCGATCAGCCATTCGGCGTAGCGTTCGAAGCCGAACCCATCCTCGAACATCACTGCCGGAATTCCCGAGCGGTCGTTGTCGGTGTCGGACCAGATATGCGCCCGATAGCTCAGGAAGCCGTTCGGCCGGCCGTTGGTGAAGGGGGAGTTGGCGAACAGCGCGGTCGCCATCGGCTGCAGCACCAACGAGGCGCGCAGCTTGCGCAGCATGTCCTGCTCGGAGCCGAAGTCGAGATTGACCTGCACCGTGCAGGTACGTGTCATCATGTCCAGGCCAAGAGCCCCCACCTCCGGCATATAGCGGCGCATGATCGCGTACCGGCTCTTCGGCATCCAGGGCATGTCCGCGCGCCTCATCGTCGGGTGGAACCCGAGTGGGGCGAAGCCCAGGCCGAGCGGCTCGGCCGCTTCGCGCACGGCCGCGAAATGGGCGTCGAACTCCGCCTTCGTTTCGTGCAGCGTCTCAAGCGGGGCGCCGGACAGTTCGAGTTGTCCAGCCGGCTCAAGTGATACCGAAGCGCCGCCGCCAAGCTTCAGGCCGATCGGGTTGGCACCGTCCAGGATCGGCTCGCCGCCCTGCCGTTCCAGCCTCTCCAGCATCGATCGGATGGAGCCGGGCTTGCCGGGCGAGGGCTCGTACGGCGGCGGGGCCAGGTCATCGCGCCGGAAGCCGAACTTCTCGTGCTCGGTGCCGATGCGGAACCGCTCCCGCGGCTTGCAGCCCTCGGCGATGTAGTCGGCGAGCTGCCGCACCGACGTGATCGGGGTAGTGTCGGCGTCTCCGGGGTTCGACATCAGGTGCGGCATCTCGCGATTGCGTTGGCAGTATTCAGCGGCCTCCCGGCGCCTGCAACAGCACCAAGCCGGCGATGGCGGCGGTCTCGGCACGCAGGATGCGCGGACCCAGGCTCGCGGGCGCAACAGACGGGTGCCGGGCAAGCGCGTCAAGTTCCCGGTCGGTGAAACCGCCCTCCGGCCCGATCAGCAATCCAGCCGATCCGCCGGCTGGAGCGAGCATCGGGGCGGGTCCGCGCTCGATGGCGGCATGGAGCGTCCGCCCCGCTGGCCATGATGCCAACAGCTCGGACAAGCGGCATGGTGGGCGGATCACCGGCACGGTGAGGCGCTCGCTCTGCTCGGCCGCCTCAGCGGCGATCGTCTCCAGCCTCGCCATGTTCACGCGCGCGGCATTGGTCCGCTCGGTGACGACCGGAAGCAGCGCCGCGACGCCGAGCTCGGTCGCCTTCTGCGCCAGCAGGTCGGTGGCATCACGCTTTAGGAGGGCGAAGGCCAGCCACAGATCCGGTTCCGGCGATTGTGGACGTAGCCGATGCTGGACGGTGAAGCTCGTCTGGTCGCGCCGCAGCGCGGTGATGCGGGCCAGCCACTCCCCGTTCCGGCCGTTGAACAAGCGTATGGACTCGCCGGTCGCCCGCCGCATGACCGTGCCGAGATAGTGTGCTTGCCCTGGGGTGGCCGCGACCTCGGCCCCTTCGGCAAGCGTCGCATCGACGAACAGACGGATTGACCCCACCATCACGGTGGGCAGATTAGCCCGATGTCCGCGCACACCGACATCGCCGCCGAAGGCTGGGTGGCCCGCCTGCCTGCCTCCTGGCGGCCCTATGTCTTGCTTGTCCGGCTGGATCGGCCGATCGGAGCGTGGCTGCTGTTCCTGCCGGCACTGTGGGGCATCTTGCTGGCCCGTCCGGCGCCAAGCGCCGCGCTGCGGCTGGTTGCGCTGTTCGCGGCGGGCAGCGTGGTGATGCGCGGCGCCGGCTGCGTGGTCAACGACCTCTGGGACCGCGACATCGACCGGCGCGTGGCCCGCACCGCCGGCCGTCCGCTTGCGTCCGGGACGCTGCGGCCCCGCCACGCGCTGGCGTTTCTCGCAGTGCTGCTCGGGATCGGGCTCGCGATACTGCTCCAGCTTGGGCCGCTTGCGCGCGGGCTGGGCGCCGGCTCCCTGGTCCTGGTGGCGCTCTATCCGCTCGCCAAGCGCGTGACCTGGTGGCCGCAGCTCGTCATGGGGTTCACCTTCGGCTTTGGCGCGCCGCTAGGCTACGCCGCCGCCGCGTCTCGGATCGACGGCGCCTGGGCCGCGCTCTATCTGGCATCCATTCTCTGGGATCTGGGCTTCGATACGATCTATGCTCACCAGGACCGCGAGGACGACGCGCTGGCCGGGGTGAAGTCGACCGCGCGGCTGTTCGGCGAGCGGACTCGACCCTTCCTCGCAACCTGCTACACTGGCGCATTGGCGGCGCTGGCCGGGGCCGGGTGGCTGGCCGGACTCGGCCCGTGGTTCTGGCCGGCGCTCGCGCTGCCGGCCGTCCTGCTGGGATGGCAGGTCGTCGCGCTCGACATTCACGATCCGGGCGGCTGCCTGCGCTTGTTCCGGTTGAACCGCGAAGCCGGGCTGGCGGCGGCGGCGGCGATACTGGCCGGATGGTTCTGAACGATGCGGCATGCGAAGAGTTCGTGCGCACCTATACCGCGCCCGGCCGCGCCCCGTTGGTCCCGGAAATCGCGCTGACGCTGGCCAGCGAATTAACACCGATCTGGCAGGCGACCGAGGACTGGTTGGCCACCCGCAACATCGACCCGCCGTTCTGGGCCTTCGCCTGGCCGGGCGGACAGGCGCTGGCGCGGCATGTCCTGGACCACAAGGACAGTGTCGCCGGACGCCGCGTGCTGGACTTCGCCGCCGGTTGTGGCATCGCGGCGATCGCCTGCGCCCTCGCGGGCGCGACGGAAGTGGAAGCGGCGGAGATCGACAAGCTCGCCGCGTGCGCGATCGGGCTGAACGCGCGCGCCAACGACGTCGTGCTCGAAGCCGCGCCGGCCGAGATCGTCGGCCAGCCGAGCCGCTGGGATCTGATCCTATGCGGTGATGTCTGCTACGAGGCGCCGATGACGGGCCGCATCCTGCCCTGGCTGCGGCGAATGGCCGAAACGACGGAGGTGTGGCTGGCCGACCCCGGCCGCGCCTATCTGCCGACTTCCGGCCTGGCCGCCTTCGCCAGCTACGTGGTGCCGACCACGCTCGAACTGGAGGACCGCACAGAGCGCACGGTGACGCTGTACCGGCTGGCGCCCTGAGCCGATCCTGCTTAGCTCACCGCGTCTGCTGGATGGCCGACAGGATCCACCGCCCGCCACGCGCGCGGGTGAAGGTCCAGAGTTCGGTGGCCATCACATGCTCGGTCGGGCTGCCGTCGACGATGCGGCCGGCGGCGTCGCGGGTCACGTCGACCATCGAGAAGCGCATCGCCACGGTCGCATAGTCCCGTCCCTGCTCCGCCCACGCCTGGGCGAGATCGCCCGAGAGTAGCCGGACATCGGTGACGCTGTTGCGCTCGCCGCGGCTGGCGTAGTCGGCGAGCTGATCGGCGAAGTAGCTGGCCATTTCAGGTGTAGCGAGCCTGCTCAGCGCGTTGACGTCGCTGCAACTCCAGGCATCCTGAATGGCGGCCAGGTTCTGCTCGAAGGCCTGGTAGTCGGCTGGTCCGATCGCCAATGGGGGCGACGCCGCGCGGCCGGATCCCATCGGTCGCGGGCCGGGTGCCGCCCCCTGCATCCGCGAGAACAGGTTCGCCCCGCCCGCGAAGACGGGGCGAGGTCGATTGCCGCTCAGCAGGCGCCACACGAAGCGTGCGATCAGCACCAGGAGCGCGATTTGCACGAGGAACCAGATGAATCCGAACCCGCCGCCGAAGCCGTGACCGAACAGCATGCTGCCCAGCCCGACGCCGACCAGCCCGCCGAGGAGACCGGAGCCGAACCCCGAGCGGTAGGGCGCCGCATAGGCCGGCGCGCCAGGAGCACCGTAGCCGGGCGTCGCCGGGCGAGGAGTGAAACTGCGCTCGATCGGCGCGGCCGAGTAGGGCGCCGTGCGCGTGGCGGGCGGCGCGGAGAAGGTGTAGCTGCCCCGGCTTCCCATGGACCCGCCACCGCCCGCGCGCGCGAGCGCGAGGCCCGGCTGCAGCGCGAGGCCGAGGGCCGCGACGGCGACCAGCAGCTTAGAGGAACGGCGCATCGTAGTCGCTCATCCGTGATTGCGCGGTGAATATGGTGTGTTTCGATCGCGGAAGCCAGGGGAGCGATCGGACCGAACGCGATCAGGCGCCGGCCATCGTCATGTCTTCGATCCGCACCGTCGGGGCGTCCGTACCGCGTCGGAACACCAAGTCGTTGGCCGGGGTGAGATGGGCGAACATCTCCTGCAGGGTGCCGGCGATGGTGATCTCCGCCACCGGCTCCGCGATCGCCCCGTCGCGGATCATGAAGCCGGCGGCGCCGCGGCTGTAATCGCCCGTCAGACCGTTTACCCCCATCCCGATCAGCTCGGTGACGTATAGGCCGAGCTTGATGTCGGCCATCAGCTCGGCCGGCGACAGGTGTCCCGGTGCCAAATACAGGTTGGACGGCGCCGGGGAGGGCGGGCCGCCAGTGCCTCGCGCGGCGTGGCCGGTGGGGCGAAGCCCAAGCTGGCGGGCCGAACGGCTATCGAGCAACCATGTCGCCAGCGTCCCATCCTCGACCAGCAATCGCGCGGCCGTTGGCGTGCCCTCGCCGTCCCACGGCTTGGAGCGGGGGCCGCGGCGCCGCAAGGGGTCGTCATGCACCATGATGCCCGGCGCGAAGACGCGCTGGCCGAGGCGATCCTTGAGGAACGACGTGCCGCGCGCGATGGAGGCGCCGTTGATGGCGCCTGCGAGATGGCCGAGCAAGCTTCCCGCCACGCGCGGGTCGTAGACGACGGGCAGCCGCGCCGTCTTGGGACGGATCGGGTTGAGCCGGGCGACCGCGCGCTCGCCCGCGCTGCGGCCGATCGGTGCCGGCGCGTCCAGGTCGGCCAGATGCACGGTGCTGGCGTAGTCATAATCGCGCTGCATCGCGGTGCCCGCGCCCGCCAGCGCGGTGGCGGAGATCGAGTGGCTGGTCCGCGCAATTGCCCCGGCGAACCCAGCCGAGGTGACCAGGGCCACCTCAGTCCGGCCAAAACCCGCTGAAGCACCCTCCGAGTTGGTCACGCCCGGAACCGCAAGGGCCGCATCCTCGGCAGCGCCGGCACGCGCGGCCAGATGCCCGGCATCCAGTTCCTCGGTGTCAACCAGATCGAGCGGGCCAGGGTCGGGCACCGCGCCAGCGGTCGCGGCGGTCTCGGCCAAGCCAGCATAGGGATCGTCCGGCACGACGCGGGCCATGGCAACAGCGCGCTCGGCCAGCGTCGCGAAGCCCGAGGGATCGATGGTGGTCGAGGAGACCACTGCGGCCTTTTCGCCGACGAACACCCGAAGCCCGAGATCTTGACCTTCCGCCCGCTCGACGTGCTCGGTCTGTCCCAGCCGGCGCTGCACCACGAGGTGCCTGCCCGCGACGAGCACGGCATCGGCCGCGTCCGCGCCGGCGGCGCGCGCACGGCCGATCAGGTCCTGCAGGAGGTCAAGGTGACTCATCGCGGGCTTTCCTCGTCATCGCTGTCGCTTCGCGTCGCCTAGAGGGTCCCGACCGCCGCGCCGGTCAAGTCCCGGCGACGTCCACCATGACCAGTTCCGTGTCCTCGGTCGCGATAATCGCGACATCGGTCTCGCCGGTGATGGCGGCGCCGTCGCGCGTTGCAACCTGGGCGCCATTGACGGTGAGCCGGCCAGTGGCCGGCACGACGTAGGCGGATCGCCCTGGCGCCAAGCCGATCCGCACGCTCTGGCCTTTCCGAAGGCTGCCCGCGAGGACGGCGGCATCGGCATGCAAGGGCAGCGCGTTCGTTCCACCATCCTGCGCGCGCCCGCTGGCCAGCACTTCAAGAGCGGCGGCGCCGTTGCCTTCGAGGGCGCGGGGAAAGCGGCGGGCGGCCCATCCGGGAGCAGCGCCGAGCCGGTCGGGGAGGATCCAGAATCTGGAAGAGCCGCGTCGGCGCGTTCTCGAGATTGTACTCGGCATGCGTGATGCCGGTGCCGGCATGCATCACCTGCACATCGCCCGCCTCGGTCCGGCCCTCATTGCCCAGGCTGTCACGGTGCGAGATCGCGCCCTCACGCACATAGGTGATGATCTCCATCTCGCGGTGCGGGTGAGGATCGAAGCCGGAGGACGGGGCGATCTCGTCGTCATTCCAGACCCGCAAGCGCCCGAGTCCTGACCGATTGTGGTCGTGATACTGGCCGAAGCTGAAATGGTGGCGTGCATTGAGCCATTGGTTGCGAAAAGCACCCAGGGAGGCGAACGGCCGGACATCGATCATCACAGGCTCCTATCATTCGATGGCGAACGATTATGCCCGTAAGTGGGGCGACTCGCCCGCTGGCGCAATCGGGGCCGCTGCGGCCAGCCCAAGCTTGCGGAGCAGGACCCCGAGCTGGCGCAGCTCCCCCGGCTCAAGCCCGCTCATTGCCGCCGCGATGTCGTTCGCGTGATACGGGAACAGCGACTCGATCAGGGTCCGCCCTTCGGAGGCCAGGGCGACGCTTACGACCCGGCGGTCCCCCGGCTTGCGGCTGCGGACTACCAGGCCGCGCCGTTCCAGCTTGTCGATTACATCTGTCATGTTGCCGGCGCTGGTCAGCACCTTGCGTCCCAGTTCCCGCTGGCCGAGCGGGCCGAGGTGCAGCAATGCCTCAAGCACCCCGAGCTGGGTTACGGTAAGCCCGCTGGCCGCAAGGCGCGGCTCGACGCATGCCAGGACTGCCTTGCTCGCGCGGAGCAGCTTCACGTACGCCCGCAGTGCCTCAGCGACAACGGGATCATCGACGCCGGCCGGACGGCCGGTCACGTCGGGCCTCCCCGGTCTCAGCGGTTCATGATCACCGGCAAATCCGAGTTTTCCAGCACGTGGCGTGTCACGCCGCCAAGTATGAGCTGGCGCAGACGCGAGTGCGAGTAGGCGCCCATGGCCAGCAGGTCGCAGCCGAACTCTCGTGCCGCCGCGAGCAGCGCGGCGCCAGCACCCCCTGAGCGACAGCGGAACACCTCCACTTCGGCATCGACCCCATGCAGCGCCAGGTAGGCGGCCAATTCGGGTGCCGCCGGGCCGCGGCGATGGTAGCCTTCGGCCGACAGGATGCGGACCGCCTCGGCCCGCTGCAGCCAGGGGAGCGCGGCGGTAACTGCCGATGCGGATTCGGCGGTGCCGTTCCAGCCGAGGCAGACCCGCGTGCCGATCGTCGGCAGCGGGACTTGCGGGGAGATCAGGGCTGGCCGCCCCGAATCGAACAGCACCGCATGGAGCGCATCGGACGAGGATACGTCCTCTCCGGCCTCGGGATGCGGTACCACGGTCAGGTCCGCCAGCCGTGCCTGTTGCGCGACGATGTCCTCCTCCCGCCCGGTAACGGCGGCGAAGCTGGCGCTTGGGCCGCCGCCGCGCGGGTGAGGCTCGGAGAGGGAGACCGAGTTTGCGGCGACGAAGCGATCAAACATCAGCCGGACGGCTTGGGCGCGATGCGAGCTTTCCTTCTCCGTGGCCGACATCATTTCCTCGATCATCGCGCCCGACAGGCCCTCGCCGGCCAGCGGTGCCACGTCGCGGGAGTCAACCCGCACGTGCAGGGCCAGCACGTGGGCGCCCCAGAGGCGCGCGATGGACAGCGATGTGAGCAGCGCCGCTTCGCCTGCGGCGGTGCCCGTCAAGGGCAAAAGCAGCTTGCGGATGGCCATAACCGACGTCCTTTTCGCGGGTCTGCCTTGCAACGTTAGCACGTCGGAGCCGTGGCCGGACAGTGGGGTGCCCCAGAGGGCACTCAGGGAGAGGGCACTCAGGGAAAGAGCCGTGCCGCCACCCAACCACCTTCGGTGCCGCGGCTCAGTGTGGTGCGGTCGTGCAGGCGATACGGCATGTCCTGCCAGAATTCGAACCGATCGGGGATCACGCGGTAGCCCGACCAGTGCGGCGGCCGGGGGATTGTGTCGCCGGGGAAGCGTGCCTCCTGCTCGGCTAGGCGCCGCTCCAGCTCGGGCCGGCCGGCAAGCGGACGGGACTGGTCGGAGGCCCAGGCGCCCAGGCGGGAAATGCGCGCCCGGGTGGCGAAATAGATGTCGGCCTCTTCCGCCGTGACCGGCTCGATCGATCCCTCGATCCTGATCTGCCGGCCCAAGGTCTTCCAGTGGAACAGAAGCGCGGCGCGCGGGTTGGCCGCCAACTCCGTGCCCTTGCGGCTTTGCGTGTTCGTGTAGAAGACAAATCCATGGTTGTCATAACCCTTCAGCAGCACGATCCGGGCCGAGGTCCGCCCGTCCGGGGTGGCGGTTGCCAGGGTCATGGCATTGGGATCGTTCGGTTCGGACCGCACGGCTTCGTCCATCCAGCGCGCGAACCAAGCGAAGGGATCAATATCGGCGGGGACACTCTCGGGCATGTGCGGGCTCCTGATGCGGGCGCGCCACTTGCCCGCCCGCGCGTCGCTGTGCCACCACCGGAGCGAACGGCACAACCCGAGGACGCGCATGGCGGCGGAACCGCAGACAGGGACGCTGATGCAGGGCAGGCGCGGGCTGGTGATGGGGGTGGCCAACGACCACTCGCTGGCCTGGGGCATCGCCACTGCCTGCGCCGCGCAGGGCGCGGAACTCGCGTTCACCTTCCAGGGTGAGGCGCTGGAGCGGCGGGTCCGCCCGCTCGCGGCGTCGGTCGGCTCCTCGCTCGTGATCGGCTGCGACGTCGCCGACGAGGCGAGCATCGACGCGGCTTTCGCGGCGGTGCGGGAGAAATGGGACAGGCTGGACTTTCTCGTCCACGCGATCTCGTTCGCCGACAAGGCGTTCCTGCGCGGGCGTTACCTGGACACGCCCCGCGCGGCCTTTCTCCAGGCACTCGACATCTCGTGCTACTCCTTTACCGCCGTGTGTCAGCGCGCGGTGCCGATGATGGGACCGGGCGGCAGCCTGCTCACGCTGACCTATCTGGGCGCGGAGCGATGGACCCCTCATTATAATGTCATGGGCATCGCCAAGGCCGCGCTGGAAGCCTCCGTGCGCTATCTCGCCGCCGATCTGGGCGGCGATGGCATCCGGGTGAACGCGATCAGCGCCGGGCCGATCAAGACACTGGCGGCCTCCGGAATCGGCGACTTCCGGTACATCCTGCGCTGGAACCAGCTGAACAGTCCGCTGCAGCGCAACGTCACGATCGGCGATGTCGGGGGTGCCGCGACGTATCTTCTGTCCGATCTCTCCTCCGGCGTCACCGGGGAGGTGCATCACGTCGATTGCGGGTATCACCTCGTCGGCATGAAAAATCCAGCGGCGCCGGATATCGCAATCGTGGAATAGTCGCGTGAGCCACAACAGCTTCGGCCACCTGTTCCGCGTCACCACCTGGGGCGAGAGCCACGGACCGGCGATCGGCTGCGTCGTCGATGGCTGTCCTCCCCGCATCGCTCTGTCGGAAGCGGATCTCCAGCCCTGGCTCGATCGGCGCCGGCCCGGGCAATCGCGTTTCACCACGCAGCGCCAGGAGCCTGACCAGGTGCGCATCCTGTCCGGCGTGTTCGAGGGGCAGACCACCGGCACCCCGATCGCCCTGGTCATCGAGAACGTCGATCAGCGCTCGCGCGACTATGGCGACATCGCCGAGCGGTTCCGCCCCGGTCACGCCGATCTCGCCTACCAGCTGAAATACGGCATCCGGGATTATCGCGGCGGCGGGCGCAGCTCGGCGCGAGAGACGGCGATGCGTGTCGCCGCCGGCGCGGTCGCCCGCAAGCTGCTGGACGGCGTCCGCATTCGCGGCGCGCTGGTGCGGATGGGGCCGCACGAGATCGAACGCGCGCGCTGGGAGTGGGACGAAGTGGAGCGAAATCCGTTCTTCTGCCCCGACGCCGTCGCCGCGTCCGAGTGGGAGGCGCTGCTTTCGGAGGTGCGCAAACAGGGATCGTCGCTCGGCGCGGTGATCGAGGTGCGGGCTGATGGCGTGCCGCCGGGACTGGGGGCGCCAATCTACGGCAAGCTGGATGCCGAGATCACGGCCGCGCTGATGTCGATTAACGCGGTGAAGGGCGTGGAAATCGGCGACGGCTTCGCTGCTGCCTCGCTGCGCGGGGAGGACAACGCCGACGAGATGCGAATGCACGCCGGCGTGGTGGCCTTCCAGTCCAATCACGCCGGCGGCGTGCTTGGCGGCATCTCCACCGGCCAGCCGATCGTGGCGCGCTTCGCGGTCAAGCCAACCAGCTCCATCCTGACCCCACGCCGCACGGTCGATCGCGCGGGCGGCGAGACGGAGATCGTCACCAAGGGCCGCCACGATCCCTGCGTGGGCATCCGCGCCGTGCCTGTGGGCGAGGCGATGCTGGCCTGCGTGCTCGCCGACCATCTGCTGCGCCATCGCGCCCAGAATCCCGACGCGCCGCAGACGGCGCGATTGCCCCGGAACTGAGGATGGGTCCTCTTCCCCAACGGAGGGAAGCCATGAAGCAACCGACGGTCCACGACAGCGGTGCCGGTCCCCGGTTGGAGATGCGCAACATCTCCAAGACCTTTCCAGGCGTCAGGGCCCTCAGCAACGTCCAGATCAAGGCGTGGGGCGGGGAAGTGCTGGCGCTCATGGGCGAGAACGGCGCCGGCAAATCAACACTGATGAAGATTCTCTCGGGCGCTTACCACGCCGATCCGGGAGGACAGAATCCTGATCGAAGGCAAGCCGGTCGCGATCTCCGATCCGATCGCGGCGCGGCGGCACGGCATCGCGATCATCTATCAGGAACTGGCGCTCGCACCCAATCTCAGCGTCGCGGAGAACATCTATCTCGGCTCTGAGCTGGCCAGAGGCGGCCGCATCGATCGGAGGGGTATGTACGAGGGTTGCCGACCCGTGCTGGAGCGGCTCGGCGCTCCATTCCGTCCCGAGACCCCGGTCGGCAGTCTCTCGATCGCAGAACAGCAGCTGGTCGAGATCGCGCGCGCCCTTCATACCAAGGCGAGGATCGTCGTGCTCGACGAACCGACGACGGCGCTGTCGTCGCGCGAGACCGAGCGGCTGTTCGCGCTCGTGCGGCAATTGCGCGCCGACGGCATCGCTCTGATCTACATCAGCCACCGTATGGCCGAGGTGTACGAACTCGCCGACCGCGTCTCCGTGCTGCGAGACGGGAGCTATGTCGGAACGCTCGGCCGCGACGAACTGAAAGCCGAGAGTTCTGGTCAAGATGATGGTCGGGCGCGATCTGTCGAGCTTCTACACGAAGGAGAAGCACGCCGCGGCGGGCCGGCATGGCGACGTCCTGCTCGAGGTCAAGGACATCACCGATGGCGGCAGGCGCGTATGGCCCTGCAGCCTGCGGCTCCATGGCGGGGAGGTGCTCGGTATTGCCGGCCTTGTCGGCTCGGGACGCACGGAACTCGCGCGCCTGATCTATGGCGCCGATCCGAAGGCCGGTGGCGTGGTCATGCTGGAAGGCAGGGAGCTGTCGATCACCGCGCCAGAGGACGCGCTGGCCGCCGGCATCGCCTATTTGACAGAGGACCGCAAAGGCCTCGGGCTGTTCCTCGATCTCTCCTGCGCCACGAACATCAACCTCGGCGTGATCCGCCGCGATGCGACGGCAGGCGGCGTCCTGAACCTGGCCGCCGGACGGCAGCGCGCCGTGCAGGCCTTCCAGGCGCTCCGGGTTCGCGCGGCAAGCCCGCTGGTAACGGTCGGCAGTCTCTCCGGAGGCAACCAGCAGAAAGTGCTGCTCTCGCGTTGGCTCGAAATTGGCCCCAAGGTGCTGATCCTCGACGAGCCGACCCGCGGCGTCGATATCGGCGCCAAGTCCGAACTCTACCGCATCATCGATGAACTTGCCGAACGGGGCATTGGCATCATCGTTATTTCGAGCGAGCTTCCCGAGGTGATCGGCATCTGCGACCGCGTGCTGGTGATGCGGGAGGGCCACATCGCTGGTCAGGTCGGCGGTCCCGGTGACAAGCCGATCACTCAAGAGAACATAATGGCCTACGGAGCCGGGCTGGTCGGCTAAGCGGAGGCAGATATGGGGGAAACGGAACGAGAGCAGACCGCGATAGCCGCGGCGTCCCCATCGGGAGGCATCGGCCTGCGGGCGCGCCGTGCTCAGGTCAGGAGCCTGCTCCAGGCGCTCGGCATGCTGCCGGTGCTCATCATCCTTGCGATAGCGTTTAATTTTTTGACCGGAGAACGCTTCTTCAGCGGGCAGAACATGTCGATCGTGGCACAGCAAGCCTCGATCAACACGGTGCTCGGCTCCGGCATGACCCTGGTGATCCTGACCGGCGGCATCGACCTTTCCGTCGGTTCGATCCTGGCCGCCTCGGCGATGGCGGCGCTGATTGCCTCGCTCATACCCGGATGGGGGTTGCTGGGGGTTCCCGCAGGGCTGATCACCGGCCTTTTCTTCGGCTTGCTGAACGGAGCCTTGATCGCGCTGCTCAATCTGCCGCCGTTCATCGTCACGCTGGGCTCGCTCACGGCAGTGCGGGGATTGGCGAGGCTGATGGGCCGCGACACCACGGTCTTCAATCCCGACCTGTCGTTTGCCGCCATCGGCAACAGCAGCATCCCCATAGCGTCCGGCATCGGGATCCCCATTCTGGCCGTGATCGCGCTTATCGTCATCGTCGGGTGCTGGTTCCTGCTACGGCGCACCGTGCTCGGGGTGTGGATCTACGCTGTGGGAGGCAATGCGGCTGCCGCACGCCTCTCGGGGATCAAGGTGTGGGTGATCCTGCTGTTCGTCTACGCCATGTCGGGGCTGCTCGCCGGCCTCGGCGGCGTGATGTCGGCGGCCCGGCTTTTCGCGGCCAACGGCCTGCAGCTCGGACAATCCTACGAACTTGACGCGATCGCCGCCGTTATCCTGGGCGGCACCAGCTTCATCGGCGGCATCGGCTCGATCTGGGGAACACTGGTCGGAGCGCTGATCATCGCGGTGCTGACCAATGGCCTGGTCCTGCTCGGGGTCTCGGACATATGGCAGTTCATCATCAAGGGCCTTGTGATCATCGGCGCGGTGGCTCTCGACCGCCTCCGCCTGCAAGGCAACGCCCGGACCTGAGCTTCACTATTCCTGGCCAAGGCCGCATCGGTCTGAGCCTGGCGACCGGCGTGCGAATGGCCCACCGCCGGTCAAATGAAATCCGGGCCAAGGAGACGCACGGAATGTTCAAGAAGCTCTTCCTGGCAGGTGCCGCAATGGCGTTGATGACCGCCGGCGCCTCCGCGAAGGACCTGAAGCTGGTTGGGATCACGGTCGGCTCGCTCGGCAATCCGTACTTCGTCGATCTGGTCAAGGGCGCCACGGACGAGGTGCATCAGCTCGCCCCGCAAGCCAAGGTTACAGCGGCATCGGCCGACTACGACCTGGGCAAGCAGTCTACCCAGATCGACAACTTCATCGCCTCCGGGGCCAACATCATCCTGGTCAACGCCGCTGATCCGAAGGCCATCGGACCGGCCATCAAGCGGGCCGAGGCCGCCGGGATCGTCGTCGTGGCGGTCGATGTCGCCGCGGCCGGGGCGGATGCCACGGTGCAGACCAACAATGTCCAAGCCGGACAGATCTCCTGTCAGTACCTGGCCGACAAGATCGATCACAAGGGCAACGTCGTCATCGAGAACGGGCCGCAGGTTTCGGCCGTCGTCGATCGGGTCAACGGCTGCAAGCAGGTGCTGGGCAAGTATCCCGAGATCAAGATCCTGTCCTCCGATCAGGACGGCAAGGGCTCCCGCGAGGGCGGTCTGAATGCGATGCAGGGCTACCTGACCCGATTCCAAAACCTTCAGGGCGTGTTCGCCATCAACGACCCGCAGGCGATCGGCTCCGACTTGGCCGCCAAGCAGCTCCACCGCAACGGCGTCGTCATCACGTCGGTGGACGGCGCGCCGGACATCGTCGCCGCGCTGAAAAGCAAGACCGACGTTCAGGCTTCGGCGAGTCAGGACCCTTACACCATGGGCAAGCTGGCAATTGAAGTCGGGGCCGAAATCATGAACGGCAAGAAGCCGGAGCAAACGACGATGCTGATGCCCTCCAAGCTGATCACCCGCGACAACGTAGGCGAGTACCCGGGCTGGGCTCACTGAGCCAGCGTCGCGGCGACTTCGGCCGGGTCTTCCGATTACGTCGGGCAACGCCATCGTGGATGGGAAATGGGAAGATCTGGCCGCAAGCCACGAAGCCGGTCATCAGGCCGACACGCTTGAGCTTGCGTATCGAGACCGCTGGTGCGGTTTGGTAGAGGAGGGTGGGTATCCTCACCGTACAATACGATTTCGGTCCCGGCCATGTTGGCCACGCCGAGTGATTGGCGAGTGATGGAGATGGCAGACGCGCGGGCCTTCCCGGAGCGAAACTCATGAGCACCCGAATCCCAGCGGACAACGTCAGACTGAAGCGAGCGTACGAACCGCCCGTCGCCGAGGATGGCACCCGGATCCTGATCGACCGATTGTGGCCGCGTGGGCTCTCGAAGGCAGACGCCGCTGTGGACCAATGGATGAAGAATATTGCGCCCAGCACTGAGCTGCGAAAATGGTTCGGGCATGATCCGGCCCGCTGGGAAGAATTCCGTCGGCGCTATACCGAGGAACTGCATCAGAACGCCGAGCTGCTGAGCCAATTGCGTTCTCTTGCGCGACAGAGCCCGGTTACGCTGGTCTATTCGGCTCATGACGAGGTGCATAACGACGCGATCGTGCTGCGGGACCTGCTGCTGGGACGGTAGGCTGCCCTCCCAGTGTGTCGTTCGTGCGATCAGCGGCGAATCTGCGTAGTTTCCGATTCTACCGCCATTATCGTTGCCTCGGTAAGATCGCACTGGTTGAGCCGCTCAGGTGGCGCGTCGGCGTACAAGCCAGCAGGTGTCGCAATCCCGGGATCGATGCCGACTTCGGTCAGCATGATCCGCTCCGGGTTGCAGCCGACCCGCGCGGTAGGCGAGCAGCGCGCGCTATTCCGGGTCATTGGCGATCGGCCTCATGCGATCTTGGCCATCCATGCCGCGAAGCCCTCGCATTCGGCCGGCGTCATGTGCAGGTAGTGCTTGGTGCGTCGCTCCAGCACGTCTTCCGGCTGCCGTGCCCATTCGGTCCGGATCAAGTAGTCGGCTTCGCGCTCATAGAGGCGTCCGCCGAAATGCCGTCCGAGATCGGCAGTCGAGCTTGCGCCCTCCAGCAGCAGCTCGGCCCGGGTGCCGTAAAGCCGTGCGTAGTGCCGCGCCAGCCCGGCGCCGAGCCAGGGAAGGCGCGCATCGAGCGCGCGGAGATAGGCCTCGAAATCGCCCCCAGGCAGGTCGCCGCCGGGCAACGGCGCGGTGCCCGTCCAGGCAGGGAACTTCGGTGACAGGTTCACCGCGAGCTTGCCCAGCGCGTGCTCCGCGAGCTTGCGATACGTGGTGATCTTGCCGCCGAATACCGACAGCAGTGGCGGCGCTCCGTCCACCTCGAAGATGTAGTCGCGCGTCACCGCCGACGGGTTCGCCGCCCGATCGTCGTACAGCGGCCGCACGCCAGAGAAGGCGTGCTTCACGTCATCGGACGCCAGCTGGCGTCGCATATAGCGATTGACAGCGCGCAACAGGTAGTCGCGTTCCACCGTATCGGGCGCCACGCGCTCCGGCTGATCCTCGAATGGGATGTCGGTCGTGCCGATCAGGCAGAGATCGTCCTCGTACGGATTGACGAAGATGACGCGCTTATCGTCGTTCTGCAGCAGGTAGGCCTGCGGACCTTGCCAGAATTTCGGCACGATCAGGTGGCTGCCCTTCACCAGTCGCACCCGGCGCGAGGTGTTGGAGCCGGCGACGTCGCGGATGATCTGCTCCACCCACGGCCCCGCTGCGTTCACCAGCACCCTGGCGCGGAATTCGCGCTCGCCGCCGTCTTGGTTGCGCACCGTCACGGCCCAGAGCCCGTCCGCACGGCTGGCGCGGATGGCCTCGCTGTGCACCAGCACCTCGGCCCCGCGCTCGCGCGCATCAAGAGCGTTCAGCACAACGAGCCGCGCGTCTTCCACCCAGCAATCCGAATACTCGAAGGCGGCGCGGAAGCTCTCCTTGATCGGCGCGCCCTCCGGATCGCGCCGCAGGTCGATGCGCCGGGTCGGCGGCAGCTTTCGCCGTCCGCCGAGATGGTCGTAGAGGAACAGCCCGCTCCGGATCAGCCACGCTGGGCGCTGCTCGGGGCTATGCGGCAGCACGAAGCGCATCGGCCAGACGATGTGCGGCGCAATGTTCAGGAGCACCTCGCGCTCGATCAGCGCCTCGCGCACCAGGCGGAACTCGTAGTATTCGAGATAGCGCAACCCGCCATGGATCAGCTTGCCGGAGCGCGAGGAGGTGCCCTCGCCCAGATCCCCCTTCTCGCAGAGCGCGACGCTCAGCCCACGCCCGGCGGCGTCGCGCGCGATGCCGGCCCCATTGATGCCGCCGCCGATCACGAACAGGTCGAGCGGGTCGCTCATCGGAGTGCTTCGGCCCGGTCCTGCACGCCGTAGGTGCCGAACTTCTCGGTAGTGGCCGCGATGTCCTCCTCGGATAGGAGAACGGGGCCGCCGATCAGCAGGCTGTGGTAGTACTGGCGCGCGATCGTCTCGAGCTCCACCGCGAGCCACATCGCCCGCTTCAGGGTGGCGCCGCACACGATCATTCCGTGATTGGCGAGCAGGCACGCGTTGCGCCCCGCCAGCGCGCGCAGCGCGTGTTCGGAGAGTTCCTTGGTGCCGAACGTGGCATACGGCGCGCATCGGACGTCGGTGCCGCCGAACGCCGCCATCATGTAATGGCAGGCCGGGATGTCGCGCCGCGTGATCGCCAGCGTGGTGCAGAATGTCGGATGGCTATGCACCACCGCGCGGACCTCGGGCCGGCTGCGCATGATGTCGAGATGGAACCGCCATTCGGTCGAGGGCTTGAACGAGCCGCGCCATGCGCCGTACTCCCCCTCGATCGGTATCGCCGCGACATCCTCGGCACGCATCTCGTCGTAAGGCGTTGCCGATGGCGAGATAAGCATCTCCTCCCCTTGGCGCAGGCTGATGTTGCCGGAGGTGCCTTGGTTGATACCGAGCGCGTTCATCGCGCGGCAGGCATCGACGATCGACTGGCGCGCTTCCTGCTCGCT
Organism: uncultured Pseudomonadota bacterium; assembly: GCA_963830565.1. Classification (GTDB taxonomy): domain Bacteria; phylum Pseudomonadota; class Alphaproteobacteria; order Acetobacterales; family Acetobacteraceae; genus DATFDN01. The sequence goes on from CAWHMO010000018.1 coordinate 90,531, forward strand.
CATCTGGCGGCTCCTTCAGCAAGGGTTGATCGGCGGCTCGCCGGCGAGGTGCCGGCGGCACTTCCTCGGCAATGGCTCCGGCCGCGATGCTCACGGTCTTGACCGAAGCGCCGGCGATGTGCGGCGTCAGCGTCACGTTCGGCAGCCGCAGCAGCTTGCAGTCCGGCGGCACCGGCTCGACCGCGAAGATGTCCAGCATGGCGCCGCCCAGATGACCCGAGGCGAGCGCCTCGTCCAGCGCTTCGTAATCGACCGGCGGGCCGAGGGCAGTATTGACGAAGATCGCGCCGTGCCGCATTGCGGCGACCGGCCCCGCCGCGAACTCAACCCGGCTTGACACCCAACACGGGAGATGGTGGGGCCAAGGTGGCAAGGACGGCGTTAATAGGGCCGCTGCCCAATCGCGCCGTCACTAGCGCGCCATCGCGGCCTTCAGGTTGTCGTCGATCTTGGCCAGGAAGGCCTGGGTGTTGAGCCATTTCTGATCCGGGCCGATCAGCACGGCCAGATCCTTCGTCATGAACCCGGATTCCACCGTCTCGACGCACACCCGCTCGAGCGTTTCGGCGAAGCGCGTGACCTCGGCCGTATCGTCGAACCGGCCGCGATAGGCGAGCCCACGCGTCCAGGCGAAAATCGAGGCGATCGGGTTGGTCGAAGTCTCCCGACCCTGCTGGTGCTGGCGGAAGTGGCGGGTGACGGTGCCGTGCGCGGCCTCGCTCTCCACCGTCTTGCCGTCCGGGCTCAGCAGCACCGAGGTCATCAGGCCGAGCGAGCCGAAGCCCTGCGCCACGATGTCGGACTCCACGTCGCCGTCGTAGTTCTTGCAGGCCCACACATAGCCGCCGGACCATTTCAGTGCCTGCGCCACCATGTCATCAATCAGCCGGTGCTCATAGGTCAGGCCCGCCGTCTCGTATCGCGCCTTGAATTCGGTATCGAAAATCTCCTGGAAGCGATCCTTGAAGTAGCCGTCATAGACTTTCAGGATGGTGTTCTTGGTGGAGAGATAGACGGGATAGCCGCGCTGGAGGCCGTAGTTGAAGGTGGCGCGGGCGAAGCCGTCGATGGAGACCTGGATGTTGTGCATGCCCATCGCCACGCCTGGGCCCTTGAACTCATGCACCGACAGGATCTGGGCGCGCTCGTTCTCGTCGGCCGGTTCGTAAACCAGCCGGACACGGCCGGGGCCGGGGATCTTCATCTCGGTGGCGCGATAGATGTCGCCATAGGCGTGGCGGCCGATGACGATCGGCTGGGTCCAGTGCGGCACCAGCCGGGGCACGTTGCGGCAGATGATCGGCTCGCGGAAGATCGTGCCGTCGAGGATGTTGCGGATGGTGCCGTTCGGGCTGCGGTACATCCGCTTCAGGCCGAATTCCTTCACCCGCGCCTCGTCGGGAGTGATGGTGGCGCATTTCACGCCCACCCCGTATTTCGCGATGGCCCGCGCGGAGTCGACCGTCACCTGGTCCTCGGTCGCGTCGCGGTACTCCATGCCGAGGTCGAAATACAGCAGCTCGACGTCGAGATACGGCAGAATCAGCTTGTCCTTGATGAACCCCCAGATGATGCGGGTCATCTCGTCTCCGTCGAGCTCGACGACGGGGGTCTTCACCTTGATCTTGGCCATTCAGTCCTCGTCAAGCGGGCCTCGTGCGGGCGGGCGGACATTCGCACCGGGTGTTTCGTCGGGCAAGCGCCGGCAACCCGCTCAGGCTTGCTGCGGCCGCCGTCGCCAGGGGAGGAAATTCCGGCGCTCGCCTTCCTCCGCGATCTGGCGCGCGCGCACGCGCAGCAGATCGCTGCGCGCGACCAGGCCGGCCAGCTTGCCGTCCTCGGGCCGGATCACCGGCACGCGCCCGGCGTCGGCCTGCACCATGCGGGCGACCAGCGCCGAGACGGGCTCGTCCGGGTGCGCCGTCGGCATGTCCCGACCGCCGAGGGCCTCGGCCAACGTTACATCGAGCCGGTCCGCGTCGCGCATGGCTTGCAGCGCGTCGGCCCGGAACGCGAGCGCAACCGGCCGGCCCGCCTGGTCCAGGACCGGATAGGCTCGGTGGCGCCCCTCGATGCCGAAGAACTCCACCAGCCCGCCCAGGGTCATGTCGGCAGGCAGCGTCTGCACCGGGCAGGCCATCACGTCGGCCACCCGCGCAAGCTGGAGCGGATCGACGCTGTATTCGCGCATGATGTGGTAGCCCCGCCGCGCCACCTTCTCGGTCAGGATGGAGCGGCGCAGCACCAGCACGGTAAAGGCGTAGCTCGCGCCGCAAGCAGTGAGCAGCGGCAGGATCATCGCGGCGTCGCCGGTGAGCTCGATCGCGAACATCATCGCGGTCAGCGGCGCGCGCATGGTCCCCCCCATCGTCGCCGCCATGCCGATCAGCGCCCAGTCGCCGGGTCCGGCGTGGGGCAGCAGATAGCCGAACAGTGCACCGACGCAGCCGCCCATGATGAGCAGCGGCGCCAGCACGCCGCCCGAGGTGCCGGACCCGAGCGCGACGGCCCAGATGATCGCCTTCACCAGCATCAGGCGGAGAGTCCAGCCGAAGCCCATGTCGCCGTGCAGGAGATGGGTGATGTTCACGTAGCCGACGCCGAGCGCGGCCGGATCGAACAGCCCGCCGATGCCGACCACCAGGCCGCCCAGGACGGGCCACCACATCCAGTGCAGCGGCAGTTTCCCGAACGAATCCTCGGCCAAGTACACCATGCCGGTGAGCAGCCCCGACGCCACGCCGCAGGCAATGCCGAGGGCGCAGCAGAGCAGGAGGGTGACAGAGTCGAGCGGCATCGCGCCTGCGTGCGGGAACAGCGGCACCCCCGGCATCACCCAGCCGCGCTCCACCACAGCGGTGATGCACGCCACCAGGACGGGGATGAAGCTGCGCGGCTTCCATTCGAACAGCAGCAGCTCGACGGCCAGCAGCACGGAGGCGATCGGCGTGCCGAACACCGCCGTCATGCCGGCGCTGGCACCAGCGACAAGCAATGTCTTCCGCTCCGCCGCGCTCATGTCGAAGCACTGGGCGAACAACGAGCCGAGCGCGCCGCCGGTCATGATGATCGGGCCCTCGGCGCCGAACGGGCCGCCGGTGCCGATCGAAATGGCGGAGGAGAGCGGCTTCAGGGCGGCGACCTTCAGCTCGATCCGGCTCTGGCCGATGAGGATCGCTTCCATCGCCTCGGGGATGCCGTGGCCGCGGATCTTCTCCGACCCGTAGCGGGCCATCAGCCCAATGATGATGGAGCCGATCACCGGAACGGCGACCGACCAGGCGCCCAGCGTGGCGAGCGAGATGATGATGCCGTGGCGGGTGGTGAACTCGCCGTAATAGGCGATCCCGGTGACCAGCTCGATCAGCCGCAGCAGCACCCAGGCCGAGGCGACGCCGAAGCTGCCGACGACGATCGCCATCGCGGCCAGCACCAGCACGCGCGGCTGCGTGGTGAAATCGCCGAACTCCTGGAGCCGGGCGTGGGGCGTGTTCTGGCGGGGCATGACGGGACGAGCTTGCGACTGCCGGCGCTTACTTCTGACGCGCCTTGCGGGCGGCATAGCGCGCATCGCGCGCCGCCTTGCGCGCCGCCTTCTCGGCCTCGGCCCGTGCCGCCTTCTCGGCTTCGCGGGCGGCCTGCTGCCTCTCGCGTTCGGCCTGCTCGGCGAGCCGGGTCGCCTCGGCCTCCGCCTCGCGGACAGCCTCCACCTCCCGCGCCGCCCTGCGCTCGGCAAGGCGGGCTTCGCGGGCTTCGGCGATGGCCTTCAGTTCCGCCTGGCGTTGCTGCACGGCGGGGTCATCCGGCCCCGGCTTGGCGCGGAACTTCTCCAGCATAGCCTTTCGGGCCTGGGCGGCGGTGTTCAGGCGATCGGTGAACTTGGCGTCCTTGGAGGCACTCATCGTCGGTTGGATGCTCCATGCAGATGGCTCAAGCAAGCGGTTCCCCCGCCAAGCAGGCGCACACGCCGCGTCCGGCGGACGTCCATCGGCGTTGGGGCGGGCGGACATTCGCATCAGGCCCTTCGCTGGGCAAGCGCCTGAGCCGGAATTCGAGCCGCCTCCTCGGTTCGCCAAGGCGTCGCGCTTCTGCCATTTCTTCGCCAGCGACCGCGTCCAACCACGCTGCCACCTCACGATACGGAGTGACCGTATGCGCCGTCTCCTGGCCGGATTGCTGGCACCTACCGCCCTGGCCGCCTCCGCGCTGGCACAGCCGGCCGGGTCGCCGCCGCAAGCCGCCGAGCCGCGACCGCACAACGTGATCCTGTTCGTCGCCGACGGCCAACGGCCCGGCGTGGTGGCCGAAGCCACCGCGCCGACGATGGCATCGGTGCTGGCGAATGGCGTGCAATTCGCCAACTCGCACAGCCTGTTCCCGACCTTCACCACCGCCAACGCCTCGACCCTGGCGACCGGGCACATGTTGGGCGACACCGGCGACTTCAGCAACACGATCTACACCGGCTTCCCGGTGCCCGACGCGGGAGGCAGCGTGACGCCATTCCTGGAATCCGATCCGGTGCTGGGCGACATGGACGAGCACTTCGCCGGCAATTACCTGAACGAGGAACCCATTCTGGCGGCGGCGCGCGTGCAGGGAGTCTCGACTGCCAGCATCGGCAAGCTCGGCCCCGCGCTGATCTTCGACAGCACCGCGCGCAGCGGGCAGGACACCATCATCATCGACGATTCGACCGGCCGCCCGCCCGGCATTCCCATCAACGCCGAGGTGAAGACGGGGCTCGCCAAGGCCGGGCTTGGCGAGCAGGCGCCGACCCGCGGCGATAACGGGAAGTCCGGCAACTTCGCGACGCCGGGCACCGATGTCGCCAATGTCGGCCAGCAGGACTGGTTCGCCGCCGTCGCGACCAAGGTGGTGCTGCCGATCTTCAAGTCGCGCGACAAGCCGTTCGTGATGGTGTTCTGGTCGCGCGATCCGGACGGCACGCAGCACAACCAGGGCGACAGTCTCGGCCGCCTGGTCCCCGGCATCAACGGCAAGACCTCGTTCGCCGGTATCCGCAACGCCGATAATGATCTTGCCGCCTTGATGCAGGCGCTGCGCGAGAACGGGCTGGAGGCTGAGACCGACGTGATCGTGACCTCGGACCATGGCTTCTCCACCATCAGCAAGGAGAGCGCGACCAGCTACGCGGCGACGCAGAACTACCCCGACACCCCGCCCCATCTCCTGCCGCCCGGATTCGTGGCGATCGATCTCGCCCATGCACTCGGACTGCGGCTGTTTGATCCCGACTCGAACGGTCTTGCGCTCGGCCCCGGCCAGCACCCGAAATTGTCCAACGGGCTTCTCGGCGAGGATGCGGACCATCCCGGTGTGGTGGTGGCGGCGAACGGAGGCTCGGACCTGATCTATCTGCCGGCCGGCGACCAGACGCTCGCGGCACGCATCATCAACGCGCTTGCCGAGCAGGACTACACGAGCGGGCTGTTCGTCGATTCGCGCCTGGGCAGCTATCCGGGCACGCTGCCGTTGTCGGCGATCGCGCTGGAAGGCACGGCGATCACGCCGATGCCCGCCATCGCCGTCAACTTCCGCACCTTCAGCACCGGCTGCGCCGATCCCACCGCCTGCGGCGTGGAGGTGGCGGATACCGGGCTGCAACAAGGGCAGGGAATGCATGGCAGCTTCAGCCGCGCCGACACACGCAACATCATGGGCGCGATCGGGCCGGATTTCCGCGAACGCTTCGTCGATCCGGCACCGGCCAGCAACGCTGATCTCGGCAAGACCATCGCCGCGATCCTGCATCTGCAAATTCCCGACAAGGGCAAGCTGGTCGGCCGGGTGCTGAGCGAGGCGATGCCGAACGGCGCCATTCCGTCGGCCCAGCGCGGCGTCCAGCGCTCCGAGCCCGACGATGCCGGGCGGGTCACGGCGGTGATCTTCCAGACGGTCGAGGATACACGCTACTTCGATGCCGCCGGCTATCCCGGACGCACATTGGGCCTGCCCGCCGCGCGCCGGTGAACGCGGCCTCGGCCGGAGGGCCGCTTGTCCGGAACGACGCTGCGCTACTCGAAGGCGGTGTGATAGGCGTTGAGAGCCGGCGCGCCGCCGAGGTGGACGTAAAGGACCTTCGCCCCCGGCGCGATCTCACCGGCGCGCGCCATGGCGATCAGCCCGGCCATGCTCTTCCCCTCGTACACCGGGTCGGTCAGCATGCCCTCCAGTTGCCCGGCCATGCGGATGGCGGCGATCGTCGGCGCGTCCGGCAGCCCGTAGTCCGGGCCGCAGAAGCGTGGGTCGATCACCAAATCTTCGTCGCGCACCTCGGTGCTTAGCCCGACCAGGTCCGCGGTCGCGCGGGCGATTTTCGTCACGGCGGCGCGCGTCATCTCGGCATTCGCGGCCGTGTCGATGCCGACCAGCCGTCGCGGGCGGTCCTGCGCCAGGAAGCCCACCACCATGCCGGCCTGGGTCGAGCCCGTGCAGGTCGCGGTCACCACCGTGTCGAAGAACACGCCGAGTTCCTCCTCCTGGCGGGCGAGCTCGTCGGCGAAGTGGGCGTAGCCAAGCCCGCCGAGAGGGTGGTCGGAGGCGCCGGCCGGAATGGCGTAGGGCTTGCCGCCCGCGCGCCGCACCTGCTCCAGCGCGCGCTCCCAAGTTTCCTTCACGGTAGTGGAGTAGCCCGCGCCCTCCAGCACCGTTTCCGCGCCCATGATGCGCGAGAGCAGAATGTTGCCCACCTTGCCGTAGGCGGGGTCGTCCCACTTGGTCCACTCCTCCTGCACGAGGCGGCACTTCAGGCCGAGCACGGCGGCGACGGCCGCGACCTGGCGGGTGTGGTTGCTCTGGATGTTCCCGATGCTGACAAGGGTGTCGCACCCCTGGGCGAGCGCGTCGGCCGCCAGCCATTCCAGCTTGCGGACCTTGTTGCCGCCGAAGGCCAGGCCGGAGGAGACGTCGTCGCGCTTGGCCCAAGCCTCGACCCCCAGCTCGCGCGACAGGCGCTTCAGCTTGTGGAGCGGGGACGGGAAGAAGGCGAGCGGGGTGCGGGCGAACCGCTCCTCAAGGTTCAGCGGCATGGGACGGCACTCCTTCGGACCAGAGCGGAATTGCCCGCCCGCGTCGGTGTTCCGCTTGACGATGGCGAACAAGTCGAACATCGAGCGAGCGAGGCGGTCAATCCGGGTCGCTGTCACCACATTGCCGGGGCGAGGGCGTTCAGCATTCGGTTTAGCTCTCGCCGGTCGGCCCGCGCTCCACTAGCCATCTCGCGGAAACTGTGATGCAGCCGTCGCCCTCAACCGGTCTGGTTGCGCGTCAAGGGGCTGGCCGTAGGTGCTGGCGCGGCAGCGGTTTGCAGGTGTGGTTTCGGCCATATCTTCCGGAAAAGCTAAACCGCTGGAATGGCAGGCGCACGGCACTTGTCCAAAAGGCTCGAGTTTCGAGTGCTCGCTTACAAGCCGCCCGCTTGCTCTTCAAGCCACGTTGGGAGCTTTATGTGGGTTGGTGTGTTGGTGAGGAAGCGAACGGTGGGGCACCCGCCCAAGAGCAAGGGGACAAGCGCTCCGGCCCAAAACCTGTCATGGGAAGAGGCAATACAACGTGTTCTCACTGACGCCGGCGGCGCGCTTCACTACACAGAGATTCCTGAACGCATTGCATCCATGAACCTGCACCCACTTGGTTCCAATCCCTCCGGGAGCGTTGCGGCCATTCTCGCCAACTCTCTAAGCAGGAAAACGTCACCGTTTCTCCGCCTCGGACGTGGCGTTTACACGCTGAAAGTCACTGCGAAAAAACCCTCTCAAATCGACGCCGGAACAGCCAAGAGTGCCGATCAGGTGGCGGAGACCGGTGCGCTCCGTGCTCTCGGCATGTTCTGGCAACGCCAGTTAGTCTTCTGGGAAGGAACACCACGGCTTCTCGGCAGACAACTTGCTGGAGCGGCCAACGTTGATTTTGCCGGTCAGACAGGCGTCTATCTCCTTCATGACCACGTGCGCGTGATTTACGTCGGACGGGCGGTCGATACACTCTTTGCTCGCCTAAAAGCACATACAGCAGACCGTCTTAGCGGTCGTTGGGATCGGTTTTCCTGGTTCGGCCTACGCAGTGTCGATGATGATGGTAAACTTTCCAATCGTGAGCTGCCGTGGGACCAGAACGTGGTGGTTGAGACGATGGAGGCAGTTCTAATCGAAAGCTTAGAGCCGCCGTTAAACCGAAGGCGTGGCGATAATTTAGCGGGTGCAGAATACACTCAGGTGGGCGACCCACAGATTGAAGTAACTAAGAAGAAAGCAATCGTCGATGATCTACGCAAAAGCGCCGGGCTCTAGCGGATTTCCATTCGTCAGATTTATCCACTAGCCGCAGAAGCCGATCTATAGCAACGCGCCGCCAGCTCTGGGGCTTGCCGTCGCACTTGATACGAGCCGCGAACGGTCGTAGACGCCTGCTCTGGAAAGCTGACGCCGGTTATTCCACGATGGGACTTACGTGGCGACGAGCCGCACCGCTCGCCGGACTACTTAGCTGCTTGCAATCGTCAGGGGCTCCGCTCGCAATCGACGCCGATTTCTGTCCACGCTTTCGGCGACGATCGATGATGATGAGGCGGCTTACGCGGCGGGAACCCGCGTCAACGCCTCGACGGTGCGCGCGAACTGGTAGGCCCGGTGCCTCCGCTGGTCTTCCCCTTCCAGGCCGGTCTCGATGCACAGGCTGGTGTATCCATGAACGAGGGACCAAGCGACCAGGCTGACCTCGCGCGGGTCGGCCGCAGGAGCCATGGCCTCGATGATCGCCGATAGCTCGGCCAGGGCGGCGGATGCAGCTTGCTGGGCCGATCCGTGCTTCGACAGGTCGACCAGTTCCCGGCTGAACATCAGCCGGAACAGCGCCGGCCTCTCCTGCCCGAAGGCGATGTAGGTTTCCGCTGCCCTGGCGAGGCGCTCCGATGGGGCGACGCCCAGGCTCGCGTCGGCGTGGATCCGGCCGCCGAGCCGCTCGTAGCCCTCCCGGACCAGTTCGGCCAGCAGCGCTTCCTTATCCGCGAAGTGGTTGTAAGGGGCTTGCCGGGACAGGCCTGCGCGCTCGGCGGACTGGCGCAGCGACAGGCGGGCCGCGCCCTCGCTTTCCAGCAGTTCCGCGGCGGTGGCCAGGAGCGCGGCGCGCGCATTGCCGTGATGGTAGGCCATGCCCCTCCTTGCCGGATGATGTTGACACCGTCAATGCGCGGCCACATATTGACGCCGTCAACATATCCGAGGAGACAACCATGTATCACTCGCTCGTCAAGCGGATCGCTCGTAAGAACTTCCTGCGGGTCAACCAGAAGGATTTCGATGCCCTCCTGAACGACTGCGCCCCTGACATCCATCACCGCTTCGGCGGCAGCCACGCGCTCGGCGGCGAGCGTCATGACCGCGAGGCTCTCCGCCAGTGGTTCGGTCGCCTCGGCCGGCTCGGCAAGCACCTCACGCTGAGCGTGGAGGACGTTTGGGTGAAGGGCTTGCCGCACGATACCACGATCATCATCCGCTGGTCCGCGACCGACATCCTGCCCGACGGCGCTCCCTACCGAAACCGAGGCGTTCACATCGTCAAGATGAGGTGGGGCAAGGTTGTCGACATCGACGCCCACGAGGACTCGCAGGCGGTGGCTGAGGGCCTTGAGAAGCAAGCTGCCCTGGGTGTCGCGGAAGCAAAGGCGCCGCAGATCGTCAGCTGATCCATGGTCGTTCCGCCTGCACGCCAGCGCCGGGTCCCACGACCGCCTTGGGGTCGAACTCGGCGGTAGAAGGCGGCCGGGCAACCTGAATCGAACTTCGGCTCCGCTCCTACCGGAGCCCCTTATTCCATAATGGCGATTATCAGGCGCTTGGCCTGTCCGGCTGCGGTGCAGGCGCAGAGCTTTTTTGGAGCAAATGCGGGAGCGACGCCGGACAATGTATCCGTTATCCCGAGAACATGCTGCGGAAGGCGGGCCGCCAGCAGCATCAATCTTCCACTTTCCGTTCCGCTGTTCCCTGAACCCCGATTCCGGCTTTCGCAAAGGCGAAGAACAGGTCGGAGATCAGGACTGTCGGTCAGCCAAGGGCCGCGAACCCCGGGAGCAGGTCGATCCTGTTCCGCTGCACCGCCGCGCGGATACGGGGATCAAGCAGCGCCGCCAGTTCCTGTTCGTGCCTGTAGTCCGGCATCAGCGCCGCCAGCCCCTGGTCGCGCCACGCCGCTGGATGGAGATAGATCTCGCTGATCCCCTCGGGAAGCGAATGGGCCAGGCTCAGCAGGCGCTCGGCCGTCATCGCCCCGGTCCAGCGCAGGCCGAAGCAATGGTCGTTCGTGGCCAGACCGACGCGGCTTGCCTGGCGGCGAAGCAAGCGCGTCCAGGCGAACAGCGCGCGCTCGGCGAGGCCGGAGGCGGGCAGGGCAGGCTCGGCCGGGACGCGGATCGCGCACAGGCCATGCGTGCGGCCGATCTCGATCATCAGGCGCCCGATCGTCGGATGCAGGTGCATGTGCTTATGCGCGTTCGCGTGGTCGAGCCTCAAGCCGGTCGCGGCGAAGGCGGCGAACTGGCCGTGGATCTCGGCGGCCAACTGGCGGCGGATGCGCGGGCGAACGAAGTACCGCATCCCGAGCCGAAGCTGGTCCGAGGGGAATTGTCCGTCGGCACCGACCAGATCGGGGATGGCGGAGCGCGGCAGCACCGCCGGACCCTCGATCACCACCAGATGCAGGCCCACGGCAAGCGAGGGCATGGCCCGCGCGCGGCGCACGGCGTCCGCCGCCGCCGGCCCCGCGACCATTAGGCTGGCCGCGGTCAGGATGCCGTCGCGGTGGGCGCGCTCCACCGCTTCGTTGACGCCCTCCGAAAGACCGAAATCGTCGGCGGTGACGATCAGGCGCTTGGCTGGAGCGTTCAAGCCGCCTTGTGGCGCTCGCGCAGGAACTGGAAGAACTCCACGCCCTCGCGCAGGCGCCGCTTCATCATCTGCGGACTGCGCGCCATCTCGCCGACGATCGACGCGATCTTCGGGGCGCGGAAGTAGAACCGCTTGTAGAACGTCTCCACGCTGTCGAAGATCTCGGTATGGCTCAGATGCGGGTAGTGCAGGGGGGCTATCTGGATGCCGTGGTCGTCCACCAGCTCGGCATGACCCGCATCCAGCCAGCCATTCGCAACCGCCTGATCGTAAAGGAAAGTCCCAGGGTAGGGCGCGGCCAGCGAGACCTGGATCGTGTGCGGGTTGATCTTGGTGGCGAAGTGGATCGTCTCCTGGATCGTTTCCTTGGTCTCGCCCGGCAAACCGAGGATGAACGTGCCGTGGATCTTGATGCCGAGTTCGTGGCAGTCCTGGGTGAACCGCTCCGCGACCTCGATCCGCATTCCCTTCTTGATGTTGTGCAGGATCTGCTGGTTGCCGCTCTCGTAGCCGACCAGCAGCAGGCGCAGCCCATTGTCCTTCAGAACCTTCAGCGTCTCGCGCGGCACGTTCGCCTTGGCGTTGCACGACCAGGCGACGCCGAGCTTGCCGAGCTCCCGGGCGATCGCCTCGGCGCGCGGCAGGTTGTCGGTGAAGGTATCGTCGTCGAAGAAGAACTCGCGCGCCTGGGGGAAGTACGACTTCGCCAGCTTGATCTCGGCCGCGACGTGCTCGGGGCTGCGCACCCGGTAGCGATGCCCGCCGACCGTTTGCGGCCAGAGACAGAACGTGCAGCGCGACTTGCAACCCCGTCCGGTGTAGAGCGAGACGTAAGGGTGCAGCAGATAGCCGATGAAGTAGTCCTCGATCCGCAGGTCGCGCTTGTACACCTCGGTCACGAACGGGAGGCTGTCCATGTCCTCCAGCACGGCGCGGTCCTTGTTGTGGACGATGCCGCCCGCGCCGTCGCGCCAGGAGATGCCGTCCACGATCGGCAAGTCGCGGCCGTCGGCGATCTCCTTGATGGTGAAGTCGAACTCGTTGCGGGCCACGAAGTCGACCGCCTCGCCGGCCTGGCGCAGGCTCTTCTCCGCCTCCACCGCCACCTTGGCCCCGACCATGCCGATCTTCAGGCCGGGCACCTCCTGCTTCAGCCGCGCCGCCACGCGCACGTCGGAGGCGAAGGACGGGGTGGAGGTATGCATGACGCAAAGCTCCCGCCCGCGCGCCGCATCAAGCACCGCTTCCAGCGTCACCCCCGCGGGGGGTGCGTCGATGAGCTTGCTCCCGGGCACCAGGGCCGCGGGCTGGGCGAGCCAGGTCGGGTACCAATAGGAACGGATCTCCCGCTTCGCCTGGTAGCGCGACCCGGCTCCGCCGTCGAACCCGTCGAACGAGGGCGGCTGAAGGAACAGCGTCTTCATCATCCCGGTGTCAGTCCTTCACAGAGGAGGCGGCCACGGAGGAAGCAGGGGCGGGGCCGTCGGCACGCATCCGGTGGCCGCGCCAATCCACTTCGAGGCCGGCATAGCTCGCGGCCATAACAGCCAACGACATAAGATCGCGCAGCGGCAGAAGCCAGATGGGCGCGGCAACAACCGGGTCCCGCGGCAGCCGGCGGGCCAGGGCGCGATCCACCGCCCAGCCCGAGGCCGCGCGCATGGCCCAGGCCGCGAGCAGCACCGCCCAGGCCCAGACGGCGCCGACGCTGAGCAGCACGGCCAGGAGCGCCCAGGCGATCGGGTACTGCAACGCCGAGGCAGCGAAGCCGGCCGGCACCAGGGCCCGGATCGTGCGTGCCCAGCGCAGTTCGTGACGGAACAGGGCCGGGAAGGTGGCCTCCGGCACGGTGGTCAGCGGCACCGTGTCGGCCAGCCGCACCGCCAGGCCCAGCCCGGCCACCTTCCGTCCCAGCGCGTTGTCGTCGGCCAGGTGCCCGACCAAGGCCTCGAGCCCGCCGATCGCGGCCAGCGTCTCCCGCCGCAGCGCCATTGTCGCGCCCAGGCAATCCTGCCGCCCCATTGCCCTCGCGAGCAGCGCGCCGGGCAGAAAGCCGTGCGTGATCTGCGTCGCCCCGAGGCGCGCGGGCAGCATCGGCCCGGCGGGCAGGCCGGCATAGAGCGTCGTCACCAGGCCAGTGCCTTGGGTTCGCAACGAAGCGACAATGCGGCTCAGGTAGTCGGGGGCGCATCGCAGGTCGGAGTCGGCAATGACCAGGATGTCGTGCCGCGCGGCTCGCATCATGTTGATCAGATTGCCCACCTTCCGGTTCGGGCCGTGCTGCGTCGGGTCCACGATCAGCGCGAGGTCTCGGCCGGGAAAGCGCGACTGCAGGCGCCGCACCGACCGGATCGCCGGATCGGCGGCGTCCTGCACGCCGAACACCACCTGGAATTCGGCGTAATCCTGACGACAGACAGAGCCAAGCGCCGCGTCGAGCAACGGCTCGTCGCCATGCAGCGGCTTCAGCACCGTGACCGGCGGCCCCGAGTTGGGCAGGGCAAGCGGCCGCCGACAGAACCTGGCTACCGCCAGCGCACCCGCAACGCACTGGCCGGCACCGATGCCGGCCAGTGCGGCGGCGAGCTCAGCCGGTACCAGCACCGAGTTCAGCCAGCCGTCAGGAGCTGCGCCTTGCGGGCCGGCATCCCCAGCGCCCCCAGGGCGGCAGCGACGATATCCTTCGCGCTCAGCCGCGCCACCGCCAGTTGCTTGGCCTGGCTGTCGTGGTCGATGAACTCGTCGGGCAGCACCATCGGCCGCACCTTGAGACCGCGATCCAGCAAGCCCTTCCAGGCCAGGTGCTGCAGGACCGCGGAGCCGAACCCGCCGACGGCGTTCTCTTCAATGGTGATCAGCACCTCGTGGTGGCGCGCGAGCTGCTCGATCAGGGCGGTGTCGAGCGGCTTGGCGAATTGCGCATCGGCCACCGTCGTCGGCAGCCCTCGTGCGCCGAGCTCGTCAGCGGCGCGCAATGCATCGGCGAGCCGCGTGCCAAAGGACAGGATGGCGACGCTGCCGCCCTCGCGCAGCACCCGGCCCTTGCCGATCTCCCACGCTTGGCCACGCTCCGGCAGCGCCACCCCGGTGCCCTCGCCGCGCGGGTAGCGCAGCGCGCTCGGCCGGTCGTTGATCGCGGCAGCCGTGGCGACCGCGTGGATCAACTCGGCCTCGTCGGACGGCCCCATGATGACGAAGCCCGGCAGGCAGCCGAGATAGGTCACGTCGAAGCTACCGGAATGCGTGGCGCCGTCCGCGCCCACCGGCCCCGCGCGGTCCATGGCGAAGCGCACCGGCAGACGCTGGATGGCGACGTCATGGACCACCTGGTCGTACGCGCGCTGCAGGAAGGTCGAGTAGATGACGCAGAACGGCTTCATCCCCTCGCAGGCAAGCCCGGCGGCGAAGGTCACCCCATGCTGCTCGGCGATGCCGACGTCGAAGGTCCGGTCCGGAAACCGCTTGGCGAACCGGTCGAGCCCGGTTCCCGAGGGCATGGCGGCGGTGATGGCCACGATGTCGGGATCGCGCTCCGCCTCGGCGATCAGCGCCTCGGCGAAAACCTTGGTGTAGCCCGGCGGCCCGGGCGGAGCCTTTGCTTGCTCGCCGGTGATGACGTTGAACTTCGAGACGCCGTGGTACTTGTCGGCCGACTTCTCCGCCGGCGTGAAGCCCTTGCCCTTGACGGTAATGGCATGGACCAGGATCGGCCCTTGCTCCTCGGCCTCGCGCACATTGCGCAGCACCGGCAGCAGGTGGTCGAGATTATGCCCGTCGATCGGACCGACGTAGTAGAACCCCAGCTCCTCGAACAGCGTGCCGCCGGTCAGGATGCCGCGGGCGTATTCCTCGGCCCGGCGCGCCGTGCGCTCGATGCCGCGCGGGAAGCGCTTGGCCATCTTGATGCCGAGGTCGCGCAGGCTGAGGAACTTGCGCGACGACATCAGCCGCGACAGGTAGGCGCTCATCGCGCCCACCGGAGGGGCGATCGACATGTCGTTGTCGTTGAGGATCACCAGCAGCCGCGAGTGCCGCGCGCCGGCATTGTTCATCGCCTCGTAGGCCATGCCGGCGCTCATTGCGCCGTCGCCGATGACACAGATCACGTTGCGGTCGTCGGGCTCTCCGCGCGCGGTCTTCAGGTCGCGCGCCACCGCCATGCCGAGTCCGGCCGAGATCGAGGTGGAGGAATGCGCGGCGCCGAACGGGTCGTACTCGCTCTCGGCGCGACGCGTGAAGCCCGACAGCCCGCCGCCTTGACGCAGCGTGCGGATGCGACCGCGTCGCCCGGTGAGGATCTTGTGCGGGTAGGCTTGGTGGCCGACATCCCACAGCAGCCGGTCGCGCGGCGTGTCGAACACGGCATGGATCGCCACCGTCAGCTCGACGACCCCGAGCGAGGAGCCGAGATGGCCGCCAGTGACGGAAACCGCGTCGATGGTTTCCGCGCGCAACTCATCGGCGAGCTGGCGAAGCTGCTCGGGGGAGAAGTTGCGCAGGTCGGCTGGAGTACGAACGCGATCGAGCAACGGAGTGCTCACTGGGCTCATGCTGTCATTTCTCCCACCCTCAGCGACGACGCGACACGACGAAATCGGCGAGCGCGAGCAATGGGCCAGCCCTCTCGCCGAAACTCTCCAGATGCAGCGCCGCCTGGCGCGCCAGCATCTCTGCCTGCTGGCGCGCACGCGGTGCGCCCAGGATTCCCACCAGGGTCGCCTTGCCGGCCGCAGCGTCCTTGCCGGCGGTCTTGCCGGTCTCTTCCGTGGTCCCCTCGGCGTCCAGCAGGTCGTCCGCGATCTGGAACGCGGCGCCCAGATCCCTTCCGTAGCCCGCCAGCATATGCCGCTGCGCCAGGGACGCGTGCCCCAGGATCGCGCCCGCCTCGGCGCTGAACTGGATCAACCGTCCGGTCTTCAGCGCCTGCAGCCGCGTGATCTGGGCCGCATCCAGGTGCTGGCGCTCGGCCAGCATGTCCATCATCTGCCCGCCGACCATGCCCCGCGCCCCGGCAGCGCCGGCCAGTCCGCCGACCAACTCGCAGCGTGCCTGCGCGTCGGAATGGGTATCGGGGTCGGCCAAGATCTCGAACGCACGAGCCTGCAGCGCGTCGCCCACCAGGATGGCCGTCGCCTCATCAAAGGCGCGATGACATGAGGGCTTGCCGCGGCGCAGATCGTCATCGTCCATCGCCGGCAGATCGTCATGAACGAGGGAATAGGCGTGCAGCATCTCGATCGCGGCAGCAGCTCGCGCCGCACAGGTCTCCGATACGGCGAATAGCTCGGCGCTCTGCATGGTCAGGAACGCGCGCAGCCGCTTCCCGCCACCTAGCGTCGCGTAGCGCATCGCCTCCATCAGGCGTGCCTCGGCGCCTTCGGCGGCGGGCAGCAGAACTCTCGATCGCTCGTTCCACCACGCCCGCCGATCGGGCCAGGGCGGCCTGGAGATCGCCTTCAGCTACCGTCACATCCATGCAGACCCACTCATATGCTCGGTCAGCGCCGGAGCCGCGCCGGCGATCACTTCATATAACAACGCCCGATATAACAACGCTCGCGGCCTGGGAGGCGGGCTCTGGACCGCGAGGCCCTCGGGCTGTTGCCAATTAGCTACACCCTCGAAGATGTGTGGCGTGTATGCATCGATCGGGCGGGGGGAAGCCGCTATGTGCATTCGCCATCAAGTGGGGAGCAATACCCGGTTCAGCCGGCTCCGGCCAGAGACCCGCAGGCTCGGCGGATTGCCGCGACGCGGGACGGGTCATATGTCGGGCTGACGTTGCTGAGCCGGAATCGAGATGCCGAGGGCAGCCGTATGTTGAAGGTCATCCTGGCCCAGCCCCGCGGCTTCTGCGCCGGGGTCGAACGGGCAATCGAGATCGTGGAGCGGGCGCTGGATAAGTTCGGCCCGCCCATCTACGTCCGCCATGAGATCGTGCATAACCGGCACGTCGTGGAGGACCTGCGTACCCGGGGCGCCATCTTCGTCGACGAACTCGACGAGATCCCGCCCGGCGCCATGACCATCTTCTCCGCCCACGGCGTGGCCCGGCGCGTAGAGGAACTCGCCGCCGAACGCGGCCTGCCGGTGATTGACGCAACGTGCCCGCTGGTCGCCAAGGTCCACAACGAAGGTCGCCGCTACGCCCGCCAGGATCGCGAAATCGTTCTCATAGGTCATGCCGGCCACGCCGAGGTGGAGGGCACGATCGGCCAGATCGAAGGCACCGTCCA
The DNA here is from genome assembly GCA_963830565.1 of uncultured Pseudomonadota bacterium. Lineage (GTDB taxonomy): Bacteria > Pseudomonadota > Alphaproteobacteria > Acetobacterales > Acetobacteraceae > DATFDN01. Next base: position 107,671 of record CAWHMO010000018.1, read on the forward strand.
CCTGGTCCAGACCGTCGCCGACGCCGAGCGGCTGCAGGTCACCGATCCCGAGAAGCTCGCCTACATCACCCAGACCACGCTGTCGGTGGACGACACGCGCGGCATCATCGCCGCACTCAAGTCGCGCTTCCCCGCGATCGTCGGACCCGATGTGCGCGACATTTGCTATGCCACGCAGAATCGCCAGCAGGCAGTGCAGGAGCTGGCCAAGGCGGTGGACGCGATCCTGGTCGTGGGTTCGAAGAACAGCTCCAACTCCAACCGCCTGCGTGAGATCGGCGAGGAGCTCGGCATCCCCTCGTACCTGATCGACGATGCCGCCGATCTTCGCCCCGAATGGCTCGACGGCGTCCGCGCGATCGGTGTCACCGCCGGAGCCTCCGCGCCCGAGATGCTGGTGCAAGGCGTGCTCCAGGGGTTGCGCCGCTTCGCCGCAATCGACATCTGCACCCTGGCCGGGGTCGCCGAGAATGTCCGCTTCCGCTTCCCGGCCGAACTCGCCGACGCCTGAAGGAGAAGAAGAGCGAATGCCCGTCCCCCTGAACCAGGCGGTCCGCGTTGGCGCTTACGTGGTCAAGCAGCATCTCAAGGGCCGCCGGCGCTACCCGCTCGTGCTGATGCTGGAGCCGCTGTTTCGCTGCAACCTTGCCTGCTCTGGGTGCGGGAAGATCGACTATCCGGCGCCGATCCTGAACCAGCGCCTTTCGCTTGAGGACTGCGTCGGGGCGGCCGAGGAATGCGGCGCCCCGGTGGTCGCCATCGCCGGCGGCGAGCCGCTGCTGCACAAGGAGATGCCGGAGATCACCCGGGCGCTGCTCGATCGCGGCAAGTTCGTCTATCTCTGCACGAATGCGCTGCTGCTGGAGAAGAAGCTCGATCAGTTCAAGCCGCACCGCAACTTCGCCTGGGACGTGCATCTCGACGGCGACCGCGAGATGCACGACCGCTCGGTTAGCCAGGCGGGCGTGTTCGACCGTGCCGAATCGGCGATCCGCGCCGCCAAGGCGCGTGGCTTCCGCGTCTGCATCAACACCACGTTGTTCGACGGTGCCGAACCCGAGCGCGTCGCCGACTTCCTCGATCACGCCAGCAAAATCGGCGTGGACGGAGTGATGATCTCGCCGGGCTACGCATATGAGCGCGCGCCCGACCAGGAGCATTTCCTAAACCGCCGCAAGTCGAAGGAACTGTTCCGCGACATCTTCCGCCGCGGAAAGGGCAGGGGCTGGAAGTTCAACCAGTCCTCGCTGTTTCTCGACTTCCTGGCCGGCAACCAGCGCTACACCTGCACGCCCTGGGGCAAGCCGACGCGCAACGTGTTTGGCTGGCAACGGCCCTGCTACCTGCTGGGCGAAGGCTACACAAAGACCTTTCGCGAGCTGATGGAGACCACGGACTGGGACAAGTACGGCACCGGTAATTACGAGAAATGCGCCGATTGCATGGTCCACTCGGGCTACGAGGCGACGGCGGTGATGGACGCCGTGCGCAACCCGCTCAAGGTCCTGAAAGTGGCGATGCGCGGCCCGCGCACCGAAGGACCGATGGCGCCGGAGATCCCGCTGGAAAACCAGCGCCCGGCCGACTTCGTGTTCCGCCGGCATGTCGACCACGCGATGGCGCGAATCGCGGAGACGGGCAAAGCCGACCAGGTAACGGAGGCAGTGGACTGAGCCCGACCGGACAGGCAACCGGGCGGACGTGGAACGCTTAAGCATCTCGCATGACCTGGAGCATCCGAATGCCGAAGCTCGCGTACGCCACCGCCGTTCTGGCAATCGCGCTCACCGCGCCGGCGCTGGCCGCCCCTCCGGACGCCTCGCAGAATCTGTCGGCGACTGCGACCGTGCAGCCGGACGCGGGTGCGCCGTCCCAGCGCAACCCGCTGCTCGCCGACAACGGCAAGGTGCGGATGAACAAGCTGGTCGGCACCGATGTCTACAACGTCAAGGACCAGAAGCTTGGCAGTGTCGATGACGTGCTGGTGGGCTCCGATGGCCAGCCGGAAGTCATCGTCTCGGCCGACGGCAGGCTAGTGCAGGTGCCGTGGAACAAGCTCTATTTCGGCAACGCCAAGTTGAACAGCCACAACAAGGTCATCCTGCCTGACGAGACCCCGCAATCGATGAAGCAGGCCCAGGAGTTCCGCTACACCGGGGGGCATTGATCGCGTCCCTCAGGTCCGCGTCGCCTGCAGCGAATAGCTGAGCGGCAGCCACGGCCTGTCGGGCCAGCGAAACCAGCCATTCTCCTCGACCTGCTCACGGAACATCCGCCAGGGCACCGCATCGTGCTCATGCAGCCAATCGAGACGCAGGCCGGCGGCGATGACAGCCGAGACGACGTCGCTCAGCGGGTGAACCCACTGGTGCGTCTTCGCGTGGCGCAGTTTGGCGTTCGGGTCGGCGTAGTCCTCGGTCTCGGAAACCAGCAGCGGCGCGCGTTCCAAGTAGGGAGCGAACCAGCCGGGACGTCCATCCGCTGCCACCGCCCGATCATCGAGGACCATTGCCGCCGGATGCGAATCGGCGAAGTAGAATCGTCCGGCCGGCTTGAGAAAATGTGCCACCACCCGCGCCCACCCGGCGATGTCGGGCAGCCAGCAGATGGTGCCCCAGGAGACGAACACGCAGTCGAAGGCGGCCGGCTCGGAGATCGCGTCGGCGGCGGCATAGACATCGGACTGCACGAAGCGGGCCCGATCGGCGAGGCCGAGCGCAGTGGCGAGCTTGCGTGCTTCGGCAATCGCCGGGCCAGAGAAGTCGAGCCCGACGATGTCGGCGCCCTGCTGGGCGAGCGTCAGCGTGTCCGCCCCGAAATGGCATTGCAGGTGCAGGATGCGCAGCCCGGCAACCGGCCCGAGTTCGGCGTGGCTGATCCGATCGAGGCGCGCGTCGCCCGCGCGCAGCCGGGCCAGGTTCGCCTGGTAGTCCGAGCCCGGGCCGAGATGGATGCCGACCCGCTCGTCCCAGTTGGCGCGGTTCAGGCGCCGCCACTCAGGTTCAGTGTCCATCCGCGACTTCCTCATCCGACCCGTCCTGCCCTGAAACAGATGCGTGCCGCGGAATCTTGCGGGCGGCACCCTCGGAGCGCAGCATCACCACCGCCCCACAGGGCAATCCGGGAGGAAATACCATGCGAAGGAGCGAGACGCGCATCCTGGTCACGCATGTCGGCAGCCTGCCGCGCGGCGACCAGCTCGGGGGATTGCTGATCGAGAATGAACTCGGCCATTCCATCGACCACAAAGAACTGCTGGCCGAGACCGAACGGCGGGTGGCGTACGTCATGGCCAAGCAGCGCGAGGCCGGGGTCGATATCGCCAATGACGGCGAGCAAGGGCGGGTCGGGTTCCAGACCTATATGCCGCAGCGCATGTCCGGGTTCGGCGGTGAATCGAAGCGCCCGGTGCCGCCCGAATTCGTCGAATTCCCGCTTTTCGCCCAAAGGCTGCAGACGCGCCTTCCGCGCACCGGCAAGGTCTTTGGCGCCCCGCAGGCGATCGGCGAGGTGCGTTACGAGGATACCAGCATCATCGAGCGGGAGATCGAGCGCGCCAAACGCCACGCAGCGGCGCAGCAGCCGCCCTTCACCGAATGTTTCATGACCGCTCCGTCACCGGGCATCGTGGCGACGACGATGCTCAACGCTTATTACGATTCGCATGAGGCCTATGTGAACGCGCTTGCGCGACAGATGCGGCGTGAATACCAGGCCGTCGCGCAGAGCGGGCTGGTGTTGCAGATCGACGCCCCTGATCTCGCGATGGAGCGCGTATTCCTCTTCCAGGACAAGTCGGACGCGGAATATGTCCGAGTCTGCGAGACCCATGTGGCGGCGCTCAACCTCGCGCTTGAAGGCATTCCGCGCGATCGGGTGCGGCTGCATGTCTGCTGGGGCAACTGGGAAGGCCCGCATATCCATGACATCGCGCTCGATCCGCTGCTGCCCGTGCTCTACCAGGCGCAGGTCGGCGGCCTGTCCATAGAACTCGCCAATCCGCGCCATCAGCATGAGATCGGGGCGTTGCGCCGGCGTCCCTTGCCGGCCGAGATGATCCTGTTCCCGGGCGTGGTGGACACCACGACCAACTTTGTCGAGCACCCGGAGGTTATCGCCCAACGCCTCGAATCGGCGGTCTCGGCGGTCGGCGAACGCGAGCGTGTCATCGCCAGCACCGATTGCGGGTTCGGCACCTTCGCGGGCTGGGAGTGGGTCGCCGAGGATGTAGTCTGGGCGAAACTTAAATCATGCCGGATGGGTGCCGACATCGCCTCCGATCGGCTCTGGGGCCGAACCACACAGGCAAGGGTTGGTTCTGCCGCTTAGAGGGATGGCCTCGTCGGTTCAGTGCCCGTCCGCGGTTCCCTCGCCCCGCTTCACCTCCTGCCACAGTGCCTCCATGTCCGGCAGCGCCATCTCCGCCAGCGTGCGGCCCGCCGTCGCCGCCCTACGCTCCATCGATTCGAAGCGGCGCGCGAATTTCGCGTTCGCCTGGCGCAAGCACGCCTCCGGATCGAGCGCCAGCTTGCGGGCAAGATTGGCCAGCACGAACAGCAGATCGCCCACTTCGTCGGCGAGCCTGGCGGGATCGGCGGTGTCCAGCTCGGCACGCAGCTCCGCTGTCTCCTCGTCCAGCTTCTCCAGCACGGCGGCCGCGTCCGGCCAGTCGAAGCCGACCCGGGCGGCGCGCGCCGTGAGCTTGGCGGCGCGGGCGAGGGCAGGGAGGGCGTGCGGAACCCCGGCCAGCATCCCGGTTTCCGCGCGGGCGGCGCGCTCGGCCTGCTTCTGCGCCTCCCAGGCCGTGTTTTGTTCCGCTGCGTCGCGCGCCGCCGCCTCGCCGAAGACGTGCGGGTGCCGGCGCAGCATCTTGTCGCTGATTGCGCGGGCGACGTCGGTGAAGGCGAAGTGCCCCGCCTCCTCGGCCATGCGGGCGTGGTACACGACCTGGAACAGCAGGTCGCCGAGTTCGTCGGGCAGTGCGGCGAGATCCCGTCGGGCGATGGCGTCGGCGACCTCGTAGGCCTCCTCGATCGTATAGGGCGCGATGCTGGCGAAGCTCTGCGCCTTGTCCCACGGGCAGCCCCGCGCCGGGTCGCGGAGCGCGGCCATGATGTCGAGCAGCCGGCGAAGCTCGGCCTCGGGAGCGGCGCGGGCGTTGCCCATGGGCGTGACCCTGTCCCGATGCCGCGTCAGACCAGGAACACGGTCATCAGGATCAGGAACAGCACGATCAGACCGACCGCCGTGGTCACGAATCGGGTGAAGGAGAACCAGAAGCGCTGGCGGTCGGCCAGGAAGTCCTGTTCGGTTTCGGGGGCGCGAAACATGATCGGGTGCTGCGCCATGGGGTCCCCTGTCCAGATTGGTGGATTAACGCATTGACTTGCCTTCTATTCAGGAACGGCCCTGCCCGGCAAGGGGTTGCGCAGCGCCGCGTCGTGCCCCGGCGGCGTGCCCTCGGTCCGGGTAGCGAGCAGCCGCAGCGCGAGCGGGTACAGGAGGTGCTCCTGCTCCAGCACCCGGGCCGCCAGCCGATCCTCGTCGTCGCCCGGCAGGACCGGGACCGCCGCCTGCGCCAGGATCGGCCCAGCATCGGTGGCCTCGGTCACCAGATGGACAGTGCAGCCATGCAGCTTGACCCCGGCTTGCAGGGCGCGCGCATGGGTGTGCAGGCCCGGAAAGGCCGGCAGCAAACTCGGGTGGATGTTCAGCATCCGCCCCGCCCAGCGCCCGACCAGGAAGGGCGTGAGCAGGCGCATGTAGCCGGCCAGGCACACGAACTCGATGTCGGCCGCGCGTAAAGCCGAATCGAGCGCCGCCTCATGCGCCGCCCGGTCGGCACGGAATGGGCGGTGGTCGAGCACGGCGCTCGGGATGCCCCCAGCCGCCGCGTGGGCCAGCCCGCCGGCGTCGGGGCGGTTGGACAGCACCAGCGCGATTTGGGCCGGGTAGTCCGGCGCAGCGGCGGCGGCGATCAGCGCCGCGAGGTTGGAGCCGCGGCCGCTGATCAGGACGGCCGCGCGTCGCCTCATCCCGGCCAGCCCACTGGCAAATCGATCCGCACCGAAGGCGGGCCCTCACCCGCCACGATGCGCCCGAGCGGGAACACGAGCTCGCCCGCCGCCCGCAGCACCTCCGTCGCGGCATCGGCGTCGGCGACCACGAGCGCCATGCCGACCCCGCAATTGAAGACGCGCAGCATCTCTTCCGGCCCGACCCCGCCGGCTTCGGCGAGCCAGCGGAACACCGCCGGCACCGGCCAGGAGGAGTCCAGGGCCGCCACGGTGTTCGCGGGCAGTGCGCGGGGCAGGTTGTCCGGCAGCCCGCCACCGGTGATATGCGCCGCCGCCTTCAGCAGCCCGGCGCGATGCAAGGCGAGCAGCGCGCGGACATAGATGCGCGTCGGCGTCATCAGCGCGTGGCCAAGCATCTCGCCGGGGGCGAACGGCGCCGGCGCGTCCCATCCCGCTCCCGACGCGGTCACAATTCGGCGCACGAGCGCGAAGCCGTTCGAATGCACGCCCGCGCTCGCCAGCCCCAGGACCATGTCGCCCGCGGTCACGCCGGCCGGCAGCAGCGTGCCGCGTTCGGCCGCGCCCACGGCGAAGCCGGCGAGGTCGTAGTCGCCCGCGCCGTACATGCCCGGCATCTCCGCCGTCTCGCCGCCCACCAGGGCACATCCGGCTTGCCGGCAACCTTCGGCGATGCCAGCGATCACCGCGCCCGCCAATCCGACCTCCAGCCGGCCCGTGGCAAAATAATCCAGAAAAAACAGCGGCTCAGCACCTTGAACGACGAGATCGTTCACGCACATGGCGACCAGATCGATCCCCACCGTCTCGTGCAGCCCGGTCTCGATCGCGACCTTCAGCTTGGTGCCGACGCCGTCGGTCGTGGCCACCAGCACCGGGTCGGCGAAGCCCGCCGCCTTGAGGTCGAACAGCGCGCCGAAGCCGCCCAGCCCGCCGATCGCGCCGGGACGCGAAGTGGCGCGCGCCAGCGGCTTGATCGCCTCCACCAGCGCCTCGCCCGCCGCGATGTCCACCCCCGCCTGGCGATAATCGAGGCCGTTGCCCACGCGATCGCAACTGGTCATCATGGCCCCTGATAGGCTAGGCCCCATTGGGACATCCCGTGACCGTGGATGTCCGCGACAATGGCGGAGCCTGCAAGGCGGTGTTGGCTTGGCGCAAACAACCATAAGCCCTGCCGGGGCGCAACGGCCACGCGAGGGCTGATGCCGGACGGCGTCCCACTGCAGACCCGCGGCTCCGCCGCGCTGCTCACCCTGCCGAACCTCATCACCCTGGCCCGCCTCTGTGCGGTGCCGCTGGCATTCTGGCTGGTGATCGACCGCGCGATGGCCGCGGCATTCGGCCTGTTCGTGGCCGCCGGCGCATCGGACGCCGTGGACGGCTGGCTCGCCCGGCGTGCCGGGAGCACCCGCCTTGGCGCCATGCTCGACCCGGTAGCGGACAAGGCGCTGCTCGTCACCATGTATGTGACCTTGGCGGCGGTGAGCGCGCTGCCGAGCTGGCTGGCGACCCTGGTGGTGTTCCGCGACATGGTGATCGTGGGCGGAGTGGTGGTCCTGAGCCTGCTCGGCCAGTCAGTGACGATCCGGCCGTTGCTTGTCTCCAAGGTCAACACGATGCTGCAAATCGTTCTTGTCGCATTCACGCTGTTCCTGGCCGGATTCGGCTTGGCCGCCCCGAGCGCCAGCGCCGCGGCGCTGGCGTTGACCTGGGCCGTCGCGGCCACCACGCTCGCTTCCGGAGTCGCCTATGTCTGGCGCGTGGCACACGGGCGGTAGGATCGCCTTCATGCGCCTGATGCGGCGTCCGCCCGCCATGGCGCAGGCGCGTCGGTTCGACGTGCGGGCGGTTCCCGAGACCATCCTGCCGCCACCTCCGCCACCTCCGCCGCCCGAGAGAGCGGCCGCGCCGCCCGCTCCGGTGGTCCCGCATGCCACGCGCGCGCAGCGGATCGCCCTCTCCGTCGGACTGGTGGTGGTCGCGGCGCTGGCGCTGGAGCTGTTCGGCGGCATCCTGGCCCCGTTCGTCGCCGCCGCCGTGATCGCCTACGCGCTCGACCCGGCGGCGACGCGGCTCACCCGCCTCGGCCTGCCGCGGGGCGTCGCGGCCTTGCTCATGGTGCTGGCGCTGGTGGCGGCCTTCCTGCTGTTCGCGCTGCTGCTGTATCCGCTGCTGCTGTCGCAGGTGGGCCTGTTCCTCGGTCGCTTTCCGCAATACGTTCACCTGCTGCAACGTTGGGCGGCGCAGCTCGTGACGCACCTGCAGGAAAACTTCGGCTCCGAGGTGGTGAACGACAAGTTGCGCGACCTGGTCGCCGGTCAGGCCGGGTCGATGCTCACCTTCCTGGTCTCGGCCGTCACCGGGCTGATCGGCGGCGGCTTCGCGCTGTTCAACGTGCTGACCCTGGCCGTGGTCACCCCGGTGGTGGCGTTCTACCTGCTGCGCGACTGGCCGCGCGCGATCGCCAATATCAATTCGTGGCTGCCCCGCCGCTACGCCGAGACCATCCGCGCGCAGGCGCGGGAGGTGGACCGCATCCTCTCGGCCTGGGTGCGCGGACAGGCGCTGTGCTGCGTGCTGCTCGCCGTCTACTACGCCTTCGCGCTGACCGTGGCGGGGCTCGATCTCGGCCTGATCGTCGGCACGGGGGCGGGATTGCTGTCCTTCATCCCCTATGTCGGCTCGATCACCGGCGGCGTGACGGCGCTCGCGCTCGCCTTGGCGCAGTTCCCGACTTGGCGCGGCGTGATCGTCATCGGCTGCGTGCTGATCGTCGGGCAGATCCTGGAGGGCTACGTCATCTACCCGCGCTTCCTCGGCGACCGGGTGGAGCTGCCGGCGGTCTGGGTGATCTTCGCGCTGTTCGCGGGCGGGGCGGCCTTCGGCTTCCTGGGCGTCATGCTCGCCGTGCCGGTCGCGGCCACGATCGGTGTGTTGTGCCGCTTCTGGGTCCGGCGCTATCTCCGCAGCCCGCTCTATCTCGACCCGCCGCCCACGTCCTGATCCAGGAGAGACTCGCGTGAATCTCGGACGCCTGCAACCGGCCATTCTCAGCCTGCTGCGCCTAGTCGCCGGTCTGTGCTTTCTCGAGCATGGCACGGCCAAGCTGTTCGGCTTTCCCCCGGCCGCTCAGTACTTGCATGGCCATCTGCCGCCGCTCATTCTCGCCGCCGGCATCGTCGAGACGGTCGGCGGCGCCCTGATGGTTCTGGGCTGGCTCACCCGCCCGACGGCCTTCCTGCTGTCGGGCGAGATGGCGATCGCCTACTTCACGTCGCATGCTCCGAAGTCGGCCTTTCCGCTGATCAGCGGTGGCGATGCGGCGATCCTCTACTGCTTCATCTTCCTCTACGTCGCCGTGGCAGGCGGCGGCCTTTTCAGCGCCGATCGCCTGTTGGCCTCGCGTCGCCGAGGATTCGGCCGCCGGGCGGTCGTCTGAGGCGGGTGAGGGATGCGGCAGCTTCCGCTGCCGTTGGCCCACCGCCCGGAGTTCACGGCGGCGGGCTTCCTCGAAGCCCCCTCGAACGCCGCCGCGCTCGCCTGGCTGGCCCGCAGCGCGGAATGGCCCGGCGGGCGCCTGGCGCTATGGGGGGAGGCGGGATGCGGCAAGACGCATCTCCTGCACGTCTGGGCGCGGCGCGTCGGGGCGCGGTTTTCCCTTCTTCCGAACGCGGAGCCTCCAGCCGGCCCCATCGCGATCGATGACGCCGATGCCGCCGCATCGGACGAGCGGCGCCTGCTGCATCTGCTGAACGCCGCGGCCGAAGCCAGGCAGCCGGTGCTGCTGGCGGCGCGCACGCCGCCGGCGCGCTGGCCGGTGGCGCTGCCCGATCTCGAGAGCCGGCTGCGCGCCACCGCCGCGGTCGAGATCGCGGCGGCCGACGATGCGCTGCTGGCCGACTTGCTGGAGCGACTATTGGCCGCACGTCAGCTCGCCGTTCCGGCGGCCCTGCAATCCTGGCTGCTGCTCCAACTCCCGCGCACGCCGGCGGCGATCCGCGAGACGGTGGCGCGGCTCGACCGCGCCAGCCTGGCCGCCGGCCGCGCCGTCACCCGCTCCCTGGCGGCCGCCGTGTTGGAGGAGATGACGGAACCGGCTCAGTGCCAGTGATGGCCATGCCAGCCGCCGCCGCCGCCGCCCACGACGAGCACGCCCGAGCTAACGAAGCCTGGCCCGTAGAAACCGGGACCGTAGAAACCGGGCCCGTACGGATATCCGATCGGATAGCCGTAGCCCGGGCCGCCGAGCGCGTAACCGGGCGGTGGCGACTGCACCGAATCCCCGCGCGAATACATGCACTGGGTGTAGGCGATATTGTAGCGCTGCTGGAGCGAGTATTGACTTGCCTCGCCGCGCTGGCTGCCGACCGAGGCGCCGCCGAGCAGGCCGGCGCCGCCGCCGATCGCGGCACCAGCCCCGGCATTGCCGGCGACCGCGCCCAGCGCCGCCCCGAGCGCCGCGCCGCCTAGCGTGCCGAGCGCCGCGCCGGTCACGCCCGGCGTCGCGCCGGCCTGGCCGGCCGACTGGTAGGCGGTGGTCTGCCCGGCGTAGTTCCGGCAAGCGTAGTCGTCCTGCTGGAATGCCGTCAGGCTCTTGCCGCCTCCCGGCAGCGCCATCACCGTGGGCCCGGTCGGCGGCTGCACGGCGCAGCCGGCGAGCACCACGGACCCGCCGAGGCCGACAACGGAGGCGGTCACGCCCAATCGACGCCGCATGGTGTTGTCCTGTTCCTTGCTGGTTGACCTAGTCGAAATTTAGGATGCCTTTCCGAAAATATCAGTAGCTCCAGGGGTCATAGGGGCCGAACGGTCCGGATGGCCAAGGCCCCCAGGCGAGCTGGTTCATCTGCGCCGCCTGCAACTCGGTCTCGGCGATGCGTTGGCGGACGTTGAGGCGCTCATAGGCCTGATAGGCCTGCTGCCCGCCGACATAGAGGCAGCGGCACCCCTGGGGGTCGGCGTAGAACCAGGCCGGCTTGCCGTTACGCCGGACCAGCACGAGTTGCCCCGGCGGCAGAGACTCCATCATGGCCGCGCGTGTAGGCGTATCGGCCGGCTCCACCCGGAAGCCCGCCGCCGCCAGCACGCTCTCCTGGTTGGCGATCTCCTGGGCCGCGCACCCCGCGAGCGCGAACGCAAGGACGATGGCCGGTCGCGCGAGCCGCATGCTCCGCCTCCTTTCCAATGCAGCCGGCAAGACAATCGGAGAGCGCCGAATGAGGCCAATCACATGACTGTGGCGCCTGCTGTTGACGCCCGAGCCGCGCCTTGCGCTAATCCTGCCAACTAAACGACCCCGCAAGGGACAGGGAAGGGAACCGAGAATGCAGCGGACGTTGTGGCGTACCATCGGTACTCGGCCTGCTGGCCGTCGCGTCCATCCCGTCCGCTCGCGCAGCCGGCCGCACCGTCACGGTGTGGTGGAACCAGGGCTTCTATCAAGCCGAGGACCAGGCGCTGCGCGACACGGTCGCCGCGTGGGAGAAGGCGAGCGGCGACAAGGTCGACCTCCAGTTCATGGTCGGCCCCACCCTGGTGCAGAAAATCATCGCCGGGATGACCACCGGTGACGTGCCCGACCTCGTCTATGCCGATGTCGCCGACTTCGTGCTGCTGGCGCAGAACGTCTGGAACGATCGCATCGTGGACGTGTCCGACGTGGTGGACACGCAAAAGGCGCAGTACAGCGAAACCGCCCTGCTCGCCGCGCAGGCCTATGACAACGTCACCCACAAGCGCAGCTTCTTTGGCGTGCCGCTGAAGCAGCAGGCGCTGCACTTCTCGGTCTGGCGCCCGATGGTCGAAGCGGCCGGCTTCAAGATCGCCGAGATGCCGACCACGTGGGACAAGTATTTCGCCTTCTTTCCCGAAGTGCAGAAGAAGCTGCGCGCCAAGGGCCAGCGGATCTATGGGCTCGGCTATTCGCTGGCGACGGTCGATACCGACAGCACGTATCTGTTCAACCAGTTCCTGGTCTCCTACGGGGGCGGTGGCATCGTCACTCCCGACGGGCGGCTGCACGCCGACGACCCGAAGGTACGCAAGGCCGCGGTCGACGCGCTGACCGCGCTCACCACGCCGTACAAGCAGGGCTTCGTCCCGCCGGGCGCGATCAACTGGGGTGATCCCGACAACAACAACGCCTTCTACGCCAAGCAGATCGTGATGACGCCCAATGCGTCGATCTCGATCCCGGTCGCGCAGATGGAAAACACCGATCAGTACCTACCACCAGATCGTCACCCAGGGCCTGCCGGCGGCGCCCGACGGCAAGCCCAATGTCAGCCTGGTCGCGGTGAAGCTCGCCTTCATCCCGAAGGGCGCGAAAGATGCCGACGGCGCCAAGGACTTCCTGAAATACCTGATCCAGCCGCAGGTGCTGAACGCCTACCTGAAGCAGGCGCGCGGACGCTGGGTGCCGGTGATGCCCTCGATCGTCAAGAACGACGAGGCGTTCTGGCGCGATCCCAAGGATCCACACCGGCCGGTGGTGGTGCATCAGGAGATCGACCTGCCGACCATGCCGTGGTTCATGTCGTTCAACCCCGGCTACGCCGAGGTCAATGCCGCACAGATCTGGGGCAAGGCGGAGGCCAATGTCATGCAGGGCGGCATGACACCCGAGAAGGCGGTCGACGGGGCGTTCAAGCAGATCGAGGCGATCTTCGCCAAATACCCGGTTCCCAAACAGTAGCGGAGGCTGTCATGTCGGCCAGTTCGGCAGTCCGCCTCGCGCGTCCGGGCGGATTGCTGCGCGGGGCGCGACGGCGCGGGCTGTCCGGCTCGGACGCACTCTGGGCCGCGGCCTTCGCACTGCCCTATATCGCAGTGTTCCTGGCGTTCGTTGTCTACCCGGTTGGCTACGGGCTCTGGCTTGGCGCGCGGCCAGCCGCCTATGCGGCGCTGTTCGCCGACCCGATCTTCCCGCGCACCGTGGTCAACACGCTGATCTATCTCGCCGTCGGGGTGAACCTGAAGCTGTTCCTGGCGCTGCTCCTGTCCGGCTTCTTCGCGCGCAAGGAGGCCTGGATCAAGCTGCTGCTTCTGGTGTTCATCCTGCCCTGGGCGGTTCCGGCGATCCCGACCTTCATCTCGATCCACTGGATGCTGAACGGCCAGTGGGGGCTCGTGAACAACCTGATCTGGCTCCTGTTCCAGCAGGACGGCCCGCCTTGGCTCGACAGCGCACCGCTCGCGATGGCCTCGGTGATCTACGCCTATATCTGGAAATGGCTGCCGTTCTGGACGCTGATCTTCCTCGCCGGACGCATGGCGATCCCGCGAGAGCTTTACGAGGCGGCCGATGTCGATGGCGCGAGCCGGCTCGGGCGCTTCCTGAATGTCACGTTCCCGCTGCTCGCCAACCTCTACATCGTCTGCACGCTGCTCTCGACCATCTGGACGCTGGGCGACTTCAACACGGTGCATTTCGTCTCCGGCGGCGGGCCGGCACTGGCGACGCATGTCCTGGCCACGCTCGGCATCCGCGACGCCTTCGAGATCGGCGACCCGCGCCTCGGCATGGCGGTGGTGATGGCGGCGATCCCGCTGCTGATCCCGCTGGTGGTCGTGCTGATGCGCCGGCTGTCCACCAAGGAGGTGGAGCTGTGAGGCGCACCTACCGCGCGCTCGATCGCATCGGCGCCGTCGGCCTCGGCATCATCCTCCTGATCTGGACGCTGGCGCCGATCTACAACATGGTCGCTGTCGCGCTGGAGCCGAAGGAGGACGTGTTCGCCGCGCACGTCATCCCGCCAAATCCGACGCTCGACAGCTTCCGCGCCGTGTTCAGCGAGAGCTACTGGCTGCTGCAGGATTTCTGGCTGCAGATGGGCAACAGCGCGGTCATCGGCATCTCGGTGGCCTTGCTCACGCTCGCCATCGGCTCGACGGCGAGCTTCGCGATCGGGCGGATGCGGATGCGCGGCGGCGCATTGCTCAGCAACGCGGCCTTGCTCACCTATCTGGTGCCGATGTCGTTTCTGGCGATCCCGTTCTACTGGATCATGCGCCGCTACGGTCTGGCCGACCACGCGTTGTCGGTGATCGCGGTGGATACCACCTTCGCCACCCCGTACGCGATCTTCATCTTCCGCCAGTACGGCGCCTCGATCCCGCGCGAGCTGGACGAGGCCGCGCGCATCGACGGCGCCTCTCCGGGGCAGATCTACGCCCGCATCTATCTGCCGTTGATGGCCCCGGCCCTGGTCGCCATCGGCACCTACGCGCTGCTGCTGGCGTGGAACGAGTATCTGTACGCGTTCCTGCTGCTGTCGAAGGACAATACCATCACCGTGCCCGTCGCGCTCGGCAAGTTCCTCAACAGCGACGAGGCACCGTGGAACTACCTGATGGCGGCAGCGATCATCTACGCCTTGCCGCCGCTGGTGATCTACTACGCCTTCCGCCGCTTCATGACGGCGGGCCTGACAATGGGAGGCGTGAAGGGGTAGGGCAGGGGCCCCTATACGCGCGAACTTAAACCTCGACGTGCGGGGCCGGCGCGTGGTCCGTAGCTGTGATGCAGAATGAGGGCCCATACGGCAGGAACATCCCGCCGGTCTTCGACGGCGCGTTCCGGGTGCGTCTGCTGGACCTGTTCAGGTGGCGGCGCGACGTGCGTCGCTTCCGCCCTGAGCCGGTGCTGGCGGGCCTGCTCGACGAACTGCTCGAGGCAGCATCCCTCGCGCCCTCGGTGGGCCTCAGCCAACCCTGGCGCTTCGTCACGGTCGAGGACCCCGCGCGTCGGGCCGCGGTGCGCGCGAGCTTCGAGGTCTGCAACGCGCGGGCCCTCGCCGCCCAGGAAACCGGCCGCGCGGCCCTCTACGCGCGCCTCAAGCTGGCCGGTCTCGACGAGGCCCCGTGCCAGCTCGCCGTGTTCGCCGAGCCCGACCCGGACCAAGGCCACGGCCTGGGGCGCGGGACCATGCCGGAGACGACCGCCTACTCTGCGGTGATAGCAGTGCATACGCTCTGGCTCGCCGCCCGAGCGGCGGGTTTGGGCCTGGGCTGGGTGTCGATCCTCGATCCGGCGACCGTCACGGCGGCGCTGGACGTGCCGTCGGACTGGACATTCATCGGCTACTTCTGCCTGGGCTACCCGCAGGCCGAGAGCGACGCGCCGGAGTTGGAGCGCGCCGGATGGGAACGCCGCAGGACCGCAGCCGCCGGCCTCCTCCGGCGCTGATGATGCGCGAAGGATAGCTCCGGGCCGACTATCCCGGGCCGCCCGCTGCATCGGTCGAGTCACTCGTAACACCCCGCCCGCCGCGCCCGCTCCCGCACCAAGGTCAGCATCGCGCGGCACAGCGTCGTCTCATGGCCGACGACCTCGCCCAGTTCGACCACCGCGCCGAGCAGCGCGTCGATTTCCATCGGCCGTCCGCGCTCCAGGTCCTGCAGCATCGACGTCTTGTGCTCGCCTACCTCGGCGGCACCGTCGATGCGGCGCTCGATGTCGATGGCGAAGCGCGTGCCCAGCGCCTCGGCGACCGCCTTGGCCTCCAGCATCATCGCGCGGCACACGGCGCGCAGATCGGGATCGCGGGTCAGCCGGTCGAGCGTGGTCATGGTGAGCGCCGAGAGCGGATTGAAGGCGAGATTCCCCCACAGCTTCACCCAGATCTCGTCGCGGATACGCGGGCGCACCGGCGCCTTCAGCCCGGAACCGATCAGCAGCTTCGAGAGCGCCTCGATCCGCGCCGAGCGGCTGCCGTCCGGTTCGCCGAGCGAAAAGCGGTCCCCGTAAGTGTGCGCGATCACCCCCGGCTCGACCACTTCGGCGGCCGGATAGACCACGCAGCCGATGGCCTGGGACGGCGGCAGGATGTCCCACAGCCGGCCGCCGGGATCGACGGACTCCACGCGACGGTCCCGGTGTGGACCGTCCAGGCCGTAAAAGTACCAATAGGGGACGCCGTTGATCCCCGTCACCAGAGCGCTCTCCGGCCCCATCATCCGCGCGATCCGTGGCGCCGCGCCGGGCAAGGAATGCGCCTTCAGCGTCACCACCACATAGTCCTGCACCCCGGCCTCCGCCGGATCGGCGAGGCAGCGCGGACGGACCGTGACGCTCTCCCCGCCGCTCACCAGCCGCACGCCGTTCGCCTGCATGGCGGCCAGGTGCGGTCCGCGCGCGATGAACGTCACCTCCGCCCCGGCGGCGGCGAGCCTGGCGCCCAGGAACCCACCGATCGCGCCGGCGCCGAAGATGCCGATCCTCACGCGGTGATCCCAAGCTTCTCGGCCAGGCCGATGCGCTGGAGCTTGCCCGTCGCGCCCTTCGGGATTTCGTTCAGGAACACGAACTTGCGCGGCACCTTGAACTGCGCGAGCCGCTCCGAGGCGAATGCGCGCAGCTCATGGTCCTGCACGCTCGCTCCCTCCGCCAATACGATCGCGGCGGCGACCTCCTCGCCCAGCATCTTGTGGGGCAGGGCGAAGGTCAGGCACTGCGCCACCGCCGGGTGGTCCATCAGCACCACATCCACCTCGATCGGACTGATCTTCTCGCCGCCGCGGTTGATGAGTTCCTTGAGCCGCCCCGTCAGCCGAAGATAGCCTTGCGCATCGAGGAAGCCCTGATCGCCGGTGCGGAACCAGCCATCGGTGAAGCCCTTGGCATTGGCTTCGGGGTTGTTCTCGTATCCGGCGGTAACGTCGCGGCCACGGATCACCACCTCGCCCAGCTCGCCCGCTGGCAGCAACGCGCCGGCCTCGTCCATGACCGCGATCTCCGGCCCTGCCGCGACTCCTACCGAGCCGGGATAGCGTTTGCCCGGCGGCAGCGGATTGGAAGCCATCTGATGCGCCGCCTCGGTCATGCCGTACGCCTCGATCACCGGCACGCCGAAGGTCTGCTCCAGCATCTCCATCACCTGCGGCGGCAGCGACGACGAGGAGGAGCGAATGAAGCGTAGCCGGCTTGCCTTGATCGTGGCCTCGTGCCGGCCGGCCAGGCCCAGGATCGCCTGGTGCATCGTCGGCACCGACGTGTACCAGGTGGGTCGCGCCTCCTCGAACCAGGTGAAGAAGCGGAACGCGTTGAAGCCTGGCGTGCAGAACACCGACGCGCCGGCCGCGAGGCTCGACAAGGTCGCCGCGATCAGGCCGTGGATGTGAAACAGCGGCATGATGTTGAGGCACGCATCGTCCTCCGTCAGGTGCAGCGTGGCGCCGATGTGATAGGCCGAGGCGGTCACGTTCACGTGGCGCAGCGGCACGATCTTGGGCCGCGAGGTGGTCCCGGAGGTGTGCAGCACCAGCGCGATATCATCGGCGTCCGCCGGCCCGGAGCGGGCAGGGGTGCCGGAGAGGGTTGCCGGCGGGGCGAGCGTGAACGCGCCGGCCGGGCCGTCCGCATCGGACACCAGTTCGACGATGGGGATACCGCGCGCTTCGGCCACGCCACGGGACGGGCTTTCCATTCCTTCGGCGATGACCAGCGCCTTGGCATTCAGGTCGCTGAGATAGAATTCGAATTCGTGGGTCTTGTACGCCGGGTTGAGCGGGGCAGTGGTGGCGCCGGCACCGATGGCAACAAAAGCTGCCGCCATCTCGGGCCCGTTCGGCAGCACGATCGCTACGCGGTCGCCGCGCCCGATCCCCATGCGATTGAGGTCGGCGATGGTGCGTGTGACCAGTCCGCGCAGGCCGTCATGCGTCAGCCACGGCCGGCCCGGCGCACCGATCGCCTGGCCAGGGCCGGCGCCGCGCGCCAGCAGGTCGGTCATCGTGTCGGCCGGATATTCGGTCATGGGGCACCTCCATCGGAACCATAGCGTGGGCCAAAGCACGGCCGCCAACCGAGAGCAAGCTCGCCGAAGCGGCGCCGGTCATGTCTCGGCGCTGTCGCCGGCCGCAAGATGTCGCGACCCGCCGATCCTCACTTTTTATTTTCCTTACAGGCGATTTCTCCTGATCTTAAATCCGCGGCGCCGCGAACGAAGTGGGATGCCAGTGCAACGGAGCGATCGCCTATGGAAGTGCTCTTCATTACCGCTTGGATACCAGAAGGCGGTGGTTTGAAGACTCCGACATAATTGTGATTCAGCAATACTGCGCGCACTCTTCGGCGCGCGAGGGACGGGGAAGTGCGCGCTTCGGATGTAGTGATCATTGGCGGCGGGCTAAGCGGAACTCTCGCCGCCGTGCTGCTCGGCCGAGCGGGTCATAACGTCGCGCTGATCGATCGGCACCTCGAGTACCCGCCGGAGTTTCGCGCCGAGCAGTTGGTTGGCGGCCAGGTCGATACAATGCGCCGGCTCGGAGTGTTCGAAGCGCTTGTCGCCGGTGTCCCCCAGATCGACCACGCGATCGCCGCGCGCCGCGGGCGGGTAATCGAGCGCGTCCATGCCCCGCATTACGGCCTCAGCTACGAGGCGATGGTAAAGGCGGCGCGCGCGCAGCTTCCGCCATCGGTCGCGTTCATAGTGGGGCAGGTGATTGACGTGGCGACGAGTTCGGCCCGGCAGCTTGTGCGCCTGTCCAGCGGCGAGACCGTGGATTGCGGGCTCGTCGTGCTCGCCACCGGGCTCGGCAACGGCTTATGCCGCAAGCTCGGCATTGGACGGCGCCCCATCCACGATGACCATTCGCTGGCGATCGGCTTCGACATCGTGGCCCCCGCCGGCCATCCGCTCGAACAGTCCGTGCTCGTCCATTATGGTGAGAAGCTTCAGGATCACATGGATTACATCAGCATATTCCCGCTCGGGACCATGCTGAGAGCCAATCTGTTCTGCTATCGGGATATCCATGATCCCTGGACTCGCGGCTTCCGCCATCAGCCGCGCGAAACGCTCCTTCAGGTCATGCCCGGCCTCCGCCATTTCCTCGGCGACTTCCGCGTCAACGGCAAGGTTCAGATACGTGCCAACCATCTTCGCACGGCCGACGGTTGTCTTCGCGACGGGCTCGTCCTGATCGGTGATGCGTTCCAGACGTCCTGCCCGGCAGCGGGCACCGGGATCACCCGCCTGCTCACCGATATCGACCGGCTGTGCAATGAGCACCTGCCGCGCTGGATCGCGGCAGGCAATTCGAGCGCCCGGCGGATTGCCCAGTTCTACAACGATCCCGTGAAGCGGACGTGCGATGCCGAGGCATTGCGCATCGCCGAGTACCGACGCTCCATCTCGACCGATGCCAGCCTGTCGTGGCGGCTGTACCGCGTATCCGTTCATTCCTACCGAACCCTGCGCGGCAGGATCGCCCAGGTTGGCCGCAATGGCCCGACGGCGGGTGCGTCGGAGGCGCCGGTCATGGACTCGATACGGATCTCCGCATGAGCCAGCGACAGCGCGCGGCCGGCGGAGCGGCCTACGCGTTCCGCGCTACCTCCGCCAGCACCCGTATCGCCTCGCCCAGATCGGCATACCGCAGATAGAGCGGCGTCAGCCCGAAGCGCAGCACGTCCGGCGGGCGGAAATCGCCGATGACGCCACGCGTGATCAGCGCCCGCATGATTGCCTCCGCGCGGGGATGGCGCAGGCAGACTTGGCTGCCACGCTCCGTCGCCTCGCGCGGCGAGGCCAGTTCGAAACCCAGCCCCGCGCAGTCGCGGTCCGTCAAGGCGGCGAACACCTCCGCCATTCGTACCGACTTCGCACGGACCTCGGCCATGTCGGCGCTGAGCGCGATGTCCACCCCCGTTTCCAGCGCCGCCAGGCTCAGGACGTGCGGCGTTCCGACCAGGGCGCGGGCGATGCCCTTGGCCGGGCGATAGGCGGGTGCGAAGGCGAACGGGTCGGCATGGCCCATCCAGCCGGTGAGCGGCATCGCCGCGCCCTGATGCCGCGGCGCGACGTACAGGAACCCCGGCGCCCCCGGTCCGCCGTTGAGGAACTTGTAGCCGCAGCCCACCGCAAAATCAGCCTGGCAGGCGGCCAGATCGAGCGGGACGGCGCCCGCCGAGTGGGCCAGATCCCAGACCACCAGCGCGCCGGCTTCGTGCGCGGCGCGGGTGATTCGCGTCAGGTCGTGCATCCGCCCACTGCGATAGTTCACATGCGTCAGCGTCAGCACCGCCACCGATCCGTCGAGCGCCGCCTCGATCGCATCCGGTTCGGCCTGACGCAGCTCGTGCCCCAGCAGCGCCGACAACGCCCTCGGCCATGTACAGGTCGGTCGGGAAGTTGCCGCGCTCCGACAGGATCACACGCCGCTCAGGTCGCATTGCCAGAGCGGCGGCCAGGGCCTTGAACAGGTTCACCGAGGTGCTGTCGCAGGCGATCGTGCTGTCGGGCTCGGCACCGATCAGCCGACCGATCTTCCCGCCGACGCGCCGGGGCAGGGCCATCCACCCGTTCGCCTCCCACGACCGGATCAGGTCGCGCCCCCACTCGCGGTCGATCACCTCGTCCAGCCGCGCGCGCGTCGCCTCGGGGAGCGGGCCGAGCGAGTTGCCGTCGAGGTAGATCACGCCATCGGGCAGGTCGAACAGCGCGCGGAAGGAGGCGAGGGGGTCAGCCTCATCCAGCGCGGCGAGGTCGTGAGACACAACGTTCCTCCGTCCGTCTGACCGACAAGGCCGGTGGGAGGCAAACGACAGAGGGCTTTGCCGCGTTCCAACCCCCACGGCAAAGCCCGCCGCGCTCCACATCCGGAGTCCGTCCAGATGCGTGTCGTTGCCCTGGAAGAGCATTTCACCGTTCCGGCGTTGGTGCGGCGCATCGACCCTGAAATCATTGCTCGGCGCGGCTTCCCGCCCCCGGACGCGCCCTGGGGTCCGGCGAACCGGACGGAGGAGCTGAAGGAGTTGGGCCAGCCGCGTCTCGCGGACATGGATCAGGGCGGGATCACGGTGCAGGTGCTCTCGGCGGCGGGCCCCGGCGCCGACCTGCTGCCGCAAGCCGACGGCGCTGCCTTCGCCCGCGACTTGAACGACACGCTCGCCCGCGCCGTCGCCGAACATACCGACCGCTACGCCGGCTTCGCCCACCTGCCGATGACGGCGCCGGAGGCGGCTGCCGACGAGCTGGAGAGGGCGGTGCGCGATCTCGGCTTCCACGGCGCCCTAATCAACGGGCTGACGGACGGGCGCTTCCTCGACGACCCCACTTTCGCACCGATCCTGGCCCGCGCGGAGGCGCTCGGGGTGCCGATCTACCTGCATCCCGCCATCCCGCCGGAGGCGGTGCGAAAGGCCTATTACGACGGCTTGCCGGGCCATCTGAGCTTCATGCTGTCCATCGCCGGCTGGGGCTGGCACGCGGAGACGGCGGTGCATGTGCTGCGGCTGGTGCTCTCCGGCACGCTCGACCGTCATCCCGGTCTGCAGGTGATCATCGGCCACATGGGCGAGGGCCTGCCCGCCATGCTCGCCCGCTGCGATCAGGTGCTTGGGATGGAGACGCCGCGATTCCTGCGCCGCTCGGTCGGCCGACCATACTGGACCAGGTCCATGTCACGACCAGCGGCTTCTTCACACTGCCGCCGTTCATGGCGGCTCTGCTGACCTTTGGCGCCGACCGGATCCTGTTCTCGGTGGACTACCCGTTCAGCCCCAACGCCAAGGCTCGCGCCTTTCTCGACCAGTTGCCGCTCTCGCCGGCCGACAAGGAGAAAGTCGCGCATGGCAACGCGGACCGGCTGCTGAGGCTGCGGGCCTGAGTCGCATCGCCCGCCGGCAGCTCAAGCGGGCCGGCGATCGAGGCGAGGTCGATCATGCCGCGCGCGTCTCGTCGAGAAAGCCGCGCAGCAGCGCCGAGCAGAGGGCGGCATGCGACACCGGCATCCCATGTCGCGCCCGCCCGATCACGTGCAGCCGCGCATCCCGCACGCGGCGACGCAGGTCATCCACGACCGGCACCGGGATGAACGGGGAGCTGTCCGGGTGCATCAGCAGCAGCGGGCAGGCGAGCGTCGAGGCGGCCTCCGACAGGTCGGCTCCGACCAGCGCGGCCACGGCGCCCAGCACCACTTCGCTGTCGGCTTCGGCCTGGGTCTGCTCGAACCAGCGCCACTGGGCCGGCGAGACGCCGTCGGGTAAGAACCGATGCGGCATCATGTGCGCCGACCAGGCCGCCATGCCGCCGCGGTCCATCACCGCGCGCCAGTCATGCAGCGCCTGCAGCCGCGCCCCGACATGGGCGCCGTTGCTGATGGTGAGCGTGCGCACGCGTTCCGGCGCGCGCAGCGCCGCGGCGAGGGCAATGGTGCCGCCGATCGACTCGCCCACCAGATGCGCGCGCCCGAGCCCGACCGCGCCCATCACCGCCAGCAGATCGTCGACCAGCAGCTCCAGGCTGACCGGCAGCTCCGCCGCGGATTCGCCATGGCCGCGCATGTCGAAGATCAGCACGCGGTAGCGATCAATCAGGGCCGGCAGCCAGCCGCTCCAGATCGCGCCGGTGGCACCGATGCCGTGATGCATCACCACCGTCTCCGGCGCCTCGACCCAGGGCGGGGTCAGGTCGATCAGCTCGAAGGCAAGCCTGCTTCCTTCGACATGGGTTTTGGCCATAGGCGGGCTCCGCTGCGTTCACAGGACTGTACGACATCGGATTCCTGTAACGGTGGAACCAAAAATTCAGTTCGCCGGCTATGATCAAGCGTTGACATTTACAGACCGGTCGGTAGAGAAGGCGATGCGGCCCTTCCAAAGAAGGTTGCCAACGAGACCCAATCAATCATGCTGGAGGAGGCCCAATGGCTGAGCGCTCGGATCATGAGTCACACGGCGCGAACCAATCGAAAAAGGCGGCCGCCAGTGGCTGGATCGGCTCGGCGCTGGAGTATTACGACTTCTTCATCTACGCCACAGCGGCGTCGCTGATATTTCCGCAGATCTTTTTCCCGTCGGGAAATCCCACGATCGCCATCATCGCGTCACTGGCCACCTATGGGGTGGGCTACGTCGCTCGGCCGATCGGCGCCTTCGTCCTCGGGCACTTGGGCGACACCCACGGCCGCAAAAATGTGCTGCTCGTGTGCATGTTCCTCATGGGTTTCTCCACGATGGCGGTCGGGGTCCTGCCGACGTATCAGTCGGTCGGCCTGCTCGCTCCGGCGCTTCTCGTCATCGTCCGTCTCATCCAGGGCTTCGCGGTCGCTGGGGAAATTTCCGGCGCCAGTTCGATGATTCTCGAGCACTCCCCATTCGGCCGGCGCGGCTACTTCGCCAGCTTTACCCTCCAGGGCGTGCAGGCCGGCCAGATCCTCGCCGCGGCCGTCTTCCTGCCGCTCGCCGCTTACCTTCCGAAGGCGGCGTTCAACGCCTGGGGCTGGCGGATCCCGTTCCTGCTCAGCCTGGTCGTCATTATTGCGGGATACATCATTCGCCGCGAGGTCGACGAAACGCCCGCCTTCGCCGAAGAGGGTGCGCACGGCGAGATTCCGAAGGCGCCGATCATCCAGGCCTTCACGCTCAGCTGGGCGGACATGCTGCGGGTGCTCTGCATGGCCCTGATGAATGTCATCCCGGTGATCGCCACGATCTTCGGCGCCGCGTACGCGGTGCAGCCGGCGTACGGTATCGGCTTCAAGCCGAGCCTTTATCTGTGGATTCCGGTCCTGGGCAACATCCTGGCGGTGTTCGTCATTCCCTATGTCGGCAACCTGTCGGACAAGATCGGTCGCAGGCCCCCGGTCATTGTCGGTGCGCTCGCTTCGGGGCTGCTCTCGTTCGCCTATCTCTACGCCATCAGCATCAAGAACGTGCCGCTGGCGATCGTGCTGTCGCTCCTCATGTGGGGGGTGGTCTATCAGGGCTATAATGCGATTTTCCCGAGCTTCTTCCCCGAGCTCTTCCAGACGCGCGTTCGGGTCACGGCGATGGCCATCGCGCAGAATATCGGAACGACCATCACCGCCCTGCTGCCGGCGCTGTTCGCAACCGTGGCGCCGCCCGGATCGAGCAACGTCCCGCTCACGATCGGGGCGATCGCCTTCGGCGTGACGGTCATCGCGGCGGTCGCGGCCATGAGTGCCCGGGAGACCTATCGGATTCGCCTGAACGACCTCGGCCATCCAGGCGCGGTTCCCGTTAACAAGCAGGATTACGACCGCATGCGGGCGCAGACCCTTTCCGACGCAGCGCTGGCGAAGTCATGACCAATCCACTCCGCATCGCGCTCGTCGGCGCTGGAGCGTTCGGGCGCAAGCACCTCTCCGTCCTCGCCGCCGAGCCGGGCTTCGAGCTCGCCGGCATCGCCGACCCGTCGCCCGCGGCGCAGGCGCTGGCCAAGGAGCACGGCGTCCCTTGCCATGCCGACGCCGGAGCATTGCTGGATGCCGTCCGTCCGGACGGCGCCATCGTGGTGACGCCCAATCACCTTCACGTGCCGCACGGCCTGGCCTGCGTTGAGCGCGGGATTCCGGCGCTGGTCGAGAAGCCGATCGCCGAGACGCCCGAGGGCGGGGAGGCGCTCGCCACTGCCGCTGAGCACGCGGATGTGCCGCTTCTCGTCGGCCATCATCGCAGACACAATCCGATCCTTAAAGCCGCGCGCGAGGTGGTGTCCTCGGGGCGCCTCGGCCGGGTCGTCGCGGTCAACCTCGCCTGGCTGCTGCGCAAGCCGGACAGCTACTACGACGTGGCGTGGCGCCGCGAGCCCGGCGGCGGCCCCGTGATGATCAACCTGGTCCACGAAATCGACACGCTGCGCTTCGTTGTCGGCGACATCGTCGCCGTCCGGGCAATGACCAGCAACGCGACGCGAGGCTTCCCAATCGAAGACACGGCGGCTGTGGCGCTGCGCTTCACCTGCGGCGCGCTTGGCACAGTCATCGTGTCCGACGCGGTCGAGGCGCCCTGGTCCTGGGAGATGACCTCCGGCGAGAACTCCGCCTATCCGCGGCAGCCCGCCGGCAACGGCATGATCGCCGGCACGAAGGGATCACTCGCCCTGCCGCACCTCGATCTCTGGCGCCACACACCGCCGCCGGGCGGGGAGGGCGGCTGGAACGCGCCGATGCAGCACGAACGCATCCCGGTCGCGACCGACGACGCCTACCACCGCCAGCTCCGCCATTTCGGCCGGGTGATCCGCCGCGAGGAGGCGCCGCGCGTCACCGCCCGGGACGCCGCCCGCAGCCTGGCCGTGTGCCTCGCCGTCCTCGAACTCAGCGCGGACGGGGCGGGAGGTCGCGTTGGATCAGCCGGCGTCTCGGTCCTCGCAGGGCTGGAGGTAGCGCAGCACGGCGTCGACGGTCATACGCCGCTGCGCCGCCTCATGCTCCGGCGCTTGCAGATCGCGTCCGAAGATCGCGCCCCAGGTGTGGCGGTTGGAGACCCGGTAGAAGCACAGCGAGCTGATCAGCAGGTGGAGGTCCAGCGGGTCCACGCCGCGACGGAACAAGCCGTCGCGCTCGCCACGTTGGAGCAGCCCGCGGACAATCCCGATCACGACGGCGTTGCGCCGGGCGATTGATGCCGAGCCGGCGATGTGACGGGCGTCGTGGATGTTCTCGACACTGATGAGGCGGACATACTCGGGGTGGGCCGCATGATAGTCGAAGGTGGCCTCGACAAGACGACGCATGGCCTCGACCGGAGGCAGATCATCGAGCTCCAGGCCCTGCTCGACGTCGCGCATGCCGCCATACGCCTCCTCCATCACCGCGGCGTAGAGCTGCTCCTTGCTGCGGAAATGGTAGTAGATCATGGGCTTGGTGGTGCGGGTGCGAGCCGCGATCTCGTCTACGCGGGCGCCGCTCAGCCCTTTCTCGGCGAACGCCGCCTTTGCTGCCTCTATGATGTCGCGCCGTGTCTGCTCGCCTTCGCGAGCGCGACCGCGAGAGACGGGCTTCTTCTGCACCGATCCGTCCGGCATGGCTTTCCTGATCTTCCGGTAGGTAGGTTACACGCCTGAGCTGGAGATGTCTTGCCGACAATCGTTCAGAGATTAAAGTCGCAGAAGGAATATTATGGAAAGAGCTGGGCCATTCGCCGTTACGCCACTTCCAACACCAGGCCGTCATGGCCCGGCTCGACCCCCGGCGGCAGACGGCGAATCAGCCAGTCCCAGTCGAGGTCCGTGCCCATATGGGTCAGCACCGTGCGCCGCGCGCCGACCCGTGCGGCCCATTCCAGCACCAGGTCGACATGCGCGTGCGTCGGATGCGGTGCGCGGCAGAAGCAGCCGACCAGCCAGGTGTCCACTCCGGTCAGCGTGGCCAGCGCCGTCTCGTCGAGGCTGACCACATCAGTGGAGTAGCCGAACCCGCCAACCCGCATCCCGAGCGTCGAGGCGTAGCCATGGTCCTGCTCGAACAACCGCACCGCCATTCCGGCCATGCCGACCGTCTGTCCGGGCGCCACCTCGCGCGGTTCCAGCACCGGGCGGAAGAAGTGCGGCGGCTCCCACGGGCGGAAGGCGTAGCCGAAGCGGCGGCCCAGCTCCTCCAGGGTGCGGCGCGTGGCGAATGCCTCCAAAGGGCGTCCGGCGATGCGATTCAGGATACGCACGTCGTCGAGGCCGGTGATGTGATCGGCATGGGCGTGCGTGTAGAGGATGGCGCCGACGCCGGGTACCCGGCAGGCGAGCAACTGCCCGCGTAATTCTGGTGTCGTATCGACCAGCAGCCGCGCTCCATCGCTCTCGATCACGATCGAGGAGCGCGAGCGGATGTTGCGCGGCTCGGCCGGGTCGCACGCGCCCCAATCCCCTGCCCCGTCCGCGCCACCGATCATCGGGACGCCGGCCGAGCCGCCACAGCCCAGCACGATGACCCGCATCAGTCCGCCTTTCGGAACAGCCGCAGGAAGTTGGCCGTGGTCAGCGCCGCCACATCATCGAGCGCAAGGTCGCGCACGCGGGCCAGCATCTCCGCCGTGTGCCGGACATTGGCGGGTTCATTGCGCCTGCCGCGCACTGGCGCCGGCGCGAGATACGGTGCATCGGTCTCCACCAGCAATCGCTCGGCGGGAAGCTCGCGCGCGATCTCCCGCAATTCATTGGATTTCGGGAAGGTCAGGATGCCCGAGAAGCTGACGAAACCGCCCATCTGCACCGCCACCATGGCGAGCCGGCGCGACGAGCTGAAGCAGTGCAGCAGGAAGTCGAAGTCGCCGCCGCTATTCCTTTCTTCCTGCAAGATTTGTGCGATATCGTCATCGGCGTCGCGGGCGTGGATGGCGAGCGGCAGGCCGGTCAGGCGCGCGGCACGGATATGGACGCGGAAATTCTCCTGCTGCACCTCGCGCGGCGCGCGGTCGTAGAAGTAGTCCAGCCCCGATTCCCCGATGCCGATCACCTTGGGATGCTCGGCCAGCCGGGCGAGGTCCACGGGATGCGGGATCGGCGCCTCGGCGGCATGGTGCGGATGCACGCCCACGGTGCACCAGACATTGCCGTGCGCCTCGGCCAGCGCGATCGCGCCAGCGGCCTGGTCCATGGTGGTGCCGATCGTGACCATCTCATGCACCCCGGCCGCCTCGGCGCGCGACAGCACGCCGGGCAGCTCATCGGCAGTGAAATAGTCCAGATGGCAATGGGAATCGACCAGCATCAACGATCTACTCGACGGTCTCGACAAAGCGTGGGAAGACGCCTTCCGGCGCCGGCAGGGCCGTGCCGCCGGGCAGCGGCGCGGCCAGCGCGGCGAGGCTCCGGGCCTCCGCGGGGACACCGAGCTGATCGAGCATCCGCGCCATCGACCCGGCATGAACGGTTGCAGCACGGTCGCGATCACGCGCAAGGCGTCAGCCAGCACCCGCAGCACGGCTTCCATGCGCGCCGCATCGGTCTTGCGCAGCGACCAGGGCGCTTGGCGATCGATATATCCGTTGGCGGCCCGGATGACCTTCCAGACCTCCTCCAGCGCCTCATGAAAGCCCTGGCGGTCGATGCGCTCGCGCAGCAGCTCGGGCAGCGCCGCCGCCGCGTCGAGCAGAGCCGCATCCTCCTCGGTGACGGCGCCCCTGCCCGGCAGCGTGCCGTCGCAGTTGCGCGCCACCAGCGTGAGCGTGCGCTGCGCCAGGTTGCCGAGGTCATTGGCGAGCTCGACATTGACCCGCGTGACCAGGGCCTGGTGGCTGATCGTGCCGTCGCCGCCGAACGGCTTCTCGCGCATCAGGAAGTAGCGCACCGGGTCGAGCCCGTAGATCTCCACGAGCTTGCGCGCCTCGATGACATTGCCGAGCGACTTGCTCATCTTCTCGCCTTCGACCGTCCACCAGCCATGCGCCGAAACGCGCCGGGGTACGGGAAGGCCGGCGGCCATCAGGAAGGCCGGCCAATAGACCGCATGGAAGCGCAGGATATCCTTGCCGACGAAATGGACGTCAGCCGGCCAGAACGCCCAGCGCGGCGCCGTTTCGTCGGGAAAGCCGCAGGCACTGACATAGTTGATGAGCGCGTCCAGCCAGACATACATGACATGGTCGGGGGCGCCCGGGACCGGGATGCCCCAGCGGAAGCTGGTGCGGCTGACCGACAGGTCGTGCAGTCCTCCGCGCACGAAGCTGATCACCTCGTTGCGTCGACCGGGCGGCAGGATGAAGTCGGGGCTTTCCTCGTAGAGGCGCAGCAGCCGATCCTGCCACTCGGAGAGGCGGAAGAAATAGGACGGCTCGCGCACCCAGGCGACCGGCGCACCGGACGGCGCGACCTTGCTGCCGTCCGGGCGCGTGGTGAGCTCGCCCTCGTCGTAGAAGGCCTCGTCGCGGACCGCGTACCAGCCTTCGTAGTGACCGAGATAGATCTGCCCGGCCGCGTCGATCCGGCGCCACAATTCGGTGCAGGAGATCTTGTGCCGGGGCTCGGTGGTGCGGATGTAGTCGTCGTAGGAGACGCCCATCCTGTCCGCCATGTCGCGGAAATCAGCCGAGACGCGGTCGGTGAAGGTCTGCGGGTCGAGCCCCGCCTCCGCGGCCGCCTGCTCCACCTTCTGGCCGTGCTCGTCGGTGCCGGTCAGGAAGAACACGTCGTAGCCGTCGAGCCGCTTGAACCGGGCCATCACGTCGGCGGCGATCGAGGTGTAGGCGTGGCCGATATGTGGCGTGCCGTTCACGTAGTAGATCGGCGTGGTGATGTAAAAGCGCTGGCTCATGGGATGTTCTGCACCGGTCCACTGAGCAGGCGCAGCCCGGTCAGGATCGCCTGGCGCCTGTCCAGAGCAAACCGCTCGGTCTCGTCCTGCAACCGGCTCAGCGCGTGCCACACGTCGCCCCACGCATCAAGGGGACGCAGGGAAGCGAGCCGCGCCTGCTCGGGATCGGCCCGGCCGCGCGCCTCGGCGCGCACCGCGCTGGCGAGCGCGGCCCGCAGCAGGTCCATGAACGTGGAGAACCCGCCCTCCCCCGGCGCCAGCCGGTCGGCGATCTCCCACCCGGCGTCGGGCAAATCCGGCAGGCCGGCCAGCACCTGATCGACCAGCTCGGCCAGCGCGAGCCCGTGCGCCTCGCGCAGCAGCAGCGCCCGGCCCGGCGAGCCCTCGGCGAGCGTGATGAGCCGGCCGCGCTCATCCTCGGCCATGTCCGGCAGGTAGCGCGCCAATACCTGCGCCATGTCGGCATCGTCCAACGGACGCAGGGCAAGGCGCCGGCAGCGGCTGCGGATCGTGACCGGCAGCCGCCCAGGCGCGGCGCACACCAACAGCAGCAGCGCGCGCGCCGGCGGCTCCTCCAAAATCTTCAGGAGCGCGTTGGCCGCGTTCCGGTTGAGCTCGTCCGCGCGATCGACAATCACGACCCGCCAGCCGCCCTCGGCCGGAGTGAGGCGCAGGAAGGCGCCGACCTCGCGCACGTCGTCCACCCCGATCTCGGTGCGCAGCTTCTTGCCGTCAGAGCCGGGCGTGCGCTGCAAGGTGAACAGATCGGCGTGCCCGCCGGCCGCGATGCGCCGGAATACCGGGTGCGACGGGTCCAGCGCCAGATCAGGGCCGTCCGGCACGCGAGCGAGCAGCCAGCGGGCGAAACGGAAGGCGAGCGTGGCCTTGCCCACCCCCTCCGGTCCGGTGATCAGCCAGGCGTGGTGCATCCGCCCCGCCCGCAGCGCGCCGAGCAGCGCTGCCTCGGCGGCGGCGTGGCCGATCAGGAGCGTGTTGGCGCGGGGTTCGGGAGGTTCGTTCACTCCGCGCCTGGCTCGAACCGCATCGCCGCGCCGTTCATGCAGTAGCGCAGCCCGGTCGGCTTCGGGCCGTCCTCGAACACATGCCCCAGGTGCCCCCCGCACCGGCTGCAATGCACCTCGGTCCGCGTCATGAAGAAGCCGCGATCCTCGCTCGTGGCCACGCCCTCGGGAAGCGGGGCATAGAAGCTTGGCCAGCCCGTGCCGCTCTCGAACTTGGTGGCGGACGGGAACAGCTTCTCCCCGCACCCAGCGCAGACGAAGACGCCTCCGCGCTTCTCCTGGTTGAGCGGGCTGGTGCCGGCGCGCTCGGTGCCGTGCTCGCGCAGCACCCGGAACTGCTCGGGCGACAGAATGCGCCGCCACTCCTCCTCGGTGTGCGAAACCGGAAAACTCTCGCGCGTCGCTTCGGGCGCGCCGCTGAACAGGCGTTTCATGCGATGTCCCTCGTATGGCAAGGCCAGTATATGGTGTCCGCCAAAGCCGCGGGAGGCGCCAATGACGACGTTCAGCCAAGCCCTGCACCCCGTGCTGCCCGAAGACGGGGGCGCCACCCTGGCCGGCCGGGCGTGGCGGCCGGCTGCGGAGGGCCCGTCCGTGGTCGCGGTGCGCGGGGGCGAGCTGATCGACGTCACCGCCGCCTTCCCCACCATCCGCGACCTCTGCGAAGCCAGCGACCCGGCCGGCGCGCTCCGCGCCGCCGCGGGCGAGAGCCTGGGCGGCGTGGACGCGGCGCTGGCCAACACCCCGCCCGAGACGCGCGATCCCGCCCAGCCCTGGCTGCTCGCCCCCATCGACCTCCAGGCGATCAAGGCCGCCGGCGTGACCTTCGCGGTCAGCCTGATCGAGCGCGTGATCGAGGAACGCGCGCGCGGCGACCTCGCCGCCGCCGCCTCGATCCGGACCGAGGTGCGAAGCCTGGTCGGCGACGACCTATCCCGGCTCTGCCCCGGCTCGCCCGAGGCCATGCGGCTCAAGCAGGTGCTGCTGGCCCAGGGCGCCTGGAGCCAGTACCTGGAG
This sequence comes from uncultured Pseudomonadota bacterium, assembly GCA_963830565.1. Lineage (GTDB taxonomy): Bacteria > Pseudomonadota > Alphaproteobacteria > Acetobacterales > Acetobacteraceae > DATFDN01. The sequence continues at coordinate 138,743 of CAWHMO010000018.1, forward strand.
GTCGGGATCGGGCCGGACGCCGAGATCTTCACCAAGGCCCAGCCCCTATCGGCGGTCGGCACCGGCATGGACGCCGGACTGCATCCGGATTCGTCGTGGAACAATCCGGAGCCCGAGGTGGTGCTGGCCGTTGCCGCCTCCGGCCGCATCGTCGGCGCGACGCTCGGCAACGACGTGAACCTGCGCGACATCGAGGGCCGCTCCGCCTTGCTGCTCGGCCGCGCCAAGGACAACAACGCCTCCTGCGCTGTCGGCCCCTTCCTGCGCCTGTTCGACGCCGGCTTCGGCCTCGACGACGTGCGCGCCGCCACGGTCGAGCTGCTGGTCGAGGGCGAGGACGGGTTCCGCCTGGAAGGCGGTTCAAGGCTCGCCGAGATCAGCCGCGACCCGGCCGATCTGGTCGCGCAGATGCTGAACGAGCACCACCGCTACCCGGATGGCGCGGTGCTCTTCCTCGGCACGATGTTCGCGCCCATCCAGGACCGGGAGGCGCCCGGCCAGGGGTTCACGCACAAACCAGGCGATATCGTCACTATCGCCACGCCGAAGCTTGGGCGACTGGTGAACCGGATGCGGCTGACGGGGGAGTGCGAGGCGTGGACGTTTGGGGCGGGGGCGCTGATGCGGAGCTTGGCGCGACGGGGGGTTCTGTAGGTCCGTGCTGGTCCCTCTTCCATGGGAGACGACTGGGCTGCTGACCTCGGATCGTAATGAAGGTGTTGAGCTTCGCGCGGACGAGTTGCGCGAGCCCGGACGGCACGGCGAAACCCGCATACCGGATGGGCCGAGCCTGCGTGTCGATGCCGCGGATGTGGCTGGTAGGATCTCGCCGGTGATAGGAAAGCCTGATGGCAGGACGACGCTGGTGGGGAACGGTCGGACGCGCGACGTGATCGGGCAGACGACGACCAAGCCGGTGTTCTCGGTGAACGCGGCCGGAGACACCACGAGCGCCGGCCGGCAGCCGGCCTGCTCCCTGCCCTTTGTCGGATCGAAGTCGGTCCCGATCGGATCGCCAGCGTCGGGCACATAGAGGGAGGCGCTCATCCTCGACGATTTCACGGGCACCCGCAAAATTGACCTCCTCGGTGAAGACCTTGCCGCTGTCATCAGGTGGGCCGGATAGGCCATGAGAGAGATCTGCTGGGAGTTCGTCTTCCGCTACAATCTCCACGTGGGAAGTGGCAGGCATTTGGGGCGAATCTTCCTGTCCCTCAGTCCCTTCGCTCATTGGTCGCCTCCTCGACGCTCATAGCCGCCAGACAGGATGCCGACACCCCTTTACGAGTGTCCATTCCGCCCCATGGCGCGCAGAGGTTAGCCTTCGCGCTGTGTGCGATGTTCAATGGGCGCCGGATGGCGAGGTGGAAAGGGATTTCGCTCCGTAGTCATTACGTTCATATCTTGCGGAAAATCCGGAAGTCTTGAATTTTGCACCAGTGGAGGCGCTTCGCGTTGCTTTGAACTGTTGAGCGCTTCCCGCGACGCGTCCGACGCAGAAGCGGGCAGTCTCCGTCTCATGCCTGATCCGTCCCGGACTTATGCCTTGGCGGCGTTCTGTGCAGCCTCGAATACATCGCGTGCGGACGTCGTACCCGCTACGTGCTCCGTACCCTGGACTCCGAGGTCCATCCATCCTGCATTCACGGCCTCAAACATTTCTTCGGCAGGTCCGGTGTGGCCCTTCGGGATGCCGAATTGCTCGAACGCTTCCGCCCACCCTGCACGCGGGACTGCAAAGGCTTTCACGTCGAGATTCAGGACTTCACCCAATTGCTCCGCGACTTCATCCGCGGTGACCATCGAACCAAGCTCGACGACGCGCTGCCCTGACCACGCTGGGCCGGTCAAAAGGGTTGCGACCTCCGCGCCGATGTCGTTCGTCGCGACCATGGTCGATTTCCGGTTTGTCGGATTGTAGTAGACCGGTAGCGTTCCGCCCTGTGCGACCTGCAAGCCGTAGAGGAAGTTTTCGAGGAATCCACCTGCGCGCACAAATGCGATTGGCGATATCAGATCGCGAAAACCTTGCTCCAGAAGCGACAAAGCCGTGATCATCCCAAGCCCGCTGGTTCTGTTCGCACCCATCGACGAAAGCGCAACCACTCGCGGCGGCGCTGTCTTGGTGAGCGCCTCGACATAGTTTGCAATCACGCCCTTTGCTTCTTTGTAATCGGGCGAGGGCGCCCAGACAGCCGGCAACATGACGAACGCGCCTTCGACGCCTTTGAGCGCTTGCTCGATGGCTGCCGAAGTCATTCCAATCGCCGTCTACCAGTTCTACGCCCTGGTTCGCCCAGTTAGCCGCCTTCTCGCGATTGCGGACGAGCGCGCGCACCTCTTTGCCGTGCGCCAACAGATGTTCTGCCGTTGCGCCGCCCACTTTTCCCGTGATTCCCATTACTAAAAACATGCGTTTTCTCCTGATCTTGAGGGACAGAGCACTGCCCCTGTTGGTTCAACGGATGAGCGGCAGAATGGCCCGGATACGTGGATCGCGCGCGTAGAGGCCGCCCCATGTCATCGCGCCCAGAAGCAGGGAAATGATTTCCGGCGGCGACCCCAACTCACCAATGCGGACATGGGCGCAGATGGCACCTCCCAAAAACCCCGTCACCAGGATCGCGCCGAGGACGGCGGTGGCCGGGATGGCGTAAAGGATGGCGCAGGCGAGTATGATCGGACCCACGACACGGGTCAGGTCCATCGCGAACCCGGTTTCCTGCAACGTGCTCGCGATCTGTGCCGGCGCGAAAAGCTGAATAGTGCCGTCTGCCACCAGAGCGATAACGACAATCGCGCTCATTATCCGGCCGGCCCACAGGCTGTGATGCAAGGTCATAGCTTCAGGCATGTGATGTAGGTTCATAGTTTCGGACACTTGTCATTCTCCGATGAGGGGGATCCCCATATTCAGGAGCTTACTGTGTCTCCCAGATATGATAAACACCGAGAAAATGAACTCACTGTTCTCTCTGCGGTGAACAATGCCGAGGCACGAAAATGCAAAATCTCGAACCCATCCTCATTTTCATAATGGTAGCGGAAATGGGGAGCTTCACCAACGCGGCCGATAGCCTGGGCATCCAAAAAGGGAGGGCCTCAACGGCGGTCCGGAAGCTGGAAGAAGATGTCGGTGTCAGGCTTCTGCACCGGACGACGCGCAGCGTGCAGTTGACGGAGGACGGACGCGCATTTCATGCTCGTGCCCGCGATCTGCTTGCTGAAGTCGACGACCTACACTCGATGTTCGCGGGCGATCAAGTGGCACTTCGCGGGCGTTTACGGGTCGATCTTCCGACCGAGGTGGCGCGCACAACGATCGTGCCGGCGTTGCCGGATTTCATGGCAACTCACCCCGAGCTGGAGCTGGAGGTGTCGAGCACGGATCGGCAAGTCGATCTGGTTCAAGAGGGGTTTGACTGCGTATTGCGACTTGGTCCCATCCGGGACGAGACACTGATTGCCCGCCCGCTGGGCCTGTTGCGCATGGTTAACGCTGCCAGTCCCGCCTACCTGGCGCGCTATGGCGTCCCTCGATCGCTAGAAGATCTCCAGCGTCAGGAACATCGGACAATTCATTTTTCGACGATGCTGGGCGCAAGACCCATTGGATGGGAATATCCGGACGGCGACAGCTACGCGACGCTTCAGTTGCCAGGTGCGCTACACGTCAACAGCGCGCAGACCTACGAAGCCGCTGCCCTCGCCGGCCTTGGCCTGATTCAGGCGCCACTCTTGGGAATTGGCCGATACTTGGAGAGTGGAGCGCTTGTGGAGATCATACCTGATTTTCGTCGCCGGGCGCTCGCCGTGTCCCTCGTCGTAGCACATCGGAGCAATCTGTCGCGCCAAGTCCGCGCATTCATGAAATGGATCGAAGATGTGCTGACGCCGTATCTGGAATAGCGAGACGAACATCTTCGTCCGGCCCTCGAAATCAACATTCTGAAGTTATGTCTGCCGGTCGGCGGTCGGCGTTCGGCGGCCCAACAGAATGCGACACTGAAACCGGCGACCTTTGAAGTCCGACATGAGATATCCTCAAACTTTTCCGCCTCCTATCTCCCCAACGCCGTGCCAATGCAACAGAACCATTCCGTATCAGGTTCGGAGATATCCGGCTGCTCGCAACTTATCCGGGGCCGCCCGTCGATCTCGTAAGGCAGCAAACGGGCAATCGGAACGAATGGCCGCTTTCGGGACGGCTCACTTTGCGCGGGAACGGCGAGAATGGGCGCGAGGCAGTCGATCTTACCGTCCGACCACAGGCTGGTTCGCCCCCCAAAACCGGACCTTGGCGGGCCGGACTTGAAGGTCCGAGATGGTCGGGAGCCGAAATTCAAACTGAGGCACTACCCAATTCGGACATCACCGCTTGGAGGGCGAACCGGAATGACCGGCGGATTAGGACTTGCCATGGTGGACGCAGCTTGATCGTCAGCGCAGCCAATTCTCGATCAGGAGCCCAGGCACGCGCCCAAATTCGTTCTCGTTGGCGGTAACGAGCGCATCACCCAGCGCATGGACTTGCGCGGCAATGAGCAGATCGTTGGGACCGATAAGCCGCCCCGCTCGCTCCAATTCGGCGCGCAAGACTCCATAAGCAGCATCCGCCGGTGCCTCGAACGGCACGGTCTCAAGCACGCTGAGCACCGCCTCAAGCTGCTGGAAAAGCCGCGCCGAGCCTTTCTTGGCGGCGCAATAGCGAAGCTCCGCCGCGACGATGATGCTGGTGCAGACACGATCCTCTCCAACGGCCGCGATGCGCTGAGCAATCCGGCCCTGCGGCCGGCGAACCAGGTCGGAGACGATGTTGGTATCCAGGAGATAGCGGGCCTCAGAGCTCGACCGGCTCATGCGGCAACTCATCGATCGGCGGAAAATCCTCGTCGAGCGGCCGCAAGGTGGCAAGCTTGGCCAAAAGGGACGTTGGAGACGCCGGCTCGATGATGAGCCGTTCGCCTTCCTTGCGCAAAACGGCATCCTCGCCTGGCAGCTCGAACTCGCGCGGAATGCGGACCGCCTGATTCCGCCCGTTCCTGAACAGCTTGACGTGACGCTCCGGAATCATCTCGGCTCCTGGCATAGGCCGCAGCATAGGCCAAAGCCGCCGAGGAATCCAGGAACGGGATTCGGGACTGGCGAAACGCCCCTACCCCGCCGGCTGCTCCGCCTCCGGCTCAAACAGCGCCGCCATATCGAACCCCGGCTCCTCCGCCTCGGCCTCCGCGCCGACCGCCTGACCGCGCGCCTGCCGTTCCGCCTCCTCCTGGCTGCGCGCGACATTCACCGTCACGGTGATCGACACCTCCGGGTGCAGCACGACGCGCACCTGATGCAGACCGAGTGTCTTGATCGGATGCTCCAGCACCACCTGCTGACGACCCACGGAAAGCCCGCTGTCGGTGACCGCCTGGGCGATGTCGCGCGGCGAGACCGAGCCGTACAGCCCGCCGGCCTCGCCGGCCTGGCGGATGATGACCACGGAAAGCCCACCGACCCGCTCGGCGATCCGCTCGGCCTCCTCGCGGCGCTTCAGGTTCTGCGCCTCCAACTGGGCGCGCTGCGCGTCGAACCGCTCGCGGTTCTCCTTGGTGGCGCGGGTCGCCTTCTTCTGCGGCAGCAGGAAGTTCCGCGCATAGCCCGGGCGGACCTTCACGATCTCGCCCATCTGGCCCAGATCCTCGACCCGCTGCAGCAGGATCAGCTCGACGGATGCCATGCCCCCTCCCCCTCAGACGACGACGTAGGGAAGCAGCGCCAGGAAGCGCGCGCGCTTGATCGCCACGGCCAGCTCCCGCTGCTTCTTGGCGGAGACGGCGGTGATCCGGCTCGGCACGATCTTGCCGCGCTCCGAGAGGAAGCGCGACAGCAGCCGCACGTCCTTGTAGTCGATCTTCGGCGCGTTGGGGCCGGAGAACGGGCAGGATTTGCGCCGACGGTAGAACGGCCGGCGCGCGCCGACGGCGGTGCGCCGCGCGGCGGGGTTGATGTCGGTGGACTCGGACATGGCTTACTCCTCCACCGGAACCCGCACGTCGTCGCGGAACTCGTCGCGCGCGCGGAACTCCTCGCGGTCGTCATAGGGGCTGCGGCGACGGCCGCTGTCGAAACGCCCGGCCGGGCGCGGGCCGCGGAAGCCGCGCTCGCGGTCATCGGACTTGCGGCTCAGGATCGCCGATGGCGCCTCGTCGATCGCCTCGACGCGCAAGGTCTGGAAGCGCAGCACGTCCTCGTTGAGGCGCAGCTGGCGTTCCATCTCGGTGATGAATGACGGCTTCGCCTCAAGCCCGAGCAGGATGTAATGGCCCTTGCGGTTCTTCTTGACGCGGTACGCCAGGGCGCGCAGCCCCCAGTACTCGCGCTTGCGGACCGCGCCTCCGTCGGCCTCGAGCTGGCCTCCGATATGGTCGGCGATCGCCTCGACCTGCTGCTGCGTGACGTCGTTGCGTGCCATCAGCACGCATTCATAGAGCGGCATCATGATCTCCCTTCGGCTGGAGGCCCGCGCCATGCGGGCATAGCCGGGAACGATGCCGTCGCCCCCGGCAGGGAAGCCGGGGCGTTAAGCACGGATCGACCGGAAAGGCAAATGCCAGGAGGTCATTTGCCAGGGGGTCATTTGACAGTCCGGTGACCCCTCGCTACCTCGCCCGGCCGAAGCCTTCCACCCCGAAAGGGAAACACCCCCTCATGCTGGTCCACGCGTTCATCTTCCCAGGCCAGGGCAGCCAGTCCGTCGGCATGGGCCGCGACATCGCCGCCGCCTTCGGCGCCGCGCGGGAGGTGTTCGAGGAGGTTGACGAAACGCTCGGCCAGAAGCTCTCCAAGCTGATGTTCGAGGGACCGGCCGAGGACCTGATCCTGACCGAGAATGCCCAGCCGGCGCTGATGGCGATGTCGCTCGCCGTGCTGCGCGTCATGGAAGCCGAGGGCGGGTTCCGGCTGCGCGAAAAGGCGGTGGTGGTCGCGGGGCACTCGCTCGGCGAGTACAGCGCGCTGGCCGCCGCCGGCAGCTTCGCGATCGCCGACGCCGCGCGGCTGCTGCGGCTGCGCGGCCAGGCCATGCAGCGCGCCGTGGCGCCAGGCGAAGGCGCGATGGCGGCGCTGATCGGGGTGGAGATGGAGGCCGCCCAGGCGATCTGCGACGAAGCCGCCCCGGTTCCCGAAAGCGAGACGAACGAGCGCCAGGTGGTCGAGCCCGCCAACGACAACGGCGGCGGCCAGGTGGTCATCTCCGGCAACCGGGCGGCGGTCGAGCGGGCGGTGGAGATCGCCAAGGCGCGCGGCGTGCGCCGGGCCATGCTGCTGCCGGTCTCCGCGCCTTTCCACTGCGCGCTGATGGCGCCCGCGGCGGATGCGATGGAAGAGGCGCTCGAGGCAACGCCGCCCGCCGTCCCCGTCGTTCCGGTGATCGCCAACGTCTCCGCCGCGAAGGCCACCGACCCCGCGCGGATCCGCGAGCTGCTGATCCGGCAGGTGACCGCCACGGTGCGCTGGCGCGAGAGCGTGGAGGCGATGACCGCGCTCGGCGTGGACAGCTTCCTCGAACTCGGCGCCGGCAAGGTCCTGTCCGGCCTGATCCGCCGCATCGCTCCCGACGCTGCCGCCCTCTCGGCCGCCAGCCCGGCCGAGATCGAGGCGGCGCTGAAGACGCTGTAGGAGGAGCGAATGTTCCGGCTGGACGGCAGGACGGCCCTCGTCACCGGCGCTTCGGGCGGGATCGGCGCGGCAATCGCGGGCGCGCTGCACGCGCAGGGCGCGGTGGTGGCGCTGTCCGGCACGCGAGGCGACGCGCTGGAGGCGCTCGCCGGCCAATTGGGCGAGCGTGCGCATGTCTGCCCCGCCGATCTCCGTGACCCCGCTTCGGCCGATTCGCTGGTCGCTGCGGCCGAGGAGGCGGCGGGCCCGTTGCATGTGCTGGTCAACAACGCGGGCCTGACCCGCGACATGCTGGCGCTGCGCATGGGCGACGAGGACTGGCAGACGGTGCTGGACGTCGATCTAGCCGCGCCCTTCCGCCTGGCGCGCGCCGCGCTGCGCGGGATGCTGCGCCGCCGCGCTGGGCGGATCATCAATATCGGCAGCATCGTCGGCGCGACCGGCAATGCTGGCCAGGCCAACTACGCCGCCGCCAAGGCCGGCCTGATCGGCCTGACCAAGGCGTTGGCCCAGGAGGTCGCGCCGCGCGGCATCACCGTGAACGCGGTAGCACCTGGCTTCGTCGTCACGCCCATGACCGAGGCGTTGTCCGAACAGCAACGGGCGCGCATCGCCGGCGCGATCCCACTGGCGCGGCTGGGCCAGCCGGAGGATATCGGCGCCGCGGTCGTCTATCTCGCCTCAGACGAAGCGGGCTGGGTCACCGGGGCGACGCTGCACGTCAATGGCGGGATGGCGATGCTGTGACCGCCCGCGTCCGAGGGGGTGTGCTGGCGTGCCGCGGCGAACCATGCTAAGCGCCCCCGGCCTCGTCCGGTCGGACCGCGCGGACCAGAGCTTCCCCAGACAGGAGTATCAGAGCCGATGAGCGAGATCGCCGACAGGGTCAAGAAGATCGTGGTTGAGCATCTGGGCGTCGAGGAGTTCGAAGGTCACGCCGGAGGCGTCCTTCATCGACGATCTCGGCGCCGACAGCCTCGATACCGTGGAGCTTGTGATGGCCTTCGAGGAGGCCTTCAGCGTGGAGATCCCCGAGGACGCAGCCGAGAAGATCAGCACCGTCAAGGACGCGATCGATTATATCGAGAAGCAGAAGGCGGCCTGACCGGAGGACCGACCCCATGCGGCGTGTGGTAGTGACGGGCATGGGCATCGCCTGCCCGCTCGGGGTAGGCGTCGAGCCGGTCTGGCAACGCCTCATCAACAGCGAATCGGGCATCGGCGCGATCCAGGCGTTCGACACCAAGGATTTGCCGTGCAAGGTGGCCGGCCAGGTGCCCCAGGGCAGCAAGGACGAGGGCCGGCTCGATCTTTCCGAATGGGTTCCGGTCAAGGACCAGAAGAAGATGGATCGCTTCATCCATCTCGCGCTGGTGGCTGCGACCGAGGCCGTCGAGGATTCCGGCTGGATGCCTCAGGACGATGAGTCGCGCTGCGCCACCGGCGTCATGATCGGCTCCGGCATTGGCGGCTTACAGACGATCTACGAGGCCTCGGTGCAGGTCTCCCAAGGCCGGGCCCGCCGGCTGTCGCCGTTCTTCATCCCCTCGGCGCTCATCAACCTCGCCTCCGGTCATGTCTCGATCAAATACGGCTTCAAGGGCCCGAACCATTCCGCGGTGACAGCCTGTGCCACCGGGGTCCACGCGATCGGCGACGCGGCACGGCTGGTCGCGCTGGGCGATGCCGACGTGATGGTGGCGGGCGGCGCGGAGGCCGCCGTGTGCGAGCTCGGCATTGCCGGATTCTGCGCCTCCCGCGCGCTCTCGACCGGCTTCAATGACCGCCCGCGCGCCGCATCCCGGCCCTGGGACAAGGACCGCGACGGCTTCGTCATGGGCGAGGGCGCGGGGGTGGTGGTGGTCGAGGAGTACGAGCACGCCCGGAAACGCGGCGCGAAGATTTACGCCGAGGTGGGCGGCTACGGCATGTCCGGCGACGCCCACCACATCACTGCTCCGGCCGAGCGCCACGAAGGCGCCCTGCGGGCGATGCGCGCGGCGCTGCGCAACGGCGGGGTCAATCCCGACGAGATCCAGTACGTGAACGCGCACGGCACCTCCACCCCGCTCGGCGACGATCTGGAGCTGGAGGCGGTGGAGCGACTGTTCGGCGACGCCGCGCCCGGCGTGGCAATGTCGTCCACCAAATCGGCGACCGGACACTTGCTGGGCGCGGCCGGCGCGATCGAGGCTATTTTCTCCATCCTGGCCATCCGCGACAACGTGGCCCCGCCCACGCTGAACCTCGACGAGCCGAGCCAGGAGAGCCCGATCGACCGCGTGCCCCACACCGCGCAGGAGCGCCCGATCAAGACCGCGCTGTCGAACAGCTTCGGCTTCGGCGGCACCAACGCTTCCATCATCTTCCGCGAGGCGGCGTAGGCGCCCTCACCCCAACCCTCTCCCGCAAGCGGGAGAGGGGGCGTGGAAGGAAGGCCGTGCGTACAGCGCCCCCTCTCCCGCTGGGAGAGGGTCGGGGTGAGGGTCACGCGTTCACCCACAAGCCGGGCGTCGCGATCTCCACCGAATGCCCATCCGGGTCGCGGACATAGAGACTGGTGCCCCCGCGCGACCAGCGCACGCGGCTTTCGACCGCGACGCCGATGCCCGTCAGATGCGCCTCCCACGCGGCCAACTCGCCGAACGGGATGGCAAAGCACACATGCAGCGCACCCGCCCCGTGATGGGGCGGGATCACGCCGCCCGGCGTCGGCGCGGGCGCGTCGGTCGCGCCCTCCCGGAACAGCAGCAGCACTTGCCCGCCCGGAACGCCAAGCGCCGCCATGCGACCATCGTGGACGAACAGCTCGAAGCCGAACACGCGCTGATAGAAATCCTGCGCGCGGTCGAGGTCGGCGACATAGAGCGAGGTCTCCAGGATGCCGGAGAGGCGCGGCACGTCAGCTGTTCGGCCCGCGCTCCATGGAGATCGGCTGCCAGCGGCGCAGCTCGGAGCGCATCAGCACCGAGGGGTTGACGCAGCTCATCGGCCAGCGGCCCGACAACACGAGGCCCAGCTCGCGCCCCGCGTGCCGCTTGCGCGCCGGATCGAAGCGCGAGGAGGCGGAGGCGTTGTGCGCCGACAGGGTGACGTTGTCCATCTTGAGCAGCGGGTTGTTGTTGCCCGGCGGCTCGGTCTCCAGCACATCCAGCGCCGCGTGCGCGATCCAGCCCTCCTCCAGCGCCTTGATCAGCCCGGCTTCCTGCACCGTCGGGCCGCGGCCGGTGTTGATGAAGACCGCGCTCGGCTTCATCATCCGGAAGTGCTTCTCCGTAAACATCCCCTCCGCCTCGGGGGTGGCCGGGGCGTGCATTGAGACGAAGTCGGATTCGCGCAGCACCTCCTCGAACGTGGCGGGCAGCACGCCGTACTCCGCCATGATCAGTTCCTCGATGTAGGGATCATACGCGATCAGCCGCAGGCCGAACGGCTTGGCGCGCTTGGCGACGGCGCGGGCGACGTGGCCGAAGGCGATGAAGCCGAGCGTCAGGCCCATGATGCGGGGAATCTTGAGCAGCGCCGGGCGCCCCTCGCTCCAGCGGCCCTCACGCACCATGCGGTCCTGCTCGATGATCCGGCGATGCCCGGCGAGCAGCAGCGCCATGGCGTGCTCCGCGACCTCCTCGATGAACGTGTGCGGACAGTTCGTCACCGGGACGCCGCGCGCGGTCGCGGCGACGACATCGACGCTATCGACGCCCACCGAGGCGAGGGCGATGAGCTTGCACTTCTCCAGCCCGTCGATGACCTTCTTGGTGAAGCGCATCCCCTTGGCATAGACCGCGTCGGCGTCGCGGGCGAAGCGGATGAAGCCGTCCTCGTCGGCCGGTCCTTCGACGATTTCGGCGTCCATGCCTTGCAGGGCTTCCATCTCGTAGTCATAGCCGCCGCCGGCAACCGTGAAGCTGGCCCCAGCCGGGGTCGCGATCTTGAACTTGGCCACTCTGGTCTCCCCTCACTGCACATCCATCATGCCCGGGCTTGACCCGGGCATCCACGCCTTTGACTGTCGCCGCGCAAGACGTGGATGGCCGGACCAAGTCCGGCCATGACGGAACTATTTCGGCGGCCGCGCGCGCACCGCCTTCTCGTTCACCTCGATCCCCCAGCCGGGCCGCATCGGCAGCACCAGCTCGCCATTCTCGATCACGGGCGCCTGGTCGTAGAATTCATCGCGCCAGGGCGCGCTGTCGATGTCGATCTCCATGATGCGGAAGTTCGGCACGGCGGCGCTGAAATGCGCGCTGATCATGCTGCACAGATGGCCGTAAAAATTATGCGGCGCGACATTGGTCTCGTACACGTCGGCCATCGCCGCGATCTTCAGCGACTCGGCGAGTCCGTTCCACACCACGTCGATGATCGCCACGTCCTGCGCGTAATTCTCGAAATACGGCTTGAACTCGCGCCGCCCATGCAGCGTCTCGCACGACGCGATCGGGCACGGCGCGTCGCGGCGGATCAGCGCGAGCGAGGGCGCGTCGTGAGTGTCGATCTCCAGCCAAGTCAGGTCGGCCGGCGCGACGGCCTGCGCCAGTCGGCGGAAGCCCTCGGTCTTGAAGTGGAAGTTGATGTCGAGCATCAGCCCCATCTCGGCGCCAACCGCCTCTCGGAGCGCCATGAGCTGTCGCGTGACGCCGGCGGTCAGTGCGTTGTCCCAGTTCAGCTCCGGCCAGCCCGGCGTGCGCCCGAAGCCTGGCGTGAAACTGTTGAGCTGGCCGTTGGCGAAGCGCGCGATGTTGGTCTTGAGCGCCTTGAACCCAAGCTCCTTCACCTCCACCGCGTGCCGGGCCATGTCGTCGTACGTCTTGAGCTGCGGCACGCCGAGCAGCGCGTGGCTGCGCACGCGGTAGGTGCCGAAATGCGACCAGTAGACCGGGATGCGCTCGCGCAGCGGGCCGCCGAAGAGCGCGCAAACGGGTACGCCGTACGCCTTGCCGGCAATGTCGAGCAGCGCGTTCTCGATCGCCGCGATCGCCTGCTGGTTGATGCCGCCGCGCGACTGGCGGGTCAGCACGTGCAGGTGCTGCGTCACTTGTTCGAACCGGCGCGGGTCGCGCCCGATCAGCACCGGCGACAGTTTCTCGATCACGTCGGCGAGGCCCGCCGAGCCGAAGCTCTCGTTGAACTCCGACCAGCCGGTGATGCCGTCGCTGGTGGTGATCTTGAGATAGGAGAACATCCGCCAGCCGGCATCCGCCCGCAGCGTCTCGACGCGCTCGATCTTCATGCCTCTATTCCTTCACCGCGCCGGTCATGCTGGAGACGTAGTACTCGACGAACAGCGAATAAAACAGCGCCACCGGGATCGATCCGAGCAGCGCGCCGGCCATCAATGAACCCCACTGATACACGTCGCCCGTCACCAGCTCGGTCAGGATGGCCACCGGCACGGTCTTGTTCGCGGTCGATTGGATGAAGGCGAGCGCGTAGATGAACTCGTTCCAGGAGAGGGTGAAGGCGAAGATGCCGGCCGAGATCAGGCCGGGGACGGCCAGGGGCAAGGTGATGCGGCGCAAGATCTGCAAGCGCGAGGCGCCGTCGATCAGGGCGCATTCCTCCAGCTCGTAGGGAATCGACTTGAAGTAGCCGATCAGCAGCCAGGTGCAGAACGGCACCAGGAAGGTCGGATAGGTCAGAATCAGCGCGACCGGGCTGTCGAACAGGCCGAACTGGAAGATCAGCGTCGCAAGCGGAATGAACAGGATGGTGGGCGGCACCAGGTAGGCGATATAGATCGCCAGCCCGACATGCTGGGCACCCTTGAAGCGCAGCCGCTCGATCGCGTACGCGGCGAGGACGCTCGACCCGACCGAAAGGATCGTGGCCGCCACGGCCACGCCCATGGTGATCATCAGCCAGCGCGGGTATTGGGTGTCGAACAGCAGCTTGCGGATGTTCTCAAGCGTCGGCGAATGGACCCAGAACGGGCTGAACTTCTTGTAGTCGTACATTTCCGAGTTCGGCTTTATCGCCGTGATCGTCATCCAATAGAACGGGAACAGCAGCACGATCGTGAACAGCGCGAGCGGGAGATAGATCGTCACCATCCGGCGCGCGCGCGAATCCCACGACAGCTGCTCGGGAATATCGATCGTGCGCTCGGCGATATCGGCCTCAGCGGGCTCGGTCGTGAGGACGTCAGTCATTGGCTTCGCCCTGCATCCACTTGCGTCGACCGAGGCCGAAGAAACTCAACAGCGTCGCCGCCACCAGGAACGGGATCATGGCGACCGCGATGGCCGCCCCTTCCCCTAACTGCGAACCGGGGATGGCGCGCTGGAACGCCAATGTCGCCATCAGGTGCGTCGTGTTGAACGGGCCGCCCCGGGTGATCGCATACACGAGCTGGAAGTCAGAGAAGGTGAACAGCACCGAAAGCGTCAGCACGACCGCCAGGATGGGCATCAGCAACGGCACGGTTATGCGCCGGAACCGCTGCCAGCCGGAGGCGCCGTCGAGCAGCGCGGCCTCGTACAGCGATGGCGAGATGGTCTGCAGCCCCGCCAGCAGCGTGATCGCCACGAACGGGATGCCGCGCCAGATATTTGCCACCACCAGCGACCAGCGCGCGTGCCACGGCGTGCCGAGGAAGTCGATATACGAGCTGCGGACGTGCAGGACGTCCACCAGCAGGTAGGAGATGATGGAGAATTGCGGGTCGTAGATCCACCACCAGGCGATTGCCGACAGCACGGTCGGCACGATCCAGGGCAGCAGCAGGATCGCGCGCATGAATGCCTTGAACGGAATGTGGTGGTTCAGCAGCAGCGCCAGCCACAGACCGAGCGCGAATTTCCCGACCGTCGCGGTGGCGGTGTAGAAGATGGTGTTCGTCACCGACATCCAGAACACCGAATCCTGGGCCAGCGAAATGAAGTTGTCGATGCCGATCCAGTGGCCCGGCTGGCCGATAGTGGCGTCGGTCATGGAAAGCCACAGGCCGAGACCGAGCGGATAGGTCAAGAACACCAGCAGGAACCCGGCCGTGGGCAGGAGACAGAGGCCCACGAGGAACGGCTTGTAGTCGAATAGCCGGGTAAGCCAGCTATCCCGAGTTGGCCTGTAGGCGATCGTCTGAACGCTGGCGTCCATGCTGCTCCACGGGAGTGTGCTCCCGCCCTCGGGGCGGGAACTGCCGAGGCAGCTCCCGCCGGTTTCCGATCAGGTCTTGTAATAGCGCTCCGCCTGCCGCGCCGCCTGCTTGGCGGCCGCCTCCGGCGTGGTGTTGCCGGTGGCCACGGCGGCGAACATGTCGACGACCGTGTAGTTTGCGACGACGGTACTCGCGGCCGCGGTGATTGGGCCCGAGAAGCCGTCGTAGTAGATCGTGTCCATGGCGAGGGCGTATGGCTTGAGCCTCTTGTCCTCACCCCAGAATTTCATCTGGGTGTACGACTTCAGCGGTTGTGCCCAATAGCCGAGACAGTTGGACAGCCACGGCCCGTACTGCGGCGCTTCCATCATGAAGCGCAGATACTCCTTCGCCGCATTCGGGTACTTGCTGTGCTTGAACAGCATGGCGTTCATGACCGCCGCCGAGGCCGGCGTGTGCTTGGCAATTCCGCGCGGATTCGCCTGGGTAAGGGTGTCCTCCGCAGCCGCCCGCAGCTTCGGGTCCGGCGAGTTCTTGATTACGTAATAGATCGAAATGCCGTTGAAGGTCAGGCCGATCTCGCCCGCCGCATAGGCCTTGTTGTTGCCGGAATCGTTCCACGAAATGGTGCCGGGGATCATCGTCTTGTACAGCTCGGTCACATACTTGAGCGCATCGATTGTCGGCTTCGAATTGAGCATGACCTTGCCGTTTTCATCCACCGTCGAGCCGCCATGCGCCCAGAGCGCCCAATCGCAGAAGCCGTTGGCATCGCCGACCGCGTGACCGATCGAGAAGCCGCACGGATGTCCGATCTTCTTCAGTTTCTGGCAGAGCGTCAGGAAGCCTTCGAGATCGTCCGGGATCGTGTCGTAGCCTGCCTCCTTGACCCAGGAGCTGCGGTACACCGTCGGCCCGGTACCGCCGCCGATTGGCAGCGCGATCCAGTCGTTGGTCTTCCACTTGCGCCCGTACAGCAGCGCCAAGTCGTACCAGCCGCCATATTTCTTGCCGAGATAGTCGGCCAGATCGCTCATCCCCACCAGCTTGTCGGTGTAGATGAAGGGCGTGATGCCGAACCCGATGACGACGTCGGGGCCGGCGCCGGTATTGGCGATCACCGCCGTCTGCGGCGCCAGATCTTCCCAGCTGATGTAGTTCACGGTAACCGGAACGCCGGTCTGTTCGGTGAATTTCTTCGTGTTCTGATCCCAAAAGACCTGATCCGGATCGATGAACTTGGCCGGCCGGAGGATGTGAAGGTTGGCGCCCTTCTCGATCTTGTACTCGGGCGGCTTCACGTCCGTCGTCGGCACGTCCGTGGGCGCCTGAGCCTGCTGCGCTCGCGCCCCGATCATCGGCACCGCCGCCGCGCCCAGCGCCGCGGTGCCGAGGATAAGCGAGTCACGTCGCGTGACGTCGGTCATCTTGTGTTCCCTCTATGTTCGGGCCCCTTCGGGTCGTTCGGTCATCTTCGGTGCTGGGCGGACGGCCGTAAAGTGACAATCGTTTCAGTTGCTGAGACGCTGGCCCGTGCCGGCGTCGAACAGGTGGGTCAGCGCCGGGTCGGCGGCGAGGCGGATCGTCTCGCCGGGACGCGCCGCGACGCGCTCGCGGAAGGCGCAAACGATTGGCGTGCCGGCCAGCTCCGCCAGGACCTGCGTCTCCGATCCGGTCGGCTCGATCACGTTCACCCGCGCCGGCCAGCCGTCGCCGGACAACTGGAAATGCTCCGGGCGAACCCCATAGACGGCTGGCCGCCCCTCCGCGGGGCTGGCCAGCCGCGGCAGGGGCAAGGCGAGCCCGCCTTCGGCGCGGAAGGCTCCGCCTTCCACCGTACCCCTGAGGAAGTTCATCGACGGCGAGCCGATGAAGCCGGCAACGAACAGATTCGCCGGGTTGTCGTAGAGATCGAGTGGCGCGCCCGCCTGCTCGACGTTGCCGGCGTTCATGACAACGATGGTGTCGGCCATCGTCATCGCCTCGATCTGGTCATGCGTTACATAGACGGTGGTGGTCGTCAGGCGCTGATGCAGCTCCTTGATCTCGGCGCGCATCTGCACGCGCAGCTTGGCGTCGAGATTGGACAGCGGCTCGTCGAACAGGAACACCTGCGGATCACGCACGATGGCGCGCCCCATCGCCACGCGCTGACGCTGCCCGCCCGAGAGCTGGCGGGGGTATCGGTTCAGGTAGGGCGTCAGCCCCAGGATGCGCGCGGCGCGCCCCACCTGCTCGTCGATCCGCGTCTGCGAGATCTTCGCGAGAAGCAGCGAGAAGGCCATGTTGTCGCGCACCGTCATGTGCGGATAGAGCGCGTAGTTCTGGAACACCATGGCGATGTCGCGCTGCTTCGGCGGTACGTTGTTCACCACCCGCCCACCAATCGCGATCTCGCCCGCGGTGATGTTCTCGAGCCCGGCGATCATGCGCAGCAGGGTGGACTTGCCGCACCCCGACGGTCCGACGAGGATGACGAAGGCGCCGTCCTCGATCTCCACGTTCACGCCGTGTAGGATCTCGGTCTGGCCGAAGATCTTGCGGACGTTGCGGATGCTGACGTTGGCCATTTCCCAATTCCTTTAGCCGTCATCGCCGGGCTTGGCCCGGCCACCCACGTCTTTCATGCCGCCAAGAGGAGACGTGGGTGCCCGGGCCAAGCCCGGGCATGACGATGGATCGCGTGCCTCAGAACTTTGAAACCCGCGTCTCCTTGCCGGTGATGAACTCCAGCAGCGCCGCCTTGCCCGCCTGCGTCTGCTCGATGCCGCGCTTGATCGCCGCCTGGATCTGGCCAGGGTCTGTGACGCGCTCGCCATAGCCGCCGAAGGCGCGCGCCATCGCGGCGTAATCGCCCGAGATGTCGGTTGAACGGTATTTCTGCGTCGAGACCGGCATCACCTTCAGCTCGATCGCCATGCTGAAGTTGTTGAGCAGGATCGACAGGATCGGGATGCGCTCGCGCACCGCCGTCTCGAAGTCCATGCCGGTGAAGCCGATCGCCGCGTCGCCCCACAGGTTGATGCAGAGCTTGTCGGGCTTGGCGAGCTTGGCGCCCATCGCCAGACCAAGCCCCATGCCGAGCTGCGTCGTCTTGCCCCAGCCGATATAGGACATCGGCTCGCTGGAGACCCAGAACGGCGAGATCTGGTCGCGCGGGCTGCCGGCGTCGTGGGTGATGATGGTGTTCGCCGGATCGACCGCGTGCATCAGTTCCCAGATCACCCGATATGGGCTGAGCGGCGTATCGTTCGAGGTCAGCAGCGGCTTCCATTCCGCCATCCAGCCCTCGCGCACCTCGGTGATCTCGCGCACCACTGCGGAGCTGTCGCGCGGCGCCTTGATGGTCTGGCCGAGCTCGCCCAGCAGCGCATCGAGGGTCAGTGCCGCGTCACCCAGCAGGGCGGCCACGATCGGCAGGTCCTTGCCAAGATGGCTGGGATCGTTGGTGTTGTGAACGACCTTCTTGCCTTTGGGGAACTTGATGCCGAAATTGGTTTCGGTGAACGAGCAGCCGATGCCGATGATGAGGTCGGCGTTGGCGATGAAGTGGTGGACCGGCTTGGGCAGCGCGTTGCCGCCCGAGCCGAGCGAGAGCGGATGGTTCTCCGGAAATGCGCTCTTGCCGCCGAGGCTCGACGTCACCGGCGCCCCCAGCAGCTCGGCGAATTGCTTGAGCTGCGGCCATGCCTCGGCCCATTGAACGCCGGTTCCGGCGTAGATCACCGGGCGCTTGGCGGCCAGGATCGCCTGTGCGGCGCGGCGCACATCCTGCGGATCGGGCGCCGAGCGGGCCTTGATCGCCGGGCTGTAGTCGAGCTCGCCGATCTCCTCGTTCCAGGTGTCGGTCGGGATCTCGACGATGCAGGGACCGCCCCGCCCGTTCTTCAGGCGCGAGAAGGCGCGGCGCATCATGTTCGGCACTTCGGAAGGCATGATCGCCCACTCGGCCGACTTGGCCACGCCGCGCATCTCGCGCACGGCGCTGTAGTTCGGGTCAATCCCGGCGATGCGGCGGGGGTAGCCCTGCGGGATGACCAGCATCGGGATGAACTCGCTGAACGCCTGGGCGACGCCGCCATAGGCATTCTCGGTCCCCGGCCCGTGCTGCATGCAGAACGCGCCGATCTTGCGCCCCGAGGTGACGCGGGAGATCGCATCGGCCATATGCAGCCCGATCCGCTCCTGGCGCACCATGACCGGCCTGATGTCGGCCTGAGCCGCGAACTCGATCAGGTGATTGACCGGATAGCCACAGAGGATCTCGATCCCCTCCCGCTTCATGATCTCCGCGATCGCCTCGCCGACCTTCATGGCTTCCCTCCGCTGCGTGCTCGATGCCGCGAGCGTAGGGCCGGGGGGCGGGGGAGGTCCAGGGGGCCCGTTGCGCAGGTCGGGCCGGCGGGCTACAAAGGTAGCGCACTATCCATGATTCGATCATGCCTTGCCTGCCGGACAAGGAAGGCTCCGATAAGTTTGGACGCTATCGCGCAAGCCAGCGTGCCCGCGGCCTCAAGCTGCTTCGCGTCTGGGTGCCCGATCCGCGCGCGCCCGGATTTCGCGCCGAGGCGGGGCGGCAGGCAGCTCTGCTGCGTGGTGCGCCGGAGGAGGCGGAGGCGCTGGCGCTGATCGAGGCGGAGGCGGACATTCCGGAGGCATGAAGCGGGGCGAGTTGCTGACCGTCGCTCTTTGCGGCGACTGTGGCAAACCAAGGCCGGCTCTCGTGGTGCAATCGGATTGGCTCGACGAGACTGACAGCGTGCTGGTGTGTCTGCTGAGAACCACCCTGCGCGATACGCCATTATTCCGCCTGTCTGTGCCGGCGGACAAAGGCACCAGCCTGCGCGAGCCGTCGCAGGTCATGGTCGACAAGATCATGGCGGTGCGCCGCGACCGTTGCGGCCCGCGCATAGGCCGGCTCGGCCAGCCGGAGATGCAGGCTCTAGACCGCCTGCTCGCTTTACTATTGGGGATCGTGGACTGAGTGCGGCAGCGAAATTGGTTGTGACTGAGGCATGAACGCGAGGTGGGAAGAAGCGGCCCGGGAGTCTCTTAACCGAGAATTATCTCATAGTCGTCACACTGGCGAAGTAACGATACGAGGTAAGGTTCATGCGCCGCTTCGCAGCTCTGCTGTCCATAGTCGCACTGCCCGGTTGTGCCACCATGATGGAGGGAACGGGACAGAGTGTATCCGTCGCTACAACACCCGCCGGTGCAACCTGCGAGATGGACCGGGCGGGCACGAAGCTTGGCATGGTTAATCCGACTCCTGGGAGCCTGCGCATCGACAAAAGCAAGAACGATCTGGATGTAACCTGTAGCAAGCCGGGGTATCAACAGGCTAGGACATCGACGTCTCCAAAATTCGTGGGTACGACGTTCGGAAACATCGTCTTCGGTGGACTTATCGGCGTTGCCGTCGATGCCGCAACCGGCGCAAACTACGAGTACCCGTCGGAGATCAAAGTGGAGCTTGCGCCGGCGCCTCCGGCCACAGCAATCGGGCCAGTGTCGCCGCTGGAAAATATGCCCACTGTCTGAGGGTCTTGTATCGGGAGGCAGTCCTGGCCCGTCAGCCGGGACGAGGTTAGGATTGCCTCATGAGCGATCTCTATCACGCTGATTTCGCGCTGGAGCAGTCATCTCTCCGGATATGCTCCCCGTGTCAGACTCTGAGGAGACGCAGATGCGCCGATTTCTGCTCGCCGCCACCGCTCTGCTCGGGGCCAGCATTTATCCCGCACTGGCAGACAGTGGCGAGGTACCGGATCGCAAAGCCATCCAGAAGCCATTACGGAGCGGACCGAAGAATGACCAACGGCCGATCGTAACCCTGCGATATGGCAAGCTTACCGTGACGTTATCCGAAGAGACGGGAAACGGCCCTGACTTATGCGACCCTGCTGCCTCCAGCACCTGCAAGGCCGCCGTTATCAGAGGCCAATCAGATGGCCGCCCAGCTTTCATACTGTATGAGCTATCCAACGGCACGACTGCGGGAGATTTAGAGCTGAAGAGGCTTGATCCACGCACTGGGCTGCCTCAGGTCGTGTTCCACTATTGGACGGGTGGAGCCCATTGCTGTGATGGATCCACAATTGTCACAGCCGGTAACGCAGGCCAGTGGCACGTCATAGATGCGGGAGAGGGCGAGGGCGGAGAGTTTATTGACATAGCGCATGAGGGAATTTCTGAGTTCGTGCGTTCCGATGACGATTCAATTACAAATTTTCTTCTTACCAGGGTTCGAATCCCCCGACTTGGCATACTAAGACTTCAAGGGACTCAGCTCGTGGATGTAACCAGGGAGCCGCGATACCGGGCGTTTCTCCTGCAAAGACTTGATAAATTGGAGAAAGAATTCTCCCGTTCTGATGAGAAAAATGGCTTTCTCGCGGGCTGGGTAGCGCAGAAATCGCTGTTGGGCCAAACGAAAGAAGCATGGCGCTTCCATGCTGACGCTCTATGATCTGTACTGCAACACAGCCTGTCGCATGTCGCGTTGACGAGCGGGTTTTCGTAGCGGCGAAATTTTTCGGCGGAAAGGAATGCCCACCCGGAGAAAGCTACGTGGTTCCATTTCCAGAAGCTCTTGCGATCTTCCTCACCGCACATGGCTATCTCACGCCAGAGGAAAGCAAGAATTCGGGCATCGACGGCCCCCAAATAGCGGAGGGGCGAGAGAAAGAGAAAGCAACGGCAACTGCCATCTACGAACACGAAATGAAGGCAGGATGGTGGGGGCTGGGTGAGAGGACGACTGCGTGATCCGCTATGCGCCAGGCGATCTGGTGTTGGCGGATCAAAGCATGGAATTATGGACAAAGTGGAGATCCTGAAATCCGACGATGCGGGGAAGGCCGTGATCGCGCTCGTGACCCAGCCCATGCAGCCCCCAATTGTACGTCGGTTTCTTCGCGGCTTCACCGAATGCGAGGCATATCTGAAGCGCCGCCAAGAAGAGCTGGAAAGATTGAGATAAGTCAGGCGCGGCCACCCGCACGCGGAAGGGCAGCGACGTGCCCGTGGACTGGGCGAACATGGCCGAGGCGATCGAAGTGCTTGGGCGCTTCGGAGCACCGCGCTCGGGCCAGTCACGTCCGCATCGTGATTGAGCAATGATAACGCAGCGCCTTGCACCGGCGGATGATCCGTGCATCGGATGAAGGCGGACCATCCGAAGGGCGCGGGCGAACATCGAGGGCATCCTCGAAGCCAGCCCCAGCTTGCGACGGGCACTGTCCGCCATCATCGGCCGGGAGGCAGATCGCTCCATTGGTGGTGGACGACTTGGCCGAGCATGGCGAAAATCCGAGCGGCCTAGATGCGTTTACCTTCGATGCGGACGCAGTGATGGGACCCTGGTTGCCGTGGCCGACAAACGCGTGGATGCTCGCGTCAAGCAAGCATCACAGGGGAGCGGGGCGAGCATGGCGGAGTGGCAGAAGCGTCGGATCGGCCGAACCGGGATCGAGGTCACCACGCTTGGCCTCGGCACCGCGACGATGGGCGGCAATCGGGTGCCGATCAGCCAGCAGACCGCCGAGGCGATCGTACGCGCCGCCTGGGCGGCCGGGGTGCGCTACGTCGATACCGCCCCGTTCTACGGCCTCGGCTTCTCCGAACGGCGCGTCGGCGATGCGCTGCGGGAGGAAAGCCGGGATTCGTGGGTGCTCTCCACCAAGGTCGGACGCCTGCTTCGCCCGCGCACGCAGCCGGGACCGCGCCCCGAGGGCTGGCTGACCCAGATGCCGTTCGAGGTCGAGTACGACTACAGCCATGACGGCATCATGCGCTCGGTCGAGGACAGCCTGCAGCGTCTGGGCCTGGCGCGCATCGACATCCTGTATGTCCATGATATCGGCGAATACCAGCACGGGGACACGAACGCCGCGCACATGAAGACGCTGCGCGAGAGCGGGCGCAAGGCGCTGGATCGGCTGAAATCGTCGGGCGCCGTGCGTGCGATCGGTCTCGGCGTGAACGAGACCAAGGTGCTCATGGACGTGATGGGCTGGGCGGACTGGGACGTGTTCCTGCTCGCCGGGCGCTATACGCTGCTGGAACAGGGGCCGCTCGACGACCTGCTGCCGCTCTGCCAGCAGCGCGGCACCTCGATCGTGGTCGGCGGCCCGCTCAACTCGGGGATCCTCGCCGGGCGCGACACCTGGAACTACGCCCCCGCCCCCGAGGACATCCGACAGCGCGCGCGCCGGCTGGGCGAGATCTGCGAGCGGCACGGGGTGAAGCTGGCGGCGGCGGCCCTGCAATTCCCGCTGGCGCACCCGGTCGTGGCAGCGGTCATCCCCGGCCCCCGCTCGGCCGAGGAGTTCGACGCCAACGTGGCGCTCATGCGCATACCGATCCCGCCGGCATTGTGGGCGGAGCTGCGCGCCGAGGGATTGCTGCATCCGAACGCGCCGGTTCCCGGCTAGCCTTTCACCGCACCGAAGGCGATGCCGCGTACCAGGTGGCGCTGCATGGCCAGCATGAACAGCAGGATCGGCAGCATGATGCCGACGGCGGCGGCGGCCGACAACGACCAGTAGTTGATGTCCTCGCCGCCATACTCGGCGATCGCCACCGGCAAGGTCTTGGTGCGCGGGCCGGTCAGCACGAGCGCGAACAGGAACTCGTTGTAGGCCAGCAGCAGGCTGAACAGCGCCGTCACCCACAGGCCGGGCCGGACCACCGGCAGCGCGACGCGGCGGAACACCTGCCAGGCGTTGCAGCCATCGATCGCCGCCGCCTCGTAAAGCTCGGTCGGGACATCCACGAAGAAGCTGCGCATCAGCCAGATCGTGAACGGCTGGTTGATCGCCACCAGCGCCAGCACCATCGCCGGGTAGGTGTCGATCAGCCCCAGCGACTTGGCCAGCACGAAGAATGGGATGGCGAGCAGGATATGCGGGAACATCCGCATCCCCAGCAGCCCGAACAGGATCCCGCGCGACGCCCGGCTCTGCAGCCGCGACAACCCGTAGGCGGCCAGGGTGCCGACGGAAACCGAGATCGCCACTGTCGCGGCCGAGATCACCGCGCTGTTGGCGAGAAAGCGCCAGAATTCCTTTTCCACCCAGACCTGGCGATGGAACTCCATGGTCGGCGCGAAGATCAGCGTCGGCGGAATCGAGAAGGCATCCACCGGCTGCTTGAACGAGGTCAGGACCGCCCAGATCACCGGCGTCAGGGTCACCGCGGTGAAGGCCGCCAGCGCCAGGAAGAGCGCCGATTGCGCCAGCCTCCGCCGTGCCATCAGAAGGCGCCCCGCTCGCGCCGATAGACCAGGCGGATCATCACCGCCACCAGCAAGGCCACGATCAGCAGAGTCAGCACACCCAGCGCCGAGGCCTTGCCGATCTGCAGCAGCCGGAAGGCAAGCACGTAGGTATAGAGCGTGATCGTCTCGGTCGCGGTGCCCGGCCCGCCGGAGGTGAGCACGTACACCATGTCGAAGAAGCGGAACGCATCCATCAGCCGGATCGCCAGCACGAACACGATCAGTGGGCGGATCGCCGGCACCATGATGCGGAAAAGCTGCGTCAGCGCACCGGCGCCGTCGATCTGCGCCGCCTCGATCTGGCTCTGATCGACGGTGTTGAGCCCGGCATACAGGACCAGGATCATGAACGGCGTGAACTCCCACGCGTCCGCCAACACCACCGTCGCGCGCGCCCAGTTCGGACTGCCGAGGAAGTCGGGCGGAAACACGCCGAACGAGATCAGAATGGCACTCAGCAGCCCCCAGCGCCCGATGAAGATCCAGCGCAGGAACAGGCCGGCGACGACGGGGGTGATGACGTGCGGCAGAAACAGCAGCAGGCTGAAGGTCCGCACCCCGAAACTCAGGCGGTAGAGCCCGTAGGCAACGGCCAGCCCGACGCCGAACTCCAGCCCGACGGCGGCCAGCACGATGCCGATGGTGCGCCCGAGTGAGCCCCAGAACCTTTCATCGTGCAGCAGGGCGACGTAGTTGCCGAGGCCCACGAAGTCGCGGGCGCCGCTGCCCAGGTCGTAGTTGAACAGGCTGAGCCACAGGGCGTAGCCCAGGGGATAGAGCATCACCAGCGCAAGGATCACCGCGCTTGGTGCAAGGAACAGCCAGAACTCGCCGCGCAGCCGGATCGGAGGCCGGCGCCGAAGTGGCGCGGCGCCGACCAGGACTGCGCTAGTGGTAGTACCCATGCCCCTTCAGGAAGGTCTGGGTCTCGCCGGCGGCGGCATCCAGTGCCGGCTTCACCGCCATCTCCCCGGTGACCGCCTGCAGCACGCGCCGGGTGATGAACTCGCCCACGGCGTAGAACTCGGGCAGAGGCGGGAACGGCACGCTGGAATTGAGGGAACCGATCACCGCCGGGTAATGCCGATTCTGCGCCCGCAATTCAGGATCATCGAGCAGGCTCTTGCGGCACGGCACGATCAACGGCGCGGCTTTGCGCATGTTCGGCTCGGACGCCGAGGTGGCGATGATGCGGAACAGCAGGTCCGGGTCCTGCTTGCTGAAGGCCGAGATCGCATAGCCGTCCGAGGACAGCCGTGCATGGCCCTCGGGCGGAGGCACCCAGTCGATCTTGCCCACCACGCGAGACTTCTGGGGATCGTCCATCGCCTTGGCGCGCGTCGCCCATTGCAGCCCCATGGCCGCCGCGCCCTGCTGAAGCGCGATCATGCACTCGTCATTGGCCGCCGAGGAGAACCCCTGCTGGGCGTAGCGCGTCGCCTCCTTCAGCGATTCAATCGCCTTCACGCCGCGCTCGTCGTTGAAGATCGGCTTCCACCCCTTGTCGAACCAGCCGTCGCCGATCGTGTTCAGATACCAATGGATCTCGTTCAGACCGGCATCGACCGGCTTCAGGCAGTCGATCGTGCCGGCGGTCAGCGGCGAGTTCAGCGACTTGGCGAGTGCATGGTACTCGGCGATCGTCGTGGGCGGCTTGCGCCCCGCCTTGTCGAGCAGGTCCTTGCGGTAGAAGAACAGCATCACGTTCGAGGTGTGCGGCATCAGGTAGATCTTGCCGTCATAGGTGAAGGTCTTCATCACCACGTCGGCGTAGTCGTCGAGCTTGTATTGAGCCTTGTACTTCGCCCATAGATCATCGAGCGGACGCAGCCAGCCGTTCTTCACGAAGGTCAGGAACGTGCTGTCGTTGAGATAGATGAGGTCGATCGTGTCGGCCTTCGACGACATCGCGATGGTGGCCAGCTCCAGCGCCTTGTCGAACGGCATGAGCTGGGTGTTCACCGTCACGCCGGGGACCGCCGAGCGCATCTTCTCGGCGTAGAACTCGAGCGCCGGATAGCGATGGCTGATCATCTGAACGGTTCCCGCCGCCCGCGCGGTCCGCCCGAGCGCGGCGGCACCGGCCAACGCGGACGCCCCGCGCATCAGCCCACGTCGGCCTAGCCGGAACCGGTTCATTGCCGCCTCCCCTATTTCTTTCATCAGGATCGTAGGCGGGAACGCGCACCTTCTGTCAATCCGATCACGGTGCGAACCCGGTCTTGGTGCGGACGTACTCTAGCCGATACAGCCCACGCTGGAACGGCTTGCGTGCGCCGGCGGCGGCAAGAGCCGCGTCGGGCACCGGTCCGGTCAGCGCCTCGGCATCCGTCGCTTCGACCAGCAGGAACCAGCGCGGCGGCACCTCCACGTCTTCGCGGTCGCGCGTCTCCGTCGTGCGCACGGACGAGGCGGCGTCGTCGGCGCGGCAGAGATGGGCGCCGGCGATGCGGGGCGCACGGCGCGCCTCGCGCAGCACCGCCGCCAATCCGTCGACGGCGCCCGGATCGGCGTCGAAGCGGAGCGTCAGCATCGCTCCGCCAAGGCCGGGGCCGCAGCTCGCCAGCACGCGGGCCAGCGCGCGTTGGGTGTTGCGGAACCGTGCCACGTTCGCGCGCGTGCCGGGCGTGGGGTCGTTGAGGCGGTTGGCGTAGTCGGCGCCTTTCAGCACCTCCATCGTGTCCGCCTCGTAAAGCGTGAAGAACTCCGGGTGCGTATCCGGGTCGAGCGCCACGAACCGGCGCCCTCGACGGAAGCCGGGGATGCCGACCCGCTCGGGCATGTGCTCATTCATGTGCCAGTCGTAGAATCCGGCCCGCGCCTCCGGCGCGATCCCGTTCCAGATCGCCACCACCGCCTCGCCCGCGAGCATCCCGGCCTCCTCCTTCGGTCCCGACAGGCTGCCACGCGCAAGGGACGCGCGGGAGTCCGCCGCTTTGACCTTGGCCGGCCCCGTGGATATGTTCGCCGGACCATATCGGAGGCGACCCATGCAACGCCGCGCGCTACTGGCCTGCTTCCCACTGGTGCCGCTGCTGGCCCGCTCCCGGCTGGCGGACGCCGGGACGGTGCTGCGCGTCGCCTATGCCGGCTCGATGGGCGTGATCATGGACCAGGTCCTCGGCCCTGCCTTCGCCGAGGCGAACAGCGTCACCTATCAAGGCACCGGCCAGGGCGCCTACGCCCTGGCTCGGCTGCTGGCGGCCAGGCAGATGCGCGCGGACGTGTTCGTCTCGGTTACGCCGGGGCCGGTGCGGGTGCTCCAGCAGGCCGGTCTGGTCCAGATGGCCGTGCCGATCGCCCGCACCCGCATGGTGCTTGCTTACTCTCCGCGCAGCCGGTTCGCCGATGCCCTGACAAAGGCCGCCCAGGGGCAGGGCAAATGGTGGGAAATCTTGCAGACGCAGGGATTTCGCTTCGGCCGCACCGATCCGCTCACCGACCCGCAGGGGCAGAACATCATCTTCACGATGGAACTGGCGGAGCGGTACTATCGCGTGCCCGGGTTGGCGCGCGCGGTGCTTGGCCCGATCCTGAACCCGGCGCAGATCTTCGCCGAGCCTTCGCTGCTCACCCGGCTGGAGGCCGGGCAGATCGATGCCAGCTCCGGCTATCGGAGCGCCGTCGCCTCGCACCACCTGCCCTCCGTGGCGCTGCCCGACGAGATCAACCTTGGCGACCCCGCCTTCGAGAGGGAATGGTACGCGCGCGCCTCCGTTGCGCTGCCCCAGGCCCATGGAACCGAAAAGGTGGTTCGGCCGCAGCCCTTGGTCTTCTACGCCGCCGTGCCGAATGACGCGCCCGACCCCGAGTTGGGGCGCCGATTCCTTGATTTCCTGAGCGGCGCGCAAGGACAGGAGCTGCTCCGACGCAACTTCTACGACCCGCCCAAGGGCGGAGTCCTGCAGGCGGCGTGAACCTGACGCGACCCGAGCCGTCCGGCCCCGCCGCGCGCCTGCCCGCCGCGCTCCTCGCGCTCGGCCCTGTCGCCCTGGCGTTGCTGGCCGCGCCGTTCCTCACCCTGGCCGCCGTGACCGATTGGCGCGGCTTCGGCCTGGCGCAAGGCGACCTGGGCGCGATCGCGACCTCGCTCGCCTATACGAGCCTCGCCATGCTGATCGTGGTCAGCCTGGGCACCCCGCTCGCCTGGTGGCTGGCGCGCCACGAGTTCCCCGGGAAGGCGGCGGCGGAGGCGCTGGTGCTGATCGCGCTGCTCACACCCCCGCTCGCGCTCGGCATCCTGCTGGCCTCGCTCTATGGTCCCTACAGCGCCGTCGGAGGCGTCTTGGAGCGGGTGGGGCTGAACCTGACCAACACCCCCGGCGCCTTCGTGCTCGCGCAGGTCTATGGCGCGATGCCGTATTTCGTCCTCGCCGCCCGCGGCGCGTTCGAGGGCGTGCCGCGCGAGCTGGAGCGCATCGCGCTCACCCTGGGCAAGGAGCCGTGGCAGGTGTTCCTGACGGTCACGCTGCCGCTGGCGCGCGCCGGACTTGCCGCGGCGCTCGCGCTGGCCTGGGTGCGCGCGCTCGGCGAGTTCGGCACGGCCTTGATCATCGCGTATTATCCGCAGGGTATCCCGGTGAAGCTGTGGGTGAACCTGCAGGACGCGGGGCTGTCGGCGGTCTACCCGCTGCTGTGGCTGTTCCTCATCGCCGCGCTTCCGTTGCCGGTGTGGCTCGGTCTGTCGGCCCGGCGTGCCAACGAGTTGCGGCCGTGATCGGCGGCAACATCCTGCCCTTCCCCACTCCCCGGCCACCCGCTCCGGCGGCAGCGCCGGCCGCGCTGCCCCGCCTCGCGATCGATTACCGTGTGGCCCGCCCCGTCGCCATCGAGGCGCGGTTCGAGCTGCATGGCTTCACCGTGCTGCTGGGTCTGAGCGGCGAGGGCAAGACCACGCTGCTGCAGGCCCTGGCCGGTCTGCTCCCCGCCGAGGGCACGCCGTTCGGCGGCCTGCCGCCGCAGCGCCGGCCGATCGGCTATCTGCCGCAGGGCTTCGGCCTGTTCCCGCATCTGCGCGCCTGGCAGAACGTCGCCTATCCGCTGCCGCGCGGGCGCGACCGGAGGGCTCGGGCACTATCGCTGCTCGCGCGGTTCGGGATCGCCGCCCTGGCCGAGCGCAGGCCCGATGCCCTCTCCGGCGGCCAACAGCAGCGTGTGGCGCTGGCGCGCGCGCTGGCGCGCTCGCCCGAGCTCCTACTGCTCGACGAGCCGACCTCGGCGCTCGACGCGGCCACGCGCGACGCGGTGCTGGGCGAGCTGGCGGGCGACCTGCGCCGCCTCGGCGTCCCGAGCCTCGCGGTGACGCATGATCCGCACGTGGCCGGCATGGCCGATTGGGTTGCGGCGATGGTCGCTCATCGCATCGTGCAGCAAGGAACGCCGGCGGAGGTGTTCGGCCGCCCGGCGAGCCACGCCGTCGCCCGTCTCGTCGGCGTGCGCAACCTGCTCCTGGGCACGGTCCGCGCGGTCGCCGGCCCGATCGCCGTGGTGGAGATAGGCGGCGTGGCCCTGCGCGTTTCCGCGCCGGCCGCCGCGTGGCTGGTGGCCGGCGCTGCGGTCGGCGTGGCGATCCGCTCGGAGGATATCACGCTGGCGCCCTCGACCGATCGGCAGACATCGGACCTGAACGCGGTTCCGGCGATTGTCGCGGATTTGCGTCCCGAGGGGCTGGGCTGGCGGCTGCGCTGCACCGGCCCGCTGCCGCTCGATATCCTGCTGCCCCGTTGGTCCACCCCGCCCCTGCCCGGCCAGCCCGCGACAGCCCTGATCCGCCCGGCCGCGGTGCATGTGTTCGAGCGCGCCGCCCAGCCGGATGCGTGAACCCTCCTCGCCAGCGGGAGAGGGGCTTGCAGGCGCTGGCCTTGCCGGCCACGGTGAAGTCAAGGACGGGGGAGCCCTTGGAATGAGCGAGCTGATCTGCCGCATCGGGGCGGGGGCGGGTTTCGCGGGGGACCGGGTCGATCCCGCCGTGGCGCTTGCCGCTTCGGGGCAGGTCGATGCCATCGCCCTCGAGTGCCTCGCCGAGCGTACGCTGGTGGCCGCGCTGCGCGCGCGGGCGGCGCACCCCGATGGCGGCGCCGATCCGCGATTGCGGCGGCGGCTCGGCCCGCTGATCCCGGCGGCGGCGGATCATCGCTGCCGGATCATCTCCAACCTGGGCGCGGCCAATCCCGCCGCCGCGGCGCGCGCGACCGCCGCGTTGGCCGGGGAGCTCGGCCGCTCGGGGCTGCGTGTGGCTGCCGTGCTCGGCGACGACGTGGCGCATCTGGCGGACCAGACCGAATGGGAGCAGCCGATCGAGGGCAGGCTTCTCGGCGCGCACGCCTATCTCGGCGCCGACGGCATGGCGGCGGCGCTGGCGGAGGGCGCCGATATCGTGCTCGCCGGGCGTGTCGCGGATTCGGCGCTGTTCGCGGCCCCGGTGTTCGCGGACCATGACGCCGATGACGCGCTGCGCGCCGGTGCCCTCGCCGTGGGCCATCTGCTGGAGTGCAGCGGTCAACTCACCGGCGGCAATTTCGAGCCTCCCGGCGGCGGCGGCCTGGATGCCGCGGCGCTGGCGGGACTCGGCTTTCCGCTCGCGCATGTGATGGAGGACGGCAGCGCGGAGCTGGCGGTGCTGGAGCAGGCGCCCGGCTGGCTCGACCCGATGACATGCACCTTGCAGCTTCTCTACGAGGTGCATGATCCGTCCCGCTACATCACCCCGGACGCGGTGCTCGATTTCACCGGCATCCGCTTCGAGGCGATCGGGCGCAATCGCGTGCGCATGAGCGGAGCGCGCGTTGTCGGTCGCCCGGACCGGCTGAAGGTGATCGCCTTCGTCGAGCGCCGCGGCGTCATCGCCGATGTCGAGATCGGCTACGCCGGCACTTTCGCGCTCGATCGCGCGCGGCTGGCGGCGGAGACGCTGCGCCTGCGGCTGCGCGACTGGGCGGAAGCGGATCTGAGGATCGACATGGTCGGCGTCGACTCCATCCTCGGGCCCGCCTCGGCGGCCGTGAACGCCGCTCCGCCGGAGGTGCGCGTTCATGTTTCCGCGCGGTGCGAGGACGCGGAGGCCGCGCAGGTGATCGAGGACGAGGTGTATGCGCTGACCTTGTCGGGCCCCGCGGGCGGCGCCGGCATCCGCTCCGAGCGCCGGCCGCGGATCGAGACCGTCAGCGGCCTGATCCCGCGCGCGCTGGTGCCCTGGTCGCTGGCCTGGGAGGTGGCGCCATGAGGGTCGGCGACATCTGCGCCGGCCGCTCCGGCGACAAGGGCGACATGCTGGATCTGACGCTGGTGGCGCGCGACGCGGCCGGCTATCGCGCGATCGAGCGAGCGCTGACCGAGGACGTGGTGCAACGGGCATTGAACCGGGTGATGCCAGGGGCAGTGCGCCGCTACGCGGTGCCCGGCCTGCTGGCGTTGAAGTTCGTGGCGCCCACGGCGCTGCCCGGCGGTGTCTATGCCTCGCTCCATGCCGGGCTGCACTGGCAGAAGGCGGCGATCTGGCTGCTGCTGGATCTCGAGATCGAGGACGCGGCGTAAGTGTAGTGCCAGCCAGCCAGTCTGATGACCGCTTCGGATGGAAAGCGGACTACCTGCGGTACGGTTCGTACGGGAGCAACTCAATGGGCCTGACCGCCGATGCGAAACTCAAGCAGACCGTGCGAAATCACCGGACCGTAACAACAACAGCAATTCGTTGCCTGTCGAACGGATATTTGTGAATCTTTCCACTCGGCATGGCGCCCGGTTGCAACTGAATGTTTCGCAGCAGCCGTCAGCAATCGAGTTTTCACACGGTCTGCAAGACTTTTGCAAATTCGGCTGGCGTGAGTTCCGCCAATGAGTTACGCTTTGCAGAAGATATGACCGAAACAGCACCGCAAAACCGCCGCCTCGGCTATGCCCGCGTCAGCACCTACGGGCAGACGCTCGACGCGCAGCTTGAGCAGTGAAGGCGGCGGATGCGCCAAGGTCTACCGGGAGAAGGCGACGGGGGCGCAGGGCCGACCGGCGCGAACTGCAACGGATGCTCAAAGCCCTCGGCCCCGGCGACGTGGTGACGGTGACGCGGATCGACCGGCTTGCGCGCTCGACCTTCGACCTGTTCGCCATCGTCAAGCGGATCGTGGACGCAAGGCGGGCAATTCCGGTCACTGGCGGAGCCGTGGGCCGACACCGCCACCAGCACCGGGCGGTTGATGCTGGCCGTGCTGGGCGGGCTGGCGGACGTGGAGCGCGATCTTATCCGGACGCGCACGGCGGAGGGCAGGAGCCGGGCCACAGGCGCGCGGGCAGCACATGGGCCGACCGCCCTGTCCTCACCCCGCAGCAGCAGGCGGAAGCACGGCAGCGGCGGGAGGAAGGCGCGACGCTCAAGGAACTGGCGAGGAGCTACAACGTCGGCCATGGCGACGATTTCGCGGCTAAGCGGCTGAGCGATGAGAGGATGTCTCCGACCCGGCGAGTTGGAAAGGGCAAAGTCACCGCGGAATCAGACTTCGGATCCGAATATGCAGTCCAAGACCGATCACCTTGCCCTCATTTGTGCTGAAGGACTTCCAGCTTGATCAAGACGTCGTGAACAGGCGTGCAGAAGAGGCAGCCCAACGACGTTCACAATGACGCGGAGACGATGCGGAGCCTACGACAAGCCGTTTGCGATGAAGGGCGGAGAACATCGAGGAAGCGGCGGTCATTGCGTATTTGATCTTACAAATGAAAATTCGCCGTGCGAACTTACTCTAGGCAGTCAGAAGACCATGTTTCTCCAGAGTCAGAATGCAATGGAGCTTTGTGCGAAAGTACAGCACACACCCGTACAGCCTGATCTAGCTACATCTGGGAGATGGCCAGCTACTACAAACCCAGGGAGGCAGTGGTCATGCCCCCGTCTGGGATCACGAACTGAAGCAAAAGAGCCAGAGCTATTTAAAAAGTTACGACCTCAAATAGGACACGAGAAGTGGTTGAGGCTGGCATCGTCTGGCATCAACTGGAAATCTGCGAACAGCGTTGGAGAGGCTCGAAGTTTCGCCGTACTCCGACTGTCCGAAACTCGCGCTCACATCCAGGCGTGGGCCAAGAGATTCTGGATACCGCGAGGGGCGACTCCCCGGAGACGCCACCGCCAACGCGACTGACGATGGAGCGCGCGAATTCCTCTTTCCATAAAGCGCATTATCGAATTGAGGTTATGGGAAGTCGGCAGGCTCCAGGCGGCTTACAGGTGCGCGGCTGTGTCCATCCGCTGATGCAGGACGCGCACCACGTCGATCATACCGACCCCGGTGACGCGGTAGAACAGGAAGTGCGAGGCTACGGCCAGCTTGCGATAGCCGGGCCGGATCGCGTCTACCGGGCGGCCCTGCCTGCTGCCGTCCGCAAGGGCCTGGCAGGCGTCACGGATGCCGAGCACGTAGCGGTCGGCCTGCTCCTCGCCCCAGGTGCGGGCGCTGTAATCCCAAATCTGCCCGAGATCGGCTTGTGCGGTGGGGGAGAGAAGATAGCCTTTCATCCGGGCTGCTGCGGGCGCTTCCCTACAAGGAAGGCGTCGAAGTCGAACGGCGTTGACGGCCCGCTCTGCTCGCCCTCGATCAGCGCGGCGCGCAAGGCTTCCAGCTTGATCTCGTGCTCCTCCAGCAGCCGCAGGCCCGCGCGGACAACCTCGCTGGCCGACCCATACCGGCCGTCCGCAAGCTGCCGGTCAACGAAGCCGGTGAAGTGGTCGCCTAGGGAAATGGACGTGTTCTTGTTCATACAACCCTCCTTGCAGGATGTACCAATATATACCATATATTGGTAGTAGGAAAGGCCAAAAGATGGGCGGGGCGGCCCACAGGACCGCTGCGGGTCCGAAAGCAGTCATCGGATACGCCCGCTGGGTACAAGTCGGAACCGACGGCGCCTTATGACCACGACCGCCCGGAAGGCGGGTGCGCGCGCACCGCGTCTTCATTGACCTCCGCCCCCCACCCCGCGCCGGTCGGGATCAGCAGCTCGCCCGCCCCGATCGCCGGCGGGCGCGTCACCAGCGCGTCCTTCCACGGCACGTCGTCCACGTCGATCTCCATGAC
Organism: uncultured Pseudomonadota bacterium; assembly: GCA_963830565.1. GTDB lineage: Bacteria > Pseudomonadota > Alphaproteobacteria > Acetobacterales > Acetobacteraceae > DATFDN01. The sequence continues at coordinate 172,857 of CAWHMO010000018.1, forward strand.
CTGGAAGTTCGGGATCGCGGCACAGAAATGCGCGCTCATCAGGGTGCCGAGATGGCCGTTGAAGTTGTGGGGCGCGACGTTCACCTCGTGGGTCTCCGCCATCGCGGCGATCTTCATCGATTCCAGGATGCCGTTCCACGGCACGTCGATGATGGCGACATCGACCGATTGTTGCTCCAGGAACGGCCGGTACTGCCGGCGGCCGAACAGTGACTCGCAGGAGGCGATGCGGGTGCGCGCGGCGCGGCGGATGGTGGCGAGCGCGGCCGGGTCGTAGCTGTCGATCTCCAGCCAGGCGAGATCGAACGGCTCCATCGCCTGCGCGATGCGGATATAGCCCTCGGTGCGGAAGTTGAAGTTGAGATCCAGGTGCAGCGCCACCTCCGGCCCCGCGCCCTGGCGGAACGCCGCCATCTGCGCGACCAGGTCCTCGATCAGCCTTCGGTCCGGCACAAGCCCGGGCGCGAACGGGGCGTTGAAGCCGGGCATGTGCAGGCTCGGACGATCACCCAGGCGCATGATGTTGGTCTTGAGGCCCTTGAAGCCGCGCCGCGCCACCTCCGCGCCCTGCGCGGCGACGTCGTTCAGCGAGCGGATCGGCGGGTTGCCGGTCCAGTCGCGGAACTGCTCGCCGTACATCGCGCGGTAGGAGCCGCAATGCGACCAATAGAGGCGCAGCCGATCGCGGATCGGACCGCCCAGCAGCTCGTAAACCGGAATCCCGAGCGCCTTGGCCTTGAGATCGACCAGCGCGTTCTCGATTGCCCCGATAGCCTGCTGGTTCACCCCGCCCGGCGCGGCGCGCGTCACGCCGTGGAAGAAGGCAGTGTGACGCTCCACCGGGCGCGGGTCCTGGCCGATGAGGCGGGCCGAGAGACGGCGGATCACCTCGCCCAGACCCTGCGAACCGTAGGCTTCCATGAACTCCGACCAGCCGACCAGGCCCTGGTCGGTGCTGAGCTTGAGGAACGAGAAGTCCCGCCAGCCGGCATTGCAGCTCAGCGTCTCGACCTGGGTGATGCGCATGGTTCCCTCCCGCCGGGTCGCGGCATTATACCGGAATCGCGATTGCGCGGGAGCACGCATGGGTCGGATCTTGAGCTGGGTTCTGGTTGCCTGCCTGACCCTCGGCACCACCGCAGCGCCTGCCCGCACGCACTCGCGTAAGCACGCCCATACGGTGCTGGCCGCCACGCCCATCGCGCGCCTCGACCTGCCCTGGTGGAAGCAGCGTTTCGAGGACAAGCAGCGGCGGCTGCGCGAGGGCCGGGTCGGGCTGGTGTGGTATGGCGACTCGATCACCCAGGACTGGGAACGCCACGCCCCGCCGGCCTGGGCCGACTTCGCCCCGGTCTGGCAACGCTTCTACGGCGACCGCGAGGCGGTGAACCTGGGCTTCATCGGCGACACTACGGCCAACCTGCTGTGGCGTATCGAGCATGGCGAGGCCGAGGGGATCGCCCCCAAGGCGGCGGTGATCCTGATCGGCGCCAACAACATGGGGCGTGTCCACTGGTCCGCGGAGGACACCGTCGCCGGCATCGAGGCGATCGTCTCCGAGCTGCGCCGCCGTCTGCCGCGCACCAAGCTGCTACTGCTGGGCGTGCTGCCGTCCGAGCGTTCGGCCTGGGTCTCGCAGACGACGGAGGCCGTGAACCACGAGCTGCTCGCCCGCTACGGCGGCGGGCGGGTGCCAAACGTGACGTTCCTCAACGAAACTGGCGTGTTCGTGCGCGACGGCCAGTTGGACCGGGGCGCGTTCCTCGACCCGCTGCTCACTCCGCCGCAGCCGCCACTGCACCCGAGCGCGCAGGCGCAGGGTCGCTTGGCGGCGGCGATCGAGCCGACGCTCTCGGCGCTGCTGGGCGACAGGGAACACGGCGGGTGAGATTGAAGCGAGGCCAGAGGCCGGCAAGCCTAGGGGGATTGTGATTGCCAAGCCGCATGCTGCTAGACGATTCTGCAATCGAAGACGATCAGAACACTCTCAAGCGAGCGCGGCGATGAGCGACTATGACGCTGACATCCTGACCTGGTCGGAACGCCAAGCCGCGCTGCTACGACGCGTGGGGGCGGGGGAGAAAGTGAACGATCAGGTCGACTGGGATAACGTCGCGGAAGAGGTCGAGAGCGTGGGGCGCAGCCAGCTAGCTCAGGTAAAGTCTCTGCTGGTGCAAGCGATCGTCCACATGCTCAAGGCTGAAGCTTGGCCGCTCTCTCGCGAGGTCCCGCACTGGCAGGCTGAAGCGCGGGGATTTCGTGGCGACGCTGCCGACATCTTCACGCCTTCCATGCGGCAGCGGATCGACATCGCGGAACTTCATGCCCGGGCATTGCGACGTCTGCCTGAAACGATCGACGCTCAGGAACCGCTGCCCGTACCGGCTCGATGTTCGGTCACGCTTGACGAATTGCTGGCGACGACGTGAGAGCCGAAGGGCCAACATAGCGGTACGTGGTCGCGGCCATTCCACCAAAGGAGCGGAGCGCACGTCTGTACAGCTCAGGCGCTGCGTTGGTTGTCCAGCTCGTCGTCCAGTCACGTCGTAACCGAGAACCCCC
>CAWHMO010000019.1:0-66071 GCA_963830565.1 uncultured Pseudomonadota bacterium
TTCTTTCCGCGCTCGCACGGGGTTCCGCGCGTGGACGACCGGGCATAGGTCGTTCGGCACGCTGCCGGAAGAACCGCGCGGGCGAGTCCTGTCAGGCCAGCGTCTTCAGCGCGGCGAACAGCGCCGCCGGATCGTACTGGCCCTGATAGACGGGCGGCGGCGCGGGACCGCGCTGGAGCAGGCGATGGATCGCCTCCCACGCCGTGCGGGCGGAGTATTCGATGGTGAACACCACATCCCGCGGAACCTCCGCGAACTGGCCGAGGAAGCCGAGATTCGTCGCCCCCTCGGGAACCGCGCGCGGCCGGTCGCTACGCCTGCGCGGCATCCACACGCTGTTCAGTAGGGCAGGTAGCAGGGGATGCAGACCGACGACGCCATGATCGCGTCCATTTGCCGCTCGAACCGCAGCTGCCGCAGCACCTCCTCCAGGATTTCCGCGCCGCTGCACGCATCGCCGGGTTTCTTGACGAAGTCGCCGGTGCGGCCGGGATACAGCAGAAAGCCCCACCACAGCCTCGTCCCGGGCGGCTGAGCGATGATTTCCGGCTGGTGGAAGATCGTCAGCGTCACCAGCCAGCTCAAGTCCTTCAGCGTCACGAGCCCGCCGCTTCCTGGCTCGCTGCCCGTCAGCGCCGTCATCTGTTCGAAGAATTCAGTCCCCGTCGTGGTGACCGTGAAGGTCACCCACTGCGTGTCGGGCACGTGCGCCGTACCGAAGAACACGTCGGGATTGCCGAAATCCGTGCGCCCCTGCGCCAGGCGCTGCCACAGCGCCCAGGGCCGTCCGCTGCGTCGCGGCTGCGGCGCCTCCGTCATCGATCCTACCGAAAGATCGGCGATCTGCGATCCAGGGTCACCAGCACGACATCGTCCGGCGCGACAGCGACGGAGGTTGCCGCGCCGTCGCGTTCGTAGTCGAGCCGGGTGGCCGTGATGCGGCCGGGCGACGAAGCGCGAAGCCGATGTCGCTGACGAACGCGCCGGTCAGGAAGGTCACGCCGCGCGGGCGCAGCCACGCCACCATCGGTTCGATGATCGCCTGGTATCTGGTCGAAGCGCGTGCGCAGGACGTGCGACATGTCCGACAGGTCCGGCAGCAAGGGCAGGAACCGGTTCATGTAGCGCCGCATCTCCATCGCGCTGTGCTGCGGCAGCGGCCCCATGATCGTCGTCCAGAGCAGCCAGAATTCGGTGGCGAAGAAGTCGGGCCGGAAGAATTCGTCGATGCGCCGCCCGTCCAGCATCGGCTCGGGCATCAGCGCGAGCCGCACGAGATCGAGCCGGTCGCGCACGCTCAGGCCGAAATGCGGCCCATGCACGATGCGGCCGTCGCGGTCGATGATGTGCGCCCGGTCGTGGTATGGGTAGCGTGCATTGAAGGCGAAGAAGTCATCCTTGACGGAAATCGCCGGATCGGCTGCCGAGGGGATCGTCGCGAGCAGGTCGAACGCACAGCGGAACTCCGCATCAAAGAGGGCGCCGCTCGGCAGGATGTAGCCGGTCGCCGCACTGCCGGCCAACGAGAACGCGCCGCCCAGCCGGTCACCCGCCTCGTAGATCGTGATGTCCTGGCCGGACATCCCCGCATTGCGGATGAGGTACGCGGCGGCTGCCAGTCCGCCGAAGCCGCCGCCGACGATATGCGCCTTCATCTGCCTTCTCCCCGCTGGGCTCGGCTGAGCAGGAACAGGTCGGACATGGCCACCTCCGACAACCCGAGTATCACCCCGACCCAAGCCGGCTCGAAGCAATTAATGGGTCTTGAGCCTAGCTCAAAGTGCCTGCGGGCTTCCGAGAAGCAGCACGATGAGCTTCCTTTTGGGCTTTCTTCCGAGCACGAGCTTGAGCTTGAGCGCGAGCTTCACGACCTTGACCAGGAGCTAGAGCTGGCGCTTTTGGATTAATGGTAGCGATGCCCCAGCCACCAAATTTTTGAAGTAAGGAGCAAAAATCTATTAAGCGGTTCCTGAGAGGTAGACTCTGAACTCATGTGCAACGAGCAATGCGCCTGATGAGGAGCATGGCTGAGGCGGCGTAGAGGAAGGCTGTCGCGGACTGGATGGTAGTCTCGAAGTCCTTGGCGAGCCGACGATTGCGGTTGAGCCAGGCGAAGCACCGCTCCACCACCCAGCGGCGCGGATGGACGGCAAAGCCGACCTGATCAGCGGGTTTGCGGACGATCTCGATGGCGATGCAGGTGGCGTCGGCGACGCGCTCGGCCGCATAGGCGGTGTCGGCAAAGGCACGCTCGACAAAGGGAAAGCTGCGACGAGACGTCTTCAGCAGCGGGACGGCACCGTCGCGGTCCTGGACGGAGGCGGGATGCACTTGCAGCACCAGCGGGCGGCCATCGGTGTCGACCATCGCGTGCCGCTTGCGGCCGAGCACCTTCTTTCCGGCATCATAGCCGCGCGGGCCACCGGCCTCGGTTGTCTTGACGCTCTGGCTGTCGATGACGGCAGCGCTCGGGCTTGCCTCGCGTCCGGCCCGCTCGCGGTCGAGCATCACCAGCCGATGGGTGATCGCCTCCCACACATGAGCGCGCCGCCACGCCGCGAACCAGCCGTAGACCGTCTGCCGCGGCGGGAAGCAGGGCGGCAACATGCGCCACGCGATGCCGCCGCGCAGCACGTAGAAGATCGCGTTGACGATTTCGCGCATCGACCACTCGGGCGGCCGCCCAATGCCAGCAGGAGGCGGGAGAAGCGGCTCCAGGACCGCCCATTCGGCGTCCGTCAGGTCACTGGCAAAGCGGAGCCCGTCGCGCTTATGCTGCGGGCGGGTGGTTGCGGTCCACATGGGCGTGCTCATCCAACTCGGTCTCGACAACCCGTTGGAATCACATCTCACCGTGGCCACCCAACCCCCATTCCGCGAGCGTTCAGAGACAGCCTCTGAGACCGATTATATCCTCTGATAGACTGTTTAATTGTTCAGTCGGCACCACAGTGTTTCGGATAGAAATCCTGCCCTTTGCGCGTACCCTCCACATCACCATACGGTGCTCATCCCCTTCGCAGACTGCCCACGCCGAGTGGATCGCGTCGTTTCGTTTATTGCGTAGATCGCCAGCGGTGCGGGAAATCGCGTCCCATTCGTCTAGCCACTCCTGATTGCGAGCGTGTTCCAGCAGGCTGCGTATCATGGCCATTCGCTGAAGTTCCGTCAGTTCGGCCGCCATGGCCTATCCAGCATCCCCGGCAGCGTTCAGCATCAAATGAATGATTTCTGCTTGCTAGCCCTGGGCTATCGTCCAATGGCAGCTACATATCCAATAGCGGCAGCTTGGTCCTTTCCAATCCGGGGCATTATTGTGCGCCAATCGACTGGCGGATCGCGGGTTCGCAACTGCTCTACAAAGCAAGCAATTATGCGGTCTACCTCGGCCGAACTTCTTACGATGGCGTTGCCGGATTTTGCCATGCGGAGCTATCCCGCTCCTTATTGTTAACCCATAATCCCTTTCACGAGGGATGAAACGGCGGCAACACGGTCAGTCAAAAAACTCTATGCGCTGCGCACCCGCGCCGGCGCCTTATGGACGTAGAGCTCCGCCCGATCGCGCACCGCGCGGGCGGGAGCCGGTTCCGGCAGCTCATAAGCGACCGGCTTGGCATGATCAGCAAGCAGCGCGTCGGCGTTGTACACCTTGCGGAACGCGAACATGCTGCGGAGGAAATTCGTCTGCCCGCGGGCGAGCAGGCGGGCGAAGACCGGCGCCGCCTCCCATAGCGTGCGCAGGCCCAGATGCTTGCGGTTCAGCACAAGCTGCGTCGTCACCAGCTCGCGGTAGAACTCCTCCAGCTTCAGCTTGGTCGGCAGGACGCAATGCTGGATGTCGAACAGCCGGTAGTCGCGCGAGGTCAGCCGCCGCCCCTCGGTCAGCCAGGTCTCGGTCCCCGGATAGGGTGTGTTGATGCTGATGTTCACGACATACGGGATCTCCAGGCACCACTGGCGCACGGTGGCGAAGCGCGCGTGGTCCCAATCGGGATCGGCGATGATGTTGATGGCGACGTTGATGCCGAGCGAGCGGGCGTAATCCAGCGCCTCGAAGCTCTGGCCGAGCCCGACGCGCTTGCGGTATTTCTTCAGCCCCTCCTCGTCGATCGCCTCCAGGCCGAGGAACATCAGCTTCAGGCCAAGCTTCTGCCAGCGCGCGAACACCTCCTTGTGGCGCAGCATCACGTCAGCGCGCGTCTCCAGGTAGTACGTCTTGCGGATGCCGCGCCGCTCGATCGCATCGGCGATCGCCATGCCGTGCTCCTCGCGCACGAACGCCACGTCATCGACGATGAACACGCCGGGTTCGCGGATCGCCGCCATGTCCTCGGCGACGCGCTCGGGGCTGCGCAGCCGGTAGCTGCGGCCGTAGAAGGTCCAGGCGCTGCAAAACGCGCAATCCCACGGGCAGCCGCGCGAGAACTCGATGGAGGCGCAGGGATCGAGCGTGCCGATGAAATACTTGCGCCGGTGGCGCAGCAGGTGCCGCGCCGGCTGCAGCGCGTCGAGATCGTCGATGAACACCGGCGCCGGTCCGCTGCCCGCGCGGGTCACGGCGCCCGGAACGCCGAGCACGTCGCGACCTTCGGCGACGGCCGAAAGATACGCGGGCAGCACCGCCTCGCCCTCGCCGCGCAGCACGCAGTCGATGGCGCCCTCGGCGTGGTCCAGCATCGCCGCCGCCGTGAACGAGACGCTGTGCCCGCCCACCGTGACCCGGCAGCCCGGCAGCAGGCGCTTCGTGGCTTTGGCCAGATCGACGATCTCCGGGACGTTCGCCAGATAGTTGCAGGAGAACGCGACGACCTCGGGACGGAACGCCGTCAGTTCCGCGAAATAGTCGGCGTGGCTCTCCACCTGCAGATCGAGGAGGTGGACATCGTGGCCCGCGTTCAGCGCCGCCGCGGCCACCAGCTCAAGGCCCAGCGGCTCGAGGGTGAGAAAGACGCGCGTATACATCAGAGGGCCCGGATGGACGCAGAGTAGTCTCACGGCGCTCTCCTATGTCGGCAGCATGGCATTGAGCGACGTCCCGGCTGCCGCGCAACCGGGGGAGGCGGTAATCTCGCCGGCTTGTGATGGCGCCCCGGCATCCCGCACCCGCCCTGCTTCGTCATTAAACCGGCATGATCCGCGTCAGCGACACCCTGGCGATCGACGAGCGCGCCATAACGGAAAGCTTCGTCCGCGCCTCCGGTCCGGGCGGTCAGAACGTCAACAAGGTGGCGACCGCCGTCCAGCTCCGCGTGGACCTCGACGCCGCCGGTCTGCCCGCGGCGGTGCGCGCGCGCCTCGAAAAGCTGGCGGGCCGACGGGTGACGCAGGGTGACATTCTGATCATGGTATCCCAGCGCCACCGGACGCAGGAACGCAACCGCGCCGCCGCGATGGAGGCGCTGATCGCGCTGGTCCGGCGCGCCGAGATGCCGCCGATCCGTCGTATTCCTACCAGGCCGAGCGGCGCATCGCGTGCGCGCCGGTTGGAAGGCAAAGCGCGCCGCTCCAGCCTCAAGCGTACCCGCGCTGCGCCGACCGAGGAGCGCTGATCGGCTCGATTGCAGGGCGGCCGTCATGCTGCGAGACTTCCGCGGGCATTCGGGGAGAGATCACATGGATCTGCGCTTCACGCCCGAGGAAGCCTCCTTCCGCGCGGAGGTCCGCGCCTTCATCCGCGAGAGCCTGCCCGCCGATATCCGTGAACGGATGCGGCTGGGCCATTCGGCCCGCAAGGAGGACACGGTCGCCTGGCAGCGGATCCTCAACCGCAAGGGCTGGGCGACGTATCCCTGGCCCAAGGAACACGGCGGGCCAGGATGGAGCGCGGTGCAGCGCATGATCTTCCTCGACGAGAACGCGCTGGCTCCGGCCCCCGACCTGTCGCCGTTCAACATCACCATGATCGGCCCGGTCCTGATCCAGTTCGGCACCGATGAGCAGAAGAGCCGGTTCCTGCAGCGGGCCGCGAATCTCGATGATTGGTGGTGCCAGGGCTTCAGCGAGCCGGGCGCCGGGTCCGACCTCGCCGCGCTGAAGACCGCCGCCCGCCGCGAGGGCGAGCACTACATCGTCAACGGCTCGAAGATCTGGACCTCGACCGCGCAGCACGCCGACTGGTGCTTCGTGCTGGTGCGCACCAACCCGAACGCGGCGAAGCGGCAGGAGGGCATCTCCTTCCTGCTGGTGGACATGAAGACGCCCGGCATCACCATCCGCCCGATCATCTCCATCGACGGGGAACATCATCTGAACGAGGTGTTCTTCGACGACGTGAAGGTGCCGGTGTCGCTGCGCGTGCATGAGGAGAACCGCGGCTGGGACGTGGCGAAGTTCCTTCTGGGTAACGAGCGCGTCGGCATCGCGCAGCTCGGCAAGAGCAAGGAGCGCGTCGCCGCCGCGAAGCAGATCGCGCGCCGGAGCGGTGCCGCCGATGCCGCCTTCCGCACGCGGGAGGCGCAGCTGGAGGTGGACATGCAGGCCCTGGAGATCATGCAGTACCGCATGGTCTCGGCCTCGGCGCGCCAGCAGGACGGCCGGCCCGATCCGCTGTCATCGGTGCTGAAGGTGCGCGGCACGGAACTGTTGCAGGCCGCCACGGAGCTGGCGATGGACGCCGCCGGCCCGCTGGCGATGCCGCTCTGGGCGCGCGACCTGGGCGCGCTGGTGAACGAGCCGGACGAGCTGGCAGTGAGCGCGGAGGGAGCCACCCGCGAATACCTGTTCCTGCGCGCGGCCTCGATCTATGGCGGCACCAACGAGATCCAGAAGAACATTTTGAGCAAGGCGGTGCTGAGGTTATAACGCACGACGGCCTCACCCGCGAGGCTTCGCCGCGCTGCCGGTGCCGACGCATCACTTGTCGCGGCGCCGGGGCGTAGCTCGCGTAACTCGTGGCGCGCCGCCAGGACCGCTGGCCACCGGTTCCGTCCTCGTATTGCCCCCGCCGTCCCGGACTGCCAACATCCCGGCCAGCATAGGGAACGGCAAGGGGGAAACCGATGGATCTCAGGTTGACGCCCGAGGAGATCGCGTTCCGCGACGAGGTGCGCGCGTTCATCCGCGACAATTTGCCCGCCGACATCCGCGAACGGATGCGGCTGGGCTACCCGCCCCGCAAGCAGGACACCATCGCCTGGATGCGGACCCTCAACAAGAAGGGCTGGGCGGCGCCTAACTGGCCCGTCGAGCACGGCGGCACCGGCTGGTCGCCCGTGCAGCGGATGATCTTCATCGAGGAGAACCAGGCCGCCCCGGCGCCCGAGCTTCTGTCCTTCAACATCACCATGATCGGCCCGGTGCTGATCCAGTTCGGCACCGATGAGCAGAAGAGCCGGTTCCTGCAGCGGGCCAAGAACCTTGACGACTGGTGGTGCCAGGGCTTCAGCGAGCCGGGCGCCGGGTCCGATCTCGCCGCGCTGAAGACCGCTGCGCGGCGCGAGGGCGAGCACTACATCGTCAACGGCTCGAAGATCTGGACCTCGACCGCCCACAACGCCGACTGGTGCTTCGTGCTCGTGCGCACCAACCCGAACGCGGCGAAGCGCCAGGAGGGCATCTCCTTCCTGCTCGTCGACATGAAGACGCCGGGGATCACCATCCGCCCGATCGTCTCCATCGACGGCGCGCATCACCTGAACGAGGTGTTCTTCGACGACGTCAAGGTGCCGGTCTCGATGCGCGTGCATGAGGAGAACCGCGGTTGGGACGTGGCGAAGTTCCTGCTAGGCAATGAACGCACCGGCATCGCCCGTCTCGGAAAGTCGCGCGAGCGCATCGCCGCTGCGAAGGAGATGGCGCGAGAGGTGAAGGCGAACGGCAAGACGCTGATCCAGGACGACGATTTCCGCCGGCGCGTGGCGCAGATCGAGGTGGACATGAGGGCGCTGCAGATCACGCAGTATCGCGTGGTCTCGGCCTACGCCAAGCAGCGCGACGGGCGGCCCGATCCGCTCTCCTCGGTGCTGAAGGTGAAGGGCACGGAGCTGTTGCAGGCCACCACGGAACTCGCAATGGATGTCGGCGGCCCGCTCGCCATGCCGATCTGGTCGCAGGAGCTGGCCGCCATGGCGAACGAGCCCGACGCGCTGGCCGAGGGCCTGGAGCAGTCCACGGGCAACTACCTGTTCCTGCGCGCGGCCTCGATCTACGGCGGCACCAACGAGATCCAGAAAAATATCCTGACCAAGGCAGTGCTGAGGCTCTGATGGATTTCGAACTCACCGACGAGCAACGGCTGCTCAGGGACAGCGTCGATCGCCTGATGGCCGATCGCTACGCCTTCGAAAGCCGCAAAAGCTACATGAAGGAGCCGACGGGCTGGAGCGCCGATCTCTGGAACCGCTACGCCGAGCTGGGCCTCCTGGGCCTTCCCTTCGCCGAGGAACATGGCGGCTTCGGAGGCGGCCCCGTGGAGGTGATGCTGGTCATGGAGGCTCTGGGCCGGGCGCTGGCGCTGGAGCCCTATCTCTCCACCGTGATCCTGGGCGGCACCGCGATCAAGCTCGCCGGCAGCGCCGACCAGCAAGGCGAGATCCTGCCCGCCATCGCCGAGGGCCGCACGAAGCTCGCCTTCGCGCATGGCGAGCGGCAGGCGCGCTACGACCTGACCGACGTCGCGACCACGGCCAAGCGCAACGGCAAGGGCTGGGTGCTGGACGGGTCGAAGAGCGTGGTGCTTCATGGCGACTCCGCCGACAAGCTGGTGGTCAGCGCGCGCACCGCCGGCGCGCAGGACGACGCCGATGGCATCACGCTGTTCCTGGTAGATGCCAAAGCCGAAGGGTTGGCGCGGCGCGGCTACACGCTGCGCGACGAGACCCGCGCGGCCGAGCTTGCGCTGAACAACGTGCCGGTGACGGACGCTGATGTGCTGGGGGAGGTCGGCAAGGGCTTTCCGATCATCGAGCGGGTGGTCCAGACCGGCGTTGCCGCCATGGGCGCCGAGGCGGTCGGCGCCATGGAAGCAATGCACGCGATGACGCTGGAGTATTCGCGCACGCGCGAGCAATTCGGCAAGCCGATTGGCCAGAACCAGGTAGTGCAGCACCGCCTGGCGGAGATGCTGATGTCGATGGAGCAGGGCCGCAGCATGGCGATGCTCGCCACGATAAGCGTCGAGGAGCAGGACCCGGCCGAGCGTGCGCGCAGCATGTCGATGGCCAAGGTGGGCTATGGCCAGGCGGCGCGCTTCGTCTCGCAGCAGTCGATCCAGTTGCATGGCGGGATCGGCATGACCGAGGAATACGCGGTCGGCCACTACTTCCGGCGCTGCATGGTGATCGAGCACACGTTCGGCGACACGGCGCACCATCTGGCGCGATTGGCGGCGCAGGTCGAATGATCCGGGTCGCCGGCGTGGATCTGGAAATCGAGGAACGCGGCACCGGCCGTCCGCTCCTGTTCCTTGATGCCGGCGAGGGCGTGGCGCCGAACCGCGACTGGCTGGACCCGCTCGCGCAGCAGTTCCGGGTGATCCTTCCCGCGCATCCCGGCTGGGGCCGCGATCCGCTTCCGGACTGGATCGGCGGCATCGACGATCTGGCGTATCTCTATCTCGACCTCGCCAAGGAACTCGACCTGAACGACGCCGTGCTTGCCGGCGCCGGGTTCGGCGGCTGGATCGCGGCGGAGATGGCGGTGCGCGACACGCGCCGCTTCGCGCAACTGGTTCTGGCCGCACCGCTCGGCATCAAGCTCGGCGGCGTGCTCGACCGCGACATCCTCGACATGCACGGGGTCGACCAGGAAACCGTCCTTGCGTCTTCCTGGGCCGATCCGCGCCGCGGCGAGATCGACTTCACGCGGCGATCGGACGAGGAACTCGCGGCCGTCGCGCGCGGACGGGAGTCGCTACTCGTGTTCGGCTGGAAGCCCTACATGCACAACCCGCGCCTGCGCCGATGGCTGCACCGCATCGACGTCCCGACGCTGCTGATCTGGGGCGCCGCCGATCGCGTTGTGACCCCCGCCTACGGCCAGGGTTGGCAAGCCGCCCTGCCCGGCGCGCGGCTGGAGGTGATCGCCGGTGCCGGCCACTACCCGCATTGGGAGCAGCCCGCGCGTTTCGCCGAGCTCGTCGCCGCCTTCGCGAACCGCTCCTGACGCCGGAGACACGCGCCAATGCGAACCTGGTATTTCTCCGAGATGGCCTATCACCCGGCCTGGGATGAAGGGCTCGCGCGCGGCAGCATGCGGGTGGTGCTGCCGAACGGCAACGTCGATCCCCAGGTCGCGCACGGCCTGCTCAATCGCTACCTCGACGAGTTCGCCCTCTGCGACGAAGAGGGGCTCGATATCATGGTCAACGAGCACCACAGCACCGCGACCTGCATGACGGTCTCGGTGCCCATGGCGCTCGCGGTCATCGCGCGGGAGACGAAGCGCGCGCGGCTGCTGTCGCTCGGCAACCCGATCGCCAACCGCCCGGACCCGGTGCGCGTGGCCGAGGAGGTGGCCTGGCTCGACGTGCTCTCGGGCGGGCGGACCGAGCTTGGCCTGGTAAAGGGGGCGCCGTACGAGATCGCGCCCGCCAACTCCAATCCCGCGCGGCTCATGCGCCGCTACTGGGAGGCGCACGACCTCATCCTCAAGGCGCTTTCCACCACCGATGGGCCGTTTTCCTGGGAGGGCGAGTTTTTCCAGGTACAGAAACGTCAACATCTGGCCGCGGCCCATCCAGCAGCCCACGCCGCCGATCTGGATGACGGGGCTGAGCGTGGAGACGGGCAGGGCGGCGGCCGAACGCGGACACGTGGTTGGCACGCTGCTGTCCGGTGGCATCGCCAAGCCGATGTTCGACGCCTACCGCAAGCGGGCCCGCGAACTGGGCTGGGAGGCCGGCCCCGACCGCCTCGCCTACGCGGCCGTTATCGGCGTCGGCCATACGCGGGAAGAAGGCCTGCGTATGCGCCGACCTGATCGCCGGCTACGTGCGCACCTCGCCCATCGTGGCCGAGCCTTTCGTCAACCCACCCGGCTACAACTCGCTCGGCGCGAACGTGGCGGCGATGAAGGCGGGCAAGCGCCCGAAGAGCATCATCGCCGACCGCAACGGCCGTCCAATCAATGCGATGGAGGCGAGCGTCCACGACCTGATGGCGAACGACACCGTATTCGCCGGTACCCCCGATGACGTGTTCGCCCAGATACGCGACTTCAACGCCCGCATGGGCGGCGTCGGGCATCTGCTGTTCTTCGGCCAGGGCGGCCTGCTCGATCACAAGGACACGGTCGAGAACATCAAGCTGTTTGCCCGCGAGGTGGCTCCGCGCATCGCCGAGCTTGGTGCGCCGGAGGCTGTTGCCGCGGAATAGGGAATGACGGCGGAGAATTCCATCTCCGCGCGGCAGGGGTTTGGGGGAGCGGTGGCGGTCAGGCGTCGCCGCCTCGCCCCGTCCCTTGCCGTCTCAATTCTGGTCCACGCCCTGTTGCTGGCTCTGGCGATCCTGCTGGCCCGCCATCGGATCGAGCCGCCCGAGTGGCTTCCCCCGCCGTCCTTCGACGTCGTCCTCGATTCCGGTGGAGCGTCGAAGCCCAGCGTCGCCGCCCCGGAACCGCGGAAAACGTCTGAAACGCCGCCCGAAGCCGCGCCTGCGCCGCCTCCGGCCCCTACGCCAGTCGCACCGCCAACGCCATCGCCGCCGAGCGCCGCGCCCGAGATGGCCCCAGTGTCCCCCTCGCCGGCCGAACCTCTACCGCCGCGCCCCGAGGGGCGCGAACCCGCGGCGAAGCCGGCGGTCACGCGCCCGGCGCCGCATCCGGCCTTTCCCGCTCCTATGGTGTTCTCGCTAGGCGCTCCGACGGCGTCATCCTCGCCACGGCGCCGCGTCGGTCACGGGATCGATCTCTCACTCGGCCAGGGCGTCGTCGGGGCGGCGGATACCAGGATATTCGGCCGGTCCGACAGCAAGGAAGTGGGGCCGGACTGGTACAACCGCTTCGCCGCCTGGTGGAACCGGCACAGCTATTATCCCCCGCAGGCCGGGGAGAACGGCCAACAGGGCGATGTGGTCCTCGACCTTGTCGTGCAGCGCAGCGGGCGGGTTGAACGCGTGAAACTGGCCTCGCCCTCCGGCTCGCAATGGCTCGATCTCGCCGCCCTCGGCGTCTTCCGCGACGCGCGTCTGCCATCTCTGCCCGCCAACGCCGCCGCTTCGGTGCCAATCACGCTCAGAATCCATTATCAGATCGTGCGCTGACGCGGCCGCGCGCAAGGTTCAGGGAACCTTTCGGGTTCGTACCTCATTTTGGGTTCACCCGCCCCGATCGGAGAACACTGCCGCATGCCCCCGTCGATCCTGAAGTCTCGCGTTCGCGAGGGATCTCCCTTTCCACTGGGCGCGACGTGGGACGGCCTGGGCGTCAATTTCGCCCTGTTCTCGGCCAACGCCACCAAGGTCGAGCTATGCCTGTTCGACGATGCCGGCACCACCGAGCTGGAGCGGATCGAATTGCCCGAGTACACAAGCGAGATCTTTCACGGCTACCTGCCCGACACAAGACCCGGCACGATCTACGCCTACCGTGTTCACGGCCCCTATGAGCCGGAGGCGGGACATCGGTTCAATCCGAACAAACTCCTGCTCGATCCATACGCGAAGGCGCATGTGGGGGAACTGCGCTGGGATCACGCCTGCTTCGGCTACACGATCGGCGCCGAGGGCGACGACCTTACGTTCGACGAGCGCGACAGCGCGCCGTTCGTGCCTAAGTGCCGCGTGATCGACCCGGCTTTCACTTGGGGCCGCGTTCGCCGCCCGGAAATACAGTGGGAACGCACGATCCTCTATGAGACCCACGTGCGCGGCTACACCAAACTGCATCCGGCGGTGCCGCCGCCACTGCGCGGCACATACGCCGGCCTCGGACAGAAGGATGTCGTGGACTACGTCCGCTCGCTCGGCGTCACCTCGGTCGAGTTGCTGCCCATTCATACCTTCGTCAACGACAGCTACTTGCTGGACAAGGGGCTGACCAACTACTGGGGCTACAACTCGATCGGCTTCTTCGCGCCCGACCCCCGCTACGCCGCCGTCCCGGCGTTCGTCTTCTCCGAGTTCAAGGAGATGGTGGCCCGCCTGCACGATGCCGGGCTCGAGGTGATCCTGGACGTGGTCTACAATCACACGGCGGAAGGCAACGAGCGCGGGCCGACGCTGTCGTTTCGCGGTATCGACAATGTCTCCTACTATCGCCTGCTGTCGGACACTCCGCGCTACTATGTCAACGACACCGGGACCGGCAACACGCTCAATCTGGACCATCCGCGTGCCTTGCAGATGGTGACTGATTCGCTGCGCTACTGGGTCTCCGAGATGCACGTCGACGGGTTCCGATTTGATCTCGGCACAATTCTCGGCCGCGAGGCGGGTGGGTTCGATCAGGGCAACGGGTTCCTTGTCTCGTGCCTCCAGGACCCGGTGCTGTCGCAGGTCAAGCTGATCGCCGAGCCCTGGGATATCGGCCCCGGCGGTTATCAGGTCGGCGGGTTTCCGCCTGGCTGGGCCGAGTGGAACGACAAGTTCCGCGACACCGTCCGCGCCTTCTGGAAAGGCGACGAGGGCAAGCTGCCTGAGCTTGCCACGCGGGTCGCGGCATCCGCCGACGCGTTCAACCACCGCGGCCGCAAGCCGTGGGCCAGCGTGAATTTCGTCACCGCGCACGACGGCTTCACGCTGCAAGATCTTGTTTCCTACAACGAAAAGCACAACGAGGCGAACGGCGAGGACAACAACGACGGCACCTCCAACAATCACTCCTGGAATCACGGGGCGGAGGGCCCGACCGACGATCCCGACATCCTCGACCTGCGCGACCGTCAGAAGCGCAACTTGCTCGCCACTCTGCTGCTGTCGCAGGGCACGCCGATGATGCTGGCCGGTGACGAGTTCGGCCGCACCCAGCGGGGCAACAACAACGCCTATTGCCAAGACAACGAGATCAGTTGGGTGAACTGGGATATCGATGATTACAACCGCACGCTGATCGACTTCGTACGCCGGCTCATCGCCGTCCGCAATTCCTTCCCTATCCTGCGCCGCAACCGCTTTCTCAGTGGCGAGTATAATGCCGATCTGGACGTGCGGGACGTTCGCTGGCTGACGCCATCGGCGACCGACATGGGCGACGAGCAGTGGAACGACCCCAATGCGCGTTGCTTCGGGATGCTGCTAGATGGACGCGCTCAGGCGAGCGGCATCAAGCGGCCGGCGATGGATGCGACCGCGTTGCTGGTGCTGAACGCGCATCATGACGTGGTGCGCTTCCGCATACCGGAAGT
Source organism: uncultured Pseudomonadota bacterium (assembly GCA_963830565.1). Taxonomy (GTDB): domain Bacteria; phylum Pseudomonadota; class Alphaproteobacteria; order Acetobacterales; family Acetobacteraceae; genus DATFDN01. The sequence continues at coordinate 14,282 of CAWHMO010000019.1, forward strand.
CGTGGGGGGGTCGCGCTGGCGCCGGCTGATCGACACCAACGTTCCCGAGGGCCAGGGCAGGCTGGAAGTGCCGAGCGGCGACGAGTACGAGGTGACGGGCCGCTCGGTCCTGCTGCTCGCGCTGGAGCCCGATCAGGCGGGCTCGGTCGCGATGCGGCGCGCCCGCCAGGCGTTGCGCCAGGTCGCCGAGACGCCCACGCAGGTCCCCGAGCCGAAGGCCGCGCCCGAACCGGCGGAGGCGTCGAGCGCTTGATCGCCCGCGCCGGCCCGGCGAGAACCGGACCGGGAGGGTGCGTGATGGAAAAGTCGAACGGGAACGCGGTCGGCTGGTTCGTTGACCGGCACACGGAGGACGGGCGCGGCGATGCGCTGGCCTTCACCGATCCGAGCCGCCGCTTGTCGTATGGCGCGTTGCGCGCCGCGACCAGCCGCTTCGCTTCGGCGCTGCGCTCGCTCGGTGTGGGTCCGGAGCGCCGCGTCGCCCTGGTCATGCTCGATACCGTTGACTTCCCCGTCGCCTTCTGGGGCGCGCTGCGCGCGGGCGTCGTGCCGGTGCCGGTCAACACCCTGCTGACCCCCGAGCAGACGGGCTACGTGCTGGCTGACAGCCGGGCCGAGGCGCTGGTGATCTCGATGCCTCTGCTGGGCGCGCTGCGCCCGGTGCTGGGCGACATGCCCCGTCTGCGGCACGTCATTGTCGCGGCGACCGACGGCGGCGCACCCCCGGTTCGTGATGGAGAGACCGCGTTCCCCGCCTTGCTTGCCGACGGACGGGTGGATGTGGCGCCGACTCTCGCTTCGGAGGATGAGACGGCATTCTGGCTCTATTCCTCGGGGTCTACCGGGCTGCCGAAAGGAGTGCGGCACGTCCACGGCAGCCTGCGCGCAACCGCCGAGACCTATGGCGCACAGGTGCTCGGCATCCGGGCCGACGATCTGGTGTTCTCGGCCGCCAAGCTGTTCTTCGCGTATGGCCTCGGCAACGCGATGACCTTTCCCATGTCGGTCGGCGCGGCCGCGGTCCTGCTGCCCGATCGGCCGACGCCGGATGCGGTGCTCGCGATCATGCGGCGGTTCCAGCCGACGATCTTTGGCGGCGTGCCGACCTTGTATGCGGGGCTGCTGTCGCATCCCGCGCTGGGGCGCGGAGCCGGATCGGCGCGACTCCGGCGCTGCATCTCGGCTGGCGAGGCGCTGCCCGAACAGGTGGGAAGGCGCTGGGAGGCGACGGTGGGAACGGGAGATCCTGGACGGGCTCGGCAGCACGGAGATGCTGCACATCTTCCTCTCGAACCGCCCCGGCGCGGTGCGCTACGGCAGCACCGGCCAGCCAGTTCCCGGCTATGAGCTGCGGATCGTGGACGCGCAGGGCGCGACCGTGCCCGAAGGCGAGACGGGGGAATTGATTGTGCGCGGTCCCAGTGCCGCCGAGGGATACTGGAACCAGCGGGACAAGACGCGCCGGACTTTCCGGGGCGAGTGGACGCACACCGGCGACACGTACATGCTCGCCGACGGGTTCTACCGCTATTGCGGCCGCGCCGACGACATGATGAAGGTCGGCGGCATCTGGGTCTCTCCGTTCGAGGTGGAGGAGACCTTGATCGCGCACCCGGCCGTGCAGGAGGCGGCGGTGGTCGGGCTCCCCGACGATGATGGCCTGATCAAGCCCAAGGCTTTCGTCGTGCTTCGCCCTGACTTCCTGGCGGGCGCGGGAGACTTGAGCGAGGAACTGAAGGCACACGTCCAGGCGCGGATCGGCGTCTGGAAATATCCCCGTTGGGTGGAAGTGGTGCAAAGCCTGCCCAAGACCGCCACCGGCAAGATCCAGCGGTTCAAGCTGCGGGACGCTGGATGAGCCTCGCGGGCCGGCGCGCGGACATCACTTTGTCCGCCGGGCGGCTCGAAGCCGCCTGGTGGGGACCGCCGCCCGAGCACGCTCCGACCCTCGTGCTGCTGCACGAGGGTCTGGGGTCCGTTGGCCTCTGGCGCGACTTTCCCGCCCGCCTTGCCGCCGCGACCGAGTGCGGCGTGCTCGCGTACTCGCGGTTTGGGTATGGCCGTTCGGACAGCGTGACCTTGCCGCGCCCGCTCCATTACATGCACCACGAGGCGCTGGACGTGCTTCCTGGCGTACTGGACGCCGCCCATATCCGGCGCGGCGTGCTGGTGGGCCACTCGGACGGCGCCTCGATCGCGGCCATCCATGCCGGGCGGATCGCCGACCCTCGCGTACGAGGCTTGGCGCTGCTGGCGCCCCACTTCTTCGTCGAGGACGTCTGCATCGCAAGTATCGCGGCGATCCGGAGCGAGGACCATGCTGGCCTCCGCGCCCGCCTCGCACGCCATCACGACGATGTGGACGCCGCCTTCCTAGGCTGGGCGGACGCCTGGCTGGACCCCGGCTTTCCCGTCGCTTTCGATCTGTCCGCCGAGATTGCGCGGATCAGCATTCCGACGCTGATCCTGCAAGGTGAGCACGACCCCTATGGTACCGCGGCACACGCGCGCTTGGCGGAGCGACTGGTTACGGGAGGCGTGCGCACCGTCATGATGGCGGCCCGACACGCCCCCCATGCGGAGGCGGCTGAGCAGACGCTGGACGAGGTCGCGCGATGCGTGCGGGAGGTGACAGCCGACTGATGCCTTCTTCCCCCTTTCCCGCAAGCGGAGAGCGGGAGTCATGATCACTCCTCGATAAGATCCTCCACCCGGATCGGCAGGTCGCGCACCCGCTTGCCGGTCGCATGCCAGACCGCCTCGGCGATGGCGGGGGCCACGCCGCACAGCGCGATCTCCGCCAGACCCTTGGCGCCGAGCGGATTGAAGATGGTGTCCTCCGAGGGCACGAACGTCACGTCCAGCTCGGATACGTCGGCGCAGACCGGCACCAGGTACTCCGCCAGGTTCGCGTTCATCACCCGGCCCAGCCGCTCGTCCCATTCAGCGACCTCAAGCAGCGCCATGCCGAGCCCGCCCACCATGCCGCCGATGCACTGGCTGCGCGCGATCATCGGGTTGATGATGCGCCCGGCGTCGTAGGCACCGACGAGGCGCGGCACCCGCACCGTGCCGAAGGCGGGGTCGATCCGCACCTCGGCGAACACCGCGCCGAACGCGGCGGAGGCGTATTTCCCGCTCTCCTCGCCGGGCTTCGACTCGGCCTCGGCCTCCAATCGGTCCAACCCATGCTTGCGCAGCGTCTCCTCGGGCGCGGCGTCGGTGTCATTGCCCGCCAGCGCGCGCAGCTTCTCGCGCAGCGCCTCGCACGCGGCCTTCACGCCGTTGCCGACGCTGGCCATGGTGATGCTTCCGCCATGCACCGGTGCCTTCGGCATGTCGGTATCGCCGATCTCCACATCCACCTTCCCGATCGGCAGCCCCAGCGTCTCGGCCGCGACCTGCGTCATCGAGGTGTACGTGCCCGGCCCCATGTCGCTGGAAGCGGTCCGTACCACCACCTGGCCGTTCGCGTACAGCACCGCCTGTGCGGCGCAGGCGCTGCGGTCGGCGTGATAGATCGCGCTCGCCATGCCCCAGCCGACCAGGGAGCGTCCGTCGCGCATGCTGCGCGGCGCGGCGGGACGGCGGTTCCAGCCGAACCGCTCGGCTCCGGTCCTGTAGCAGTCGCGTAAACCCTTGCTGCTCCAGGGCAGGTCGCTGCTCTCGTCGCGCTCGGCGTAGTTGCGCAGCCGCAGCTCCAGCGGGTCCATTCCCAGCGCCTCGGCCAGCTCGTTCATGGCCATCTCGACGGCGAGTGTGCCGGTGGCGACTCCCGGCGCGCGCATCGGGCACGGCGTGTTGGTGTTCATCTCCACCAGCCGGTATTGCGTGCGCACGTTCGGGCACGAATAGGTGGTGCGCGCCGGCTCCAGCGTCGTCTCGGCGTATTCCTCATATGCCGAGGTCTGCCCAGTGGCCTCGTGCAGCACCGCGCGCAGGCGGCCGTCGCGCTCCGCGCCGAGGGCGATCCGGTGGCGCGTCATTGGGCGGAAGCCGATCGAGGTGAAGCATTCGCGCCGCGTCAGCTCCACACGGACGGGGCGACGCACGCGGCGCGCGCACAGCGCGGCGATGGTGACATGCGGCCAGGTGCGCAAGGCCGAGCCGAACGCGCCGCCGACGAAGGGCGAAAGAACGCGTATATTCGCCTCCGGGATGCCGAACACATGCGCGATCTCCATGCGCACGTTCGAGACCCATTGCGACTTGTCGTATAATGTCAGCCGGTCGCCGTCCCATTCGGCGATCGTGGCGTGCGGTTCCATGGCATTATGATGCTCGCGCGCGTGGCTGCACGCGATGTCCACCTTCACCGGAGCCAGACCAAGCGCGGCGTCGGCATCACCCCGCGCGCTCTCGGCCGGCCGGCCGGCCTCCCCGGTCTCCTTGGACGGAGGTTTGCCGTCCGAGATTCGAAACACCGTGGTCGGCTCGTCGATCTCGTAGGTCACGCGCACCAGCCGCGCCGCGCCGTCCGCCGCTTCCTGGGTGTCGGCGACCACCACGGCGACCGGCTGGCCCGAGAACAGCACCTCCGCGCCCTGAAAAACATGCAATTGCTCGCCCGAGCTGGGATCGACTTGCGGGCGCTTCTCGAGCTCCTTGTAGGGCAGACGTTCGCAATTCTCGTGCGTGATGACCGCGAGCACGCCGGGCGCGCGCTCGGCTTCCGTGGCGTCGATGGCGCTGATGCGGCCGCGCGGGATGGTGCTGGACACGATCGCCGCGAAGGCCAGGTTGTACGGGCGGAACTCCGCGGCATAGCGCGCCTGTCCCGTGACCTTCGCCGGCCCATCCACACGCGGGACCGGCTGACCGATGATCGCGTTCATGCCAGTCCTCCCGCCATCAGCAGCACCCGTTCGACCGCCCGGCGCAGCAGCGTCGCCTTGAACGCGGTGCCCGGACGCCGGTCGGCGCCATGCGCGGCGGCCTCGGCGGCGGTCAGGGCCGCCGCTTCGTCCAGCTTGCCGCCCACCAGCCGGCGCTCGACTTCCGGCAATCGCCAGGGCCGCGTTCCGACCCCGCCGGCGGCAACGCGCGCCGCGCGCACCGCGCCGTCCGCGATCTCGATCGCGGCAGCCGCGGAGACCAGCGCCCATTCGAAGCTCGCCCGGTCGCGCACCTTCACGTAATGCGAGTTGCGGGCGTGCGCGCTGGCGGGAAGCAGAATGGCGGTGATGATCTCGCCCGGACGCAGGGTGGTGTCGGTCTCCGGCGCATCGCCCGGCTCGCGGTGCAATGCCTCGACTTTCAGCCGCCGCTCGCCCTCCGGTCCATGCACCGTCAGCTCCGCATCCAGGACGATCAGCGCGTTCGCCATGTCGCCCGGATAGGCGGCGATGCAGTGCTTACTGCCGCCCAGGATGGCGTTCATGCGGTTCTGGCCGTCAAGCGCGGGACAGCCGGAGCCTGGTTCGCGCTTGTTGCAGGGCGCGGTGACGTCGCGGAAATAGAGGCAGCGCGTGCGCTGCAGCAGGTTGCCGCCCATGGTCGCCATGTTGCGCACCTGCGGCGAAGCGGTTTCCGCCAGCGCGCGGGACAATACCGGAAACTCGGCTTGCACCCGCGCATGGTCGGCGACATCGGACAGCCTCGCCAGCGCGCCGATGCGCAAGCCCTCGCCGTCCGGGTCGATGCCGGCGAGCGGCAATGCGTTCAGGTCGATCAGCTCGGCGGGCGCGATCACGCTCTCCCGCAGAAGCTGCAGCACGTCGGTCCCGCCCGCCACCGCCATGGCATGGGGCGTGCGGGTCAGGAGCTCGATCGCGCCTGCGACGTCGTGCGCCTCGGCGTAGCCGAACGGGAGCATCGGCTCAGCCCTCCATCTGGTCGCGGGCGTCGCGCACGGCGGCGACGATATTCACGTAGGCGCCGCAGCGGCACAGATTGCCGCTCATCTGCTCGCGGATCTGCTCGTCGTCGCGGCCGCGCCCTTCCTCGATCAGGCCGACCGCGGACATGATCTGCCCTGGCGTGCAGTAGCCGCACTGAAAGGCATCCTGGGCAACGAAGGCCGCCTGCACCGGATGCAGGGCGCCGTCGCGTGTCAGACCCTCGATCGTGGTGATCGCCTTGCCGTCGGCCATCACCGCCAGCATCAGACAGGCATTGATCCGCCGCCCGTCGAGCAGAACGGTGCAGGACCCGCACTGACCCAGGGCGCAGCCTTTCTTGGTGCCGGTCAGGTTCAGCCGGTCGCGCAAGGCGTCGAGCAGGGTGGTGCGCGTATCGACGGTGAGCCGGTGCGATTGCTGGTTCACGAGCAAGGCGATTTCGAAGCTCGTCCGGTGGGCAGGCGGGGTACGCGGAGCGCCGGCGGTCCCGGTCGCGCGCCAAGCATGCAGGCCCACGCCCGGCGCGGCGTTGCGGGCGATGAAGCCGTCCCCGCCAAGGTCGTGTGTTCGAGCCGGGCGAGCCGGGCCGCGCCCTGCGGTGGCCTCGTCCTCCTCCAGCACCGCTTCCACGGCGCCGGGATCGAGCCGCTCGGCCTCCGCGAACAGCCGCTCGGCGGCGGCGGAGTCGCCCGCCCGTTCCGCCTCCAGCGCCTGCTCGGCCAGACGACGTGCCTGCGGGATACGCGACTCGTCGGCCGGCGAGGCATTGTCCTGGGCCATGCTGTGCTCCCTGCTTCTTGATCCCTTAAGCCGGCGGCGCTCAGGTCAGGTTGCCCGCTCGCCCGGTAACTGACGCCAACGTGAGCGGCCGCAGCGACAGATTGACCGGTCGGGCGCGAGCGGTTCATCCCTCCGGGATGCTGCGACGATTCGAGACCCTGTTGGACCCGACGGCCGGAGCGCCGAGCGAGCCTCCCGTTGATGGCTTGGCGCGGTTTTACTGGCATTTCATCCGACAAGCCCGCTGGCTGGTGGCGGCGCTGTTCATCGGCGGTGGGCTGCTCGCGGTGCTGGATGCCAGCATTCCGGCGTTCATCGGCCGCGTCATCGCCCTGGTCTCGGGCCATACGCCCAAGGCCCTGCTGCGCGAGGCCTGGCCGCAGCTTGCGGGCATGGCGGGCGTGCTGCTGGTGCTGCGCCCGGCGGTGTTCCTGACCCATGCCGTGCTCATCAACCAGCTCGTCAATCCGGGATTATCGAACCTGATCCGCTGGCAGAACCACTGGCATGTGGTGCGGCAGAGCTGGACGTTCTTCCAGAACGATTTCGCCGGCCGCGTCGCCAACCGGGTGCTCCAGACCGGCCCGGCGCTGCGCGAGAGCGTGGTGATGGCGTTCGACGCGGCGTGGTACATCGTGGTCTACGGCAGCAGTGCAGTGGGGCTGCTCGCTGCCGCGGATTGGCGGCTCGCGCTGCCCATCCTGGTCTGGTTCGCCTGCTATGCCGCGATGCTGAGCTACTTCGTGCCGCGGCTGCGTGAACGCTCGCGCGCAGTGAGCGAGGCGCGTTCGACGCTCACCGGCCGGGTCGTGGACAGCTACACCAACATCCTCACCGTCAAGCTGTTCGCCCGCGCCCGCGACGAGGATGCGTTCGTGCGCGACGCGGTCGACCAACACACCACGCTGTTCCGCGACCAGACCCGCATGTTCACCGGCTACGTTTTCATCCTCGCCACCATGAACGCGACGTTGCTCGTTACCACGGCGGGGCTGGCGGTCTGGCTCTGGAGCATGGGGCGCATCGCCGTGGGGTCAGTGGCGATGGCGCTGCCGCTGGCGTGGCAGATTGCCAACATCGCCGGCTGGGTGGCGCGCAGCGTGACCACTATCTTCGAGAACCTGGGCACGGTGCAGGACGGCATGCGCTCGATCGCGATCGAGCGGCAGATGCCGGATGCGCCGGATGCGGCCGAGCTGGTCGTGGCCGCAGGCGCGATCCGGTTCGAGCACCTGCATTTCGACTATGGCCGCGGCGAACGCCCGCGCGGGCAACCGGCGGTGCTGCACGGGATCGATCTGTCGATCGCGCCGGGCGAGCGCGTCGGGCTGGTCGGCCCGTCCGGGGCCGGGAAATCGACGCTGGTGAACCTGCTGCTGCGCTTTCACGCGCCGGCGCGGGGCCGCATCCTGATCGACGGCCAGGACATCGCGGAGGTGACACAGGAGAGCCTGCGCGCGCGGATCGCGATGGTGACGCAGGACACCTCGCTACTGCACCGCTCGATCAGCGACAATATCCGCTACGGGCAACCCGATGCGACGCAGGCGATGATCGAGGAGGCGGCACGCCGGGCGGAAGCGCACGAGTTCATCCTCGGGCTGGAGGACTGGCACGGCAGGCGCGGCTACGATGCCCATGTCGGCGAGCGCGGCGTGAAGCTCTCCGGCGGCCAGCGCCAGCGCATCGCCATCGCCCGCGTGATCCTGAAGAACGCGCCGATCCTGGTGCTGGACGAGGCGACCTCGGCGCTGGATTCGGAGGTGGAGGCGGCGATCCAGGGTCGGCTCGACGCGCTCATGCAGGGCCGCACGGTGATCGCCATTGCCCACCGCCTGTCCACGATCGCGCGCATGGACCGGCTTGTCGTGCTGGATGCGGGCCGCATCATCGAGATCGGCACTCATGCGGAGTTGCTGGCCCGCGGCGGCACGTACGCGCGGCTGTGGTGGCGCCAGTCGGGCGGGTTCGTCGCCGCGGACGATAGCCGGATGGCTTTGCTGGGCTAACGGGGCTCAGTCGCGACGCCTGGTTTGGAACCGGTTTGGTTGGGGTGTTACCGTTCCACATGCGATTTTCCGCCAGCGCCGTCGCCAATGTTCTCGCATGGGGAGTGATCTTCTGCTTGATCGCCATTGCGGCGGTGGTCGCAGACGTGTTGGGCTTCTTCGGCCTGATGATCCTCGGGATACTGACGTGGCTGATTTGCACTCTCGCCAATCTCAACCAGGATGCCCCGACATGGGGAGTTGAGGTCTTCAAAGCCCGCATGTCAGGACACGGCTCGCCAGAACAGCGCGCGGCGGTGCTGTCGGAACGTCAGGACTTCATCTCGCCGCTGCGCTTCTATCGGTGGTGTGGGATCGTGTTGGCGCTGACCGGTGCCGCAGGTTTCGCATGGCAGCAATGGAAGTGAGTAATGGGTAGCCCGTGCGCGTGCTGGCGCCTCCGCCATCCCCTGCTACGCTGACGCCGTACAATTCCAGGGAAACCGGGCAATGTCTCTCAAGCGCTTCACCATCCAGGATTTCCGCCTCCAGACCGGCGGCATCCTGGCCGAAGCGACCCTCGCCTACCTGACTCTCGGCCAGCTTGCGCCGGACGGGCGCAACGCCATCCTCATGACGCACGGCTACACGTCCGGCCCCGAATACGTGCTGGGCGGGGAGGGCGCGTCGGAGGGTTCCTGGGCCGCCCTGGTGGGGCCCGGACGGGCGATCGACACCGATCGGTACTTTGTCGTTTCCTCGAATATGCTGGGTTCGTCCTTCGGCTCCACGAACGCCGCCAGCATCAACCGGGCGACCGGGCGACCGTATGGCTCGAGCTTCCCCGACCTCACCCTGACTGACATCGTCGCCGCGCAGCATCGCCTGGTCGAGCATCTGGGCATACGCCATTTGGTCGCGGTGATCGGGCCGTCCTATGGCGGGTTCCAGGCATTTGCCTGGGCGGTCGATTTTCCGGACTTCATGGATGGCATCGTCGCGGCCGTGACCTCGCCCAAGGCGCCGGCGCGCGGGTTGGAACCGCCGGAAGCGCGGTTGGCGCATGATCCGAATTGGAACGGCGGCGACTATTATGACCGGGGCGGGGTGCTGGAGACCGCCGCCCGGATGCGCATGGAGACCCTGCGCGGCTACGGCATCGATGCCCAGCTCGTCGAGCGAATCTTCGACCCGGCGGCACGCGAAGCGGAACTGCACCAAATCGCACGCGCCTGGGCCGAACAATTCGACGCCAACTCGCTCGTGATCCTGCGCAAGGCGCTGCGCGGCTACGACGTGGAGGCGGATTTCCACCGCATCCGCGCCCGTGTGCTGTACATGCTCTCGACCACCGATACGCTGTTCCCGCCAAGCCTGGCTGATCCGGTGATGCGGAAGCTTTGCGCCGCGGGCGTACGCGCGGAGTATGTCGAACTGGACAGCCCGTACGGCCACCTCGCCTCAGGCCGCGATGCCGCGAAATGGGAGCCTGCTCTGCGCGGCTTTCTGGCCCGGCTGGAGGAGGGAGGCTCCGCTCCCAACGAAGTCACCCATTCTTGACACTCCCGCAACCCGCTTGTAGCAAGCGCCCGCTTTCCGGTGGGGTGACCTGCACGGGGCGGACATGACCAAGGAACACGGCGGCGGCTCTTTCGAGGATCGGCTGCGGGCGGCGCGGGAACGGCAGGGGCTTGATCCCCAGCCGCCGAAGCCGGACGCATCCGGCGGCGACCAAAGCCCGATGGGCATTGGCGTCCGCGTGGCGGTGGAGCTCGTCGCCGCCATGCTGGTGGCGTGCGCCATCGGCTGGGGGATCGACCGGCTCGCCGGCACCCGCCCGCTGTTCCTGATCGCGTTCGTGCCGGTAGGCGGCGCGGCCGGGATTCTGAACGTCTGGCGCGCGTTTGCGCCACGGCAGGAGGCCGGCAAGAGGCAAAAGTAACCGCACGCCGCAACTGGCGCGGGGCCGATAAGGGGGTGTGTCTTGGCTTCTGGAAACATCGACGCGCTGAGCCAGTTTGAGCTGCATACAGCGCTCGGCGAGGTCGGCGCAGCGGTCCATTTCAGCCAGTCCAACCTCATGATGGTGGTCGCGGCGGTGCTGACGCTCGCCCTGCTCGTGATCGGGATGCGGCCGCGCGCGATGGTGCCGGGCCGGCTGCAGTCGGCGGCCGAGATGATATACGAATTCGTGTATTCAATGTGCGTTGATACGATCGGGCCGGAGGGAAAGCGGTTCTTCCCGTTCATCTTCACGGTGTTCCTGTTCATCCTCCTCGGTAACCTGATCGGCGTCTTTCCCTACTTCTTCACCTTTACCAGCCACATCGCCGTCACGCTGGCGCTCACCCTCGTCGTGGTGCTGATGGTCACGCTGGTCGGCATCGTGATCCACGGGCTGCACTGGTTCAGCTACTTCGTGCCGCAGGGCGTGCCGAAGGCGCTGCTGCCGCTGCTGGTGCCGATCGAGGTCCTGTCCTACGTCTCGCGCATCATCTCGCTATCGGTTCGACTGTTCGCCAACATGATGGCGGGACACGTCATGCTGGAGGTGTTCGGCGCGTTCGTGGTGATGCTGGGCGCAGCGGGCTGGCTCGGCATCGTGCCGGCCATCTTTGCCTTCGGCGTGAACGTGATCCTGATCGGCTTCGAGATCCTGGTTGCGGTGCTGCAGGCCTACGTGTTCGCGATCCTGAGCTGCATCTACCTGCACGATGCCGTCCACCTGCATTGATTGCAGGCTGTATCACCTTCGCCACACAGCGCGCGCCGCGCTGGCCCTATATACGTACCGAAAGGAATCGGACCATGGATCTCGCTTCCGCCAAGAACATCGGTGCCGGTCTTGCCGTGATCGCACTGGCGGGTGTCGGCATCGGCATCGGCCAGATCTTCGCCGCGCTGGTCAACTCCGTCGCCCGCAACCCCGCGGCGCGCGACCGCGTCTTCGGCCTGGCGATCCTTGGCTTCGCGCTGACGGAAGCGGTGGCGCTCTACGCGCTGGTTATCGCCTTCATCATCCTGTTCGTCTAACGCCTGGACGGGCCGGGCGCCGCCGACGGCGCCCTTCTCCTTCGCTTTGGGGGACAGACACATGCTGTGTTCGCTCCGCCGCGCCGTCCCGTTCGTCGCCGCTGCCCTGCTGTCCCTGCCGGCGGCGGCGATGGCGGAGGGGATGCCGCAGCTCAATTTCAACAACCCGCTGACCCTCGACCAGGTCGGCTGGGGCGCCGTGATCTTCCTGATCTTCTTCCTGCTGTGCTGGAGCTGGGGCTTGCCCCAGGTCAAGCGGGTGCTTGACCAGCGCGCCGATGCGATCGCCGCCGATCTCGACGCCGCGCGGTCGGTGAAGTCCGAAGCCGATACCGCGGTCCAGGACGTGGCGCAGGCGACGGGGCGCGCACGGGCAGAAGCGCAGGGCGCGATCAACGCGGCGGTCGATAAGGCCAAGCGGGAAACCGCGGAGCGGGCGGCGGTGCTGGATGCCGATCTGGATGCACGACTTCAGGAATCCGAGCAGCGCATCGCCGCCGCCCAGGCTTCGGCAATGCGGGCGCTGCGAACGGTGGCGACCGATGCCGCCACCGCGCTGATCGCGCGCCTGACGGCGAGCACCCCTGACGCCGCAAGGGTCGAGCGAGCGGTCGGCGCCGCCCTGGCTGCTCGCGGCCAGGGCTGAGGAAGGACCGAGACGATGGAAACAGCGTTCTGGGGCGAGCCCAAGATCTGGGTGGCGATCGCGTTCGTCGTGTTCTTCGTCCTGTTCGGCAAGAAACTCTGGAAGGCGGTCGCCGAAATCCTGGATGGCCGCGCCAACGCGGTCCGTGCCGAGTTGGACGAGGCGGCGCGCTTGCGCCGGGAGGCCGAGGACATGCTGCGAGAAGCGCGGCTGCGCCGGGACCGCGCCCTTGACGAGGCGCAGCAGATGATCGCGGGCGCCCATGCCGAGGCAGACCGCCTCGCCGCCACCGCCGCGCAGGACGCCGCGGCAGCGGCGGCCCGGCGCGAGCAGATGGCGCTTGACCGGATCGCCGCCGCCGAAAAGGCGGCGGTCGATCAGGTTCGCCTCACCGCGGCGGACGTCGCGACCGTTGCGGCCCGGCAGGTGATCGCCGAGGGCTTGTCGCCCGACGCTGATGCCGCGCTGATCGACCACTCGATCCGCGCGCTTCCGGCAGCCCTGTCAGCCCGGCGGGCGGCTTGATCGCGGCCTTGGATTACAGCAGGTCGGCGACCGCCGCCCGATAGCGCCGCATCGCGTCGAGGTGGTCGGCCATGGTGTGGCCGGGAATGCGCTTGTGGATGCCCCGTCCATGCGTGCTCGCCAGCGTGACATGCGTGACCCCGGCCGTCTTCCAGAACCGGAACTCCTCGCGCCACTCCCGCTCGCCCGCGCCTTGCGCCGTGGAGGTCCAGACCTCTATCCCGATGCTCGCCGGGTCGCGTCCCTCCTGCTCCCCATAACGACGCAGCGTGTCGAACGCGGCGGTCGCCTCCGGCCCGGGCGGGAGCGCCAGCATCATCCATCCATCGCCCCATCTGGCGATCCGGCGCAGCGTGTGGTCGTGATGGCCGCCGAACCAGAGCGGCACCCGCCCGCTGGCGGGGCGCGGGTTGATGCCGGCATCGTCGATCCGGTGCCAGCGGCCCTGGAACGTGACATGCTGGTTCGCCCATAGGGCGCGCATGACCTCGACCTGTTCCTCCGACCGTCGGCCGCGGTTGTGGAAGTCTTCGTTCAGGCCGACGAACTCCACCTCGTTCCAGCCGACGCCAACGCCGAGTCGGAAGCGCCCGTCGCACAGCACGTCGAGGCACGCCGCCTGCTTGGCAACGAGCACGGCCTGGCGCTGCGCCAGGATCAGCACCCCGGTCGAGAACCCGAGCCGGGTAATCGGCGACAGGAAACCGAACAGCACGAAGGGATCATGGAACCAGTCGGCGGAGGTGTTGCGGTCGGTCCAGCCAGGCCGGCTCGCCACATTCACGCCCAGCACGTGATCGGCGGCTTCGAGGTAGTCGTAGCCCGCCTCCTCGGCCGCGAGCGCGAACTCCTTCATCGCCTGCGGCGAGCCGCTGACGTCGTTCTGCGGGATTAGCGTGCCGATCTGCATCTGCGTTCCTCCGTCCTATCCGAACAGCTCGCCGAGCCTGCGGATCGAGGCCAACGCCTTGTCCTGCGGCAGGCCGGGCCATTGCACGCGCATGATGAAATGGTCCACGCCCAGCGCCTCGCGATAACGCGCCACTTGCTCCTGCACGGCTGCCTTGTCGCCGATGATGAAGCGGTCGCGCACGAAATCCTCGAACGGCATCTGCGCCGCCCCGCGCAGCCCCCAGGCCGCGTAAGCGGCGTATTTGTATTCGAGAGGACCGCGGCACTCCTCCAACGCCGCTTCATGGCTCGTGCCGACGTAGCATTCGCGCTCGATCGGGAAGCAATCGGGGTGGCGGCCGTACTCGGCGAGCGCCGCGCGATAGGTGCGCGTCTGCGCCGCCACCTCGGGCAGCGTCGCCGAGGGCACGATCAGCCACGCATCGCCCAGCCGCGCCGCGCGCCGGATCGCCGGATCGGCCTGCGCCGCGACCCAGATCGGCACCGAGCCGCGCGCCGGCCGCAAGCTCAGCCCGTGCTCGCGCACCTCGTAGAAGCGCCCCTTGTGGGTGACCTGCGGCTCGGCCCACAGGCGGCGCATGAGGTCGATCTGCTCGTTCATGCGCGCCGCGCGATCGGCGAGCGACATGCCGAAAGCGGTGAACTCGCCCTCTCGGTAGCCGAGCCCGACACCAAGGACATAGCTGCCACCGCTGAGCGCCGCCAAGGTCGCTGCCTCCTCGGCGACATGCACCGGGTTGAGCAGCGGCAGGATCAGGATTCCCGGTCCGACCATCATGCCCTTCGCCTCGGGCAGCAGATAGGCGAGCAGTGGCGTGAGCTGCAGCATCTGCAACGGTGCGGTCAGATAATGATGTGGCAGCCACAGCGAGGCGAAGCCGGCCTCGCGCGCCGTCCGCACCTGTTCGACCAGGTCGGGGATGCGCGCGACGACGTCCGTGCCTTCCGGGAACTGCGTGTTCAGGAACAATCCGACCTTCATCTTTCCCTCCGTCACTCACGCCGGCATCGAGGCGTAGGCGGCCAGCAGGACCAGCCCGAAGATGGCGAGCGTGGCGTGCAGGCCGATCGCCAGCATTGGATCGCCCCGCCGTCGCCGCACTGTCAGCACCACGATCCCAGTCGCGACCGCCAGGCCCAGCAGCGCCGCCGCCATCGTGCCGAACCCGCCGGCGCCATACGCCGCGCCGCGCACAGGTCCACGCAGCGCGAGCAGCAGCAGTGCCAAGCCGGAGGCGCCGGCCAGACCGTGCAGCGGTCCCAGCAGCCACAGCAGGCCGGTACGGCGCACCGCATGCAGCAGGACTAGCGCGAGTCCCAGCGTCGCGGTCACGGCCAGGACGAGCAGGCTCGGAAACACCGTCATCTACCGGAACCCACGGGGACTTGAAGGCGGCGCCATGACCGGCCAGATTCGCCGCATGACCCGCCATCCTCCCCCGATAATCGACATGCGCATCGACGGCAGCTTCCCGCCGCCACGCGGCGCGACGCTACCCATGAGGATCGCCGGCACGGCGCTGGTAATCGCCACATTGGCCGGGGCGCTGGCGCTGGCCGCCCTTGTCGTCTGGATCGTGATGTGGGCGGTGATGATTCTGGTGCCGATCGCGTTGCTGGCGGGCGTCGTCGCTTGGGCCGCGTACCGCTATCAGACGTGGAAGAGCCGCGGCTCATTCGGCGGCCCGCGCGACGTCTTTCGCCGCTAGCCCGAACTCCTTTGCCAGCAGCGTGTAGGACCGCCGCCGCGCCTCCGCGTCATGAACGGTGGTGAGCACGGCGATTTCGTCAACTCCGTGCTCCGCCGCCAAGGTCCGCAGCCTGGCTGCCGCCACGTCCGGTGTGCCCCGAATCGAGCGGGCGCGCATCCGCTCCAACCGCAGCCGCTCGCCCTCGGTATAGGCCTCGGTCAGCGCTTCCTCGGGCGAGGGCAGAGCTACGAACTCGCCCCGATCGCGGCGCAGGCGCTGAAGCTCTCGCGAGGCGAACAGACGTGCCGCTTCCGCTTCCGTGTCCGCCGCGACCGCCCAGACGCACAATGCGGCGTGCGGCGTGGGATGACGCGCGCTCGGCCGATACTGGGCGCGATACATGGCGAGCGCCTGCTCAGTGCCGCGCCCGTCGGTGATGAAGTGGGCGAAGCAGTAGGGCAGGCCGAAATAGGCGGCGACCTCCGCGCCGTAATCGGAGCTGCCGAGCACCCAGACTTCCGGCGCGGTCGGGCCGATCGGCTGCGCGATCACGCCGCGGAACGGATGGCCTTCCACCAGCTCCTCACCGCGCACCCAGGCCAGCAAATCACGTACCTGGGCGGGGAAGTTCTCGGCCGCCGTGTCGGCGAGCGGGTTCAGGGCGAAGGCAGTGCGCTGGTCCGATCCGGGCGCGCGGCCCAACCCGAGATCGATCCGCCCCGGCGCGATCGCTTCCAGAATGCGGAACTGCTCGGCGACCTTGAGGCTCGAATAGTGCGGCAGCATCACGCCGGCGCTGCCGACCCGGATGCGCGAGGTGGTCGCGGCGACGGCGGCCATCAGCACCTCCGGCGCGGTGCCGGCGATGCTTTGGGTGTTGTGGTGCTCGGCGAGCCAGTAGCGGGCGTAGCCGAGCGCCTCGCAATGGCGGGCGAGCGCCAGGCTTTCGCGCACCGACTGGGCCGGCGTGCGGCCGGTGACGATGGTTGACTGGTCGAGCACCGAGAGGCGGATCATCGCGCGCTCCTCCTGAGGGCATCAGAGAAGACGCGGCGCGGCCGGGACGCAACCCCGGCTCAGAACGCCACTACCCCGAAGATCGCCTTCAGCACCGCGTAGAGCGCGCCGCCGACCAGGAAGCCCACCAGCGTGCCGTTCACGCGCACGAATTGCAGGTCCTTGCCGACCCGCAGCTCCACCTTCTCGGTGATGGTCGCCGTGTCCCAGTTGCCCACCACCTGGGCGATGAACTCGGCGATGCGGGTCTGCGCCGTCGGCAGCAGGGTGCGGACGACGCCCTCGGCGGTATCCTGCACGCGCCGGCGCGCCGCCGGATCGTTCTCGATCAGCGCGCCAAGGTTCGCCAGCGCCCCCTCGATGGCCGCCATGGTCCGCCCATTGGGCCGGGCGGCGTCGGCTTCCAGGGCGAGGCGCAGCCGCGCCCACAGATCCCACATCCACGCCACCACGGTCTCATGCGCCAGCACCCGACGCAGCGCGGCGCCGATCTCGGCGGCGCGTTGCGGGTCCTCCTCCATGCGGGCGATCTCGCGATGCACCCACTCGTCGAAGGCCGCGCGCAGCTCCGACCCGTCGGGGCTCATCCTCTCGAGTTCGGCCTCCACCATCGCCAGCACGCGGCGGGCAACCGAGGCGCCGATCGCCCAGCCCACCAGCCGGCCACCCTGCTCGCTCACCCGCTCCTCGATCGCGGCGCGAAGCTGGTCCTGCTTGCTGGTGATCAGCTCCTTGAACTGCGCCAGGATGAAACCGAACACCTCCTGATGCCGACCGCCCTCCACCATGCCGCGCAGCGCGCGCGCGACCATCAGTCCGGCTCCCCGGCCGCCGATCATGCGGGGGACCATGCGCGCGACCAGCCGCCGCGCGCGCCCGTCCTCGACCGAAGCCAGGATGCGCGGCAGCGTGCTGGCCAGCGCCTCCGCCGTCGGACGGGCCGAGACCGGGTCGGCGAGGAAACGGTGAAGGATGCCGGGCAGGTCCAGCCGATGCAGCACGTTCGCCACCTCGGCCCCGGTGAAGACGTGGTTGGCGACGAAGCGCCCCAGCGCGCGACCCAGCCGCTCCTTCTCGTGGGGGATGATGGCGGTGTGCGGAATGGGGATGCCGAGTGGGTGGCGGAACAGCGCGGTGACCGCGAACCAGTCGGCGATGCCGCCGATGAATCCAGCCTTGGCCGAAGCCTGCAGCCACGCCGTCCCGGCGCCCGGCGGCAGCGCGTAGCTGAGGAAGATCAAGCCAACCATCAATACCAGCAGCCAGGCCGCGAAGGCCTTGTGCCGGGCAAGGGAGCGCCGTGCCGCGACGTCGGGATCGGGTTGGATCATGCGCTTCTACATATGGGCGATTGCGCCCGCGTGCATGACCACCACAGCCGCCGGTCAGGGCTGCGGACGACGGCCAGGGTGGATGGACGTCCTTGCCGCCGTCCGCGCTGGGCCGGAGTTTAGCGCGTGACCTGCGTACGGCCGGTCGCGGGATTCGTGGGCCCCTGTACGGGGGTTGCCACGCCCTGGTCCACCTGGCGTCCGGCGGCCGAATTGTCCTGCTGAGCCTCGCGCGCCTGTGCCGGCACACCGGGAACCACTGCCGAGCGGGGCGCGGCGTATTCCGGCGAACCGGCCGGCGCGCCCATGGAGGTAGTGGTATTGTTGCCGATCGCCGCATTACCGCCGCCGCCGCCGCCGGCCTGAGCGAACGCGGTGCCGCCGGATAGCGCCAAGGCCGCCGCGGCCGCGAGAAGAGCTGATTTCATGAAAAACTCCTTGTTTCCGTGCCGTTTTCGGGTGGCCGGCCAACCAGACGGGTCGCACCGACCCGACATACGAGCCGCACTCCTAACGCAATCGGGCGTATAAGGTTCGTTTGCGTAAGGGGACGAGTACTCCTTGCAGAAGTCGCGACTTCGTGCAGAACGGACCCATGCGCGCCTTGCTCGCCTGCCTGCTCGTTCTCCTGCTTACACCCGCGGCCAGTGCGGCAACGCGCGCCTCGCCCTTCGGTTTGTGCGAGCAAGCCGCCGCGCGGGCGGAGGCGGCGCGTGGCCTGCCCGATGGATTGCTGCCCGCCCTTGCCCGCGTCGAGAGCGGCCGGCCCGACGCCGGCGGGGCCGTCCGCCCCTGGCCTTGGACAATCGACGTGGACGGTCAGGGTCGCTTTTTCGCCTCCAAGGGAGAGGCGGTGGCGGCAGTACGCGCCTTGCAGGCGGGCGGAGCCCGATCCATCGATGTCGGCTGCCTGCAAGTGAACCTGCTGCACCACCCAAGCGCCTTCCCCACGCTGGACGCGGCGTTCGATCCGGCGGCGAATGCGCTCTATGCCGCGCGGTTCCTCTCCGCGCTGCACGCGCGCGACAACGACTGGGCGCATGCGATCGCCGCCTACCACTCCGAGACGTTGCGGCTGGGTTCCGCCTATCGTGCTCGCGTGCTGGCGATCTGGCATCCTTCCGACGTCAGCGGCGACAGCCCCGCGCTCGCCGACCCGCGCCGGGCCGCCTATGCGGACTTCCTGCCCCGAAGCGCGCGGTACGCCGCGTTCGCCGGCTGCAAATGCGTCAGCGTCCCAGGTCAACGCCCCGCCTGCCAGTGCGACTGACGCATTCAGCTTGCCTCCGCTGCCGGCGGCTCTATAGGGTGCGGGCGGAGCTCAGGAACACAGCATGAACGATCTGTTCGGCTCGGCGCGTGCCAAGAGCGCCGGGCGGGAGGCGGACGGCTATTCCGCCAAGGATATCGAGGTTCTGGAGGGGTTGGAGCCCGTCCGGCGTCGTCCCGGCATGTATATCGGCGGCACGGACGAGGCCGCGCTGCACCACCTCGCGGCCGAGATCCTGGATAACGCCATGGACGAGGCCGTGGCCGGGCACGCCAGCTTCATCGAGGTCGCGCTGGAGACGGGCAACTGGCTCACGGTGCGCGACAACGGCCGCGGCATCCCGGTTGACCCGCACCCGAAGTTCAAGAACCTGAGCGCGCTGCAAGTCATCCTGACCACGCTGCACTCGGGCGGCAAGTTCGGCGGCAAGGCCTATGCCACCTCCGGCGGTCTGCACGGCGTCGGCAGCTCGGTGGTCAATGCGCTGTCCGAGACGATGGAGGTGGAGGTGGCGCGCGACCGTACCCTCTGGCGTCAACGCTATGCGCGCGGCAAGCCGGCGACCAAGCTCGTGAACGCCGGCGCCGTCCACAACCGGCGCGGCACCACCATCCGCTTCAAGCCCGACCCGCAGATCTTCGGCGCTCTCGCGTTCAGCCCGGCGCGGCTCTATCGGCTCTGCCGGTCGAAGGCGTACCTGTTCCGGGGCGTGGAGATCCGCTGGGCCTGCGATCCGTCGCTGCTGCGGGCGGGCAAGGACGAGACGCCCGCCGAGGCCGTGCTGCACTTTCCGGGCGGGCTGCGCGACAGCCTGGAGGAGGACATCGGCGAGGCAACGCGCGTTCTGCCGCTGCCATGGGCGGGGGAGGCCGACCTGCCCGCCGCCGCCGACGGCCAGAGCGGCGGCCGGGCGGAATGGGCGGTCGCCTGGCTGGAATCGGCCGAGGGATTTCTGCACTCCTACTGCAACACGGTGCCGACGCCGCTCGGCGGCACGCACGAGGCCGGCTTCCGGGCGGCCCTGGTCAAGGGGCTGCGCGCGTGGGGCGAGCACCGGGGCAACAAGCGTGCGGGAAACGTGGTGATCGAGGATCTGCTGGGTCCGATGGCGGCCAAGCTCTCCGTGTTCGTCCGCGACCCGCAGTTCCAGGGTCAGACCAAGGAAAAGCTGACCAGCTCCGAGGCGGCACGCCTGACCGAGGCGGCGCTGCGCGACCGGTTCGATCACTGGCTGGCGGGGGACCCGGCGCAGGCCGACAACCTGCTCGCCTTCGTGATCGAGCGCGCCGAGGAGCGGCTGCGCCGCAAGGAAAACCGCGACACCGCTCGCAAATCGCCGACGCGGCGGCTGCGCCTGCCCGGCAAGCTCACCGACTGCACCCGCGAGAACGCCAACGAGACCGAGATCTTCCTGGTCGAGGGCGACAGCGCCGGCGGCTCGGCCAAGCAGGCGCGCAACCGCGAGACCCAGGCGGTGCTGCCGTTGCGCGGCAAGATCCTGAACGTCGCCTCGGCCTCGGCCGACAAGCTGCGGCAGAACCAGGAGCTGAAGGATCTGATCGAGGCGCTGGGCTGCGGCATCGGCGAGCGTTTCGATCGCGCCCGCCTGCGCTACGGCCGCATCATCATCATGACCGACGCCGACGTGGACGGCGCGCACATCGCCTCGCTGCTGATGACGTTCTTCTATCGCGAGCTGCCCGAACTGGTGCGGCACGGCAATGTGTACCTGGCCCAGCCGCCGCTCTATCGCCTGACCCATGGAGCGAAATCGGTCTATGCGATGGACGATGCCGACCGGAAGCGGAAGGTGAAGGCGGAGTTCAAGGCCGGCGCGAAGGTCGAGGTCAGCCGCTTCAAGGGCCTTGGCGAGATGCCGCCGGCGCAGCTCAAGGAGACGACGATGGACCCGGCCCGGCGCACCCTGCTCAAGGTGCTGGCGCCGCCCGAGGAGCGGGCGCGGACCAACGAACTCGTCGAGAGCCTGATGGGCCGCCGTCCGGAGCTGCGCTTCCAGTTCATCCAGGAGCGGGCGCGCACGGTGGAGGAGGTGGACGTGTAAATGTCGTCCGGTTGCGCTGAAGCTGCCCTGTCTGGCTGACATGCCGGGTCCGTGCTAGACGGCCGCGCGATGTCGCTCCCACCCGAAGCTCGCACCACCGACTCTCCTCGCGCTCGCTTCCTGCTGCCGCTCGCCTTCGGCGGCCTGGTGCTCGCGCTGCTATTGTTCGGCACCGGGCTCTATTTCTGGCTCAGCGGGAACACCGGTGCAGCAATCGGGGGTCCGTTCGTGCTGGAGGACGGCAACGGCCAAGCCGTGACCAATCGCAGCTTCAGCGGCAAGTACATGCTTGTCTATTTCGGCTACACCTACTGCCCGGATGTCTGCCCCACCACACTCAACGAGGTGGCCGGCGCGATCGAGAAGCTGGGGCCGAAAGCCGAGCGTGTGCAGCCGCTGTTCATCACGGTCGATCCGCAACGCGACACGCCGGCCGCGATGAAGCAATATACCGCCGCCTTTTCGCCGAGGATCATCGGGCTGACCGGCACGCCGGAGCAGATCGGCAATGTCGAGCGGGAGTACCACGTCTATGCCGCCAAGCACGTGACCGGTCCGGGTCCGAACGATTACGGAATGGATCACAGCTCGATCCTGTATCTGATGGGGCCGGACGGCCACTTCATTGCGCCGATCGACGCCGATGAGACCGCCACGGAACTCGCCCAGACGCTTGCGGGCATGATCTCGAAGCAAGGATAAGGACCGTGCGCCAATTCGTCCTCTTGGCGGCAACTCTCCTTGCCGCTTCGCCGGCCTTCGCACAGAAGGACGGCCTACGGGTCGAGCACGCCTGGTCGCGCCCCGCCTCGGCCGGGCGAGTAGGTGTGGCCTACCTCACCGTCACCGACACTGGCGCGCCCGATCGGCTCGTCGGCGCCAGTTCTCCGGTGGCGGCGCGCGTGGAGTTGCACCAGTCCGCCACCGCGAACGGCGTGGCGACGATGCGCTCGGTGGACGCGGTTCCGGTGGCGCCCGGCACCCCCGCCGTGCTCGCGCCTGGCGGCTACCACCTGATGCTGCGCGACCTGAAGCGCCCGCTTGCGGCCGGGCAGAGCTTTCCGCTGACCTTGGATTTCGCGAAGGCCGGCGAGCTGACGACCACCGTGACCGTCGCCCCGTTCGATGCCGCGACGACAGGGGCGATGGACATGAGCGGCATGGGCACGATGCACCATCACTGACCCGACCGGCAGTGCTATAGGTTTTCCGCATGAACAAGCTGTCCGCTTCCGAGGCGGTTGCACCGGATGCCGGCGGGTCCGCCCGGGCGCCTGTCCTGCATGTCGCCAGGGTGCATCCGATCGCTCCGGACAGCCCGGAGCGGTTCATCAATCGCGAAGTGTCCTGGCTCGACTTCAACCACCGCGTGATCGAGGAAGCGGATAATCCGCGCCATCCCCTGCTGGAGCGCGTCCGGTTCATCTCCATCAGCGCGTCGAACCTGGACGAGTTCTATTCGGTCCGCGTCGCCGGGCTGATGGGTCAGGCGAAGGCGGGCCTGACCGCGACCTCGCCGGACGGGCGCACGCCCGCCCAGCAGCTCGCCGAGATCAAGGTGCGCGCCGAGGCGCTGCTTGCCGACCAGCAGCGGGTCTGGCGCGACCTGCGGGCGCTGCTCGACGTCGTCGGGATCGAAGTCCACGAGCCCGGCGCCCTCGGCGCCGACGACCTGGCCTGGCTGGAAGCCTGGTTCATGGATCGCGTCTTTCCCGTGCTGACGCCGCTCGCCATCGATCCGGCGCATCCGTTCCCGTTCATCCCCAACATGGGCCTGGTCATGGCGCTGCGCCTGGTGCGCGAGCCGGGCGGGGTCGGAATGCGCGCGCTGATCCCGCTGCCCGCGCAGGTGGAACGGTTCGTGCGCTTGCCGGCTCGGGGGGCAGCCCCCGGCGCGACACGTGCTGGTAGCGGGAAGGCGCCGATCCGTTTCGTCATGCTGGAGGCCGTTGTCGGGCTATTCCTGGCCCGGATGTTTCCAGGCTTTCGCATCATTGGGCAGGGCATGTTCCGCCTGATCCGCGACACCGACGTCGAGTTCGAGGAAGAGGCCGAGGACCTGGTCCGCTCCTACGAGACGGCGCTCAAGCGGCGCCGGCGCGGCGTCGCGATCCATCTCAGCCTGAGCGCCGACATGCCGCAGGAACTGCGCGACCTGGTGGCCGACGAACTGGACGCGGGACCCGACGAGATCCATCTCCAGAACGGCATCCTGGGCGTGGCCGACCTTCGCCAGCTCATCGTGGACGACCGCCCGGACCTGCTCTTCCCGCCCTACACGCCGCGCTTCCCCGAGCGCATCCGCGACTTCGGCGGCGATTGCTTCGCGGCCATCCGCGCCAAGGACATCATCGTCCACCACCCGTTCGAGAGCTTCGATGTCGTCGTGCAGTTCCTTCGCCAGGCGGCAGGGGATCCGACGGTGATCGCGGTCAAACAGACGCTCTATCGCACCAGCCGCGACAGTCCGATCGTGAAAGCGCTGATCGAGGCCGCCGAAGCCGGCAAGGCCGTCACCGCAGTGATCGAGCTGCGCGCCCGCTTCGACGAGGAGGCGAATATCCGGCTGGCGCGCGCGCTGGAGGCGGCCGGCGTGCAGGTGGTGTTCGGCTTTGCCGGGCTGAAGACGCACGCCAAGATGTCGCTCGTGGTGCGCCGCGAAGCCGGCACCGTGCGCTCCTACGCGCATTTCGGCACCGGCAACTACCACCCGATCACGGCGCGCATTTACACCGACCTGAGCTTTTTCACCTCCGATCCCCACCTCACCCGCGACGCGGCGCGGCTGTTCAACTATCTCACCGGCTACGCGCGGCCTGAGCGCATGGACGGGCTCGCCTTCTCACCGCTCACGCTGCGCGCCGTGCTGAAGGAGCTGATCGAGCGCGAGGCCGCGTTCGCCCATGCGGGAAAGCCCGCGAACATCTGGCTCAAGATGAACAGCCTGGTGGACGAGGAGCTGATCGATGCGCTGTATCGCGCATCCCGCGCCGGGGTGAAGGTGATGGCCGTCGTGCGCGGCATCTGCTGCCTCCGCCCCGGCATCCCTGGCCTGTCCGAGAACATCCGCGTCAAGTCCATCGTCGGCCGCTTCCTGGAGCACAGCCGCATATGCGTGTTCGGCAACGGCCACGCGCTGCCCAGCCGGCACGCGCGTGTCTATATCAGCTCCGCCGACTGGATGGTGCGCAACATGGATTGGCGGGTCGAGACGCTGGTGCCGATCCACAACCCTACGGTCCACGCGCAAGTGCTGGACCAGATCATGGTCGTGAACCTGCGCGATACGATGCAGTCCTGGGAGCTGAAGTCGGACGGCAACTGGCGGCGGGTGCCGTCCGGCAAGCGGCCGTGTTCGGCTCACGACTACTTCATGACCAATCCATCGCTCTCCGGCCGCGGCTCGGCGTTGCACGGACCGGTAGTGGCCTCCCCACTGCCGGTGCGCCGGCCCGACCGCTTGAACCAGGATTGAACAATGCCCTTTGTGCCGTCTGCCGACGCGACGCGGTGCGCGGTGGTCGATCTTGGGTCGAACTCGGTCCGGCTCGTCGTCTATGAGGGCGTGTGCCGCAACCCGGTGGCGATCTTCAACGAGAAGGCGGTGCTGCGCCTGGGCAAGGGCTTGCAGGCGACGGGGCGGCTGAACCAGGAGGGCGTGACCCAGGCGCTGACCGTGCTGCACCGTTATCACGCGGTCGCCCGCGCCATGGGGGCAGCGCCGCTTGAGGTTCTGGCGACCGCGGCGGTGCGCGACGCCAGCAACGGGGCGGAATTCATCGAACTGCTGCAAGCGCGCCTGCCGGGAGTGCCAATTCGCATCCTCTCCGGTACCGAGGAGGCCGAGTATTCGGCGCTCGGCGTGCTGTGCGGCATCCCCGACGCGGACGGGGTGCTCGCCGATATCGGCGGGGGCTCGCTTGAGCTGGTGCGCCTGAAGACGGGGCAACCGAGCGGAGAGTCGCAAACGCTGCGCCTTGGTGTGATCCGGCTGTCGGAGCGTGCCGGCGGCGATGTCGCGCGCGCCCGCTCGATCGCCGACGATGACCTTGCGGCCGTGCCTTGGCTGAGCGAGCTCGCGGGCAAGGACCTCTATCTGGTTGGCGGCGCCTGGCGTGCCTTCGCCCGGCTGCACATGACGCAGACCGCGTACCCGCTGCACATGGTCCACCAGTACGAGATGGCGGGCGAAGAGGCGCGCGAGCTGGCGGCCATGATCGCCGGGGCCGGCCGGCGGATGCTGGAGCGCCTGCCGGGGGTGCCGCGCAAGCGCATCGACGACCTGCCCTTCGCCGCCGTGGTGCTGCGTCGGGTGCTGCGCGCCACCGGTGCGCGGCGGGTCGTGTTCAGCGCGAGCGGCCTGCGCGAGGGCTGGTTCATGCGCCGCATGCCTGCCGAGATCCGCGCCCAGGACCCGCTGATCGCCGCCGGCGAGGACTACGCCCACCGCCTCGGCCGCGACCCGGCGCTTCCGCCCTTGCTGATCACCTGGACCGCCCCGCTGGTGGCCTACGAGACGCCGGAAGCGCGCCGGCTGCGGGAGGCGCTGTGCTGGATGTCCGACCTCGGCAGCCGCGACCATCCGGAGTTTCGCGCCGAGCAGGCCTTCTGGCGCGTGCTGCGCGGCCCTGGCTTGGGGCTCGACCACCACGCCCGCGGCTTCCTCGCGCTCGCCGTCGCGATCCGCTACGAGGTGGAGGCCGACGCTGGGTTCCTGCACTCCGCCCGCGCGCTGCTGGACGTGGCGGGCGCCCGCCGCGCCGAGATCCTCGGCTCCGCGCTGCGTCTGGCGTACAGCCTCAGCGCCGGCACGCCCGACCTGCTCGCCGCGACCGCGATCGCGGTCCAGGATGGCCGACTGGTCCTGCGGTTGCGTGAGGAGGAGGGCGTGTTCGCGGGCGAGAGCGTGCTGCGCCGGCTGGACCGGCTCGCCCAGGCGCTGGGGCTGGAGGCGGTCACCGAGCTGGCGGGGCGGAGCGGCGCCGGACCGCTGTTCGACCGGGCCATCCGGCGGGCGGGTGCGGGTTAGCGCAGCGCCATTCCGCGCCGTTCGGGGATCAGCAGCAACAGCGCGAGCAGATCGAGGACGTAGAGCACCGCGAGCAGGGCAATGGCGGTGGCGAAGCCCTGCGCTGCGGCCACGGCGCCGACCGCAACCGGGCCGAACCCGCCCACCGCGCGGCCCAGGTTGAACAGCAGGTTCTGCGCCGTCGCCCGCGCCTCTGTGGGGTAGAGCTCGCTCATCAGCGCGCCATAGCCGCCCAGCATTCCGTTGACGAAGAACCCCATCACGGCTCCGCCGGCCAAGAGGGCGAGCGGGGAAGCGAGCTGCGCATACACGACGACCATGAGTGCCGCCCCGACCATCCAGGCGGCGAACGAGGGACGGCGTCCGATCCGATCGGCGCATTCCCCGAACGCCCAGATGCCGCCCGCCATGCCGGCGATCGTCACCGAGGTCCATAGCGCCGACTGCGTCAGCCCATAGTGGAACCGCGCCGAGAGATAGCTCGGCAGCCAGATCATCACCCCATAATAGCCGAAATTCTGTACCGAGCAGAGGACAAGCATCCCGAGACTCGCCCGCACGGTCGCGGCATCGGCCAGCAGGGACCGGAGCGGCGCATGCAGCTCGCGGTAGGGAACCCGCGCGGTGAACAGCGCCGGCTCCCGCAATGCGCGGCGCACGCCGAAGGCGACAAGGGCGGGAAGCACGCCAATCGCGAACGTGCCGCGCCAGCCGAGCGTCGGGATCAGCACCGGCGCCAGCAGGGCGGCAGTCAGCACGCCCGCCTGCCAGCCCAGTCCCACATAGGAGGAGGCGCGTGCCCGCATGGCGGCTGGCCACGCCTCGGCTACCAGGGCCATGCCGATCCCGAACTCCCCGCCAAGGCCAAGCCCGGCTATGCTCCGGAACAGCAGGAGTTGGGGGTAGCTTTGCGCCAGGGCGCACAGCCCGGTGAACACGGCGAACACGGCAATCGTCCAGCTCAGCACGCGCACGCGCCCGATCCGGTCGGCCAGCAGTCCGAACGCGATGCCACCCAGCACGGCGCCGGCAAGCGTCGCGGTAACGATCGAGGCGGCCTGCGCCGGGCCGAGGCCGAGCGCCGCCGAGATCGGCTTCAGCAGGAAGCCGAGGATCAGCAGGTCGAACCCGTCCATGGCGTAGCCGACCGCCGAACCCCACAGCGCCCGCCGCGCTTCAGGGGTGGCGACACTGCCCGCTTCCGGGGCTACGGGCCTGACCGTGTCGTCAATCGGATTCACCGCTGCTCCGGTTCATGGTGGGGGCCATCGTGGTAGCATCACTGGCAAGCGCAACTGAGCGCCGTGACGCTGCGCGAACCGGAGCCCTGCCATGAACCTCAACTCGGATTTCGGCGTCCGCGCCGCGGTCCACGCCGAGCAACTCGACTGGACGCCTTCGCCGATCCGCGGAGTTGATCGGCGCATGCTCGACCGCATCGGGGGCGAGGTCGCGCGCGCTACGTCCATCGTTCGCTACGCGCCGCATAGCCGCTTCTCACCGCACACGCATGGCGGCGGGGAGGAGTTCCTGGTGCTTGACGGCGTTTTCCATGACGAGCACGGCGACTATCCGGCGGGGAGCTACGTCCGTAACCCGCCCACCACGAGCCACACGCCCGGCTCCGAGCCCGGCTGCATCCTCTTCGTCAAGCTCTGGCAGTTCGAGCCGGACGACCGGACCGAGCTGCGCACCGACACCGCTACCGTCTCCTTCGTGCCCGTGCCCGACCGACCGGGAGTAGGTGTGGCAATGCTGTTCGAGGACGCTTGGGAGCACGTTCGGCTGGAACATTGGGCACCGAACGTCGATGTCGCGCTACCGGTGCCTGGCGGGATCGAGCTGCTCGTGCTGGACGGCGGCTTCGCCGAGGGCGGCGAGGCGTTCACGCGCCAGTCGTGGCTCAGACTGCCGGCCGGGGCAGTCCTGCGGGCCGTTGCGGGACCGCTGGGGTGCCGCCTCTGGGCCAAGTCCGGTCACCTCTCCTACGACCCGCATCTACCGCGCTAGTCTCGCCTGGCGCGCGCCCTCACCCCAGCAGGATCGCATTGCGCAGCGTGATCGGCGCGGCCACGCCGCGCAACGGCTCGATGCCCGTGCCCGTGCCGCGGATCACCACGGTGCCGTAGCCGAACATCTGGCCCCAGCACGGACTGGATCACATCGACCGTCTCGATCTTGCTCACCGTCATCTCGGCCGTGTAGCGCGACATCAGCCCGCGCTTGAGGATCACGCGGCGATCGGTGACGACGATCTCGGTGCTGCGCCGGCGCATCCATTGCGCGACATCATCATGACCAGTGCGACGAAGGCGATCGCCGCGGCGGCATAGAAGCAGTACTGGCGCTGCGGGTCCTCGACCGCCACGAACGCGCCGACACAGGCGATCGCGATCGCGACCAGCAGCCAGAAGGCCGAGGGCCAGAAGATCAGCCAGTGCAGCCGCCCCAAGCGCCCGGACCGTTTCGTCCGGCTGCAGCACCTTCGTGTAATAGGCCATGCCTCTCCGCCCCCGCTGCCGCAACGGACCACGCGCCGGCGGGCGGGCAAACCGGCCCGTCAGACAACTTCGCGGGAGGCGGCTACCCGGCAAATGCAGCCGGTCAGGTGGTCATTGACCATGCCGGTCGCCTGCATGAAGGCATAGCAGATCGTGGAGCCGACGAAGCCGAAGCCGCGCTTGCGCAGGGCGCGGCTCATGGCATCGGAAAGCTCGGTGCGCGCCGGCACGTCGGCCGCGCGCGTCCAGGCATTGACGATCGGGCGGTGGTCCACGAACGACCACAGATAGGCGTCCAGGCTGCCATCGGTCGCGATCACCTCCAGCGCGGCGCGGGCATTTGCGCGTGACCGAGAGCACCTTCAGCCGATTGCGGATCATTCCCGAACCGCTCAGCACGTCCGCGAGTTCGGCGTCGGTCATTGCGGCCACGCGGGCGATGTCGTAGCCGTGAAATGCCGCCCGGTAGGCGGCGCGACGGTCCAGCACGGTCCGCCACGACAGGCCAGCCTGCGCGCCTTCCAGGACCAGGAATTCGAACAGTGCCGCATCGCCGTGCAGGGGCACGCCCCATTCCTGATCGTGATAGGCGCACAGTGCGTCCGAGCCGTTGGCCCAGTCGCACCGTATGATCCCTGTCATCGGAGCCTGCCCCATGCCGCCCGCCACCCTTCCCGCCGGAGATCGCCTGAGCATCTGCTTCGCCCATGTCGCCTACCAGATGCAGGCGCGATTCGAGGCGCGGCGCACCGGCCTACGGTGCTTCCAGGTGCGCTCGCGCGAGGAACTGGCGGCCCGCATCGCCGAGGCCGACGTGCTTTCGGTCTCCATGATGTGGACCAACGACCTGATCGCGCGGGCGCCCCGCCTGTGCTTCATCCAGTCGATCAGCGCAGGTGTGGACCAGTACGACCGCGCCGCCTTGGCGCAGGCGGGCATCCGGCTGGCGAGCGCCGCGGGGGTCAACGCGAACGCGGTGGCCGAGCACGCGATGGGGCTGATCCTGGCGCTGGCGCGGCGGCTGCCCGAAGCGCGCGACAACCAGGCAAGGCGAGTCTGGCGGGGCATGATCTCCGATCTCGCGCAGCGCGAGGACGAACTGGCCGGCAAGACGCTGCTGATCGTCGGGCTGGGCCGCATCGGCTCGCGCCTCGCCCGGCTGGCCAAGGCTTTCGACATGCGCGTGATCGCGACACGACGCGACCCGGCGGCCGGGGGCGGGGCGGCGGATGTTGTCGGCGGGATGGAGGCGCTGAACCGGCTGCTACCCGAAGCGGACTATGTGGCGCTCACCTGTCCGCTCACGCCACAGACCGAGCGGCTGATGAACGCCGAGACGTTCGCGTTGATGAAGCCCGGTGTGGCGCTGGTGAATGTCGCGCGCGGACGCTGCGTGGACGAACCGGAGCTGGTCGTCGCGCTCGCCGAGGGTCGGGTCGCCGCCGCCGCGCTCGACTGCGCCGCCGAGGAGCCGCTGGCCGCTTCGTCCCCGCTCTGGGCCATGCCGAATGTGCTGGTCACGCCGCACACAGCCGGCGAGACCCGCGCCTATGAGGACAATGTCATCGACATCCTGCTCGACAATATCGGCCGACTGTGGCGCGGGGAGCCGGCGTTGCGCAACCAGGTGATCTGATCACTTGCGCCTAACCGAAAATTGCGATCCCGAACGATGTCGCCTCGGTGCGACCGCCCGGTGCCGCGCGTGTTGGACCGGGCATGGTGGTCCTGGTCGGGGCGATCGCCGTCCTGCTGCTCCTGCTGGTTCTGGAGGATTCGTTCGCGGTCATGCTCCTGCCCCGGCGCGTGCAGCGCCGCGTGGGGCTCACCCGCCTGTTCTTCCGCACCTCGTGGCTGGCCTGGTCCCGCGCGGCGCTCTGCCTGCCCGCTGGTCCCAGGCGAGAACGCGCGCTCAGCGTCTATGGGCCGCTCTCGATGATCCTTCTCTTCACGCTCTGGTCGGGCGGCCTGATCGTCTGCTTCGGACTGTTGCAATGGGCCTTGCAGACCGGCGCCGCGACGCGGACCCCTCCGACGCCGAGCGGACAGATCTACATGAGCGGCGTCACGTTCTTCACCCTGGGGTACGGGGACGTGGTGCCACAGACGGGCGCCTCGCGGGCGGTCGCGATCATCGAGGCCGGCACCGGCTTCGGTCTGATCGCAGTGGTGATCGGATATCTGCCGGTTCTCTACCAGCTCTTCTCCCGACGCGAGGCTTGCATCGTTCAGCTCGACGCCCGCGCCGGCTCGCCGCCGACGGCGGTGACCCTGCTCGTCCGTCACGCCGGCGCGGGCGCCCTGGAAAAACTCGATGAGCTGCTGCGGGGATGGGAAGTCTGGGGAGCGGAGCTGCTGGAAAGCCATCTCTCTTATCCCATGCTCGTCTATTATCGGTCCCAGCACGAGAATCAGTCCTGGCTGGCGGCCCTGACGGTCATCATGGACGTTTGTGCCCTGATCCTGGTCGGCGTCGAGAGAGTGACGCCGCTCCAGGCGCGCATGACGTTCACCATGACGCGTCAGGTCCTGGTCGAGATGAGTCGCTCCTTCGACATCAGGCCATCCCGCTACACCGGCGGAGACCGGCTGCCGCACGACGCGTTCCTCGGGATGGAGCGGGCCTTCGAGCGTGTGTCGCTGCCGTGGAAGGCCGGTCCGGATACCGAGCAGACGCTCGCGGCCTTGCGAGCGACCTACGAGCCGCTGCTGGACGGCCTGGCCTTGCATCTGTTGCTGCCGCTCCAGGGCTGGACCGCCGAGGAGCACATGATGGACCACTGGGCAAGCGGTCCACGCGGGCTGATCGCGCAACGCCTGCTCGAGGAACTGGCCGACCGGACATTGCCCCCTGACCCGGTCGTGGCTACCGGGCGGCCAATGAGACTGTGGCGACGGGTGCGCGCACGCCTTCGGCGGTGAGGAGGGCGCGGCCGTTGACAGCTACGGTTCCATCGCGCGGCCGACGCGCGGACGACGCGCGCTCCAGGGGGCTCTCCCACGCCACGCAGCGGGGCGCGCCCTGGCTGCTCTGCCGGCACTGCCGGCGTGCTGATGCCGCTCCACGGTATCCCACATCAGGCGCGGGTCGAAGCTGCGCGCGGCGAGCATGGAAATCACCACCACGGCCAGGAACGCGGGGGAGCCGCCATGCACCTGGATATGCGCGACCTGGCCGAACTGGACCATGGGCGTGAACACGACGACCGTGAACGGGTCGAGGTTCGACCAGCGCCCGACGGCGTGGACCACGCGAAAGACGCGGGTCTTCAGGCGCAGGCGGCGGGTCGAGCGGTGGCGGACGGAGTTCATGAACCAAGTCAGCCCGGCGAGCTTGAATACCGGGATGCCGAGGCTGGTGATGCATATCAGCACCCCGAGCGGCGCGTAGCCGTTGTCGAACAGCAACATGATTCCGGCGAAGATGGTGTGCGGGTGGGGCACGCCGAACTCGTAGAAGGCGCTCATGGGGAAATAGTTCGATATCGGCAGCAGCGCCCAGCCCGCGATGACCAGGGCACGGCAATAGAGTACCGAGCGCGGCTTGCGCCGATGCAGGCGGGCCCAGCAACGCGGGCAGCGCCCGCCGATGAGTTGGGCCGGCAGGACCAGGTCGCATGTCGTGCAGCCGATACCGTCCGCCCCCGCGTCCATGCGCGGCGGCGCGATCCGGCGCCAGACCGCTCGCTTGTCCAGACAGGCGCGGGTCAGCATGGTCATGAAGCCGGCGCCGACCAGGCACCAGCCGCCGGCATCGATCCGCACCGGGATCAGCGCCTCCACGCGCCCCCAGCCGATCGTGGCACCCAGCAGCATCACGTCCGCCATCGCCCAGGCATCGAGCATTTCGGCGTAGCGAAAGGTCGGCCCCATCCAGACGTAATGGCGGCCGCGATTGACCGCGAGGAGCACGGCCGTCAGCAGCCCGAAACGTGCAAACGGCAGAATGACACCCTCGAGCGCACAGATCAGGGCCATCAACGGCCAACCCTGGGCCCAGACGGTTTGCACTCCTGAGAACAGGTGGACGCTTGAGACCAATCCGGCGGGCGCACGGACCGTCAGCAACGTCATCGTGTTGGCCGGCAAAAGCAGCAGCAACGTCGTCAGGGCGCAGGCGAGCGCGCTCTTGACGCTGCGCCCGGTCGTGCGCTCCAGCACGTCGGCGCAGCGCATGCAGGTAATGCGGCCCCGCTCGGGCGGGGGCGGCATGGCCTGGATGGTGGCGCAATGCGGACACGCGATGATGGGCGCGGACACGCGACAGGCTCCCGTAACAATGCCTCAGGCGCCAAACGCCTCAGCTTGCCCTTCGTCCGCGAATGCCGCCAAATGCCGGTATTCCGGGGAGGGCGCGATGGGGCAGGTGGACGGCAAGGCCGCGATCGTCACCGGCGGGGCGTCGGGTATAGGGGCGGCCTGTGCCCGGACCTTGGCGCGCGAGGGCGCGCGGGTGCTGATCACCGATTTCGACCCGTCAGGCGAGGGATTGGCCGCCGAGATCGGCGGGCTATTCCTGCGCCACGACGTGACCGACGAGGCTGGCTGGCCGGCGGTGATCCAGCTGGCGGAGGAGCGGTTCGGCGGGCTTCACGTGCTGGTCGCCAATGCCGGCATCGGCATCATGGGGACGATCGTGGAGATGAGCCTCGCCGACTGGCGCCGGCAGATGGCGGTCAACGTGGACGGGGTGTTCCTGTCGGTGAAGCACGCCATCCCCGCGATGGCGCGCGCCGGGGGCGGGTCCATCATCATCATGTCCTCGGTGGCCGGGCTGCGCGGCTCCGCCGGGCTCGCCGGGTACAGCGCCACCAAGGGCGCCGTGCGGCTGTTCGCCAAGTCGGCGGCACTGGAATGCGCGCAGGCAAACAACCGCGTGCGGGTGAATTCGGTGCATCCCGGCGTGATCGACACCCCGATCTGGGACAAGCTGCCCATGAGCAGCAACGCCAAGTTCGACCCTAACGCGATCGCCGCGGAACAGGTGCCGATCGGCGAGGCGGGCCAGCCGGAGGATATCGCCAATGGTGTGCTGTTCCTTGCCTCCGATGCTGCCCGTCACATGACCGGCTCGGAGCTCGTCATCGATGGCGGGATGACCGCCGGCCGCGTGCGCCGTTTCGCGCACTGAACACCAAGGAGGAACCATGATCCACGTCGTCGCCATCCTCACCGCGAAGCCAGGCCAGCGCGATGCCGTCCTGGAGGCGTTCCGCGCCAACATGCCGGCCGTTCACGCCGAGCAGGGCTGTATCGAATACGGACCGGCCGTGGACGCCGAGGGCATGGGCGGCTTCCAGACGAAATTCGGCCCGGACACCTTCGTCGTCCTCGAAAATGGGAGAGCCCCGAGGCGTTGGCCGCGCATGCCCGCGCGCCGCACATGCAGGCCTACGGGGCCAAGACCAAGGACATGCTCGCCAGCCGGGTCATCCACGTCCTGTCGCCCGCCGGCTGATCTTCCGGGCGGCCTTCGGAGAATGAGAGGCGGCGGCGCCTACGCCGCCCGCCGCTGCAATGCCTGCCAGACCGTCTCCGGCGTCGCGGGCATATCGAGATGGGTCACGCCGTCTGGGGCCAAGGCGTCCAGGATGGCGTTCATCACCGCCGGGGGGCTTCCCACGGCGCCTGCCTCGCCCGCGCCCTTCACGCCGAGCGGGTTGGTGGCGCAGGGTATCTCCAGGAACTCCACCTCGATGTCGGGCAGGTCGGAGGCGCGTGGCAGCGCGTAGTCCATGAAGCTTCCGGACAAAAGCTGGCCGGAGCTCGGATCATAGACCGTGCGCTCCAGCACCGCCTGGCCAAATCCCTGAGCGACGCCGCCATGCACCTGGCCGCGCACGATCATCGGGTTCACCGCCCGGCCGACGTCGTCGCACACGAGGTAGCGGACGACCTGAACATGTCCGGTGTCGGGGTCGATCTCCACCTCGGCCATGTGGCATCCGTTCGGGAAGGTGTGCGCCTTGATCTCCGCCACTTCGGCGGCGTCGAGCGAGACTGCCGCCTCTCCCCGCGCCGCCTTCACGCGCTGGGTTTCCGCAAGATCGAGGATATCGATGCCGCGATCGGTTCCGACGATGCTGAAGCGCCCGTCGGCGAAGCCGATGTCGCCGGCCGCCGCCTCCAGCACGTCCGCCGCTGCTCGCCGGCCCTTCTCGATCACGCTGTCGGTAGTGACATAGATCGCCTGCCCCTCGGAGTAGAGGCTGCGCGCCCCGCCTGTGCCGCCGCCCGTAGGGATCGTGTCGGTGTCGCCCTGGCGGATGCGGATCTTCTCGCCGTCCACGCCAAGCCGGGTCGAGACGAGCTGGACATAGGCGGTCTCATGCCCCTGGCCGTTGGACTGGGTGCCGACGAGCACATCGACGAAGCCGCCTTCCGCGAAGCGGATCTCGGCGCGCTCGCTCGGCGCTGCCGCCGGTGGCCTCGAGGTAGTAGGAGAAGCCCAGGCCACGGCGCCGCCCCGCTTTGCCGCCTCGGCGCGGCGGGCCGGGAAACCCGCCCAATCGATGCGCGCCAGCGCGGTGTCCAGGACGGTCCGGAAATCGCCGCTGTCGTAGGTCTTGCCCACCGGGGTCGCATGCGGCATCGCCGAGGGCGGGACCATGTTGCGCCGCCTCAGCTCCGCGCGGTCGATATTCAGCTCTCGCGCGGCCGTGTCGATCACGCGCTCGACGAGATAATTGCTCTCGGGCCGGCCAGCCCCGCGATAGGCGTCCACCGGGACGGTGTTGGTGAAAACCCCGATCACGTTCGCATACACCGCCTGGAATCCATACACGCTCGCGAGCACGCCGGTTCCGGCCAGGGTCGGGATGTACGGGCCGAAATTCGAGAGATAGGCGCCCATGTTGGCGAGGTTGCGCGTGCGCAGCGCCAGGAACTTGCCGTCCTTGTCGATCGCCAGCTCGCCTGTCGTGACGTTATCGCGGCCCTGGGTGTCGCACAGGAACGCCTCGCCGCGATCGGCCGCCCACTTCACGGGCGCGGCCGAGCTTGCGGGCCGCGTAGCACGTCAGCACATGCTCGGCGTACAGGAACAGCTTCATGCCGAAACCACCGCCGACATCGGGCGTGACCACGCGGAACTTCTCGCCGCCAGCCCCGAACACGCCGGTGATCAGATCCTTGATCAGCCAGCCGCCCTGGGTGTTGGCATACAGCGTCCACCGGCCTGCCTCGGTGATCGTAATCGCCGATCGCGGCCCGCGCCTCCATCGAGGAGACGACGATGCGGTTGTTCACCACGTTCACCCGCGTGACATGGGCGGCCTGGGCGAACAGCGCGTCCGTCTTTGCCTTGTCCCCGATCTCCCAGTCGAACACCTGGTTGCGCGCCACGTCGGGCCAGACCAGCGCCGCGCCGGGGTCCGTCGCGTGGGCAAGGCTCGGTGATGGCGGGCAACACGTCGAAGTCGATCTCGACCGCCTCGGCGGCGTCGCGCGCGGCCTGCAACGTGTCGGCAACGACGAAGGCGACCGGATCGCCGACATGGCGCACGGCGCCGTCGGCCAGCACCGGATGCGGCGGGGCCGCCATGTTCGAGCCGTCGCGGTTGTTCAACGCCACCGCACAGGGCAGCGGGCCGATGCCGTCGGCCTTCAGCTCCGCCGAGGTATAGATCGCGCGCACCCCCGGCATCGCCGCCGCCGTGGAGGCATCCATCCGCCGCACCCCCGCCGCCGCGTGCGGACTGCGCAGGACGTATCCGTGCAGCATGCCCGCCAGCTTGATGTCGTCGGTGTAGCGCCCGCGCCCGAGCAGCAGCCGCGGGTCCTCCACGCGGCGAACGGATTGGGCAACGCCGAACTTTGTCATGCAACGGCCTCCGGGATGGCGCGGGATAGCCGCCCGGGATTGACCGGCGACGGCTTTGGTCCTGAACCCCCAGTTTAGGCGCTCGGGCGGGAAACGCTACCCGCCCGCCCCGGCTCAGGACTGCGACGCGGGCGAGACCACGATGCAGCCGCCATGGCCATGCGCCAGCTTCTGGCACGCATGCACCGCCGCGTCATGCGAAAGGCCGGTGAGGCGCGCGCGCCACAGCAACCCGTGGCCCTGGTGGACGCTGGCGAGTGCCGGACGGGAGCCTCCGAGCGTGCCGTGGGCTCCCGCCTTCGCTGCGCCCATCGCGTGCTCCGCCTGGGTCTCGCTGGCATAGGCACCGACCTGGATGCCCCAGTTCGCGCCACCCGCGTGCAATGGGGCCGAGGCGGCCTCGGCTCGCGCGATCAGATGAAAGCCGCGATGATACCGCGCCGGCTCGCCCGGCGGCATCGGCGGCGGCATCAGCAGGGCGACGCGGGTAACGGGGGCGCCGTGCTCGGCATGCGGAGCCGGGCTCAGCCGCGCAATTTCGACCGCGTGACGTGCCGAGCCATGCCGCGCCGGAGCGCGCCGATTGGCCGAGGCTACCATGATGGCCCGCCCGCCGTAGCGGAGTCCCGGCCGGATATCGAGCGGCAGGTCGTTCATCGCGTACGCCTCGGCGGGCGAACGCCGCAGCGGGTAGGCACCTTCCAGCGCCGGGCCGATCATTGCGACGTAGTGCCGCGTCTCCTCGGGCAATGGGCGCTGGTTGCTCAGATAGTCGTCGAGCCGGTTCGGCCCGCCGTTGTAGGCGGCCAGGAACGCGGGCGCGCCATAGATGTCGTAGAGCTCCCGCATGTAAGCGACGCCGGCGATGATGTTGTCGTGCGGGTCGAACGGGTCGGAGCCGAGCGCATAGCGGTCGCGCAGCTCCTCATAGGTCGCGGGCATCACCTGCATCAGCCCCATCGCGCCCTTGGGCGAGGTGGTGAGCTGGCCGTCCTGATACTCCTGGCCGCCCGACTCGACGTGCATGAGCGCGCGAACCCAGGTCGCGGGGACATCGAACCGGGCGGCTGCCTCCTCGATGTACGGGCCCCACGGGTCCTCTGCCGGCCCGGGCGGCACGTAGTTGCCCCGCGCGTGTGCCGCATAGACCGCTGCCTGCTGCGGCGCGCTGGTCTGGGGGGATTGCGTGGCGCAGGCGGCGACGAGCGCGAGCATCGCGGCGCTGCTGGCCGCGCGCAGGAATGCTGTCAACGCGGCGCGATCGGTGCGGGAGGGGCGAGGCATCCGGTCGTGAACCTCCGTCAAGCGGGGGGCCGCGGGAACGGCCGGGCGGCACGACGACCGACATGGCCGCCGCTCATCGAGTTGGTCAGGATTCGCGGCTAAGCCCTTACCCGCGATCGACTCCGATGGCAAGATCGTGTCGCATTACTGCCTAATTTTCGATGGAAAAGATTTGGGCTTGGTGAACGGCGTGGCTCAGCCCAGAAGGTCGATCCGCCAGCGCCGCTCCTCGATCGCGTCGAGCAGCGCCTCGGCCCCGAGCCCAGGCAGCCGTCGCAGCAGGCCGCGCGGACGTGGGCGGAACACGCGCGGCCTGGCCTTCTCGCCCGCCAACTCGCGGATCACGCTGCCAACATCGCCGAAGCCATCGATCAGTCCAAGTGCCAGGGCGTGGTCGCCGAGCATGAAGCTGCCGTCGAACACGGATGGATCGCTCGTGAGACGCCCCGCGCGACGGTCGCGCACCCAGGTCTTGAACCGCGCGTGCAGGTCATCGAGCAGGCCCTGGGTGAAGGCCACATCCTCGGGCCGCTCCGGCAGGAACGGGTCTAGACGCGCCTTGTTGGTACCCGACGTGTAGAGGCGGCGCTCGACGCCGAGCCGGGCGAGCAGGGCGGGGAACCCGAAGCCGCCGCCGCGAACGCCGATCGAACCGACGATGCTCATCGGGTTGGCCCAGATCCGGTCCGCCGCGCAGGCGATCCAGTAGCCGCCGGAGGCGCCGACCTCCTGGATCACGGCGTGGACCGCGACGCCGGTCTTCTCGGCGCGGCGGCGGATCAGCGCGGCGATCAGATCGGACTGCACGGGCGAGCCGCCAGGGCTGTCGATGTCGAGAACGACCGCGCGCCCCCGCGCGGCGGCGAAGGCGCGATCGATCAGCGGCCCGGCGCCGCGCAGGTTCAGCAACCCGGCCCGCCCGGCGATCAGCCCGTGCAGTTCCACCACCGGGACGCGGCGTTGCCAGAAGGCGAGCGTGGGCATCACCCGGTCACTCGCGCCAGTTGCGCGGCGGCCTCGCCCGACAGCCACGCGCCGCCTACGGTACCGGCAAGCCCGTCGTGACAGGCTTCGCCGGCGAACACCAGTCGGCCATCGGCCAGCGGCTCGGCCAATGCGGCGCGGGCGCCCGCCTGTCCCGGCATGACGTAGGCGTAGGCCCCGCGCGCCCAGGGCTCGGCGTCCCAATGCGTCACCAGCCGTGCGCCGCCCGCGAACAGCGTCTCGGCGCGCGCGCCGAACAGGCGGCGCAGCTCCGCCAGCGCGAAGTCGGCGGCCGCCGCGTCGCCCAGGCGCGCAAGCTCCCAGGCGGGCGAGCCGCCGATCCAGCCTTGCACGTAGTCACGGCCATAGGGCCAGCACTGGAAGATCATGAATGGCTCGCCCGCACGCTCCACCCGCCGGTCGAGCGAACAATGCGTCGGCAGGTCGAGGCGGTCCGGCCCGGTGGCGCGGAGCGCGACCTTGACCGCAAGTCCCATCGGCAAGGCCGCAAGGGCTTCCCGCACCTGCGAGGGCAGGGCCGGGCTGAACCGGATCCCGCCGGCGGCGAGCACGCCGGTCGAGGCCGTCACGATGCAGGCGCTGGCCCGCACGGTCCCCTGCCGGGTCTCGATCTGCACGAGGCGCGATCCGGACCAGTCGATGCCGATGGCCGGCGTGTTCAGCCTGATATCCAGCCCGGCGCCGAGCCGGCGGGCAATGAAGGCGCCGATGCCCCCCTCGGGCACCAGGTTCGAACCCCAGAGCGCGTTCCGCCGCCAATCCCGCAGGCTATAGCGGTCGGCATCAACGGCGCAGATCACCGGACCTTCCCACGCTTCGATCGTCGCCGCCCATGGATCGTCCGGCAGGGTTCGCGCGACCGCGGCCAGCGGCACGTCGTCGGGGCCGTCCAGGAGGCGATCGGCGGCCTCCTCGAACCGACGCCACGCGTCGTCGTATTCGGCGTACTCGGCCTCGCTCGCCGGGCGGGCGCCGATGAAGGTGCGCTTGCATCTTATCTCGGCGGCATCGAGCAGCGGGTCGCCCGCCGCCCGCGCCAGCGGAACCAGGGGATTGCGCTCGGCCGCGTGTAGCCAGATCGCGCCCATGTCGAACCAGACACCGCCGAGCTCAGGCGGATGGGTGGTCCAGGCCCGCCCGCCGATGCGCCCGCTTGCCTCCAGCACCGCCACGCTGCGGCCCTGAGCAACCAGGGCGCGGGCGGCGGCCAGCCCGGCGGCACCGGCGCCGATCACCACTACATCCAGGTCACTCATTCGGGCTTGCTCCGCGACAGGCACAAACCCGTGATCTAAGCAGGCGGGCCTTCAGTTCCAGAGCACATTCGCGGGGCTGGGCGCGAGTTCCCCGCGTTCGACCTGCTTCACGACCTCGGTCAGGCGGGCGTGGGTAGGCGCGGGCACGCCCGCCTCCGCCCCTTTGGCGGCGATGTAGCCGTTCATGAACTCGATCTCGGTGCGCCGGCCCTTGGCCATGTCCTGTGCCATCGAAGGGCGCTGGAGATCGCTGCGTGCCTCGCCGCGCGTGCCGGCCAGCATGAGGCGCTCGATTTCGGCCAAAGCGGCCGGCTCGCCCTCCCCGGCACGCGCGAGCTGTTCGGGATCGAGCGCGCCGACCTTGCCCAGCCGGAAGCCAAGCGCCTGGCCGACGCGCACCGACTCGGCCCCGAGCCGGATGCACACGCGGCGGATCGCGTCATGGCTGTCGCGCTCGTTGCCGCCGAGGCCGGTCGCGGCGGAGACGCCGTTGCGCATCCCGTTGACGCACAGCTTGGTCCAGCGCTCGCCCCAGAGATTGTCGGTGGCGTGCGCGGTGTCCACCTCGTTCAGCATCCGCGCCAGGGCGGCGACGCGCGGGCGTGATCTGCCCGTGCGGCTCGCCAACATAGAGGGAGGGCAGGTCCGCGCGGCGTGCCATGGTGCGCCTGATATGGGCCGGTTCGTAGAGATCGAGCGCGAGGCCGCCGCTGACCACGCAGCCGACGGTGCGGCCCCAGCCGACGATGCCGGCCACGCGCTCCTCGTTGACGCAGTTCTGCATCGAGACGACGAACCCCCGGGCCGAGAGGTATGGCGCGATCAGCATCGTCGCCCACTCGGTGTCGTACGACTTCACCGAGATGAAGGCGATATCGATCGGTGCCTCGCGGGCAATCCGTTGCACCTCGGTCAGATGCAGCGCGTTCACCCGCACGGTCCGGGTCTCGGCCTCGGTCATGCCGGACAACCGAATTCCGCCGGCCAGGATGGCTTCGACATGGGCGGGCCAGGGGTCGATCAGCGTGACGTCGTACCCGTGCGCCGCCAGCCCCGCGCCGACATAGCCGCCGACGGCACCGGCGCCGACGACCGCGATCCGATTGGTCATGCCGTTTCCTTGTTCGTGTTCGGGTGAGTGTGGGGCAGGGCGGAAAGGCGGGCAATTGGGCACTGCACGCTGCGATCTACGCGGCTTCGGCTATTCCCAGGCGGCCACGCACGCAATAGAGCCACAGGCGGCAGTCATGGAAGATAGACGCCGGCGAAGCGGCCAAGACGTCGATGCCGGAGCTGATGGAAATGTCCGGCGCGAATACCGGGACGTGCGGCGCGCGTGAATTGGCAGGCGGCTTGCGGCGGGTTGACCGATACGTATGGAATGCCGCATTTGAGTTCTTAAGGATCGGCTGGGGCGGGAGGATTCGAACCTCCGCATGGCGGAATCAAAATCCGCTGCCTTACCACTTGGCGACGCCCCATCGCGATCCGGGTCATAAGTCCGGCCGAGGGGCGCGGCAAGGCCGGCTGCGCGGTGCAGCCGGGAACCGGACTTGCCCCGATGCACTCCGGGGTCTAGGCAGCCGCGCGGGGAGTTGGCGCGCATGGGACAAAGCCTACCATCCGACCGGGTCGGACCCCGGTCGACACTGGACGTCGAGTTTGTCCAGGCCGCCTACCGGCGCTGGTCGCGCATCTACGACATCACGTTTGGAGGCGTGTCTGGCTTCGGTCGACGTCGGGCCGTGCATGCGGTGAACACCTTGCCAGGCCGGCGCGTTTTGGAGGTGGGCGTCGGCACCGGCTTGGCGCTGCCGCACTACGCGCCGGATAAGCGTATTACCGGCATCGATCTGTCCGCGGAGATGCTGGGGCTCGCGCGCAGGCGGGTGCAGGAACTCGGCCTATGCAATGTCGAGAAGCTCCGCCAGATGGACGCTGAGGAAACCGAGTTCGAGGAGTTGAGCTTCGATATCGCCGTCGCGATGTTCGTCGCCTCGGTGGTGCCGCACCCGCGCCGGCTCCTGGCCGAGATGCGCCGTCTGGTGCGTCCTGGCGGACACCTGTTGTTTGTAGGCCACTTCCGAGCCGGCAGCGGGCCCCGCTGGTGGGTGGAGAGGGCCATGGCACCGGCATCCCGGAAGCTCGGCTGGCATCCGGACTTCGCGGTCGAGGATCTCATGGGTTCCGACGACCGCTCGAGCGCCCGCATGAGCGCGGTGCCGCCGGCCGGGCTGTTCACGCTAGTTCACCTGCCGAACTGACCCAGTCGGAGGCGCGGCCATTCCGGGGCTGCGCTTGATCTCGCGCATCCTCTCGGCTACCCGAAAGGCCAAGCCGGGCTCCTTTCGGCCCGCCGAGCACGGGATCAAGCATGAAACGGCCTACGCAGGTGCCACGGCGGCTCGGGGCCGCCGCCATGACGGGTTCTGCCTCCCTCTTTCTGGCATGCGCCCCGGCGCTGGCGCAGGTGCCGACGCCTTGGGCGATGGGGCTGCAAGCGGGTTTCAGCCCCGTCAAGCGTGATATCATCGACCTCAATCACCTTGTTCTCATCATCATCGCCGTGATCACCGCCTTCGTCGCCGGCCTGATGGCGTGGGTGATCTGGCGCTACGACGCGCGGCGCCACCCGGTCGCCTCGCCGCTCAGCCACAACACGCCGATCGAGATCGCCTGGACGGTCATACCCATCCTCATCCTGGTCCTGATGGCGATCCCGTCGTTCCGCCTGGTATTCTACGAGGACCGGACCGATCACCCCGACATGACGGTAAAGGTGACGGGACACCAATGGTATTGGGAATATACCTACCCTGACCTGAAGAACCTTGATTTCTCCAGCTACATCATCCCGGATGACAAGCTGAAGCCGGGGCAATTGCGGCTGCTCGCGGTCGACAACGAACTGGTGCTGCCGGTCGGCAAGAACATTCGCCTGCTGCAGACCAGCGGCGACGTGATCCACAGCTTCTTCATCCCCTCGCTGGGCCTGCAACGCTACGCGATACCCGGCCGCACCATCGAGACCTGGGTGCGCATCGACCAGCCGGGGGTATATTACGGCGAGTGCAACCAGATCTGCGGGACCAACCACAGCCGGATGCCCATTGCCGTGCGCGGCGTGACTCCGGACGAGTTCCAGGCCTGGGTCGCGCAGGCGCAGAAGCAGTTCGCGGACGCCGGCCCGGTATCGCCTCCATCCGGCGGCGTCTGGCTGGCAAGTGCTACGGAGGCGCGGCGTTGAGCCGTCTCGGCGCCAGAGGGAGACTGTCATGTCGGTGACGACACACGACCACAGCCACGATCACCACGAGCACAAGCCGGGGTTCTTCATCCGCTGGCTGTGCAGCACCAACCACAAGGATATCGGGACGCTCTATCTCATCTTCGCCCTGGTCGGCGCCACCATCGGCGCCATCCTGTCGGAGATCATGCGCGCTCAGCTCATGTTTCCGAACAACCACGTGGTCAGCACGGGTCAGGAGTGGAACACGATCGTCACCTCCCACGGTCTGGTAATGATCTTTTTTGCGGTGATGCCGGCGACATTCGGCGGGTTTGGCAACTACTTCATTCCCCTGATGATCGGGGCGCCGGACATGGCATTTCCCCGCCTTAACAACATCAGCTTCTGGCTGCTGCCGCCTGCGCTTTGCCTGATCATCACCGGCCTGCT
Source organism: uncultured Pseudomonadota bacterium (assembly GCA_963830565.1). Lineage (GTDB taxonomy): Bacteria > Pseudomonadota > Alphaproteobacteria > Acetobacterales > Acetobacteraceae > DATFDN01. Next base: position 57,953 of record CAWHMO010000019.1, read on the forward strand.
GATGAGCGAGTCCGGCACCGGCTGGACGCTCTATCCGCCGCTCTCGCTCAGCACGTATGAGACCGGACCGGGCATGGATTTCACGCTGTTCGCGCTGCACCTGGCGGGCATCAGCTCGCTGCTCGGCTCCATCAACTTCATCACCACCATCTTCAACATGCGCGCCCCCGGAATGACGCTGCACAAGATGCCGCTGTTCATCTGGGGACAGCTCGTGACGGCGTTTTTGCTACTGCTGTCGATCCCGGTGCTGGCCGGCGCCATCACCATGCTGATCTGCGACCGCAACTTCGGCACTGCCTTCTTCGACCCCGCTGGCGGCGGCGACCCGGTGCTGTTCCAGCACCTGTTCTGGTTCTTCGGCCACCCCGAGGTCTACATCATGATCCTGCCCGCCTTCGGGATCGTGAGCCATGTCATCTCAACATTCAGCCACAAGGCAATCTTCGGCTATCTCGGCATGGCCTATGCGATGGTGGCGATCGGGGTCATCGGCTTCGTGGTGTGGGCGCACCACATGTTCGTCTCCGGCATGGATGTCGATACCCGTACCTACTTCATGGCCGCGACGATGGTCATCGCGGTGCCCACCGGGATCAAGATTTTCTCCTGGATCGCGACCATGTGGGGCGGATCGCTGGAGTTCACGACCCCCATGCTGTGGGCGCTCGGGTTCATCTTCGTGTTCACCGTGGGCGGCGTCACCGGCGTGGTGGTGGCGAACGCCAGCATCGACCAGATCCTGCACAATACGTACTACGTCGTGGCACACTTCCATTACGTGCTGTCGCTGGGCGCGGTCTTCGGAATCTTCGCGGGCTTCTACTTCTGGATCGGCAAGATGTCGGGCCGCCAGTATCCGGAGTTCTGGGGAAAGGTGCATTTCTGGTTGACCTTCATTGGCGTGAACCTGACCTTTTTCCCGCAGCACTTCCTAGGCGCTGACGGAATGCCGCGCCGCTATCCCGACTACCCGGAGGCCTTCTGGGGTTGGAACTTCGTCTCCTCCATCGGGGCGTATATCGGCGGGATCGCGTTCCTGGTGTTCTTCTATGTGTTGTATCGAACCTTCACCTCGCGTGTTCCGGTTCCTGCGAACTACTGGGGCGAGGGTGCGACGACGCTGGAATGGACGCTGTCGTCTCCCCCGCCGTTCCATACCTTCGAGACCCTGCCGCGGATCCCGTGAGCGCGCACTTCACCGGCTCCGCCGGCCTCGGCCGCGACGGAAGGGGGGAGCCTACCCCCCTTCCGCTCGCCAAACTCGGCGAGCACGAGACCGAGGTGAAGGACTGGATCGCCCTGCTGAAGCCCCGCGTCATGTCGCTGGTTGTCTTCACCGGACTGATCGGATTGCTGGTTGCGCCAGGACACCTCAACCCAGTCCTGGGCTTTACGGCCGTCCTGTGCATCGCCGTTGCGGCCGGCGCCTGTGGCGCCATCAACATGTGGTACGACAGGGACATCGACGCTCTCATGCGCCGGACCCGCAAGCGCCCACTCCCCGATGGCCGCATCCCCCCCGAAGCGGCGCTGGGCTACGGTGTCGTGCTGGCAGCGGGCGCGGTCCTGGTCATGTTCCTCGCCACCAACGCCGCTGCGGCGGCGGTGCTGACCCTGTCGATCCTGTTTTACGTCTTCATCTATACGATCTGGTTGAAGCGCCGTACTCCCCAGAACATCGTCATTGGCGGCGCCGCGGGCGCTTTCCCCCCGGTGATCGGCTGGGTCGCGGCGACCGGCTCGGTCGAGCTCGTGCCATTGCTCCTGTTCGCCATCATCTTCTTCTGGACTCCGCCGCATTTCTGGTCGCTCGCGCTGTGGGCGAATGACGATTATCGGCGCGCGAACATCCCCATGCTGCCGGTGACAGCTGGCGCACGCGCGACCAGGCGACAGATCCTGCTTTACACGGTGCTGCTCGTGCCCGTGTCGCTCGCTCCGTGGGTCATTGGATTTTCCGGACGGCTCTACTTGCTGGCGGCGATCGTGCTCGGAGGCGGCTTTCTGGTCCATGCAGGGCGCATACTACGCGACCGACAGGATGCCCTAGGCATCAGCCTGAGCGGTGACGCGCCAGCCAAGGCGGGATTCAAGTTCTCGGTTGTCTATCTATTCGCGTTGTTTGCCGCCTTGGCCGTTGACCACCTTCTGGCCTAGGGTCGTGCTTCCAGGAAATCAGGAACGCGACCGCCGTCGACGTGCCCGGAACTGGGCGATGTTGATTGTGCTGCTCGGACTGGCGGCGTTGTTCTTCGCGATCACCTTGGTCAGGCTCAGGCATATCTGAGGCACCGCCGGCGAGGCCCTTGTCGACTTCCAACCAGAAATGTTCAGCTTGAGCTCAGATCAGCGGCCGGCCTTCAGTTCCCGAACCTGGTCAGAGCCCCACCCAGCCGTTCAGATGGAGCGCAGCCTCGTCAGGACGCCTTCGAGCTGGTCGGGACTGGCATAGACGATGCGGACAACGCCTCGCCCGTAGGATCCCGCGATTTCGATTTTCAAGCCGAGAAGCCCTGACAACTCCCGCTCCATGGCAAGTATGTTCGGGTCGCGTGGCTGCGGGGCGCGATCCGGGCGTCGCAGCTCGGACGCCAGGGCCTCGGTCGCGCGCACCGAAAGATCGTTGGCGATGACCACATCCAGCGCTTGCTCTGGAGCCGGATGGGTCAACAAAGCCCGGGCGTGACCGGCGGTCACGGTCCCGGCCCGCAAGGCCGACTTGACGGTTCTGGGCAGGTTCAAAAGACGAAGCATGTTGCTGACGTGGGCGCGCGATTTGCCGACCGCCTGAGCGAGCTGTTCCTGAGTCAGTCCGAACTCCTCGATCAGCCGATTATATCCCTCGGCCTCCTCAAGTGCGTTGAGGTCCTGGCGCTGAAGGTTCTCCACGAGAGCCGCGGCCAAGGCATCTGCGTCGGCGAAATCGCGCACCAGGGCCGGTGCATCATGCAGTCCGGCCAGGGCCGCAGCACGCCACCTTCGTTCGCCGGCAATGATCTGGAAGCGACCCGGAACTGCCGGATGCGGCCTAGCCAGTAACGGTTGTAGGATGCCGCGGGCACGGATCGAATCGGCCAGCTCCGTCAGTCCGGCTTCGTCCATTGCACCACGCGGCTGAAACGGACCCGGCTCCAGGAGGTCTAGGGGCAGAGCCCGAACGGCGTCCCGAACCCCCTCCCCTGCCGAGCGCACTGTCTGCGACCCCTCCCCGAGAAGGGCGGCGAGCCCTCGCCCGAGCCGCGGGCCAGATTCACGCGCTGTCATGCTGGCGTCTCGGTCCTGGCGCGGTCGATCGGTTCCGCGGCTCGTTCCCGTCGCAGCACCTCCCCTGCGAGCTGCACGTATGCCTGCGATCCAGCAGAGCGGAAATCGTAGAGCAGAACAGGTTTGCCGTGACTCGGCGCCTCGGTGATCCGGACGTTCCGCGGAATAACTGTCTCGTACACGGCAGCGCCGAAATAGCCACGCGCGTCATCGGCGATCAGGGTCGAGAGCGTGTTGCGCCGATCGAACATCGTCAGCACGATGCCCTGGAGCCGGAGTTCGGGGTTGAGCGTGCGCCGGACAGCCTCGATCGTGCGCATCAGTCCGCTGATCCCTTCAAGGGCATAGTACTCGCACTGGAGAGGCACGAGAACCGCGTCTGCGGCAACGAGCGCGTTCAATGTCAGCATTCCCAGGCTTGGCGGGCAGTCGATCAGCACGAACCCGAAGGGGTTTGCGGCGCTGCGTAGAGGCGCCAGGGCGTCGGCCAGCCGGTATTCGCGCCGGTCAAATCCGACCAGCTCGACCTCGGCGCCCGCGAGATCGGGCTCGGCCACGATGATCGACAGATTGGGAATACATGTCGGACGTACCGCGTCGCGAGGAGGGGCGTGCAGGACCAGCACGCAGTAACTGCCGATGGTGCGCTCTTCCTGAGTGACGCCCAGGCCGGTCGAGGCGTTCCCTTGGGGATCCAGGTCGATGACGAGCACGGACTCCCCAGCCGCGGCGAGGGCTGTGGCGAGATTGACCACGGTCGTCGTCTTCCCGACCCCGCCCTTCTGGTTGGCAACCGCGATGATGCGCGGTGTCTGTCGCGGCGCGCCGCAAGGTTCAGGCGAGAGGTGGGACACGGCGGAGCTCACTCACTCTGTAGATGACAGCGCCCGGCGCGATGCGGCTGGGAATCTGTTCGATTCTCATGTGCCATTCGCGGCGCGCTTCCGTCAATTCGGCATGGCTTGCCGCGCCTTTGGGAAACAGGCAGATGCCGTCCCCGGAGAGCTTTGGAGCTGCCAGTTCCAGCAGGCGGGGCAGGCCGGCGAGCCCTCGCGCGGTGACGAGCGATGCGGGAGGAAGACCCGTCGATTCGATCCGCGTGGCGTGAACCCGTACCGGCGCGCGGAGTATCCGGGCAGCTTCACGCAGGAATGCCGCCTTGCGCTGATCCGCTTCGATTAGATCGAAGGGGGTTTCGGTCACAAAGGCCAGGATCAGGCCTGGAAAGCCCGCGCCAGAGCCAAGGTCGATGCCGCGCTCGACAGTCGGCGGCAGCAACGCCACCAATTGCAGCGAATCCAGGATGTGCCGGCGCCAGAGATGCGGCTCGTCCTTGCGGGAGACAAGATTGATGCTTTGGTTCCAGCGCAGCAGGAGCGCGACGAACACCTCGAGTGCGTCACGTTGAGCCGAGTGTTTCACGTGAAGCACTCAATGTCGATTGATCCGGGACTGCCCGGCCTCGCCGCAGATGGCCTAGAAGCGCCCCCAGCGCTGCCGGAGTGACGCCCTCCAGCCGCGCCGCCGCACCCAGGGATACCGGCCGCAGCACGGCGAGCCGCTGACGCAACTCGGCCGACAGGCCGGCGATCTCAGAAAAATCCAAGCCGGTCAGCGAAATGCCCTCCTCGCGGCGAAAACTCTCAATGTCAGCCTCCTGACGAGGCAGATAGGAAGCATAGAGTGCCTCGACCCTAAGCTGCTCCCGCACCCGCGGCGGCAACTCGGCAATCCAGGGGAAGCCAGCCTGTGTCGCTTCAGGGGCGGAACCCAGCAGGTCGAAGACGGATCGCCAGCTTCCGTCGGCACGCACCGTGATCCCGCACCGTCGCAGTTCACTCGGGTAGCCTCCGTCGGATCTCGCACGCCGGATCGCTTCCGCCGCGCCGCGCTCATGGGAGATGAACTGGCGCGCCCGGGCAGCGCCGACGCATCCCCAGGCCATTCCGGTCCGCGTCAGGCGAAGATCGGCGTTGTCCGCCCGCAGGCTCAGCCGAAACTCTGCGCGGGAGGTGAACATACGGTACGGCTCGGTGACACCCCGTGCCGTTAGATCGTCCACCAGGACACCCAGGTAGGCGACACTCCGATCGAGCGTTACAGAGCCTGGGCCCCCAGCCCGCCTAGCAGCGTTGACCCCCGCAAGCACCCCCTGCGCCGCCGCCTCCTCATAGCCGGTCGTTCCGTTCACCTGTCCTGCGAGAAACAGGCCCGGCACCGTCCGAACCTCCAATGCCGCCGAAAGGCCGCGGGGATCGACGAAATCGTATTCGACCGCATACCCCGGGCGAATCATGCGGACTTGCTCGAGACCAGGAATGGTGCGGAGCACCTTCGCTTGCACTTCTTCGGGTAGGCTCATGGAGATCCCATTGGGATAGATCACCTCGTCGTCCAGCCCCTCCGGCTCAAGAAAGATAAGGTGCCGCTCTCGCCCCGCGAAGCGCGTTATTTTGTCTTCGAGCGAAGGACAGTAGCGTGGGCCACGCCCCGAGATTTGTCCGCCATAGACGGCGGAGCGATGCAGGTTCTCACGGACAATGGCGTGGGTCGCCGGCGTCGTAGCGGTGGAATAGCACGGAACCTGCCGAGCCGGGATGCGTGCCGTCATCACGCTGAATGCCTCGGGCGGATCATCGCCGTACTCCGCCTCGAGTCCACTCCAGTCGATACTGCGTCGGTCGAGCCGGGGTGGCGTTCCGGTTTTCAGCCGCCCGGTCGACAGGCCGAGCCGGCACAGGGTGGCCGCCAGCCCGAGAGAGGGCGCCTCGCCCACTCGGCCCGCCGGACTCTGCCGGTCTCCGACATGGATCACCCCGCGAAGAAAGGTGCCGGCTGTCAGGACTGCAGAAGCGCACGGCACGCGCGTTCCGTCCGCACACAGCACCGCCGCCAGCCGCCCGTTCGCGCCCAGCTGCAGATCTTCCACGGATCCGGCCCGAATATCGAGGCCGGGCTGCTCGTCCAGCAAATGCCGGATGGCGCGGCGGTATAGTCCACGATCGGCCTGAGCGCGTGGCCCGCGGACGGCAGGCCCCTTCCGACGGTTCAAGACCTTGAAGTGAATTCCGGCCAGATCGGCTGCGCGGCCCATCAGGCCATCCAGCGCATCGATCTCGCGCACAAGATGACCCTTGCCGATCCCGCCAATCGCGGGATTGCACGACATCTCCCCGATGGTCTCCAGTCGATGCGTCAGCAACAGCGTCCGAGCGCCCATGCGCGCCGACGCGGCGGCCGCCTCGCAGCCGGCGTGACCGCCCCCGACCACCACCACGTCGTAATGATCCATCCCTGCTCCTGCATCGCCTTGCCGAGACCCATCGGTCCGGCACCACTGATATCGAAAGTGGGGGTTACCATGCGCCTGCCGGTTCGCTTCGGCTGCCCCATTTTTACCATTGCCGATTAAAGACGCGCTGTGGCGGATCGCGCATGGCGGTGCGTGCCGCCCGGACAGAAAGTCCTCTTCGCCTGCCCTGCCTTCAAGTGGGTGAATCCAATAGCACGGCGGCGCTTACGCACCAGAACGGCTTGGCACAGCCTCTGGATTCCGAGCGCCCAATCACCGGGATCGAGGATCCCGCGCTCCACAGCTTCGCCGCGGCCCAACTTCTTTGGGCTTGCCTGACAGAGGACGGGAGCGGCGCGCGCTTTGGAGGACAGTCTGCTTCCGCGGGGCCGCGAGTTCGCACATGGGCACCACGCCGGTCGTCGCCGTCGACGCGGCCCAGGCGGGAGAGCCATGTGCATTTTGCTGGCCGGGCGTGCCGATCTCGCGGCCGGCAATTACGGCAACGGCGAGGAGCTCCAGGATCATAGCCGCGCCGTCGCGCGCGCCCGCTGACCCTATTTTCCGATGCAGAACTCGCTGAACAAAGTGTCGAGGATCTCCTCGACGCCGATCGCGCCCGTGACCCGCCCGATAGCGCGCAGCGCCAAGCGGAGATCCTCGGCCCGCAGCTCGGGAAGCGGCGCCTCCAGCGCGGCCCGCAGACGAGCGTCCGCCTCGCCCAAAGCCGCCCGATGCCTGGCCCGCGTGAGCGGCGGCTGGCCGACGCCGGCGGTCAGATCGGCCGCGACCGCCTCGAGACGGGCGCGCAATTCGGCCATGCCGGCGCCCGTCAATGCACTCACACCCACGACATCGGAGGGCACCGCCCCGCCCAGATCGATCTTGTTCGCGACGCGCAGAACGCGATCGGCGGCGCCGACGTGCGATTGGCCGCAGGCCTCGACGGCCAGGACGAGGTCGGCGGTCTCCGCTCGCGCGCGTGCCCGCCTGACTCCCTCTGCTTCCACGTGATCCGCGGTCTCGCGCAGGCCGGCGGTGTCCACCAGGGTGACAGGCACCCCGCCCAGCACGACGCGGGCTTCCACGGCGTCGCGCGTGGTCCCCGGCTGGGAGGAGACGATCGCGACGTCGCGCCCTGTCAGGACATTGATCAGGGAGGACTTGCCCACGTTAGGCGGGCCGATCACCGCGAAGACCAACCCTTCGCGCACCCGCTCGCCCCGGCGGTCGTCGGCGAGATCGGCTGCGATCTCCGCCGCTAGGCGAGTGATGTCATCGGTCATCGACGTTTCGATCTCGCCCGGCAGCTCCTCATCGGGGAAGTCGATCAACGCCTCCTGGTGGGCCATCAGCCGGCGCAGCCGCTCCGTCCAGACCCTGTAGCGCGATCCCAGCTCGCCGCGTAGCTGCCGAAGCGCCTGCTCGCGCTGGGCCGATGTCTCCGCCGCGACCAGATCGGCGACGGCCTCGGCCTCCAGCAGATCGAGACGACCGTTCAGGAAGGCCCGTCGCGTGAACTCCCCCGGCTCGGCCGGACGAACCCCAAAATCCACCAGC